>NZ_JAAFGZ010000007.1 GCF_010365105.1 Polaromonas sp. | reverse complement strand
GTCGGTCACGACCCCGGAATCCCGGAATGCAGCCCTTTCAAGGGCATCGGTCACGATCCCCGGAATGACCGGTCACGATCCTCCGGAATACCCAGACACTGGGGCTGTAAATAAGGTGTTCGCTCTTCGGTTGATCCGTTTGGAGCGCAGGTATCTTGAAACCTGCGCCTTGGAATTCAACCCAACCCGCTAAAGCTTCACAAAACCTTCCCGTTGCGCGACCGAGCGCGGGTCGGGTGACCAGACCTCTAACAAAAAGTCGGCTTCCTCGTGTCTTGCCAGGCGCGGCCAGGCCAGTTGTTCCGCCAGGGCGCGGTGTACGTCGTCACCGTTCAGCGCATAGCCTTGCACCGGATGGCGCCAGTGGCAGGCCAGCAAAGTGCCGCTGGCTTCAAGCGCTGCTTTCATCTGGCTAATCAGTTTGGCCAGTTGCACGTGGTCGAGGTAAAAGCCGATCTCGCTGAACACGATCAGGTCAAAACTTCCCGGTGGCCAGTGGTCGGGCACCCAGCCCTGCAAAAAGCGGATCTGCGACAAGCCTTGCAACCGCTGGCGCGCCTGGTCGAGCGCAGCCGGCACGCCATCGGACACCAGCAGCCGATCACAGCGCGGCGCAAGCGCGGCGGCCAGCTCGCCATTGGCGCAGCCGGGCTCGTAACCGCGCCGGTAGTGCGGGCGCGGCAGGGCCGCCAGGGTCAGGTCGCGCTTGCGCGCCTCGTACCAGCGGGTCTTGAAGCCCCACGGGTCGTCCGTCTGCTGAAACAGCCGGGTGAATTCTTCCCGGTCCGGGTTCACGACGCGTTCCCGGCAGGCATGAAGTATTCAAAGCCCCGCAGCATCCGCGCCAGTGCAAAGCCGGGCAGCACGGCAGGCGCGCCGGTGTCTTGCGGCGCCAACTGGGTCTGGTGGGTGGCCAAAGCGGCGATTTTTTGGCGCACTGCGTTGTCAGGCAGTGCCAGCCGCGCCATGTGTGACCACGGCACGCGCGCATCGCCGGGCCGGGCCCAGTGCCACATCCACACCGGCGCCTGCCAATGGCGGCAGACCACTTGACTGCAAGCACGGGCGGTGGCCTGGCCAGCGGCTTCATGGTCAGGATGGCCGTCCAGTTGCCACGTGGAAAAAACCACGTCGCCGGGCCGAAGCAGTTCAGCCAATCGCTGCGCCAGCCTGTCGTCGCAAGCAGCCAATCTGCCGTCGGGAAGCGAAAGGCGGCTTTGGCTGTGCGGCGGCAAGCCCAGCTGGCGCAGGCCCGCGAGGCTCTCACCGATGCGCGCTTTGGCCAGCAGGCCAGGCGGCCAATTCCGCGAGCCCGGATGGCTGGCTTCGCCGTCGGTCAAGGCGATCACGTGACAAGCGCTTCGGCGTGCGGCCAGCAGCGCCAGCAGGCCGCCAAAGGCGATGACTTCATCATCCGGATGTGGCGCCACCACCACCGCGCGGCGACCTGGCGGTACGAGTTCGTCCAGCGCTATCCGTGACAACTGGCCCAGGCCAGGCCATGTCTGCCACTCGGCTTCCGGCGTGCCTTCTCCGGTGATCTGACGGTCGAACACTACAGCGCCCATGACTCGGGGCCTTGCGCGGCAACCCGTTGGCCTAGCGCCGCAAAATCGCGCTCGGCATGGCTTTGGCGCAGATACACGGGCAGGTCGCAGGCCATGCGGGCAAAGCTGGCGTCCTTGCAAAAAGGGGCTGCGCCCAGTGACCGGCCGGCTTGGGCCAGAACCCGATCCGCGCTGGCTTCGGCACTCAGGCGCACCCGCAGGGCCAGCGCGCTGGCATCGGCCGCAGGCTGCGCGTCGATCCAGGCAGCTGCCTCGCGCAGCAGTGCAGCGGTGTGCTGCAACGCCAGGTCCACCTTGCCAAGGGCCATATGGCGCAGCAGGTTTTTGTCGCTTGGGCGGCCTTGAGACGTGGCTTGCCACAACGCGTGCGCCAGTGCCTGCGCGCCGCCCAGCCAGCAGGCTGCAATGCCTGCGCCGCCGTGCCAGAACCCAGGCCGGGCCAGGTAGGCGCCTTCTTGGCCGACCAGTTGCGCACGGGCGGATGAAAAAACCACATCGACGCTGGCGCTGGCTGCCATGCCTATGGCCGGCCAGCCTTCTTTTGACACCTGCACGCCGGGCTGGTGCATCGCCACGCTGGCCAGAAAGGGTCCGGTTCCGTCAGGGCGCCAGACCGTGAGCAGGCCGTGCGACACCGACCGGGCTCCCGAGCACCAGGCCTTGCGGCCATCAAGCTGCACGCTGTACCCGACATCAGTTACGCCGGTATCACGCGCGTCGTTCTCAAGCGACTGAAAAATCACCCTGGCATCGGGTGGTTCGGCTGCCCACATGCCCCAGCTTGAACCTGACGGCGCTGGCGGCGCACCCAGCTCGCGCATGATGGCCAGTGCATCGGTGTGGCCCTCGAACAGCTTGGCCAGCGACAAGTCCTGCGCTCCAACCCGCGCCAGCGCCTGCCAGCGTTCAAGCGTGCGGCCGCTACCGGGTGCTGGCAATTCGGCCAGGCCGGCGTGAATGAGTTCATGCAGATTGCGGGCAACCTCTTGCTCGTGAAGCGGTGCGGGCACGCCCTCGCTGACTGCAGGCGCGCGCTCAGGGCAGTCGGCTAGGCGCATGCAGCCCCCTCGTTAGCCAGTCCCGCTTCAGGAAATCCGTGGAGCAAGGTGGCGCCAAAGCCGCCCGCTGCACGGAAATTCTTGCGGGCGCTGGTGACCACGCGCGGAGCGGCCGACCAGGCAATCGAGGCACCGCGCGCCTGCAGCGCCTGCACCAGCGCCACGTCCTCGCTGCAGGCCAGCGGTGGAAATCCGCCGGCGTCGCGGTAAGCCTGGGCGCTGACGCCCAGGTTCGCACCGTGAACATGCCGGTGACCGTGCGCGTCGTTGTAGCTGGCCTTGAAACGCAATGCCAGTTGTGGCGCATGTCCGCTCCAGTCGTTGACGGTCACCGTGCCGCAGACCGCGTCGCTGTCCTGGTCGAGCTGCTCGGCCAGCCAGTCGGGCGAGACCCGCGTGTCGGCGTCGGTAAAGGCCAGCCAGCGCGCGCCCATGTCCAGGCAGTGCTGGGCACCGGTGGCGCGGGCAATGCCGACATTGCGCGCCTGCACCTGGAGTGTTTGAATGCCAAAACTGGCTGCAATGCAGGCGCTGCCATCGGTGCAGCTGTCCAGCACGACCAGGGTATGCACGATTTCGCGGTGAAGCTTGGGCGATGCCGCTGCCTGGATAACTGCCTGCAGGCAGCTGGTCAGCCACGCCTCTTCGTTGTGGACCGGTATGACTATGCCGAGCATGCGGGACATTCACGATCAAACGTGCCGTTGCGCAAAGACAATGAAGTGTTGTCATGCCGATAAACACAGCATGCCGGGCTCAGCGGTATTGCAACGAAGCCCGAGGCGGGCAGGTGAAGGTAGGTCATCCAGTGGTCCCCGTAGAAAAAATCAGCAGATCTAAAGCAAAAAAAGCGTGGAGATTTGCCTTCAAGCCTAATGCGCCTGTATGCGTCTGAAAGTAAGAATTCACCATTTCAGCCGGTAAGCGCCCATCACGCAGGCGCTGCAGGTTATGGGTAGCGGGGGTAGGACTTGCTGCCGAGGTGGGGTGTTCAAACCGCCAGCATTGGCACTGCATGCCGAGGTGCCAAACGCTTTTATTTTGATAGCTGAAAGCACACGCCAGTCATGCGTAAACGGTGTTTTTATTGCAAAACCTGACCTGGCAATGCCTGCCAGAGGCTTTAGCTGCCGCTGCCGGTCGAGAAGCTGAAACTGCGGCTGAAGGCCGTGCCGTTGTTGGTGCCGCCTAGCATCACGGTATAGGCCGTGTCCGGCAGCAAGGGCGCGTCCGGCACGACATAGGCCTGGTGCGGCCCGAAGCAGCCGGTCAGGCAGGGTCCGTAGGGATCGTTGGCCGATGTGACCGGCGTGCGCAGCACCACGGCTTCCCCGGTAGCCGCCCGCGTCATGGCTGCTCGGGTGATGGCCAGCCGGTTGCCTTCGCGCACCGCAATGTAAACGGTCGAACCCAGTGGCGCCGTGCGCAGGTCCCGGCCGGGCACCGGGTTCGGCGTTTCGTTGGTCAGTTGGGGGTTCACGCCGCCCGTGCCTTCGCAGGGGTAGGTCTGCACGTCGCTGCTGCCCAGCCGTTGCGGGCCGGCGGAGATGGTGTAGGCCGCGTTGACCTGCACAAAAACGCCGGGTTGGCCCTTGCCGGTGTCGTCCCGGGAGCGCACCGCCACGCCGACATCGCGGTAGCCGCTCATCAGCCCATTCAGGTGGCAGGGCGCATTCAACAGCCCGCGAATGCCCATCACGCCGATGCCGCGCTTGGGCAATGCTGCATTGCCGGACGTGAAAAAAGCGAATTCGTCGGTCACGCCGCCCAGGTCGGCATAACCCTGCGCCCTGACACGCGCAGCCGGGTTGGTGCCGGTAAAGCCTTCCGGAAACCGGCTGGCGTCTTCAAGGTGCGAATTCAGGCTGTTGACGATCAGGTAGTCGGCATGCGCCCGGGCCGCTGCGTCCAGCGGCGCGCTGGCGGTCAGCAGCCCGAAACCGCAGAGCCCGCGCTCGGCGTTGAGCAGCTGATAGGCCGCCAGTTCCTCGCTGCCCGGCGCATAGGTCGTCGGCGCGGTCGGCGTGGTCACGAGCGAAGGGTTCGGCGAAGCAGGCGTGGCCGTCTGGACAGGCGTCGCCATCGGCAGGACGCCATCGCCATCGCTGCCGCCGCCGCAAGCCGACAGCAGCGCCAGCACCGCAAGTACAAGGGCGGCCGCTTTGAAGCCAGCCGGTGTTGAATCGAAAACATGAAGGTTCATGAAAGCCCTTGATGAAGGCGATGAAGGATGACAACGAATCCCGCAGGTTCAGCGCCGTGCCAAAAAGGGAGGGGGATGCGCTGTCAAACCGGAGCAGCAAATCTGATCACGTTAAACGCGAACCGGCCCTTGCACTGTAAGTGTTTGTGGCTGGTGCGGGCGGGCCGCATGAGGTGTTGGCGTGGCGCAGGATTCGAAGCGGCTCGCATCACCACCTGTTGCGCTGTTTTTGATGAATGCTATGGATTGAATAGCTGCAAGCGCCCGCTGGGCATGCGCAATCAACCTTTTTATTCGAAAATTTAGTACGCCTGCCAGTGGGCGCAGGCGTCAAACCGCTTGGGGTTCAGGCAGACGATTCCTTGCATCATGAATTCGACACGTCCGTCATTTTTGCCTGTGCAATGACGGCTTGGGTGCTTAGCGCCCGCTGGCTTCGAGCCGCTCAACGCGGGCGCGCAGCGTGTCCAGCTCGTCGAGCAGTTCCAGCGCCAGTGCGGCGCCGGCCAGGTTCACGCCCAGGTCGCTTTCCAGCCGCAACGCCACGCGGGCGCGGTGCAAATGGACGCCGGTGAAGCGCCATTCGCCGGGCGCGGTGCCGGAGGGTGTCAGCAGTCCCACATCCACCAGCTCGACAATGCGCTCGACCTGCGCGGCGCAGGCTCGGCACAGGTCGTCAAGGCGCAGTTCGCTCTGGTCTTCGAGGATCAGTCCGGTGATTTGTACAAGTTGGAAGTCGGTGGTCATGGCTGGCCTTCCAGTTTGGCTCTGGGTTTGAAGGAGTTGAACTGCGTGGCCATGCCTTCGTAGAACGCCTTGGCGCTGTCGCTGTCGGCAGCCGGCACGGAAATTTGCAGCACGAAGTAAAAGTCGCCCGGCGTGCTGCCCGGCAGGCCGCGTCCCTTGAGCCGCAGCTTGCGCCCGGCTGCCGAGCCGGGCGGCACCGTCACTTCGACGCGCCCGGTGGGCGTGGGCGCTTCCACATTGGCGCCGAGCGCGGCTTCCCATGGCGCCACGGGCAGGTCCAGGTAAACATCGCGCTGCTCCACCCGGTACAGCAGGTGCGGATTGAATTCCACGTCAAGGTACAGGTCGCCCGCGCCGCCGCCGCCCACTCCGGGCGCGCCCTGGCCGGCCAGGCGTATGTGCTGTCCGGCGCGGATGCCCTTGGGCACGCTGAAGCTGATCTGGTGCTCTCGCGGGACGACATGGCCCTGGTCGTCCATTTCGGGCACGCGCAGGCTGATGGTGCGGGTGGCGCCGCTGTAGGCGTCTTCCAGATCGATGAGGATCTTGGCATGGCGGTCTTCGCCGGCGGCGCTGTAGCGGGCGCGCTGGCCGCCGGCGCCCGCGCGGTTGCTTGCATGGCCTGCACTGCCGCCGCTGGCGAACCCCTGGCGGAACAGCGACTCGAAAAAGTCGCTGTAGTCGCCGTCCCCACCGCCCTGGAAATCGCGCGGTGCGCTGCGGCCGGCATGTTCGGCGCCGGCGTTCCAGCCGGGCGGCGGACGGAATTCCTGGCCTTCCTTCCAGTGCTGGCCCAACTGGTCGTAGGCGGTGCGCTTTTCCGGGTCTTTCAGCACTTCATAGGCTTCGCCAAGCTGCTTGAAGCGCGCTTCTGCGTCTTTTTCCTTGCTGACATCGGGATGGTATTTACGCGACAGCTTGCGGTAGGCGCGCTTGATGTCGTCAGGCGAGGCGTCGCGGGCCAGGCCCATGACGGTGTAGTAATCCTTGAATTCCATGAAGGCTTTCCCAGTGCAGAGACGACCCAGGGCGGGCCAGCAAGTACCTTAGCGCAAAACCGCACCGCATTTACTGCGCTGCATCAGGCCGCCGTGTAGGCCATCGGCTTGTTTGGCTATTTCACCGGAATCGGTGTGGTGGCAGGCACCGGAACGGCGGTCACGCTGTTTTGCGGCGAGCCTTCGATCAGCCGGTCCGAATAGGTCAGGTAGACCAGCGTGTTGCGCTTGGCATCGACCATGCGCACCACGCGCAGCCGCTTGAAGACCAGCGAAATGCGCTCGCTGAACATTTCTTCCTGCTTGTCCAGCGGCTTGCCGCCGGCAAAGCTGATGACGCCGGTCTGGCGGCAGGCAATCGACGCATCGGACTTGTCCTCTGCCAGGCCGAAGGCGCCCTTGATGCCGCCGGTCTTGGCGCGCGACACATAGCAGGTCACGCCGCTGACCTTGGGGTCGTCGTAGGCATCGACAACGATCTTGTGGTCGGGGCCGATGAACTTGAAGACGGTGTCGACCGCGCCGACTTCCTCGGCGCTGGAAAGGCCGCAGCCGCTCAGGACCAGGGTGGCCGCCAGGGCGGCGCGGCGCCAGTGGCGCGGAACGGGGGAAAGTGGGGAAGCGGTGGATGTGTGCATGGAAAAGTCCTTGAAAGAGCGCCGAACAGGTTTTGGCGCTGGAGCCAGACCTCTAATGTACAAAGCGGGCCGCCCCTATCATGGGTGGATGATTTCCAGCCCGTCGCCCTCCAGTCTGCATTCCCTGTTCGAAGCCCAGCACCGCGCCAGCCGTGCCCGGGCCGAAGTGCCGCTGGCACTGCGCCGCGAGCGGCTGCTGAAAATCCGCGCGCTGCTGGAGCAGCACGGCGCGGCGCTGGCGCAGGCGGTGCAGGCCGACTTTGGCGTTCGCTCGCCGCAGCTGACCGAGATTGCCGACCTGTTCGTGCTGCGCACGCTGCTGGCCGGCGCGCTGAAAAACCTCGCCCGCTGGATGAAGCCGGTACGGGTGCGTACGCCGCTGTACCTGCAGCCCGCGCGCGCTTTCATGCAGCGCCAGCCGCTGGGCGTGGTCGGCGTGATTTCGCCATGGAACTATCCGGTGCAACTGGCGCTCGGCCCGGTCATCACCGCGCTGGCAGCGGGCAACCGGGTGATGCTCAAGCCCAGCGAGCTGACGCCGCAGACCTCGGCGCTGCTGGCCGAACTGATCGCCCGCAGCTTTGCGTCCGACGAACTGTGCGTGGTCCAGGGAGACGGCGACGTGGCGGCGGCTTTTGCCAGCCTGCCGTTCGACCACCTGTTTTTCACCGGCTCGACGGCAGTCGGCCGCAAGGTGGCTGCTGCGGCTGCCGCCAACCTGACGCCGACCACGCTGGAACTGGGCGGCAAGTCGCCGTGCATCATCGACGCGTCGTGCGACCTGGACCAGGCGGCGCTGAAGATTGCCCACGGCAAGCTGCTCAATGCCGGCCAGACCTGCATCGCGCCCGACTACGTGCTGCTGCCCGCCGGCCGCGAAACAGAGTTCGCCGACGCCTTCGAGCGGGCCGTGGCTAAGCTGTTCCCGCGCATTGAAGGCAACCCTGATTACGCCGCCATCATCAATCCGCGCCAGCATCAGCGCCTGCAGGCGCTGCTCGACGATGCGCGCAACGGCAGCGCGCAGGTGCAGGTGGTCAACCCCGGCGCTGGCCATGCCGCTGCCGCCAGCGGGTCGCGCCAGATGCCGCCGGTGCTGGTGTTTCATCCGGCGCCCGATTCGCGGCTGCTGAACGAGGAAATTTTCGGCCCGATCCTGCCGGTGCTGGCCTACCGCTCGCTGGACGAGGCGATTGCGTTGGTCAATGCCCGGTCCCGGCCGCTGGCGCTGTACTGGTTTGGCACCGACGCGGCGGCCCGCCACAAGGTGCTGGAACGCACCGTGAGCGGCGGCGTGACGGTGAACGACACGCTGATGCACATTGCCCACCCGCAACTGCCGTTCGGCGGCGTGGGCGACAGCGGCTGGGGTGCCTACCACGGTGAAGCCGGCTTTCTGCGGTTGACGCACCAAAAGCCGGTGCTGCTGCAGTCGAAATGGGCGCGCGGCGACCTGTTTTATCCGCCGTATGGCCGGCGCTTCGACCAAGTCATGGGGTTGCTCAAGCGCATCATTTGATGGCCTGGCTTGAAAAATTCAATCAAAAAAGGCTTTCGCGCACTATCCACGGGCGCAGGAAGCTATGAATTAAAGAGCCAATCAGCGCACTGCAATTCAGCGTTTGTCATGGAACTGGCTGGGCGGCTGGCCCATGGCGGCCTTGAACATGGCGGAAAAAGCGCTTTCGCTGGCGTAGCCGCTGGCGGCGGCGACGTTGCCCACTGGCTCGCCACGTGCCAGCATCGGCAGCGCATGCGCCAGGATGGCCTGCTGTCGCCATTGCTGGTAGCCCAGGCCAAGCTGCTCGCGAAACAGCCGCGCTACAGTGCGTTCGCTGGCGCCCACGTCGGCCGCCCAGCCAGCCAGCGTGGCGCGTTTGGACGGCGCGCGCAGCACCGCCTGGCACAGTGCGCGCAGCCGCTTGTCGCCGGTGTCGGGATGCGGCATCGGAACGCCCAGTGCCTGGGTGTCGGCCCGGGCGATTTCATCGAGTACCAGCGCGCTCAGCCATTGCTCGCGTGCGCCCAGCCGGGGCGCAGTGGCGCCGACGTCAAGCGCATGCACCAGTTCGCGCAGCAGCGGCGACACCACCAGCACGCGGCAGCCCTCCCAGCCCGACGGTGTCGCGCTGGCGTCCAGGTAGAGCGTGCGCAGCTCGGCCGCTTCCAGCACCGTGATGTGGTGGTGGGCAGCCGGCGCAATCCAGACCGCTCGCGAGGGCGGAACGATGTAGGTGATTTCTTCCGCCCGGTCGTGGCCGGGCCGGGTCTGTTCGGCCGTGACCTGCATCACGCCGCTGGCGCAATAGGCCAGCTGCGCCCACGCATGGGCATGCGGCTCGAAATGCGCGTCGGCCGGCATGGAACGCGAGCGGACCCGCACCGGCTGCGCGGGGCTGGGCGTAGACAGGCCAGTGTCGCCGATGGGAACGGGCAGGAGGCGGCTGTTGCGGTGCATGGGAAGTGAAATGGGGGACGTTACGGTTGTCCGGTATTCGATGAAACATGACGATTTGTCGCATTTCAGAATTCCGGGGCCAATATTACGATAAGGCCATGAGCACTTCAAGCACCCTTCATCCGCCCGCCGGCGCTTCTTCCTTGCGCGGTGACGCCGGCGTGATCGGCCTGGTCGGGCTGGGCCATATGACCAGTCATTTCAGCCAGTTGCTGCTGGCGCCGCTGTTCCCCTGGCTCAAGGAGGCGTTCGACGTCAGCTATGCACAGCTCGGTTTTCTGATGACGATTTTTTTCGTCGTGTCGTGCGCGGTGCAGGCGCTGTCAGGCTTCGTCGTGGACCGCTTCGGCCCGCGTCCGATTCTGTTTGGCGGCCTGGCGTTGCTGGGTTTTGCCGCGCTGGGCTATTCCATCAGCACCAGTTACGCCATGCTGGCGGGTTTTGCGGTGGTCGGTGGCATCGGCAACGGCGTGTTTCATCCGGCCGACTACACGCTGCTGAACCGCAAGGTCAGCGCCTCGCGCTTGGGCCATGCCTACAGCGTACATGGCATCACCGGCAGCCTGGGCTGGGCGCTGGCGCCAGCGCTGGTGGTGTCCCTGACGTTTGCCTTTTCCTGGCGCATTGCGCTGGCGGCGGCCGGGGTGCTGGTGTTTACCGTGCTGCTGGTCTTGCTGCTTCAGCGCAACAAGCTGGCGCTCCAGCCGGCCGTGCCGGTGGCAGGTGCCAGTGCCGCGGGCGGCAACCTGGATTTCCTGAAGATTCCGGCCGTCTGGATGTGCTTTGCCTTTTTCTTCTGGAATGCCATCGTGCTCAGCGTGGTGCAGGCCTTTGCCCCCGAGGCGGCGCGCCAGCTGCACGGCATGCCGCTGACGCTGGTCGCCGTCTGCCTGACGGTGTACATGGTGTGCGCGGCTGGCGGCATGGTGCTGGGCGGTTTTCTGGCGGCCGATCCAACGCGCTGCGAACGCATCGTGGGCATTGGCTATGGCGTGGCGGCGGCGGTGGCGCTGGTGCTGGCGCTGGGCCACGTGTCGCCGGGCGTGGTGCCGGTGCTGTTCGGCGTGATGGGTTTTGCCTCCGGCATGGCCGGGCCGTCGCGTGACCTGCTGGTCAAGCGCTCGACGCCTGAAAACGCGACCGGCCGCGTCTACGGCGTGGTCTATGCGGGGCTGGACATCGGCCAGGCAGTGGCGCCGCTGATCTTTGGCGTGATGATGGACCATGGGCAGTACCGCGGTGTGCTGCTGGGGCTGGCGCTCACGCAGGGCGTGCTGATTGCCAGCGCCTTCAACGTGCGCCGGGTGCGCCGCACCGCGCTGCCCGTGGCGGCCTGACCAGGGGAAAAGGGTAAGCCAGCGGGCGGTGCCTGCGCGCCTTGTGGCATTCCTTTCATGCATTCTTTGGTGCATTCCCCTATGATTCGGGCTTTCCATAAATCCCTTTTTTCCTTTGCTGAAAAACGCTTTTGAGATGACGGTGCGTGGGCCTGCCAAGCCGGCCGGCCGTCTGATTGCTCGGTGGTGCATGGCGCTGGCAGCGCTGCTGGCCGGCTGCACCAGCCTGGCTCCGCCCACCGACCGCACTGAAAGCAGCGTGCTGCGCAACACCGCCGATACCGCGCTGGGGCGGGGCATTGCGCCGCTGGCCGGCCGCCATCCGGGGCTGTCGGGCATCTACCTGCTCAATGAAGCGCGCGACGCTTTTGCCGCGCGCGTGCTGCTGGCCGATGCTGCCGAGCGCACGCTGGACGTGCAGTACTACATCTGGCGTCCCGACGTGTCGGGCAAGCTGCTGCTGGAAGCCTTGCATAGCGCCGCCGAGCGCGGCGTGCGCGTGCGCTTGCTGCTTGACGACAACAATACCGTCGGCATGGACGCCTTGCTGGCCGCGCTCGACCAGCACGCACACATCGAGGTTCGGCTGTTTAACCCTTTCAAGGTGCGCGGGTTCAGGCCGCTGGGCTATCTGACCGAGTTTTCGCGCCTCAACCGGCGCATGCACAACAAGTCCTTCACCGCCGACAACCAGGCGAGCATCCTGGGCGGGCGCAACGTGGGCGATGAATATTTCGGCGTCGGCGACGGCATGCTGTTTGCCGACCTGGACGTGCTGGCGATTGGCCAGGTGGTCGATGCCGTGTCCACCGACTTTGACCTGTACTGGGCGAGCGCGTCAAGCTACCCGGTCAGCCAGTTGCTGGCTCCCGCGCCGGTGGGCCAGCTTCGCAAAGTGAGCGAGCATGACGCCGGCGCAAGTCGAGACCCTGCCGCCCAGGCCTATGTGCAGGCGGTGCAACAGGCGACTTTTGTGCGCCGCATGGTCGAAGGGACGCTGGCGCTTGAATGGGCGCCAACACACCTGGTGAGCGACGACCCGGCCAAGGTTCTGGCAAAAGCCCGTCAGCAGGACCTGATGCTCCCCCGGCTCAAGCAGGTGCTGCAGGCGCCGACCGAATCGATGGAGCTGGTTTCGCCGTATTTCGTTCCGACGGCTGACGGCGTGCAGGCGCTGGTGGCGCTGCGCCAGCAAGGCGTGCGCATCCGCGTGCTGACCAACTCGCTGGAGGCCACCGACGTGGCGGCGGTGCATGCCGGTTATGCCAGGCGTCGCAAGGCGCTGCTCGAAGCCGGCGTGACCTTGTACGAACTCAAGAAACAACCCTTTGAGGCGACCACGGCCAAGGGGCTTGGGCTGGGCGGAAGTTCCAGCGCCAGCCTGCATGCCAAGACGTTTTCTGTCGACCGCACCCGGCTGTTTGTCGGCTCTTTCAACTTTGACCCGCGCTCGGCCGCGCTCAATACCGAAATGGGCGTGCTGATCAGCAGCCCCAGGCTGGCCGGCCAGGTGGCCGACGGGTTTGACCAGGAACTGCCGGCGCAGGCCTACCAGGTCATGCTGTCCGAAGACAAAAGCGCTGGCGGTCTGCGCTGGCTGAGCCAGGATGCGCAAGGGCAGCCGGTGGTTGACACCACCGAGCCGGGCACCAGCTGGTGGCAGCGCGCAGGCGTGAGCTTTTTGTCGCTCTTGCCCATCGAATGGCTGCTTTAAACACCAGTCGCCGTGCCGCTGCCGGTTGCGGGTCAAAGCCGCTGCCCGGCCTGGCTGGCTGCTGGAGCCTTCTCTTGAAACACCTGGCTCGCCTGGGCCGACTTGGCGTGGCTGTCTTGCCCAGCCTGTTGCTGGCGCTGGTCGCGATGAGCGCCCAGGCGCAGCCGGACAGCACCGACACATCGCTGGACGCTGCGCGTGCGCAGATCGACCAGGCGCGCAAAGTTCTCGACAAGCCACCGAAAGAGGCGGCCGATCTGCTGCCCTTGCGTGCCGGGGTGCTGGCCGCCGGAACCCAGGCCGACGCGGCGGCCGCGCTGCTGGAGCCGCAACTGGCGAGCGTCCAGGCGCGGCTGGCCGAACTCGGGCCGGTCACTGCCGGGCAGGCCGAGGCACCCGACGTGGCGGTCTTGCGCGCCCAGCTGAACAAGGTGCGCGCCGAACTCGACGCCCAGTTCAAGCGGGCCAAGCTGCTGTCGGTGGAAAGCGAGCAGACGGCCGGTGAAATCTCGGCGCTGCGGCGCTCCGAATTCCAGGCCCGGCTGGGCGAGCGCACCTCGTCCATCCTGAGCAGCCTGTTCTGGGCCGAACTGCGCATGGAAATTCCCGGCGACCTGCTGCGTGTGCGCCGCCAGGCCGACGCACTGGCTGCCGCCGCGCGGGCCAGCGGCACGGCGGTCTGGATCAGTGTGGGCCTGGTGCTGATGGTGCTGCTGGGTTTGTACGCCTGGGCGGGCCGGGTGCTGTTGAGACTGACCACCACGCGCGTGCCGCCGGGCCGGTTGCGCCGGTCGCTGCATGCCTGGACACGGGTGCTGTTGCCCGCCGTCACGGCTGGCCTGATGGCCGAGGCGGTTTACCTGGGGCTGGTCTGGGTCGCGCCGCTGCCCGAGTCGCTGGCGCCCGTCATGGGCCGGCTGGCCGGCGTGATCTGCTTTGGCGGCTACGTCGTCGGCCTGGGCCATGCGCTGCTGCTGCCGGCCCGGTCGTCGTGGCGTCTGCTGCCGCTGCCCGATGTGGTGGCGCTGAAATTGCGCTGGCTGCCGGCGGTGCTGGCGCTGCTGATGGTGCTGACCTGGGCGCTGATGCAGCTGACCGCGCAGATCAATGCCAGCCTGGTCACCACGGTGGCGGCCGACTGCATCGTCGCGCTGGTGATGGGCCTGGCCATGGGCCTGGGCCTGCTGCTCGCCGACGTGGCGCGCCGCCGCGCCCTGCGCGACCCCGGCACGGCCGCGAACTGGCCGCCAAGTCCGCTGTGGCTGACGACGGTGTTCGGGCTGGCCTGTCTGGGTGTGTCCGGCAGCCTGATGGCGCTGCTGCTCGGCTACGTGGCGCTGGGCAGCTTCGTGGTGCACCAGATGGCCTGGATGGCGGTGGTGCTGGGATCGGCCTATCTGCTGGCGGTGCTGATCGACGATGGTTTCATGGCGTTGCTGGGACCGAAAACCAGCCCGGCCAGTGCGGCCAGCGATGCCAGCGCGACGGCGGATGCCGCCGCAGCGGCCGACATGCCGGCGTCCCGCTTCCTCAAGGTGCGGGCGCAGGCCGCCGTACTGCTGTCGGGCGTGGGCCGGCTGCTGGTGGTGGCGCTGGCGCTGATGCTGCTGCTGGCACCGTTTGGCGAGGGGCCGTCCGAGTTGTTCGAGCGCGCCGACAAGCTCCAGCAGGGCGTCTCGGTCGGCGCCTTCCAGATTGTTCCGGCAGCCGTGCTGCAGGCCGTGCTGGTCATCATCCTGTGCCTGGTCGTGGTGCGCATCGTCAGGCGCTGGCTGAAGGAGGATTTCCTCCCGACCACATCGCTCGATGCCGGCATGCAGGTCTGGACGTCCACGCTGTTTGCCTATGCAGGCAACCTGCTGGCGCTGTCGCTGGGCCTGGCCGCCGTCGGCATCGGTCTGGAGCGCATTGCGTGGGTGGCCAGCGCCTTGTCGGTGGGCATCGGTTTTGGCCTGCAGGCGGTGGTGCAGAATTTTGTCTCGGGCATCATCATGCTGGCCGAAAAGCCGGTCAAGGTCGGTGACTGGGTGTCGCTGGGCGGCATCGAGGGCGACATCCGTCGCATCAATGTGCGGGCGACTGAAATCCAGATGGGCGACCGCTCGACGGTGATTGTTCCGAATTCGGAATTCATCACCAAGACGGTGCGTAACGTCACCCACGCCAACCCGCTCGGGCTGGTCAAGATCCTGCTGCCGGTGCCGCTGAACGCCGACGCCGACCAGGTCCGCAGCCTGATCCTGGAGCTGTTCGCAGCGCATGCCGACGTGCTGAAGGTGCCAGAGCCCAGCGTGCAGCTCGACGCCATCGACAGCGCCGGCATGGTGTTCAACGCGACCGCCTTTGTCAACTCGCCGCGCATGGCCTACGGCGTTCGCAGCGCCTTGCTCTTCGACGTGCTCAGGCGGCTACGCGAGGCCGACATTTCGCTGGTCAAGCCGGCCGGGCTGGTGCTGCGCGAGACGCAGGACAAAGCGCAGGACAAGGCGCTGGAGCCTGCTTTGCCGCCGCCACTGGCTTAGGGCGGCGCGCTTCCTGTTGCGCTGGCGAAGTTGCCGGCGTACATTGGGATTTTGCGAGCGCACGGCTGCTACGATGGCTTAACTTCAGGAGACTTCAATGACCGCATCCCAGACCCCTCCCGCCAACGACTTTGTCCGCTGGGTGGAAGAAAAATCAGACGCTGTCATGTCCGACCTCGGCGACAAATTTCCGCCCGCCACCAGCGGGCCCGAGGCGCTTCACGCCGAAACCTACACCCAGCGCATCGAGGAAGTGCTGCTCGGCCACGAGCCGCCCGATGAAGCGCTGCTGGAAGAACTCGCTGCGCTGGAGGAAGCGCCACCGCTGAGCGACGAGGAACTGGACCGCCAGGCGCTGGAAAGCGGCGGCGCGGACGCCGATCCGACGACGCCGGAATAAGCCGGGCGCCGCCGCGTTTCAAGACGGCGGCTGCCATTCGGTGCGCAGAGGCCAAGGCACAATAAAGCGCATGACCCAACAACTTGCCGGCCACCTTCTTGTCGACTGCCTTCTGGCCCAGGGCGTCACCCATGCTTTCGGCGTTCCCGGAGAAAGCTACCTTGCCGTGCTCGACGGCTTGCATGCCCGCCAGGACCGCATCCGTTTCGTCACCTGCCGCCAGGAAGGCGGCGCGGCCTTCATGGCCGAGGCGCATGGCAAGCTCACCGGCCGTCCCGGCGTGTGCATGGTCACGCGCGGACCGGGCGCCACCAACGCGTCGATTGGCGTACACACGGCGTTCCAGGATTCGACGCCCATGGTGCTGCTGGTCGGCGACGTGGCCAGCGACTGCCGCGACCGCGAAGCCTTCCAGGAAGTGGACTACACCAGCTTTTTCGGCCCGAGCACCAAGGGTTTTGCCAAACGTGTCGAGCGTATCGATGACGCCGACCGCATCCCTGAATATGTGGCGCGGGCCTTTGCCACCGCCATGAACGGCCGGCCCGGCCCGGTGGTGCTGGTGCTGCCCGAGGACATGCTGACGCGCATGACCGATGCCCGGCCGCTGCCACGCGTTGAAGCGGTGCAGGCCTGGAGCAACCCCGGCGGCTTGCGCACACTGCGCGAGATGCTGCTGGCGTCAAAGCAGCCGCTCATCATTGCCGGTGGAGGTGGCTGGACGCCGCAATCTGCGCAGGCCTTGCAGCGTTTTGCCGAGAACTGGAAGCTGCCGGTGGGCAACGCCTTTCGCTTCCAGGACACTTTCGACAACCACCATCCGCTGTATGCCGGCGATGTCGGCATTGGCCTGAGCCCGAAACTGGCTGCGCGTGTCAAGGCCAGCGACCTGATCATCGCCATCGGCCCGCGCCTGGGTGAAATGACGACCGGCAACTACACACTGATCGAGGCGCCCCGGCCGAAGCAAAAGCTGGTGCATATCCATGCCAGCGCCGAAGAACTCAACCGCGTGTTCCAGGCCGACCTGGCGATCAACGCCACCATGAATGCCGCTGCCCGTTCGCTCGAAGTGCTGAGCGCGCCGGTGTCTGTGCCGTGGGAAGAATGGACCGCCTCGGCCAATGCCGATTACCTGGCCAATCTGGTGCCGCAGGCTTTGCCCGGCGACATCGACATGCCGGCCATCGTCGGCCTGCTGCAACAGCATTTGCCAGAGAATGCGGTGCTGACCAATGGCGCGGGCAATTTCGCCAGCTGGATTCACCGTTTCTACCAGCACCACGGGCTGGTCAAGGGGCACAAGACGCAGCTTGCTCCCACCGTCGGCGCGATGGGCTACGGCGTTCCGGCCGGCATTGCCGCTGCCATCACGACCGGGCGCGTGGCGTTCACCATTGCCGGCGATGGCGACTTCCTGATGAACAGCCAGGAACTGGCGACGGCTGTGCAGCACGGCGCCAAGAGCATCATCCTGCTCCTGAACAACGGCATGTACGGCACCATCCGCATGCACCAGGAAAAGACCTATCCGCAGCATGAGAGCGGCTCGCGCCTCAACAACCCGGACTTTGCGGCGCTGGCCCGCGCCTACGGTTATGCCGGCGTGCGCATCACCCGCACCGACGAATTCGAAGCCGAACTGCTGGCCGCGCTGGCCCGGCCGGAAGGCACGCTGATCGAGGTCATGCTGGACCCGGAAGTCATCACCACGCGTGCCACGCTGTCATCGATCACGCAGGCCGCACTGCAGCAGGGACTATGAAAGTGATAGCTGCTTGCGCCCGTGCTTATTGCGGAAATGGCTGTTTTTGCTTGAAAACATGACGCAAAAGACAGCTTTCCAACTTGCCAGCCGGCGTTGGGCGTTGCACCAGCGGGACTGCCGGCTGTCACAAGGCTGTCATCAAACCAGACAACACTAGGGGCTATTTTTTGACCGTAAAGACCTGTCTTGTTACTTCCCGCCACGACCCCCGCACTGGTCCCCGTCGCCATGCCTGTCAAGTTTCTTGACCGCGACCACAGCATCCTCGCCTTCAACGAGCGGGTGCTGAACTGGGCACGGCGCACCGACGTACCCTTGCTGGAGCGCCTGCGTTTTTTGTGCATCGTGTCGTCCAACCTGGACGAGTTTTTTGAAGTTCGGGCCTTGTCGCACCTGACGGCGGCAATGAACAATGAGCTGAAAGGCGCTTGTTCGGTCGCGTCGTTCAAGACGCTCTCCGGCATGGCGCATGACATGGTGGCGCGCCAGTATGCGCTGTACAACGACGAGCTGCTGCCGGCGTTTGCGCGGCACGGCATCCGCATCGTCTCGCATGGCGAGCGCAATGCGGTGCAGCGGCGCTGGGTCAAGGCCTATTTCGAACGCGCGGTCCGGCCGCTCTTGATTCCGGTCGGGCTGGATCCGTCGCACCCGTTTCCGCAGGTGGCCAACAAGTCGCTGAACTTCATTGTCCGGCTGGGCGGGCGGGACGCCTTTGGCCGTGAAAACGAAATTGCCATCGTCAAGGTTCCCCGGGTCTTGCCGCGGTTCATCCACATGCCCAGCCGCAGCGAGGGAAAAGGCAACAAGCTGTTCCTTTCGCTGTCCAGCGTGATCCGCGCGCACCTGGCCGACCTGTTCGCGGGCCGCAAGGTGGGTGAGTTTTCCCAGTTCCGCGTCACCCGCAATTCCGACCTGGAAGTCGATGAAGACGATGTGAAGAACCTGCGCACCGCGCTGCGCCTGGGACTGGAGCAGCGCCACTACGGCCAGGCGGTCCGGCTCGAAGTGTCGGCCGGCTGCTCGGAGTATCTCTCTGGCTTTTTGCTCAAGCAGTTCAACCTGCCGGCGCAGGCGTTGTACCGGGTGCATGGCCCGGTCAACCTGGTGCGACTGACCCAGCTGGTCGATCTGGTCAACGACCCCAAGCTGCTGTTTCCGCGCTACAAGGCCTGCTACCCGAAGCAACTGGTGCCCGGCCAGTCGTTTTTCGAGCGGCTCCGGCAGGGCGACGTGGCTATCCACCAGCCTTTCGAAAGCTTCGACGGCGTGCTGGCCTTTTTGCGCGAGGCGGTCAACGACGCCTCGGTGCTGGCGATCCGGCAAACCATTTACCGCACCGGTCCCGATTCCGAGCTGATGCTGCTGCTGCGTGAAGCGGTGCGGCGCGGCAAGGAAGTCATGGTGGTGGTCGAGCTGAAGGCTCGCTTTGACGAAGAAGCTAACATCAACTGGGCCGAAATGCTCGAATCCATCGGCGCGCAGGTGGTCTATGGCGTGATGGGCCTGAAAACGCATGCCAAGATGCTGCTCGTCACCCGGCGCGAAGGCCGGCGCCTGGCGCGCTATGCCCATCTGTCCACCGGCAACTACAACCCGGGCACGGCGCGGCTGTACACCGACATCAGCTACCTCACGGCCGACCCGCTGCTGACCGCCGACATCGACCATGTGTTCGTGCACCTGGCAAGCCACAGCCGACTGCCCAGGCTGCACCATCTGCTGCTGGCGCCATTCCAGCTGCAGCGCAGGCTGCTGGACAAAATCGCCGCGCTGGCCCAGGCCGCGCAGGCCGGCAAGGACACGCGCATCGTCGTCAAGACCAATGCGCTGACCGACGAAGACCTGATGCGCGCGCTGGTCAAGGCAGGGCAGTGCGGCGTGAAGATCGACCTGATCGTTCGCGGCGCCTGCATGCTGCCGGCACAGGTCAAAGGCGTGACCGACAACATTCGGGTGCGCTCGGTGATTGGCCGCTTTTTGGAGCATTCACGGGTGTTTTACTTTCGCTCCGGCGACGACGAAACCTTGTTGTTGTCGAGCGCCGACTGGATGAACCGCAACATGCTGCGCCGGGTCGAACTCGCCTGGCCGGTGAACGACCCGGTGATTCGCCAGCGCATCATCGACGAATGCCTGGTCGCCTACCTGCACGACGGCCGCGATGCCTGGGATTTGCAGCCCGATGGCACGTATGTGCTGGTGAACCCGGCAGACCCCGAAAACCGCCACAGCGCGCAATCGGCGCTGATGGCGCGCTATTCAGCCTTGAAACCCCGCAAAAGTTAGTCAAGCATGGACCTGATCCTGTGGCGTCATGCCGAAGCAGAGGCGTTGCCCGAAGGCACGGCCGATGCGTGCCGTGACCTGGAACGCAAACTGACCGCGCGTGGCGACAAGCAGGCAGTCCGCATGGCCGAATGGCTGGACCGGCAGTTGCCCGGTAGCGCCCGCATTTTGGTCAGTCCGGCACGGCGCTGCGAGCAGACCGCGCTGGCGCTGGGGCGCAAGTTCAAGACCCGGCCCGAGCTGGCGCCAGGAGCCACACCCGAGGCCTTGCTGGAAGTGGTGCAGTGGCCGTTGGCCCGTGTGCCGGTGCTGGTGATAGGCCACCAGCCGACGCTGGGACAGACCGTGGCCCGCCTGCTGGGGCTGGTGGAAACCGATTTTTCCGTGAAAAAAGGCGCGGTGTGGTGGCTCCGCACCCGGGAGCGTAACGGTCAGGTGCAGGCCGTCGTGGTGACCGTCCAGTCGCCGGACTTCCTGTAGAACCCACTGGCGCTGACCAGTCGATCGATTTTTTAGATGGAAAATGCTGTTATCGCTTGCCGGGTATGCATAGGCAGCTATTAATAAAGTAGCAAAATTCTGAATTTCCTGCCGCTGCGATGGCGCGTCTGGCGTGTTGCGCTTTGATGGCGCCCGACGGTGGCGCAGCTTTTTCAGGATGTGGAAACGACCAGCGTCCACGGCGTTTTTTGCCAGGCCAGCACTTCTTCCTGCAGCAGCCAGGCGGACTGCGGAAAGGCTTCGGCCCAACCCGGACGACAGGTCAGCCAGAAGCGCCTGCCGGGCTCGGTTTCCCAATTGAGTTGCATCCCCTTCAGGTCCGGGTCGCGCCGTGCATGACACAGGATCACGGCCAGACGCAGGCAGAGCAGTTGCTGGACAAACAGCCTGTCGTCGAAATCAGCTTCGAGCTTGCGCAGCTTGCCCCGGTGGCCAAGCACCAGCAGGCTCAGGTGGTGCATTTCATGCACCGCGAAGCCTGGCGCGTCGGCATTGTCGAGGATGTACGCGCCGTGCTTGTGGTAGTAGTTGTGCGAAACCTGGCAGCCGACTTCATGCAGTTGCGCCGCCCAGCCCAGCTTTCGCTGGGCACGTTGCACCTGGGGCTCCGGCATGCCTGCGCTGCCCAGCTTGAACAGGTGCAGCGCCACCTTGCTCAGGCGCGCCGACTGCACGGTGTCGGTGCTGAAGTTGTGCGCCAGCCGCTGCACGCTGGTGGCTCGCACATCGGTCAGGTCTTCGCCCCGGTCCACCAGGTCGTAAAGCACGCCATGGCGCAAGGCGCCTTGCGCTGCGTGCATCTGCTCGATGTCCAGCAGGCTGAACACCGCCCGGAGCACGCTGACGCCGCCGCCTATCACTGCCCGGCGGTCTTCCTTGATGCCTTCGAGCTTGAGCCGGTCGGCGCTTTGCGCCTTGAGCAGCCGGTCCAGCAGCCAGTCCAGGCCTTCGCGCGTCACCACGTCGGCCGGCCAGCCGGCCACGGCCAGTATCTCGCTGACCGCACCGATGGTTCCCGACGCACCGTAGGCCGTATCCCATGCATCCCGGCGGTAGGTGCCCATGGCTTCGTCAAGCACTGCCTTGGCGGAAATTTCAGCCACCTCAAAGGCGCGCGCGCTGAACTGCCCGTCGGCAAAGTAGCGCATCGACCAGGCGACGCTGCCGACGCGGTAAGACTCCAGCGTACGAGCCTCCAGGCCCTGGCCGAGGATCATTTCGGTCGAGCGCCCGCCAATGTCGACCACCAGGCGCCGTTCGTCGGACTGCGGCAGCAGATGGGCCACGCCCTGGTAAATCAGCCGGGCTTCCTCGCGTCCGGCAATCACATCGATCGGAAAACCCAGCAGTTTCTGGCCGCGCCTGATGAAGTCATCGCGGTTGACGGCTTCACGCAGGGTCTGGGTGGCCACGGCGCGTACCTGCTCCTTGCCGAATCCGGCCAGCCGTTCGCCGAACCGCGCCAGGCAGTCCCAGCCGCGCTGCATGGCGTCCTGCGACAGCCTGCGATCGGCGTCCAGTCCGTTGCCCTGGCGCACGGTTTCCTTGAGGTATTCGATGCGATGGATGCGGCCGTGGTCAAAACGGCCGATTTCAAGGCGAAAGCTGTTGGACCCCAAGTCCACAGCGGCAAGCAGTGTTCCGTTTTGCATATCTGAGTTTTTATTTCGGAGTTCAGCATAGCATTGGCGCAGAGCGGGCATCAGGTCAGCCCTCATGCCTTCTTCTTGATCTTCTTCTTGTCAGCCAATCAGCCGGCCCTCTTGCGTCATCATGCTTTGCGTGACGTAAGCGCCACTTCTGCGCTGGGCGTTGAAGCTGATGCGAAAGCCACCGACGTCCAGGTTGGCGCGCCGCTGGAAGCTGGCCAGGGCGCTTTGACGTGTCGGCGGCCCTTCAATTTCATTGAGTACTTCAAACGTATAGCGGGCAGCAATGAAGCCTGCCAGACTCAAGGGGGTAGGGGGTTCGTCGAACAGCCGGGCGAGCGTTTCACGGTACAAGCGCACCACCGGCAAGCTGGCGTTGACCATGGGAACCGGCTGGGTCGCAATGATGGGCGTGTTGCGTGCCCCGCCCATTTGCATCAGGGTCTGCAGATTGACATCGGCCAGGGCCACGATGTAGCGTTGGCGCGCCTGCTTTTCCAGCCCCTGCGTGAACTGGGTCAGCTCCGGCGTGCCGCCCACGAACAGCAGCAAGGCAGGGGTATTGGCCGTGAGCTTCTGGCCAAGCAGGCTAACGTCTCCGGTGCCTTGAAATGACTGCACCCTGAGCTGCATGCCGGCGGCGATTCGTTCGACTTCGTGATGCAGCGCTGCGTGCTCGCGCGCACTGGCATAAATGGCGCCCAGCTCCTTCACACCCATGACCGACAGGATTTTGAGCGCATGGGCAATCTGTTCTTGCCGTGCCGCGAAGATGGGGAAGGTCTTGTCATCCACTTCAAGGCTGGAGTTCTGCAGCCACGGCGCCGCATGGGCAATATTCAGCTCGCCCTTGAGCGACATGGCGGCGATCTGACTGGCCAGCTGGTCGCCGACACTGCCGGAAAGCACCACGCAGGAAGCGTCGTTTTTCAAGGAGGCCAGTGCGTTGCGCAGGCTGGCGGGCGTGCCGTCAGTCTCTACCGCAAGGTGCTCTACCCGCCGGCCGCGAATGCCGCCGTGTGCATTGATGTCTTGCCATGCGGCGCGCGAGCCGATCAGAAAATCCTTGGAAACATCCTGCTGCTCCTGGGAGAAATCAACCAGCTGGGCGACCATCAGGCTGCGCGATGCCGTCGCTGGTCTGGACGGCTGAGCCCAAACGGGTGCGGCAGCGCCTGCCGCCAGCAGGCTGACACGCTGGAGCCAATGGCGACGGCTCATGAGGGATGGTGGCAATGGCATGTTTGATTTTTCAGGTAAAAAGGAACAGGAAACAATTTGCTATTAAATAAATAGCTGCTAGCGCAGGTGGATACTGCGCAGGAGCCTTATTTGGTATAAAAAAACAGCTATGACTGTCGCTGAAACCTGCTGCAGCGAATCAGGCCAGGAATTTCCCCGCTCGCAAAGCAATGAAGGGGATTAAGAAAACCAGGGGGTTGACGTCTTTCCCTTGGGTGCGGCGGGTGGATGACGGCCTTGCATCACAAGCTGAGCCCATGAAGCCGTCGTTCCATGCCTGGGTGGGTCAGGCATGACCCAAGGCAGTCCGGATGCACGCCACTGACCCCTGAAATCCCGATCTGAAGCAAATCGGCCGAAACAGCCGTGCCTGTATTCAGGGCTTGGCTGGCGGCAGCAGCACACTGTCAACGACATGCACAACGCCATTGCTTGCTGAAATGTCCGGCGTCTGCACCATGGCGTCTTCCACGGTCACGAAATCGCCAGCCCGTGAAAGCGCCACGTTGGCGCCATTGACGGTTTTGCTGTTGCTATTCTTGACATCAGCCGCCATGACCTTGCCGGAAATCACGTGGTAGGTCAGCACCGCTTTCAGTTGGGCCGGGTCTTTGGCCAATGCGTCCATGATTTTGGCCGGCACTTTGGCGAAAGCTTCATTGGTGGGGGCAAATACGGTAAAAGGACCAGCGCCTTTCAATGTGTCCGTCAGGCCGGCTTTAACGATCAGGGCGTTCAGCGTCGAGAGTTGTGGCCGTGCCGCTATGGTGTCGGCCAATGAAACAGGCTGCGACGTCGTGGCGCAGCCAGCAACGATGGCAATGGCTGCAACCGCAAACACGAAATGACGCTTGAGCATATGAATTCTCCTGAGAAGCTGAAAGGGTAGTAGGTAAGACAGCGGCAAGCGTAGGAGGGCTTCGTGACCGGTTCATGACAGAAATTTGACGGTTTTGTGACGCCGGCACACCGTTGGAGCCATCCGTAAATCCGGTGTTCTTGTCACAACTTTGTCATACAAGACTTCTACAGTTGCAGCATCTTTCCAACCAACCGTAAAGGTGTCCTGATGAAATCCACTTTCAAAGCTTCCATGACCGTGACCATGGGTGCTGCCCTGATGTCGTTTGCTGCACTGTCGGCTGCCCAGGACGTGACAGGCGCCGGCGCCAGTTTCCCGGCACCGCTTTACTCCAAATGGGCGGCTGACTACAACAAGGCGACTGGCGTAAAGATCAACTACCAGTCGGTAGGCTCCGGCGCAGGTATTCGCCAGATTGAAGCCAAAACGGTAGATTTTGGCGCCTCGGACGCTCCCCTGAAAGACGATGAACTGGCGAAAAAAGGCCTCATGCAGTTTCCTACCGTCATTGGCGGCGTGGTGCCTGTGGTCAACATCAAGGGCATTGCGCCCGGCCAGCTTAAATTGACGGGACAGGTTCTCGGCGACATCTACCTGGGCAAGGTGACCAAGTGGACCGACCCGGCCATCAAGGCGTTGAACCCTGCCCTGGCGTTGCCTGATGCCGCTATTTCGCCAGTGCGCCGCGCTGATGGTTCAGGCACCAGTTTTATCTTCACCAACTACCTGAGCAAGGCGAACGCCGAGTGGAAAGCCAAAGTGGGCGAGGGTACGGCTGTGAACTGGCCGGTCGGTGCCGGTGGCAAGGGCAACGAAGGTGTGGCCGCTTTTGTGGGCCGCCTGCCCAATTCGATTGGCTACGTCGAATATGCCTATGTCAAGCAAAATAAAATGGCTTTTGCGCAGATGAAAAATGCTGACGGCAATTTTGTATCGCCTGACGACACGTCTTTCAAGGCTGCAGCCGCTGGCGCCGAATGGTCCAAGAGCTTCTACCAGATCCTGACCCAGCAGCCAGGCAAAGACGCATGGCCACTGACCGGTGCGACGTTCATCCTGATGCAAAAAGTCCAGGACAAGCCGGCTCAGGCTGCTTCTTCGCTCAAGTTCTTTGAGTGGGCTTATAAAAATGGCGACCAAACTGCTGGCGCCCTGGACTATGTGCCGATGCCTGCGAACGTGAAGCTGATCATCGAAAAGTCATGGGCCGAGATCAAGGACTCTTCGGGCAAAGCTGTCGCCTTCAAGTAAGCCGTCAGTCAACCGGCTTTGTACTTCAGCTTCAAACCACGGGGGTTTATTTCGTGTCCTCTACACTTCCGGCAAGCCGGGCCGCTTTTGAGTTTCCGGCAAAAGCGACCGGACGCGCCATGACCAATCCTCCTCCTGTAAACCCTGTGAAGCGAAGTCCGTTGCCGGACCGGATTTTCGGCTGGGCCGCCCTGGCAGCGGCACTGCTGACGCTGGGTTTGCTCATTGCCATCCTGGTATCGCTGATCATCGGCGCCTGGCCGGCGATCAGCAAATATGGCCTGGGTTTCCTGACCAGCAGCGTCTGGGATCCGGTCAAGAACGAGTACGGCGGGCTGGTGATGATCTACGGCACGCTGGCCACGTCCTTCATTGCCCTGCTGATTGCGGTGCCGGTGAGTTTCGGCATTGCGCTGTTTTTGACCGAATTGTCGCCAGCGTGGCTCAAACGCCCGCTCGGAACCGCCATTGAACTGCTGGCTGCCGTGCCTTCCATCGTCTATGGCATGTGGGGCTTGCTGGTGTTCGGCCCGATTCTGGCCACTTACGTGCAGCAGCCGCTGCAAGCTGTGTTCAGCGATGTTCCTTACCTGGGGGCGCTCTTTTCAGGCCCGCCGGTGGGTATTGGCATTTTGTCGGCCGGCATCATCCTGGCCATCATGATCATTCCGTTCATCGCCTCGGTGATGCGCGATGTGTTCGAGGTCACGCCGGTGCTGCTCAAGGAATCAGCCTACGGCCTGGGTGCCACGACCTGGGAAGTGGTGTCCAAGGTGGTGCTTCCCTACACCAAGGCCGGTGTCATGGGCGGCATCATGCTGGGTCTGGGGCGCGCACTGGGTGAAACCATGGCGGTGACCTTTGTCATCGGGAACTTCAACCAGCTCGATTCGCTGAGCCTGTTTCAGGCTGCCAACAGCATCACCTCTGCATTGGCCAACGAATTTGCCGAGGCGGCCGATGGCCTGCACCAGGCATCGCTGATCTACCTGGGACTGGTCTTGTTTTTCATCACCTTCGTGGTGCTGTCGCTGTCCAAACTGCTGCTGTCGCAGTTGCAGAAAAATGAAGGAGCCAAAACATGAGCGCCGTGATGAAGGATCCGCGCCGGGCCAAATTTGCCCAGCGCAAACGGGTCAATCAGTTCGCGCTGGTGCTGTCGCTGGCGGCCATGTGTTTCGGCCTGTTCTGGCTGTTCTGGATTCTGTGGGAAACCGTCAGGTTGGGCATAGGCGGCATCACGCTTGCCACTTTCACCGAAATGACGCCCGCCCCGAATGAAGAGGGCGGCATTGCCAATGCAATTTACGGCTCGTTCCTGATGGTGATGCTGGCCACCTTCGTGGGCACGCCGATTGGCATCATGGCAGGCATCTACCTGGCCGAGTACAACACCAAAGGCCCTCTGGCTTCGGTCACGCGCTTTGTCAACGACATCTTGCTGTCTGCACCATCGATTGTGATCGGCCTGTTTGTGTATGCCGTTGTGGTGTCCCGTTTCCATTCCTTTTCAGGCTGGGCCGGTGTCATGGCACTGGCCTTGATTGTGATTCCGGTGGTGATTCGCACCACTGAAAACATGTTGCAGCTGATTCCGCCGGGTCTGCGCGAGGCGGCTTATGCGCTGGGTGCCCCCAAGTGGAAGGTCATCACCAGCATCACGCTGCGGGCAGCCCGTACCGGCGTGGTGACCGGCATATTGCTGGCGGTGGCGCGCATTGCCGGTGAAACAGCGCCCTTGCTGTTCACTGCCTTGAGCAACCAGTTCTGGACCTCGAACCTGAATCAGCCGATTGCCAGCTTGCCGGTGACCATTTTCAAGTTTGCAATGAGTCCGTATGAGAACTGGCAGAAGCTGGCCTGGGCCGGCGTGTTCATCATCACGATGGCGGTGCTGGGCCTGAATATTCTGGCGCGTGTGCTGACACGCAAAAAAGACTGAACTGCCGGCTGACCAGCCCGCCTCCCTACAAGACAAGGTTAATGATGGATACCCACAGCACAATCCTCGAGAAATCTAAAATTTCAGTCAAGAACCTGAATTTTTATTACGGCAAATTCCATGCCCTCAAAAATATCAACCTGGAAATTCCGGAAAACAAGGTGACCGCCTTTATCGGCCCCTCGGGCTGCGGCAAATCAACCCTGCTGCGGATTTTCAACCGGATGTACCAGCTTTATCCGGAGCAGCGGGCCGTAGGCGAAGTCATGTTTGACGGCGACAACCTGCTGACATCCAAGGAAGATGTGGCCTTGATCCGAGCCAAGGTCGGCATGGTGTTCCAGAAGCCAACGCCGTTTCCGATGTCGATTTATGACAACATCGCGTTTGGCGTGAAGCTGTTCGAGAACCTCAAGAATTCGGACATGGACGAGCGGGTGGAATGGGCCTTGCGCAAGGCCGCTTTGTGGACCGAAGTCAAGGACAAGCTCAACCAGAGCGGCTCCAGCCTGTCGGGCGGCCAGCAGCAGCGGCTGTGCATCGCCCGGGGCATCGCCATCAAGCCCGAAGTGCTGCTGCTCGACGAACCGTGTTCGGCGCTGGACCCGATTTCCACCGCCAAGATCGAAGAGTTGATTTCCGAGCTGAAAAACGACTACACCGTGGTCATCGTGACGCACAACATGCAGCAGGCGGCCCGCTGCAGCGACTACACGGCCTATATGTACCTGGGCGACCTGGTGGAGTTCGGCGTCACCGAAGACATATTCTTCAAGCCCAAGCGCCAGGAAACCGAAGACTACATCACCGGCCGTTTCGGCTGAACCACACGCACCGGAGCTGCATCATGGCTGACAAACATCTATCCACCCAGTTCGACAGCGAACTCAATGGCGTCTCGTCCCGCGTGATGGAACTCGGCGGTCTGGTCGAGTCGCAGTTGCGGCTGGCGATTCATGCGCTGTCGCAGTACAGCGCCGAATGCGCCAACCAGGTCATCGAGACCGAGCTTCGCGTCAATGGTATGGAGCTCGACATCGACCGCGAGCTGTCGTCCATCATTGCCCGGCGCCAGCCGACGGCGCGCGACCTGCGCCTGCTGATCGCGATTTCCAAAACCACCGCCAACCTGGAGCGCGCCGGGGACGAAGCCGCCAAGATCGCCCGCATGGTCAAGTCCATCATGCACAACGGCGCCTCGCGCACGCTGCCGTCGTCGGATTTGCGGGTTGCGGCCGACCTGGCCTCGGGGTTGTTGCGCAAGGCGCTTGATGCCTTTGCCCGGCTGGACACGGCGGCGGCGGTGTCCATCCTCAAGGAAGACGACCAGATCGATGCCGAATTCGACGGTTTCGTGCGCAAGCTGATCACCTACATGATGGAAGACCCGCGCACCATTTCGGCCAGCCTGGACCTGCTGTTCATTGCCAAGGCCATCGAGCGCGTGGGCGACCATGCCAAGAACATTGCCGAGTTCATCATCTACATCGTCAAGGGTGCCGATGTGCGGCACAGCCCGATGGAGCAGGTCGAGTCAGCCGTCAAGTCCTGAGCCATGAAGCACCTGCCCCGCGTATTGATCGTCGAGGACGAACCGGCCATTGCCGAACTGATTCAGGTCAACCTCAAGCATGGCGGCTTCACGCCGGTGCTGGCCTACGACAGCGTGGCGGCCCAGCGCGAACTCGACGCCGAGTTGCCTGATGTGATCCTGCTCGACTGGATGCTGCCCGGCCAGAGCGGCCTGAGCCTGGCGCGCCACTGGCGCAAGCAGGAGCGCACCAAAGGCATTCCCATCCTGATGCTGACGGCGCGCGGCGACGAGCCCGACAAGGTCGCCGGGCTCGACGCCGGTGCCGACGACTACATCACCAAGCCCTTTTCGACGCAGGAACTGCTGGCCCGCATCCGCGCCGTGCTGCGCCGCCGTGCGCCCGAGGAGTCGCCAGGCGACCGCGTGACCGTGGGCGCGCTGGTGCTGGACGCCGGCACGCACCGCATTGCCTGGCAAAGCCAGGAGCTCAAGCTGGGGCCGACCGAGTTCAAGCTGCTGCACCACCTGATGAAGCATCCGGAGCGGGTTCACAGCCGCGCCAGCCTGCTCGACAAGGTCTGGGGCGACCATGTGTTCATCGAGGAACGCACGGTCGATGTGCATGTCAAGCGCCTGCGCGAAGCCCTGGGACACGCTGGGGCGATGGTGGAAACCGTCCGGGGCGCAGGCTACCGGCTGACCGCCACCATGGCGAAAATCCCTGCTGCTGCGGCATCCCCGGAGTCATGATCGGCCGCTGGATTGTCTGGACTGTCTTTGCGCTGGCGGGCGGGGCGCTGGGCTGGTGGCTGGCGTCGCGCGAAGGCCTGGCCTGGGGATTGCTTCTGGGCGCCGCTGCCTGGCAGCTCATGGACAGTTTTTACGCCCGGCGGCTGCTCAACTGGTTGCGCTCGGAGCAAAGCAACGAGACGCCGGTGCTGATGACGGGCTCACAGCCACGCTTGCCCGGTGTCTGGGGCGAGGCCGCCGACCGCGTGCGCCGCCTGCTGAAAAACCGCCATGTACAGTACCGCGAAAGCCAGGCCCGGCTGGATGAGTTCCTGGCGGCCCTGCAGGCTTCGCCCAACGGCGTGGTGCTGCTGGACGACGAGGGTCGTATCGAATGGTGCAACCAGACGGCGGCCCAGCATTTCGGTTTCGATGCGCGGCGCGATATTCAGCAGCACATCGCCAACCTCGTGCGCGACCCGGCATTCAGCGCCTACATGGCTGCTGCCAATTTCTCGCAAGAGGTGCAGATCCCGGGAAACTTCAGCACTGCTGGCCGGCCGGTCAGGCTGTCGGTGCATGTGCACCGTTATGGCAAGGACAAGAAACTGCTGCTGTCGCGCGACATCACCGCGCTGGAGCAGGCCGAGGCCATGCGGCGCGATTTTGTCGCCAATGTGTCGCATGAAATCCGCACGCCACTGACCGTGGTGGCCGGCTTCATCGAGACGCTGCAAAACCTGCCCCTCAAAAAGCCCGACCGTGACCGCTACCTGACGCTGATGGCCCAGCAGTCGCAGCGCATGCAGACGCTTGTGGAGGATTTGCTGACGCTGTCCCGACTGGAGGGCAGTCCGCTGCCCGGTACCCATGAATGGACGTCCACCACTTCGCTCTTTGCGCAGTGCGAGCAGGAATCCAGGGCGCTGTCCAGCGTGATGTCGCCGCAGGGCCATCAACTGGTGTTCGATGCCGGCCCAGCCTGCGACATCGCCGGTATCGGGCGCGAACTCGGCAGTGCCTTGTCCAATCTGGTGACGAATGCCGTCCGCTACACGCCCGAAGCCGGCCTGATCCGTGTCACCTGGACACTGCTGCCGGATGGACGGGGCAGCTTTTGCGTCAGGGATTCAGGGCCCGGCATTGCGGCCGAACATCTGCCGCGACTGACCGAACGGTTTTACCGGGTGGACCGCAGCCGTTCGCGAGAGACAGGCGGCACCGGCCTGGGCCTGGCCATCGTCAAGCATGTGGCGCAGCGGCACGGGGCTGAACTGCAGATCGAGAGCCAGGTGGGTCAGGGTTCGTGCTTTTGCATCGTTTTTCCTGCGGCCCGGGTGCGCCGGACGCTTCAACCAGCCTGAAAACTGGCCGCTTGGCCCCGCTGGCTGCGGCTCACTGCATGCACCAAGAGGCCCAGCAGCGCGATGGCTACCAAGGCGATGGCCACGGTGCTGGCCACCCAGAAGCTGCTTGCGGCCTGCGTGGCCGGGTGTCCCGCCAGACCCACGTAAGCCAGCCGGTATCCGCCGTACAGGCCCAGTCCCCAGAGCAGCACACCATACAGCGCCAGTGGTGCGATCGTGATGCGGTAGCAGCGCAGCAAAAAGGCGCACAGCGCCTGCAAGGCATCGGCAACATGGTAGAGCGCCACCCAGGGCAGCAATCCGGACGCCAGGGCCACAACGGCAGGACTTGCCGAATACCAGCTGGCCAGCGTGGGTGATGCTATGTAAACAGTAGCTGCAAAGCCAAGCGCAACAAGCGCAGTCAGCCTGAATCCTATAAAAACCGCGTGTCTGGCTAGGTCCGGGCGGCCCGCGCCCAGCCAGAAGGACACGCGGGCGCTGCAGGCGACTGCCATGGACAGCGGCATCATGTACAGCACGGCGGCCACGCTGGCCGCGATCTGGTGGCTGGCTGACGCGACGGTGCCCAGCCGGGCGATGAACAGCGCCATCAGGGTGAAGGAGGTCACTTCCACCAGATACGCCAGTCCCCCGGGAAGGCCGAGCCGCAGGAAGGCGCCGAGCTGTCGCCAGTCGGGCCGCTCCATGCGCTGCCAGAGCTGGAAGGGCTGGTAGATGTCCTGCGTTCGCAGCATCACCACGGCAAGCACCAGCAGGACGTAGTTGACGACCAGGGTGGCCCAGGCGCAGCCGACAACGCCCATGGCGTCAACGCCGGCGCCGCCCGCTACCCACCAGAGCGAGAGAGGAATCTTGATCGCCAGCGCGGCAATCTGCAGCCAGGTCACCAGGCGCGGCTTGCCCAGGGACTGGTTGAATGTCGCGTAGAGCTTGAACAGCAGCGAAGGTGCAAAGGCGAAGGCCAGCACGCCGAGATAGCGCTGGACGTCGTCCTGCATTGCCACAGGCACCTGGGCCCAGCGCAGCAACGGTCCAGGAAACAGCAGTGCGGCCATGCCCGCGAGGCTGATGGCGCCGCACAGGTAAACGCTTTGGCGTAATGAGGGGCCAACAGCTGCAGGCCGGCGCGACCCCAGCATTTCAGCCCAGACAGGAAGCAGCGCTTGCACAATGCCCATCAAGCCGACATACACACTGATGTAAAGCGCCGAGCCGACCGAGAGCGCGGCCAGCGCCGCCTCACTGTGGCGCCCGGCAATTACCGTGTCGGCAACGCCGAAGGCCATCACCGCCAGCTGACCAACCAGGATGGTTCCTGCGTGGCGGCCGATGAGCCGCAGCTCGCTCATGGGCTGTGCGGGATACCCGCTGGTCCAGGCGTGACCGCGACGCTCACGCGCTTGTAAACCAGCATGTTTTCCGTCTTGTCGGTCGGTTTGCGCACCGTGGCCTGGAACGCCCAGTCGGGCAGGTTGACCGCGCTGCCCAGGCGCGCCTGGGCCGTCACATCCACCACCAGGTATGGGCAACTGGCCAGTGGCGTTGCCTGGCGCAGGTCAAGCTGGCCATGGTATTGCAGGGCTGCTGTCTGGGCGCTACCGACGCCGAAGATTTCAACGCAGCTTTTCTTGTCGACCAGGCTGGCCACCTGGCGCGACAGCGGCGCCAGGCTGCGCGCATAGTCCAGCAAGGGCATCCAGAGCGTCATCAGCAGCAGCCAGCACAAGGTGGCGCCACCGGCAGGCAGCACCAGTGATTTCCAGATGGCAGCGCGATGCGCGCCAGTGCGCCAGCGCACCAGCCAGGCCCAGGCCAGCGTGGCGGCCACGGCGCTGACAAAGGCCAGCAGCGAAAAACTCGGCTCAAAGCCAGGCGCCAGCTTGGTGACATTGGCCGCCGGTTGCCGGGGAACGCCGGTTTGCATGGCTATCCAGATCACCCAGATGGCAATCGCGCAGGTGGTGAAAAACAGCAGCGTGAACCAGTCGATCAGCGAAGCCACGCTGCGCTTGAGCGTGGGAAGGGCAAAGGCGGCCAGCGCTGCCAGCGGCGGCAGGCTCAGCAGCAAGCTGCGGTCAGAGGCATCGGTGGTGAATGCCGACACCACGGCCATGCCGGCAAACCAGAGTGGCAAGGCCACATGACGGCTGGACAATTGCCGGCGCCAGCGCCACAGCGTCCACAGGGCCAGCGGCCAGGCGGGCCAGGTGAACCACAGCAGCAGGCGTGCCAGACTGTTCCAGTCGCTCCAGGCGGACTCGCCGTCGGTGCCGGGCAGTTCGATCCGCCAGCGCCACAAATCCAGTCCGAAACTCAACAGCGAAACGGCCAGCGTGACGCCGGCGATCAGCAGCACCCAGTGCCATGACTGCCGGTCGCTCGCGGCTTCGCGATGGGATGAGGGGTCCCACCGCGTGTGCGACCATTCCACCAGCGCCCCCCCCACGCCGAGCAGCAAGGCCAGCGTCGGCGCGCCGCTCAAGGCCAGTCCAGTCAGGCCGATCAGCAGGCCGAGAGCCGGACCGGCAAGCCGGGTGGCACGGCGGTAAGGACTGGCGGCCATGGCGTAGAACGCCAGCGACGTGAAACCCAGTTGCGCCAAGGCAGGCGTGGTTTCGTGCGAGAACTGCGCCAGGCCCAGGCTGGCAATCAGTGCCAGAACACCGCCGTCGGCAATTGCCCGCGCATAGTCCACCGGATCGGCTTCGCCGCCAAAGGCAAACGCCACGGGTTGCGCCTGCGGACTTTTGGCCAGGTAATACACCGCATACCAGCTACTCAGCAGGGTCATCACCAGCAGAAGCATGTAGGGAATGCGCACCGCCATGGCGGGATCAATAAAAGGCAAAAGCTTGATGGCCAGCGCGCCGAGCCAGTAGGGCAGCAAGGCATCGAAGCCGGTGACCTGGCCGAGCAACTGCGGCTGCAGCCAGTTGGCTGCGGAGGAAGTGAGTTCACGCATCACGCCAAAGGCCGCGATGTCCTCGTTTTTCCACGGACTGCGGCCGAGAAAACCCGGAAGGATGTAGGCCGCGCAGAAGAGCAGCAGTGCCCGGCGCGGCAGGCGCCGCACGGCAGACTGGGCAATGATGGCGGGGGAAGGTTTGTTCAAAACAGCTTGACGATGGAGCTAGACGATGGAAAAGGGCCGGATGCAATGCCCCGGAAGCAGGAAATTTAGCCGAAAAAAAAGCAGCCTGAACTTCAGGCTGCTTTTTGTGCTGACGGGCAGATGCTTGTGCAGCTTATTCGGCAGCGACCGGTGCAGCTTCTGGAGCTGTTTCCTTGGCGGCGGTTTTGCCGAAGCGGTTGCGAAAGCGCTCGACGCGGCCACCCATGTTGTCCACGGATTTTTGCGTGCCGGTGTAGAACGGGTGCGATTCGCTGGACGTGTCAAGCTTGTACAGCGGCAGTTCGCGGCCGTCTTCCATTTTCACCATTTCTTTGGTGTTGGCGCACGAGCGGGTCACGAACTTGAAGTTGTTGGACATGTCCAGGAAACAAACTTCGCGGTAATTGGGGTGAATGCCTGTTTTCATAATCTTTCCTTTTTCATTGTTTTGGTAGCCACCTAAAACCGTTTCAGGCACTTTCCATGAAGCCTGCGATTATCACATTAAATGGAAATCGCGTTATCCGCCCCGGCGCATCATGTCGAAGAATTCGTGGTTGTTTTTGGTGGCCTTCATGTTTTTCAGCATGAGTTCCATCGACTCGATCTCGTCCATGTTGTACATGAACTGGCGCAGGATGCGCGACTTTTGCAGGATTTCGGGGGCCAACAGCAACTCTTCCTTGCGGGTGCCGCTGCGGTTGAGATTGAGCGCCGGAAACACGCGCTTTTCATACAGGCGGCGGTCCAGGTGGATTTCGCAGTTGCCGGTGCCCTTGAATTCTTCAAAGATCACCTCGTCCATGCGGCTGCCGGTGTCGATCAGCGCGGTGCCGATGATGGTCAGGCTGCCGCCTTCCTCGATCTTGCGGGCGGCGCCGAAAAATCGCTTGGGACGCTGCAGTGCGTTGGCGTCCACACCGCCGCTCAGCACCTTGCCCGACGAAGGCAGTACGTTGTTGTAGGCGCGTGCCAGGCGGGTGATCGAGTCCAGCAGGATCACCACGTCCTTGCCGAGTTCGACCAAACGCTTGGCGCGCTCGATCACCATTTCGGCGACATGCACGTGGCGCGCGGCGGGTTCGTCAAACGTCGATGAAATGACTTCGGCGCGCACGCTGCGTTGCATTTCGGTTACTTCTTCCGGGCGCTCGTCCACCAGCAGCACCATCATGACCACTTCGGGGTAGTTGGCGACGATGGCGTGCGCGATGTTCTGCATCATCACCGTCTTGCCTGACTTGGGCGGCGCCACCAGCAGGGCGCGCTGGCCCTTGCCGATGGGCGCGATGATGTCGATGATCCGGCTGGTCAGGTTTTCTTCGGCCTTGATGTCGCGTTCCAGCTTGAATTGCTCGCGCGGGAACAGCGGCGTCAGGTTCTCGAACATGACCTTGTGCTTGTTGTCTTCAGGCGGGCCGTCGTTGATCTTGTCGAGCTTGTTCAGCGCAAAGTAACGCTCGCCGTCTTTAGGCGTGCGCACTTCGCCTTCGATCATGTCGCCGGTGTGCAGGTTGAAGCGGCGAATCTGGCTGGGGCTGATATAGATGTCGTCGGTGGACGCGGTGTAGCTTGAATCGGGCGCGCGCAGAAAGCCGAAACCGTCGGGCAGCACTTCCAGCACGCCATCGGCGACGATGGTTTCACCTGTCTTGGCGCGTTTCTTGATGATGGCGAACATCAATTCCTGCTTGCGCATACGGCCGACGTTTTCGATCTCAAGGGCTTCCGCCTGCTTGAGGACTTCAGACACGTGCAGCGCCTTGAGTTCGTTTAAGTGCATGGGATGACTCCTCGCGGAGTTGATTTGGAAAAACAGGGGGAGGTTTGAAAAGAAGCAGCTTCTTGGCAAGAAGGCTGACAAACCGGCAACTCGAACCCGCTGGCAGCAACCGGCAGGTGAATAAATTGAATTATGACAGGAAATTTATGCGCTGATGCCGAGGCTTGGCAGGAGCGTCAGCAGGGAAGGGAGGATGGGACGGTAAAAAAACAGTGGGAAATAAAACCGCCGGAAGAAGCAGTCAGCGCTTTTCCGGCAGTTCTGACGATCAGGCCAGCTGCTGGTCGATGAAGGCGGTCAATTGCGACTTGCTCAACGCGCCGACCTTGGTGGCGGCAAGTTCGCCGTCCTTGAAGATCATCAGCGTCGGGATGCCGCGAATGCCGAACTTGGCGGGAATCTCGCGGTTTTCATCGACATTCATCTTGGCAATCTTCAGCTTGCCTTCGTAACCCGTGGCCACGTCGTCAAGAATCGGGGCGATCATTTTGCAGGGACCGCACCACTCGGCCCAGTAGTCAACCAGCACGGGGGTGGTGGATTTGAGCACGTCGGCGTCAAAGGTGGCATCGGTGGTATGTTTGATCAGTTCATTGGCCATGATGGCTCCTTGGGTCTGGTTACGATAGGAAAGCGTGAAAAACGTTGCGTTTATTGTGGCAGAAACAAGCGCCAGGGGCGCTGGCCGGCTGCTATCGCGCCGATAGAACGCCGCTGCGGGGCGCGGGCTGCTCTTTTGTCGATTGAAAAAATTCTGTTTTCCCCATCATGACCCTTTCCCCTTCCCTTTCTGTGCGTTGCTGGCACCAGGCCATCCGGCGGTTGGCCGAAATCATTGCGTCGCGCGGCCTGCATCCTTCCGAAGTGGTCGTGCTGCTGCCTTATGCCCAGTTGATCCAGCAGGCGCGCCAGACCTGGGCTGAAAACGCAGGCGACACTTTTTTCGTGCCGCGCTTTGAAACCACCATGAACTGGGCCAGCGGCCTGGGCGGCACGCTGGGGATGTTCACGCCATCAGGGGTTGATCTACGGATGGATGTGTCGGTCGATATGCTGACCGCCGCGTCGCTGCTTGGCAAGGCTGGCCTTGCGGCCCAGCAGGATGCGCTGGCCGGCCGGCTGGTCGAGGCCGCCTGGAGCCTGAGCCGCGTGGCCGCCAGCGTGCTGCCCGCCGAGCGCCAGGCCTGGAGCGAGTCGCTGGCCGAAGCACTGGGCGTCGGCCTGGACTCGCCGGTGCTGGCGCTGGAAGCAGCCGTCGGACGCATCGCGCTGGCCTGGGTCGCGGCCTCTGGCTACGCATCGGACCGGCTGTTTCAGGCCGCGCCGGCCCTGCTGGTAGTGGTCGAGGGTTTCCAGGCCGAGCCGGTGACCGAGGCGTTGCGGCTGCATTTTGGCGAGCGTGCGCTGTCAATCGCGCTGTGCCTGCCCGAGGACGAACCCGAGGCCTGCAGCGCGCCGCTGCCGGCGCTGCATGCGGCGCTCGACGCCGAAGACGAGGCGTGCCGTGCCACGGCCTGCGTGCTGGCGCATCTGGCGCAAGGCCGCTGCCCGGTGGCGCTGATCGCGCAGGACCGGCAGCTGACCCGCCGCGTGGCTGCGATGCTGTCCGAGCGCGGCATTTTCATGCGCGATGAAACCGGCTGGAAGCTGTCCACCTCGCGCGCAGCAGCGCGTCTGATGGGCCTGCTGCGCGCCTTGCCGTGGGACGTGTCCACCGACGCCGTGCTTGACTGGCTGAAGAATGCCCCGGCCTTTGCCGACGCCACCGTCACAGCGGCTGAAGCCGAGGTGCGCAAGTTCGGTATGCGAGCCTGGCGCGACTTGCCGACGGCGCCGCTGGAGGCTCTGGCCATTGCCCAGCCCTTGGCGTGGGAGGTCAACCGGCTGCGCGACGCGCTGGCTCGCCCACGCCTGCTGGCTGCCTGGCTGCGCGACCTGCGCGCCGCCCTGCAATCAGCCGGTCAGTGGGAGCTGCTGGCGCGCGACGAGGCTGGCCAGCGGGTGCTGGAGACACTTCGGCTGCACGAGGGCGCCGACAGCGAGTTTGCTGACGCCCCGGCCTTGAAACTCAGGGAATTCACCAGCTGGGTCAACCAGGCGCTGGAAGCGCAGACGTTTTCTCCCGAGCATCCGACGCACGAGCAGGTGGTGATCCTGCCACTGGCGCAACTGCTGGGCCGGTCGATGCAGGCCGTCGTGCTGCCCGGCTGCGACGAGATCCGCCTGCCGGTGTCCCCCGACCCGCCGGGCCAGTGGACGCCGAGCCAGCGCGAACTGCTCGGCCTGCCGTCCCGCGAGGCGCTGACCCGGGTGTCGCGGCGTGCCTGGACCTATGCCTTGCAGCTGCCGGATGTGGATCTGCTGTGGCGGCGCAGCGAAGCCGGCGAGCACTTGATGCCCAGCGGTTTCGTGCAGGAACTGCTGCTCGGCCGCCGGCTTGCGTCTGATTTGGCGAACGACCCGCGCAGCCTGCGCGCCGTGGCGATCTGCCCGACGCCACGGCCGCAGCCCAGCGGCGAGGCACTGCCCGTCACGCGCCTGTCGGCCAGCAGCTATGGCGACCTGCGCGCCTGCCCCTACCGTTTTTTTGCGCTGCGCCAGCTGGGTCTGAGCGAATCGGACGAACTGGAAAGCGAACTCGGCAAGCGTGATTTCGGCAACTGGCTGCACAGCCTGCTCTGCACCTTTCATGAAGCCTTGAAAGAGTCTCCTGCGCAGGACCAGCATGTGCGGATAGCTATGATTAATGTAGCGGCAGAGCAGGCCACGAAAAAGCTGGGCCTGAGCAGCAGCGAGTTTTTGCCGTTTTCCGCAGCCTGGGTGCCGGTGCGCGACAGCTACTTGGCGTGGCTGGCCGCACACGAGGCCACCGGCGCCTGCTTCGACAGCGCCGAGCAGTGGCGCGAGATGCCTCTGGGCGAGCTGACGCTGATCGGCCAGATCGACCGAATCGACCGGCAGGCCGATGGCGGGCTGTTGCTGATCGACTACAAGACCGAGCCGCGCACCACCACCGCCGAGCGCATAAAGCATGGCATGGAAGACACCCAGCTGGCCTTCTATGCGGCCCTGAGTGCCGATGACACGCTGGCCGCTAGCTATGTCAACCTGGGCGAAAAGGAGCCGACCCGCACCTACGACCAGCCCGATATCGTCGAACTGCGCGATGCATTGATCGACGGCATTCTGGTGGACATGTCACGCATCGCGCAGGGCGCTGCCCTACCTGCGCTGGGCGAAGGCAAGGGCTGTGCCTATTGCGCGGCACGTGGCCTGTGTAGAAAAGATTTCTGGAGTGAGTAGGGCCCCCACGCTCCCCACTGCATGTGGTTCGCTGCCCCCCGAGGGTGCCGCCCCGCCTGCGGCCTGGCAAAGCCAAGGGCGTAGATGCCCCCACGCTTGTCGCTTCGCGTACTGCGCTGCCCCCCGAGGGGGCGCTGCGCCTGCGGCCCGGCTGAGCCGGTTCCGCGGCCCCGGCTGGTTCGGGTGGTTTGGCTGCTATGTGCCCCGCGCTTTGTAACCCGCGCTTTGTTTTTCTGTTTGACGCATGCTTTCCAATGACCAAGAGAGACTTTTCATGACTGCCGCTTACGAATGCAACGGCCAGCCCGTTTCTGCCGATGCCTTTTATGCCATCGCCTGCGATCCGCGCCGCAGTGTGGCGGTTGAGGCCTGCGCCGGTGCGGGCAAGACCTGGATGCTGGTCTCGCGCATCGTTCGGGCGCTGCTCGATGGTGCGAACGCCCCGGACCACGCCGACGGTACACCGCGCGAGGCGGTGCGGCCGCATGAAATCCTGGCCATCACCTTCACCAAAAAGGCCGCTGGTGAAATGCGCGAGCGGCTGGACGAATGGCTGCAAAAGTTCACCCATGCCGACGACGAAACCCTGCGCCAGGAACTGGTCATGCGCGGCGTTTCCAGCCAAAAATCCCTGCAGTCCAATGTCAACATGCGCCGGCAACTGTCAAATCTTTACCGGTCGATGCTGGCCAACGGCCGCTCGGTGCAGATACGCACCTTTCACGGCTGGTTTGCCGCCTTGCTGCGCAGCGCGCCGGTGGCAGTGCTGCACCGCTTGAGCATGCCGGTGAACTACCAGTTGCTGGAAGACGATGCACCGGCACGTGCGCTGGTGTGGCGCCGCTTTTATGCCGCGCTTGCCGGCGAACCGGCGCTGCAGGCTGACTTCGAGGCGCTGGTGCTGGCCCACGGCCGCTTCCAGGCCCACAAGGCGCTGCACACCGCGCTGGACAAGCGGACCGAGTTTGTGCTGGCCGATGAAAAAGGCGTGGTCGATGCGTCGGTCCAGCCGTTTGCCGTGCAGTTTCCGGAGTTTGCAGAACTGGCCGCGCCGCAGGACTGCCTGGGGCCAGCCGGGCCAGGCCACGCCTTGCTGGTCCAGGCCGCCACGGCGCTGGGCCGCGCCAGCGCGCCGTCGTTTTCTGCCAAGGGCGTCGAACTGGAGCACGCCTTGAGCTGCCAGGACCTGCCGGGCATCCTGGGCGCGCTGCTGACCGAGAAGGGAACGCCGCGCAAGTTCGGGGAAAAGATCAATGGCATCGACACCGTGCGCCAGGCGCAGGACCTTGTGATGCGGGTGCAGGCAGCCTGCCAGCAGCAAGAAGCCTGGTTGCACCAGCAGCGCATGGCCCGGCTCAGCCGCTTGTTGATTGCGCAATACAACCAGCTCAAGCGCGAGCAGGGCTGGGTGGACATGAACGATGTCGAGCGTGCTGCGCTGGTCATGCTGGGTGATCCGGTACTGGCCGGCTGGGTGCAGGAACGGCTGGACGCGCGCATCAAGCACCTGATGATCGACGAGTTCCAGGACACCAACCCGCTGCAGTGGCAGGCGCTCTCAAGCTGGCTGAGCGGTTACGGCGGCGCGGGTGCGGCGCCCAGCGTGTTCCTGGTCGGCGACCCCAAGCAGAGCATCTACCGCTTTCGCCGCGCCGAGCCGCAGGTGTTTCGTGCCGCGCAGGCTTTTGTGGTGGAGGGGCTGGGCGGTGACTTGCTCAGTTGCGACCACACCCGGCGCAATGCGCTGGCCGTCATCGAGACGGTGAATGCCGTCATGGGCCATGCGCGTACGGTCGATGGCTACGACGGTTTTCGCGACCACAGCACCGATTCGGTCAAGGCCGGCGCCACCGGCTGCCTGCCGGCGATTCCCCGTCTGGGGGCGAATGCCGATGCGGACACGCCGCCCGGGGACGGCTGGCGCGACAGTTTGATGACACCGCGCGAATTGCCGGAGGAAACGCTGCGAACGCTGGAGGCGCGCCAGGCCGCGGCCTGGATTTCAGGGCAGATTGCCAGCGGCCTGGCGCCTTCGGATGTGATGGTGCTGTCGCGCAAGCGGGCCGGGCTGCTGCCGGTGCAGGAAGCCTTGCGCTCCCTGCACATTCCGGCGCAGATCGGCGAGAAAACAGACCTGATCGACTGCTGCGAAGTGCTGGACCTGGTGGCGCTGCTTGACGCGCTGGTGTCGCCGCAAAACGATCTGTCGCTGGCGCGCGCCTTGCGCTCGCCGCTGTTTGGCCTGCTGGACGCCAGTCTGGTGCAGATCGCGCTGCTGCAACGCGAGCACAAGCTGCCGTGGCACGATCTGTTACAAAAAACAGAGCTGCTGGCGCCGGAGCTGCAAGGGCTGTCGGCCATATTGGCCCGATGGAAGGGCTGGCTGGACAGCCTGCCGCCGCACGACGCGCTGCAAGGCATCTACGATGATGGCGATGTGCTGGCGCGCTTTGCAGCCGCAGCGCCCGCAGCCCGGCGCCTGTCGGTTCTCGCCAACCTGCGCGCGCTGCTTGGCGTGGCGCTGGGGCGCGATGGCGGCCGCTATGCCACGCCCTACGGCCTGGTACGCGCCCTCAAGGCCGGTGGCCTGCTGGCGCCGGTGGCTGCCAGCGACGCAGCGGTCCGGCTGCTGACGATCCACGGCGCCAAGGGCCTGGAAGCCGAAGCGGTGCTGTTGCTGGACACCGACACGGTAGAGCGCAATGCCGACAGCATGGGCGTGCTGATCGACTGGCCCGGCGAAGCCACCGAGCCGCGCAAGCTGGTGTTCCTGGTCAGCGAAGGCAAGCCGCCGGCCTGCGCACAGGAAGCCTTGGCCGTCGAGCAGGCGGCCCGCAAGCGCGAGGAACTCAATGCCCTGTATGTCGCCATGACGCGCGCCCGGCATACGCTGGTCATCTCGTCGATCGAGCCGCACCGCACGACCACCGACAGCTGGTGGCAGCGCCTGCAGGGCCTGCTGCCCCCGCTGGCAGCGCCAGGCCCTGCCGTCGATTCCGCCAGCCAGGACGCGCCCGGCGTGTTTTATCTGGCCGAGCTGGCGGCCCTGCCTGACACCCCGTCGCCAAAGTCGCTGCCCGAAACACCGGCGGACGAAGACCCGGCCAATGCCCGCATCGGCAAGGCCATGCACCGCCTGCTCGAATGGGGAGGTCCGTCGTCGGCCGAGCATGTCGGCGCGGTGGCACGCGAGTTCCGGCTCAGTCCGGCGCAGGCGACCGAAGCGTCTGTACTGGCCCAGCGCATCATCCAGGGCGATGGGGCCTGGGCCTGGCGGGAAGACGTTCTGGCCTGGCAGGGCAATGAAGTGGACCTGGTGTTCCAGGGCCAGGCCTTGCGTCTCGACCGCCTGGTGCGGCGCAAGGACGCGGGCCATGAAGGCCACTGGTGGGTGCTCGACTACAAGTCGGCCCCGGCGCCGGAACTGCAGCCCGAGCTGATCGTGAAAATGAGGGTTTACCGTGCCGCCGTGCAGCGAATCTATCCGGGTGCCCCGGTGAAATCGGCCTTTCTGACGGGGCTGGGCACGGTGGTGGAACTGGGTTGAAGGAGACGATGATTAGCCGTTGTCCGTTGCCCGTTGCCAGAAACGGTTCTTCAAGCGCAAGTTTGAATGCGTTCAATCCCCTTGCATTGCGGCGATGCGCAAACCTTCTACCAATCTATCCATGCCTGAACGCTCAAAGACTTTGATTCGGTCGTCATTGCCACCCGCCCGAACAGGGCTACGGTGGCAGCCAGGCATTCGGCGATACAGGACGCCTGCGGCTTGAAGGCACTGCTCCAGGTGACGATCACCCATCGCCCGCCAGTCCCCATGAATTCACCCCCAAACCCCTGCCTTGCGAGAAAGTGCAAAATGCAAGCCTTTCAAGCATCCTGCGCAATACCGGCGTTCGCTTTCAGCTATTGAAAAAATAGCATGCGCGGAGCGCCGGGCAGTTTGCCCGGGGTCGTCATCATTTTTTACCTCAAGCCAGCACCTTCGTGCGTACGGATTTTCCTTTGAACAACATCGACTCTTTTGCCACTCCCATCCTCGACCCGGCCCGGCCGCTGCGCGTTGCCGTCATTGGTGGCGGCGCCGCCGGCCTGATGGCCGCCGAAGCGCTGGCCAGCGCCGGCCCCGCGGTTTGCGTGCAGGTCTATGACGCCATGCCTTCGGTCGGCCGCAAGTTCCTGCTGGCCGGCAAGGGCGGGCTGAACCTGACGCATTCCGAGCCAGCGGAGATTTTCCTCAAGCGCTACGGCGAGCACAGCGGGCCGCTGCAGGCGCTGATGGACGCTTTCGGACCGGCCGAGGTGCGCGCCTGGGCCGAAGCGCTGGGCATTGAAACCTTTGTCGGCAGTTCGGGGCTGGTGTTTCCCAAGGACATGAAGGCCGCGCCGCTGCTGCGCGCCTGGCTGCACCGCCTGCGCCAGTCGGGGGTGGGATTTTCCATGCGGCATCGCTGGCTGGGCTGGGCCGAGGATGGGGCACTGAAATTTTCAACGCCCGCCGGCGAGCTGCTGGCCGAAGCCGATGCCGTGGTGCTGGCGCTGGGTGGCGGCAGCTGGAAACGCCTGGGTTCCGACGGCGCCTGGGTGCCCTGGCTGGCCGAGCGCGGCGTGGCGGTGGCGCCGCTGCAGCCGTCGAACTGTGGCTTTGACGTGGCGGCCCGGCCGGCGCTGGACGCCGCCGGTCAGGGCGAAACCCGGCGCGATTTCTTGCGCGAACTGGTTGGCCAGGCGCCGCAGCCGCAGCCGGGCTGGAGCGAACACTTTGCCAGCCGCTTTGCCGGCCAGCCCTTCAAGTCGGTGGCGATCCGCTTCACCGATTCGCAAGGCCGCACCTTCAGCCGCAAGGGCGAATTCGTCGCCACCGCCACCGGCGTCGAAGGCAGCCTGGTGTATGCCGCGTCCAGCCTGCTGAGGGATGAGATCGAGGCCCAGGGCAGCGCGACACTGCTACTCGACCTGCTGCCCGACAAGACGCCCGAGCAGGTGCTGGTCGAAGTGCGCCATCCGCGCGGCTCGCGCTCGCTGTCGAGCCACCTCAAGAGCCGCTTGAGTCTGGACGGCATCAAGGCCGGCATGCTTTATGAGCTGCTGGGCAAGGAGGCGATGGCCGACCCGGTGAAGCTGGCCGCTGGCATCAAGGCGCTGCCGTTGCGGCTGGTGGCGGTTCGGCCTATCGACGAAGCCATCAGCAGCGCCGGCGGTGTCCGGTTCGAGGGGCTGGATGCGAACCTGCAAATCACCGTGCCCGCCGACCTTAGGCCGCCGGTGTTTTGCGCTGGCGAAATGCTCGACTGGGAAGCGCCCACCGGCGGCTACCTGCTGACGGCCTGTTTCGCCACCGGACGCGCAGCCGGGCAGGGCGTTTTGCGGCACTTCGGGCAAGCGGCGCCGAGCGGCGCCTGAACGGCTTGCGGCCTGGCTAGATGCCCGACGGAAAGGTTTCGGGCGCTTCGCTGGTGCTCCAGACCGGCCCCTTGTCCAGCGGCTCCAGTGCGCTGGTTTCGTCGATGTGGATCATGGCATCGAACTGGCCGGCCAGGCGGGTGTGGAAATAGTGGCTCTGGCGCTCGGTTTCGGGCCGGTAGATGACGCCGATCGCGCGCTGCAGCCGCAGCGGCTCGGCCAGCTGGCGCAGCGCGGCATGGTCCCGCAGGGCGAGTAAAAAACGCTTCGTGCCGGTCTGGTGGAACACGTCTTCCCAGCTGCCGTGCAGGCCATCGCGCACCCGCTTGCGCTGCGGCGGCTTGTCCCAGTCCGATGCGGCCGTCACCCAGCCATGGTGGGTGCTGAAACCGACGCGAACGGCGTCGCTGCCATAGTGGTCGTGCATCAGCTGGCCGACGTTCCATTCGCCCCGGTCGCTCATCTCGGTGGCCGCCGCATCGCCCAGGTGCGAGTTGTGCGCCCACACGGCGATGCGCGGCGGCGTACCACCGGCGCCCAGGTGCCGGTCCAGCGCCTGCAGCGTCTCGACCATATGGCTGTCGCGCAGGTTCCAGGACGATACCCGTGCGCGGAACATGGTGCGGTAGTACTCTTCCGCGTTTTGCACCAGGCGGACGTTTTGCTGGGCATGGAAGGCCTCGTCGCGCTCCAACCCGGGCGTGTGCGGCAGTTCGGCCGCGCGCCGCGTCATTTCCCGCAGCTGGAGCACCACCGCCTCCTCGCAGCTCGGCGCCATCCCGAAGCTGGCGCTGTAGCCATAGGCGTTGCTGTCTTCGCCGGCATGGTCAAAGCAGCTGTAGCGCTCGCGGGCGCGCCGCGCGGCCTCGGGATCCACCCGGTCCAGGTAGGCCAGCACCTCGTGTATCGAGGAAAACAGGCTGTACAGGTCGATGCCGTAAAACCCGGCCTGGGTGTCCGGGCTGCGGCCCGTGTTGTAGTCGCGCAGCCATTCGACAAAATCGCGCACCTCGGTATTGCGCCACATCCACGACGGAAAGCGCTTGAAGCCCGATAGCGCCGATGCCGCATCAGCGTCGTTGCCCAGGCCGCGAACATAGCGGTTCACGCGCCAGGCGTCAGGCCAGTCGGCTTCGACCGCAATCGCCGTAAAGCCTTTTTCGGTGATCAGCCGGCGCGTGATGGCGGCGCGCTCGCGGTAGAACTCCTGCGTGCCATGCGAGGCCTCGCCCAGCAGGGCAAAGCGCGCCGGGCCGATCAGTTCGAGCAGCGCGTCGTAGTCGTTGTCATGGCCGTTCAGCGGCTGCAGGTGCTGCTGCAGGCTGTGAAGCAGCGCGTTGGGCGCTAGAGAAAACCCAGTCTGCGGCTCGGGGGAGGGGTTTGGCTGCCATGATTTTTCCCGCATCCGGTTGGCCTTCAGCGCCTCTTCATGCCAGCGGCGGGCTTCATCGAGCAGGGCAATGACTTCTTCGTCGCTGGTCTGCCCAAACGACTTGTACCAGAGGCCGACGGCGCGAAACGGAGAAGGCATGGCGGCGCAGACCACCTCGTCGGCATCGTTGCGCAGCGCCTCGCAACTGTCCTGCGCGCCCACCGGAACCGCCATCACCAGCCGGGCCGGATGCTGCTGCCGGATGGCCAGCACAGCCGCGCGCATGCTGGCGCCGGTGGCCAGCCCGTCATCGACCACGATCACCGTGCGTCCTTCGAGGCTGAGCGGCGGGCGCTGGCCCCGGTAGAGCTGCTCGCGCCGCACCAGTTCATCCTGCTCGCGGGCCACGACCTCGGCGATTTTTGAGGGCGCGACATTCAGGCCGGGCAGGGGCGTCATGACGCGCACCCCTCCGCTGGCAATCGCGCCCATGGCGTATTCCTCGTGCCCGGGAAGGCCCAGCTTGCGCACCACGAAGATGTCCAGCGGCGCCTGCAGCGCACGCGCCACTTCAAACGCCACCGGAACGCCGCCGCGCGGCAGGCCGAGCACCAGCAGATTATCCTGGCCGGCATAGCGGGCCAGCTTGTCCGCCAGCAACCTTCCGGCTTGGCGGCGATCATCCAGCGGCAAGGTGATGTCACGCATGATGGTTTCCTCCTTCAGGCTTTGACTGCGGGTGCTTCGGCCGGTTGCGGATGCGCCAGATGCGTGCCGAACCAGGCAGCCGCCAGTTCCGCCACCGCCTCCAGCGCGCCTTTTTCTTCAAACAGGTGGGTGGCGCCCTCGACGATGGCCATGCGCTTGTCGCATCTCAGGTGCGCAAGCGAATCCTCGTTGAGCTGGATGACACCGTGGTCGGCGCCGCCAACGATCAGCAGCGTCGGCGCGGTGACGGCCGCCAGCGCGACCGGGCCCGCCAGGTCAGGCCGGCCTCCGCGCGACACCACGGCGGCAATCTGCCGGCCCAGCCGGGCAGCGGCAATGATGGCGGCGGCGCTGCCGGTGCTGGCGCCGAAATAGCCAACCGGCAGCCGCTGCAGGCCGGGCTGCGCCATGGCCCAGGTGGTCGCGTCCTGCAGGCGCTGGGTGAGCAGCGCGATGTCGAAACGGTGCTCGCGGGTGTGCATGTCAGTCTGCTCCTCCTGCGCGGTGAGCAGGTCGAACAGCAGCGTGGCAATGCCGGCCTGCTGCAGCTTGTCCGCCACCAGCCGGTTGCGCGCGCTGTGCCGGCCACTGCCGCTGCCGTGCACAAACAGCACCACCCCGATGGCATCGGCAGGCACCGTCAGATCGCCGTAAAGCCGGGCTTCGCCGCAGGGAATGCGCACTTCGAACGCGGCGGGAACTTGTCCGGAAAGATTCATGGCGATCTCCAGCAAAAGGTAAGCCTGAGCCTATGAAAAAAATGCGCTTTCGGTTATCAGGATTTTTCGATTTTTTGTGTAGTCAAGCGCTGGCCCGGTGCCTGAGTTGGTATTTTTCAAGCCTTTTAGGCCTCTGGCGCACGCGCTGCGGGCGCAGGGCGCTATCAAATTTGTTAACTCTATATGGCGCGAAGGCTTGAAGGCAATCCGCGTGTCAGGGCGCAGGCGGGCAGCCGGCAGGCTTGAAAACGCGTTCGGTCGTTGCTGGATGTTTCACCAGCTTGTTCGCCGGTCGGCGCGTACGCGCCACCAGTTCGCCGCCGCAGTTGGGACAAAGGCTGGCCAGCCGGGTGCTGGCGCAGTCGCTGCAAAAGGTGCATTCAAAGCTGCAGATGCGCGCATCCGGCGATGCGGCGGGGAGGTCACGGTTGCAGCATTCGCAATTGGGGCGCAGCTGGAGCATGGGTCGGGTTCCGGCAGGGTTGGAATGGCTGGCTCAGCCCAGTTTCTTGACCAGGACCTGGCTTTTGCGGTCCCAGTTGTACTTGCGTTTGCGGGCGTCGGGCAGCCAGTCCGGCTCCATCTGCACGAAGCCGCGCTTGATGAACCAGTGCATGGTGCGCGTGGTCAGCACGAAGATGCTTTGCAGTCCGGCGGCCTTGGCGCGCTGCTCGATGCGTTTGAGGATTTTCTCGCCGTCGCCCTGGCCCTGGCTTTGCGGCGACACCGTCAGGGCGGCCATCTCGGCGGTCTTGGCTTCGGGGTAGGGGTAGAGCGCTGCGCAGGCAAAGATCACGCCGTCATGCTCGACGATGGTGTAGTGGTCGGCGTCGCGCTCGATCTCGGTGCGGCTGCGCTTGACCAGCGTGCCGTCCTGCTCGAAGGGCTCGATCAGTTGCAAAATGCCGCCCACGTCGTCAGCCGTGGCTTCGCGCAGTTCTTCGAGCTTTTCATCGACCACCATGGTGCCGATGCCGTCGTGAACATAAATTTCCAGCAACAGCGCGCCATCGACCGCAAACGGGATGATGTGGCTGCGCTCGACGCCGGCCTTGCACGCCTTCACGCAATGCTGCAGGTAAAACGCCGTGTCGCTCGGGCGCTGGGCGGCCGGCACCTGGGCCAGCAGGCTTTCGGCGGCGGCCAGTGGCAGTTCGGTGTCAATGGGGTTGTCTTCGCTGAGGGGTTCGTCCGGATTGCTGCGGATTCCGGGGATTTCGGTGACGAAAATCAGCTTGTCGGCCTGCAGCGCAATCGACACGCTGGTCGCCACTTCTTCCATCGTCAGGTTGAAGGCCTCGCCGGTCGGCGAGAAACCGAAGGGCGAGAGCAGCACCATCGCGCCAAAATCGAGCGTGCGGGAAATGCCCGCCACATCGACCTTGCGCACCAGGCCCGAATGCTGGAAATCCACGCCATCGACAATGCCGACCGGCCGGGCGGTGATGAAGTTGCCCGAAATCACGCGAACGGTCGAGCCGGCCATCGGCGTGTTCGGCAGGCCCTGGCTGAAGGCCGCCTCGATTTCATAGCGCAGCTGGCCGGCGGCTTCCTGGGCGCAGTCGAGCGCCACGCCGTCGGTGATGCGCATGCCGTGCGAGTATTTCGCCTCGTGGCCCTTGGCCCTGAGCTGCTCGTTGACCTGTGGCCGGAAGCCATGCACCAGCACAACTTTGACGCCCATGCTCTGGATCATGGCCAGGTCCTGCGCCAGGTGCGCAAGCTTGCCGGCGGCAATCGCCTCGCCGCAGACGGCGACCACGAAGGTCTGGTTGCGGAACTTGTGGATGTAGGGCGCCACCGAGCGAAACCAAGGGACAAAGGTGAAGTTGAAGACCGTGGACATGACGCGCTTTCGGGGTTCGGGCAAGGGCGGGGCGGTAGAAATGCCTGGCAACGCCCTGATCGGGTCGTGGCTGCATTTCCACGCAAACAAAAAATAGCAGTGAGTGTAAGGGCGTGCCCCCGCGCCGACAGGCCTGCTGGCGCTTGAAAGCCTGCCAGGCAAGCCCTGACCGGGCAGAACGCCGATAATCAGCAGCTTTGACTGCTGGGTCTTCCTTGGCTTCTTCTGCTTCCACCTTGTCTCCTCTGGCCATCACCTTTCCCGAGTCGCTGCCGGTTTCCAGCCGTCGCGACGATATTGCCGCAGCGCTCACGGCGCACCAGGTCATCATCGTCTGCGGTGAAACCGGCTCGGGCAAAACCACGCAACTTCCCAAGATCGCGCTGTCGTTGGGGCGCGGCAAGCTCAATTACCCGCCCGGCCAGGGCAAGCTGATCGGCCACACCCAGCCGCGCCGCATTGCCGCGTCCAGCGTGGCCAAGCGCATCGCCGAAGAATTGAAGACGCCGCTGGGCGACGTGGTCGGCTACAAGGTGCGTTTCCAGGACCGGCTGAGCCGCGATGCGTCGGTCAAGCTGATGACCGACGGCATCCTGCTGGCCGAGACGCAGACCGACCCGCTGCTGCGCGCCTACGACACCATCATCATTGACGAGGCGCACGAGCGCAGCCTGAACATCGACTTTTTGCTCGGCTATTTGCGCCAGTTGCTGCCGCGCCGGCCGGACCTGAAGGTCATCATCACCTCGGCGACGATTGATGCGCAGCGCTTTGCCGACTATTTCACGTCCAGCAAAGGGCCTGCGCCCGTGATCATGGTGTCGGGCCGGATGTTTCCGGTCGAGCAGCGCTACCGGCCGTTCGAGGAGTCGCGCGACTACGGCCTGAACGACGCCATTGCCGATGCGGTCGATGAGTTGTGGATGAGTCCGCACAGCGCCGGCGACATCCTGATTTTCCTGCCCGGCGAGCGCGAGATTCGCGAAGCCGCCGACCATTTACGCAAGCACCTGGCGCACCAGCCGCTGACACGCAATGCCGAAGTACTGCCGCTGTTTGCACGTCTCTCCCAAGCCGAGCAGGACCGGATTTTTGATGGCCACAGCGGGCGGCGCATCGTGCTGGCGACCAACGTGGCCGAAACGTCTCTGACGGTTCCAGGTATCAGATACGTCATTGACGCCGGCACGGCGCGCGTCAAGCGCTACAGTTTCAGGAACAAGGTCGAGCAGTTGATGGTCGAACCGATCTCGCAGTCGGCGGCCAACCAGCGCGCCGGGCGCTGCGGCCGCGTGGCCGACGGCATCTGCATCCGGCTGTACGATGAGCCCGATTTCCTGGGCCGACCACGCTTTACCGACCCCGAGATTTTGCGCAGCTCCCTGGCGTCGGTGATTCTGCGCATGAAGTCGCTGCACCTGGGAACGATTGAAAGCTTTGCCTTCATCGAGCCGCCGCAGGGCCGCGCAATTGCCGACGGCTACCAATTGCTGGCCGAACTCGGCGCGGTGAACGACGACAACGAACTCACGCCGGTCGGCTGGACGCTGGCCAAGCTGCCGCTGGACCCGCGTGTCGGCCGCATGATCCTGGAAGCGAAAGACCGGCAGGCGCTCGACGAGGTGCTGGTGATCGCCAGCGCGCTGAGCGTGCAGGACGTGCGCGACCGGCCGATGGACAAGCAGTCGCAGGCCGACCAGGCACATGCCAAGTTCGACGACGAGAAAAGCGAATTCGTCGGCTTTTTGAAATTGTGGAAGTGGCTGGGCGACTCGCGTGGCGGGCATGATGCGGTGCACAAGCTGACGAACCGTCAGTACGAAGGCCTGCTGCGCGAGAATTTTGTCAACATTCGCCGCGTGCGCGAGTGGCGCGACATCCATTCGCAACTGCTGGCGGTGGTCAGGGAGCAAGGCTGGCATCTCAACACGCAGCCGGCCAGCTACGACCAACTGCATTTGTCCCTGCTGTGCGGCCTGCTCGGCAACATCGGCCTGAAAAGCGAAGAAGACGACTGGTACCTGGGCGCGCGCGGCATCCGCTTTTACCGCCACCCCGGCGCACGGCTCAGCAAAAAGCCGGGCCGCTGGATCGTTGCGGCCGAGCTGGTCGAAACCACGCGGCTGTTTGGCCGGGGTATTGCCAACATTGACCCGCAATGGATCGAGCAGGTCGGCGGCCATCTTTTAAAGAAGCAGTTGCTCGACCCGCACTGGGAGAAAAAAGCCGCGCAGGTCACGGCGCTGGAGCGGGCCACGCTGTACGGCCTGGTGGCCTACAACGGGCGGCGCGTCAACTTTGGCCGTATCGATCCGGTCACATCGCGCGAAATCTTCATCCGCGAAGCGCTGGTGGCCGGCAACTGGGACACCAGGCTGCCCTTTTTGGCGGCCAACGACAAGATGATCACGCATGTCCAGGAACTGGAGCACAAGGCGCGCCGGCAGGACGTGCTGGTCGATGACGAGCTGATTTACGCCTTTTACGACCAGCAGTTGCCGGCCGACATCTGCACTGGCGCCGGCTTTGAGAGCTGGTTCAAGGCCGAGGTCAAGAAGCAGCCGAAATTGCTGCTTTTGACGCAGGACGAGTTGATGCGCCACGAGGCGGCCGGCATCACCACGCAGGCGTTTCCCAAGACATTGCGGCTGGGCGGCGTTGATTGCCTGGCAACCTATTTGCACGAGCCCGGCGACGCGCGCGATGGCGTGACCGTCGAGGTGCCGATCTTTGCGCTGAACCAGGTCAACGAGGAGCGCTGCGAGTGGCTGGTGCCCGGCATGCTGAAAGACAAGATCCAGGCGCTCATCAAAACCCTGCACCAGCGTCCGCGCTCGCGCCTGGTGCCGCTGCCTGACACCGCCACGCGCATGGCTCAGGAACTGATGGCGGCAGAGAAATTCGGCGCGCTATCGCTGACCGACGCGGTGCTGAAATGGGTGCGCGACGCGACTTCGCTCGACATCAAACGGGCCGACCTGAAGCTCGACATGCTGGCCCCGCACCTGTTCATGAACTTCCGCGTGGTCGATGAACACGGGCGCCAGCTGGGCGCCGGGCGCAACCTGGGCGCGCTCAAGGGCGAGCTGGGCTCGCAGGCGCGCGGTGCCTTCCAGGCGCTGGCGGGGCTGAAGAACCTGGGTAGGGCGATGCCCGCTGCGCTTGACAGCGCTCCGACCAGTGCCTCAGACCGAAATAAAGCATCAAACAAGCCTCTTACGCAAGCTGGTCGGGCACAGGCAGCTCCTGAAAAGATAGTGGCCAAGGTGGCGCAGCGCTACACCAGCTGGACTTTCGGCGAGCTGCCCGAACTGATGGAAATCGGCAAGGGCGCGCAAACGCTGATCGGTTTTCCGGCGCTGATCGATGTGGGCGATGCGGTGACGATCGAGGTGTTCGACGAGCCCGATACTGCGGCCGTCAAGCATCGCGCGGGTCTGCGACGACTGTTCTCGCTGCAGATCAGGGACGCGCTGAAATACCTGGAAAAAAACCTGCCTGACCTGCAGAAAACCGCCACGTCCTACATGCTGGTCGGCCGCGCCGCCGACAACTCGGGCGGCGGCACGGTGGACGAGTTGCGCCAGCAGATCATCGAGGTCGCGCTGGACCGGGCATTTTTGCTCGATCCGTTGCCGACGAACGAAGCTGACTTCAAAAAGCGCATCGACGACGGACGCGGCCGCCTGACACTCATTGCCAGCGAAGTGGCGCGCCTGGCATCCAGCATCCTGATCGAGTTTGCCGTGGCGCAGCGAAAAATCAAGGACAGCAAAAATGCCACCGAAGCAGTGCAGGACACGTCGCAGCAACTGGCGCGGCTGGTACCGAAGAAATTCCTGACCACCGTGCCTTACGGCCAGCTGCAGCATTTCACCCGCTACCTGAAAGCCATCACATTGCGGCTGGAAAAGTGGCGCGCCGACCCTGCCAGAGACGCCGCCCGTTTGGCCGAATTGCGCCCGCACGAACAGCGCTACTGGCGACTGCTGGCTGAGCGCAAGGGCGCTATCGATCCGCGCATGCAGGAATACCGCTGGTTGCTGGAGGAGTTGCGGGTGAGCTTTTTTGCGCAGGAATTGCGAACGCCGCAGCCGGTCAGCATCAAGCGGCTGGACAAGCTCTGGGCACAGGTGAACAGCTGAACGAAAAAAAGGGCCTTGAAGACAAGGCCCTTTTTTTGGCGAAGCGGATGGGAGAGTTAGATCCGGCCCATCAGCAGCAGCACGATCAGGATGATCACCACCAGGCCGATGCCGCCGCTGGGACCGTAACCCCAGTTGCGGCTGTGGCCCCAGCTGGGCAGGGCGCCGACCAGGATCAGGATAAGGACGATGAGCAGAATAAGCGAAATGGACATGGAAAACTCCTTTTTTTGTATGTCTGTATTCTTGCCGCACGCTTGCATGCGTCAAGCAGGAAGGCGGCTGATACAGGCGTCAGGAGTTGCCTACAGTCGGGCTAGCCGTTCCAGTGCCAGGTGAAGGGTTTCATCCTTCTTGGCAAAGCAGAAGCGCACGACGCGCTGGTCAAACCCGTCTCCGTAAAACGCCGACAAGGGAATCGCCGCCACGCCAATGTCGGTCGTCAGCCAGTGGCAGAAATCCGCCTCACCCAAATCACTGACCTCTGAAATATCGACACACTGGAAAAAGCTGCCTTCGCTGGGCAGCAGCTTGAAGCGCGTGTTTTCCAGGCCGGTGCGGAACAGGTCGCGCTTGCGCTGGTAGAAGGCCGGCAGGTCCAGGTAAGGCCGGTCGCTGGCCATGTAGGCGGCCAGGCCATGCTGCACCGGCGTGTTCACGGTGAACACGTTGAACTGGTGTACCTTGCGAAATTCCGCCATCAGGCTGGCCGGCGCAGCGACATAGCCGACCTTCCAGCCCGTGACATGGTAGGTCTTGCCAAAGCTGCTGACGATGAAGGCGCGGGCCGCAAGCCCTGCAAAGCGCGCGGCGCTCTGGTGGAGGTTGCCCTGTGCGGCGTCGAACACCATGTGCTCATAGACCTCGTCGCTGATCAGCAGGACATCGGTGGGGGCCAGGAGCTCCTGAAGCAGCAGCATCTCGGCCTCTGTCCAGACCGTTGCGCTCGGGTTGTGTGGCGAATTGACGATGATGGCACGCGTGCGGAGACTGATGGCTGCCCTGATCTTGTCAAAATCCGGACGAAACGTTCCGGGCGTCAACGGCACCCGGACGACCGTGCCGCCTGCCAGTTCGATGTTCGGCACATAGCTGTCGTAGCACGGCTCCAGCACGATCACCTCGTCGCCCGGATGCACGATGGCCAGGATGATGGTGAGGATGGCCTGCGTGGCACCCGCAGTGATGGTGATGTCGCTGACCGGATCGTAGCTGCGGTCATAAAGGGCCGCCAGCTTGGCCGCGACGGCTTCGCGCAGCACCGGGACGCCGGCCATGGGCGGGTACTGGTTCAGGCCGCGCTGCATGGCGCCGGTGACGGCCTCGACCAGTTGCGGGTCACAGTCAAAATCCGGAAACCCTTGCCCGAGATTGACCGCGCCCTTTTCAGCAGCCAGCGCCGACATGACGGTGAAAATCGTGGTGCCGACCCGTGGCAGCCGGCTGGCGAGCCTGGGCGTTCTTGCCACGCTGGCGGTTGGGTTGGTGGAAGCGTTCGTCATCATGTTCAAACCTCGTCGTCGTTGAGGCGGCCTGCCATGGCCCGGGCCACCAGGTCGCGGTTGAGCTTGTCGCTAAGCAGTTCAGTGAATTTATAGACAAAATTGCGCAGGTAGGCGCTGCGCTTGAAGGCCACGCGGGCTACGTTCACGCCGAAAAGATGCCCTGCCGGCAAGGCAATCAGGTCGGCATTGGTGCCGTCGTCCCTGACCGCCATTTCGGCCACGATGCCGACGCCCAGTCCCAGTCGCACATAGGTTTTGATCACGTCGGAGTCGATCGCTTCCAGGGCAATGCGCGGATGCAGGTGCCGGGCGGCAAATGCCAGGTCAATCTTGGTGCGGCCGGTGAACGACGGGTGGTAGGTGATCAGCGGCTCCTGCGCCAGGTCTTCCAGCGTTATGTGTTCCTTACGCGCCAGCGCATGGTCGCTCGGCATCACCAGCATGTGCTGCCATTCATAGCAGGGCAGCGTTACCAGGTCGTCGTACTGGGTCAATGATTCGGTGGCAATACCGATTTCGGCGACTTCTTCAAGCACCATGCGCGCCACCTGGTCGGGCGAGCCCTGGTGAAGGCTGACATTGACCTTGGGAAAGGCCTCGCGCAGCCGGGCCACGGGTTGCGGCAGCACGTAGCGGGCTTGCGTATGGGTGGTGGCAATCGACAGCGTTCCACTGTCCTGCGCCGAGAACTGCTCGCCGATGCGCCGCAGGTTGCCCACTTCCCGCATGATCAGCTCGATGCTTTTGAGCACATGTTCGCCGGGTTCGGTCACGCGCTTGAGCCTCTTGCCGTGGCGTGCAAAGATTTCCACGCCCAGTTCTTCTTCCAGTTCAATGATGGCCTTGGAAACGCCGGGTTGCGAGGTGTGCAATGCACGCGCGGTCTCGGTCAGGTTCAGATTGCGGCGGACAGCCTCTTGGACAAAGCGGAATTGGTGCAGGTTCATATGAAATTTATGCTGTTTATTGATTTTATTATCACTTGAATGCATTAACGAAACTTGCCGCAACGCCACTCCACGGGACGCTGCGCACTGCCGAGCCGTGTTCAGGCGACCGCGATATCGGCCAAGAGGGTTGTCATTTGCATATATTCGCCTGCAGCCGGCAGCAGTTCGATGGCGATACCGGGATGCGCGGACCTGATGTCCTCGATCAGCAACGGCAGGTCTTCACGCGCATGCTTGCCAACCCCCAGAAAGAGCGGAAAAACCCTCAATTCCCCGGCGCCCGCCGCCATGAGGTCGGCAGCTGCTTCGGGCAGTGAAGGCGTGCAGATTTCCAGATAGGCGCAGCGCACGAGGACGCCAGGCTGCCGTGCCCTGATCTGTGCAGCGACCGCTTCAATCGGCAAGCGCCACAGCGGATCGCGCGAACCATGGGCAAACAGGACAATGCCGCGTGGCGTGGGGAGTGTGGAGGGCATAAGTCGTTGGAAAATGAAAGGACTCAAGTTGTTGGAAAAGCGAAAGGCACGGATGGGCTGTCAGCGCCTGAGCACCAGCCAGCCGAAGGCACCCATGGAAACGGCCATGTAGATCAGTCCCGGAGTGGCCGCTGCCAGCCAGGGCTGCCAGTTGCGCAGGTTGCCGATGTAGCCGAATACATTGTTGAGCAGGAAAAAACTGATGCCGATCATGACGCCGGCAAACACATAGGCAGTGATCCCGCCAGAGCGGAAATGCAGGTAGGCAAAAGGCAGGGCCAGCATCACCATGACCAGGCAGCTGAGCGGATAGAACACCTTGCGCCAGAACTCGATTTCGTAACGCTGCGATGTCTGGCCGTTGGCTTCCAGATGGCGGATGTAATTGAACAGGTCGATCGTGGCCATCCGGTCGGGCCGCAACAGCGCGACAGACACCATTTCGGTGCTGATTTCGGTGGGCCAGCGAAAGCTGGCAACGGCGCTGCGGCTGACTTTGGCCTGCTGCGGGGCCGCATTGACGCTGGCGGAGACATCGAACTCTGTCCTCATGGCATTGCTCAGCAGCCAGGCAGTTTTTGATGAAAACGCTGCCTTGGGCGCTTCGGTCGTCGAGACGATCAGGCCCTTGCTGTCGAACTCGTAAATACGAACGCCATGCATTTCGTTGTCAGGCGACAACTCGCTGACGTTCACAATAAAGCTGCTGCTGGCCTGCTTTTCCTTCAGCCAGGCGCCGGTCTGGCCAACCGTGATCTTGCTCTGGTAGCGCGCCTTGAGCAATTGCGCGGCGCGTTCGCTGACCGGCGAAATGTAGTCGCCCACGACAAAGCTCAGCGCGACGAAAAAGGCGCCCAGCCACAGCAGCAGCTTGAGCGCCCGCCAGGGGCCGAGGCCGCTGGTGCGCAGGATCGTGTATTCCGAGCTTTGGGCCAGGCGTGCCATGACGAAAATACTGCCAATCAGCACCGAAATGGGCAGGAGTTCGTACAGGTGGTTGGGAATCAAGAGGGCGACATACAGCAGCGCATGCCTGATCTGGTAGGTGCTGTCGCCCACCAGGCCGTTGTTTTTCCCCAGGTACTGCAGTTCATCAACCAGGTCGAAGAAAAAGAACAGGGCCAGAAAACCCAGTGCCACCAGGGCGATCGAGGTAAAAACTTCGCGGTAGATGAGGCGCCGTATGGTCTTCATGCCCGTCCTCCGGCCTGAACCGGGGATACCGGAGCAAGTGCGCGGTGCGTGCGCCCGAAGCGCCAGTTCAGGTGCCGCTTGGCCAGCCATGCCAGCGCCAGCAGCAAAACCCCGCCATGCAGAAGCAGCAAAAGAGGGCCAAAACCGATCAGTCCGACAAAGATCCAGTTTTGCCCCAGATTGACCAGGTTGTTGTAAACCACGAAGGCCAGCACGACAAAAATCATGTTGCTGCTGCGCCCACCGCGCGGGTTGACGCTGGACAGTGCCAGCGCCACCACCACCAGGTTGATGGCGGACAAGGCTAGGCCCAGCCGCCATCCCAACTCGCCCAGGTTGCTGCGCGTTGGCTCCTTGATCAGCGCGCGGCTGGACATCAGCTTGGCCTCCGGCGGCGTTTCGCCCAACAGTCCGGAGCTGCCGGTCTTGACGCCGTATTCCTTGAAGTCGCTGATCTTGAGCGCTGACTTGCCAATCTCGTTCTCCAGCCGCTGGCCGTTGGAAAGCATCAGGAACTGCGCATCGCCACGGCTTTCAATGCGGCCGGACTGCGCGGTGGTGACCGAGCTTTTCCCCTTTTCAGTGGCGGCGATGAAGACGTTGTTGCTGGCTTTCTCGCCGGCCAGTTCGCGGTCGATGAAAAACACCCGGTTGCCGCTGGAGGATTCCTGAAAGACGCCGGGTGTGATGCGGTCCAGGTCGCCGCGTTGCTCGTAGCGGCTTTGCATGTCCCTGGTTTGCTGGTTGGTCCAAGGCCAGACAAAAATTGCCATGAGGCTGATGACCATCAGCACCGGCCAGGAAAAGTGAAACAATGGCCGCAAAAAGCCCGCCAGTCCCTGGCCGCTGGTGAACCACACGACCATTTCGCTGTCGCGGTACATGCGGGTCAAGGTGCTGACCAGGGCGATGAAAAGGGCAAGCGTCAGGATGGTCGGCAGGCGACCCAGGCCTGAATACGCCATATAGAGCATCACGTCCTGCGGGCTGATGGAGCCGCGCGACGCCTGTCCCAGGGTGCGTATCAGCACGATGGTCATAACGATGGTGACCAGCACCACCAGCGTGGCGCCGAAACTGCGCGCCAGTTCCTTGCGGATTGAAGATTGGAATAACATTGACTGGATGGCTGCCTTGCTCGGCTGTATTTTGTGTAAGCTGGTTTTTCTACCCAACCCTGAATTATGGACTTTGAACTTAAAACCCTGAACCGTGCCCTTGTCTGCAGTGAAAAAGCCGATGCGCTGATGGTGCTGGTCCCTGAAGGCCTTGCGGCAGGAGGCGACGCTTTGTCCGTCCTTGCCGCATTGGCCATCAAGTCCGGTGATCTGGAACTCAAGCCGGGCAAGCTGCTGAACGCCTACCGCTCACCGGGCATCGAGGCCACGCGGGTGGTGCTGGTCGGCGCAGGCGATGCCAGCGAAAAAAACGTCCGTACGGCTGTCAATGCCGCCATGGGCGTGCTGAAGACCAGCAATGCACAGCGCGCCGTTCTTTTCCTTGGCTTGCTGGACAACGTCCAGCCCGAGACCGTGCGCGCCGCTGTCGTCGCCTGTGCCGAGGCCAGCTATGCCTACAGCACCACCAAGTCCAAGCCCGTAGCGGCAAAACTGCAGCAGGTGACCATTGCCGTTGAAAACGTTGCAGCCGTGCAATCAGGTTTTGACAAGGCCATCGCACTCGTCAAGGGCATCGAACTGGCCAAGGAATGGGCCAACCGGCCCGCCAACCATGCCACGCCGACCTTGCTGGCGGGCGCGGCCAAAGAGCTTGGAAAGCTGCGCGGCATCAAGACCGAAGTGTTGGGCCACAAGGAGGTTGAAAAGCTCGGCATGGGCGCATTCCTGGCGGTGGCGCAGGGCACGGCCGAACCACTGCGCTTCATCGTGCTGCGCTACGACGGCGGTGCCAAGGACGAAGCGCCCGTGGTGTTGATTGGCAAGGGCATCACCTTTGACACCGGCGGCATCTCGATCAAGCCAGCCACCGAAATGGACGAAATGAAATTCGACATGTGCGGCGCTGCCAGCGTGCTGGGCACGTTCCGGGCGCTGGCAGAATTGCAGCCGGCGCTCAACGTGGTGGGGCTGATTCCAGCGTGCGAAAACATGCCGGGTGACAAAGCCGTCAAGCCCGGTGACGTGGTGACCAGCATGAGCGGACAAACCATTGAAATTCTCAACACCGATGCCGAAGGGCGCCTGGTGTTGTGCGATGCCTTGACCTATGCGGCGCGCTTCAACCCCAGAGCCGTGGTGGATATCGCCACGCTGACAGGCGCATGCGTGGTGGCGCTCGGTAACGTGCGGAGCGGGCTTTTTTCAAGCAACGAGGCATTGGCCGAATCGCTGGCCCGGGCCGGCGACACCTCGCTCGACCTGTGCTGGCGCATGCCGCTGGACGACGACTATGCGGATGGCCTGAAAACCCATTTTGCCGACGTTGCCAATGTGGCCGGCCGTGCCGGTGGCGCGGTGACGGCCGCCAAGTTCCTGCAGCGCTTTGCGGCCGACTTTGCCTGGGCACATCTGGACATTGCCGGCACCGGTTGGAAAAGCGGCCAGGCCAAGGGCGCCACCGGCCGTCCTGTGCCGCTATTGCTGGACTTTCTGCTGGCACAGGTGACGTCCGCATCCATGGCGCCAGCGGCGCCCAAGGCAAAAGCATCCAAAGGACGCGCACCCGCCGCTAAAACCCGGGCATGACCGACATCGCCTTTCATTTCAATGCGGCCGACAAGCTGGCTTACGGCTGCCGGCTGCTGCGAAAAATCTACCTGAGCGGCGCGAAAGTGGCGGTCACGGCCGAGCCGGCCATGCTGGCCCGACTCGACGAGTTGCTGTGGACTTTTTCTGCGGCTGATTTCGTGCCGCATTGCACGGCGGCTGCATCGCCCGCCACGCTGGCGCTCACGCCAGTCGTGCTGGCGGCTTCGCCTGCCGGTTATGCGCAGCAGGGCATCCTGGTGAACCTGGGGCATGCGCTTCCTGCAGGGTTTGAGGGGTTTGAACGCTTGATCGAAGTGGTTTCGCTGTTACCGGAAGATGCGCAGGCCGGGCGCAGCCGGTGGAAGCATTACGCGGCTCGCGGCTATACGCTGAAAAGGCACGACCTGGCCCAGCGGGCCGCAGGCGCACCATGAACCGTTTGTCAGGGCCGCCGGTGCACGTGCCCACGCTGACCGACATCGTTCATCCGGCGTCTTCCCAAGAAATAGCAGATGAAGTCGCGGTGGCCGAAATGGCCGCCACAACAGACCTGCAGGCGTTGATGGTTCAGCGGGTGCTGCAGCGTATCGACGGGGTGCTGGAAAGGCGCCTGCATGAGGCCACCGAGCAACTGATCCGCGCGCATGTCCAGGCCCTGCTGCCACAGTTGCTGGATGAAATTGAGCGGGTGGTGCGTGAGTCGGTCAGCCAGGCGTTTGAGCGTGAAATGCTTGCATCACCGGTGCAGCCCGACAGCCAGAAACCCACCCTGTCGTGAACCCTGCCGGCAAAATTTCTTACAAAAAATTGCGCCATATCAGGGCAAACCCTCTGATCAAACACAACCTAGGGACGTTGCTATGGTGCAGGCCTAAAAATTGCGTTATGTTCTGCCCCGTTGAGTTAAAAAAATGTTCTCAACCTTCACAGGTAATTTTCTAACCGGAGTTTTTTTATGCAGATGAAATTGAAATTGACAGCGTTGGCAGCCCTTGCGATGGTGGGTGGCATGGCTTCGGCTCAGGATGCTGTCGTGAAAATTGGCCATGTGGCACCCATGTCCGGTTCACAGGCGCATTATGGAAAAGACAACGAAAACGGCGCACGCATGGCTGTTGAAGAGTTGAACACCCAGAACATTGTCATTGGCGGTAAAAAAATCAAGTTCGAACTGCTGGCTGAAGACGATGCCGCTGATCCAAAACAGGGCACGGCAGCCGCACAAAAACTGTGCGACTCCAAAGTTTCGGGCGTGGTCGGTCACCTGAATTCCGGCACGACGATTCCTGCTTCCAAGGTCTACAACGACTGCGGCGTTCCGATGGTGACGGGTGCGGCAACCAACCCCAACCTGACCAAGCCAGGCTACAAGACCACCTTCCGCATCATTGCGAACGACAACGCCCTTGGCGCGGGACTGGCTTTTTACGCAGCCGACGCACTGAAGCTGAAAAAAGTCGCCATCATCGACGACCGCACGGCCTACGGCCAGGGCGTTGCCGAAGTGTTCAAGAAGACAGCAATGGCCAAGGGCATGACCGTGGTTGACGAGCAGTTCACTACTGACAAGGCCACCGACTTCATGGCCATCCTGACCGCTGTCAAATCCAAAGCCCCTGACGCGATTTTCTTCGGTGGCATGGACCCCCAGGGCGGCCCGATGCTGCGCCAGATGGAGCAACTGGGCATGAGCAATGTCAAGTTCTTTGGCGGTGACGGCATTTGTACGGCAGAGCTGGCCAAACTGGCTGCCGGTGCGAAAACCATCGGCAACGTGGTCTGCGCTGAAGGCGGTGCATCCCTCGCCAAAATGCCAGGCGGCGAAGCCTGGAAAAAGCGTTATGACGCCAAGTACCCCAACCAGTTCCAGGTTTACAGCCCGTACACCTATGACGCAACCTACCTTCTGGTAGATGCCATGAAGCGTGCCAACTCGACCGATCCGAAGGTGTTCACGCCAGAGCTGATCAAGTCGAACTTCAAGGGTGTCACGACCACCATCGCCTTCGAGCCGAACGGCGAGTTGAAGAACCCCGCCATCACCTTGTATGTCTACAAGGACGGCAAGAAATCGGCCCTGAACTGACACCTGTCCTGGCCGATGCAGGCCAGTTGACCCGCTGACCCGTAAGCGGCAACAGTTCAATCCAAAACGCCCTGCGCAAGAAATTTGCGCAGGGCGTTTTTCAATTGAAGTTCATGGCCATCATTCGGCTTGCGTCAGGAACTGGCCAGCGCCATCGCCCGCTTTGCAATCACATCAATCAATTCCTGGGGATCGAAAGGCTTGGTCAGGTGCAGGTCGAAACCGGCTTGAAGCGCTTTCAGGCGGTCGTCTTCCTGACCCCAGCCTGTGGCCGCCACCAGCAGGGGAAAGTTTCCCTCGGGTTGCAAGCGTATGCGCTGCGCAACTTCATAGCCATTGAGGCCCGGCATTCCGATGTCAAGCACCATGACATCGGGTTTAAGCTCAATGGCCAGCGCAACAGCCTGAAGTCCATCCGGCGCCGTGACCACCGTGTAGCCATCCAGCCGGAGAAGTTCTGCCAGTGTTTCTGCGGAATCCCGGTTGTCATCGGCGATCAGGACCGTGAGGGGCTTGGCCGGGGTGACGGGCGTTTCAGTATTCTTATCCCTTGCATCCTCCGAGAAAGTGGTCGGACCACAGGGAATACAGACTTCAAACCGGCTGCCCAGACCGGGTCCGTCGCTGCGGGCTGAAATTTCGCCGCCATGCAGTTCGACCAGTCCCTTGGAAAGTGCCAGTCCGATTCCCAATCCGCCTTCCGACCGGTCAAGGGCGGTCTGCTCCTGAGCAAACATCTGAAACACCTTTTGCAGCGTGGCGGGGCTCATCCCGATGCCGTTGTCGGTCACGCCAAACACCAGCCGCGCGTCTGCAAGCCGGATGTCCAGGCTGATGATGCCCCCTGCGTCGGTGTACTTGGAGGCATTGTTCAGCAGGTTGGACAGAACCTGCGCCATTCGCACCGGGTCGGCTTCAATCCACAACGCGTTGTCTGGCAGCGCGATATTGAGGGTATGGTTCTTCGCGTCGATGCCGGGTTGTGCCGCTTCCACTGCGCTTTCAACCAGAGAGGCAATGTCCACCCTGGTCTTTTTCAGTTCCAGCCGGCGCTGCGTAATGCGTGCAATGTCGATCAGGTCATCAAGTAAAAGCGCCATGTGGCCTGCCTGGCGCTGGATGACGCGGGTGGCGCGTGTCCGTACGGCTTCGTCCGCTCCGGCAGTCACCAGCAGGCGGGCGGCAGTGCGAATGGGCGTGAGCGGGTTGCGCAGTTCATGCGCCAGGGTGGCCAGAAATTCGTCTTTCTGGCGGTCTGCATTGCGCAATGCATCGGCGGTCTTTCGGGCGTCCTCGATGTTGGTCGTGGTGCCAAACCAGCGAAGCACACCGCCATCGGCACCACGCTGGACGACTGCGCGGGTGATGAACCAGTGATAAATGCCATCGTGCCGCCGCAGGCGGTATTCCCCTTCCCATTCGCCGTTCTCCTTATCCGCCCGCCATGCTCCAGCGCTGTCGTCGGGATGAACGGCCGCCCGCCAGCCGGCACCCATCGCGTCCTGTGCATCCTGACCTGTGTAGCGTGTCCATTGCGAATTGAGCCGTTCAATGGCGCCGCCCGCGTCCGCTACCCAGGAAATCGCCGGAATGCTGTTGGAAAAAGCCAGCAGCGCTTCCTGGGCCTGGTGCTCCTGCGTAACGTCATAGCCCTGGACAAAAATGCCGTCAACCTGCCCGGACGAATCGACCAGGGGCTGGTAGACAAAATTAAGGTAGGTCTCGCTCAGGGGCGCTCCGCGTTCCCGCCCAAGCATGACTCGCATTGAATGACCGACATACGCCTCGCCGTTTTGGTAGACACGGTTCAACAATTCAATGAAGCCCTGACCAATCACTTCCGGCAAGGCTTCAGCCACTGACTTGCCCAGCACATCACGAAAGCCAGTCAGTTGAAGGTAGGACTGGTTGGCAATTTCAAACACATGGTCAGGGCCGCGGAGCACGGCAGTGAATCCGGGGGTCTGCCGAAACAGCGCCTGAAGCCTTTGCTGTTGAACGCGCTGCTGCTGTTCTGCCCGCACCATGGCGGTGGTTTCAACACAGGCGCAATAAATGCCTGCGGTCGTGTCTTCGTCGTCCAGCACCGGCGAGTAGGAAAAGGTGAACCAGGCGTCATCGTCAAAGCCATGGCGTCTCAGCCGGAGCGGCAGGTTTTCCATGTAGAAAGATTCGCCCCCGAGTGCGCGTTGCACCAGCGGCACCAGATCGTCATGCACTTCATGCCAGACTTCATAAAAGGGTTTTCCCAGTGCCGCCGGATGCTTGTCGCTCATTATTTCCGCATAGCTGTCGTTGTACAGCAATGCCAATGTCGGACCCCAGGCCACAAACATGGGAAAGGCCGAACCCAGCATCAGATGCACCACGGAGCGAAGCGACTGGGGCCACTGCTGGGGCGTGCCGAGCGAAAAGGTGGACCAGTCGTGGGTGCGCATTCGCTGAGCCATTTCGGTGTTGCCCGTAAGGAAGGGCAGCTGTTTTTTAGCCTTCATGACGGCAATTTTATCTGGCCCGACCCTCTGAAAATACAGGTTGTTGCGTTCGATCACTGCAGAATAAAGCGTGCCGGAATGTGGCACTATTTTTTTCAATGCAAGCCGTTCCGGCGCGTGGCTGCGCCCTTCCAACTCTTTTTCACAGGACAAGTGCATGCACATCGAACATATCGAACGTATTGGCCTGATCGGCTATGGCGAAGTCGGCAAGATCTTCAGCAGCGGCCTGAAGGACAAAGCCGGTGTGGCAGCATTGTCCGTCTGGGACCTGAAACTGGGCAATGCAGCAACGCAGGCGGCAGAGCTTTCCCACGCCGCAGCGGCTGGCGTGGCCACCCAACCATCGATGCAGGCACTGTGCGAGGCCAGCGAACTGGTGATTTCGGCCGTGACGGCATCGAACACGCTGGCTGTGGCGCAGGAAGCGGTACCTTTCATGCGCGTGGGCACGGTCTTTCTCGACCTCAATTCCGCTTCGCCCGGCACCAAGCAGCAATGTGCCGCCGTGCTGGAGGCTGCAGGTGCGCATTACGTTGAAGCTGGCGTCATGACCTCGGTTCCGCCCTACGGCATCCGGGTGCCAATGCTGCTGGGCGGAGCAAAGGCCGCCGAACTGGCGCCGCTTCTGGTCAGCTGGGGCATGGGTGCCAGGGCCGTGAGCGAACGGCTTGGCGTGGCCAGCGCGATCAAGATGTGCCGCAGCATCATGATCAAGGGGCTGGAGGCGCTGGTGATCGAGAGCTATGCAACGGCCCGCGCCTATGGCGTCGAGGACCAGGTGCTGCCGACACTGCAGGAAACCTTTCCGAGCATCGACTGGAGCGCGCAGGGCGCCTATTTCTTCAGCCGCGTGGTGCAGCACGGCCAGCGCCGCGCCGAAGAAATGCGCGAGTCGGCCAACACGGTGAGCGAGGCCGGGATCGAGCCGCTGATGGCGACAGCCATTGCCGCCAGGCACCAGTCGGTAGCCGATCAGGCCGGGGCAGGCTTGTTTGCCGGCCTGGACAAAGCTGCCTGCTGGCAGGACTATGCCGACCGGCTGCTGGCTGCCCGCCAGAAATGACAAACCGCCGCATTCCGCCCAGCGCCGCAGAGACTGTTTACTATCAAATTCATAGCTGAATGAGGAGGCGGAACGTGCGCAAGAGGCCAGTTTGATGCTTGAAATCAGTTGGCCGGTAAAAATGCAGGTGTTTTATGTTTCATCACGACAGGCCGGCCAGCAAGTCGCCGGAAATGATCCTCAGCACGCGGCCGCCCAGTAGTCCCGAGCGCTTTCACCCGATGCATCTTTGAAAACCCCCGGCGTTTCCAGGGAATGGCTGTACTTGAAATCGCACTATCGCTTTGAGGGCAGCTTGCGTTCTCAATCCGCCTTGACGCGGCCGGAGCTGATGACCGGTTTCCAGCGTGCGATCTCGGTCACGATCAGCTTGCCGAAGGCTTCTGGCGTGCCGGGGGTGGCCACTGCGCCTTCGGCGGCCAGCCGGTTCTTGAGTTCGGCGGACTTGAGCGCCAGGTTGATCTGCTCATTGAGCCGGCGAATGATGGCGTCAGGCGTGCCTGACGGAGCCACCACGCCGTACCACTGGTCGGCCTCAAAACCCGGGTAGCCGCTTTCAGCCACCGTCGGCACATCGGGCAGAGCGTCGAGCCGCTGCGGGCTGGACACCGCCAGGGCACGCAACTGGCCGTTCTTGAGCTGACCAATGACGGCTGGCGCGCCCGTGAACAGCAACTGGATCTGCCCGCCCATCAGGTCGGTCACGGCGGGTGCGGTGCCGCGGTAGGGAATGTGCAGCAGCGAGGTGCCGGTCTGGAGCTTGAAGTATTCGGTCGCCAGGTTGGCCGCGCTGCCGTTGCCGCCCGAGCCATAGTTCAACTGGCCCGGCCTGGCCTTGGCCAGCGCGACCAGATCCTTCAGGGTCTTGACCGGCACGGCTGGGTTGACCACCAGTACATTGGGCACCCGCGCAACCCAGGCCACCGGGGCGAAATCCTTTACCGGGTTGTAGGGCAGCTTCGGGTACAGGCTGGGGTTGACCGCCAGTGTGCCGATGTGGCCCATCAGCAGGGTGTAGCCATCGGCTGGCGCCTTGGCCACCTTGTCGGCGCCGATGGCGCCGCCGGCACCCGGAACGTTGTCCACCACCACGCTCTGGCCCCAGGCACGGGTCAGTTCCTGTCCGATGGCGCGCGCCAGAATGTCCGTGCTGCCGCCGGGGGTGAACGGAACCACCAGGCGGATGGGTTTCGAGGGATAGACGGCCGGCTGGGCCTGAACCGGCTGAATCAACCCTAAAGCTGAACAGATAATGGCTGTTGCGCTTATTCCATGAGCATGAGTAGCTATTGTTTTCATAGTAATTTCCATTTCAGGAAGTGCTGAGTTGCTGTCGGGCCAGGGTTTGTATAAGGGCCAGGGTAGCCTGCTGGGTCAGCGTGGCGGGTCGCACGGAACTGGTGACCAGCGACAGTCGGGTTCGCAGCAGTGGCTGGCAAATGGACCGCATGGTAAAGGCTGACGGCCGGACGGAACTGGCCACTGCATTGCGCGGCAGCAGGGCGCAGCCAGCGCCATCGGCCACCAGGTCCAGGATGGCGGAGACGCCGTCGATCTCCAGCGCAATCACGGGCCGGCAGCCAATACCCGCCATTTCCGCTTCGACGTGCATGCGAATCGCATTGGGCCGGCTGGGTATCACCAGCGGCAGCCTGGCCACCTTTTGGAGCGCCATCGGCGGCGGGGGCGGGTCTTCCAGCAAGCCGGGTGGCCGCGCCTGCACCAGCATCAGGTCTTCGTCGAGCAGATGCGCCAGTTCAATGCCGTCTGCTGGCTGCGCGTTGTAGAGCACCGCAATGTCGAGCCGGCCGTTGAGCAGCCATTCCTGCATCACCGCCGACAGGCCTTCGCTGATGGACAACCGGGCATCCGGCAGTTCCCGGCGAAAGGCACGCGTCAGCGGCACGGTCAGTACGCGTGCCAGCGTGGGCGGCAGGCCGATGGCGACGCGGCCGGCCAGCGAGCCGCGCACCCGGCCGAGTTCTTCGCGCGCGCGCTCGACTTGGTGCAGGATGCCGCGCCCATGCGAGAGCAGCAGCTTGCCGGCTTCGGTCGGTGTCGCGCCGCGCCCGTTGCGCACCAGCAGGCTCTGGTGCAACTCGACCTCCAGCAGCCGCACTTGCCGGCTGAGCGCTGGCTGCGCCACATCCAGCGCAATGGAGGCGCGGGTAAAACTGCCAAGTTCGGCGACGCGTACAAAATATTCAAGCTGTTTAAGGTCCACGGCATGAGTTTATTGCCATATCCGATCACCTGATATGCTGGCTTGCTATAGCTGTTAGTGAGCGTCCGGCCTGTCGCAACGCTGGCCAAGTCCGGACAATTGCCTTCCATCAGCATTCCGAGGAGACAAGACCCATGACATCCCAGACGGCAATTCCCTGCCTGTTCATGCGCGGAGGCACTTCCAAAGGGCCGTTTTTCAACGCGGTCGACCTGCCCGCCGACATTCCCACCCGCGACAAGGTGCTGCTGGCCGTCATGGGCTCGCCTGACAAGCGCCAGATCGACGGCCTGGGCGGCGCGCATCCGCTGACCAGCAAGGTGGGCATCGTGCGCAAAAGCACCACGCCCGGCGTCGACCTCGACTTTTTGTTTGCGCAGTTGCAGCCCGACAAGGACACGGTCGATACCTCGCCCAACTGCGGCAACATGCTCGCCGCCGTCGTGCCATTCGCACTGGAAACCGGCATGGTGCAGCCGCAAGGCACCGGGCCAGAGGGCACCAGCACCTACCGCGTGCTGACCCTGAACACCGACATGCAGTGCGACGTGACGGTGCAGACGCCCGGCGGCGAAGTGCACTACGAAGGCAGCGCGCGCATCGACGGCGCGCCCGGCACGTCTGCGCCCATCACCGTCAATTTTCTGGATACAGCGGGTTCCGTCTGCTCTGGCCTGCTGCCCACCGGCCAGGTGCTGGACCGCGTCAAGGTGGAAGGCGAGGGCTTCGCGCCTTTTGAAATCGACGTGACCTGCATCGACAACGGCATGCCGCTGGTGCTGATGCGCGCCGCCGACATGGGCCGCACCGGCTACGAAACCGCCGCCCAACTGAACGCCGACACCGACCTGAAAATCCGCCTCGAAGCCTTGCGCCTGAAAACCGGCCAGGTCATGGGGCTGGGCGACGTGACGAAAAAAACCTATCCGAAGATGACGCTGATCGCCGCGCCACGGGACGGGGGCAGCCTGAGCACGCGCAGTTTCATTCCGCATGTCTGCCACGACGCCATTGGCGTGCTGGCCGCCGTGACTGTGGGCACGGCTTGCGTGCTTGAGGGTTCGGTCACGCAAGGCATTGCCGTCATGCCGTCCGGCAACCCCAAGACGATTTCTGTGGAACATCCGACTGGCGAATTCAGTGTGGAACTGGGCATCGACCCGGCCAATCCGCAAAACGTCACCCGCGCGGCCTTGCTGCGCACGGCGCGCCTGCTGATGCGCGGCGACGTCATGGTTCCGCGTTCGGTGTGGACGCGTCCCGCCACGATCTGAAAGTCACCTGCCATGAAACCCATCGCTTCCCCCACCGCCGACCGCCGTGTCGATGTGCAGACTTTTCTCAACGAAAACAAGTTTTCCGGCTACCAGTGGCTGATTTTCGGCCTGTGCTTTGTCATCGTGCTGCTGGACGGGTTTGACACCGCCGCCATCGGCTTCATTGCGCCTTCGCTGGTCAATGAGTGGGGCGTGTCCAAGCCGGCGCTGGCCCCTGTATTGAGTGCTGCGCTGTTTGGCTTGGCGGCCGGCGCGCTGTCGGCCGGACCACTGGCTGACCGGCTGGGCCGCAAGCGGGTGCTGGTCGGCTCGGTGCTGGTGTTTGGCATCGCCTGCCTGGGCTCGGCCTTTGCCGGCGACCTGACGCAACTGACCGTGCTGCGGTTTCTGACTGGCATCGGCCTGGGTGCGGCCATGCCCAACGCCGTCACGCTGATGAGCGAATACTGCCCGAACCAGCGCCGCGCGATGCTGACCAATGCCATGTTTTCCGGCTTTCCGCTGGGCGCGGCCTTTGGCGGCTTTCTGGCATCGTGGATGATTCCGCAGTTTGGCTGGCGCAGTGTGCTGGTGCTGGGGGGCGTGACGCCGCTGCTGCTGGTCGTGGTGATGGTGCTGTTGTTGCCCGAATCCGTGCGCTACATGGTCGCCAAAGGCCAGCCGGTCGAGCGCATTCGTGCGGTGTTGATGCGTATTTCTGCCACGGCCCAGCAGGCCCAGTCCTTCTTCATGACCGAAACCAAGGCGTCGGTTGAAGGCCAGAGCGGTTTGGGCGTGGTGTTGTCGCCAGCCTACCGGGTGGGCTCGCTGATGCTGTGGCTGGCTTACTTCATGGGGCTGGTGATTTTCTATGCGCTGATCAACTGGATGCCGATTTTGTTCAGGGAAGCCGGCATTGCTCCCAAGGATGCGACCCTGATCGCCGCGCTGTTCCCGCTGGGCGGTGTGGGCGCGATTTTCTTTGGCTGGTTGATGGATCGTTTCAATGGCAACAAGATCATCGCCGTGGGCTATGCGCTGACCGCCGTATCGATTTTTGCGATTGGCCAGGTGGCTGGCAATGTGGGCATGCTGGTGCTGGTCGTGTTTGTGGCGGGCACCATCATGAACACGGCCCAGTCGTCCATGCCCGCGCTGGCCGCCGGTTACTACCCGACGCAAGGCCGCGCCACTGGCGTCGCCTGGATGCTGGGCATTGGCCGGTTTGGCGGCATTGCCGGCTCTTTCCTGGTCGCTGAACTGGCGCGTCGCCACCTGGACTTTGCCACCATCTTCATGGTGATTGCCGTTCCCGGTGTGATTGCTGCGATTGCATTGCTGGTCAAGCAGCGTGTGCATCCGGAAGTTCCCTCGGCCCGTGCTGACGCCAAATGCGCAGCGCTGGCCCACTGAATCTGCCCCTCATTGACACCATAAGGAGACCTCATGATCATCGATTGCCACGGCCACTACACCACCGCCCCGAAAGCGCTGGAAAACTGGCGCAACCAGCAAATTGCCAACCTCAATGACCCGGCCAACGGGCCCAAGGTGTCCGACTTGAAAATCAGCGACGACGAACTGCGCGAGTCCATCGAGAGCAACCAGTTGCGCCTGATGAAGGAACGCGGCTCGGACCTCACCATCTTCAGCCCGCGCGCCAGCTTCATGGCGCACCACATTGGCGACTTCAACACCTCCAGCACCTGGGCCGCCATCTGCAACGAGCTGTGCTACCGCGTGAGCCAGCTGTTTCCCGACCATTTCATTCCTGCCGCCATGCTGCCGCAGTCGCCGGGTGTGGACATCCAGTCGTGCATTCCCGAGTTTGAAAAGTGCGTCAAGGAATACGGCAATGTCGGCATCAACCTGAACCCCGATCCATCCGGCGGCCACTGGACCAGCCCGCCCTTGAGCGACAAATACTGGTACCCGATCTATGAAAAGATGGTCGAGTACGACATTCCGGCCATGGTCCACGTGTCCACCAGCTGCAACGCCTGCTTTCACACCACCGGCGCGCATTACCTGAACGCCGACACCACCGCTTTCATGCAGTGCCTGACCAGCGAGCTGTTCAAGGAGTTTCCGACACTCAAGTTCCTGATTCCGCACGGCGGCGGTGCAGTGCCTTACCACTGGGGACGTTTCCGGGGACTGGCGCAGGAGCTGAAAAAGCCGTTGCTCGAAGAGCATTTGCTGAACAACATTTTCTTTGACACCTGCGTTTATCACCAGCCGGGCATTGATTTGCTCAACACCGTGATCCCGGTCAAGAACGTGTTGTTTGGCTCGGAGATGATTGGTGCGGTGCGCGGCATTGACCCGCAAACCGGCAATTATTACGACGACACCAAGCGCTACATCGAAGCGTCAAAAATCCTCAGTGACGACGACCGTTTCCAGATTTACGAAGGCAATGCCCGGCGCGTGTTCCCGCGCCTGGATGCTGCGCTCAAACTGAAAGGCCAATAAACCATGACCCTCAACCAACTGGGCGTTGTCAAACGCAACATCGTTCGCGCCGACAATGCTGCGGTCGAAAAACTCTCTAAATTCGGCGTCGCCACCATCCACGAGGCGATGGGCCGTGTCGGCCTGATGAAGCCCTATATGCGGCCCATTTACAAGGGCGCGAAGATCTGCGGCACGGCCGTCACCATCTTGCTGCAGCCCGGCGACAACTGGATGATGCACGTCGCCGCCGAGCAATTGCAGCCCGGCGACGTGGCCGTGGCCGGCTGCACCACCGACAACTTCGACGGGTTTTTTGGCGATCTGCTGGCGACCTCATTCCAGGCACGCGGTGCCAAAGGATTGATCATCGACGCCGGTGTGCGCGACATTGACGAGCTGGAAAAGATGGGCTTCCCGGTGTTCAGCCGCGCCATCCACGCCAAGGGCACGATCAAGGCGACGCTGGGGTCGGTGAATATTCCGGTGATCTGCGCCGGTGCGCTGGTCAATCCCGGTGACGTGGTGATTGCCGACACCGATGGCATCGTGGTCGTGCCCGCCGCCATCGCCCAGCAAGTGGCTGATGCCGCCGAAGCCCGCGAAAGCTTTGAAGGCGAAAAGCGCGCCAAGTTTGAGGCCGGCGTGTTGGGGCTGGACATGTACAAGATGCGAGAGCCGCTGGAAAAAGCCGGCCTCAAGTACATCGACTGAAAGCACCGTCATGACAAAACCTACCACGGGTGATTTCACCAAGACCTCCGGCTGGCTCGACTGGTATGCCGGGCCGTCAAAACCTGTATTCAAATTGCCAGCCGGCGCGGTCGATGCGCACTGCCATGTGTTCGGCCCTGGCGCTGAATTTCCTTACGCGCCCGAGCGCAAGTACACGCCTTGCGATGCAAGCAAGGCCGAGTTGTATGCGCTGCGCGACCACCTCGGTTTTGCCCGCAATGTGGTCGTTCAGGCCACTTGCCACGGTGCCGATAACCGCGCCATGGTCGATGCGTTGGTCAGTTCGGGCGGCAAGGCGCGTGGCGTGGCCACCGTCAAGCGCAGCGTGACTGATGAAGAACTGCAGGCCATGCATGCGGCTGGTGTGCGCGGCGTGCGCTTCAATTTCGTCAAGCGGCTGGTCGATTTCACGCCCAAGGAAGAACTGATTGAAATTGCCAATCGCATCAAGCCGCTGGGCTGGCATGTGGTGATTTATTTTGAGGCGGTGGACTTGCCCGAGCTGTGGGACTTCTTCACCACGCTGCCGACTGATGTGGTGGTCGATCACATGGGCCGGCCCGATGTCAGCCAGCCGGTCGATGGCCCGGAGTTTGAATTGTTCGTCAGGTTCATGCGCGAACACCCGAACGTCTGGAGCAAGGTCAGCTGCCCCGAGCGCCTGTCGCTCACCGGCCCGAAAGCGTTGAACGGCGAGCAGAACGCTTATACCGATGTGATTCCGTTCGTCAGGCGCGTCGTCGAAGAGTTTCCGGACCGCGTGCTGTGGGGCACCGACTGGCCGCACCCGAACCTGAAAGACCACATGCCCGACGACGGCTTGCTGGTTGATTTCATCCCGCACATCGCCACCACGCCCAAACTGCAGCACAAGCTGCTGGTCGACAACCCTATGCGCCTTTACTGGCCCGAAGAAATGAAAGGCTGATCATGTCGCTGCAAAAAAACTACCTCGACGTTCCCGGCACCACTATTTTTGATGCCGAGCAAAGCCGCAAGGGCTACCACCTGAACCAGTTTTGCATGTCGCTGATGAAAGCCGCCAATCGCGAGCGTTTCAAGGCTGACGAGCGGGCGTATCTGGACGAGTGGGCCATGACAGAAGACCAGAAACTGGCCGTGCTGGCCAGAGACCTGAACCGCTGCATTGCGCTGGGCGGAAACATCTATTTCCTCGCCAAGATCGGTGCGACTGACGGCCTGAGCTTCCAGCAGATGGCGGGTTCCATGACCGGCATGACCGAAGAGGAATACCGCGACATGATGATTGCGGGCGGTCGTTCCGCCGAAGGCAACCGCGTGGTCGGCGAAGACGGCAACGCACAGGCCCAGCACCAGCCGCAAGGCCAGTCACACAAGAAAGCGAGCGCCTGAATGGCCAAGATCACCGCCAGCGTTTACACCTCTCATGTGCCGGCCATTGGCGCCGCGCTGGATCTGGGCAAGAGCAACGAGCCGTATTGGCAACCCGTGTTCAAGGGTTACGACTTTGCCAAGCAGTGGATCAAGGACAACCCGCCCGATGTCATTTTTCTGGTTTACAACGACCATGCTACGGCTTTCAGTCTGGACATGATTCCGACTTTTGCCATCGGTACGGCGGCCGAGTTTCAGCCGGCTGATGAAGGCTGGGGACCGCGTCCGGTGCCCACGGTTATCGGCCACCCCGAACTGGCCGCGCACATCGCGCAGTCGGTGATTCAGGACGACTTTGATCTGACCATCGTCAACAAGATGGATGTGGATCATGGCCTCACGGTGCCGCTCAGCCTGATGTTCGGTCAGCCCCCGGCGGATGATTTCCGCTGGCCATGCCCGGTGATTCCGTTTGCCGTCAACGTGGTGCAGTACCCGGTGCCTTCAGGCAAGCGCTGCTTCAACCTGGGCAAGGCGATTCGCAAGGCGGTGGAGTCGTTCGATCAGCCGCTCAATGTGCAGATCTGGGGCACGGGCGGCATGAGCCACCAGTTGCAGGGGCCGCGCGCGGGGCTGATCAACAAGGAATTCGACAATGCCTTCCTTGACCGTTTGATCAACGACCCTGAAGGCCAGGCCAGCGTGCCGCATATCGACTACGTACGCGAAGCCGGTTCCGAAGGCATTGAGCTCGTCATGTGGCTGATTGCGCGCGGCGCAATGGATGACATCGACCCGGCACCGCTGGGTGCCGCAACGCCGGATGCTACTAAAAACAGAGTTGCCAGCGCCCACCCAGTATGCGTAAAGCAGCGTTTTTACCATATACCTGCCTCCAACACGGCTGTCGGTCATCTGATTTTGGAGAATTCCTGAGATCGTGCGGGACGGACCCAATGGACACGCAGTGCCATTGGCTCGGTCCTCACCGAATCAGATTCGTAATTTGAACGGAGTGAACAAATAATGAGCAAAACCATCAAAGTTGCGCTGGCGGGCGCTGGCGCTTTCGGCATCAAGCACCTGGACGGCATCAAGAACATTGACGGCGTCGAAGTCGTTTCGCTGATCAGCCGCGATCTTGGCAAGACGCAGCAAGTCGCTGATCAATACGGCATCCAGCATGTCTCGACGGACCTGGCCGACGCGCTGGCCTTGCCAGAAGTCGATGCTGTCATCCTTTGCACCCCGACGCAAATGCATGCCGGGCAGACGCTGGCTTGCCTGCGGGCCGGCAAGCATGTGCAGGTCGAGATTCCGCTGGCTGACAACTTGAAGGGCGCTGAAGAAGTGGTGGCCCTGCAAAAGGAAACCGGCCTGGTCGCCATGTGCGGCCACACCCGCCGCTTCAACCCCAGCCATCAGTACGTGAACCAGCAAATCACGGCGGGCAAGTTCAACGTGCTGCAGATGGATGTGCAGACCTACTTTTTCCGCCGCACCAACACCAACGCGCTGGGCCAGGCGCGCAGCTGGACTGACCATTTGCTGTGGCACCATGCCGCGCACACCGTGGACCTGTTTGCCTACCAGGCCAACAGCCCGATCGTGCAGGCGAATGCCGTGCAGGGGCCGATTCATCCGGTGCTGGGCATTGCGATGGACATGTCGATCCAGCTCAAGGCGGCCAGCGGCGCCATCTGCACGCTGAGCCTCAGCTTCAACAACGACGGCCCGCTGGGCACCTACTTCCGCTACATCGGCGACACGGCGACGTACCTGGCGCGCTACGACGACCTGTTCACCGGCAAGGAAGAAAAAATCGACGTCAGCCAGGTTGCCGTCAGCATGAACGGCATCGAACTGCAGGACCGCGAGTTCTTCTCGGCGATCAAAGAAGGCCGCGAGCCGAATGCCAGTGTCGCCAAGGTGTTTGCCTGCTACCAGGTGCTGGATCAGCTGGAAAAGCAGCTCAACGCCAGCGCCTGATGGGCCACGCATCCAACCTGACCTGAAGGATCAACCCGGAATAAAGGGACGGATCATCGGACGCGATGCGTTTGTGTGATCCAGCCCTTTGTTTTTAACCTCAGCAATGTAATCTACAAGTTAAATACCATGGAATATCGACAACTTGGACCTTTCAGCGTTTCTGCCATCAGCCTGGGATGCATGAACCTCAGCCATGCCTACGGCGCGCCGGTTTCGGCAGAGCAGGGCGAGCGCGTGCTGCTGGCTGCCCTGGATGCCGGCGTGACGATGTTCGACACGGCGGCGCTCTACGGCTTTGGCGCCAATGAAACGCTGGTCGGCAACGTGCTGTCACGGCACCGCAGCCGCTTCACCCTGGCCAGCAAGTGCGGCATGACCGGCGTGGATGTAGCGGGCGACGGCAAACTTGTGCGCGTGATCGACGGCCGGCCCGAAACCATTCGCGCTACATGCGAAGCCGCGCTCAAGCGCCTGAAGACCGATGTGATCGACCTGTATTACCTGCATCGCTGGGACAAGCAGGTGCCGATTGAAGACAGCGTGGGCGCCTTGGCCGAACTGGTGGCTGCCGGGAAGATTCGCACCATCGGCCTGAGTGAGGTGTCGGCCGCCACGCTGCGCCGCGCGTATGCCGTGCATCCGGTCACTGCCGTGCAAACCGAGTATTCGCTCTGGACGCGCAACCCCGAAATCGGCGTGTTGGATGCCTGTCGTGAGTTGGGCGTTGCCTTTGTCGCCTTCAGCCCGGTGGCGCGCGGGTTTCTGTGCGGAGGACTTCAGGACCTCAACACGCTGGACGCCAAAGACATCCGCCGCAGCATGCCGCGGTTCCAGCCCGGCAACCATGCGGCCAACCTCAAGTTGTTGCCCGCCTATCAGGCCATCGCACAGGAAGCCGGCTGCACGCCTGCCCAGCTGGCGCTGGCCTGGCTGCTGCACCAGGGCGAGCACATCATCCCGATTCCCGGCACGACACGCGTGGAGCATCTGCATGAGGACCTGGGCGCAGTGAATATCAGTCTCGGCGCCGACACCCTGCAGCGCCTGAACGCCCTGATCAACGAAAAAACCGTGGCAGGCAATCGCTACACCGACCAGGCCAGTCGCGAGGTGGATACCGAAAGCTTTTAGCAGCTTCCATTTTGATGCTATCGAAATAGAAGCTGATGATGCAGACAGGGATTGAGCAAATGGCTTATTTCATCAATATTTCAGGCTAGAGCCGGGTTCACGGGATCCCTGCGGCGCCGACCAGCACGGCGTGCTCCTTCGCACCGGCTCTCGAATGCCTCTGCCCATGGGGCGTACCGGCCAAAGTCGCTCAGGCGCATCCCCATTTTTATGTGCTCGCCTGGCCTCTTTTGCTTCAAAGTGTGATCTGCCTGTGCTGTGCTTTCTGCGGCGCGCTATGGTGCGTGCATGAACATTACCAAGCGTCATGGCGTTATATTCGCAGCAGGGCTTGTGCTCGTTGCCATGGTTGTGGCTGTCGCCTGGCGCGTGGTCGATTCGCGCCCGGCCTCGAAAATGGAGAATGCTGCACCTGAATTGCAATCTTCTGCACTGATCGCATCCCCGCAAGCCTTTACCTGTCAAGTCCAGCCAACCATTGCGGCGGTCAGCGAAAAGGATGGCCAATTTCCCTTTCAGCCCGATCTCTCTGGTTTGAGCGCCAACGAGATTGGCTCTTTCATCGTCATTGGCAAGGAATCGGCATCCGCTGGCCGGCCGCGCGACGCTGAAACCGCCTTCCTCATGGCGTGCCGGCTGGCGGAAAAATTCAGGGGAACGGGTTCGCTGGAGATCGCTGATGCCAAGTACCAACTGGGCTGGCACTATGCGGCTATCGCCAGGCAGGGCTCCGACGGATCTTCTGCCGACATCCGTGCAGTGCTGCTGGAACGCGTGCAGCTTTTGTATCCGGACAGTCTGGGTGTTTATCAGGCCAAATTCGGTGATACCCACGAAAAGTCCCTCCTCGCCGCAGAAGGAATGGCGTGGGTGCGGCAGACGCTGGCGCAGGCAGCACCCTTGTCCGTGCCAAGCGTTTCGGTAGCGGCGGGCAGGGCCAGCGAACCCGTCAGGGCGGCCGTGGCGGGACATTCGGCTGCTACTCCTGCACGCGGATTGACGCCACGCAAAGCCAAGCTTGCAAAGGCTGCTTCGCCACCTCGTCAGGGACCCAACCCGGCTGCCAGCATCCAGCCCAGTTTTGATTGCAGACGGGCGCGTTCAAAACCCGAGAAGCTGATCTGTTCCGATGCAGAGCTTGCCGAGCTTGACCGCGAACTGGGCCGGGTCTATGCCCGTGCAAGAAAAGCCACATCCGACCGAACCGCCTTTCAGCGCCAGCAGAACCAGGAATGGCTGCGGCGCGAATCAAGCTGCCGCGACCGCGATTGCCTGCTGCGCTGGTATGAAGTCAGACGCGATCAGCTGATGAACGAAATAGAAGGCCGGCGCCAGTCGTCGGCGACGGCTTCCCGTTAGATCGCCCTGTCGCTGACCGGACCACAAACTTTTTAGACCCAAAAAAGCCTGTTCCGCAAGCTGAGTATGTACTGGAAGCTATTAATTGAGGAGCAAAAAAGAGGAATTTCTTGCCTGCCGTGGTCGCCAGCAACCCCCCTTTGCGCAGGCTGAGCCGCACGAATCACGGTTCACAAAGCGCAGCCAGATACTTTTTTTGCATTGACACGCGATGGCCGACGGATGAAGACCGGGGGATGTCGGCAGCTTTTTGGTCATGTAGTGGGGATGACCAACGTGACTCCAGGGTTTTCTACACAGTGTCGGGCTGGTGACTGAGCCGCCATTGCCCTGGTTCGATCGGCAGAAACGCTTCGACAGCGGCAGTTGCAATGACATGGGTTGTGTTCTGCTCCAAATCGTGGACGTTGAGCCCGCCATGGACTGCGGTGACTTCGGCGCGCCCGCGTGGCAGTTCCGCGCAGACCCGGGCAATGTCCACCTGGTCGGGTTCCTGCACGCCAATGGTGACTTGCACGCGCATCTCTCGGTGGTCGTAGCCGAGCGACTTGAACAATACGATGGAAGAGTGGTGCAAGGCGTCTTGCACCGCCCTGCACGCGGCTTTGGTGTAATCCATGCCGTAAAGGTCATTGCCAGTGCCCATTTCCAGGATGATGCGCTTCTCAGTCATGGGCGAGCTCCATGTCAAACGAGACCATGACTGCCGCATTGGCGATCACACTCCAGCCATCCTTGTCGCGACGGGGGATGTCAAGACCGCCCTTGACCACGCTCACGGCCGGCTGTCCGTAGGGAAATATTTTCAGCAGGGCTGCGCTGTCCACCAGTTCAGGTTGCTGCACACCGATCTCGACGTTGATGATCATCATTTCCCGGGGGAAGCCGAACGCATCGGCCACATTCAATGCGTTGTGCCACAGCGCATCGCGAATGGCGCGCGCGGCAGCTTCGGTGTAGTTGCGGCTGCGAATCGAGGTTCCCATACCGAATTGCGTGACGACCCGTTTCATAACCATGGAGAATGTCCTGTCAAAAAAAAGTAGGTGAAAAAGTGTCGCGGGCAGACGGTGCCAGTGATGTGGGCGCTGGCCTGCGTCAAGGGACTTGGTGATGACGGACCACGAAATGTTTGGTGGTGGGCTCGATCACTTCCCAACAACCGCTGAATCCGTTGGGAATCACAAAGGCATCACCGGTTTTAAATGATCGGATCGTTCCATCGTCGCCAATCAGGCGTACGTGGCCCGACACGATATGGCAGAACTCGTCGCGATGGGTGAAGGCACGCCATTTTCCGGGCGTGCTGGTCCAGGTGCCCGACACCATCTCGCCCGCACCGTCGGTGAAAAAGACGGTGCTCTCGTGGTGCGGGTCGCCCTGCAGCACGCGATCGGGCAGGTCGCGCAGGCGCCTGGTCTCATGTTCACCCTTGTCGTGCTGGAAGTCGATCACCTGAGTGTCCTGGGTCATGTGTTGCTCTGTGTGTTGTGAGGTGTGCATTCAGATCTTCTCGTCGCGCAGCCAGTACCACTTGTAGAGGAAAAACTGGCCGAAGCGGCGAAAAGGGGCGAAAGCTTCCGAACGCACCATGTTCAGGACATTGGGGTATTCCAGCGGCGAGTTGTAGATCGGCAAGTTGAACACCTCGCGTCCGGCGTCTTTGCCCGCCACACGCTCGGCAATGCGTTTGCCCGCCCAGGTGGAGGCGGCCACACCGTTGCCTCCGTAACCCAGCGCGTGCCACACAGTTTCTTTCGGGTCAGGACGGGCAATGCGCGGCATCATGTCGTGGCTCACGTCGACCCAGCCCCACCAGGAGTGGTCAATCCGGATGCCGGCCAGTGGTGGAAATTTCCGCGCAATCGCATCGGTGAGCAGCTTGAGGTGCATCGGGTCTTCGGCATCGACGCCCGTGATCGAGCTGCGGCTGCCCAGCTGCAGGCGGTTGCCTTCGAGCAGACGGTAGTAAAAGCGCAGGGTGCGCGTGTCCGTCATGAACGTTTTGGACTGGAAGTTGCACGCCGCCATTTCGGCGTCGGTCAGTGGACGCGTGACCACCGAGTTGGAAAGGATGGGAAGGATCTTGTTTTTCAATCCCGGGGTGAGGTTCTGCCCGGTATAGCCGCCGGTGCACACCACCACACGCCTGGCGCGCACGATGCCGCCGGGCGTCTGCAGGTGATGCACGCCGTTGACCGTTTTCCAGCCTTGCACCGGGCTGGCCGGGTGCACTTTCACGCCCAGTTCACGTGCCTTCCGGATCAAGCCGAAGGTGAATTTCAAGGGGTGGATGCCCACGCCTTCTTCTTCAAACATGGCACCCAGGTGCTCTCGCTCGTCGCAGTGTTGTTCGCGCACTTCTTGCGGCGTGAGCATGCGCGTCTTGTAGCCAAACACCTCGTTGCGCACGCGCATCATCTCGCGCAGGTAGTCGAGTTTTTTCGGGCGATGCGCCATGTAGAGGTGGCCGCCGTCATAGGCCTCGCATTCGATTTCCTTGGTGAGCAGCTTGAAGTTTTCGAAGCCGGTACGCACTTCAGTGTCAAGCCGCTTGGCCACGTCCAAGCCCCAGCGCTCGATCCACTGCGAGCGGCTCAGGCGGCCGTTGGCATTCTGCCCCTGGCCGCCGCTTCGGCTGGAACAACCCCACGAGGTCTGGGCCGCTTCGAGCACAGTGGCAACGATGCCTTGTTCACGCGCCAGGTAAAGCGCCGTGGACATGCCTGTCGATCCCGAGCCGATCACGACCACGTCAGCATCGATGTCGCCGCGAATCGGACCATCGTCCGGTGGCGGGCTGCCGGCCGAGGCAACCCAGTAACTGGGTGCATAGCCTGTGCCTTGTCCGGGGGTGGCGTTCACCAGCGGGTCGTAGGTGGGTTCGTAGGGCCGCATCAGGTGGCCACCATTGGTTGTCGAGGTCATGAGTTGTCTCCAGGGTTTATAGCGAGTGCGCAGGGCGGTCGGCAAGCGCAGGTGGCCGACAGCGTGCGGGTCCAGGAAATCATGTTCTTCGGACCACACCGAAGCGAAGGATAGGCAAGAGTGGCTTACTCTGGTTAGGACCAGTTGCGACCATTCCATGGGACCAGCGATGGCTGCGCATATACCCCAAAAAAAGACCTTTCAGGGTTAACCCGAGTGCTTGGCTCTAACGATTCCCTGTGGCTGGTTCTACAGTCCGAAGCGGTTTGGCTTCAACAATACAGTCCACTCGCAAACAGGTCGCACTGGCGACAGCATCGATCCCGATGGCACGACATGCGAAGACTTTGACACGAACACCAGGAGACAAGATGACCGATCCGCAACCAACCATCACGCCGCAAACCCTTGCCGCCTTTGCAGACGCCTGGAATCGTCACGACCTCGACGCCCTGATGGGCTTCATGCACGACGACTGCTTGTTCCACGCCGTGGCAGGCCCTGATCTGCTGGGTCGGACCTTCAGCGGCCGCGCCGAAGTCAGCGATGGCTTCAAAGCCGCCTGGACCAACTTTCCCGATGCCGCCTGGCTCGATGGCGACCACTTCGTGGTGGGCGATCGGGGCGTGTCGGAGAGCACCTTCAAGGGCACCAAGGCCGACGGCTCGCGCATTGAGGCCCGCATGGTCGATGTGTTCACCTTCAAAGACGGCAAGATTCTGGTGAAGAACGCCTACCGCAAAGACCGTCCGGCACTGGCGGCCTGAACTGGCTCGCGCCGGTTCAACCTGGTTTCAGTGCATCGCCCAAGATCGGCCACCAAGCCGACCCGTTTTTTCAACCACCCCTGGAGACATTCATGAAATTCAAAACCACCACCCTGGTATCGCTGCTGGCAGCCTCCTGCTTCTTCGTGGGCGGCAGCGCTCTGGCCACCACCTTCAAGGTCGCCGTGGGCGACGCCCAGGGCAGTGCCCAGTGGGAAATGGCCACCAAGTTCAAGTCAGCCTTTGAAGCCAAGACCGCAGGCAAGCACAAGATCGACCTGTTCCCCAACGGCCAGCTCGGCAGCGAAGAGACCACCATCAACAGCGCCTCGATGGGCACGCTGGACTTCTCGGTTGTGGCTGTCAACAACGTGACGCCGTTTTCTCCCACGGTGGGTGTGCTCACGCTGCCCTATGTGATCCAGAGCGCCGAGGAAGCCAAGAAGCTGGTGACCGGCGATGTGGGCAAGGAACTCACGGCCAACACCGTACGCGACGCAGGTGTGCGCATCGTGGGCTGGACTTTCACTGGGTTTCGCGTGTTGACCAACTCCAAGAAGCCGGTCAAGACCCTGGCAGACCTCAAGGGCCTGAAGATCCGCGTGCCCAAGAACGAAATCATGATCGCGTCCTACCAGGCTTGGGGCATCAACCCCACACCCATGGCCTGGTCGGAAACGTTCACTGCTTTGCAGCAGGGCGTGGTTGATGGTCAAGACAATCCTTACATCACCGTGAGTTCGATGAAGTTCAACGAAGTGCAGAAGTACATCACCAACATCCGCTATGTATTCTCGCTGGAACCCATCATCGTCGGTGAGGGACTGTTCAAGAAGCAGCCCGCCGATGTGCAGAAAGCGATTCTGGACGCGGGTGCCGAAGCCACCGAGCACAGCTACAAATGGCTGGCCGAGACCGAAGACAAGATCAAGAAGGAGTTGACCGCCAAGGGTATGCAGATCAGCGATCCTGCCGATGGCGAGAAGGAGTGGATCTCCAAGGCCACCACGACGGTCTGGCCCCAGTTTTATAAAAGCATCGGCGGCAAGGACAAGCTCGACAAAGTCCTGAAAACCCTGGGCCGTTGATCATCTGACGGTGGCGGCCACCCCAGGTAGCTGCTTTTTTTGTGGGTTTGTGTTGCAGTGCGCTTTTCAAAGCGCCTGCCCCGGTGCGCTGTGCGCGCTCTTTGTTGAGGAAAACACCATGACGTTCCTGCGCAATTCGCTGGGCTGGTTAAACGATATCGAGACACTGGTGTGTGAATGGTTGCTCGCACTGTTTGTGATCCTGCTGTTCGCGCAGATCGTTTCGCGCCAGCTGTTCAACCACTCCATTGCCTGGTCGGAAGAACTCTCGACCTACATGTTTGTCTGGTTTGCCTACCTGGGCGCGGTGGTGGCGGCCAAAATGTCGGCGCATAACCGCGTCACGGTGCATTTTCAGTTCATGCCCAAGTGGATGGCCACCACGCTGATGACCGTGGCCGACCTGCTTTGGGTAGCATTCAACCTGTATTTCGTCTGGCTCAGCTACGACTTTGTGTTCAACCGCATGAACCTGTTCTGGAAATCGCAGACGCTGGGGGTGCCGATGAAATATATCTACATGATTTTGCCAATCGCATTCACCTTGATGTCGATCCGCGTGCTGTGGAACATTTACCTGCGCGTCGTCAAAGGCGAGGAATTGCTGGATCCGGAAACCGCCGAGATCAAAAAAATGCAACAGAACAACAACGCGCAAGCCTCGAGCTGAACGCGCACTGGAGACAACACCATGGAAATGTACCTGCCCGAGATTCTGTTTGGCGGCTTCATGCTGCTCCTGCTGCTGGGGGCCCCGATCACGGTGGCGCTGGGTGGCGCGGCCATGGCTGCCTACATGGTGCTTGACAAAGACCCGATCGCCCTGGTGCAGATCGCGTTCAACTCGGTCGGCAGCTTTCCGCTGATGGCTTTGCCCGCTTTCGTGCTGGCTGGCGCGTTGATGGAAGCCGCCGGTATCTCCCGTCGCCTGGTCGACATCGCCGAAACCATGGCGGGTCCCATCACCGGTGGCCTGGGCGTGGCCACGGTCCTGGCCTGTCTGTTCTTCGGGGCGATTTCGGGCTCGGGCCCGGCGACTACCGCAGCGGTAGGCATGTTGATGATTCCGGCCATGACCAAGCGCAACTACGACCGCGCCTACGCATCAGCGATAACGGCCGCTTCAGGCGGCCTGGGTATCATCATTCCGCCTTCGATTCCGATGGTGATCTTCGGTATCGCTGCACTCGGCATGGCGCCGCCGCCCGAAGCGGTAGCCAAGTTTGGCACCTTCGCTTCGCTGTCCATCCCCAAGCTGTTCGTCGCAGGTGTGATGCCTGGCCTGTTGATGGCGGGCAGCCTGCTGATGATGAACTACTTCATCTCGAAGAAGAGCGGTTACCGCGGCCTGTCCGAAAACTGGTCGGGTGGCGAGCTGCTCGCTGCGCTCAAACGGGGTGTCTGGTCCATCCTGGCGCCAGTGATCATTCTGGGTGGTATTTACGCAGGTATCTTCACGCCCACCGAGTCCGCCATCGTTGCGATCTTCTACACGCTGTTCGTCGGCTGGTTCGTGCATCGCGAGATGCGCTGGCTCGCAATCAAGGTGGCGCTGCGCACCACCACCTGGATCACCGGGCGCGTGTTGCTGATCTTGTTCACCGCCACGGCGTTCGGGCGATTGCTGGTGGAGCAGCGTATTCCCAGCGATATTGCCGAGGCGATGCTCAACTTGACAACCAACCCCTACATCATCTGGGCGCTGGTCATTGTGTTCCTGCTGTTTGTGGGCATGTTCATGGAAACGCTGGCGGCCATCCTGATTCTGGTGCCGGTGCTGCTGCCGGTCATGTACATGACCGGCGCCGACCCGACCCATGTGGGTATTGTCGTGATCTGCACACTGTCGATCGGCTTCATGACACCGCCGCTGGGCGAGAACCTGTTCGTGGCCTCGGGCATTGGCGGGGAGTCGGTGGAAAAGATCATCGTGAAGGTGCTGCCCTTCGTGTTCGTGACCACCATTGCGACGTTCATCATTGCCTATGTGCCGCAGATATCGCTCTGGCTGCCCTCGCTGATGGGTTATTGATCCCCGGCAGTTTGAGTCACCGCATAGCGCCGTCAGCCGATCAATGTCGGCTGACGGCGTTTTTGCAGGGCGGCGATCACTGCGGCCAGGGTGGAGATGCCTTCGTCGATCACACGCGCATTGATCGACTGAAAACCCAGCCTGACAAAGTTGCCTGCGGGTTGCAAGGCTTGAAAAAACACATCACCCGGCTCAATCAGAACTCCCTGCTTGGCAGCACGTTCGGCCAGCTCGGTAGCCGGCACGTTGTCGGGAAGTTGCACCCAGCACGAGCCGCCGCCATCAAAGGGTGTCACCGCGCATTGAGGCGTATGGCGCGCCAAGGCGTCAAGCATCAGCGCTCCGCGCTCCTTTTGCGCTTGCGCCAGGCGCTTGAGGTGGGCATCGTTGTAGCCCAGCGAAATGAACAGTGAGAGGCTGCGCTGGAGGAAAGATGAAGGGTGACGGATCATGAGGCGTCGCAGCGCGCGGAGTTCGCTGATCAGCTCGGGTGCGGCCACAATGTAGCCGATGCGCAGTCCTGGCGCCAAGCTTTTGGAAAGGCTGCCGATGTAGATCACGCGCTCGTTGCGGTCCAGGCTCTTGAGCGCTGGAATCGGATTGCCTGCGAAGTTGTTTTCGCTTTCAAAATCGTCTTCAATAATGACCAGGTCGGAAGCATCGGCCAGACGCAGCAGTTCTTTGCGCCGGTGCAGGGGCATGGTCACGCCGGTCGGGCACTGGTGGCTGGGTGTGGTGTAGAGGTAGTCGAGTTCACGCAGTCTGTCGTCCACGATCAGGCCGTTGTCGTCCACAGGCAGAGGGACGATCTTCGCGGTGCGGCGTGTGAAGATATTGCGCGCATCGGGGTAGCAGGGATCTTCGATTCCTACCCGGGTACGTTCGCGCATCAGCAGGTCAGCCACCATGTAGAGCGCATGTTGCGCGCCCACCGTGATCATCAGCTGGTCTGCAGTGGCCCATACGCCACGCCGGGGCAGCACGCGGGTGCATATCTGCTCCACCAGAGAGTCATCGTCGCGGGTGATCTGATCGGGCGCCCAGTCGCGTATGTCGAGCACGCTCAGAGCTTTGTGGCAGCACTCGCGCCAGGCAGCGGTGGGAAACAGGGATTCGTCAAACTGGCCATAAAGAAACGGGTAGGGGCTCTTCTGCCAGTTCGCAGGTTTGACAATGCTGCGCTGCGCGCTGGGGCGCTGGTGCAGGCGCTGTGTCCAGGCGATGGAGGGGGCCTGCCGCTCACTGTCAGCCGGGATGCGGGCCTGCATGCGCTCACCCAGCAAGGCTGAGCATACGAAGTGGCCTTTGCGTTCGCGAGATACCAGGTAGCCGTCGTCCACGAGTTGCTGATAGGTCAGTACGACGGTAATCCGCCCCACGCCCAATTCGGTGGCCAGCTCGCGGCTGGAGGGTACTGGGGTGCCTGGTTTGAGTTGTCCGTCAAGAATCGCCGAAACCAGCATCTCCCGGATCTGACCTTGCAGCGTAAGGTTTTCGCGCGCGCTGCGTTGCAGCAGTTGTTTCCACATCGCGCCTTGGAGGGGTTGGGCCATGGCAGAAATCCTGAAGCTGTTGTAAGTCGAAGAAACCAGAGAACGAATTGTGCTCCAAGGGTGGTGACTGTCCGTTGATTGTTGATGCATGGGAGATGCTCAAGACAAGATGCAAAGTCTCCCTTCCGGCATGCTTCGGCATAAAGGCTGCTTGCGGGTGCAGCCTGCTGGATCTGCAAGACAAGAATAGATGGAACTGCAATTTGCGGATATTCCCGCCTGCTTGCGCGGGCAACTGACCGTGATGAAATCCAGAATCGGTTTAAACATGGGCTGTGTCGTAATAGTGCGTCGTTGGGGCCAATAGTTGGATCAGTGCGGGACTAGCCAATCAAACAGCGCACGCGCCACGCTCAGACCTGAGATGACAATCAGCAAGTTAAGCACCAGCAACCGGAAACCGTCGGGATTGCTGCGGGCGAAAGCAGCCCGCCCGAGCCGCATGCCCAGCAACATTCCGGGGGCAAGCACCAGTATCCAGCGCACGGTCTCGGCGCTGAACACGTTGATGCCGGTGCCACTGTCTTGCGAGAACGCGCTGGCCCATAACAGCGTGTAGCCGCATGCAAAGGTGACATAGGTGATGAGCGTGCCGCGCATGGCCAGGGCAGGAACGTGACAGGCAGCCATCAGCAACGCGGCGGCAACCCCTCCACTGGCTGCCAGGCCATTAAGTAACCCGGAAAGGACGCCAGCGACCGTCAGAACGCGGCGGTTGGTGTGTAGTGAGCGGGTGCTGCGCCAGCGCAAACCGGTGGCAGTGAGCAGCAGCGCGCAGCCAACCATCAGGCGCAGCAGCACTGGATCGAGATGGGCAAGCAGGTAGACGCCAATGGGTACCAGGAAAATGTTGCCAATCACAAGCGACTTCAACCACGCCATGTCGAGATCGCGCACGGCGGCTCGCCACACGCTGATGCTGGCCAGAATCTCAAGCACCAGCACTGCAGGCACCACTTCAGCAGGTGCCATGAACAGCGAAATGCCCGCTACCGTGAGGGCTGAGAAGCCAAACCCTGAAAAACCACGCACTATGCCCGCGCCCAGCGATGCAATGAGGCCGAAAACGGTCAACCCGTTCAAGTAGTCATGCGGGCTCACTTCAATAGCTGTGGTCGGTTTGGTCGCCCACGTTGGACAGCCGGCCCAGAAAGAAACAGGGCACCAATGCAATCAATCAACAACCAGGCAATGACCCGGCCGACCAGGTACATCATGGCGAAGCAAACCAGCTTGGCAAACGGAATGCCGGTGACGTCCTTGGCCACGAACAGGTTCAGTCCAAACGGCGATGTGATGAAGCTGATGGCTGAGCCTTCCAAAAAGATCACCAGGAAGTGCACTGGGTCCGCCCCGTGGACCACCGCAATCGGCGCCATGGTGGGCTCGAAAGTTACGCTGACCGGCATTTTTTCCAAAATATAGCCGGCCGCCATCACGATCGCCATGCACACAAGCAGTTCAGCTGGCGGCCGTTCATTTTGGGGTCGGGATCGGTGTGTAGCATCAGTTGATCTTTTAGTCCCCATGGTCTTGCCGCACCTGATCGGCAGGTGGCTCCAGAACGAGCGGTATCGGGATCGACTCCGAGCAGCAGCATCTTTACCGACAGATCTTTGCTCAGACGTTCTGCCATAACCGTTCTGGCGTAGCCCGCTTCGACCAGGATGAAATCGATTGTTCAAGACGCCACTCAGCTTGTCCACGTGGAGCTTATTGTTCCGATTGTTGTTATTTTCTTGCATTCTGCAAGTCTAAATTTTAAATAATGGAACGAAGTGTACCAATATCAGTGTTTATCTGCGAGGCTCTTTGGATTGTTTTTTATCCAATTGGTCGCGATCATGAGTTCTTGGCCAATGCGATCGATTTCGAGGATGAGCATGTCCATGTCGGCACGCGTGGTGCGGTGGTTTGTGATGTTCACCCGAATGGCGTTCCGGCCATTCACCAGGGTGGTGGAGGGCGCGGCCAGCCCCTGAACCTGCAACTGCACCACGATCTCGTCGTTGAGGCGATCCACCTCCAGCTCATCTTGTCCCGGGGCCCGATAGCGCAGACAACAGATGTTCATGGCCACGGGCGCCACCATGTCCATGTGGGGATGGTCATCGACCAGGGTTTTCAGGTAGGCCGCCTGTGCACAGTTTTGTGCGATCAGGGCGCCCAGTTTGTCGGTGCCATGTTCAGCCAGCTGCGTCCATACCTTGAGTGCCCGGAATCCGCGGGAAAGCTCCGGACCGTACTCCACAGGCCAGGGATTGCCCGCCGCCAGACCCCGCTCAGCGCCTTTCAGGTATTCGGGCCGCTCGGAAAATGTACGGCGATGCAGCTCTTCGGAGCGCATCAGGATGAAGCCCGCGTCGTAATTGACATGAAGCCACTTGTGAAAATCAAAAGCCAGTGAATCGGCCCGTTTGATGCCTGTCAACCGGGGGCGAAGCTGTTCGCACAACACGCCCAGTGCACCAAACGCACCGTCGATGTGCAGCCACAATTTTTCGGCCTGCGCGATATCTGCCAGTGTCTCCAGGTCGTCGATGGCGCCTACATTCACGGCGCCAGCGGTACCCACGATGACAAAGGGCGTGAAACCTGCAGCGCGATCTTCTGTGATCGCCGTTTGCAGTGCGTAAGTGTCGATTTCGAAGTGCTCATTGACCGCAATTTTGCGCAATGCGTCTGAGCCCAGACCCAGAATGTCAAAGGCGCGGGCAACGCAAGAATGGGTTTGTGCCGAGGTGTATCCCACCAGCTGGCCCAGTGCGGTTTTTTGCAGCCCGGTTTTGCGGCTGCTGAAGTCAAAGCAGCGATCGCGCGCCGTTTTCAATGCGACGATGGTGGCAATCGAGGTGCCGCTGACAATCAGGCCGCTGGACGTTTCCGGGAACTGAAAAATCTCTCGGCACCAGTTCACCACCTGCTTTTCCACATACATTGCGCCGTGGTCGCGGCCACCGAGGTTGGCATTCATCGTGGCTGCGGTGATGTCCGCCAGCAGATTGCCGGGTGTGCCTGAGCCATGAACCCAGCCAAAAAAGCGTGGGTGGGTATTGCCCACGCCGTAGGGCAGCAATGCCGTTAAGTGTCTTTCAATGGCTTCTGGCCCCATGCCTTTGCTGCGCAATGGCACTTGGTAGTCGGCCTGGAGCCCGAGCGGCAGCGGCGTCCAGACTGGCCCTTCGCGGTAGCCTTCCATGCGGTCAACGGCAGCGTCGAGCAAGCGGTGGGCCTGAGCGCGAAAGGCATTCCAGTCACCGGGGTCCAGCGTTTGTTCCGGCGGAACGCTTGAATGTTGAGATGGATTCATGACTTGTCTTTCGGAAGTTCACCGGGCGGTTGGGCGGCTGCGGTGGTGGCGGCCCTTTGTACGATTTGCCCGATCAACTGGCAGTCCTCCGGGGTCAACGACAGCGGCGTTCGCAGGTCGAGCAGTTGGCGCAGAATGCCCCGGGACTTCGGCATCGGCGCTTGCTCCGGCAGGTAGTGCCAGTGTTCGAAATGGCTGGTAAATGCGGTGGGCACGCGCAAGCCAAACCACTTGATGTACAGGCCTCGGGTTTCGCACTCGATCAGAAAGTGTTCAATCTGTGGTGGCGACAAGTCCAGCGAGAATTGGATCGAGCTGGGCACAAAGTCTTCGCGCCCATCGCGCACCGGCAGTGAGACATGGGGCACGCTGGCGAACGCCTGGGCCAAGTTGTCGTAGATGCGCCGCCAGCGCTCGCCGCGCTCGGGCAGCAGCGCCAGTTGCGGACGAAGCAACGCGGCCGCCACATTCGACATGCGCATGCTGAAGTTGGGTGTGACGTAGCGCCAGCGCTCGAACACCTCGGGCCCTGGACGAAGAATGTGCTGGTCGTACATCATGTAGCAGCCCGACATCAGGATGGCCTGGGCGGCGATGTCGTCGTCGTCCGTAACCAGCAGACCGCCTTCGCCGGAATTGATGTGTTTGTAGGTCTGGGTGCTGTAGCAACCGATATGGCCAAAGGTCCCGGTGTGTTGACCGTCCCATCGGGCACCCATGGTGTGGGCACAGTCCTCGACCAGCGCGATGTCATAGCGTTCGCAGATCTCGCGCACCGCGCGCACATCGGTGATGTGACCCCGCATGTGCGAAAGCAGAAAGACCTTGGCGCCGATGGTGGCCGCCTTGCGCTCCAGGTCCGGCAGGTCGGTGGTGTAGTCATCCCGCGTCTCGACCAAAACCGCTGATGCACACGCGTGGGCGATGGCGCCTGGCACGGGGGCCAGCGTGAAGCTGCTGGTCAGCACTTTGTCGCCCGGTTTCACGCCGAGCGCCTTGAGTGCGAGAAACATGGCGGCACCGCAAGAGTTCACTGCCACACAGTATTTGCTGCCCACATAGGCAGCATATTCCTGCTCCAGCAACGAGGGCTCGGGCGTGCCAGCGCCTTGTTCGCCGTAGCGATGCAGTCGGCCGCTGCGCATGAGCGCTACCGCCTGTTCAATGGCCGCTTCAGGGATGGGCTCGGACTGACTCAGGTCTTTGCCGAACCAGAGGCCGTCAGCTGCGAGGGTGGGGGTGTTGGCAGTGTTCATGTCAGTGCTGGTGGCCTTGCAGCGTGCCCAGTTCGAAATGCTCTTGCGGGAAATATTTCTTCAGTCGAATGTCTCCGGTGCGCGCATGGCCCTCCATGCCTTCCAGCCGGGAGATGCGGGCGGCCACTTGGCCCACCTCGCGGCTGGCGGCGCGGTTCAGGCGCTGGTAAGTCACGGTTTTGATGAACTTGCCCACGCTCAGACCGCCGGAATACCGCGCCGCGCCGCGCGTGGGCAAAATGTGGTTGGGGCCTGCGCACTTGTCGCCGTAAGCCACGGTTGTTTCTTCGCCGAGGAACAGCGAGCCGTAGTTGGTCAGGCGATCCAGCCACCAGTCCAGGTCGGCTGCCAGCACCTGCAGATGCTCGGGTGCGTAGCGGTCACTGATCTCGCAGATTTCTTCGCGGCTGGAGGCCCACACTACCTCGCCGTAATCGCGCCACGCGGCCGTGGCAGCCGAACGCGCAGGTTCGGGCAGGGCAGCGATCACACCCGGCATGATCTCGATCACATTCATGCCCAGCTCGCGCGAGGTGGTGTACAGCCACACAGGCGAGTCCGGTCCGTGCTCGGCCTGGCCGGCCAGGTCGGCAGCCACGATTTCTGCATCGGCGTTGTGGTCGGCGATCACGGCCGATTCAGTGGGGCCCGCAACCACATCGATGCCGATGCTGCCGAACAGCGTTCGCTTGGCTTCGGCGACGAAACGGTTACCAGGGCCCACGATGATGTCGGCTGGCTGGGCTGTGTACAGCCCGTAGGCCATGGCTGCGATCCCTTGCACGCCGCCCAGTGCCAGCACGGTGTGCGCACCGCAGAGCTGCATGGTGTACAGGATCGCTTGGTTCATGCCGGCTTCTTTGTGAGCAGGGGACGTGGCCACGATGTTGGGCACGCCCGCCACCTTGGCCGTGCAGACGCTCATGATGGCCGAGGCGGCATGGGCGTATCGCCCTCCGGGTACATAGCAGCCGGCCGTGTTGGCTGGGATCAGCTTTTGTCCGGCCACCAGGCCACTCATCAGCTGCACTTCGAACTCGCTCAACGATTCACGTTGGCGGTGGGCGAAGTCACGCACACGGGTGTGAGCGAAAGCGATGTCGTCGCGTACGCCTTGTGGAACGGCTTTGGCTGCCGCTGCGAAGTCGCTTTCGTCGAGCACGATCTTGCCGGTGTAACCATCCAGATCTCGTGCATAGCGCTCCACGGCCTCTCGCCCTTCGCGCTTGATTTCGGCCAGCATGCGGTGAACGGTCTCACCCGTGGCTGTGTCAATCGTCTCGATGGGAGGGGTAGCTTTCTTCAGGTATTCGGTGGTCATGTGGGGCCTCGTTGGTGGGGTGGGGAGTGGTGCTGATGCTAGGCCTGCACATGCTGTGGTGTTAGAGCCATAATCGCATTTGTTTGGTGCCAGAATAAAAGCGCACCCGAATCGACCATAAGGAGAAGCCATGCGCCCGGCGCAAGACATTGCCGACATCTGGGCCAACCTCTTGCCCCGCTTCGCGGGCAGCAGCGCGACGCTGCAGGGGCGAATCAAGGAAATGATGGTCCACAGCATCCTGACGGGTCTGATTCCCGCCGCTGCAGCCATTCCGCCCAGCCGTTCGCTCGCGGTGGCGCTGGGGTTGTCGCGCAACACGGTCATGCTGGCTTTGCAGATGCTGGTGGACAAGGGCTTTCTTATGGCGCGCGAGCGCAGTGGCCTTTTCGTCAATCCAGACATCGTGCTCGGGCAGTCCAGCCAGGCGCACGATCCCGGCGCGGATGCTGACCCACTTTTGTGGGCCAGTCGCCTGAAGAGCGACGTCGCCAGTCAACGCAACATTGCCAAGCCGGCCCACTGGCAGGACTTTGCTTATCCTTTTGTATATGGGCAGTTTGATGCCAGTCTCATGCCCTTGACCGACTGGCGTGCGTGCTCCCAGCAATCGTTGCTGACGCCAGCAGTCAGGAAGTGGTCACAGGATCATGTGGACCGCGATCACGAAGGCCTGGTGAGCCAGATTCAACATCGCTTGCTGCCCGCGCGCAGCATCCTGGCCCAGCGCGACGAGATCCTGGTGACGGCCGGTGCGCAGATGGCCTGTTTTCTGCTCGCCCAAGTGCTTGTCGGGCGCAAGACCGTCGTAGGCATGGAGGACCCGGGTTACCCCGATGCACGCAACAACTTCGAATCGCGCAGTTCCCAGGTGTTGCCGCTGGCGGTGGACGAGCAAGGGCTGGTGCCGTCGCGCAAATTGGGCCAGTGCGAATACGCATACGTCACGCCCAGCCACCAGTGCCCGACCAGTGTGACCATGCCGCTGGAGCGCCGCCAGGTCTTGCTCGATTTGGCGAGAAAGAAAAATGTAGTCCTGTTTGAAGACGACCACGAGAGCGAGCTCAATTTTTCAGGGCGGCCACTGCCCGCACTCAAGAGCATGGATACCGAGGGGCGGGTGATCTATCTGGGCAGCCTTTCCAAGACGCTGGCTCATGGCCTTCGACTGGGCTTCATCGTGGCACCTGCGGAACTGATTCGCGAATTGCGCGCGGTGCGGCGGTTGATGATGCGACACGTGCCCTCTAACAATGCCCACATCGCCAGCCTGTTCATTGCGCAAGGTCACCACGATGCCTTTATTCGCAAGCTGAATGTCACGTACCGGGATAGGCGCATGGTGTTGCTCGATGCCATGCAACGCTGGATGCCGGACTGTTCTGTGAGCGAGGCCCAGGGAGGGTCGGGCGCGTGGATACAGGGACCAGCGGGCTTTGATGCGCTGGCGCTGGCGCAGCAAGCCCAGGCGCACGGTGTGCTGATTGAAGCAGGGCAGGTGTTCTTCGCACAGCCCACAGCAGCGAGCCGGAGATTCTTTCGCATGGGTTACTCGGCGATCTGCAGTGCTGCCATTGAAGCGGGCGTGCGTGAACTGCGCGAAGCACGGACATTGGCAGGCTTTTAGCGCTTGGGACTGGTGCCCTCAGCGCCGTGGTCCCGCTGCGGTCATGGCCACAATTTCCCTTAAAACGGTGTTGGTGACCGAATTGGACAAGTCCAGGGCCCGATTGTTCCGGTAATAGGGGCTCAGGTCCAGCCCGACGCCGATGCCGTAAATTTCCACCTGGCCTTGTGCCTCTAGCTGGGCCACCACGTTGCACAGGTGATGGTCCAGATAGTGGGCGTCGTTGGCCAGAGTGGTTGCGCCATCGGTGGGGCTGCCGTCGGAAATCACCATCAACAGGCGTCGCCCATCGTGCCTTTGAACCAGTCGCTGCGCAGCCCAGGCCACCGCTTCGCCGTCCACTCCTTCGCGGAAAAGATCGCTTTTGAGCAAAGCGCCCATCGCCGGTCGCGCACGCCGCCAGGGCGTATCGCTGTCCTTGAAGATCAGGTGTGCCGCTTCATTGAGACGCCCGGGATGGGGCGGGCGGCCAGCGCGCATCCAGGCTTTCTGGGCGCGACCGCCATTCCAGGCATTGGTGGTGAAGCCCAGCACTTCGGTGGTCACGCCGATCTGGTCCAGCGCACGGGCCATGACATCGACCAGCACGGCAACAGATTCAATGTGCTCGCGCATGGAGCCCGAGCAATCAATCAGAAAGCTCACGGCGCTGTCCGCAACCGGTGCATGTTGTTCGATGCGAAACAGGCGGCGTTCGGCGGGTGACGTGATGAGCTGACTGAGCTGACGGCCATCGATGTAGCCTTCTTCTTGCCCACCGATCCAGCCGTCGCGCACCGGCGTGGCGAGCACGGCATTGAGCTCACGGGCCAGGCGCGCCACCGACAGGCCCTGTTGCTCGATGCACTGGTCAAGCCGTTCCCGGTATTCCTCCAGCACTGCAGCGCGCACCAGGGTGGCGGCATCGACTTCGGTGTCAAATTCATCGGTGAATACGCGGTACACGCCACCCGATTCGGCCAGGGACCGGCTGTTGCCGCTGCTGGCGGTGGTGAAGCCTTCTTCTTCACCTTCGCTGTCGAAATCCATCCAGAGGTTGAAGTCCAATGGCTTGTCATCGGGCTCGGTATCGATGTCATTCTCGCCGCCGATGCCTTGCAGGTCGTAAGCGGCCAGCATGCCAGCCACCAGCGAAGCCATCGAAAGGGCGTGTTCGGCATAGGCTGCCTGATCGAAGCGTTGACGGCGCAAACCGGCCAGGTCATGGCCCAGGCTGCGCACGATGGACATGCGGGTGGCTTCGATCGCGTCTTCGGTGGCTTCGACCACCGGTTGGGCGGTCACGCGCGAGCGGGTGATCTGCGCCACCGTATAGAGCAGGATGCCTTTGGATGTTTCAGTCAGACCACTGTTGTAAAACGCCATGGACCAGGCCTCGAAGCGGTGGCGCAGGTTGTGCGCCATGCCGGGCATGTCAGTGGGTGCCAGCGCTTCCACCCGGAATTGCTCGAGCATCTCGAACAGCATGCGCTCCATCGGATATGTCGGGCGCAGACGCTTGTGCAGTTTTGCATCGGAGAACTGCAGACGCAGGGCCATGGCGTCGGCGGCACCGCGAAACGAGGAGAAGTCGTCCACCTCGGGTTTGGGGCTGAGGTGCGGCGCAAACGGTGGCAGCGCCTTGTCGTTTCTGAAAAGTCTGCGACCACGGAAATGCAGCCCGGCTTGGCCGCTTAGCGCGCGGATGGTCGCGGCGCAGAGGTCGTCTATGCGTTGCTGATGGCGCGTGGCGCTGGCCGCAGCCGGGTGCTCGACCATGGGGTCAGGCGGCGTGAACGAACGAAGCTTCGAGCTCGCGATGAAAGCAACGCTGAAAATACTCGGCCACGGTGGCGCGCTCGCTCTCATCGCATTTATTCACGAAAGAGAGCTGAAACGCCAGGCCGGGATCGCGGAAGATTTCCATGTTTTCTGCCCAGGTGATCACGGTGCGAGGTGACATCAAAGTGGACAGATCGCCCACGCGAAAACCTTTGCGTGTGAGGTCGGCTACAGCCACCATGGCGTTGATCATCTCTTGGCCAGCGGAGTCGGCATAGGCGGGAACACGGGCGGTGACGATGGCCACCTCTTCCTTGCGCTCAAGATAGTTGAGCGCCACCACAATGTTCCAGCGGTCGATCTGCGCATGATTGAGACGCTGGGCGCCGTGGTACATGCCGTTGAGGTTGCCTTGACCCACGGTGTTGGCCGTGGCAAACAGGCGGAAGTAGGGGTTAGGCGTCAAAACGCGGTTCTGATCCATCAAGGTGAACTTGCCGTCGCGTTCCAGGATGCGCTGGATCACGAACATCACGTCGGGGCGGCCAGCGTCGTATTCGTCAAAGATCAGCGCCATGGGGCGCTGCAGCGACCACGGCACGATGCCTTCCTGGAATTCGGTGACCTGTTGGCCTTCTTTCAAGACCACCGCATCTTTGCCCACCAGGTCGAGGCGGCTCACATGGCCGTCGAGGTTGACGCGCACGCAAGGCCAGTTAAGGCGTGCCGCGACTTGTTCGATGTGGGTGGATTTTCCGGTGCCGTGCAGGCCTTGAACCATTACGCGCCGGTCACGGCTGAAGCCTGCCAGCAAGGCCAGCGTGACCGCCGGGTTGAAGCGGTAGGTGGCGTCGACATCAGGGACATGTTCGTCGCGTTCAGCGAAAGCCGGTACCTTGAGGTCGGTATCGATGCCAAATACATCGCGAACTGACACCATGTTGGTGGGTCGCAGGGAGGTCAATTCGGTCATCAGTGAGAGTCTCCGGTCATGGCTCGGCGCTGGGGCTCAGGCGCTTTTGCTGTGGTCAATGGGATCGGTGGCGTTGCTTTCGATGCGACTGAGCGCATCGGCGGCTCGTTGCAAAGCAGGTAGGAGCTGAATGGCTTTCAGGACACTCAGTCGCATGATCGGGGCTTGCACCGCAACACAAAGGTTGGAGCGACCACTGGCATTGGGAACCAGCACCGCCACACAGAGCAAGCCAGGCAAAAACTCTTCGTTGTCCAGGGCAAATCCCTGTTGTTTCACCTGTTTGATTTCTTCCTCGAGCGCATCCAGATCCGTCAGCGTTTTGGGTGTGAATGCTTCCAGTGGTGCGTGTGCCAGCAGGCGCTGACGCTGCGCAGGGGTCATGCTGGCGAGAAACATTTTCCCGCTGGCCGAACAGTGCACGGGAACCCGGGATCCTGAGTGCAAATAAAAGCGCAGTGGCGCGGGTGTCTCGACACGGTCCAGGTAGATCACCTCGCTGCCACTCAGCGCGGTGAGGTTGCAGCTTTCGCCAACTTCGTTGACCAAGGCGCGCAAGACGCCGTGGCGTGCGCCATGAAAAGTGTCGTTGAGAAGCAGGTTTTCAGCCAGCTTTCTCAGGCGCACACCGGTGCCGTACTGCCGGTTGTCTCCGCTGCGCTCCAAGAGTCCGGCGCTTTCAAGTTGCTGAAGCATTCGGTGCAATGTTGGCTTGGGAATACTGGTCTCTTCTGCAAGTTGCTGAAGTGAGAAGAACTGGTCTTTGGACGCCACAACCTCCAGCAGCGAAAACAAGCGCAGCGTCGGGGTGTCACCGTTTATTTCTATCGGCGATTGAACAGGGGTTGGCACACTTTTCATGACATCGATCATAGTTGAATTTCAAAAAATAGTTAAAAAAGTTCCGATAAATGAGATTTATTGTTGACCAATGATAAAAATCCATCTACAGTTCAACATATTCCGGAAAACGGAATAAATCGTTTCAAATTTCATTCAAACTATCGGCCAACGCCGCAGGAGACATCGATGAGCAAAACCACAACCGACACCCGCACCGTCGTCAGCGGCGTGCAAAAAATGACGCCTTCAGAGGCGTTTGTAGAAACCCTGGTCGCCAATGGCGTCACCGACATGTTCGGCATCATGGGTTCAGCCTTCATGGATGCCATGGATATTTTCGCTCCCGCCGGTATCCGCCTGATTCCTGTCGTGCACGAGCAAGGTGCTGCACATATGGCCGACGGCTATGCCCGCGTGTCCGGCCGCCATGGTGTAACCATTGGTCAAAACGGCCCCGGCATCAGTAACTGCGTGACCGCCATTGCTGCCGCCTTCTGGGCACACAGCCCTGTCGTGATCATCACTCCCGAGACCGGCACCACCGGTATCGGTCTGGGCGGCTTCCAGGAAGCCAATCAGTTGCCGATGTTTGAAGAATTCACCAAGTATCAAGGTCACGTGACGCACCCCAAGCGCATGGCCGAGTACACGGCGCGCTGCTTTGACCGCGCCATGAGCGACAACGGTCCGACCCAGCTGAACATCCCCCGTGACTACTTTTATGGCGAGATCGAGTGCGAGATTCCTCAGCCGATGCGTGTGGACCGTGGCGCTGGTGGTGAAGCTACTTTGGCTGCTGCAACTGAATTGCTGGCCACGGCCAAGTTCCCGGTCATTTTGGCTGGTGGCGGTGTCGTGATGGGCGGTGCTGTCGACGCGTGCAAGGCTTTGGCCGAGCGTCTGGGCGCCCCTGTGGTGACCGGCTACCTGCGCAATGACGCCTTCCCTGCCAGCCATGAATTGTGGGCTGGTCCCTTGGGTTACCAGGGCTCCAAGGCCGCCATGAAGCTGATCGCTCAAGCCGACGTGGTGATTGCTTTGGGTTCACGCATGGGCCCATTCGGTACCCTGCCACAGCATGGCATGGACTACTGGCCCAAGACCGCCAAGATCATTCAGGTTGAAGCCGACCACACCAACCTGGGACTGGTGAAGAAGATCTCCGTCGGTATCTGCGGCGATGCCAAGGCCACGGCCCTTGAACTGACCAAGCGCCTGACCGGCAAGACACTGGCGTGCGATGCCACCAAGGCAGAGCGTGCCAAGACCATTGCCAGTGAAAAAGCCGCCTGGGAAAAGGAACTTGACGAGTGGACTCACGAGAAGGATGCCTTCAGCCTGGACATGATCGAAGAGAACAAGAAGGAAGTCACATTCAACGGCGGTGAGTACCTGCACCCCCGCCAGGTTCTGCGTGAACTGGAAAAGGCCATGCCGCCACGTGCCATGGTGTCCACCGACATCGGCAATATCAATTCCGTCGCCAACAGCTACCTGCGGTTTGAAGAGCCCCGCAGCTTCTTCGCCCCCATGAGTTTCGGCAATTGCGGTTATGCCTTGCCCACCATGATCGGTGCCAAGCTGGCCGCCATGGACCGTCCAGCCATCGCTTACGCAGGCGACGGCGCCTGGGCCATGAGCATGACCGAGATTCTGACCGCCGTGCGTCATGACATTCCGGTGACGGCCATTGTGTTTCACAACCGCCAGTGGGGTGCGGAGAAGAAGAACCAGGTCGACTTCTACAACCGTCGCTTCGTTGCAGCCGAGCTGGAAAACGAGAGCTGGTCCGAGATGGCCAAAGCCATGGGTGCTGAAGGCATCGTGGTCGACAAGCTGGAAGACGTGGGTCCTGCGCTCAAGAAAGCCATCGACATGCAGATGAACGAAGGCAAGACCTGTGTCATTGAAATCATGTGCACCCGCGAATTGGGCGATCCGTTCCGCCGTGATGCGCTGGCCAAGCCTGTCCGCTTCTTGGACAAGTACAAAGACTACGTCTAAGTACCGATCGGAGTCTGCTTTGACTCCTTGACTCCAACGGCGCTGCGAGGACCATTTCTCTTCGCAGCGCTTTTCGTATCTGTATTCTTTCGAACTGGAGGCTTCATGGCTGATCCCGTCGCTTTGTCGATGTTGAACGCAACATCTGCTCACTCTGCATCTGAGTCTGCTCACCCCCATTTGAAGTCGCTGGTCGATGCAGCAAAGGCCTGTGGCCCGATGCGCGTGGCCATCGCTTACCCGTGTGACGCGGCTTCGCTTGGTGCGGCAATCGAAGCCGCCCGCGCCGGTCTCATCATTCCGATCTTGGTGGGGCCTCGCGCCCGCATGGAAGCCGCCGCCCAACAGGGTGGTCTGGAATTGTCTGGCATCGAAATGGTTGAAACCTCAGACAACCCGCGTGTTGCTGCTGCTCAGGCCGCCACCCTGTGTCGCGAAGGCGCCGCCGCCGCCTTGATGAAGGGCAGCTTGCACACCGACGAATTGCTGGGTGCTGCCGTGTCGCGTGACGCCGGCCTGCGCGGCGGCTCGCGTGCCAGCCATGCCTTTGTGTTGGATGTACCTGGTGCGGATCGCCCATTGGTGCTGACCGACTGCGTGGTCAACATTGAACCGGGACTGATGGAAAAGCGCGACATCGTGCAAAACGCCATCAATTTTGCACACGCCATCGGCGTGGCCTGTCCGCGTGTGGCCATTCTTTCGGCCGTGGAAAACATCAACCCCGCCGTTGCAAGCACGCTGGACGCTGCCGCACTGTGCAAGATGGCCGATCGGGGTCAGATCACTGGCGCCATCCTCGATGGTCCTCTGGCCTACGACAACGCGGTTTCCGCCGAGTCAGCCATCAACAAAGGCATCGTGTCCGAAGTGGCGGGCCGGCCCGACATCATGTTGCTGCCCAATCTGGAAGCGGGCAACATGCTCTACAAGCAGTTGGTGTACACCGCTGGTGCAGAGTGCGCGGGTTTGGTGCTGGGCATGAAGGTGCCGATCATCCTCACCAGCCGCTCTGACTCCATCACGGCGCGCATCACTTCATGTGCGCTTGCGGTGCTGGTGGCGACCCGTTTGGCAGGTCGTGGAGATCGCGCATGAACACGGCCGCATCAGGGGGGCGCAATCCCCTGAAGTTCGTGATGCATGTGCTGCCTGGTACGTTGCTGGCCGGGGTGGTGGCTATGGCGGCCACGCTGGTTTCCACGCTGCATGGTGGCCCGCAACTGCTGTATGCCCTGTTCTTCGGCGTTGCGTTTCATTACCTGAGTTCGGACCCCAAGGCCAAACCCGGCATCGAGTTCTGTTCCCGAAACGTCCTGCGTCTGGGGGTGGGCTTGCTTGGCGCGCGTATTACCGCCACACAGATCGCTGGCTTAGGCTGGTCTACCGCAGCGATCGTGATAGTTGCGGTGATTACGACCTTGCTGGTGGGTTATTTCCTGGGCAAGCGCCTGGGGCTGAACCGCGCCCAAGGCGTCCTGTCCGGTGGTTCGGTGGCGATCTGCGGCGCCTCGGCGGCCTTGGCGATCTCGTCGGTGCTGCCGCACAACAAGGAAAGCGAACGTTTCACCCTGACCGTGGTGGTAACGGTGACGGTGCTCTCCACCGTGGCCATGGTGTTTTACCCGTTGATTGCAATTGCTCTCAAGTTGCCCCCCGAACTGGCAGGTCTGTTCCTGGGTGGAACCATCCACGATGTGGCGCAGGTGGTCGGCGCGGGCTATACCATCGACCATCCAACCGGTGACTACGCGACGATTGTCAAGCTGTTCCGCGTGGCCATGCTGGCAGTGGTGGTGGTGGTGGTGTCGACCATGTTCAAGACCGAGCGAGAGCAGCTTGAACGTGACAAGTCAGCCGCCGGCGGTCTGACCGCCGCCAAAAAGCAACCTCTGGTACCGTGGTTCCTCTGGGTGTTCGTTTTCCTGGTGGGGATCAACTCGCTTGGCTTTGTGCCGGCCGAGGTAGGCAAGGGACTGGGTGATCTCTCCCGCTTGTGTCTGGTGGTGGCTATTTCGGCTTTGGGCATCAAGACTTCATTTCAGGAGTTGGCCAAATCTGGCTGGAAGCCGTTCACCTTGCTGGTGGTGGAAACCATGTGGATGGCGGCCTTTGTGCTTGCTGCCATTTATCTGCGCGGCTAGCTGTATATCCCGGAGTCTTTGACCCATTTTTGCTCCATGTTGTCTATTCATAAGAAGAGACAAAACATGCCAACTCAAGATATTGTTTAACGTGGTGTAAAAAAGTGGGTAACAAAATCTGGACAAGAAAAAACCCCAAGTAATTCAATTACTTGGGGTTGAATCGTGGCGGAAGAGGCGGGATTCGAACCCGCGGTAGGTATAACCCTACGCACGCTTTCCAGGCGTGTGACTTAAACCGCTCATCCACCCTTCCGCGAAGCTCTAAATTATAGCAGTCGTACTGGGCAGCTTTGCCGGCCAGGTTCAGGAAATTGCAGGTTAATGCACCGTTCCCTGAAAGCGGTGTTTTTCGAGCTGGGCCATGGTCACAAACTGCAGCGCGTTGGCATGCGTGGCTTCGAGGACCACGGGCGGCGCCACTCCGGCCTCAAGTGCCTCCCGCCAGCGAAGGGCGCACAGGCACCAGCGGTCCCCTGGGTTCAAGCCTGAAAAACGGTGTTGGGGCAAGGGTGTGACCAGGTCGTTGCCCGCAGACTTCGAGAAGTGCAGGAATTGCGCCGTCACCCGGACGCAGATCAGGTGCGAGCCGTGGTCGCTGGCATCGGTGTTACAGCACCCGTCGCGAAAGTAACCTGTCAACGGATCGTAAGAGCAGGGCGCCAGTTCGGTGCCGAGAACGTTTTTTGCATTCATGTAGTTCCGTATTTAAAAAAAACTGACCGCCCAGCGCTCAGGCCTTGTTGGACTGCACCATTTTCATGGCTGAGGTGATAAGCGCCGAGACTTCAGTCATGTTGCTGGGAACGATCAACGTGGTTGTTGCATCGCTGGCAACCTGCGAATACGCCGCCACCGCTTTTTCTGCCACCTTCAACTGCACCGCCAGTTCGCCCCCGGGCTGGCGAATCGCCATGGCGACGACTTCAATGGCCCGGGCATTGGCCTCGGCCACGGCCAGGATGGCGGATGCCTCGCCTTGCGCATTGTTGATAGCGGCCTGTTTTTCGCCTTCGGAGCGGGCGATGAAGGCTTCGCGTTCCCCAGTGGCAATGTTGATCTGCTCCTGCTTGCGGCCTTCGGACGCAGCAATCAGCGCACGCTTTTCGCGTTCCGCCGTGATTTGCGACTGCATGGCGTGCAGGATTTCCTTGGGTGGCGTCAGGTCCTTGATCTCGTAGCGCAGCACCTTCACGCCCCAGTTCAGCGCCGCCTCGTCAATTGCGGCGACGACTTGCGCATTGATGATATTGCGCTCCTCGAAAGTTTTGTCCAGCTCCAGCTTGCCGATGACCGAGCGCAGCGAGGTCTGGGCCAGTTGCGTGACCGCCACGATGTAGTTGGACGAGCCGTAACTTGCCCGCATGGCATCGGTGACCTGGAAATACAAAATGCCATCGACCTGCAACTGGGTGTTGTCGCGGGTGATGCAGACCTGGCTGGGCACGTCCAGCGGGATTTCCTTCAGGCTGTGCTTGTAGGCCACGCGGTCCACGAAAGGAATCAGAAAGTTAAGGCCTGGCGTCAGGGTGCCGAGGTATTTGCCCAAACGCTCCACCACCCAGGCGTTTTGCTGCGGCACTACCTTGATGCTCTGGACAATAAAGATGCCCGCCAGGATGAGAATGACGAGTGCGATTTCCATGAAAACTTCCTTGTTTTAATATGAGTTGGGCCTTGCGTGGGTGGCCCGGGAACTGACCCATGGGTATGCCTTACTGCGGCTCGATGACCAGGTGGTTGCCGCGCATTTCCTTGATCCGGAAGTTCCCCGGGTTGAATGCTTCGGCGGGATCGGCCGCAATGGCGGTCCAGTGGGCGCCACGAAAATGCACGCTGGCCGTGCCGTCGGCATTCCAGCGCGCCACATGAACCATGTCGCCAATATCCAGATGAACGTCCCGATTGGAATGGGCAGGCATGGGCGCCGGACGCTTGCTGCGCCGCCAGTGCCATACGGCAACAGCGCCGCCTCCGATGGCTGCCGCCACCAGCATCTGGCCCGTCAGTGCAAGGCCCATTATTGCCGCCAGCGCACCGGCCACCAACCCGGTTGCCAGCATTAGCAGATAGAACGTGCCTGTCAACAGTTCCACGGCAATGGCCGCGCCTGCCAGCAGCCACCAGATGCCTGCTTCGCCCATGATGTTTCCTTTTGTCAGTGATTTTCCCTATTTTGGGCCAGATCAGCGCGGTGCAACCGGAGAGTCACAATACATCCTTAAACTTCGCAGTTTGCAAAAAGTCTTTGCGCCTTGGAAAAAAAGCCGACTGCAGAGATAAGCGAAAATTGCGCATCAACCTGCGCAAGGAATTGCGTGGATCTGTTTGCCTCTTAATTGGCGCTTCTAGCTTTTTTTCTTTCAACCGTTCGGGCTCAACCTGTCTATGCCTTCTGAACGTTCATTTTCATGCCCTCCGACAGGTTCGGGGCACCCTCAACTCCTGCATACGCCATGAAATTTCGCTTTCCGATTGTCATCATTGACGAGGACTTCCGTTCTGAAAACACCTCTGGCCTGGGCATTCGTGCGCTTGCCCAGGCCATTGAAACCGAGGGCTTTGAAGTGCTGGGCGTGACTGGCTACGGCGACCTGTCGCAGTTCGCGCAGCAACAAAGCCGTGCCAGCGCCTTCATCTTGTCGATTGACGACGAAGAATTCACGCCCGGTCCCGACCTGGACCCGGCCGTGCTGGACCTGCGCAAGTTCATTGCCGAGGTGCGCCGCAAAAACCTTGACGTGCCGATTTACGTCTATGGCGAGACCAAGACCTCGCGGCACATTCCCAACGACATCCTGCGCGAGCTGCACGGCTTCATCCACATGTTCGAGGACACGCCCGAGTTCGTCGCTCGCCACATCATCCGCGAAGCCAAGAGCTACCTCGAAGGCGTGCAGCCGCCGTTTTTCAAGGCGCTGCTGGACTACGCCGAAGACGGCTCGTACTCGTGGCACTGCCCTGGTCACTCCGGCGGCGTGGCATTCCTGAAAAGCCCGGTCGGCCAGATGTACCACCAGTTCTACGGCGAAAACATGCTGCGCTCTGACGTGTGCAATGCGGTGGAGGAACTGGGCCAGTTGCTGGACCACAACGGCGCCATTGGTGCCAGCGAGCGCAATGCGGCGCGCATCTTCAATGCCGACCACTGCTTTTTCGTGACCAATGGCACGTCGACGTCCAACAAGATGGTCTGGCACCACACGGTGGCGCCGGGCGATGTGGTGGTGGTGGACCGCAACTGCCACAAGTCCATCCTGCACGCCATCATCATGACCGGCTCGATCCCGGTGTTCCTGAAGCCGACGCGCAACCATTTCGGCATCATCGGCCCGATTCCTCAGAGCGAATTCGAGCCCGAAGCCATTCGCGCCAAGATTGCGGCGAATCCCTTGCTCAAGGGCGTGGATGCCGCCACCGTCAAGCCGCGTGTGCTGACGCTGACGCAGTCGACCTACGACGGTGTGCTGTACAACACCGAGACCATCAAGGGCATGCTCGACGGCTACATCGACAACCTGCATTTCGACGAAGCCTGGCTGCCGCACGCCGCGTTTCACCCGTTTTATGGGACCTACCATTCGATGGGAAAAAACCGCATACGGCCGAAAAACGCTGTGGTCTACGCCACGCAGTCAATCCACAAACTGCTGGCCGGTATCAGCCAGGCCAGCCATGTGCTGGTGCAGGACTCGCAAAACGTCAAGCTCGACAGGCATCTCTTCAACGAGGCCTACCTGATGCACACCTCGACATCGCCGCAGTACAGCATCATTGCAAGCTGCGACGTGGCCGCCGCCATGATGGAGCCGCCGGGCGGCACCGCGCTGGTCGAGGAAAGCATTGCCGAAGCGCTGGATTTTCGGCGCGCAATGCGCAAGATCGCCGAAGAATATGAAACCGACTGGTGGTTCAAGGTCTGGGGTCCGGACAAGCTGGTGGAAGAAGGCATCGGCGAGGCGAAAGACTGGATCATCAAGGGCGAGTCACGCACCGCCAAGACCGCCAAGAATGGCGCCAACAACTGGCACGGCTTTGGCCAGATGGCTACCGGCTTCAACATGCTCGACCCGATCAAGTCGACCATCGTCACGCCTGGGCTGGACCTGAACGGCAAGTTCTCCAAAACCGGGATACCGGCCAGCATCGTCACCAAGTTCCTGGCAGAGCACGGCGTGATCGTCGAAAAGACGGGGCTGTACAGCTTTTTCATCCTGTTCACCATCGGCATCACAAAAGGCCGCTGGAATACGCTGCTGACCGCCTTGCAGCAGTTCAAGGACGACTACGACAAGAACCAGCCGATGTGGCGCATCCTGCCCGAGTTCTGCCAGAAGTTTCCCAAATACGAGCGCATGGGGCTGGCCGACCTGTGCCAGCATATCCATACCCTGTATGCCAAGTACGACATTGCCCGCCTGACAACGGACGTGTACCTGAGTGACCTGGCGCCGGCCATGAAGCCTAGCGATGCCTATGCCCACATTGCCCATCGCACCACTGAGCGGGTCGAGATCGACTACCTGGAAGGCCGCATCACCGTCGGGCTGGTCACGCCTTACCCGCCAGGCATTCCGCTGCTGATTCCGGGAGAGGTGTTCAACAAGAAGATCGTCGACTACCTCAAGTTTTCGCGAGAGTTCAATGCCCAGTGCCCCGGTTTTGAAACCGACATCCACGGCTTGGTGGCGCAGGAAGATGCCAAGGGCAAGATGCGCTATTACGCCGACTGCGTGAAGAAATAGGCTGGGGCGGCGGCCGCGCCATGCAGGTAACGAATTTTTGTATGAAAAAAGCCATTTACACAGGCTGGATCTGCAAAATTAGCTATTGATTCAGTAGCAAAAATTCTGATTTCCCTCAATACCATGGCGGTCATTTAACGGGTTTTGCTTCAGTCTTCGCGCACCCGCATGAAGCTGGCAAAGCGCGGGATGCCGCTGTCGTTTATTCCCCGGAAACGATAGGTCACGCGCACGCCGATGGGGGGCGGGTTTTGCCTTTGTGCATCGCTAAAGCCCGTGCCCAGCTTGAAGCGCTGCGCGGGCTGGCCGTCGGCCGCCGGCATTTCGACCAGCAGAGCGCCCAGCTTGCCGGTGTATTTGCCCTGGCCGGCAATGTGCGCCACGACGCGTGCTTCGGTATCCTCGTAAGGCTTGAACTTGAGCAAGTCTTCGCTGCGAACACCTTTGTACAGTGACGCGCCACGGTGCAGCATCAGGCCCTCGCCGCCGTTCTTGACGGTCCTGGCCAGCAGCGTGCGCAACGCCTGAGGGGTCGCCACCTTGAACTGCGCCACGGCCTGAACCCAGGGCTTGTCAATGCGGCTGACGACGCCATTGATCAAAGGAATCCGCTCGGTGAACGGGCCGCCTTCTGCGGGCAAATCAAACACCATGAAACGCATGGCGCGCCACGCGGCATCCTGGGGCGTTTGCTGGCGCACGGTGGACACCGCCTTGCCAAACTGCCCGTGCCCGGCCCAGAGTTCGCCGTCCATCGCCACCGTGGGCCAGCCTGCGGTGAACCAGCCAGGTGCGGCAACGCGCTCGCCGCCGCGTGTCCAGAGTTGCTGGCCGTCCCAGTAGCCGCGAACGCCATCGTACTTTTCACTCACCCAGTAGTCGGCCAGCACCACACCGTCGCGGTACACATTGGCCAGCATCAATGACGGGGCTGGTTCGGCCCGAGCAGCGGCAGCAGGCAGCAGCGAAACTGCAAGGGTCAGGCTGACCAGGGACAGGAGAAAGCGTCGCCGCATCGTGCGCCTTTTGGCTAATTGCTATAAAAAATATAGCTGAATATGTAACGGTGGAGTGCGGAAACCGGCTTTTTTATCTGAAGATCAGGTGACCGACTCGCTGTCCCGGCTGGCGCCAGCCGTTGCGCTGAAGCCGCAATCGACATAAGTGATCTCCGCCGTCACGCCGCTCGCCAGATCGCTGAGCAGGAAAGCAGCCACATTGCCCACATCCTCGATCGTGACATTGCGGCGCATGGGCGAGGCCGCAGCCACCATGCCCAGCAGCTTGCCGAAATCCTTGATGCCGCTGGCCGCCAGTGTCTTGATGGGCCCTGCGCTCAGGCCGTTGGCGCGCATGCCCTTGGGGCCGAGCGATTCGGCCAGGTAGCGCACCGACGCTTCCAGGCTGGCCTTGGCCAGACCCATGGTGTTGTAGTGCGGAATGATGCGGTCCGCGCCGAGGTAAGTCAGCGTCAGCACGGCCGATTTCGGGTTCAGGTAGGGCAGGGCGGCCTTGGCCATGGCCGGAAAGCTGTAGGCGCTGATGTCGTGGGCAATGCGGAAGTTTTCGCGCGAGAAGCCGTCGAGAAAATCGCCGGCAATCGCTTCGCGCGGCGCGTAGCCGATGCTGTGGACAAAGCCGTCGAAGGTTGGCCAGGTCTTGGACAGGTCGACAAACAGCTTGTCGATCTGCTCGTCGGAGCCGACATCGCAGTCAAAGATCAGGGTGGAGTCAAAATCGGCAGCGAACTCGGTGATACGGTCCTTGAAACGCTCGCCCACGTAGCTGAAAGCCAGCTCGGCGCCCTGTGCGTGGCAGGCCTTGGCAATGCCATAGGCGATGGACCGGGTGGACAGCACGCCCGTGATCAACAGTTTTTTGCCGGCGAGAAAACCCATTTTTATGCTCCTGTGTGTTCGTGTGATTCGGCCACAGTATTGCGCAAGCCTGACGTTTGGCGGTTGCGCAGGCTGTAAAAAATTGGCCGAATTAAGTAGTGCAGAATTGTCGCATGCGGGATTTGATTTTTTTACGGGCCTTGGTTCTGGTCTGCGCGGCAGGCCTTGCCCCGCAAAGCCGGGCCGCCCATGCCTACGCGCAGTTTGGCGACATCAAGTACCCGGCGGGTTTCACGCATTTCGATTATGTGAATCCGGCTGCGCCCAAGGGTGGCGAAATCCGCATGGTGCCGCCGACCCGGCCGACCAACTTTGACAAGTTCAATCCCTTCACGCTGCGCGGCACGGCGCCTTACGGGCTGGGGATCTTGCTGATTGAAAGCCTGCTTACGGGAAATTCGGAAGAACCGACCACGGCCTACGGACTGCTGGCCGACGATGTGGCGGTCGCGCCTGACAAACTCTCGGTGACGTTCCACCTGAATGGCAAGGCGCGCTTTCACAACGGCTCGCCTGTGCTGGCGGCCGATGTGCTGCATTCATTCACCCAGCTCACCAGCAAGCTGGCCGCGCCGCAGTACCGCACGATTTATGCGGAAGTCAGGGGCGTCACCGTGGTTTCCGAGCTAGTGGTACGTTTCGACTTCCTGACGCCCAATCCCGAACTGCCGCTGGTGGTGGGCGGCATGCCGGTATTCAGCCGCAACTGGGGCAAGGTCGATGGCCAGGCCAGGCCCTTTGACAAGATCGTGTCCGACATTCCCATCGGCTCTGGGCCGTACAAGGTGGCCAACCCGGCCATGGGCCGCGACATTACCTACGTGCGCGACCCGGCCTACTGGGGTGTTGACTTGCCAAGCCGCAAGGGTCAGTTCAACTTCGACCGCATCATCTTCAAGATCTACCTGGACGAAACCTCGCGTTTCGAGGGGCTTAAGGCCGGGGAATTCGATTTCCTGCGCGAATTCATCTCGCGCAACTGGGCGCGCCAGTACACCGGCAAGGCTTTCACGTCAGGCGAACTGGTCAAGCGCGCCTTTGAAAACCGCAACCCCGGCGATTTCCAGGGCTATGTGTTCAACCTGCGAAACCCCAAGTTCCAGGATGCGCGGGTGCGGCGCGCCATCGGCCTGGCGATGGATTTCGAGTGGATGAACCGGCAACTGTTCTACGGCCTCTACAAGCGCGTCAACGGTTACTTTCCCAACAGCGAGTTTCATGCCGAAGGCCTGCCCAAACCTGATGAACTGGCCTTGCTGGAGCCTTTGCGCGCCAAGCTCAAGCCAGAAGTGTTCGGCCAGGTTCCTGTTTCGCCGACGACCACGCCGCCCGGCAGCCTGCGAGAAAACCTCCGCCAGGCCCAGGCCTTGCTGCGCGAGGCGGGCTGGACCTACCGTGACGGCGCGCTGAGGAATAGCAAGGGCGAGGCTTTCACCATGGAGTTTTTGAACGACCAGCCTTCGCTGGTCCGCATCGTCGGGCCGTTCCAGAAGGCGCTGGAAAAGCTCGGCATCACCATGACCTACCGCATCGTCGATTTTTCGCTGGGCAAGCAGAAGATGGATTCCTTTGATTTCGAAATCACCACGTTGCGACTGCCGGGCAGCACCGCGCCGGGCGGCGAGCTGCTCGAATTGTTTGGCTCGAAGGCTGCCAGCACACCGGGTTCTTCCAATGTCTGGGGCATTGCCGATCCGGCGGTCGATGCGCTGCTGCAAAAGGTCGTGACCGCCAGGACGCGTCCTGAGCTGGGTGCGTCAATGCGCGCGCTGGACCGCGTGCTGACGCATGGCTACTACTCGGTTCCGCAATACTACGGTGATGCCTTCCTGATTGGCTACCGGCCACGGCGCTTCTTGTTGCCTGACACGGTTCCGCCGTATTACCAGCCCGACACCTGGGCCATGAGCGCCTGGTGGGCATCCCCGTCCAACAAGTAGGAAGCCGCACCCTCCATGGCCAGCTATATCCTCAAGCGCCTGCTACTGATGATCCCGACCTTGTTCGGCGTGCTGCTGCTGACCTTTGCCATGGTGCAGTTCGTGCCGGGCGGGCCGGTCGAGCAGATGGTGGCGCAGCTTCAGGGTCGTGATTCGGGGGGCGAGCGGGCTGCCAGCAGCGGGGCTGGGTACCGGGGCCGGCAGGGCGTGGATGCCGAGCGCATCGAGGAGATCAAGGCGCTGTACGGCTTTGACAAGCCGGTGCTTGAGCGCTTTGTCCAGATGCTGGGTCGCTTCGCACGGTTTGACCTGGGCAACAGCTTTTACCAGCACAAGGATGTCTGGCAACTGGTCAAGGAAAAGCTGCCGGTGTCGGTCAGTCTGGGGCTGTGGACTTTTTTTCTGAGTTACCTGATTGCCGTGCCGCTGGGCGTGGCCAAGGCGGTCAGGGCGGGCAGCCGCTTCGACTTCCTGACCACGCTGGTGGTGCTGGTCGGCTATGCAATTCCGGGTTTCGTGCTGGGCGTGGCGCTGCTGGTGGTGTTTGGCGGACAGCTGCAGTGGTTCCCCCTGCGCGGGTTGACCTCGGCCAATTGGGAGACCCTTGGCTGGTGGGCGCGCATCACCGATTACCTCTGGCACATCACCTTGCCGATTACCGCCATGGTGCTCGGCAGCTTTGCCGTGACGGCGGTGCTGACCAAGAACTCGTTTCTGGAGGAAATCCGCAAGCAGTATGTGCTGACCGCCCGCGCCAAGGGCTTGAGCGAGCGCCAGGTGCTGTGGAAGCATGTGTTCCGCAATGCGCTGATCCCCATCATCACCGGCTTTCCAGCCGCGTTCATCGGGGCCTTTTTCACCGGTTCGCTGTTGATCGAAACCCTGTTTTCCCTCGACGGCCTGGGCCTGCTCAGCTACGAAAGCGTGATCCGACGCGACTACCCGGTGGTGCTGGGCACGCTGTATTTGTTCACGCTGATTGGCCTGGTGACCAAACTGATCAGCGACCTTTGCTATGTATGGGTGGACCCTCGTGTCAAATTCGACTGATATGGCCAGCATGTCTCGCTCCGGCGCCGTAGCGGTTCCCGCTCCAGCCCAGCCAGGGCCGCAGGACCGGCTTTGCCGGACTGCAGGCGCAACGGCCCCCTCGGGGGGCAGCGAACCACACGAAGTGGGGAGCGTGGGGGCGATTTCACCGTCGCGCCGCGCCTGGCAGCGCTTCAGGCGCAACCGGCTGGGCTACTGGAGCCTGCTGCTGTTTTGCCTGCTGGTGGTGTTCAGCCTGTTCGCCGAAGTGTTGTCGAACGACAAGCCGCTGCTGGTGCGCTACCAGGGCACGCTGTACTTTCCGCTCGTCAAGGACTATTCGGAAAAAACCTTCGAGGGCGACTTTGACACGCCGGCAGATTACCTCGACCCCTTCATCAAGGGCAAGCTGACACAGGGCGGCAACTGGGCCATCTACCCACCCAATCCGTACGGGCCTCGCACCATCAACTATTTCGCCAAGGAGCCGAACCCTTCAGCGCCGTCGCGTGACAACCTCTTCGGCACTGACGACCGGGGGCGCGACCTTCTGGCGCAGCTGATCTATGGCTTTCGCCTGAGCGTGCTGTTCGGCCTGGCATTGACGTTCATCGGCGTGGTGATGGGCGTGGTGGCCGGTGCGATTCAAGGCTATGCCGGCGGCAAGACCGATCTGGTCGGCCAGCGCTTCATGGAAATATGGGGCTCGATGCCCGAGCTTTACCTGTTGATCATTTTCAGCGCCATTTTTGCACCCAGCGTGGGGTTGCTGCTGGTGCTGCTCAGCCTGTTTGGCTGGATGGGGCTGTCGGACTATGTGCGTGCCGAGTTTTTGCGAAACCGCCAGATGGACTACGTGCGGGCGGCCAAAGCGCTGGGCGTGAGCAATTTGCAGATCATGTGGCGGCACATTTTGCCCAACAGCCTGACGCCGGTTGTCACTTTTTTGCCGTTTCGCATGAGCGCGGCGATCCTGGCGCTGACCTCGCTGGATTTCCTGGGGCTGGGCGTGCCGCCCGGAACCCCGTCGCTGGGCGAGTTGCTGAGCCAGGGCAAGGCCAATATCGACGCCTGGTGGATTTCGCTGTCTACCTTTGCGGTGCTGGTCATCACCCTGCTGTTGCTGACCTTCATGGGCGACGCATTGCGGGATGCCTTGGACCCTCGAAAGGTGGACCGATGACCTTGCCGCTGCTGGAAGTCAAGGCGCTGCGCGTGTCGTTCGCCGGCAAGGAGGTCGTGCGCGGCATCGACTTTTCCATCGCATCCGGCGAAAAGCTGGCGCTGGTGGGCGAGTCGGGCTCGGGCAAGACCGTGACGGCGCTGAGCCTGCTGCGGCTGGTCCAGGATGCGGCGATCAGCGGCCAGGCCATTTTTGAAACACCGGGCGGCAAGAAGGATCTGCTGGCCTTGCCGGAAAGCGCCTTGCGCGGCATTCGCGGCCGTGACATTGCCATGATTTTCCAGGAGCCGATGACGGCGCTGAACCCGCTCTTCACCGTGGGCGACCAGATTGCTGAAGTTTTACAGCTAAAAGAGGGGTTTGCGCATGCGGCGTCTGCGCAAGCAGCTATCGAATTACTAGCAAGCACCGGTATTGCCGAGCCTGGGCGGCGGGCCAATTCCTTTCCACACCAGCTCTCGGGTGGCCAGCGCCAGCGCGCCATGATCGCCATGGCGCTGGCCTGCAAGCCCCGCCTGTTGCTGGCCGACGAGCCGACCACGGCGCTGGATGTCACGTTGCGCGGTCAGATACTGGACCTGCTGAGTGATCTGCAGCGGCGAAATGGCATGGCGGTGCTCCTGATCACGCATGACCTCAACCTGGTGCGCCGCTTCGCGGACCGGGTGGCTGTCATGGAAAACGGCCATATCGTGGAGCAGGGCACAGTCAGCCAGGTGTTAGCCGATCCGCAGCATCCCTATACCCGCAAACTGATCGACAGCAAGCCGGTGCGCGATGTGGTGAAGGCCGGCGTTGCTGGCGCGGACTCTTCGCCGGTCATGCTGGCCAGTCATTTGCGCGTCGCTTATCCGGTGGCTGTACCGGGGTTTAGGGGCTGGTTCAAGAGCGGCGAGTTTGTCGCCGTCAAGGATGCCAGCTTCAGCATTCCTGCGGGCAGGACGCTCGGCATCGTGGGCGAGTCAGGCTCCGGCAAGTCCACTCTTGCACTGGCCAGCCTGGGGCTGCTCAAGTTTTCTGGACTATTGCAGGCGGCCGGGCAGTCATGGAGCCGGCAAGCCGCTGCCAACAAGGCGATTCGCAAGGTGGTCCAGGTGGTGTTCCAGGACCCGTTTTCCTCGCTTTCGCCCCGCATGACGGTGGAAGCCATCGTGGAAGAAGGCCTGCTGGTGCATGAGCCTTTGCTCACCCAGGGCGAAAGACGTGTTCGCGTCGAGCAGGCACTGGCCGATGTGGGCATGGGCGAAGCGCAGTTTCCGGGTCTGCTGCGGCGCTACCCGCATGAATTCTCGGGCGGCCAGCGCCAGCGGCTGGCGATTGCCCGCGTGCTGATCGTCAATCCCGGCCTGCTGGTGCTGGATGAACCGACGAGTGCGCTTGATGTGACGATTCAAAAGCAGGTGCTGGGGCTGCTGCAGCGGCTGCAGCGGGAGCGTGGCCTGAGCTACCTGCTCATCACGCACGACATCGACGTGATTCGTGCCATGGCCCACGAGGTGATGGTAATGAAAGATGGAGAAATCGTCGAATCGGGCCTTGTCGAGTCGGTGCTGGACAGGCCGCAGCATCCGTACACGAAAATCCTGGTGGCGCAGGATTGAGTCCTTGCCCGGACAGGTGAAATATTCTGGTGCTTGAAGGCCAGATCGGCACAAAAATGGTTGCGTCACGGTGGCCTTTACGCTAGAATACGCGCTTCACACGACCAAATGGGCGGGTTTTTACCGCCCATTTTTTTTGGGCGTTTGTTTTTGCACTGTGCAAACGAATGCCTGGCGAATCGCTAAAAGGAACGAAAGACTGAATGGCTTTGCAAGAGACGATTGAGCAAACGGTAACGGGGCTGGGATACGAGTTGGTCGAGATCGAGCGAACCGGTGGCGGCTTGCTGCGTGTCACGATCGACATGCCTTATCTTGCCGGAACGCCGCCAGACGCCGTGCAGTTCATCAATGCTGAAGACTGCGAGAAGGTGACGCGCCAGTTGCAGTTCGTGCTCGAAGTCGAAGGTGCCGAATATTCGCGCCTGGAAGTCAGTTCCCCCGGCATCGACCGGCCGCTGCGTAATGAAAAAGATTTTGACCGCTTTGCGGGTGAGTTGATTGACATCACCCTGAAGGCGCCGATTGGCGTGGCTGCGAGTGCGGGTTCTACCGTTTCGGCCAGCCGCAAGAAATTCCGCGGAACGCTGGAGCGGGCCGAGCCTGTCGGCGATCAGCCGGGATGGCAAATCGTCTGGAGCGATGAGCCTGCTGTCAAGCCTGGGCAGAAGGTTAGCAAGAAACGAATTCCCGCGCCACTTCAGGCGCTGGGGTTCACGCTGGATGAAATTCAACAGGCGCGTTTGGCGCCCGTGGTTGATTTCAAGGGCCGCAGACCCAAACCTGTTGCCGATACATCCATAGAAACATAATTTAGAAAGGCAGGCTTGTGAAATGAATCGCGAACTGTTGATGCTGGTTGATGCCATCTCGCGTGAAAAAAACGTTGAGCGCGACGTGGTATTCGGCGCTGTCGAGCTTGCGCTCGCATCAGCGACCAAGAAGGTGTATGCGGACGGCGTGGACATCCGTGTGGCGGTGGACCGCGACAGCGGCAAGTATGAAACCTTCCGCCGCTGGCTGGTCGTGGCTGACGAGGCCGGCCTGCAAAATCCGGAAGCCGAAGAATTGGTGACCGATGCGCGCGACGAGATTGCCGACATCGAAGAGGGCGACTACATTGAAAAGCCGGTCGAAAGCCTGCCCATCGGCCGCATCGGTGCGCAGGCGGCCAAGCAGGTCATCTTGCAGAAAATCCGCGATGCCGAGCGCGAAATGCTGCTCACAGACTTCATGTCGCGCGGCGACAAGATTTTTGTCGGCACCGTCAAGCGCATGGACAAGGGCGACCTGATCGTCGAGTCCGGCCGGGTTGAAGGCCGCTTGCGCCGCAGCGACATGATTCCGAAGGAAAACCTGCGCACCGGCGACCGTGTGCGCGCCATGATCATGGAAGTCGACACCACACTGCGTGGCGCGCCCATCATCCTGTCGCGGACCTCGCCCGAATACATGATGGAGCTGTTCCGACAGGAAGTGCCCGAAATAGAACAGGGCCTGCTCGAAATAAAGACCTGCGCCCGTGACCCAGGCTCCCGCGCCAAGATCGCCGTGCTGTCGCATGACAAGCGCGTCGACCCGATCGGCACCTGTGTCGGTGTACGCGGCACCCGTGTCAACGGCGTGACCAACGAACTGGCGGGCGAGCGTGTCGATATCGTGCTGTGGAGCGAAGACCCGGCCCAGTTCGTGATTGGCGCGCTGGCACCGGCCAACGTGTCGTCGATCGTGGTCGATGAAGAGCGCCATGCCATGGACGTGGTGGTGGATGAGGAAAACCTGGCCATCGCGATTGGACGTGGTGGCCAGAACGTGCGCCTTGCGTCCGACCTGACCGGCTGGAAGATCAACATCATGGATGCCAACGAGTCGGCCCAGAAGCAGGCCAGCGAAACCGACAGCAGCCGCAAGCTGTTCATGGCCAAGCTCGACGTGGACGAGGAAATCGCCGACATCCTGATTTCCGAAGGCTTCACCAGCCTGGAAGAGGTGGCCTATGTGCCCCTTCAGGAAATGCTGGAAATTGAGTCGTTCGACGAAGACACCGTCAACGAACTGCGCACACGCGCCAAAGACGCTCTCCTGACGATGGAAATCGCCCAGGAAGAAAATGCCGGCGGTGTTTCGCAAAATCTGCGGGACGTCGAAGGCTTGACGCCCGAGCTGATTGCCAAATTGACCGAAGCGGGTGTTGCCACCCGTGACGACCTGGCCGATCTGGCCGTGGATGAGCTTACCGATATAACCGGCCAGTCTGCGGACGAGGCCAAAGCCCTGATCATGACTGCACGCGCCCATTGGTTTACCGATGACGCTGGCGACGCTGCTGCACCCGCAGCAGCCCAAGAGCAATGATCATGGAGGCCAGTCAGGAAAACCAAATATGTCCAGTACCACTACCGTCGCTGAATTCGCAGCTGAATTGAATAAATCTCCCGCCACCCTGATCGAGCAATTGACCAGCGCAGGCGTTGCAAAATCGCAGGCCAGCGACCCCTTGTCGGAATCCGACAAGCAAAAGCTGCTCGGCTATCTGCATGCCAGCCATGGCACCGTCGCGGCTGATCGCAAAAAGATCACCTTGATGAAGAAATCCACTTCGGAAATCAAGCAGGCCGATTCCACTGGCAGAGCCCGCACCATCCCGGTCCAGACCATCAAGAAGCGCACCTTCATCAGGCGCGAAGATGAAGCGGATCTGCCGGTTGAAGAAGCGCAGCCGGATGTCACCGTGACTGTTCCTCAGGTTCAGGCTGCAGCAGACGCCGAACTGGTCCGCCGTGAAGACGAAGCCAACCGGAATGCCGAGCTGCTGCGTCGCCAGGAAGAGGAACTGACGGAAAAGCGCCGTGTGCGCGACGAACAGGCCGCGCAGGACGCAGCCCGAGAGCAGGAGCGCGAAGCCGCGGCACAAAAAGCTGAAGCCGAGGCGAAGGCCCAGGCACAGGCGCAAGCGGCTGCACAAGCCGCCGCTGTTGCCGAAGCTGCGAAAAAGCCCAAGCCGACCATCGGCAAAATCTTCAAGCCGGCGCCAGTTGCTCCGCTTGCTGCAACTGTTGCCGTGGAAGCTCAAACGATCGTGGACACTGCCGCTGCTGAAAAAACCAGCAAGGCCGCCGAAGCTGCAAGCGCCAAGGCTGCTCAAGCCGCTGCCCTCCAGGCGGCTGCCAAAGCCAAGGCGACTGCTGAATTCCAGGCGGATGCGGCCAAGGCCGTGGACCTGCAGGAACGCCGCCGCAAGGCCGAGGCAGAAGCCGCCGGCATTCGCGCCATGCTGTCTGCGCCCAAGCGTGTCCTGGTTCCCCACGTCGACCCCAAGGTCGCGATGAAGGGAACCCTGCACAAGCCGGTCGTTGCCCCTGGTGCCGCCAAACCTGCTGCTACAGGTGCCGCGGGTGCATCTGCTGCGCCAGGCGCCGCCGGCAAGAAGGAAGTCAAGTCCGAGAACCTGTCTTCGACCTGGAAAGATGACGCGGCCAAGAAAAAAGGCATCCCTAGCCGTGGCGCTCCGGTGGTGCCGGGTCGCGGCAATTTCCGCGCCGGGCCGCGTGGACGCCGCAGTGGCGGACGTGACGTGCGTCCGGAATCGAACTTTGTCGCGCCGACCGAATTCAAGGTGATCGAGGTCCATGTGCCCGAAACCATCACCGTGGGTGAACTGGCACACAAGATGAGCGTGAAGTCGTCCGAGGTCATCAAGCATTTGATGAAGCTGGGCCAGATGGTCACCATCAACCAGCCGCTGGACCAGGACACCGCCATGATCGTGGTGGAAGAAATGGGCCACAAGGCACTCACTGCCGCGCTGGATGATCCGGAAGCCTTCACCGATGACGACGTGCAGGGCCAGCAGGCTGAAGCGCTGCCACGCGCTCCGGTGGTCACCGTCATGGGTCACGTTGACCATGGCAAGACCTCGTTGCTTGACTACATCCGGCGCGCCAAGGTGGCCTCCGGTGAAGCAGGCGGCATTACCCAGCACATCGGCGCCTACCATGTGCAAACCCCGCGCGGCATGGTGTCCTTTCTCGACACCCCGGGCCACGAGGCGTTCACCGCCATGCGTGCCCGTGGTGCGCAGGCCACCGACATCGTGATCCTGGTGGTCGCGGCGGATGACGGCGTGATGCCGCAGACCAAGGAAGCCATCAAGCACGCCCGTGCCGCTGGCGTTCCGATCGTCGTGGCGATCAACAAGATTGACAAGCCCGGCATCAACCTGGAGCGCGTCAAGGGCGAACTGGTCACCGAGGGCGTGGTGCCCGAAGAGTTTGGTGGAGATTCACCGTTTGTGCCCGTGTCTGCCCATACCGGCGCCGGCATCGACAACCTGCTGGAGCAGGTGTTGCTGCAGGCCGAAGTGCTCGAACTCAAGGCCTCGGTCGATTCCCTGGCCAAGGGCCTGGTGATCGAAGCGCGCCTCGACAAGGGCCGCGGCCCGGTCGCCACCGTGCTGGTCCAGTCCGGCACGCTGAAGGCGGGCGACGTGGTGCTGGCGGGCTCGACCTATGGCCGCGTGCGCGCCATGCTCGACGAAAACGGCAAGCCGATCAAGACCGCCGGTCCTTCGATTCCGGTCGAAATCCAGGGCCTGACGGAAGTTCCGCAAGCTGGCGACGACTTCATGGTCATGACCGACGAGCGCCGCGTGCGCGAAATCGCCACTTACCGTGCCGGCAAGTTCCGCAACACCAAGCTGGCCAAGCAGCAGGCGTCCAAGCTGGAGAACATGTTCTCCGACATCAACGCCGGCGAAGTCAAGCTCCTGCCCATCATCATCAAGGCTGATGTGCAGGGTTCGCAGGAAGCGCTGGCCCAGTCGTTGCTCAAGCTCTCGACCGACGAGGTCAAGGTCCAGCTGGTGTACTCGGGTGTTGGCGGTATTTCCGAATCCGACGTGAACCTGGCCATTGCTTCGAAGGCCGTGCTGATCGGGTTCAACACCCGTGCCGATGCCCAGGCGCGAAAGCAGGCCGAGAACAACGGTGTTGACATTCGCTATTACCAGATCATTTATGACGCGGTGGACGAACTCAAGGCCGCCATGTCCGGCATGCTCACGCCCGACAAGAAGGAAGAAATCATCGGCAATGCCGAGATTCGCAACATCTTCAAGGTCAGCAAGATCGGCTCGATTGCCGGCTGTATGGTCACCGCCGGTGTGGTTCGCCGCACCGCCAAGCTGCGTTTGCTGCGCCAGAACGTGGTCATCTTCACCGGTGAACTCGACTCGCTCAAGCGTTTCAAGGACGATGCCAAGGAAGTCAAGGAAGGCTTCGAGTGCGGCTTGAACCTGAAGAACTACAACGACATCGAAGTCGGTGACATCCTGGAGTTCTTTGAAATCAAGGAAGTGGCCCGGACCTTGTAAGAGATCAGCGCCGTTCGCCAGCCTCGGGGCTTGGCGAACGGCCTTCTCGAAACCAGGACTGCAACTTCAGACCCCAATACATGCGTAAAAAATCATCTACTCCCAACCGCAGCTTTCGCGTGGCCGACCAGATCCAGCGCGATCTGACGGAACTGATCGCGCGCGAGTTGAAGGACCCGCGCGTCGGCATGGTGACGGTCCAGTCGGTCGAGGTCACGCCCGACTATGCCCATGCCAAGATTTATTTCAGCGTGCTGGTCGGCGATCCGAAGGAGTGCGAAATCGCGCTGAACCAGGCGGCAGGCTTCCTGCGCAACGGCCTGTTCAAGCGTCTGATGACGCACACCGTGCCGACGCTGCATTTCCATTTCGACCAGACGACCGAACGTGCGGCCGACCTGAACGCCTTGATTGCCAAGGCGGTTTCTTCGCGCGCCCAGGACTAACGCCGCGCCGTTCCCCTTTGACAGGTTCGGGGGCAACGGTGCCACCGGGCGTTCGGGCCAGCCCGCACGCCGAGCCTGTCAAAGCTTATGACGCAAACAACTTCTCTCCGCCAGAAAATCCAGCGACGTCCCGTACATGGCGTGTTGCTGCTCGACAAGCCGCTGGGTTTTTCAAGCAACCAGGCGCTGCAAAAAGCCAAATGGCTTTTGCGCGCAGAAAAAGCCGGCCATACCGGAACGCTCGATCCGCTGGCGACCGGCGTGCTGCCGCTGTGCTTTGGCGCGGCCACCAAGTTCAGCCAGTTGCAGCTCGACGCGGACAAGACCTATGAAGCCGTGCTGCTGCTGGGCCAGAAGACCACCACGGCCGATGCCGAAGGTGAAGTGATTGAAACCCGCCCAGTACCCGGCATCACGCCCGAACTGCTGGAATCGATCACCCGGCGCTTCACCGGCCCGCTGGCGCAGGTGCCGCCGATGTACTCGGCGCTGAAGAAGGACGGCAAGGCGCTGTATGAATATGCCCGCAAGGGCATTGAGGTCGAGCGGGAAGCCCGCCACGTCACGATTTTCAAGCTAAATATGGCGATTGCGCATGATCCACGGGCGCAAGCAGCTATTAAAATAATAGTGAGCTGCAGCAAGGGAACGTATATTCGTACGCTCGGCGAAGACATTGGCGAGGCCATCGGTTGCGGCGCGCACCTGGGTTCGCTGCGCCGGATCGAAACCGGAGGTTTTGTGGCTGCGCAATGCGTGACACTGGCTGCGCTCGAAGCGATGACCGAAGCCGAGCGCGATGCCTGTTTGCTGCCGCCGCAGTCGCTGGTGGCCGCTTACCCATCCGTCACGCTGGACGCCGATAATGCAGGACGTTTCCTGAGCGGATTGCGTCGCCGGGGCCAGTGGGGTGCCGATGCACCGCTGGTGCAGGTGTATGGCAGCGAGCCCGCTGCATTTCTGGGTTCTGCCCATATCTGTGCCGACGAGTTGATTCCCCAGCGCTTGCTGAGCCCGGTTGAAGTCCAGGACCTCCTGCAATCAGCCCAGTGTGCGACCGAAGTTTTAACGCCAGTTTCCATGGCCGCAGCCTCTGAACCCACGGATGCCGGCTCTTTTCAACATTAATCCAAATACCGTTTTTCAAGTTCCCAGAAAGTCCACCATGAGTCATAAACAAATCCGTAACATCGCCATCATCGCCCACGTTGACCATGGAAAGACCACCATGGTCGACCAGTTGCTGCGCCAGTCCGGCACCTTCGCCGACCACGAAAAAGTCGTGATGGACAACAACGCCATCGAAAAAGAGCGTGGCATCACCATCCTGGCCAAGAACTGCGCCGTGACCTGGGAAGGCACGCACATCAACATCGTCGATACCCCGGGCCACGCCGACTTCGGCGGCGAAGTCGAACGCGCGCTGTCCATGGTCGATGGCGTCGTGCTGCTGATCGACGCGCAGGAAGGCCCCATGCCCCAGACGCGCTTTGTGACCAAGAAGGCGCTGGCCCTGGGCCTCAAGCCCATCGTGGTGGTGAACAAGGTGGACAAGCCGGGCGCCAATCCTGACAAGGTGATCAACGCCACGTTCGACTTGTTCGACAAGCTCGGTGCCACCGACGAACAGCTTGATTTCCCCGTGGTCTATGCCTCGGGCATCAATGGCTGGTCGTCGCTGGAAGAAGGCGAGCAAGGCGAGCAGTGGGGTCCCGACATGTCGGCCCTGTTCAACACCGTGCTCAAGCACGTGCCAGCCCAAAAGGGTGATCCTGACGCGCCGTTGCAACTGCAGATTTCTGCACTCGACTTTTCGACCTTCGTCGGCCGCATCGGCGTGGGCCGCATCAGCCAGGGCACGATCCGGCCGATGATGGACGTGGTCGTGATGGAAGGCCCGGACGGCAAGCCTGTCAAGGGCCGCGTCAACCAGGTGCTGACCTTCCAGGGCCTGGAGCGCGTGCAGGCGACCGAAGCCGGCCCCGGCGAAATCGTGCTGATCAACGGCCTGACCGACATCGGCATTGGCGTGACCATCACCGACCCGGTCAACCCGATGCCGCTGCCCATGCTCAAGGTTGACGAGCCGACGCTGACCATGAATTTCTGCGTCAACACCAGCCCGCTGGCCGGCCGCGAAGGCAAGTACGTAACCAGCCGCCAGATCTGGGACCGCCTGCAAAAGGAACTGCAGCACAACGTCGCCCTGCGCGTCAAGGAAACCGACGAAGAAGGCATTTTCGAAGTCATGGGCCGGGGCGAGCTGCACCTGACCATCCTGCTGGAAAACATGCGCCGCGAAGGTTTTGAGATGGCTGTATCCAAGCCGCGCGTCGTGATGAAAGACGTGAATGGTGAAAAGCATGAGCCGATCGAGCTGGTGACTGCCGACATCGAAGAGCAGCACCAGGGCGGCGTGATGCAGGCACTTGGCGAGCGCAAGGGCGAGCTGGTCAACATGGACCCGGACGGCCGTGGCCGCGTGCGCCTGGAATACCGCATTCCGGCGCGTGGCCTGATCGGTTTTACCAACGAATTCCTGAATTTGACGCGCGGCTCCGGCCTGATCGCCAATATTTTTGACTGCTACGAGCCGCACAAGGGCGACATTGGCGGACGCAAGAATGGCGTGCTGATTTCCATGGACGCCGGTGAAATCTTCACCTACGCACTGGGCAAGCTCGACGACCGCGGCCGCATGTTCGTCAAGGCCAACGATCCGGTGTACGAAGGCATGATCGTCGGCATCCACAGCCGCGACAACGACCTGGTGGTCAACGCCACGCGCACCAAGCAGCTGACCAACTTCCGCGTGTCCGGCAAGGAAGACGCGATCAAGATCACGCCGCCGATCGAATGCACGCTGGAATACGGCGTCGAGTTCATCGAGGACGACGAACTGGTTGAAATCACGCCCAAGTCGATTCGCCTGCGCAAGCGTTACCTGACTGAAAGCGAGCGCAAGCGCTCAGGCCGCTGAGCTTGAACGGCTTCGGCCGTTCAGTGGATCAGGCTTGAATGCCTGAAATACTCGTTGAAGGCCACTGCATGCAGTGGCCTTTTTATCGTTCGCACAGGTGCCCTTGATGAACTTGACGCATTCCCGCGCGGTGGCCGTGATGGTGCTGGTGACGCTGCTATGGTCCATGGCTGGTGTGGTGACGCGGCAGCTGGAGGCGGCGCGCAGCTTTGAAGTAACCTTCTGGCGCAGCTTTTTCACGCTGGCGTCGCTGCTGGTGATCCTGCCTTTGTTTCAGGGGCGGGCGGTTTTCTCGAAAATCCGTCATGGCGGCAAGGCGCTGTGGTTGTCCGGCGTTTGCTGGAGCATCATGTTCACCGCCTTCATGGTGGCGCTGACGCTGACCACCGTGGCCAATGTGCTGGTGACGCTGGCGCTCGGTCCCTTTATCACGGCCCTGATGGCTCGTGTCTTCATCGGCCACAGGATTCCCGCGCGGACCTGGGTTGCGATTGCGCTGGCCAGCGCCGGCATTGTCTGGATGTATGGCGGCCAGATGGACCTGGGCAGCCAGCTGGCTGGGACGCTGGTGGCGCTGATGGTGCCGGTAGCAGGCGCCTGCAACTGGACGGTGGTGCAGCATGGCGGCGCCCATGGCCAGAAAATCAATCTGGTGCCTGCGGTCCTGATCGGGGCGGCGCTGTCGTCGCTGGCCACCTTGCCGTTGGCGCTTCCTTTTTCGGCGACAACGCACGACATCGTCCTGCTGGCGGCACTGGGACTTTTTCAACTGGCGATTCCGTGTGTGCTGGCGGTGCTGTGCGCCGGAGTGCTCAAGGCGCCCGAGGTGGCGCTACTGGGCTTGCTGGAAGTGATTTTTGGCATCCTGCTGGCCTGGGTGGGTGCCGGCGAGGTGCCAGGTTCCAGTGTGCTGACCGGCGGTTCGCTGGTCATTGGCGCGCTGGTGGTGAATGAATTGATTGGATGGAGACAGAGAGCATGACGACAGAAATCAACAAAATCGATGCGGCCGGTGACGTGCTGGCCGAGCGCCAGGGCAATGCCGGACTGATCACGCTGAACCGGCCCAAGGCGCTCAATGCCCTGTCGCTGCCCATGGTGCGCGAATTGCTCGCCATCCTGCGCGCCTGGCAGGACGACCCGGAGGTGCGGCTGGTGGCGATTCGCGGCACCAACAAGCTGGGACGCCCCGGAACGCCTGACAGCCTGTTCGGCGGTTTTTGTGCCGGCGGCGACATCAGGTTTTTCCACCAGGCAGCGCTGGCCGGCGATCCTGCGCTGGACGACTTCTTCACCGATGAATACCAGCTCAACCACCTGATCCAGACCTATTCCAAGCCTTTCATCGCCTTCATGGACGGCGTGGTGATGGGCGGCGGCATGGGCCTGAGCCAGGGCGCGCGGGTACGCATCGTCACCGAGCGCACCAAAATGGCCATGCCCGAGACGAATATCGGCCTGTTCCCTGACGTGGGCGGCGGCTATTTCCTGAGCCGTTGCCCCGGCCATGTGGGCGAATACCTGGCGCTGACCGGCGAAGTCATTGGCGCCGACGAGGCCATCGGCTACGGACTGGCTGATGTAAAACTGGATGCGGGTGACCTGCCGGCGCTGTGGGCGGAACTGGGTACCACGCCTTGGGCATCGGCCGCTGAAGCTGATCAATGGATTGCATCAAAATTCATAGCGGACAGTGCCCGTCCGGCCTGCGAAACAGGCCATATTGATGCATTTTTCTCATTGCTGCGGGTCAAGCACATCGTCGATGCGCTGGAAAAAGCCAGGGACGACCGTTGGGCAAGCCGGATGGCCGGTGTGCTGCGCAAGCGCTCGCCGCTGATGCTGCATGTGACGCTGGAGCAGATTCGCCGCGCCCGCAGCATGACGCTGGCCGATGACCTGCGCATGGAGCGGGACATGGTGCATCAGTGCTTTCACCTGCGCCCCGGGGCGCAAAGCGAAACCGTCGAGGGAATCCGCGCGCTGGCAGTGGACAAGGACTATCAGCCGCAATGGAAGCCGGCGCGCATCGAGGACGTGAAGCCCGGCATGGCCGATGCGTTTTTCATCAGCCCTTGGGCTGCCGAGGCGCATCCGCTGCGGAGCCTGTAGACCTTCAGGCTTTGCTGCCAGCGGGTTCTTGCGAAAGCGATTCAAAGCTGCTGGTAAACCAGTTGCGCCAGCCGCATCAATTCCTCACGCGGCACCGCACCGCTCAGCGCATAGCCAAAACCCTGATCGACCCAGTAAAAGGACGCTACCCCACCTTCTGCGCTGTAGCGGAAAGCGGTAGTTCCCACTTCTGTTTTGGGCGCTCCCGCCGCATGGGGCAGCGCGTCGCCATCGAGTGCGCCCAGGTAGAGCGTGACGCGCATGCCTGCCGGATTCTGGAACATGAACTGGGCGCGGGCGCCGTCATCGCCGGGCAGCAGCCGGCCGCCCACCAGTTCATAGCCTTGCGCGGCCAATACAGGAATCTTCAGGGGTTTGCCGAGGCGTTTGGACAGCCACTGCACCAGGTGTTCCTGCTGCGCGGCGGTGACTTCCACTGGATGGCGGACTTCAGGCGAAAACACCGCATAGGCCACCGAAGCCTGGCGCACGAAGGCCTGCGCCGACGGTTTCTGGTCAAACGCCATGTCGGTCTGGCCAAACTGGCCATGCGACAGCCAGCCGACGCCAAAAGCCAGCACCACGGCTGCCGCCATGCCGCCCCAGCGCGACCATTGACCGAACTGCTGCCGGCCCTGCTGGCTGCGGCGGGCAGCCGCCATCAGCGTCTCGGGAATCGGTTCTTCGAGCAAGGATGCGTGTAGTGCGCGCAGGGCTTCGCGCTGCGCCTGCCAGTCCTGAAACGTTTCAAGCGCGACCGGGTCACCCGCCAGCGCCGCCATGGCTTGGGCTTGTTCGTGAGCAGACAGGCGGCCATCGACCAGCGCATGGATTTGCTCGTGGGTGGGTTCGCTGTGGGGTTCATGCATGCTTTTCAACCCTCATTTCAGGCGCCGCAGCACCGTGGGTGCAGGCGAGGATGGCGCTGTTGCCGGTGCCGCCGATGCAATCGGTTTTGCCGGGCTGTCCATCAGTTCACGAAGGCGGCTGCGTGCCCGCGACAGGCGCGACATCACGATTCCGATGGGAACCCGCGTAATTCGCGCCACTTCTTCATAGCTCAGGTCTTCCAGGCTGACCAGCAGCAGCACGATGCGCTGATCCTGCGGCAGGCGCAGCAGGCAGCGCTGCAGATCAAGCGATTGGGCGGTGCTACTCTCGGGCGCAAGCAGTTCATGAAGCACATCATCAACATTGACGCGGATGCCTGCCTCCGCCTGCCTGGCTGTTCGACGAATATCATTTACATACAAGTTGTGCATCAACGTGAAAAGCCAGGCCCGCAGGTCGCTGCCCGCCAGCCACAAGCGCCACTTGGAACAGGCCCGCTCCAGCGTGTCCTGCACCAGGTCATCTGCAGTCCAGGCATCTCCAGTCAGCGCCCGCGCGTAGCGGCGCAGGCTGGGGATGTGCTCGGTGACCGGAAAGTGGTTCACGGCTTGCCTGGCCCGGTGGGCGGGAAAGCCGGGCCGGTCATCAGGGTTTGGCGGTGTGCCAGACAGTCATGAAGCCGTCGCCGGTCTTGTCGCCGGGCTTGCTGTCCTTGGACCAGTAGTAGAGCGGTTTGCCTTTCATGGCCCATTGCTTTTTGCCATCGTCGCGAGTGATGACCATATAGTCGCCGGCGCCCTGGTCTGCATCGGCAGCCATCAAGGGTGGCCAGTTGGTGGCGCACGGGCCGTTACAAGCCGATTTGCCGCTGTTGGCAGCATCCTTGTCGAACACGTACAGCGTCATGCCGTTGGGGCCGACCAGCACGCCATCGGCGACGGTGGCGGGGCTGCCGGCGGCCATGGCGGCAGATCCGCCCACCAATGCAGCGGTCAGAAAGGCAATGGACAAGATTTTCATGAGGTTTCTCCTGGTGGTGTTGCGCAGCAAGTGGCTGCACCGGGATAAACACCTTTGGTCGCCTGTTTATTCCCTCTCGAAAAACTATTTTTTTTGCGCCTATGCGCTGTGTCTTTAGCGGTTTCTTGATTTCATCGCGCGATCCACTTCGCGCTTGCCTTCACGGTCCTTGATGGTGTCGCGCTTGTCATGCTCGGCCTTGCCTTTGGCGAGGCCGATCTCGCACTTCACCTTGCCGGCCTTCCAGTGCATGTTCAGCGGCACCAGCGTGAAACCCTTCTGCTCGGTCTTGCCGATCAGGCGGCGAATCTCTTCCTTGTGCATCAAGAGCTTCTTGGTGCGCACCGAGTCGGGCCGGATATGGGTGGAGGCGGTGCCCAGCGGGTTGATCTGGCAGCCGATGATGAACAACTCGCCACCCCTGATCACCACATAGCCGTCGGTGAGCTGTACCTTGCCTTCGCGCACCGACTTGACTTCCCAGCCTTCCAGCACCATGCCGGCTTCAAACCGCTCTTCAATGTGGTAGTTGAACGTGGCCTTCTTGTTGTCGGCAATGCGCACGGCGGCGGCGGCTGCCTTGGGTGACAGATTGGCGGCTGGTTTTCCTGTCGGTTTCCCTGAAGAGGCCGCAGCGGGTTTTTTGGAGGAGTTTGCTTCTTTGGTGACCATGGCTAAGATAGTGGAGCAGAGGGGCGAAGCAGCACTTGTGGCTCATACAATTGCCCCCAGCCTTAGATTGTATGAAAACCGTTCACAAGTCCGTTCTTATCTGGTACAGCCCCGCTGAAATGTTCGCGTTGGTGACCGATGTTGTCAGCTATCCGCAATTTTTACCCTGGTGCGACCGTGCTTCGGTGGAAGAGGAAACGGCTCAGGGCATGGTGGCCAAGGTCGGCATTTCCATTGCCGGTATCCGGCAGAGCTTCACCACGCGTAACCAGCATGAGCAGGACCAGAAGGTCAGCCTGAAACTGGTCAAAGGTCCTTTTTCCCGGCTGGAAGGCGACTGGAACTTCCTGCCGCTGGGTGACGGCAGCCAGCGCGCCTGCAAGGTCGAGTTCACCCTGAGTTATGCCTTTGACAACGGAACACTGGCGTCGCTGGTCGGGCCGGTGTTTGACAAGATCGCAGGCAGCCTGGTGGATGCCTTCGTCAAGCGAGCTTCTCACGTCTATGGCGACACCTGAGCCATCCAAAGCGGGTTTGCGCCTGAACATCACGCTGGTTTATTCACCTGCCCCGCGCCAGGTCAGAGAATGGCAGCTTGAGCTTGAGGCCGGCGCAACCGTCATTCAAGCGCTTGCGGCTTGCGGCATCTTCGAGGAATTTCCGGCGCTTGCGGAAAACCGGCTGCTGGCAGGTATCTGGGGGCGAAGAATCCGGCCGGACCATCTGCTGGCAGACAAGGACCGGATAGAAATCTACCGGCCTTTGCGCGTCGATCCGAAAACCGCCAGGCGCGAGCGTTTTGACCGTCAGGGGGCCAAAAGCGCGGGGTTGTTCACCGTGAAGCGACCTGGTTCAAAAGCTGGTTACTGAACCGATCAGCGGGCAAGCACCTTACTTGGCGCAGTCGCTTTCGGCTATCGCCTGCAGGCGCTTGGTTTCCAAGGAGCGGGCGGCGTCATCCATGAATTCGCGTTCTCCTTTTGCGTTGGTGAGCGCAATGCGTACGCCAGACTTCAGCGTGGCCTGACCTTTTTTTGCCCGTTCGCAATTGTCGGCCCTGGCTTTCGCAAGTTTTTCCGCTTCTGCCTGCTTTTTACCTTCCTCCAAAGCATCAGCCTGCTTTTTACGGGCTTCGAGTTCTGCATCCCTGCCCGAGAGCTTGGGCATGCTGCCTTTGGCGACAGGTGCCGATGCCGCAGGGGCTGTCGTACTGGCAGCCTCACCTTGAGGGGGATTGGGCACCTTGAATCCAGGCTCCTTCAGGATGCTTTTCAGCGGAATGTCGGGCGGCGGCGGCCGGTCGCTGAATACCTTTCGGCCGTCTTTGTCGAGCCATTGCCATTGGGCAAGTGCTGGAATCGTCAATACGCTACCGGCCAGGGCCAGAACCACGGTTCGTGTCAGAAATTTGAAGTCCATGACGAAAGTGTATCCCTGTGTTTCGATGCTGCGCGCATTTTGCCGGCTATGCTGAATCAAGAGGGCTCACAAGCATGGGCCGCGAGGGCGACGAGTGTAAGGACGGGACTCATCGGGGGCAAAGGTACAATCGACTTTTTGGAGCTTTCTCTATGCGCCTACTCGGCAAAGCGCTCACCTTCGACGACGTATTGTTGGTGCCAGCGTTCTCCCAGGTCCTTCCCAAGGACGCCCTGCTTTCCACCCAGTTCTCCCGCAACATCCGCCTGAACCTGCCGCTGGTTTCGGCCGCCATGGACACGGTCACCGAAGCGCGGCTGGCGATTGCCATTGCGCAGGAGGGCGGCATCGGCATCGTTCATAAAAACCTCACCCCGCAGCAGCAGGCGGCCGAAGTGTCCCGCGTCAAGCGCTATGAAAGTGGCGTGCTGCGCGACCCGGTCGTCATCACCCCGACGCACACCGTACGCCAGGTCATGGCGCTGAGCGAACAACTCGGCATTTCCGGTTTTCCAGTGATTGACGGCGGCAAGGTCGTCGGCATCGTGACCGGTCGCGACATGCGCTTCGAGTCGCGCATGGACGTGCCGGTCAGCACCATCATGACGCCGCGCGATCGCCTGATCACCATGCCCGAAACGGCCACGCTGGCCGACGCCAAGGCGCTGCTGAACAAGCACCGCCTGGAGCGCGTGCTCCTGATCAACGACGAGTTCGAGCTCAAGGGCCTTATCACGGTCAAGGACATCACCAAGCAGACCACCTTTCCGAATGCCGCGCGCGACCTGCACGGCAAGCTGCGCGTTGGCGCGGCTGTCGGCGTGGGCGAGGGGACCGAGGAGCGGGTTGAAGCGCTGGTGCGCGCCGGCGTCGATGCCATCGTGGTCGATACCGCACATGGTCACAGCAAAGGCGTGATTGACCGGGTTCGCTGGGTCAAGCAGAACTATCCGCACATTGACGTGATCGGCGGCAATATCGCCACGGGCGCCGCAGCACTGGCGCTGGTTGAGGCCGGCGCTGATGCGGTCAAGGTCGGCATCGGCCCGGGCAGCATCTGCACCACCCGCATCGTCGCTGGCGTCGGCGTGCCGCAGATCATGGCCATTGACAGCGTCGCGACTGCCTTGCGCGGCACCGGCGTTCCCCTGATTGCCGACGGTGGCATCCGCTACAGCGGCGACATTGCCAAGGCGATTGCGGCCGGCGCCGGCACGGTCATGATGGGCGGCATGTTTGCCGGCACCGAAGAGGCGCCAGGCGAAGTCATCCTGTTCCAGGGCCGCAGCTACAAGAGCTACCGTGGTATGGGCAGCATTGGCGCCATGCAGCAGGGCAGCGCCGACCGCTATTTCCAGGAGTCCAGCACCGGCAACCCGAATGCCGACAAGCTGGTTCCCGAAGGTATTGAAGGCCGCGTGCCCTACAAAGGCTCCATGGTTGCCATCATTTACCAGATGGCCGGCGGATTGCGCGCCAGCATGGGCTACTGCGGCTGTGCCACGATTGAAGAAATGCACAACCAGTCCGAGTTTGTCGAGATCACCTCCGCAGGCATCCGCGAAAGCCATGTGCATGACGTGCAGATCACCAAGGAAGCGCCGAACTACCGCGCTGACTGAAGCTTGTCCCACGCATCCTGGGCGTCTGTTGGCAGACGCCCTTTTTCTTTTTTTGACTGAACCATCGCCCAAGGCGTCTTTCATGCAGCACCAAAAAATCCTCATTCTCGATTTCGGCTCACAGGTCACACAACTGATCGCACGCCGGGTACGCGAAGCCCATGTTTTCTGCGAAGTCCATCCCTGCGACGTGAGCGATGCCTGGGTTCGCGAATATGCAAGCGACGGCAACCTCAAGGGCATCATCTTGTCGGGCAGCCACGCCAGCATTTATGAAGACGCCACCGACAAGGCGCCGCAGTCGGTGTTTGAACTGGGTATTCCGGTGCTGGGCATCTGCTACGGCATGCAGGCCATGGCGTACCAGCTGGGCGGCAAGGTCGAAGGCGGCCACAAGCGCGAATTCGGACATGCCGATGTCCGGGCGCGCGGCCACACGGCTTTGCTCAAGGACATTGCGGACTTCACCACGCCAGAAGGGCAGGGCATGCTCACGGTCTGGATGAGCCATGGTGACAAGGTGACTGAAATGCCGCCAGGCTTCAAGCTCATGGCCAGCACCGACAGTTGCCCAATTGCCGGTATCGCGGACGAGGAACGGCATTTTTACGGTCTGCAGTTTCATCCTGAAGTTACCCACACCAAGCAGGGCGCAGCCATCCTCAACCGCTTTGTGCTTGATATTTGTGCTACCCGTCCTGACTGGGTCATGGGCGACTACATTGCCGAGGCGGTCGAGAAAATCCGTCAGCAGGTCGGCGACGAGGAAGTCATCCTGGGCTTGTCGGGTGGTGTCGACTCCTCCGTGGCTGCCGCACTGATTCACCGCGCCATTGGCGACCAACTCACCTGCGTCTTTGTCGATCACGGCCTGTTGCGCCTGAACGAGGGTGACATGGTGATGGACATGTTTGTTGGCAAGCTGCACGCCAAGGTGATTCGTGTTGATGCCGCCGAGCAGTTCCTGGGCCACCTTGCCGGTGTCAGCGACCCGGAAGCCAAGCGCAAGATCATCGGTCGTGAGTTTGTCGAGGTATTCAAGGCGGAAGCCGCCCGGCTCAAGGCGGGGCTGGACGGTGCCTACAAGGGCGCTAAATGGCTGGCCCAGGGAACCATCTATCCTGACGTGATCGAGTCGGGCGGTGCCAAGAGCAAGAAAGCCGTCACCATCAAGAGCCATCACAACGTCGGTGGTCTGCCCGAACAGCTGGGTTTGAAGCTGCTCGAACCGCTGCGTGAACTGTTCAAGGACGAGGTGCGCGAGTTGGGTGTGGCGCTGGGACTGCCGCACGACATGGTGTACCGCCATCCCTTTCCGGGGCCGGGGCTGGGCGTGCGAATCCTGGGAGAAGTCAAAAAAGAATATGCCGATCTGCTGCGCCGGGCCGATGCCATCTTTATCGAAGAGTTGCGAAACTTCAAGGATGCGCAAACCGGCAAGAACTGGTATGACCTGACCAGCCAGGCCTTCACGGTATTCTTGCCAGTGAAAAGCGTCGGCGTGATGGGCGATGGCCGCACGTATGAGTATGTGGTGGCGCTGCGCGCTGTGCAAACCAACGACTTCATGACTGCCGACTGGGCGGAGTTGCCTTATGCGCTGCTCAAAAAGGTGTCCGGCCGCATCATCAACGAAGTGCGCGGCATCAACCGCGTCACCTACGACGTCAGCAGCAAGCCGCCTGCAACCATCGAGTGGGAATAAGCCGTTGATTGGCGATTTCGCTGGCTTGAACGTATTACGAAGCATTGCTGTGCCATGTCAAAAGCCCGATATTCCAGCAGGTCCGGTCACGACTTGGATGTGATTCCGGATTAAGCTTGCGGCCATGTACCTGCCTCCCCATTTTGAAGGCGACCGCGCCCAGGCTGCGGACCTGATTCGTCAACACCCCTTTGCCAGCCTAATCAGCATTGACGCGTCGGATCTGCCTTTCATTACCCATTTGCCGCTGCATCTGGAAATGACGGACGATCCTGCTGGGCCACAGACGTTCACCCTGCTGGGACATGTCGCCAGAGGAAATCCCCATTGGCGCTATTTGCGGGACCGGCCGCAGGCGGTCGTGACTTTTCTCGGGCCGCATGCCTATCTGTCGCCCAAGGTTTACCCTGACCTTGCCCGGGTTCCGACCTGGAATTACCTGGCAGTGCACTGCACCGTGCAGGCGACACTGGTGGAAGACGCTGCGGCCAAGGATAATCTCCTGAAAAAACTCATAGGCGATCACGAGCCTGCCTATGCTGAACAGTGGCGCGGAATGGATGATGCGTATACCCGGAAAATGCTGGCTGGCATCGTGGCGTTCGAGTTGCAGGTGACCGACCTGCAATGCAAGTTAAAACTCAACCAGCACCGGCCCGAAGCCCTTTTAGCTACGCAGGCCGTTTATGAAAGTGGCAATGATGCCGAACAGGACCTTGGACGCTGGATAAAACATATCTCCAGGGATTCACCAAACAGTCTGAAGGGTTGAAATGCGTCTGGTTTTCGGGATGATAAGTTTGTTGATCGTGCTGGCTGTCGTTGGGCTACTGGCAAAAAAGCAGATTGGGGCTGTGACGGGAGCGCAAAACCCCGTGCTTGCCCCTCCGACTAATGTTGAGCCGACAGGATTGTCCGGTGCCAAAAATCCTCAGCTGCAGAGTCAGCAGATTCAGGAACACGTCAGGCAGTCGCTCGAAGCCGCGATGCAACGGCCGAGAGCTGTCGATGGAGAGTGAAAAATGGCACTTACGCACGACCCTATTCGGTTTATAGCTATACTTTAAGTAGCAAATGACTGATGCTGATTTTATGGCACTGGCCCTTGATGAGGCCAGAATGGCGGCTAAGTCAGGGGAGGTTCCCGTCGGGGCTGTGCTTGTGAGGCAAGGCCAAGTAATTGCCACTGGTCGCAATGCCCTGGTGAGTGGCCATGATCCAACAGCCCATGCCGAGATCGTCGCCTTGCGGGCTGCAGCAAAAATTCTCGGAAACTATCGGCTGAACGAGTGCGAATTGTTTGTCACGCTGGAGCCGTGCGCGATGTGCAGTGGCGCCATCCTGAACGCGCGGCTCAAACGTGTGGTATTTGGCGCCCCTGAACCCAAGACCGGGGCGGCCGGTTCCGTTGTTAACCTGTTTGCAACAACTGCGCTCAACCACCGAACCGAGTGGCAGGGCGGAATGCTGGCCGAAGCGAGCTGCGCACTGATGCAGGATTTTTTTCGCCAGCGCCGGGTTGAGCAGCGTGCATCGGCACGGCGGCGTCATCCCTTGCGCGATGACGCACTGCGAACGCCCGATGCTGCCTTCGATGGTTTGCCTGACTATCCCTGGAATCCAAACTATCGCAGCGACTTGCCCGCCCTTGACCGTTTGCGAATGCATTATCTTGACGAGAAAATGGTTTCGTCTGGAGATGCGGCCAAGCAGGAGTCGATTACCTACTTGTGCCTGCATGACTTTAGTGGCTGGAGTTACGGGTTTCGACAATTGATTTCCTCTTTGCTTGAATCCGGAGACCGGGTCGTAGTACCGGATTTGATCGGATTCGGGAAAAGCGACAAGCCCAAGAAGGCCGCTTTTCATACGTTGGCAAGGCATCGCCAGATTATGGTTGAACTGGTTGAGGCTCTTGACCTGCGCAACATAGTGCTGGTGCTTCCAGAACGGCAAAGCCTGCTGGGTTTGACGCTGCCGATGGCCGCACCTCTGCGTTATAGAGGTCTGCAGCGCATTAGTGTAGAGGGCAGTTTTACCGAAGATGAGCAAACCTTAAACGGGGGGCTTCTAGTGTGGAATCAAGCAAGACGCCGCATAGATAACGATCATTGTTTGATTCATTCAAGCAAATTAAAAAAGATTCAGCCCAGCCATTCAATCGATCCAGGATGCGATGCACCATTCCCCGGGCAGAGCTATCGGACGGGATCGCTTGTACTGTCGGTTATGGCGCAGGGATTTGACAATGCAGAAAATCGGGATATTTTTCGCGAAACTGAAAGTTTCTGGACTTTTCACAGCAAGCGCTAAATGCGTGTTGTGGGCCTCTACTGCATCAATTAAAATTTAATGTAATCTACACATCTATTAAGAAATTAGAAATCCTTATCTGTCGAAATAATATGTTTGTACAAACGTAACCCAACCAAATCACAACCTCAGGAATGGGATACTCGGTATTGTGAAAAAACATATCTATATTTACTCTCCCTCCAGTGCTGTGCGCGACAAGTCGGCTTTTAAAAGAGGTGTTAAGCGCCTGACAGCACTGGGTTATGAAGTGGAGATCGATGAGGCTGCCTTGGCAAGCCATCAGCGCTTCGCAGGGAACGATGAAACACGACTTGCGGCCATACACAGGGCTTCAGCCAGCGGCGCCGATGTGGCGCTGATTTCACGTGGCGGCTATGGCCTTACACGTATTCTTCCCGCCATTGATTACCAGGCCGTTGCAAAAGCTGTAGGCTGTGGTACCCAATTTGTCGGGTTTAGCGACTTCACCGCATTCCAGATGGCGCTATTGGCAAAGACAGGCGCAGTCAGTTGGGCGGGGCCTGCGCTGGGTGAAGATTTTGGCGCTGCAGCAGGCGCTGATGACATCATGGAAGCCTGTTTTGGAGATCTGGTGACAGGGCAAGGGGAGGGTAGTGGTTGGCGATTACCAAAAACAGCTATTAAAAAAATAGCTGGAGAAGACGTTCCGTCAAGCGCAGACGTTGTAAATGATCCATACAGCATTGATCATGCTGTGCTGTGGGGCGGTAATTTGGCGATGCTGGCTTCGCTGGTCGGAACACCTTATCTTCCCGTCATAAAAAATGGCATCTTATTCATTGAAGATGTGGGCGAGCATCCCTACCGGGTAGAACGTATGCTCGCCCAACTGCTACAGGCTGGCATACTTGCACAGCAAAAAGCAATCATATTTGGCCAGTTCAGTCAGTACAAACTCGTGGCACACGACAAAGGCTACAAGATGGCCAGTGTGATCGCGTGGTTAAAAAGGCAGGTGACTGCGCAAGTCCTTACCGGACTTCCTTTCGGGCATGTCGCCACCAAGGTTGTTCTGCCAGTGGGTCTGCCTGTTACCCTTGCAGTCGATGGTCGAGACGCATTTTTGCTTTGGGGACATCAGCATTGAGCAGCGAATCAGCCATGCTGTAATTTAATCCCGTACAACAGGTAGCATCCACACCCATGGCTGAGTTCACCGTCGTTTTTGCGGATCTTACTGGAAGCACCGGTGTTTTCGAAAAACTTGGCAATGTCAAGGCTACTCAGGCAATTACCCGCCTGACACAATGGATAGCCAGCATTTGTGAAAAGCACAGTGGACAAGTTGTGAAATCCTTGGGCGACGGTGTCCTCATCCTGTTTAAGGAAAGTCAGGATGCAGTTGCTGCTGGCAGCGAACTTCAGAAGATTCACTATGAAAGGATTAGCCATTGGCCGCGTCTTTTAAAAATGAGGCTTCAGATAGGGATGGCACGTGGTGATGTTGTCGAGCAAGACGGCGATTGCTATGGTGACGCCGTCAATGTGGCATCCCGTCTCAGCGACCTATCGGGTTCAGAACAAATACTTGTCAGTGATAGTGTGATTCAACATCTGCCGGATGCTTTCGCGTTGCGCTCACGCTGCCTTGGCCCTATGGCTATCAGAGGCAGGGCAGAATTTTGTATTGTCCATCGTGTCGAATGGCAGGACGAATTGTTGTCTGAAATTTTCACCATGCCTGCCAGTTTGATGCCTTCGTCTTTTGACAATCAATATACCAATCCAACCTATATTGAATTTTCATGGCTCGATCTGAACGCGAGATTTACCACCGCTGAGTTTCCTGTTTATCTTGGCCGAGATAGTGATGCTCAATTTGTGGTTCAGGATCCCAGGGTGTCACGCAGACATGCCATGATCGAATGGCGGGCGGGAAAATTTTATTTGAAAGATATCAGTAGTTATGGCACATGGGTAAGGTTTTCCAACGAGGAGTCTGTTATTCCTTTACGCAGGCAGGATTGCGTACTACTCCTTAATGGAGAAATGGCCCTTGGCGCTTCTTTTCAAGATTTCACCGTGCCCACCGTTTCCTTCAAGCTTCACAAAGAAACTGATGTCTAGACTTCAAGCTGGAACTGTGTCTAAATTCATCCGATCCCGATATCGATGAAGAGTTATGGCCGATTGAAAAGCTTGCGGCACCTGCCTATCAAGCACTTTGCGTACATCAAGCATATGGGCTACTTCAGGGGCGAAAGAGGCAAAATCCCAAAATGAATCGTGCGCGCTACTGGCTTGAGGTAATTCATGATGAGATTCGGGTTTGAGTGTATGGATCAGATCTGGAAATTTGATTGCATCCTGAAGTAACCATCCCCCGGCAAAGCCTTGGGATGGTTACTATAATAGCCACAATTAATGAATGGTAAGAGGGGTTTTCCGCTGGCGCGCATATTCATCCTTCTTCATGGCTAGGTAGCTTGAACGGTCTACTTCGCGTAGCTGCAGGGAATATTCTTCAGTTGCATCAAACCAGTACTGCAATCTTGCATCTGGTAGTTGCGCTGCGGACTGTTTAAGTGATGCAAGATAAGCTTCTATTGCCAAGTAATAACGCATGGTGTTGCGTTCCACAGCACCTCGCATTCCTCCAACATAATCAGTACTGCCACCTGATGCCAGCTTGGTAAAACCAATTTTACCGCGGCCCAAAGTGGACAGATAAGTGTTCATGGCCAGCTTGCCAGCTAGCCCGTACTTATAAGAGTAACGAAGATTAATAAACGTTTTTCCTTCGGACAAAGGAATAGCACGCAACTCAAGCTGATAATCTGTCGTATTCAAAGGACCTTTGTTTGCGTGCAATTCCACTGACATATATTTGGACGTTTCGACACTAACCTGGTGAGAGAATTCAAGAGGAAAGGTGTCAGCGAGCGGCTGAGGCGTTTTTTTTCCTATGTTGACAACAATCCGGGCTGGATTGACGGATTCCGAAGTCGCATTGCAATATTTTGTATTCAGATGAAGTATTAATACTTCACACCACAGATCAGGCTTTTTAAAAGTTGAACTCACCAAGTCAAATGGAGAGTTTAATACAGCATAAACTGAGCTACTTACATTATCGGAATTTTCTACTGATTCGAAAACCAGAGGACGATGGTAAATATTTTGCGCTAATTGAGGTTTAAGTTTTGCATGCTTTTCAATCAGTGCTGCGTAACTTGAATCACTGTTTAGGGGTAGCGTGACCTGGGCGAAAGAGTTTTCAATGCTCGAGAAGGCAAAAATTGCAAAAATGCACAGTGACACTAATATATTACTTCGAATATATAAATTAGATATTTTCCTCATCCTTTGATTTTGCCATTGGTTGGGCATGAATCTCCTAACAATCCATTTTGTCCTACAAGCACCGTCTTTCATGCTGATAAATCAGATATATCAAAGCGCTTTTAGCCAATGCAATTGGCTGTTAAAGATCATCGAAAAGGCGCGCTACTCGGCTTGAAAGTGCTGCGCCTGCGCGGCTGTAGCCCACCACTGTTGCGACACTCTGATGTCCTGTCATCGCCATGGTTTCCGCCAATGGCATGTTTCGACGGCCTGCTTCAGTGATGAATCCAGAGCGCAGTGAGTGAGCTGAAAAATCTCCATCAATACCTGCAAGGTCAGAACGGTGTTTCACAATGTCCCTTACAGCTGCGCCTGCCAGTGCCGGGCCAAGTTGGCCTCCCTTTCGGACTTGCCTGAAGATCGGACCTTCAACAATGCCAGAGACCTGTAGCCAATCTGTCATCGCAGTTGCTGCAGTTCCTAACAGTGGTTTGTCATTTTCTGGCTTGTCTCGTACTGCCTGATTTGTTTTCGAATGAACCAGGGTGTAGGTAAATCCGTGAGGGACAGCTTTCAAAAATTTCATGTCTGCATTGGCGACTTCTGATCGCCGCCGCCCTCCGCTTGCCCAAGCGAAGAGCAGCAGCGCACGGTCCCGGCTGCCGCGAATACTGTCATCACAGCTCGCCAGCATCAACTGGAGCGGATCTTTTGTTAGTGCATCTTTTTTGTTCGGCAAAACGCCACGTTTCGCATACGCCTTGCGTGTGCGTGAAAGAAGTTCCCTGACCTTGTTGTCATGACAGGGATTCGTCAGCGATCTAATCTGATGCACCTTCGAAAGCACCGCAATTCGGTGCACCAAGGTATTGTGAGCAAGAGGCCCTGGCTTTCGCTTGTAGCCACCACTGACTAGGGCCATGTCAATGGCATGGGGTAGTTCTGACACCAGGCCCTTTTCCGAGATGCGTTGTGCATGATCAACGATGAACTGCAACACCGATGAAGCACATACGGGTAACTGTATTGGTAAGCCGTAACGCATTCCATGCCAGGCTTCCCAGTACTTTAGCGCGCTACGGTAACTAGCAAGCGTATTGGCAGATTGACCTTCTCTCAGTAAATCTTCGACCGCGCTTTGGGCCCCGACATCAAGGGCAAACGGATTCAATACTGAAGCGTGGATATCAAGGAAAATTTTCATAATCATGAATGAGTGTATTATTAAATACATAAGATGTATGATGTATAACAATTTATATTTGTTAGACCTCGATAACATTCTTTTATCGAGGGTAAATATAGCATCGGAGTGATCAATGGCGTCAAGAATTAATAGCAACCGGGGAATTCAACAAGAAGACGTGTGGTCGGCTGCAGACAGCCTTATCGCCGATGGACTCAGGCCTACCATTGAGCGAGTCAGGCAAAAAATTGGTCGTGGTTCCCCGAACACTGTCAGCCCGATGCTTGAGACGTGGTTTGCGACTTTGGCATCTCGACTTGGCGTCAACAAACAAGATGTTGAGACCAACAATGTTCCAAAAGCACTTCAGCAGGCACTCAACGAGGCATGGGAATTTGCTTTGTCAAAGGGCAGGGAAACCGCTTCATTGGAGATTGTGCAAGCTCAAGACGAACTGACCCAGGCTACACAAGCTATGAATGAACGTGAAGCAGGATTTGTTCGGATGGAGCAGGTAAGCGTGGTGAAACACCAGGCGCTTGAGCAAGCTGTCATTTCATCCAAAAGCATCACTGATGATGCACTTGCACGCTTGAGTGAAGCGCAACGCTTGGTGAACAGGTTTGAAACGGAGATGCGTAGCCTTGGAGACAGACTGGTTATTGTAGAAACAACGCGGGACTCTGAGCGACTTCGCAATCAGGAAATAACTACAGGTCATCTCGTGGAACGACAGAAGATCGAAGAGCGAGCCCAGACTTCACAACATCGATTGCTTGAGGAAATTGACCGGGCCAGGCAGGAAACAAAGAATGTATGCAGGGAGGCAGAAACGGTTCGGAAGCAATTTGCCGCAGAAAAAATATTCCTGGAAGAAAGAATTCGGATTCACGTGAAAGAGCAGTTAAAAGTCCAGGCGCTCTACACAGATCAATCAGCAGAAATTCATGCGCTTCGGGAGGCATTCGCCATTTCCAATTCCCGCGCACATGAAACTCAAGAGTTGTTGAAAGCTCAGTTGAACGATAGCAAAAGTGCCGCTGCACGTTTGACAGAAGCCTTTCTGAACCGGGAAAATGAACCGAACCCAGCATCAAAATTTTTGGTTTCCAAGTTCAAACGAACACGCAGCATTCGTAAAAGATGAAGACCTTGGAAAGGGAAGAAAAAACACAGGAAACTATTTTTATTCTTTTAAACCCAAGATTTAGTTAACATAATATACATCGTGGAATGTTAATTTGTAGGCGCTAAATAGTAATTTTTCACCAACGGCCAACTGGCCGTTTGCTTCTAATCGCTGCAGCGATTGCTTCCACCGAGTCAGGTCTTTTTCCTCGCTGGGCAAAGTCCAGTGCCGTCAGTCCTTGCTGATTTTTTAGTTTTGTGTCAGCGCCTTGCTGCAGTAGCAGTTTGACCGATGCTTCAGAGCCATACATGGCGGCCATCATCAGGGGCGTGGAGCCATTTGGTGACTCTGCATCAATGTAGGCACTGTTTTCAAGCAGCAGGTCAATGAGAGCAGTATTTCCGCCGCTGGCTGCGTAATGCAACGGCGTCCAGCCGGTTTTATTCACATCGGCTCCCTTTTTGATGAGCCTGTCTGCCAACTCCAATTGGCCCTTCAGTGCTGCCAACATCAGAATGCTTTCACCTTGCGCGTTGAGCTTGTTGACGTCGGTTTTTGGCCAATCCATCAATACCTGGGCCGCTTTGGGTGACGGCTCGCGCAAGGCAAGATACAAGCCAGTCTGGCCTTTGGAATCGGTCGTATTTGCATCGAATCCTCTGGCAAGGAGTTCGCTGACCCTTCCCGCGTTGTCCTGCCTGATGGCATTGAAAAAATCCTCAAAGGACCCCGCGCATGCTACACCTGTGGCCGCGAGCAAAAATACAAGACAAAGTTTTTTCGCATATGAAGCAGAGGGTCCAGTCATGCATTTACACCGGTGAAAAGCTGTTCAAAATTGCGGCTGGTCGCGTTGGCAATCGTCTCAAGCGATTCCAGCCTGATTTCGGCAAGCTGTTTTGCCACAAAAGGTACATAAGACGGATTGTTGGTTTTCCCCCGGTAAGGCATGGGGGCTAGATAAGGACTGTCGGTCTCGATTAAAAGCCGGTCAAGGGGTACAAAACCAGCTACCTCACGAATGTCCCCTGCATTTTTAAATGTGATCACCCCTGAAAAAGAGATGTAAAAACCAAGGTCCAGTGCCGCTCGTGCTACCGCCATGGTTTCAGTGAAGCAGTGGAAAACACCGCGTATCTGTCCCCCTTTTTTAGCGGCATTTCTACTTTCTTCTTTCAAGATGGCAATCGTATCGTCGGAAGCACTTCGGGTATGGACAACAAGAGGTTTTCCGGTGAGAAAAGCGGCCTGGATATGTACCCGAAAACGCTCGCGTTGCCATTCCATGTCGGCAATCGAGCGCTCGCCCAGACGGTAATAGTCAAGACCTGTTTCGCCAATACCCACTACTTTTTCAAGTTTGGCTCGCTCGAGAAGATCATCTATTTTGGGTTCCTGGACGTTTTCATTATCAGGATGCACGCCAACTGTGCACCAGAAGTTGTCATAAGTAGTGGCTAGCTGGTGAACTGCATCAAACTCTTCCAGCGTAGTGCAAATGCACAATGCCCTGTTGACATGCGACTCCTTCATGGCTTGTCTTATTTCAGGAAGGTTTTCTTTAAGTTCCTGAAAATTCAGATGGCAATGGGAATCTGTGAACATTTTATGTTGGACTATGTAGATGAAATTCAAATCGTGTTAGTCGGCCGATTCGACATCAAATGCGAACCTAATACCTCTTCGATCCGGGCTTTGAGAAGTCGTGATTTCTCTTCCGAGGGGAACCGAATACCTATTCCCTGCATCTGGTTGCCTGCAGCATGGGCCGGGGTAATCCATGCCACTTTGCCGGTGACTGGATGGCGTTGCGTTTCCCCCGGAAGGGTCAGCAACAGGTAAATATCATCGCCGAGCTTGTAGTCGCGAGGTGTAGAAATGAAGATTCCCCCCTCTTTGAACAAAGGAATGTACGCCGCATGAAGTTCAGCCTTTTCCTTGATGACCAACTGGACAATGCTGGGCCTGGTTGCTGTAGCACCAGAACTGGAAACGGGTTTTGTAGTCATGAGAATTTTTTATGGAGGTTGAAATGTCGCCGATCAACACAGCCGTTCTAAACGGTTTCGTCCTCACTCATGCGGCTGCTAACGCTGTTTTTGCACGGCTGACCAGAGATTCGATCAGTAGACCAGGGTTGTAGGGATGATCCACGGTGCGCGCAATGGCGTTCAAATCACTGGACCAGCTTGCGAGCGCTTCCAACCCCGTGGCAGCCATTTCTTTAGTGGCAAAGCCCGTTTTGCCATCGTGTTTTTCAGGCATGAACGACAGGTCTTTGGAACTGAAAAACCGGGGGGCCGCCCCCACCCGAACAGCCCACAGGTCATGGCAAAGCTTTTGCAAGGCGTCGACTGCCATGGCCGGTGACCAGTCCACCAGCGCACTGACGTCGCCGCGAACCATGGCTATGGGGAAATTCTGCCATCGCTGCGCTGTCTCTGTGGCCGGGCTGTCATGCATCCAGTTGAGAACGTCAGCTGGCCGTCCGCCCGCTCTGTGCAAAAGTATTTTCAAATCAGCAGCATCAGGCAAGCGAACCGATTTTTGTGGCTTGCTGTCTGTGCTGCCCAGTCGAGCCGGATCACTACCCAGCCAGCGTAAAGCCTCCTCAAAATCAGGCCAAAGCATGGTGTGGCCGAGGCAGCGGCTTCGGATCGTTGGCAACAGTTGATGCACCGCTTCGGTTGCAAGAATGAACTTGACCGCCCCTGGCGGCTCTTCCAGCGTTTTCAACAACGTGTTTGCCGTGACGTGGTTCATGCGTTCGGCGGGAAACACCACGATGACCTTCGTCGTTCCACGGGATCGGGTGAATTGGGTAAACGACACGGCTTCGCGCGCTGCATCCACCTTGATTTCCTTGCTGGGCTTGCGTTTTTTTCCGTCCAGATCGTCCTGTGTTTTTTCGTCGAGCGGCCAGCCCAGCGACAGCGACAGGGTTTCAGGCAACAGCATGCACAGGTCTGCATGGGTATGAACCTCTACCGCATGACAACTGACGCAGTGGCCGCACGCGCCCTGCGCCGTGGGCTGCTCGCACAACCAGGCGGTGGCCAGCGCCAATGCCAGCTCGAATTGTCCCAGCCCTGACGGCCCGCCCAGCAGCCATGCATGGCCGCGCTGCGCCAGCAGGCTTTCCAACTGGGTTTGCAGCCAAGGGGCCAGGCTCCGGCTTGGCGGGGCGAATGCATTCGGGGTGATCATGGGTGGGTCATGGCTTGCAGCCATCCCTTTTCAACCACCGCCTGCAGGACACACTGCCAGACGGCATCACGCAACTGGGAAGCATCAATCCGCGCGAAGCGTTCAACATGAATGCGCTGGCGTTCCGCGTAACCTTGCGCAACACGGCGAAAAAATTCCACGGGTTGAGATTCGAATCTGTCGGGAATGCGCGAACCCGCCAGGCGCAAGGCGGCCTCCTCAGGCGGCAGGTCGAACCAGACCGTCAGGTCGGGCTCGATCACCGTTTCAACCTCGGGTTTCATCGGTTGATTGCCCGCTGGGTCGCCCAGCAGGCCTTCGTCGGCCTGTACCCAGCGTTCTAGCGTTGCCAGCACCGCCAGATTGAATCCGCGCCCGGCTCCCTGGTAGGCAAAGGTCGCGTCGGTGAAGCGGTCGCACAGCACCACCTCGCCACGCAGCAGCGCGGGGGCGATCACGCGAACCACATGATCGCGGCGGGCGGCAAAGATCAGCAGCGACTCGGTCAGCGGGTCCATGGCCTCTTCGAGCACCAGGCTGCGCAGCTTTTCAGCGAGCAAGGTGCCGCCCGGTTCGCGCGTGAGCGTGACCAGCCGGCCTTCGGACCGGAAGGCGTTGGCCAGAGCGTCGATGTGCGTTGATTTTCCGGCACCGTCGATGCCTTCAAAACTGATGAACAGGCCCTGGGAATGCGAAGGTCGCCGCGCCAGGCTTTTTACATCAGGGCCAGCCCCAACGGGGAGCAGCACAGAACTTGTAGCGTCAGGCAATGCAGAAGCCTCTTCCATACCAGCAGGGGCCGCGGAACTGGCTTCGCCGGGCCGCAGCGCCTCCTCGAGGGGCAGCGCAGTACGCGAAGCGACAAGCGTGGGGGTCATATCTATCGGCCTCGAATGTATTTGTTGACGGCGCGGTTGTGCCCGTCAAGGTTTTCGCTGAACTCGCTGGTGCCGTCACCGCGCGAGACAAAATAAAGCGCCTTGGTCGGTGCCGGCTGTACCGCCGCCAGCAAGGCGGCCTTGCCCGGCATGGCAATTGGCGTTGGCGGCAGACCCGTTCGGGTGTAGGTGTTGTAAGGCGTGTCCTGCTGGAGGTCGCGTTTGCGCAGGTTGCCGTCAAACCGGGCGCCCATCCCATAGATCACGCTCGGGTCTGTCTGCAGCGGCATACCGATGCGAAGGCGGTTGGTAAAGACACCGCCGATCTGTCCACGGTCCAAGGGCTTGCCGGTTTCCTTTTCGACGATGCTGGCCAGGATGAGCGCCTCGTCGGGAGACTTGAGTGGCGTCTCAGGGCTGCGCAAACTCCAGGCGGCTTCGAGTCGCCTGTCCATGGCCCGGGCAGCGCGCTTGAGTACGGCCAGATCGCTTGAGCCCTTGGCATAGGTATAGGTGTCGGGAAAAAAACGGCCTTCCGGATGGACGCCTGGCTTTCCCAGCTTTTCCATGATCATTTCAGGGCTTAGCGCAAGCGTGTCGGGGGTTAGCTGCTCTGCTTTTTGAAGTGCCTGCAGAACCTGGCTGAAGGTCCAGCCCTCAACCAGCGTGACGTTTTTCAGGGTTTCCTCACCGCGAACCAGCATGCTCAACAGTCGTCTAGGTGAGGTACCGGGAACGATTTCGTAGCTGCCCGCCTTGATCAGCCGGGCCTGCCCTGAAAAACGAAACCATGCCTGGAGCAGCAGCACCGGCACGTCCGCACCACTGGCCACCACGACATCAGCGACGCCATTGGCCGTGGTGCCGTGCTCTATCTCCAGGTCCACGACCTGGCTTCCCGGTTGCAGCCGAAGCGGCATGGGTTCGTGCAGCCACCAAAAGGCCGCACCGAAAAGCAGCAGCGCTGCAGTCAGCATCAAGATCAATAAACTTGTAAAAACACGACGCACGACCCAGCTACCTTTTCAACATCAACACCACTCAACACCGGGCAATGATAATTCAGGCCATCTTCACCTCTACAGCGAATTCCTCATGACCATGACCCGCTCAGTCCCTCAAATTTCCGGGGTCGTCAAGCTGACGCATCTCGGGATCATCCGCGCCGTCGGCGAAGACGCCGTCAAGTTCCTGCAGGGCCAGTTGACACAAGACATTGCGCTGCTGGAACCGACGCAGGCCCGGCTCGCGGCCTTTTGCAATGCCAAGGGGCGGATGCAGGCCAGTTTTGTCCTATTCAAGCGCAGCCCGGAAGAAGTCCTGCTGGTGTGCAGCCTTGACCTCTTGGGCGCGACGCTCAAGCGGCTGTCGATGTTTGTGATGCGCGCAAAGGCAAAACTCAGCGATGCCACTGACGATTTTCTGCTGTATGGTCTCACGGGAACCGCTATTGATTCTGTAGCATCCAGCGCTGAACGGGCATGGACCAAGGTCGATATTGATGAGGCAAACCTGATTTTTCTCTATCCAGGCGCCGGCCAGGCGCGGGCAATGTGGTGCGCGCCGACCGCATCCCGGGTGCCTGAAGGGGAGCCCATTGACCTGGATGTGTGGAACTGGCTTGAAGTGCAATCGGGAATTGCCATGATCAGCCAGCCGATTTTCGAGTCGTTTGTGCCGCAAATGCTCAACTATGAGTCGGTCGGCGGCGTGAATTTCAAGAAAGGCTGTTACCCCGGACAGGAAATTGTTGCCCGAAGCCAGTTTCGCGGCACGCTCAAGCGCCGAGCGTATCTGGTTCATAGCGACGCCGATGCGGCGCCTGCGCCAGGGCAGGAAGTATTTTATGCGCAAGACAACGACCAGCCTTGCGGTCTGGTGGCTGCCTGCGCCGCGCATCCAGCGGGTGGCTTCGATGCGATCGTGTCGATTCAGACCGCTGCAGCGGCAGATGCAGCAGCGCATCCCGGGGAAAAGCGCCTGTCCCTGGGCAACGCGGCCGGACCGGCCCTGGCACTGCTGCCGCTGCCCTACCCTTTGCTTGAAGATATCTGAAGCCATGACGCGAAAGGAAATCCAGGCATGTGCCTGATTGCGTTTGCCATCGGCGTTTCGCAACGCTTTCCTTTGGTGATTGCCTCCAATCGTGATGAATTCCTGGACCGTCCGACGCTGCCGCTGGACCGCTGGCAAACGCCCGGCGGGCAGGAAATTATTTCCGGACGCGATCTGCGCGCAGGCGGGACCTGGCTGGGAATGACACCTGCCGGGCGGGTGGCATTCCTCACCAATGTGCGCGAAGCCGAGCCGAAAGTTGCTGCGTTTTCGCGGGGTGAACTTGTGACACGCTGGCTTGAAAGCCACAGCGATGCCGCAGCATTTGCATCCCTGCTTGAAAAGGACAGCCAGCGCTATGGCGGATTCAACCTGGTGCTGGGTGATGTGCAGCGAAATGGCTGGACATGGATGACGAACAGATCGCTTGCGTCTTCTTCAGGGCTGCATTTCGAAACACTGGCTCCTGGTGTTTACGGGCTTTCGAATGCAGCGCTCGATACACCGTGGCCCAAGACACTCGCATTAAAAAACGCTTTGAGGGCGTCGTTGGAACAGGGTGCCATTGCATACGATGATTCATGGCAAGACCCGCTCTGGGCAGCACTCGGTGATCGTGCTCGAGCCCCGACTCACGATGTGCCGAAAACTGCATCTCGCGAGGCTATGGAAGCGGCCCTGTCCAGTGCATTTGTGCAGTTTCCTGACCTTGGCTATGGCACGCGCAGCAGCACGATTCTGGTAGCCAGCAGGATGCTGGAACCAATTCAGGACAAAGTCCTGCGGATTGACATGGAAGAACAGACGCATTTTCATAAATCTGCAGATGAAATTCCTGTAGCTTCTTCTATCTCCTTCGTTGTTTGAGAATTGTTGTATTAGATAGGTTTAATCTGAAGTGTAGATTACATTCAAAATACTAAATTAGTGCATTGCGCATTCGTGTGCACGACCGGAGGCGAAGCAAATCCGAACTGTTGCGCTGTCCAGTTGAAAAATTTCTTGAAAGACCGCGCAGCCAGCTGCCTCAGAGCGGTTTGAACATTTCCTTGTGCGGGATGCCTGCCTTTGTAAAAATCTCTCCGCGCGGCATGAATCCTTGACGCAGATAAAACGCTTCGGCACTGCATTGCGCATTCAACATGACTTCGTGATCACCGCTTTGCCGGGCCGCACCGACCAGCGCCCCCAAAACGGTCTGGCCGATGCCTTCGCTTCGCAGGGCGCGATGCACCGCCAGGCAACCTATCTTTCCTGAAGCGTGGCCTTGCCTGACCAGCCGGCCTGTCGCGATGCCCTGCCCCAAGGCGTTGAAAGCAACGGCATGCAGGGCTGAGCGGTCAGCTTCATCGCATTCGCTTTCAGGTTCAATACGCTGCTCTTCCACCAACAAAGCCGTTCGAATCCTTGCGACAGCCGGCCACAGTTCGGACCAGGCGCCAAGCCTCACCTCCAGAATTGATTCGCCCGCTTCGAAACGCTCGATCAGGCTGCGCAGGGCTGGCGGCACGGGCCGTGAAGTCTGCGATGCCGGATCGGCAAATACATAGACCAGTTCACAGGTAATAAGCAATGCCTCGCCCCTGAAAATCGCGCCGGTAAAAACCATCGATGAATGACCGATCCGTGCGCACTTCAGCGCCACGTCAAGCCGGTCGTCAAAGCGAGCCGAGCCGTGGTATTCCACACTGGCCTTCTTGACATACAGCTCGCCGCCCAGCTGAATCATGGCCTCTTCATATGGAAGCGCCAGGGCGCGCCAGTAGTCGGTGATGGCGGTGTCAAAGTACATCAGGTAGTGCGCGTTGAACACGATCTTTTGCATGTCCACTTCGGCCCAGCGAACGCGCAGGCGGTGATGCAGCCGGAAATCATTGGGCTTCATGGTCGATTTTTCAGGTGAAAGGCATGGCGCAGAGCCCGGGCGGCGTCGGCATGGGCATGGCGCGCCTCGGGAAGGATTCGACCCATCTTGATGAATTCATGGGTCACGCCGCGGTAGATTTCCAGGTCCACCGGCACGCCGGCGGCGCGCAGCCTGTCGGCATACATCAGCCCTTCATCGACCAGTGGGTCGCATTCGGCCAGCCCGAACCAGGCCGGTGCCGCATCGTCCACATGACTGGCGTTGAGCGGGGCGAAGCGCCAGTCTTCACGGTCGGCCGGACTGCGCAAATAATGGTTGAAAAACCAGCTGATGTCCACTTCATCGAGCACAAAACCCTGGGCAAATCTGCGGTGCGAAGCCGTGTCCTGATGGGACGCGCAACCGGGGTAAAACAGCAACTGCAACGCCAGCGGCAAGCCGATGTCCAGGGCCAGCAGGGCGCACATCGCGGCCAGCGTGCCGCCAGCGCTGTCGCCGCCAACGGCCAGATGCCGGGCGTCAAGCCCCAGTTCAGCGGCGTGACCGGCCAGCCATTGCAGCGTGTCCCAGGCGTCATGCGCCGCCACGGGGAACTTGTGCTCGGGTGCCAGCCGGTAATCCACCGACACCACGGCGCAGCCCGCCAGGTGGCTGAGCTGGCGGCACAGCCCGTCATGGGTGTCGATGCTGCCAATGGTGAAGCCGCCGCCGTGAAAGTACAGCAGCACCGGCAGTTTTTCCGACGACGGCGCATACAGCCGTGCAGCCACCACATGGCCGTCACGCACCGGAATGCCGAAGTCGCGAACCCGCGCCAGCACAGGTTTTGGAAGCTCCAGTACGCCCGATCCAGCTTCATAGGCGGCGCGGGCCTGGACCGGCGTCAGCATGTGAAACGGCGGGCGATGGGCGCGTGCCATGCGGCTAAGGACATCGCGCATGGCCGGTGTCAGCAGGCTTTCGGAGGGGCGGAAATGCATTTAGCCGAGCAATGCGAAAGAAAAAGACAAGGTGATCGGCGCCATTGAACGGCCTATCTCCAAAGTGACCTCCATCAGGGTTTGCTTGTAATTCAAGGGGTGCTCCAGGCTTTAAAGTAAGGTTCACGTCAACAGCTTCGCATCGTACAACGCAGAAAGACACCCATTCATGGCATTCATCTACTACATCACCCAGGTCCAGTTTGAATTTGGCGCCATCAAACTGCTCAAGCAGGAGTGCGAACGTGTCGGCATCACGCGGCCCCTCATCGTGACCGACCCGGGCGTCAAGGCGGCGGGCATCCTGCAAAAAGCGCTGGACGCCCTGCCCGGCCTGACGGTAGCAGTGTTTGACCAGACGCCCTCCAACCCGACGGAAGCCGCAGTGCTTGCGGCGGCCGAGCTTTACAAGACCAGCGGCTGCGATGGTCTGATCGCCGTCGGTGGCGGCTCGGCGATTGACTGCGCCAAAGGCGTGGCGATTGCGGCCACACACGAAGGCCCGCTCACCGGTTACGCCACCATCGAAGGCGGCTCGTCCAAAATCACCGAACGCGTCGCCCCGCTGATCGCCGTGCCCACCACCAGCGGCACCGGCAGCGAGGTGGCACGCGGCGCCATCATCATCGTCGGCGACCACCGCAAGCTCGGCTTTCACTCCTGGCACCTGGTGCCGAAAACCGCGATTTGCGACCCCGAACTGACGCTCGGCCTTCCCGCCCGCCTGACCGCCGCCACCGGCATGGATGCGATTGCGCACTGCATGGAAACCTTCATGTCGGCGGCCTTCAACCCGCCGGCCGACGGCATCGCGCTGGACGGCCTGGAGCGCGGCTGGGCGCACATCGAGCGCGCCACACGCGACGGCAGCGACCGCGAGGCGCGCCTGAACATGATGAGCGCGTCGATGCAGGGCGCCATGGCCTTCCAGAAGGGCCTGGGCTGCGTGCATTCGCTGAGCCACAGCCTGGGCGGCGTGGACCCGCGCCTGCACCACGGCTCGCTCAATGCGGTGTTTCTGCCGGCCGTGGTGCGCTTCAATGCCGGCGCCGAATCAATGCAGAAGGAAATGCGCCTGGCGCGCATGGCCCGCGTCATGGGCTTGTCATCGGGCATCGAGATTCCCGATGCCCTCAAGGCCATGAATTTGCGCCTCGGACTGGCGGGCGGCCTGGCTGAAATGGGCGTGCGGCGCGAGCAGTTCGGCCAGATCATCAAAGGCGCACTGGCCGACCATTGCCACCAGACCAATCCGCGCCTGGCCAGCGTGCAGGACTACGAGGCGATGCTGGAAGATTCGATGTAGTCCGAAGGCGCCTTCGCGCAAGGCGTGGTTTTCCCGGTTACTCCCGCCGGGCAGATGGGCTGATGATCGAACACCCAGCCCCGCGAAAGCCCGCATGCACAGCCATTTCAACGAATCCAGCCCCGCCGGCGTCCGGCGCAACAAGGTCGTCAGCGCGGCCGACGCGGTCCGCCTGATCCACGACGGCGACACCGTGGCCACCGGTGGCTTCGTCGGCATCGGCTTTGCCGAAACCATTGCCGTGGCGCTGGAGCAGCGCTTCCTCGACACACAAGCCGAAACCGGATGCGGCGCGCCGCGCAAGCTGACGCTGGTGTACGCCGCCGGCCAGGGCGATGGCGGGACGCGCGGTCTCAACCACCTTGGCCATGCCGGCATGATCAAGCGCGTCGTCGGCGGCCACTGGGGGCTGGTGCCGGCGCTGCAGAAACTCGCGGTTGACAACCTGATCGAAGCCTACAACCTGCCGCAAGGCGTGATCACCCACCTGTTTCGCGACATTGCCGCCGGCAAGCCTGGCACCCTCACCCACGTCGGGCTCGATACCTTCGTCGATCCGCGCTGGGGCGGCGGCAAGATCAACGCCTGCACCACCGAGGACCTGGTGCGGCTGATGGACATTGACGGCCGAGAATACCTTTTCTACAAGGCCTTTCCGATATCGGTCGGCATCATCCGCGCCACCACCGCCGATCCCGACGGCAACCTGAGCATGGAGCGCGAGGCGCTGACGCTGGAAGCACTGGCGATTGCCATGGCGGCGCGCAATTCCGGCGGCATCGTGATTGCCCAGGTCGAGCGCATCGCCGAGCGCGGCACGCTGCATCCGCGCAGCGTCAAGGTGCCCGGCGTGCTGGTCGATGCCGTGGTGCTGGCCACCGATCCATCGCACCACATGCAGACGTTTTCCGAGGCCTACAACGCCGCCTATTCCGGTGAAATACGCGTGCCGATGGATTCGCTGCCGGCCATGGTGCTGAACGAACGCAAGGTGATGGCCCGGCGCGCCGCACTGGAACTGCGCGCCAACCACGTGGTCAATCTGGGCATCGGCATGCCCGAAGGCGTGGCCAGCGTGGCCGCCGAAGAACGTGTCATCGACCTGGTCACCCTGACGGCCGAGCCCGGCGTGATTGGCGGCATTCCGGCCAGCGGCCTGAGCTTTGGCGCTGCCGTCAATGCCCAGGCGGTGATTGACCAGCCCAGCCAGTTCGACTTCTACGACGGCGGCGGGCTCGACATCGCGGTGCTGGGCCTGGCGCAGGCCGACGCCGAAGGCAACCTCAACGTCAGCCGTTTCGGCCCCCGGCTGGCGGGTGCGGGCGGCTTCATCAACATCAGCCAGAATGCCGGCACCGTCGTGTTCGTGGGCACCTTCACGGCTGGCGACCTGGACGTTCGCGTGCAGGAAGGGCGGCTGCAGATCCACCGCGAAGGCACGATGCGCAAGTTTGTTCAACACGTAGAGCACCGGACCTTCAGCGGCCGCGAGGCCTGCAGGCGAGGCCAGCGTGTGCTCTACGTGACCGAGCGCTGCGTGTTCGAACTGAAGGCTGATGGAGGCCAGGGCCGGCTGGAACTGATCGAGATCGCGCCGGGCGTCAACCTGGAGCGCGACGTGCTGGGGCAGATGGATTTCATGCCGGCCATCAGCCCGCAGCTCAAGCTGATGGATGCGGCGCTGTTCCTGAACGAGCCCATCGGACTGCGCCACCGGCTGCTGGCCACGCCGCTGGCGCAACGCTTCGAGCTGGACCGCGCACACGGCATGCTGTTCATCAACTTTGAAGGTCTGGCCGTGGACAGCATTTCGGACATCGAGGCGATCGAACAGCAACTCGCCGCCCTGCTGGCGCCGCTGGAACCGCTGGGCGAGCGCGTGGCGGCGGTGGTCAATTACGACAGCTTCAGCATCCTGCCCCGGCTGATCGACGACTACTCGGCCATGGTCCAGCGCCTGAGCACGCGTTACTACAGCCGCGTGACGCGCTACGGCACGGGCGGGTTTCTGAAGGCCAGGCTGGAGGCGCTGAAACCGCAGGCTGGTTGAGCCCGCCCGTGGCGGTGGCCGGGCCATCATGCCAAAAAAGAAAAACCGGCATCCGGGCCTGACCCGGCTTCCAACGGGTGCCGCATCTCCGGTTGCAGGCATGCACCAAACACCATCACTGGCAAACACTGCATGCAAAAAATCAGCAATTTTGCTAACAAATTAATAGCTGCAATCGCATATGCAGCCTGCGCAAAAACCATTTTTCATGCCAAAAAGTCGTTTTTCAGAGCGAACGCATGCCAGTCCCCTGATCTGAGCGCTATGGTGTCCGGTTCCAGCCCGCAATGACAGAAAAACCGGAACGCTATTTTTTCAGCCCCGCCAGCTTGCTGAACGCCGATTGCATCGCCGTCGATGCCGGTTGCGGCGTAGCCTGGCGAGAACCGCCGCGTTGCTGAATGCCGGGCCGGGCGCTTTCAAAGCGGTTGTCGCGCGGGGCGTCGCGACGCACTGGCGCAGCGTCCAGCTTCATGGTCAGGGCGATGCGCTTGCGCGCCACATCGACCTCGGTGACGCGCACCTTGACGATGTCGCCGGTCTTGACGACTTCACGCGCGTCGGTCACGAACTTGTTGGCCAGCTGGCTGACATGCACCAGGCCGTCCTGATGCACGCCAATGTCGATGAAGGCGCCAAAGGCCGCCACGTTGCTGACGGTACCTTCCAGCAGCATGCCTTCCTTCAAGTCCTTGATGTCTTCCACGCCGTCGTTGAAACGTGCCACCTTGAAGTCAGGGCGCGGATCGCGGGCCGGTTTTTCGAGCTCGGCCAGGATGTCTTTCACCGTGATGACGCCAAATTTCTCGTTGGCAAACAGCTCGGGTTTCAGCGTCTTGAGCATTTCGGCGCGGCCCATCAGTTCGGCCACCGGCTTGCCGGTGTACGCCATGATTTTCTCGACCACGGAATAGGTTTCCGGATGCACGCCGGTCATGTCCAGCGGATTGGTGCTCTTGTGCAGGCGCAAGAAACCCGCGCTCTGCTCGAAGGTCTTGGCGCCCAGCCCCGTCACCTTGAGCAGATCGGAGCGGCTGGCAAAAGCGCCATTCGCATCGCGCCAGCGCACCACCGACTTGGCCACCGTCTGGCTCAGACCCGACACGCGCGCCAGCAGCGGCACGCTGGCCGTGTTCAGGTCCACGCCGACACTGTTCACGCAGTCCTCGACCACCGCGCTCAGGCTGCGCGCCAGGTCGCTCTGGTTCACGTCGTGCTGGTACTGGCCGACGCCAATCGATTTCGGATCGATCTTCACCAGCTCGGCCAGCGGGTCCTGCAGGCGCCGCGCAATGCTGGCCGCGCCGCGCAGGCTCACATCGACATCGGGCATTTCCTGGCTGGCGAATTCGCTGGCCGAATAGACCGACGCACCGGCTTCGCTGACCACTACCTTTTCGATAGCTGCTAGCGCTTGTCCAGCATGCGCAAGCACCTGTTTTTCCATGATTTTCATCAAATCGCCAGCCAGCTTGTCGGTTTCGCGGCTGGCCGTGCCGTTGCCAATGGCGATCAGGTTCACGCCATGCTTTTCGCACAGCTTCGCCAGCGTGTGCAGCGAGCCGTCCCAGTCCTTGCGCGGCTCATGCGGAAACACCGTCGCGGTTTCGACCAGCTTGCCGGTCGCATCGACCACCGCCACCTTCACGCCGGTGCGAATGCCAGGGTCCAGCCCCATCACCACGCGCGGGCCGGCAGGTGCGGCCAGCAGCAAATCGCGCAGGTTGTCGGCAAACACCTTGATGGCGACCTTCTCGGCGTCTTCACGCAGGCGGGTGAACAGGTCGCGCTCCAGCGACAAACTGAGCTTGACGCGCCAGGTCCAGGCGACGCACTTGCGCAGCAGGTCATCAGCTGGCCGCGCCTTGTGGCTCCAGCCCAGGTGCAGGGCAATCTTGCCTTCGGCAATGCTCGGCTGCCCGGCTTCGGGTGGCACAGGCAACACCAGCTTGGCATCCAGGATTTCCAGCCCCCGGCCGCGGAACACGGCCAGCGCGCGGTGCGAGGGTACACGCCCGATCGGTTCGTCGTAGTCAAAGTAATCGCGGAACTTGGCGGTGTCGGCATGGTGTTCGTCCTTGCCGCTGACCAGCTTGGACGACAACAGGCCTTCGCTCCAGAGCCACTGGCGCAGCGACTGCACCAGGAGCGCGTCTTCGGCCCAGCGCTCGCTCAGGATGTCGCGTACGCCGTCGAGCACCGCCTGCACGGTGGTGAAGTCGTCGCCGCTTTCGTTCTTTTCGGCCATCACGAAGGCCAGCGCTTCTTCCAGGGGATGGAGCGACGGGTCGGCAAACAGCCGTTCGGCCAGCGGCTCGATCCCGGCTTCGCGCGCCATCTGGCCTTTGGTGCGGCGTCGGGTCTTGTAGGGCAGGTAGAGGTCTTCCAGGTCCTGCTTGGTGGCGGTTGCCTCGATCAACGCGTGCAGCGCGGGTGTCAGCTTGCCCTGCTCGTCAATGTTTCTCAAGACCGTTTCACGGCGCTCTTGCAGCTCGCGCAGGTAAGACAGCCGGTGTTCGAGTTCGCGCAGCTGGATGTCGTCCAGCCCCCCGGTGGCCTCCTTGCGGTAGCGTGCAATGAAGGGCACCGTGGCCCCGCCGTCGAGCAGTTCCACGGCGGTCTTGATCTGGTGTTCATGGACCCTGATTTCGGCCGCAATCTGGCGAATGATTTTCTGCATGTGGTCTCTGGTTGAGGTTTTTCTGCCTGCCGCCAGCGGCGGGCTCCCGTGCCTGCTGACGCCAAAGGGCGGAATTGTCCCACAGTCAAAACCGGCTTGCGCATCGATAATCCCGGCAAGCGTCCGCGCCTTCATACCAATCAAAAAGGGAGTTCTCCATGCGTTTTCGCACCATTCTTCTGGTCGTCGCCATCTTGCTGCTGGCCGGCTTCGTGGCCTTGAACGTGGATGTCTTCACCCAGCCCAATCCCTTGAGCCTGGGCTTCACCACCATCAATGTGCCCCTTGGACTGGTGATGCTGGCGCTGCTGGTGGCCACCGTGATCATCTTCCTGGGCAGCACCATCTTCATGCAGAGCCGGCACGTGCTTGAAGCGCGTACCCATACCCGCGAACTCAATGCCCAGCGCGAACTGGCCGACAAGGCCGAAAGCTCGCGCTTTACCGAACTGCGCTCCTACCTGGAAGCGCAGGTGGTGGCAGAGCAGCAGCGCGAGACAGCGCTGGGAACGGTGCTGGCCGACCGTTTTGCCCAGCAGCAGCAAGTCCTGCTGGCGCGCATGGAGCAGATGGACAACACCCTGGCCGCCTACATGGGTGAACTCGAACAGCGCCTGGCGCAGCGCGCTGCAACCGTCACCCCCACCCTCCCGCACGACAGCAACACCACCTTCAGATAAGCTCCGGCCATGCAAGACATGGCTGAAGCAGTTTGATCGCCCTCCTCCAACGGATCCTCAAAGGCATCCTGTTTGCGCCGCTTGCACTGTTCCTGCTGTTCGAGGAATGGGGCTGGGAACCCCTGGCCGCATGCTTTGCTGCGCTGGGCCGGTTGCCGGTCTGGCGGCAGATCGAGCGGCTGATCATTCGCCTGCCGCCGTGGGCGGCCTTGCTGGCGTTTGGCATCCCGGTACTTTTACTCATTCCGGTCAAGCTGCTGGCGCTGTTCCTGCTGGGCAAGGGTCACCTTGGCGTTGGGCTGGGCCTGGTGGTTTCGGCAAAAATTGCAGGCACCGCACTGGCTGCCCGCCTGTTCCAGCTGACCGAACCGGCCCTCATGCAACTGGGCTGGTTCGCCCGCGCCTACCCGCCGTGGAAAGCATGGAAGGACCGGATGCTGAGGCAGGTCCGCGTTTCATGGCCCTGGCGCCTGGGACGGCGGATGAAGCACAGGACGAAAGCCGTGCTGGTCCGGTTCTGCAGCGCTCTCAGGCAGGAAAAACCCGGCAAGCACAAATAGGCCACGGTTTTTATATCATAAAAAAATGATAGCAATAAACCAACGCTGATAGTACGCAAATGCCGTTAATGACTTGAAAAAATCGATGCCGACAGGCGAGTGCAGCGCCTACATCGGCATTGGCACCGATTGCAGGCGCTGCTGGCGCGAGAAAAAGGTCCACAACAGCAGCGTGGCATCCGGACCTTCGGGCGTGCTGTAGTCCAGGCGGCCGTCACCGCCGCTCCACGCATGGCCCAGCAGGTCAATCTCGCATTTCACCAGCATCGGCTTTCGGCCGGCGTAATAGGTCGCCGTCTTGTAGGCATGGCGCGGGCTTCGGCCGCTGCGGCGCCCGGCATAGCTGCGCACCACCGGTTCGGCGCTGGTGATCCAGGGGGCGTCGATGATGGAAAACTGGGCGCTCAGGTGGTCCACATTCACACGGCGCACCACCGAATCGCTCTTGCCCTGGATCAGCATGACCGGCATGCCGGGAAACTGCAGTTTGCTGTCGGTGAACTCGCGCACCGCCTCCTTGTGATGCACGCCGGCGCCCTGCTGCATCGCCTGGAAACCGCTCATGGGCGAGTCACTGGTGCCAAAGACCGGCGCCGAATGCAGACCGGCGGCGGCAATAAGCTGCGGATGGCGCAAGGCCAGGATGGCCGCCAGGCCGGCGCCCGCAGACATGCCTGCAACATAGGTGCGCGTCGTGTCCAGCCGGTTCCGGACGCGCACCTGCTTGATCATTTCGGCGATCAGCGCGACATCGCCATGGCCTTGCTGGGTGGCGCGCCGGTACCAGTGCCAGCAGCGGTTCGCGTCGGCGGCGGCCGACTGCTGCGGATACAGCACCGCGAAGCCCTTGCGTTCGGCCAGCTGGTTCATGCGGGTGGAAGCGGCAAAATCGGTCGCGGTCTGCTTGCAGCCGTGCAGCATGACAACCAGCGGGAGCGGCGCCTTGGCAACACCGGACGGCAGGTAAAGCCAGTACATCATCCGGCGTGCCGGGGCCAGCCCCGTGCCCGGCAGGCTGAAGAAGGATTTCTTCCAGCTTCCAGGCAGTGCCGGCAGCAGCGTCGCCGCAGGCCCGGCGGGAGGAGCAGCCGCCTTGCGGCGCGGCTTGGCGGCTTTTACCACCGGAGGCTTCACCGGCTTCAGCGCCTTGACGGTTTTCAGGGTGGTGGTGCGAAGGGTCTTGGCAACTTTGGCGGGCTTGATGCTTTTGGCCAATGGTGTGCGGGCCGGCGTCGTCAACAGATTTTTGAAGAGTTTGCGGCCCTGCGCCTGCTGTGCCTTGCCAACGAGGCGCAGGTTCTTGAGCCAGAGGCTGGTCAGACTTTTTGTCATGGGGACTTTGGCTTTGTGGTGTTTTCAGGGGTCTGGAATGGGGCCGATGCCGCAAACGCCATGCGCGGGTCATGATTCCCAACCGCTCCCCGTATTTTGCTGCAATGCAGCATAATTTTTTGTAAGCTCTTTTCCCCAAAAACAAGGCTTGGCGTTAAAAACCCGGGTGGCGGGATAATTGGCCTACCGGGGCACGACAGCGCCCACCCTTTTTTCGCCTGGATTACCCCCATGATCACGCCCGACTTCCTGACCGCCGCCCTGTATAAATTTGTCGAACTGCCTGACTTTGACGCGCTGCAGGCTCCGCTGCTGGCCTGCTGCGAAGCGCAGGGCGTCAAGGGTACGCTGCTGCTGGCGCCGGAAGGCATCAACGGCACGATTTCCGGAACCACTCAGGGAGTGCATGCGGTGCTGGGCTTCCTGCGTGGCGACCCGCGCCTGGCCACGCTGGAACACAAGGAAGCGCATGCCGCGCAGATGCCGTTCTACCGCATGAAGGTGCGGCTGAAAAAGGAGATCGTCACGCTGGGCGTGCCGGATGTGCACCCCGCGCTGATGGCCGGCCAGTACGTCAAACCGCAGGACTGGGACGAACTGCTCGCCGATCCAGCGCTGGTACTGGTCGATACCCGCAATGACTACGAAGTCGCCATCGGCACTTTTAAGGGCGCCATCAACCCGGCCACGCACAGCTTTTCGGAGCTGCCCGCCTGGGTCGAAAGGGAAATGGCCGATGGCGGCGCGCTGGCGCCGGTCGATGGCAAGAAGCCCCGGGTGGCCATGTTCTGCACCGGCGGCATCCGCTGCGAAAAGTCCACCGCCTTCATGCGGGCGCAGGGTTTTGAAGAGGTCTATCACCTGGAAGGCGGCATCCTCAAGTACCTTGAAACCATGCCCGAGGCGAAAAGCAAGTGGCAAGGCGAATGCTTCGTGTTCGACGAGCGCGTCTCGGTCGGCCACGGGCTGCAGCCGGGCGACTTCACGCTGTGCCGGTCCTGCCGCGACCCGCTGAGCGCTGCAGACCGCCAATCGCCGCTGTATGAACGTGGGGTGAGTTGCGCGCACTGCCATGACCGCACCACCGACGCGCAAAAGCACGGCTACCGTGAACGCCAGCGCCAGGTCGAACTGGCCGCCGCGCGCCATCAAGCGCACATAGGCGTGCGGCAACCGGGTAGCGAATGACATGGACATGGCATCGGCCCTGCCCCCTTTTTCCCAATCGCTTCAGCCCCTGCCGGTGCTGTATTCCTTTCGCCGCTGCCCCTATGCGATGCGGGCACGGCTGGCCATCGCGGCCAGCGACCTGCGGTGCGAATTGCGTGAAGTCGTGCTGCGCAGCAAACCGGCCGACCTGCTGGCTGCATCCTCCAAGGCGACGGTGCCGGTGCTGGTGTTGCCCGACGGCCAGGTGATCGAGCAGAGCCTGGAGATCATGCACTGGGCGCTGGCGCAGAACGACCCATACGACTGGCTCGCGGCGGGTCGCGAAACGCTGCCGTCGATGCAGGCGCTGATCGCGTTCAACGACGGCGAGTTCAAGCAGCACCTGGACCGCTACAAGTACCCCAACCGCTACCGGCACGAGCACGCAAGCGACGAGCAGGCCTTTGCCCAGGCGCACCAGGCCGACGCGGGCAGTTGGCTAATGGAGCTTGAAACCCGTTTGAGCCATCACGCCTGGCTGTTTGGCGATACGGCGAGCCTGGCCGACATGGCCATCCTGCCGTTTGTCCGCCAGTTTGCACACACTGACCGGGCGTGGTTTGATGCCCAGCCGTGGCCGCACCTGAAGGCGTGGCTACGGGATTGGGAGACCGGGCCGCTGTTTCAGCAGGTCATGGAAAAATATCCGCCGTGGCAGCCGGGCGAGCCGGGCATTGCGTTGGGATGGCTGGCTGACCCGACGACTGGCTTGACACCCTAAAACTTAAGACATTCAGGCCATTTGCGCATATCCCACCGGCGTATTCAGCTATTTATTCAATAGCAACTACAGGTTTTCTAGAGTTCCGGCGCAATTGACTCGGCATAGTCATACAAGGCGCCCAGAATCGCCTCTGCCCGCTCGTCGGCGGTTTCGGCCAGGGCGTCAATTTCTTCAAACAGCGCATCGACATTGCGCGCACCGCCCTCGCCTTCGAGCAGTCGCGCGGCCCGGTGCGCTTCCCAGCGCTCAGAATCTTCCGGACTAAGGGTTTGCGGAAAATTGCGGGCGCGGTAGCGAAACACCAGTTCAGGCAAGCGCTCGTCGTCAAACCCCATCCGGCTGTGCGCCAGTTCATCGGCTGACAGTTCACGCAACTGGTTCAGCCTGAGGCGGTCCTCGTTGCCAATGAAGCCGCCATACAGGTTTTCATCGACATCGGGTGTGTCCGATGCCGGATGCCGGAACACCTCGGACCAGAGCGCGCTCATGTCGGGCAGGCCGGCGGCGATTTCGGCATGGCGCAGCGCCTTTTCCTTGTCCACTCCCCAGCGCGCGGCCATGGTGGACGTCAATGTCTGTAGATTACGTACGACCATGGGTGACTTGTTCAGGTGCACCGACTTGATCGGCAGACGCAGCACACCTTCGGGCAGGTCGGCTGATTTGCTGAACAGCCGCAGGCGCAGCGTCGCCACGTCGAGCAGCGACAACTCGCTCGGGTCGTACGCCAGGTCCCAGGCCAGCACTTCGTTCTTGTTCGACGGATGGGTGGCCAGCGGAAACATGATGGCCAGACAACCTCGTTCAGAGGAAAACATGCCCGAGACATGCAAGAAAGGCCTGGACATTTGCGCCGTCGCCGGCAGACCCAGTTCGGCTAGTACCCGGGCCTTCTTGTGCAGCCCCAGGCAAAAGTCGAACAGTTTGGGCTGCGCCGTGCGGATCAGCCGGCCCAAGGCAATCGTGGCGCGCACATCCGACAGCGCATCGTGGGCGGTCTCATGCATCAGGCCATTGGCCCGCGCCAGGTCTTCGAGCCTGAAGCTGGGCTTGCCATCGTCCTTCAGCGGCCACTGAATGCCGTCGGGACGCAGCGCATAGGCCATGCGCACCACGTCAAGCAAGTCCCAGCGGCCGCAGTCGTTCTGCCATTCTCTAGCATACGGGTCGATCAGGTTGCGCCAGAACAGGTGGCGCGTCACCTCGTCGTCAAACCGGATGGTGTTGTAGCCCACGCCAATCGTGCCGGGCAGCGCCAGCGCCTGCTCGATCTGCGCGGCGAAGGCGTGCTCGGGCACACCCTGCGCCAGGCAATGCTGCGGTGTGATGCCGGTCAGGACGCAGGACGCCGGGTCCGGCAGGTAGTCGTTGGCCGGCTGGCAGTAGACCATCAGGGGCTCGCCGATTTCATTGAGTTCGGCATCGGTGCGAATGCCGGCAAACTGCGCCGGCCGGTCGCGCCGCGGATTCAGGCCAAAGGTTTCGTAGTCATGCCAGAGAAAGGTGTGGGAATCCATGGGCTGGTTTTTTCCAAGATTTTTAATCAAATAGGCCTTTTCCGCAGGTAACACGGGCGCTGGCAGCTACTTTTTTGGTAGCGCCATGAAAAAAGGCCGATAGCAAGATGCTACCGGCCTTTTTGAGCCTGCCAGCCGGTTCAGGGCTGGTTTCAGGCGATCAACTTGCTTCTGCCGCTTCCGACTCGGGCTTGGCGCGGCCTTCGCGCTTGGGCAGGGGCTGGATGTCCAGCTCGACTTCGCCGGTTTCCACGCCTTTTTCGTCGGTCGTGACCTTCATGTCCACGGTCAGACGACCGCCATCGGTCAAACGGCCAAACAGCAACTCGTCGGCCAGCGCACGGCGGATCGTGTCCTGGATCAGCCGCTGCATCGGACGCGCACCCATTAGCGGATCGAAACCCTTTTTGCCCAGGTACTTGCGCAGCGTGTCGGTGAACGTGACCTCGACCTTCTTCTCGGCCAGCTGGGTTTCAAGCTGCAGCAGGAACTTGTCGACCACACGCAGGATGACCACTTCGTCGAGCGCCTTGAAACTCACCACCGCATCAAGGCGGTTGCGAAACTCGGGCGTGAACAGGCGTTTGATGTCAGCCATCTCATCGCCGGCTTCGCGCGGATTCGTGAAGCCGATGGTCGCCTTGTTCATGGTCTCGGCGCCCGCATTGGTCGTCATGACGATGATCACGTTGCGGAAATCGGCCTTGCGCCCGTTGTTGTCCGTCAGCGTGCCGTGGTCCATGACCTGCAGCAGCACATTGAAGATGTCCGGGTGCGCCTTTTCGATTTCGTCGAGCAGCAGCACGCAATGCGGCTTCTTGGTCACGGCTTCGGTCAGAAGGCCGCCCTGGTCGAAGCCGACATAGCCCGGAGGCGCGCCAATCAGCCGGCTCACGGCATGGCGCTCCATGTACTCGGACATGTCGAAACGGATCAGCTCGATGCCCATGATGTAGGCCAGTTGCTTGGCCGCTTCGGTCTTGCCGACACCCGTGGGGCCGGAAAACAGGAAGGAGCCAATCGGCTTGTCGTCCTTGCCCAGACCTGAACGCGCCATCTTGACAGCCGAGGCCAGCACGTCGAGTGCCTTGTCCTGGCCAAACACCACGCTTTTAAGATCGCGTTCCAGCGTCTTGAGCTTGCCGCGGTCATCGTTGGAAACGTTGGCGGGCGGGATGCGGGCGATCTTGGCCACGATCTCTTCCACCTCGGTCTTGGTGATGGTTTTCTTGCGCTTGTTGGCCGGCAGGATGCGCTGGGCCGCGCCCGCTTCGTCGATCACGTCAATCGCCTTGTCTGGCAAATGGCGGTCGTTGATGTACTTGGCGCTGAGCTCGGCCGCCGCCTGGAGGGCCGCCAAAGCATATTTGACGCCGTGGTGTTCTTCAAAGCGAGACTTCAGCCCCTTGAGGATATCGACGGTTTCCTGCACCGTCGGCTCGACCACATCAACCTTCTGGAAGCGCCGCGACAGGGCCGCGTCTTTCTCGAAAATGCCACGGTATTCGGTGAAGGTAGTCGCGCCAATGCACTTGAGCTGACCCGAACTGAGGGCTGGCTTGAGCAGATTGGACGCATCCAGCGTGCCGCCCGAAGCCGCACCGGCACCGATCAGCGTGTGGATTTCGTCAATGAACAAAATACCGTTGGGCTTGTCCTTGAGTGACTTGAGCACGCCCTTGAGGCGTTGTTCAAAGTCGCCCCGGTACTTGGTACCGGCCAGCAATGCACCCATGTCGAGCGAATAGACCTGCGCCTCGGCCAGGATTTCGGGCACGTCCTTTTGCGTGATGCGCCAGGCCAGCCCCTCGGCAATTGCCGTCTTCCCCACGCCGGCCTCGCCCACCAGCAGAGGGTTGTTCTTGCGTCGGCGGCACAGGATCTGGATCACGCGCTCGACTTCGTAGTGGCGGCCAATCAGCGGATCGATCTTGCCTTCCTTGGCGAGCTGGTTGAGGTTGACGGTGTACTGCTCCAGCGGCGAAGCCTTTTCATTCTTCTCACCGGCTTCTTCATTTTCAGCAGCGCTTTCGCCGGTTTTGGTCGGCTCGGGCGGATCGCTTTTCTTGATGCCATGGGCAATGAAATTGACCACATCAAGGCGCGTGACGCCCTGCTGGTGCAGGTAGTACACCGCATGCGAGTCTTTTTCGCCAAAAATGGCGACAAGCACATTGGCACCGGTGACTTCCTTCTTGCCGCTTCCGGTGGACTGCACATGCATGATGGCGCGCTGGATCACGCGCTGGAAACCCAGCGTGGGCTGCGTATCGACATCGTCGGTGCCGGCAACCTGTGGCGTGTTGTCCTTGATGAAATTGGCAAGCGACTTGCGCAAATCATCCACATTGGCTGAGCAGGCGCGCAGCACTTCAGCGGCACTGGGGTTGTCCAGCAAGGCCAGCAGCAGGTGTTCGACGGTGATGAACTCGTGACGTTGCTGGCGAGCCTCGACAAAGGCCATGTGCAAGCTGACTTCTAATTCCTGGGCAATCATAGATTTTCCTTTCGGCTTGCTTGGGTAACTACTTTACTGGTCTATTCGACGCTTAAGGGGATATTGGCCGATTTTGCCGTTATTCAATGGGCTCGCTGACACATTGCAGCGGATGACCGTTTTTCCGGGAGGCTTCGGTCACCTGGTCCACCTTGGTGGCGGCGACGTCCCTGGAGAAAACCCCGCAGATTCCTTTTCCATCGAGGTGTATCTTGAGCATGATCTGGGTCGCCGTCTCGCGGTCCTTGTTGAAAAATTCCTGGATGACGACCACGACGAACTCCATGGGCGTGTAGTCGTCATTGAGCAACACCACCTGGTACATCTGTGGTGGTTTGGTTTTTTGCGGACGGCGCTCCAGCACCACCGAGTCTCCGCCGTTGACATCGGCAGGCTTGACGACCGCGGGACTTGGCGGCGGGGCCGGCGATTTGGGGGGTTTTGTTGCCATGGAAATCATTCTAGCCATCGGTACCGTTCATTGCATCAGGCAAATCAATTGGTGGTGCCCAGGCAAAGTTCAAGTCTGCAGCGGCGGATTCACCTCTGCAAGGTGTTTGCCTGGAATGAAAAAACCGCCACGGGATCGCTCCCGGGCGGTCTGCATTGTTTTTACGGGTAAATCCGCTCACATATGGTCGATCATGACCTGCCCAAAGCCCGAGCAGCTCACCTGCGTGGCGCCGTCCATCAGGCGGGCGAAGTCATAGGTGACTTTTTTGGAGGCAATCGAGTGCTCCATTGAACTGATGATGAGGTCAGCCGCCTCCAGCCAGCCCATGTGGCGCAGCATCATTTCGGCCGACAGGATCAGGGAACCGGGGTTGACGTAATCCTTTCCGGCGTATTTTGGCGCGGTGCCATGGGTGGCTTCGAACATGGCGATGGTGTCGCTGAGGTTGGCCCCGGGCGCAATGCCGATGCCGCCAACCTGGGCTGCAAGGGCATCGGAAATGTAGTCGCCGTTCAGGTTAAGCGTGGCAATCACGCTGTACTCGGCCGGGCGCAGCAGGATTTGCTGAAGGAATGCGTCGGCGATCACGTCCTTGATGACGATGTCCTTGCCGGTTTTTGGATTCTTGAACTGGCACCATGGGCCGCCGTCGATCAGTTCAGCGCCGAATTCCTTCTGCGCCAGGGCATAAGCCCAGTCGCGAAAGCCGCCTTCGGTGAACTTCATGATGTTGCCTTTGTGCACGATGGTCACGCTGGACTTGTCGTTGTCAATGGCGTACTGGATCGCCTTGCGCATCAGGCGCTCGGTGCCTTCGCTGGACACCGGCTTGATGCCAATGCCCGAAGTTTCAGGAAAGCGGATCTTTTTGACACCCAGTTCATCCTGCAGGAATTTGATGAGCTTTTTAGCCTTGTCGCTGCCTGATTCAAATTCAATGCCGGCGTAGATGTCTTCCGAATTTTCGCGAAAGATCACCATGTTGGTTTTTTGCGGCTCCTTGACCGGCGATGGCACGCCGGCAAAGTACTGAATGGGGCGCAGGCAGACATACAGGTCCAGTTCCTGGCGCATCGCCACGTTCAGGCTTCGAATGCCGCCGCCCACGGGCGTCGTCAGCGGTCCCTTGATGGACACCACATAGTCCTTCACGGCATGCAGCGTTTCTTCCGGCAGCCAGACGTCAGGTCCATAGACCTTGGTGGCTTTTTCACCGGCAAACACTTCCATCCACTGGATTTTTCGCTTGCCACCATAAGCCTTGGCAACTGCGGCATCGACCACTTTCAGCATGACCGGAGAAATATCGACACCCGTTCCGTCGCCCTCGATGAAGGGAATGATGGGCTCGTCAGGCACGTTCAGTGAATTGTCTGGGTTGACAGTGATTTTCTCGCCTTGGGCGGGCACCTTGATGTGCTGGTACATGTACTGAAGTCTCCGGTAAGCCTGGATGACGCACCTGATTGGCGCGTTGCTTCAGGGAATAAAGGTAAAGGCCGGTTAAATTTTAGTCCCAAAAATTTTTGCAACGATATTCTGGACGGCTGTCAACGCAATGAAAACTGCTTCGTTATGGGAAGGACTCCGAAAGGTTCGGGGTGTTTTCAAACGATAACTTGCCTTACCAATTTCTCAAGGAATTCCAGATGAACAAGATCCTCGCTGCCCTCGTTGCCACACTTTTTGCTGCAGGCGCCTATGCACAAGCGCCGGCTGCCGCGCCAGCGAAGCCCGCAATGCCGGCCGCTGCAGCAACGCCCGCAGTGGCCGCTACCCCGGCCATGCCGGCAGCCTCTGCTCCCATGGCAAAAGCCAAGCCAGCGGCCATGACCAAGGAAGAAAAAGCTGCTGCGAAAGCTGCTAAAAAAGAAAAAGCCGCTGCTGCCAAGAAGGCAAAAGCTGATGCCGCCATGGCGAAGAAAGAAGCCGCTGCCAAGAAAAGCTGAAAACCGGGGAAACAGTTTCCGGCTTCAGTCAAAATGCCCGCCTAGTGCGGGCTTTTTTAATGGCCGCTGTTTATGCTTATGAACAAACTTCCAGGGTGCGCGCGTATGGGGTTCAAGAACTGCTTTTCCAACAGACCTGCCAAGGCGTACCGTTTCATCGGTACGCTGGCGACGGCGACAATCCTGTTGCTGCCAGCATGGGCCGCTGCGCAACAGGCTCCGCAGCTGAATCTCCAGCGTGCCAAGATCAACGCCGGCATGTACGTGATTGACGCACAGGTAGCCCTGACACCGCAGGAGCGGCAGACCGGCTTGATGCTGCGCAAGGACATGCCGCAGCATGAGGGCATGCTTTTTGTGTTCGAACAGGCCGGTGAACAATGCTTCTGGATGAAAAACACGCTGCTTCCCCTGACCGCCGCCTTCGTGGCCGATGACGGCACCATTGTGAACACGGCGGACATGAAACCTGAAACCACCGACTCGCACTGTTCCGCCAAGCCGGTTCGCTACGTTCTGGAAATGAACAAGGGCTGGTTTGCCAAAAAGGGCATCAAATCGGGCAGCAAGTTGTCTGGCCCGATGTTTGAGGGTCCGCGCTGAACAGCATATAACCAGAACAGCAAAAAGCCGACTTTACGTCGGCTTTTTGATGGTTAAGCGAGGTTAATCGTCAGGGATTAAGTATCAGGAAAAATTGCTTTCAGCAAATTCCCAATTTACGAGGCTGGAGAGGTAAGTTTCGACAAACTTGGGGCGCTGGTTGCGGTAATCGATGTAATAGGCATGTTCCCATACGTCAACCGTCATCAGGGCCTTGTCGCCTGTGGTCAGCGGGGTACCGGCGGCGCCGGTATTGACGATGTCCACAGTGCCGTCAGCTTTCTTCACCAGCCACGTCCAGCCGGAGCCGAAATTGCCGACTGCAGACTTGACAAACGCTTCCTTGAACGCTGCGTAGGAGCCAAATTTCGCATTGATGGCTTCGGCCAGCGCACCGCCAGGCTCGCCGCCACCGGCGGGCTTCATGCAACTCCAGAAAAATGTGTGGTTCCATATCTGGGCAGCATTGTTGTACACGCCGCCGCTGGATTTCTTGACGATCTCTTCGAGCGTCATCGATTCGAACTCGGTGCCTTTTTGCAGGTTGTTGAGATTCGTGACGTAGGCGTTATGGTGCTTTCCATAATGGTACTCAAGGGTTTCCTGGCTGTACTCTGGAGCCAGTGCGTCCATGGCATACGGGAGCGGGGGGAGCGTGTGTTCCATATATTTCCTCGTGGGGTTGATGAGATGTCCAGCGACATGCAAAGGACATTGTAAAAACTAAATCAGCCGCCGTGTGGAGACCGTCAAATCGACCTGTCCATCGGCAAGGGTAGCGCGCACCGGCTGACCGGGATGGGTGGTTTTTACGCTGGTGATGGCGTGGCCTTCCAAGTCTGCTAGCCAGGCATAGCCGCGTTGAAGCACCAGATGCGGGTCCAGCATGTCAAGCCGCAACTGGGCGCGTTCCAGCCGATGCCGGCTGTTTATCAAGCGGGCGGCAAGTACCTTTGGCAAATCACTGCCCTGTGTTTCCAGCCTATGCTTTTCCTGACCCAAAGCCAGTTGCATGGCATGGCCCAGGCTTTGGGCAATACCGCCCAGCCTGCCATGCTGGCGCGTGATCAGATGTGACGGCTGGCTGGCGCGTGCAGCCGCTCGGTCCAGCCGCTGATTGGCCGCCTGCATCTGCCGGTCCACGCCGTTTTGCAGACGTGAAAAAAACTGTTCCAGTGCCACCAGCCAGGAGGTCTGCGGTTGGGCACACAACTCGGCTGCCGCCGTGGGTGTTGGCGCGCGCACATCGGCACAAAAATCTGCGATGGTGAAATCCGTTTCATGTCCGACACCGCAAACCACGGGCATGGGCGTGGCGATGATGGTACGGGCCAGCAACTCATCGTTGAACGCCCACAGATCCTCCATCGCGCCGCCGCCACGAACCAGCAGCAGCACATCGACCTGGTCTATTGCCTGCCGCTCGGCAGCCTTAAGCAATGCGCTGCGGAGTTCTCCGGCAGCTTGCAAGCCCTGTACGCTGGCCGGATAGATCACCACGGGAATGTGGGGCGCCCGGCGCTGCAGAGCCGTCACCACGTCATGCAGCGCGGCGGCACCCAGCGACGTCACCACACCGATGGCACGCGGCATGATTGGCAGCGGACGCTTTCGGGCACTGGAAAAAAGCCCTTCGGCGTCAAGTCTGGTCTTGAGTTGCAGAAACTGCTCGAACAGGCTGCCCTGACCGGCCTGCTGCATGGATTCGACAACCAGTTGCAGTTCGCCACGTGGCTCGTACACGCCCAGCCGTCCGCGCAATTCGACCAATTGCCCATCGCGCGGTGAAAAATCCAGCAGCCCCGCCGCTCGCCGAAACATGGCGCAGCGCACCTGCCCCTGATCGTCCTTGAGCGAAAAATAACAATGTCCGCTGGACGCCCGTGAAAAGCCGGACAGTTCGCCCTGCACCGCGACGGGATTGAACCGGTCTTCCAGACTTTCGGCGATGGCGCGCAGCAATGAGCCGACGGGCCAGATCCGGGAAGCGCCTGCAGACGAAGGTGCTTGTAGTCGTTCACGCGAAGAGTAAGCATCAACCACAGCGATCTCCAGAATATTTAAAAGTCAGTACTCCACACCGCCTAAAGGGGGCTGAATGCGGTTCAGGCATCCCTTGGATAGCCAGACAAATGGCGCAACCTGTTGATTTAAATAGAAAAAGTACTGCCTAAATTTTCACCGTTTTATCAGAACGACGGGCTGGTGCGGCTTTGAACCGGCTCAGCACAGACTTACCCACAAAGTTATCCACAGATTTTGTGCGTTAAATGATCAAATCCCGGCACGCACAACAATCAGTCTCAAGCCAGCAGTAACGACTTTTCGACATGGGCGCTGCGCCATAATCCAACACCCCTATTTGTCTGGAGATACGCATTGTTTTCGATCATACAAGCAGCCGGCTGGCCCATCTGGCCACTGCTGGCGTGTTCCATCGTTGCACTGGCGCTGGTCATTGAACGGTTTTCAAGCCTCAAAACCATGAAAATTGCGCCTCCCAAACTGCTCGGCGAAGCCATGGTTGTTTCGCGAACCACCCTCCCACCGCCGGACGTGGTGTTGAAGCTGGAACAGAATTCACTGCTTGGCGAGGTGCTGGCCAGCGGTTTGCGTGCCCTCGGCGCCAATCCCCGTATCAGCGAAGCCGATCTCCGTTCCACGCTGGAAGGCGCTGGTCGACAGGCGGCACACAAACTGGAACGCTACCTCGCCGCACTGGCCACCATTGCGTCGGCAGCGCCCTTGCTCGGCCTGCTGGGCACGGTGATTGGCATGATCGAGATTTTTGGCGCCCAGTCGGGCAATGCCGGCAACGCAGGCGGCGGCAACCCGGCACAACTTGCACAAGGTATATCCATCGCACTGTACAACACCGCTTTCGGCCTGATGGTGGCCATTCCGGCTCTGATCTTTTGGCGATATTTCCGGGCACGAGTGGATGGCTACCTGCTGTCGATGGAACTGGCGGCCGAGCAGTTCGTGCGCCATCTGAACCGATTGCGCAAATGAACTTTCGACCCCGAGTGCGTCCCGAGCCTGAAATCAACCTGATTCCTTTCATTGATGTGCTGTTGGTGGTGCTCATCTTTTTGATGCTGTCGACCACTTACAGCAAATTCACCGAGCTTCAGGTCCGGCTGCCCTCCGCCGACGCCGAGCAATTGCGCGAATATCCGAAAGAGGTCATCGTGGCAGTCAGCAGCGACGGCCGTTACATGGTCAACAAAACCCTGGTCGATGGCCGTGGAATCGAGCCGCTGGGCACTGCCCTCACGCAGGCCGCCAGGGCCGGGAAGGACAGCGTCATCGTCATCAGCGCAGATGCCAGTGCCACGCACCAGGCCGTCATCACCGTCATGGAAGCCGCCCGCCGTCAGGGATTGACGCAGATCACTTTCGCCACCCAGGGCACGGTCCCGTCAGCCGCCAGGTAAGCCTGCGGACCTTGAAGCTCCGGTACGACATGGCAGCGGCGTGAAAAATATTCTTTTGAGCGCCTGGCGCACGCGTGGCTGGCTGGCCTGCCTGCTCTGGCCGGTAGCACTGGTTCACGGCCTGATGGTGAGATTGCGCCGGGCACTCTACCGGCTCGGCATTCTGCGATCCACGCGCTTTGACGTACCGGTCATCGTGGTGGGCAATGTTGTAGCGGGCGGCGCGGGGAAGACACCGTTGGTCATGGCGCTGGTCAGGCATCTTCAGGCAAAGGGTTTGCGTGTCGGCGTGGTGTCTCGCGGCTACGGACGCGCCAGCAGGCAAAGCCTGGAAGTCAGGCCGGGCACACCGGTTGATGTGTCGGGCGACGAGCCTGCGCTTATCCAGCGTGCAACAGGTGCTCCTGTTTTTGTAGCAGATCGGCGGACCAACGCCTTGCGCGACTTGCTGGCGGCCTATCCGGCAACCTCCACTGTCGTGTGCGACGACGGCCTTCAGCACTATGCCTTGCAGCGTGACATCGAAATTGCCGTGTTTGATGACAAAGGCGCAGGAAACGGCTGGCTGCTGCCCGCCGGACCGCTGCGCGAACCGTGGCCCGGACGACTGGGCCAAGGCATTGACCTGGTCCTTCACACTGGCCAGAAGGCTGCGTTTCACGGCTACACCTCGCGGCGCCAACTGGCCGAACAAACCATTGATGCCAATGGCGCCCGGCTGGCATTGACGTCCTTGACGCATCAGCCCCTGGTGGCGCTCGCGGGCATCGCCCATCCTGAAGCGTTCTTCGACATGCTCAGGGAACGCGGACTGACGCTGGAAAAAACCCTTGCTTTCCCCGACCACCATGACTTTGAAAAAGGCGATCTGGAGGTCCTGTCAGGCAGAACAGTTCTGTGTACGGAAAAAGATGCAGTCAAGCTGTTTTCCCTGCCAGTTCCGCCAGGACTGCGGCTGTTGGCAGTCCCGCTCGAATTCTCGCCCGAACCCGCGTTCTTCGACGCGCTGGATACGCTGCTGGCGCCGATGCTTTCTCAATTACCATCAAGGCATGGACACCAAACTCATTGAATTGCTGGTCTGCCCCGTCACCAAGGGCCACCTTGAATACGACCGCGAAAAGCGTGAACTCGTTTCACGCAGTGCCCGCCTGGCCTATCCGGTTCGCGATGGCATCCCGGTCATGCTGGAAAGCGAAGCACGGCCGCTGACCGACGAAGAGCTTGGCCTGTAAGCAGGCATGAGCTTCACCGTCCTGATCCCGGCGCGCCTGGCATCCACCCGCCTTCCCAACAAGCCGCTGGCAGACATCAATGGCCGGCCCATGGTGGTGCGCGTGGCGCAGCGCGCCCTGCAAAGCAGTGCATTGCATACCGTTGTAGCCGCTGACAGCGCAGAAATCATTGCGCAATGCAAGGCTTTCGGTATCGATGCGGTACTGACCCGCATCGACCACCCGAGCGGCAGTGACCGGCTCGCTGAAGCCTGCGATTTGCTGGGTCTGGCCGACGACGCTATCGTGGTCAATGTGCAGGGCGATGAGCCGCTGATCGACCCGGCCCTGGTCGATGCGGTGGCCGGTCTGCTGCAAAACCGTCCGGACTGTGCCATGGGAACTGCCGCGCATTTCATCGATGACCTGGTTGACTTTCTCAATCCGAACGTCGTCAAGGTAGTACTGGACGCGCAGCAGACGGCCCTGTATTTCAGCCGTGCGCCGATTCCTGCTGCCCGTGACCTCGCCGGCCAGGCATGGTGGGAGCAAGGCAGGTTTCCACGGCCGCTGCGCCACGTCGGAATCTATGCTTACCGGGTCGGTTTTTTGCGCCGCTTCCCCCAGTTGCCCCAGGCACCCATGGAGCAGCTGGAGTCGCTCGAACAGTTGCGTGCCTTGTGGCATGGCTACCGGATAGCCGTTCACATCACCGAGCAGGCACCGGGCGCCGGTGTGGACACACCTGAAGATCTGGAGCGTGTCCGGCGTCTGACGGCTGAAAAGCCGCATGAGGCGGCGTCTGTGTAAGCTGACGTCAGGGATGTGCATGCTATCCTCGACCGGAAAATCGCCCAGCGGCGAAAAACACCGGCAACCGGGCGGGACGCAAAGCGACAAGGGGCCAGTCGGCCCGTCAAACCTCCAGTTTGGCATGCAGAATTCACAATAATCCGAGGACCTTCATGAGACTTATTTTGTTGGGCGCGCCTGGCGCGGGCAAAGGCACACAAGCCACGTTCATTTGCCAAAAATACGGCATTCCACAAATTTCCACAGGCGACATGCTTAGGGCTGCGGTCAAGGCAGGCACCCCGCTGGGCATCGAGGCCAAGAAAGTCATGGATGCAGGCGGTCTGGTCAGCGATGACCTGATCATCAACCTGGTCAAGGAACGCATTAACCAGTCCGACTGTGCGCAGGGTTTCCTGTTCGACGGTTTCCCCCGCACCATTCCCCAAGCCGATGCCATGAAGGCTGCGGGTGTGAAAATCGATTACGTGCTGGAAATCGACGTGCCCTTTGAAGCCATCATCGAGCGCATGGGTGGCCGTCGTTCGCACAGCGCGTCCGGCCGCACTTACCACGTCAAGTTCAACCCTCCCAAGGTAGAAGGCCAGGACGATGTGAGCGGCGAACCGCTGATCCAGCGTGAAGACGACAAGGAAGAAACCGTTGCCAAGCGCCTTGAGGTGTACAGCGCCCAGACGCGTCCACTGGTGGCCTACTATTCCAATTGGGCAGAAGCCGCACCCGACGAGGCGCCAAAATACCGGGCCATCAGCGGCACGGGCAGCGTTGAAGAAATCACCGAAAGAGCCTTCAAGGCGCTGTCGGACTGAACAGGCTCAAATGCTGGCCAAAGCCATTCCACGGGATGGCTTTTTTTATGTCTGCCCGGCGGCTGAAGGCCGTTGGTCTTCAGTAATCAAATCAAGCATCAGCGCGATCCTGGCCTTGACCGGACTGAGACCCTGCGAATCTGCAATCGTATTGCCTGGCAGCGGCAAAATGCGGCCATCAGGGCAGCGCGTCGATCGCACAACCCGCACCCCGGCAGCCTGCGCACTGAGCAAACCGGCTTGCAGGTCTTCATGAATCGTGCCATTGCCTGTGCAGGCTACCACCAGACCCCGCACGCCCTGATCGACCAGTGCCTGGACTGTGAGAGCGCTCGCGCCTGCGTAATTCATGACAATCTCGACGCGGGGCCAGGTTGCTACTTTTTCAATAGCTTCGCAGGCAATACCAGCCTGCGGAACTGGCCAATTTCTTAACAATCTGAGCTTGCCTTCCTCAACATAGCCCACAGGGCAGGCATCACCGGAACTGAAGGCATCGAGTCTGTAGGGGTGTACTTTTTGCACATCCATCGCACTGTGTACCGTTCCGGCGCAGACGGCCACCACGCCGCAGGCCTCTGGATGACGGGCGACCGCCACGGCGTCCATCACGTTTTGCGGGCCATCTGGCACCAGCGCGGTGGCTGGACGCATGGCGCAGGTAAGCACCACCGGCTTGGCCGGCTGGCATGTCAGCTGGAGGAAAAAAGCCGTTTCCTCCAGCGTGTCCGTGCCGTGCGTGATGACGATGCCCTGGACATCGTCATCCGCAAGAAAATGACGCACGCGGGCAGCGAGTCGCGCCCACACGTCAAAGCTCATGTCCTTGCTGTCGATCTGGCTCACCTGTTCACTGATGATCAAACCGCTTGCGGCCAGCGCAGGAATGGCTGCGAGCAGCTGGTCTATGCCCACCTGTGCAGCGGTGTAGCCGATGTTGTCAGAAGCATGGGCAGCTTTTCCGGCAATGGTTCCGCCGGTTCCCAAAATCACCAGTTTGCGACGTTTTACAGGATGTAGTTGTTTTTTCATAAAGACTGTATAAAAATACAGTTGCTGGCTATTCATACAGTTATACTGAATTTTTCAAGGCGTAGATTTCAGGCTAGTCCCGTTTTAACCCAAGGTCCACAGCTTATGCGTACTTTCAATGATTTTTCCTCTCAACCTGCTGACAGACCCAAGCTTACTGCCAGGCAGGCACAGATCCTGGAATTGATCCAGAATGCCATCGCCCAGACAGGTGCGCCACCCACCCGGGCAGAAATTGCGGCCCAGCTCGGCTTTCGCTCGCCCAATGCAGCCGAAGAGCATTTGAAAGCTCTGGCAAAAAAAGGCGTCCTGGAGCTCGTCAGCGGCACATCACGGGGCATTCGACTTCGTACCGGTGCCCTGCACGCCTTGAACGAATCGCGGATGGATTCATTCTTGATGTCTCCCCAGCGGCTTGCCCAGTTGAGCCTGCCCCTTGTGGGCCGGGTGGCTGCGGGCAGCCCGATCCTTGCGCAGGAACATATCGAACAGACTTACCATTTCGAAAGTTCTCTGTTTGAGCAAAAGCCTGATTACCTGCTGAAGGTGCGCGGCATGAGCATGCGCGACGTGGGCATCATGGACGGCGACTTGCTGGCCGTGAAGCAGTCAAGGGAAGCCAAAAACGGGCAGATCGTGGTCGCCCGACTCGGCGACGAAGTCACTGTCAAACGCTTTCACCGTCACAAGAACCTGATCGAACTGCTGTCGGAAAATCCCGACTTCAAGCCCATCCTGGTACAGCCCGGCGAGCCTTTCGAGCTTGAAGGCCTGGCAGTCGGTTTGATCCGCGGCAGGCTGTCGATGTAGCCCTGCCGGCCTTGCTGTCGGAATACAGCCAGCGATACCGCCCCTTCTTAAAGCGATCCGCCGTTCCTGCTGGCAGACCCTGTCACGCCTGTGTCCACACTTTATCAACTGGAGTTCTTCATGCGAATCATCAGCTTTTCACATGCCCCCGTGCAAGCATTCTGGACGGTACCGGTTCAGGCGCTGGCGCCATGGATCACCCGGATCAGGCACTCCTTGGGACACAGTGCCATTCCATTCATTACACAGCCTTCGGCGACGACATCACCGTCTACTTTCCAGCCTTGCACCGCGACGGCAAGCAATGACGCCATTTTTGAGGTGCTGCCTCAAAATGCCAGTCTGCCCCGCATCACCATGCCACAGGAAACGACACGCAGCGTACTGCGGGTCGTGCGTGTATCCGATGCGGCCATGCGGCCCGATTGCGCAGGACGTATGGTCATTTCAGGGCGAATGGCCGATGTGTGCGCTGAACTTGACCGTATGGCCCTGCAAGCGGAGTCCACTATCGCCAAGTGATGACTTTTCGGCACCAGGCAAAAAAGCTGGGCAACCACACAACCATATGCAACCAGCCTTCCAACCTCCCGCAATTCGAGCCATGACGTGAACGGGAAACCGCCAATCGCCCTATTCCGGATGTAAGCTGTTGATCTTCGAAAAACAGAAATCTAGAAGGCACAATATCTGCATGAATATTGTGATTCTTGATGATTACCAGGACGCAGTGCGAAAGCTCGCCTGCGCGTCCAAGCTCGAAGCCTACCCTGCCAAGGTCTACACCAACACCGTCAAGGGCGCTGGCCAGTTGTCGGTTCGGCTGAAGGATGCAGACGTGATCGTCCTGATCCGCGAACGTACCCACCTGACGCGCCAGTTGATTGAAAAGCTGCCCAAACTCAAGCTGGTCGTCCAGACAGGCCGCATCGGCAGCCATGTGGACGTGGCGGCCTGCACGGAGCGCGGCATTGCGGTGGCCGAAGGCACGGGCTCACCGATTGCGCCAGCAGAACTGACGTGGGCACTGGTCATGGCGGCGATGCGCCGCATTCCGCAGTATGTGTCGCATCTCAAGCATGGAGCGTGGCAGCAATCGGGACTGAAATCCGCTTCCATGCCGCCTAATTTTGGTCTCGGATCCGTGCTCAAGGGCAAGACGCTGGGAATCTGGAGCTACGGCAAGACAGGCCAGCTGGTGGCCGGCTACGGCCGGGCATTTGGCATGCGCGTGATCATCTGGGGCAGTCCGGCCTCACGCGAACGCGCCCAGGCGGACGGGTTTGAACTCGCGCCGAGCAAAACCGAACTGTTCAAGCAATGCGACGTGCTTAGCCTGCACCTGCGCCTTGCAGAAGAAACTACCGGCATCGTCACACTGGATGAAATGTCATCCATGAAACCAACCGCGTTGCTGGTCAATACGTCGCGCGCCGAACTGATTGAACCCGAAGCGCTGATTGCGGCGCTCAACCGTGGGCGTCCGGGCATGGCGGCGATCGACGTGTTTGAATCGGAGCCCATCCTTCAGGGACATGCCCTTTTACGGCTGGAGAACTGCATCTGCACGCCGCACATCGGTTATGTCGAGCAGGACAGCTACGAAATGTATTTTGGCGCCGCCTTTGACAATGTCATCAATTTCATCAAGGGAACGCCAACAAATATCGTCAACCCGGGCGCCTTGCAGGTCAGGCGTTAGCCGCTGGCATTGCATTGCTCCTTGTTCAACACTTCTACCTGGCCAGCGAATCAGAATCACCATGCAAACAACTTTTTATCCAACGGTCGGCATCGTGGGCACCGGCGCCATGGGGCGGGGCATTGCACAGATTGCCGCGCAGGCAGGCAGCTCGGTCAGACTGATGGATGCTCAGGAGGGCGCTGCGGAGAAAGCGCGCAAGGCGCTTTGCAACCAGTGGGACCGGATGACCGAAAAGGGACGTATCAGCGCTGAAATTGCTGACGGCTACAAGGCAAGCATCCAGATCGTGGACACGCTCGCTGACCTGTCCGGATGCAACCTGGTGATCGAAGCCATCGTGGAGCGGCTGGACATCAAGAAAGCGCTGTTCGCCCAACTCGAATCCATCGTGCCGGATCACACCGTACTGGCAAGCAATACATCGTCGCTATCAATCACGGCAATTGCCGCTGACCTCCAGCATCCAGGGCGCTTTGCCGGCTTCCATTTTTTCAATCCAGTGCCGCTGATGAAGGTCGTGGAAGTCATTGCCGGCCTGAAGACCGAAGCGGCCACCTGCCACGGGCTGAGCGAATATGCGCGCCAGACAGGCCACACGCCGGTGCACGCGCAGGATACGCCGGGCTTTATTGTCAACCACGCCGGGCGCGGCTACGGCACCGAGGCGCTGCGAATAGTCAGCGAAGGCATTGCCGATTTCGCCACCATCGACCGCATCCTGCGCGACCAGGCCGGCTTCAAGCTTGGACCGTTCGAACTGATGGACCTGACCGGGCTCGACGTCTCGCATCCCGTGATGGAATCCATTTACCACCAGTATTACGAGGAAGACCGTTACCGCCCCAGCGTCATCACAGCGCAGCGCCTGGCGGGCGGGCTGCTGGGACGCAAGACCGGCGAAGGCTTTTACCGCTATGAAGGCAGCGTTGTCCAGGTTTTTGCCGAAGCACCCGCTCCCGAAGTGTCTCAAATGCCGCCGGTCTGGGTATCGCCCAGGGCGGCGCGGCGCTCGGAACTGCTCCAGTTGCTGAAAAACCTCGGAGCCCACATCGAGACAGGCCAGTCGCCCTCCCCGCAGGCACTGACGCTGGTGGCGCCGCTCGGTTTCGACATCACCACGGTCGCCGTGGTCGAGCGCCTGGACCCGGCGCGCACCGTCGGCATCGACATGCTGATCGATGACGCCGCAACCCGGCGCCGCGTGCTGGCGACCAACCCGGCCACGCGCAGCGACATGCGGGATGCGGCCCATGCGCTGTTTGCACGCGACGGCAAGGCGGTCAGCGTGATTCGCGACAGCGGCGGCTTTGTGACGCAGCGCGTGGTGGCCACCATCGTCAACATTGCCAGCGACATCTGCCAGCAGGGCATCTGCAGCCCGAAGGACCTGGAGACCGCTGTCACGCTGGGGCTGGGCTATCCCATGGGCCCGCTGGCCATGGGCGACCGCTACGGAGCGACCAATATCCTGGAAGTGCTGTTCAACCTGCAGACTGTTTATGGCGACCAGCGCTACCGGCCGTCACCCTGGCTGCGTCGCCGGGGCGCCATCGGCCTGAGCCTGATGCACCAGGAGAACTGATATGTCCGGCGCATTGAAAAGCACCAGTGAAAGCGGCACGCTCATCCTGACGCTGAGCAACCCGGAACACAAGAATGCGCTAGGTCCCGACATGTATGCCGCCGGCATCGAAGCGCTGAACGCCGCCGAGAACAACCCGGAAATCCGCAGCGTGGTGATCACCGGCGAAGGCAGCATGTTTTGCGCCGGCGGCAGCCTTCCGCGGCTGCAGGCCAACCGGCGGCTGTCGCCCGAAGTGCAGGCGCAGAGCATCGAGGCGCTGCACAACTGGATCGAGGCCATTCGCACCTATCCCAAGCCGGTGATTGCGGCGGTCGAAGGGGCTGCAGCCGGTGCGGGCTTTTCGCTGGCGCTGGCTTGCGACTTCATCGTCGCCGCCGACAACGCCGTGTTTGTCATGTCCTACAGCACCGTGGCACTGTCGCCCGATGGCGGCGGCAGCTGGAGCCTTGCGCGCGCGCTGCCCCGCGCCCTGGCCAGCGAACTGCTCATGGGGGCCGAACGCATCAGCGCCGGGCGACTGCACGAGTTGGGTCTGGTCAACCGCGTCACGGTTGCCGGCGGCGCGGTCGGTGAAGCGCTGGTATTGGCCGCTCGACTCAACGCGCGCGCACCGAATGTGCTGGCCAGCATCAAGGACCTGATCAACGACGCGCCGGCCAACACCCTGAGCCAGCAACTGGACAGCGAACGCAACCACTTCGTTCGCAACCTGCACCACGCCAATGGCGGCGAAGGCATTGAGGCATTTTTGCAAAAACGCTTGCCGATTTATCGCTAGTATTGCTCCTGATTCAATAGCTGCTTGCGCATACACAGCAAGCGCAAACAGCCAATTTTTATTAAAAATTGGGTTTTTACCGTCATTCTGGCTGCATGCCAGTAGCGCAAGCACTGGCAATCCGATCTTGCTGGTTTTCACGATTGACCTGACCTTGCCACCGGCTAAAGATTGACAGAGCCGCGCCTGCAGGATTCCGGCTCGAGCCGGGCCATTGCTTTGCTGGCAAGGCGACACCCATGCGACAGCAGGCAATTCCGCCGCAGGTCGCTAAAGCGACAATGCAACACTTGTTAGTCACCCAAAAGACAGACCATGGACGATCCTATTCTTACGATAGATGAAAGAGCGGCCATCAACAGCGGCCGCTGGTTCTCATCCCTTTCACCATCCCTGAGGCACGACATTCTCCGATGCGCTTACGTCAAACGCTTCAAAGACGGCGACCTCATAGCGGCGCGCGGCGACCCGCCCGAGGAATGGATCGCCTGTGCCATGGGCGCGGTGCGTGTCAGCTCGACCTCGATTTCCGGCAAGCAGGTGACGCTGACGTATGTCGAGCCGGGCATCTGGTTTGGCGACGTGGCGATCTTCGACGGCGAGCGACGCACCCACGATGCCTATGCGCATGGCAGCACCACCATCCTGTGTGTGGCACGCGCCGACCTGCGCAAAATCCTGACGCAGCATGTCGAACTCTACGAAGCGTTGCTGCGCCTGCATGCGCGGCGCATTCGCCAGCTGTTCGGTCTGGTCGAAGACCTCAACACCCTGCCCTTGCGGGCGCGGCTGGCCAAGCAGCTGCTGCACCTGGTGCGAAGCTATGGCGTTCCCAGCCTGGCCAACGGAAGCGATACCCGCATCAGCCTGCAACTGGCGCAGGAAGAACTGGCGCAGCTGCTGGGCGCCTCTCGCCAGCGAGTCAACCAGGAACTCAAGGCGATGGAGCGCGAGGAAGCCATCCGCATCGAACCGGGCGGCCTGGTGGTGCGCAACCGCCAGTCGCTGTTGCGCATTTCAGAAGCGGATGCCGACAAATAACAACATCCGTCCCAAGGAGACTCACCGCATGAGCAATTTTGACCATTTCATCGGCACCCGGGCCGTGACCGCCGGCCAGGCATTTGACACTGAAGCGCTCGGCACTTACCTGAGTCAGCACCTGGAAGGCTTCAGCGGCTCGCTGAATGTCGAGATTTTCAAGGGCGGTCAGTCCAATCCAACCTACAAACTGATCACGCCTGGTGCCAGTTACGTGATGCGCGCCAAGCCCGGCCCGGTCGCCAAGCTGCTGCCATCGGCGCATGCGGTCGAGCGCGAATTCAGGGTGATGCAGGGCCTGCAGGGCACGGCCGTTCCGGTGCCAAGGATGTTCTGCCTGTGCGAAGACGAATCCGTCATTGGCCGCGCTTTCTACGTCATGGAGTTTGTCGAAGGGCGCGTGCTGTGGGACCAGTCCCTTCCCGGCATGACGCCCCTTGAGCGCGGCGAAATCTACGGCGAGATGAACCGCGTCATTGCAGCCCTGCACAAGGTCGATTTTGCCGGACGCGGCCTGGCCGGCTACGGCAAGCCCGGCAACTATTTCGAACGCCAGATCGGCCGCTGGAGCAAGCAGTACCAGGCATCCGTCACCCAGCCCATCCCCGAGATGGACAGCCTGATGCAATGGCTGCCGGAGAACATTCCCGCCAGCGCCCGCGATGAAACCATGGTGTCCATCGTGCATGGCGACTTCCGGCTGGACAACCTGCTTTTTCACCCCACAGAACCCCGGGTGCTGGCGGTGCTGGACTGGGAGCTGTCCACGCTGGGTCATCCGCTGGCCGACTTCAGCTACCACTGCATGGCCTGGCACATACCGCCCGGCACCTTTCGCGGCATAGGCGGCCTGGATGTGGCCAGCCTGGGCATTCCGACCGAGGAAGCATACATCGCCCGGTATTGCGAGCGCACCGGCCTGACGACGCCCGGGGCGCTCAAGGCTGACTGGAACTTTTACCTGGCCTACAACCTGTTCCGCTTGGCCGCCATCCTGCAGGGCATCGCCAAGCGCGTTGAAGCCGGCACTGCGTCCAGCGCTCAGGCGGTCAGTTCTGCCGCCGGCGCACCGCTGCTGGCCAGGATGGCCTGGGATTTTGCGCTGAAGGCGCAAGCCTGAATGCGCCCTGACTGAATCATCCACTGAGCGACAGACCACCCGCCGATTTTTCCGGCAAGCCTTTCCCTATAACAACCCGCCCTTTCAGGAGATATTCATGGACTTCGACTACACCCCCAAAGTAAAAGAGCTTCAGGCCCGCCTGTTGAAGTTCATGGATGAGCATATTTACCCCAACGAAGCGCGGTTTTTCCGCGAGATCGCTGAAAACCGGGCCAAGGGCAATGCCTGGGTTCCCACGACGCTGATCGAGGAACTCAAGCCCAAGGCGCGCGCCGCCGGGCTGTGGAACCTGTTCCTGCCGCTGTCGCCGCGCGCGCCCGAAGGCCTGTCCAACCTTGAATACGCACCGCTGTGCGAAATCATGGGCCGGGTGCCGTTTGCCGCTGAGGTTTTCAACTGTTCGGCGCCCGACACCGGCAACATGGAAACCATCGCCCGCTACGGCTCGGAAGCCAATAAGGACGAATGGCTGGACCCGCTGCTCCAGGGCGAGATCCGCTCGGCCTTTCTGATGACCGAGCCCGAAGTCGCCTCCTCCGACGCCACCAATGTGCAGTGCCGTATCGAGCGCGACGGCGACGACTATGTGATCAACGGCCTCAAATGGTGGTCGTCCGGCGCCGGTGATCCGCGCTGCGCTGTTTACATCGTCATGGGCAAGACCAATCCCGAGGCCGGCCGTCACGAGCAGCAGTCGATGATCCTGGTGCCCGCCAATTCACCGGGCGTTACTGTGATCCGGCCCTTGAGCGTTTTTGGCTATGACGACGCGCCGCACGGCCACATGGAAGTGCGCCTGGACAATGTTCGCGTACCGGCAGCCAATTTGCTGCTGGGCGAAGGACGCGGCTTCGAGATTGCCCAAGGCCGCCTCGGCCCCGGACGCATTCATCACTGCATGCGCAGCATCGGCATCGCCGAGCGCGCGCTGGAACTCATGTGCAAACGACTCAACAGCCGCGTGGCCTTCGGCAAACCCATCGCCCGCCAATCGGTGTGGAGCGAACGCATCGCCGATTCGCGCTGCATGATCGAGCAGGCCCGGCTGCTCACCCTGAACGCGGCCTACATGATGGACACCGTGGGCAACAAGGTGGCCAAGGCGCAGATCGCCATGATCAAGGTGGTCGCACCCAGCATGGCGTGCCAGATCATCGACTGGGCCATCCAGGCGCACGGCGGGGGCGGCGTGTCGGATGATTTTCCGCTGGCCTATGCCTACGCCAGCCAGCGCACCCTGCGCCTGGCCGACGGACCGGATGAGGTGCACCGTGCGTCGCTGGCCAAGCTGGAACTGGCCAAGCACCTGGTCATTCCGGGCGAGGTCGAGATGCCGGTGACGCGCGGCTGCTGATTTCCTTGAGAGCTTTGACGGGCATATGATGCTATCCAATAAATAGCAGCATATGCCCGCTCCACATGCGAAGAAGGCATAAATCACCTAATTTTTTATTTACAGCAGCCAACCCACCCGGCCTCCAACAGCAAGACAGCTTTTTTCATTTCACGTAAAGTCGCGTGACATCAACACAAGAAAGCCGCTGTGATCGACGTCTATTCCTGGCCCACGCCCAATGGCCACAAGGTTCACATCATGCTGGAGGAATGCGGCCTTCGCCTGGGACGCGACTGGCAGGTTTTTCCAGTCAACATCGGGACCGGAGACCAGTTCAAGCCTGAGTTTCTCGCCATCAGCCCGAACAACAAGATTCCGGCGCTGGTCGATCCGGAAGGCCCCGATGGCAAGCCGATGTCACTGTTCGAATCGGGCGCCATCCTGCTCTACCTGGCGTCGAAAACCGGCAAGTTCCTGCCGAAAAGTGACCGGCTAAAGTTTCAGGTGCTGCAATGGCTGATGTTCCAGATGGGCAGCGTCGGGCCGATGCTCGGACAAACCCATCACTTCCGCAAATACGCACCCGAGAAAATCGACTACGCCGTCAATCGCTACACCAACGAAACCAAACGTTTGTACGGCGTCATGGACAGGCAGCTGGCCAAAAGCAGGTTCATGGCCTGCAACCAGTACACGGTCGCAGACATCGCCATTTATCCGTGGGTGCGCAGTTGGGAAGACCAGGGCATCGACTGGGCCGACTATCCGCACCTGAAAGCATGGTTCGACTTGATTAGCGCCAGGCCGGCCGTCAGGCGCGGTGTCGAGGTGCTGGCCGAATTGCGCAAGCCTTTCCGGGATGAAAAACAGTACGAAAATCTGTTTGGCAGCACGCAATACCAAAGGCGCTGATGACCGGAAAAATCGATTGGAAAATCCCGTTGCATGACAGCGTATAAATTTTTTGTTTATGTGCTGGCCGGATGGTCAGGATTTTTCGTCATGGCGCTCGAACTGCTGGGGGGCCGGGCGCTGGGGCCGTTCTTCGGGACAGGCATTTATGTCTGGGGCGCCATCATCACGCTGTTCATGCTGTCGCTGTCCATCGGCTACCTGATCGGCGGTGCGCTGTCCGCCAGACGGCCAAGCCTGGAAAAGCTGAGCGCCATCCTGCTGCTGGCAGTCCTGACATCCCTTCCGTGCGTGCTGGCTTCCAACCCGATTCTGGAATTCATTTTTGACCGGGTGCCCGATCCCCGCTATGGCGCGCTGAGCGCCTCGGTGGCGCTTTTCTTTCTGCCGATCACAGTGTCGGGCGCGGTGTCTCCGTATGCCGTAAGGCTGCTGGTGGAAGGCCTGGGAACCAGCGGCAAGGTAGCTGGCAACGTCTTTTTTGTATCGACTTTCGGCAGTATGCTGGGCACGCTGCTGACGTCCTTTTACCTGGTCTTGCTTTTCGAACTGGACCAGATTTTGTGGGGAATGATGACCATCTCTTTTTTGATCGGCGCGGCTGGCCTGGTATTTCACCGGGGAAGGACCCCACATGTGGCGACGGCCTGAATGGCTAATGGGCGCGGTCCTTGCACTGACGGCCGGCGTGGCAGGCGCACAAGACATCTATCAGGAAAAATCCCTCTACCGCAACATTCTGGTGTACGAGGAACAAGGCCTTCGCTGCATGAAGTTCGGCCGGCAGGGCACGGGGCGGCAAACCTGCATTTCCCTTCAACACCCTGACGCGCTGGTGTTGAGCTACACCAGGATGCTGCTGGGCGCGCTTTACCTGAATCCCCAGCCGCAAAACATTTTGATCATCGGCCTGGGCGGGGGCAGCCTGCCGTCCACACTGAAAAAAATGATTCCTCAGGCAAGGATCGAAACGGTCGAGCTTGACCCGTCGGTGGCCAAGGTGGCAGAACGTTTTTTTGGCTTCATGCCCGCCAGCAACAACATCGTCACCATCGAGGATGGGCGGGTCTTTGTCAAGCGTGCGCAAAAGCAGGGAAAAAAGTACGACCTGATCATTCTTGATGCGTTTGACCAGGTCTATGTGCCCGAACACATGCTGACCCGGGAGTACCTGCTGGAGGTGAAGTCTTTACTCGAAAAGGACGGCGTGCTGGCAGCCAACACGTTTTCATCGTCCAGGCTTTACGACGCCGAGTCCGCCACCTATGCAAGCGTGTTTGGCGGGTTCTTCAACCTGAAGACAGAAAACCGTGTGATCCTGGCCAAAAATGGCGGCTTGCCACCGATGGCGCAAATCCAGGCCAATGCACGCCAGCTGGAGCCCAAGCTCAATCTTTTTGGAACGGGCAAGGACTGGTTGCTGCCACTGTTTTCAACAAAAATTGACTGGCCCGAGGGCACCAGAATCCTGACCGACCAGTATTCGCCGGTCAACCTGATGAACGGAAGTGGAAATCAAAAGTCGTGGTGGAAATTCTGGTGAGCCGGCCATGCGCGCTAACAGGACCCAAGCCGCTTGCGTGAGGGTTGGGCAAACGTATACATGCTGATTTGGTCTGCCCGGAGGGGATCGAACCCACGACCCTCAGCTTAGAAGGCTGATGCTCTATCCAACTGAGCTACGGACAGATATAAAAAAAGCCCACAATGTGAGCTTTTTTATTGATTTTTTGGTCGGAGTACAAGGATTCGAACCTTGGACCCCCTGGTCCCAAACCAGGTGCGCTACCAGACTGCGCCACACTCCGACAAGCTGTTTATTATAGTCCGTAAAAATGCGTTGCCTCGGGGTATGGCCAAACTTTTTAATACGCTGCCTGGCTTTTTCACCATGGCACGGCAGGCACCCCGATGAAAGCATCGGGGCAGCGGAAATATACTTCCCGTCCAGACTCTTCAAACGCCCTGTATTTCCCACTTTCCGGACACGCTCAAATGAAACTGAAAATCCTGGTCGGCAGCATGACCCACACGGCCGGCCATGTCGCGCAGGCCATTCAGATGGAATGCGCCGACCTGGTCAGTTCAGTCGAAATTGAGTGGATGGACGGGCTGGATATCCACGTCTTTGATGCCGAAAAATCCGTGGATTCGCTCTTTCTGGTGTGCATTTCCACTTATGGTGCGGGTGATGTTCCGGACAATGCACAGATGCTTTTCCAATCGCTGGAGGCGCAAGCCCGGTATCTGGGCCATATCCGCTATGGCGTCATTGCACTGGGCGACAGCATGGCGCATGAACAGACCTATGGCTTTGGCGGAAAGCGTTTTGATGAGCGCCTGCAGGACCTGGGTGCCCAGCGTCTTGGCGACATATGTTTTCTGGATTCAAGCGATGGCACGCTGCCCGAATCAAGGGGCGCCGAATGGTGCAGCGCCTGGATCAAAGCCGCATTGACGCAAGCCATCCAGCCTGGCGCCACAGGCTCTCTTTCCTGAAAAAGAACAGGAGGCTGGATGCCAGCTTCGCAACTGCCGGCGCGCCAAGGGCTAAAAAGGACTTGACGCGTCGAAACGTGGCTCACGCCGCCCCCGCAGGGAAGCGATGCCTTCATGCACATCAGGACCGGAAAAGCCCATGAATTCGAGCGCCAGCGACGCGTCGAAGGTCGGTCCTGCCAGCCGCAACCAGTTGTTCAGCGCGTACTTGGTCCAGCGAATGGCCGACGGCGATCCTTTGGCCAGGCGTTAGGCCACCTCGAAAGCCCTGGGCAGCAGGTCGGCCTCATCGACGGCCAGCGACACCAGTCCGATGCGCTCGGCCTCCTCGCCGGACACGGCCTCGCACAGCAACAGGTAATACTTGGCCTTGGCCATGCCGCACAGCAGCGGCCATACGATGGCGGCATGGTCGCCAGCGGCAACGCCCAGGCGGGTGTGGCCATCGATGATCCGGGCAGTTTTGGCTGCAATCGAAATATCGGCCAGCAACCCGGCCACCAGACCAGCGCCAACAGCCGGCCCATGCATGGCCGAGACAATCGGCTTGGAACAGTTGATGACGTTATAGACCAGGTCGCGCGCTTCGCGCCAGACACGCGCACGTATGTTGAAGTCGTCGGCCATGTCTTGCACCAGTCCCAGGTCGCCGCCGGCGGAAAAGCCCCGGCCCTCGCCCCGGATGATGGCGACACGGGTGTCCGGATCCTTGTCGATGTCAAGCCAGATGGTGGACAACTCGCGGTGGAGGTGGTGGTCGGCAGTGGACAGTTTGCCATTGGCGCTTTGCGCCGCACCCATCACAATTTCAAGAATGCCGTGCGGATGGCGCTTAAGGCTCAAGGCCTTGTATTGCGCATAAAACGATTCGTTGTCCATAAATCTCTTTCAATGCAGAGGCCGATGTGAATTGGTCCTGGCCATCATATGCATCTCCTCGCGAAAGGAAAAGCAGCCAAAAATACTTCATAGCTAAACAATTCACTTCTAAAGCTCGGGTTTTACACTAGGCCAGACGTCCGCCACTCGCCTTATATTCGATGCATCCTGTCATCCACCAAGGAATTCCATGTCCTCTCGTCGTCTGGTCCTCACCCGCAGTGCTGCCGTGATTGGTGCCGCCTCAACCGGCCTGCTGCTGCCCGGAATCGTTCGGGCCCAGTCGGCCAAGGTTCGCGTGGGCTTCATGCTGCCTTACACCGGAACCTTCAGCCAGCTCGGCGTGGCGATTGAAAACGGCTTTCGCATGGCGATCAATGAGCAAGGCGGCAAGCTGGGAGGCCGCGAGATCGAATACTTCAAGGTCGATGACGAATCGGAGCCGTCCAAGGGCATTGAAAACGCCAGCAAGCTGGTGCAGCGCGACAAGGTCGATGTGCTGGTCGGCACCGTGCATTCGGGCGTGCAGATGGGCATCCAGAAAGTCGCCCGCGACAGCGGCGTGCTGTGCCTGATTCCGAATGCCGGCGTGCATGCCGCCACCCGTGCCTTGTGCGCGCCCAATGTGTTTCGCACCTCCTTCAGCAATTCCCAGCCGACCCGCGCGCTGGGCAAGGTGATGATGGACAGGGGCCATAAAAAAGCCGTCTGGATCACCTGGAAGTATGCTGCCGGCGACGAGGCCTTTGAAGGCTTCAAGGAAAGCTATACGGCGGCCGGCGGCACCATCATCAAGGAACTCGGCCTGCCTTTCCCCAATGTCGAATTCCAGGCATTGCTGACCGAAATCGCGGCGCTCAAACCCGACGCCGTGGCCTGCTTTTTTGCCGGCGGCGGCGCTGCCAAATTCATCCGCGACTATGCCGCCGCAGGCCTGAAGGGAAAAATCCCGCTTTACGGCTCAGGCTTCCTGACCGAAGGCGTGCTCGACGCGGCCGGCCCGGCAGCCGAGGGCATTGTCACCACCATGCATTACAGCGACTCGCTTGACACGCCGCGCAACAAGAAATTCAGGCTCGACTATGTCAAGGCTTTTCGCAGCCAGCCCGACGTGTACGCGGTGCAGGGCTACGACACCGGCCTGCTGCTCATACAAGGTGCCAACGCCGTCAAGGGCGACCTGAGCGCCAAACCCGCGCTGTACAAGGCCATGGAAGGCGCCACCATTGACAGCCCGCGCGGCAAATGGACCATGAGCAAGGCGCACAACCCGGTGCAGGACATTTACCTGCGCGTCGTGGAGAACAAGGAAAACAAGGTGATCGGCATTGCAGCCAAGGCCTTGGCCGACTCGGGCGTTGGCTGCAGGATGTAGCCCCCACGGTCGTTCACTGCGTGTAACTCCCTGCCCCCCGAGGGGGCCACTGCGCCTGCGGTCTGGCGAAGCCAGTCCCGCGGCCCATGCTTGTAGAAGAACGCCTTTTACCCAAGGCTGCACGGGACTTCTGTCAACCCCATTCTGTCCTCCACTTTTCGACCCAAAGCCTGCCGATGGATCTCGCCAATTTTCTTATCCAGCTGCTGAACAGCGTGCAGTACGGGCTGCTGCTGTTCATGCTGGCTGCCGGCCTGACGCTGATCTTCGGCATCATGGGCGTGGTCAATCTGGCACACGGGAGTTTCTACATGCTGGGCGCCTACCTGGCCTGGTCGCTCAGTGCGCAATTTGGCAGCCTGAGCCTGGCCATTGTCGTCGGCGCGGCGCTGTCGGTGCTGTTTGGCCTGGCGCTGGAATGGCTGCTGTTCCGCCATTTCTACGAGCGCGACCACCTGGACCAGGTGCTGCTGACCTTCGGGCTGATCTATATCTTTGAGGAATTGCGCTCCATCCTGTGGGGCGACGACGTTCACGGCGTGCCGATCCCCGAACTGCTGGGCGCCTCGATTCCGCTGACCGACAACCTGTCGTACCCGGTGTACCGCCTGTTCATGTCGGGCATCTGCCTGGCCCTGGCCGCCGGCCTTTATTTCCTGATTTCAAAGACCCGACTGGGCATGAAGATTCGCGCAGGTGCCTTCAACCGCGACATGGCCGAATCGCTGGGTGTGAACATCAAGCTAATTCATGCGGTGGTGTTTGCGCTGGGCGTCGGACTGGCAGCGGTGGCCGGAATGATTGCCGCGCCGGTCGCCAGCGTCTATCCGAACATGGGCTCGCAGGTGTTGATCATGTGCTTCGTGGTGGTTGTCATCGGCGGCATCGGTTCGGTGCGTGGCGCGCTTATCGCCGCGCTGCTGGTCGGCCTGGTCGATACCTTTGGCAAGGTGCTGCTGCCGCAGGTGGCCGGCATGCTGGTCTATGTCCTGATGGCGGTCGTGCTTCTGTACAAACCTGAAGGTCTGTTCAAGCAATGATCCGGTCCAACCTTGAAATTTTGCCGCGCGGCGTGCAGGTCGCGCTGGCGCTTGGCCTGGTGGCCCTGTGCGCGTTTCCTTTTGCCGGCACCGACTACTACACCGAGATGATCACGCGCATGATGATCATGGCGATCTTTGCCATGAGCCTGGACCTGCTGCAGGGCGTGACCGGCCTGGTGTCGCTGGGCCATGCCGCCTATTTCGGACTGGCCGGCTATGCACTGGCTTTCCTGACGCCCCCCGGCGAGCCGGTCAGCCTGTGGTGGACCTTGCCGGTGGCCGTGCTGGCCTCGGGGCTGGCAGCGCTGATCATCGGCTTTTTTGTCGTGCGCACACACGGCATCTATTTCATCATGGTCACCATGGCGTTTGCGCAGATGGTGTTTTTCCTGTTTTTCGACAACAAGGCGCTGGGCGGCTCGGACGGGCTCTACATCAATTTCAGGCCTGACGCGTCGCTGTTCGGCTGGGTGCCGTTTGAACTGGACAGCAAGCGCACGCTCTACTATTTCACGCTGGCCGCCATGCTGGGCGTCTATGTGTTCTTGCGGCGCCTGCTCTGGAGTCCGTTCGGCCGGGCGCTGGCGGGCATACGCGTCAACGAGCACCGGATGCGGGCGATGGGCTTTCCCACCTTTGGCTACAAGCTCACGGCCTTCACACTGGCCGGCAGTCTGGCCGGGCTGGCGGGCTACCTCTGGGGCACGCAGACCGGCTACATCAACCCCGAACTCATGGGTTTCCAGATGAGCGCGCACACCATCATGATGGTCGTCCTCGGCGGCATGGGCAACATTGCCGGCGCCATCGTCGGCGCCTTCGCCTTCGAGTACCTGCTGCATGTCTTCAAGGACCTGCCGCAGGTCGGCAGTGTCAACCTGGGCAAGCACTGGCAATTGTGGATGGGCCTGTTCATCGTGCTGCTGATCACTTTTGCGCCGCGCGGCCTGCTGGGGCTTGTCGAGCGCCTGGGCAAGGCCGGCCCGCGCAAGTCAGCCATTCCCGACGAGCAAAAGGAAGCGGCATGAGCGAAGTGCTTCTCAGCGCCAGGGGCCTCACCAAGCGATTTGGCGGGCTCGCGGCGGTCAATGACGTGTCCATCGATCTCTGGCGCGGCCGTATCCATGCGGTGATAGGTCCCAACGGCGCCGGCAAGTCCACGCTGACCAATTTGCTCTCGGGCGACCTGCCGCCAACATCGGGCACCGTCGAACTTGGCGGGCACGACATTACCGGCTGGAGCCCGGAACGGATTTCTGCTCAGGGACTCGGACGCAGCTACCAGAAAACCAACATTTTTTTGCCCTTCACTGTCTGGGAAAACGTGCGGCTGGCGTCGCAATCGCGCCAGCCGAATGCCTTCAGGTGGATGCAGCGCGCTTCTGATTTTGTAGCTATCAATGCCCGCGCAGAGAGCGCCATTGAGCTTTCCGGCTTGCAAAACAGGGCCCGGAGCATTGCCGGCACGATCAGCCACGGCGAACAGCGCCAGCTGGAAATCGCCATGACGCTGGCAACCCGGCCACTGGTGCTGCTGCTCGACGAGCCGCTGGCCGGCATGGGCGCACAGGAAGCCGAACGGATGATCGGCCTGCTGCAGCTGCTGAAAAAAGACCACGCCATGCTGCTGGTGGAACACGACATGGATGCGGTGTTCAGCCTGGCCGACCAGCTGACCGTGATGGTCAACGGCCAGGTCATCGCCAGCGGAACGCCTGCGCAAATCCGGCTGGACGCAGGCGTGCAGGCCGCCTATCTGGGCGAAGATATCGGGGAAGAAAGCGCATGACGACGCATCGCACCCATTTGCCGGAGCTGCTGGTCAATGCCCAAAATATCAACACCTATTACGGCGCCAGCCACATCCTGCGCGACCTCAGCTTTTGCGTTGCGCGCGGCGAGACCATCGGCCTGATGGGCCGCAACGGCATGGGCAAGAGCACGCTGCTCAAAAGCATCATGGGGCTGGTCAAGCCGCGCTCCGGCTCGGTCGAGATTGCAGGCCGGGTCATGACCGGGCGTTCTCCTTATGAAATTGCCCGCCTTGGTATTGCCTATGTGCCTGAAGGCCGGGGCATCTTCGGCAACCTGAGCGTGGTGGAAAACCTGAAGATGGCCGCGCGCGCCGGCACCCGGGGCCAGCGCGACTGGACCTATGAGCGGGTGCTGGACACTTTTCCCCGCCTCAAGGAACGGCTGAGCCACGGCGGCCAGCAGCTCAGCGGCGGCGAGCAGCAGATGCTGACCATTGGCCGCGCGCTCATGACCAACCCGGATGTGCTGATCCTGGACGAAGCCACCGAAGGCCTGGCGCCGCTGATCGCCCGTGAAATCTGGCGCATCTGCCAGCTGGTGCGGGAAACCGGCATCAGCAGCGTCATCGTTGACAAGAACTGGAAGCATGTCAGCCAGATCACTGACCGCAACGTGATTTTGGTCAAGGGCGAAGTGGTGTTTCAGGGCCGCTCGCAGGAACTGCATGACCGGCCGGAGTTGCTGCAGCAGTACCTCGGCGTCTAGCGCGCATTCGTCCTGAGTTGCAAAAACAGGTGCCAAGCTCATCAAGGGCAGGCTGCCCTGCTCGTCATTCCCGCGAAAGCGGGAATCCAGAGGTTCAAGAGTGGCGATGGCTTATGGCGCCTGGATTCCCGCCTTCGCGGGAATGACGGTAGCGCAAAACATGTTATTGCTATTTAATTTATAGCGTATTGTGCATGCTGGGCTTGCGCAAAAGGCCTTTTTTGATGCTGAAACGATTAATATCGCTGCAGCAGCCAAGCCTTTCAGTCAGGAGTCACCCTTCCCGTTGCGCTGCGGCGCTGCTGCAAGAATGCCGGCAACCCCTCCAGCAAGCGCCGGCCATACGACGTGTTCACCAGCCGGCGGTCGTAGCAATAGACGAAGGCGCGGTCGGTCTCCAGGCGAATGGCGCGCCCGGCCCACTGCGCCAGACGGATCGCCGTGGCCGGCACCACCAGTTCGCTGAACGGATCGCGGCCCACCGAGCGCAGCCACTCGGCACGCGCCTCGCCCACCGGATCGTCCGGCGACGCGAACGGCAGCTTGGCGATGAACACCGACTCGCACAACTGCCCGGGCAGGTCCAGGCCCTCACCGAAGGACTGCATGCCAAAGATGATTGATGCTGCGCCGGCCTCGACACGCGCGCGATGACGGCTGAGCAGCAGCGCGCGCGGCAGTTCGCCCTGCACCAGCACCGTGCCCTTCAGCACGCTTGAGAGCGCCGCCACCGCGACGCGCATCTGCTCGCGCGAGGTAAACAGGCACAGCGCGCCGTGCGCGACCAGCGCCAGATCGACCAGCAGCGACTGGACCATTTCAGCGGTGAAGGCTTCCGCCTGCCGGGGATCGGCCACGGTTTCCACTGTCACGAAGCGCCCCTGGCTGGCGTAGTCGAATGGACTGGCGACTTCCAGCACGCTGGCTGCCGGGTCCTGGTCCAGACCGGATTCACGCAGGTAAAAGTCGAACTTCCCGCAACTGGTCAGCGTGGCCGAAGTGACCACGGCCGCACGCACGCGTGACCAGAAATGCTGGCGCAGCGTGCTGCCCGGCAGGATCGGGCTGGCATGCGCCTTGATGACCACCAGGCCGCTGTCGAGCCCGCCCTGGCAGGTTTCAAAGGTGAACCATTTGGCCACCGGCACGCTGTCTTCATCATTCGCAGCGGCTTTCAGCAGCAACTCGGTCGTCGCCTGGACTTTTTCCAACCGGGGCGAGAGCATGCCCAGCTGCGCATACAGGATGGACAGCCGACGCGCCTCGTCGGGCTGGTCGCGCATCGCCGTGCGCAAGGCCTTGGCAATCGTACTCAGGATGGCCAAAAAGCTTTCGGCCAGCACATGCAGCAGCCGTAGCGGCTCGTCCAATGCTTCGGGCAGCACGCCGCGCGGCAGGCGAAAGCGCACCGGCCCCTGCTGGCTTCGCGCTTCCTGAAACGCCTGGCCGTGCAGATCCATCAGCAGGCGGCTCAGGTCGACCATGCCCTGGCGCAGTTGCGCAGCGAGGCGCGGCACGTCGGCGGATTCAGACACCGTCATCAGCCCACCGATGCGGCGTGCGCGGTTGGCCAGCGTTTCAATCCACAGCGTGCGGCTCAGGTCCATGGACGCAGCGAAATGGTCCAGCGCCACGGCCGGCAGGTGATGACCTTCATCCAGCACCAGCAGGCAGTTGTCCAGTTCCGGCAGCATGCGCGAACCGAGCGAGGACATCAGCAAGTCATGGTTCACCACGATCACCTGCGCGCCGACCAGCTCCTTGCGCTTTTCGTAATAGGTGCACTGGTTGAAGACCGGGCAATGCTTGCCGGTGCAGGAACTGGCTTCAGCCGCCACGGGCGACCACAACTCCGAATCGGGCGGCTGCACCAGGTTGTCGCGGTCGCCGTCCCAGGCGCCACTTGCCAAATCGCGCACCAGCGCGGCATAGAACACCGCGCGTGCCTCCATCACATGCAGCGGTGCAGCGGCGGCGAGTTCGTCGGCAAACAGGTCATCATCAGCCTCTACCGTATCGTCGGCATCGCCTGCATGGCGCGACAACTTGAGCTTGCAGACATAGCGCCCGCGTCCCTTGGCCAGGCCGAAGCGAAAGTCCTGCGGCAGGATAGCCGCCAGCGCAGGCAAGTCCTTGTTGACCAGCTGCTCCTGCAGAGCCACGGTGGCGGTCGAAATCATCACGCGGGTATTGCGCGTCAGGGCAGCAGCAATGGCCGGCGCGCAGTAGGCCAGCGACTTGCCCACGCCGGTGCCGGCCTGGACCACGGCAATCGCGCGAATGGGTTCATCGCTGTCGTCTTCGGTCTTGCCCAGGGTGGCAACGCTGAAGGTGTGGGCCACTTTTTCGGCCATCAGCCGCTGGCCTGGACGGTCGCGAAAGGAGCCGGAGGCGTCCACGGCGTGGTCAAAGGCAGCAAGCGCCAGCCGGGCAATGTCGTCAGGGGGCATGAAAAAGGAGGTTGAAAGCAGCGAAAACTGCCTGACCGATGAGTTTACCCCGCCTGTTTTTCAGCCCCGCATCCAGGGCGCAGGCTTGGCTCAAAGCAGCGGCCGCAATTCGCGTGCGGCGTCCAGCAGCAACGGCAGCAGCTCACGCCTTAGCGTTTCGGCCGTCAGCCGCTGCGGAGAACTCACGACATTGAGCGCCGCCACCGTGCGCCCCTGCATGTCGCGCAGCGGCACGGCCAGGGCAAGTACATCGAGCTCATGCTCTTCGCTGATCACGCTGAAATCATCAATGCGTACACGGTCAATCAGCTGGCTGAGCTGGGACGGGTCGGTCACCGTGTGCAGCGTCAACCGGGCCAGTCCGCCGTTTTCAGACCTGTTTTTGAGCCAGGCGCTCGCCTCGCCTTCAGGCTTGGCGGCCAGCAACACGCGCCCGGTCGAGGTGGCATGCGTCGGCAGGCGGGCACCCAGGTGCAGGCCGTAGGCGAGCAGTTTGGCAGAGACCGTTTTTTCATCCGGTGAACGCCGCCATTCAACATCGCTTCGGGCCACGATGACCACCTCGTCGCCATCAAGCACCACCACTGAAAAAGAAGCCCGGGTCTGCACGGCCAGCCGGTTGAGCGTCGGCTGCACCGCGCGCGGCAAGCGTGAAGTGGCCAGGTAGCTGCCTGAAAACCGCAGCACCTTGGCCGCCAGCCAGAAGTAACTGCCATCGGTTTCCAGATAGCCCAGGTGCGCCAGCGTCAGCAGATGGCGGCGCGCCGCAGCGCGCGTGATGCCCGCCCGTTCGGCGGCCAGCGTGGCATTGAGACGCTGGCGCTGTGTGTCAAAACTCTCCAGCACGGCCATGCCCTTGGCCATGCCCTCGATCATGTCGGCCTTGGCAATCGGCAAGGCGCCAGGAGATGTCAATCGTGTCGTTTTCACAGGCATTGCGCGATCATCGCACAACAATAACGCACATCGCACAAAGCTGGTCCCATGGGCTTGCGGCACGCACCATGCCGATTTAATCTCGAAGGCTGACGAATCAGCCCCAGAGGGCATTCCAGCCACTGGCAAAAATATTTATTTTCAGGAGACAAACCCATGCGTACCCAGGTTGCCATCATCGGCGCCGGCCCTTCCGGCCTGCTGCTCGGCCAGTTGCTGCACAAGGCCGGCATTGACGCCATCGTGCTTGAACGCCAGACCGGCGACTATGTGCTGACGCGCATCCGTGCCGGCGTGCTGGAGCAGGTCTGCATCGACCTGCTGGACGAGGCCGGCGTCAGCGAGCGCATGCACAAGGAAGGCCTGGTCCATGGCGGCTTTGACATGCTGTTCAAGGGCGAGCGCCACCGCATCGACATGAACCATCTCACCGGCGGCAAGAATGTCATGGTGTATGGCCAGACCGAAGTCACGCACGACCTGATGGATGCGCGCAAGGCGGCTGGACTGACCACGATTTATGAAGCAGGAAATGTCACGGTGCATGACTTTGACAGCGCCAGCCCCAAGGTTCGCTACGAAAAAGACGGCCAGACGCACGAAATCGAGTGCGACTTCATCGCCGGTTGCGACGGATTTCACGGCGTGTGCCGGGCCAGCGCGCCACGCAGCGCGATCCGGGAATACGAAAAAATCTACCCCTTTGGCTGGCTCGGCATCTTGTCGGACACGCCGCCGGTACACCACGAACTGATCTACGCCAACAGCCCGCGCGGCTTTGCGCTGTGCTCGCAACGCAGCCAGACGCGCAGCCGCTACTACCTGCAGGTGCCGCTGACCGACAAGGTCGAAGACTGGTCGGACGAGGCCTTCTGGCAGGAATTGCGCCTGCGCCTGGACCCTGAAGCCCGCGCCAGACTGGTCACCGGCCCGTCGATCGAGAAAAGCATTGCCCCGCTGCGCAGTTTTGTCACAGAGCCGATGCGCTTTGGCCGTATGTTCCTGGCCGGCGACGCCGCGCACATCGTGCCGCCGACCGGTGCCAAGGGCCTGAACCTGGCGGCCACCGACGTGAAATACCTGTCGAGTGCACTGACCGAGTTTTACCAGGAGAAAAGCGAAGCCGGCATCGACGCGTATTCTGAGCGCTGCCTGCGCCGCATCTGGCGCGCCGAGCGTTTTTCCTGGTGGTTCACCAGCCTGATGCACCGCTTTCCCGAAAACGGCGAGATTGGCCAGAAGTTCCAGGAAGCCGAACTCGACTACATCATCAACTCCGAAGCCGGCGCGCTGTCGGTGGCGGAAAACTATGTCGGCCTGCCATTGGATTTTGGCGAATAAGGCAGCGCCGGACCGGCGTCTGCCGGCTGTTCACGGGCGGCGTTGTCGCCCGTTTTTCATGGTGGATGCGCTTTTGCGGTAAATTGGATGTCGTTTAGGCCTCTTGCGCTTATCCATCCTGCACAAGCAGCTACTATTTTTATAGCACATGACACCTACCGCCATCCCCGCTTTCCTGCCCCTTCGCGGCGTTCGCATCCTGAGCCTCGCGCTCAACCTTCCCGGCCCGGCCGCGCTGATGCGACTGCGCCGGATGGGCGCGGACTGCCTGAAGCTTGAACCGCCCGGCGGCGACCCGATGGGCAGCTACAACCAGGCCGCCTATGACCAGTTGCACGAGGGCATCGCGGTGCGCAAGGCGGACCTGAAAACGGCAGAAGGCCAGGAAGTTTTGCACCATGAACTGGCTCAAACCGATGTGCTGCTGACCTCATTTCGTCCCTCGGCCTTCAAGAAGCTGGGCATTGCGTGGGAAACACTGCATGCGCGCTACCCCACCCTGTCGCAAGTCGCCATCGTGGGCAGCCCCGGCGGGCGCGCTGAAGAACCGGGTCACGACCTGACGTATCTGGCTGAAAAAGGCCTGGTTCCCGGCCTGGAACTGCCCGCCACGCTGTATGCGGACATGGGCGGCTCCCTGATGGCCACCGAAGCCGTGCTGCAGGCCTGCCTGCTACGGCACAGCGCAGATGGCGCGGTCAATGCGGCTCATGGCATGTTCATCGAAGTCGCACTGTCAGTCGCCGCCGGTTACCTGGCGCTGCCCCGGCAATGGGGACTGACGCAACCGGAGGGCTGGATTGGCGGCGCCCATGCCGGTTATCGGGTCTATGCGTGTAAGGATGGTCGCGTGGCGATGGCCGCGCTGGAGCCGCATTTTGCAGCAGCGCTGTGCACGGCAGCCGGCATGGCTTCTTGCGACATCAGGACCCTGCTGACACCGGCCTCGCGTCAGCACATCGCCGATTTCCTGCTCACGCAAACGCGTCGGGAACTTGACGCACTGGCGGTGGCAAAAGACATTCCACTGCACACCATGCGTTGAAGCACTCCATTTGCCGACAGCCATCTTTTGTTCAGCAGCCGTGCCTCATAACATGGATGGCAGGCTCAATCGGCAGGTTTTTCTTCCAAGGTTGACTAATGTCAAGGTGCGTTGATTCTTTGATTCGCGCGTGTGTACTTTTGTAAACATACGTTAAGAATATACATTATTGACTTTATATTGAGGCACAACCAAGAAAGAGACGCTCATGGAAAAATGGATCGGTCCGCTGAAAATATTCAGCCATGTCGTGGTGCTGCTGATCTTGCTCGCCATCTGCTATGCGGCCTTCATTTCGATCAAATACTGGTCCGGCATCAGTGTCTAGGAACACCGCACCATGAACAAAAAACAAACCCGGCTGTTCGCCATCGGTTCTTCGGTGATTGCTGCCGTGGCATTCATCGGCATGACCATTGACAGCCACCGTCAATTCGGCAAGCTCACCAACGCCGACAAGATCACCACCTCTGTCACGCGCGGCAAGGACGTCTGGCACAAGAACAACTGCATCAACTGCCATACGGTTTTTGGCGAAGGCGCCTACTATGCGCCCGACCTGACCAAGATCACCAAGCATCGCGGCGAAGCCTACCTGACGGCCTACATGAAGGACCCGTCGAAGTTCTACGACGAAACCCGCCATCGCCGGCTGATGCCCAAGCAGGACCTCAGCGACACCGACATCGCCGACCTGATTGCATTTCTCGACTGGATCAGCAATGTCGACAACCAGGGCTGGCCGCCGCGGCCTATCCTGGTGACGGGCGCGACGCTGGCGGGCTCCGACATGGCTGTCGGCCAGCAAGGCACTGGAGCAGGCGGCGCTGCAAGCACAACGCCGCCGGGGGCGCGACCGGTTGCAGGCGACGAAAATCCGATTGCCCTGGGTGAAAAAGTGTTTCGCAGCGCCGCGCCGGCCTGTACCGCCTGCCACTCGATTGCGCCAGGCGTGAACATGGCGGGGCCTTCGCTTTCGGGCTTGTCGGCGCGCACGGAAAAGCTGCTGGCCTCGAGTGAATACAAGGGCAAGGCCAAAGATCTGGCGGGCTATATCCATGAGTCGATCGTTGAGCCCAGTGCGCATACCGTGCCAGGGCCGATGTACTCGGCCAACGGCGTGTCGTTCATGCCGACGACCTATGCCAAGGACCTGACGCCCGCGCAGATCGACCAGCTCGCTGCCTATCTGTCGTCGCTCAAATAGTGGGCTTCGCCTTGTTGCCAAGCGCTCTTGGCGCACATTCATCCAGACAAACACCCTCCCGCCGGAGATCGCCATGAGATACAAATCCCAATCCGTCGCCTACTGGTACTTTGCCGTGGCCGTTGCCCTGTTCGGCCTGCAACTGGTGTTCGGCCTGCTGTCGGCCGCCAAGTACCTGGGCCCCGACCCGCTGCTCTACATCCTGCCGTTTGACGTCACCAAGGTCATCCATACCAATTTGCTGATTGTGTGGGTGCTGACCGGCTTCATGGGCGCGACCTACTGGATGGTGCCCGACGAATCCCGCACCGAGCTTTACAGCACGAAGCTGGCCTATTTCCAGCTTGTGTTGTGGACCGTCATGGGCGTTGCGACCGTCACCGGCTATCTGTTTCGCTACGGCACCGGCAACAAGCTGCTCGAGCAGCCCCTGCCCTCCAAGATCGTGATCGTCATCGTGATGCTGATGTTTCTCTACAACATTGCCATGACCATCAAGAAATCGGGTCGCTTCACCACCACCGAAGGCGTGCTGATGGGTGGCCTGGGACTGGCCGCGCTGCTGTACCTTCCGGCGCTGCTGGAGTTTGAAAATTACACCGTGGCGATTTTTTACCGCTGGTGGACGATTCACCTGTGGGTCGAGGGTGTGTGGGAAATGATCCAGGGCGGTTTTCTGGCCTACCTGCTGATCCGCCTGTCGGGCGCTGACCGGGAAGTGATGGAAAAGTGGCTGTATGTCATCGTCGGACTGGTGTTCATCGCAGGCATCATTGGCACTGCGCACCATTACTACTGGGTTGGCGTGCCAAGCTACTGGCTGCCCATCGGCGGCTTGTTCAGCGCGCTGGAACCACTGGCGCTGATCGGCATGGCGATTTATGCCTATTCGGCCATTCGGCGTTCGGGCCTGGCGCACCCCAACAAGCTGGCGTTGCACTGGACGGTCGGCAGCGCGGTGTTCACACTGTTTGGCGCCGGCCTGCTCGGCCTGGCACACACCTTCCCCAGCGTCAACAAATGGACGCACGGCACCCTGATCACCGCGATGCACGGCCATGCCGCGTTCTATGGCGCCTACGCGATGATCGTGCTGGCCATGATCACCTATGCCCTGCCGTCGATCACCCGCCGGCCCGAGGAAGGGACTGCGATGGGCTACGTGTCGTTCTGGATGCAGATTACCGGCATGTTCGGCATGACCTTGTCGTTTGCCACCGCCGGTATCGGCCAGGTGTACCTGGAACGCATCATGGGCATGGGCTACCTTGACGCACAGCTGAAAATCCAGATCCACTTTGTGATGCTGATCATCACGGCTTCCATTTTTGCCATTGGCGTCGCCTTGTTCATCATCGATTTTTTCCGGCACGCACCGCGCTTCGAAGTTTCGAGTGAGCCGGAGCCGGGGCTGCAACCTGTCCGCCGGGTGCGTCCCGCGATGGCTTGAGCCGCGAGGTGGCACCACACACGACGGCGCAAGCGGTACCGGCCGACGCGCCCTACTACCTGCCCACCAGCGACGAGGTGGCGGTGTTCGAGCAATGCCATGCGCGCAACCTGGCGGTCATGCTCAAAGGCCCGACCGGCTGCGGCAAGACCCGATTCATCGAGTTCATGGCCTGGCGGCTGGGTCGACCGCTGATCACCATTTCCTGCCATGACGACCTCACCGCCAGCGATCTGGTTGGCCGCTTCCTGATTCGCCATGACGGCACCGCCTGGCAGGACGGCCCGCTGACCCGCGCAGTGCGTGAAGGCGCCATCTGTTACCTCGACGAAGTGGTCGAGGCGCGCCAGGACACTGTGGTGGTGCTGCATCCCCTGACCGATTACCGGCGGATTTTGCCCATCGACAAGACCGGTGAAACGATCCACGCGGCCGAAGGTTTTCAGCTCGTGGTGTCGTACAACCCCGGCTACCAGCGCATGCTCAAAGACATGAAACCCAGCACCCGCCAGCGCTTTGTCGCGCTCGACTTCAGCTTTCCGCCGCCCGGGCGCGAAGCCGACATCGTTGCGCACGAAGGCGGGGTGGACCCCACGATTGCACGCGGCCTGGTCGGGCTGGGCCAGCGCCTGCGTGGTCTGCAGGACCGTGGCCTGGCCGAAGTGCCGAGCACGCGCCTGCTGATTGCAGCAGCACGGCTCATCACGTCAGGCATACCGGTGCCGCTGGCCTGCTACGTCGCCATCGTGTCGCCTTTGTCTGACGAGCCGTCACTGATCGGCGCCATGCGCGATCTGGTGGACGCCACGTTCGTCTGAACCCGGCGCAAGACCGGCATGGCCGAGGCAGAAGACGTCATCACCGACGCGGCGCGACACGCGACGATTTTTGCGCAGGCGCTGTGGCGGCGCCACCGTCCCCTGCCGACCGGCCCAGCGCCGCTGCAACTGGCCGATGTGGCCCAACGGCTTGACCTGCTGATTGCCGCTGTATTTGGCCGCAGCTTTGCCTTGCGTGTGGCCCAACTGCCGGCGGCGCCCTCCTGGATTGGCCGCATGCTGCTGCGCCATCAACTGCCACCGGTGCGCGACGCTGTTCCGGCCACCGACGGGCGCAGCATCTGGCTGCCCGCCCGCTTTGCAGCAGGCGAAGACCCCGCCATGGCCACCGCGCGTTTTCGCACCATGGCGCTGCAGCAGGCCATGCGCGCCCAACGCGGCAGCGCCGCGCATCTGCCTGCCGAAGCACCGCCATTGGAACGCGAGCTGTATTTATTGCTGGAAGCGCGTGCCGCCGAGGATGCGCTGGCCCGGCTTTTGCCCGGCATGGCCACCCCGCTGGCGACGCTGCGGCGTGAGGCTCTGCAACGGCGGCCCAAGCTGGGCGTCTTTACCGCGTCCTTGCAGCCAATGGAAGAATTGGTGCGTGCGCTGCTGGGCGTTGACGGTGATGCCGCATTCATCGCCAGACTGCCGGGCGGCCTGGCCTCCGCCTTATTTGCGCTGCCCGCCACGCCAGAGCAAGTCCGACAGCACGCCCGGGCGCTGTCAACGGCGCTGGGCGGCACAGCCGCCGGGGCGCTCAAGGGCACGCGGCTGTTATGGCGCGACGGCTGGACCGGCGACCTGCGCGTGCCGCCCGCCAGCGTGCGCGCGTCCGGCCAAACGTCTGAAGATGAAGACGACAGCACGGACGCCAGCAAGCCCCGCAGCGCCCGCCTGCTGCGAAGGCCCGAGGTGCGCGAAAGCGACGACGATGAGGACGACGAAAAACCCGGCGCCTGGATGATTCAAACCGCCCAGCCGCATGAACAGGCTGAAGACCCGATGGGCCTGCAGCGCCCCACTGACCGCGACCAAACCACCGCCGCCGAAGATTTTGCCGACGCCTTGTCCGAGTTGCCCGAGGCGCGGCTGGTGTCCGCCCCCGGCAAGCCCAAGGAGGTGCTGATCTCCGATGACCCACCCGATTCCCAGACGAAGCGCGCCAAGCGTGAACTGACGGGCCAACCGGGCGATGCACCGGACCGGCGGCATTACCCCGAATGGGACTGGCGCGCAGGCGCTTACCGTGATCCCGGCGCGACCGTGCTGCTGCTGCCCGCGCCCAACGGACCGCAAAAATGGGTCGATGACACGCTGGATGCACGGCGCGGCATGCTGCATGAAATCCGCCGCCGCTTCGAATTGCTGCGCGCCCAGCGCGTTCGCGTGCGCAAGCAGCTCGACGGCGAAGACATTGACCTGCAGGCCTATACCGAAAGCTATGCCGATTTTCGTGCCGGCCTGCCCATGGCGCAGCGCCTCTACCAGACCGAACGGCGCAGCCGGCGCGACATGGCCATCATGCTGCTGGTCGATGTCAGCGGCTCGACCGACGGCTGGATTGCCGCCGACCGCCGCATCATCGACGTCGAGCGCGAAGCGCTGCTGCTGGTGTGCATTGCGCTGGACGGCATGGCAGAGCCCTACAGCGTGCTGGCGTTTTCAGGCGAAGGCCCGCAAGCGGTCGTGGTGCGCAGCGTCAAGCGCTTTGACGAGCGATACGACAACGCCGTGGCGCAGCGCATCGCCGGCCTGGAGCCAGAACACTACACCCGCGCCGGTGCCGCCCTGCGTCATGCCGCTACCCTACTGATGAAAGAGCCCGCCGGGCACCGATTGTTGCTGCTGCTGTCAGACGGCAAGCCCAACGACATTGACGACTACGAAGGCCGCTATGGGGTTGAAGACCTGCGCCAGGCCGTGATTGAAGCCAAGCTGCAGGGCATTTCACCGTTTTGCCTGACCATCGACCGCCAGGCGGCCAATTACCTGCCCGCCGTGTTCGGCCCCAACCATTACGCGTTGTTGCCCCGTCCCGAATTGCTGCCGAGCGTATTGCTCGACTGGCTGCGGCGGCTGGTGGCGGCATAAGCGCAAAAGCTGGCTTGTGCAATGCGCTGCAGCGCTTTTTTCACCGGCGACAAGTTTGCTATCAAACATATAGCTGGACACGCCCATCCATCTTGCGCAGAAGGCTTTTTTCACCATTAAATGGTAGCGACTCGGTGTTTTCAGACGGCCATCGCTACGTCACTTGCTGTTTCAAGGCTCCCCCGACTTTGGGAAAGGCAGGTTTCAAGCCTCAGAACGGATAGTGGCGCGGAGCCGTCTGCATCGTGATCCAGCGTAGTTCGGTGAAGGCCTCGATGCCCGCCTTGCCGCCGAACCGGCCATAACCGGAACCCTTCATGCCGCCGAAAGGCATTTGCGCCTCGTCATGCACGGTCGGGCCGTTGATGTGGCAGATGCCGGCCTCAATGCGCGAGGCAACCTGCCAGGCGCGTGCCGTATCGCGGCCAAAAACCGCAGAAGCCAGGCCAAATTCGTTGTCGTTGGCAACAGCAATGGCTTGCTCGACCCCCTTCACGCGCACGATGGCCTTCACCGGGGCAAACGACTCTTCGCGGTAAATGAGCATCTCGGACGTGACATGGTCCAGCAGCGTGGCCGGCATCAGCGTGTTGGTCGCCTTGCCGCCGCACACCAGCGTGGCGCCCTTGGCCAGCGCGTCATCGATCAGTGCGTTGCAATGCGCCACGGTCGTCATGTCCACCACGGAACCCAGCACAACCGGACCCTGGCGCGGGTCGCCCAGCGGCAGGCTTTGTGCCTTGGCGGACAGTTTGGCGACAAACTCGTCAGCCACGGCCACATCGACCACGATGCGCTCGGTGGACATGCAGATTTGCCCCGAATTGGCAAAAGCGCCAAACGCGGCAGCGGCGACAGCTGCATCGATGTCGGCGTCGTCCAGCACCAGAAACGGCGCTTTGCCGCCCAGTTCCAGCACCGCCTGCTTGAGGTGTTTGGCGCAGGTCTGCGCGATGATCTTGCCGACGCGGGTGGAGCCGGTGAAGTTGACGCGGCGCACCGCCGGATGCGCCACCATGGCCTCGACCACAGCGCCGGCATCGGCCGGGGCGTTGGTGACAAAGTTGACCACGCCGGCCGGAAAACCGGCTTCCTGCAACGCTTCGATGATCAGGCCGTGCGTGGCGGGGCTGATTTCCGAGCCTTTGAGAACTACCGTGTTGCCGCAGGCCAGCGGCGTGGCAATGGCGCGCACCGCCAGAATGATGGGCGCGTTCCAGGGCGCAATGCCCAGCACCACGCCGGCGGGCTGGCGCACCGCCAGGGCCAGGTTGCCGGGCACATTCGACGGGATCACCTCGCCACTGATCTGCGTCGTGATGGAGGCGGCCTCCAGCAGCATGCCGGCGGCCAGATGCACGTTGAAGCCGGCCCAGAGGCCGGAGGCACCGGTTTCGGCGGCCATGGTGGCGGCAAAGGCGTCGCCTTTGGCTTCCAGCGCCTGCGCAGCTTTCATCAGCAGCGCACGCCGCTCGCCCGGACCCATGGCGGCCCAGGCAGGAAAGGCTTTGGCGGCGGCGTCCACGGCGGCCCTGGCGTCGTCTGGCGTGGCGGCCGGCGCGCGCGTGGCGACGCTCTGGTCCAGCGGGTTGCGGCGCTCGAAGGTCGCGCCATTGGAGGCGCCACGCGGGGCGCCGCCCATCAGCATTTGAATATCGTTCATGAGGGTCTTTCTCAAAAAAAGGGTTGTCGGGTCAGCCAGCCCTACCGTACGTCAAAACGGCCCGTTGATGCCGCAAAAGGCGATCAAAGGGCAGACGCGTGGCAGGACTCAGATGCGGATGCCGGATTTTCCGGGTGCCAGAATGCCGTTCGGGTCCAGCGCCCGCTTGAGCGTTTGCTCGACCTTGCGCTTCACCGGGCCGTAGCTGTCGGCCACTCGGTCCTGGAAGGCGGTGTTGACGCGGTACACCGCATAACCCTCTTTTTCAAACTCGTCCAGCAGCTCACTGAAGCAGGCATGGGCGGCCTTGGTTTCTTCAGGGTTGGTGCGGTCGTACAGCACGTCGATGACGTGGTGCATGTCGCGCCATCCGACGATGAATTCGCCCACGTAGTCCAGGCCATGCTTGTTCAGGATGGTCTTGGCAAGCTTGGCCTGCTTGTCGCACTCGCTGCCGCGCGCCTGGCTGACCGGGGCAAACCACATCGAGCCGCCGCCGCCACGCCAGTTGTAGAGGCCAAACTCCTGCAGGTTGGGCACGCCCGACATTAATTGGGCGCGGTACTTGAACGGCTGGGTGTTGCCGGCCTGCTCCTGCGTGATGATGGTGCCCTTGCCGGAGGCCTTGACCACGCTGGTGATGATGTTCCAGTTCACGTCCACCTGCTCTTGCGTGCCATACAGCGCGGCGTAGACGTTCCAGGCACCCAGGCCCTTGTCTTTCTTGATTTGCTCGACCACGCTGTCGGGCGTGGCGCCTGTGCCTTTGTAGTAATCGGTGCGCTTGACATTGGCTCCGCCGGCTTCCCACAGCGCGCCGGCAATCACCACCGCGTTGGGAATGATCTGGGCAATGCGCAGCGGGCGCAGGATTTCCACGATTTCGTTGATGTCGGCTTCGTTTTCGTACTTGATCGAAAACGGCTTGAACACCGGCGGCTTGGGCATCAGCCAGAAACCCATCTTGGTACAGATGCCGTAGTTGGACTGGGTGAAGATGCCGTCCAGCGTCGGGCCATAGCCCCACTTGAACACCTGCCAGGCCTTGTCGCCCTTGACGCTCCCCATGCCGGTGCGCAGCACATCGCCGTTGGCCAGCACCACTTCCATGCCGCACTGCATCAAAAAATGTTCGCCGTAAGGCGTGTAGCCCACGCCGCGGTCCATGGTGTTGCCGACCGGGCCGGCAATGCTTGATGGCGCAGGCATCGACAGCATCAGCGGCAGCTTGTGCTCCTCGATGTAGTCGTAGAGCTGCTGATAGGTCACGCCGGGCTCGACCAGCGCCGTGCACAGGTCCGCATCGATGTGCAGGATCTTGTTCATCTTGCGCAAATCGAGCACCACCTGGCCGCGCTCGCCGGGAGCCGCCGAGCCGTAGCCAAAATTTCGGCCGGTCGAGATGGTCCAGATCGGCACCTTGTAGGTGTTGCACACCTTGACAATGGCCTGGATCTGCTCGACCGTCGTGGCCAGCAGCACAGCGGAAGGCGCGTGCTTGGCGTCATCGACCGGCATCATGATCTTGTTGTAGGAGACCAGCCGTTCGGCGCTGGTCAGCACCTGCTCGGCGCCGACGATCTCGCGGAATTTTTGCAGGGCAGCGTCAAAATTGCGCTCGGACACGCCCTTGGGCAACACAGAATATTTGGGATTGGCCATTCATGGCTCCTTTAAATGATGCAGCAAAATGAAACGTGGGCAGTGCCGGCGGTCTGCTTGTCGCTGACGGCCGTGGCCGTGCCGGGCTGTAGCACCAGGGTGCTGCCCAGTGCCTGGACGGCCGGGCCTGCGCTCAGGTCGCTGGCGAGGCGATGGTGCCCGGTCGAGATCACGCGTCCCCCGGCCGAGCGCACCAGGTCCAGAATCAGCGTGGCGGAGGCGTCGTCCGCCAGGCCCACCAGCGTGGCGGGCTCGCCCGCTTGCAGCATGCGGCGCAGACGGCTGAACACCGCCGCATCCAGCCCGCGCAGGTGAATCACCTCGTTTTGCGCCAAACCCTGCGCTTTGGCGGCGGCTTGCACACCCGCCAGAAATTCACTGTCATGTGCGCTGCCCGTCACGAGCGGCGTCACGGCTGCCAGCGTCTGGCTTGCCGTCAGAGGAATGCCGGCGCTGCTGCCGCTGTCAGCATGGGCAAAGCGCAGGCTCGTCATGGCAAAGCCAACGGCCGCCAGACCTTTTAATACCAGGCGTCTATCGATACTCATGGCGTCTCCTCGGGTTCAGGGTTTGGCGGGTGACTTGGACAGGTAAGCGGCCAGGTCCTGCAAGGTGGCGTCGTCAATATCCGTCACGCGAAAGGCCGGCATGGCACGGTTGCCATGGCGCACGATCGTGGTGAAGACAACCGGGTCCAGGCCGCGCCCCGTGATGACCGGGCCAATGCCCGCCTCATGGCACTTGGCACACACCTTGTTGAAGAAGCGTTGTCCCTGCCCCTCTACGCTGGGGCTTGTCGGGCTGGGCTGGGCTTGGGCGGCGGCCCCACCGGCGGACAGTATCAAACCCGCGCCGAGGGCGCTGGCCAATAAAAGACGCTTGAACGCGTGCAGAGGCGATGGATGAAAGCGCGCCTCGCGAGGCGCGGCGGATTTGTCTCGAAGCATGGTTGTACCTTTCCAGGTCTGGTCTTGATGATTGACTTGCAGACAAGCTGGTTTGCAAGTGCAGTGCCAGCCTGCCGGCTTTTTTTCTTCATTGCTGACAAGCACTTGGCGCTGCCAACACTGGAAAACCCTGAGTTCAAACACAATCTTCTGATGAACTTATGATTAACATTTGATAAATACTTGATCAACAATACAGCCTCTGGAGACACGCCTTATGAAAACCCAGCCCCGCCGCCTGTCGCTGGCTGAGTTGCAACGCACCGCCGGTTTGATTCGCACCAGCGCCGACATTGATGAAGGCGCCACGCCGACACTGCGCGACCTGACCGAGACCCTGATGTTTTCACCCGGCGACGGGCGAATCTGGCTCAACGACCAGCGCATGGTCTTGCTGCGTTCGTCAACTTACGGCGCCATGCGCAGCGAGCTGATCGCCAGCATGGGTCAGGATCAGGCCCGGTCACTGCTGACGCGCGTGGGTTACTCGGCCGGCGCCCGTGATGCCGAACTGGTGCGGCGGATGTGGCCAGACAGCGACCCTGCCAACACCTACCACGCCGGGCCGCGCATGCACAAGATTGCCGGGTTTGTGCGACCCGAGACGATTCGCCTTGAATTTGACATTGAGCGTGGCGACTTTCTGGCCGAATACACCTGGAACGACTCAGTCGAAGACGAAGAACACATTGCAACCTTCGGCATTGGCACCGAAGCCGCCTGCTGGATGCAGATTGGTTATGCCAGCGGTTACGCCAGCGCCTTCATGGGCAAGATGATCATTTTTCGCGAACTCGCCTGCCAGTCAATGGGTGCCGAAGCCTGCCAGATCACCGGCCGTCCAGCGGACCAGTGGAACGATGCCGAGGACGACCTGCGCTACTTTGCACCAGCGCTGTCGGCGCAGCGCACACGCCGCAGCATTGCTCCGGCCTTCTCGGAAGTCAGCCGGATATCCGCCTCGCTTGAGGCCGCCAAACCGGTTGACACCAAAGAGCTGATTGGCATTTCAGCGGCCTTCAGCACGGCACGCCATTTGATTGAGCGCGTCGCGCCAACGCAGGCAACGGTGCTGTTCACCGGCGCATCGGGCGTTGGCAAGGAACTGTTTTCCCAAACGCTGCACAAAATCAGCCCGCGCAGGGATGCGCCTTTCATTGCACTCAATTGCGCAGCCATTCCCGAAACGCTGATCGAGTCCGAGCTGTTCGGCGTGGAGCGTGGCGCCTACACCGGCGCCACCACGTCCCGCCCGGGGCGTTTTGAGCGCGCCGACGGCGGCACGCTGTTTCTCGATGAAATTGCGTCGCTGAGTTTTGTTGCGCAAGGCAAACTGCTCCGGGCGCTTCAGGAGCGGGTGATAGAGCGCGTGGGCGGCATCAGGACCATCGCCGTCAATGTGCGGGTGGTGGCCGCCAGCAATGTCGATTTGCGCGAAGAAGTTCGTGCCGGGCGTTTTCGGGAAGACCTGTTTTTTCGCCTCAACGTGTTCCCCATCAAACTGCCCCCGCTCAAGGAGCGGCGCGACGACATTCCGCTGCTGATGGAAAGCTTTTTGCGCCGCTACTGCGAACTGCATGGTCGTGAGGTCGCCGGTTTCACCCCCCGGGCCGTGCGCACGCTGCTGCAATACGACTTCCCCGGCAATATCCGGGAACTGCAGAACCTGGTGGAGCGCGGCGTCATCATGGTCGAAGACGATGAGCCCATTGATGTACACCACCTGTTTCGCAGTGGTGAATTGCCGGTGGGCGAATCGCTGGTCTTGAACCAGGGCGGCAAACTGGCAGGCGCGTCACACCATGTCACACCGCCTGAATCATTAATTGCTACCGGTGTCAGCGGCGGACGTGAAGCCAGTGACTACCGCAAGGCGCTGGCCAATGCGCGCTACAACGTGGCCGAAGCAGCGCGAAGTCTGGGCCTGACGCGGCCCCAACTGGCGTATCGGCTGAAAAAAGCCGGAATTGTGTGATGGGGTGAAGCCACAGGCAGTGTGGCAACGGCTGGAGCCGGTTCAGGATGGCCGGTTAAGCTCCTTGAATGCAGGCGCAGGCAGCGCTTGGCGCTACCTGTAAATAGATCGCAAGACACATGAAAAAACAAGGAAAAGTCGTTCGCTGGGACAGCGCTCGCGCCTTTGGATTTATCCGCAGCCCCCAAACACCGGCCGACATTTTTTTCCATATCAGGGACTTTCGGGGTTTGGCCGCTCCTTACCAGGGCATGCCGGTGACTTTCGAGGAAATCCACGTGGGCGGAAAGAGACCGCGTGCCGTGACGGTTCTGGATGCGATGTCTTTGCAGGATGCGCCAGGCAAACGCCCCATTGAACGTGCAGCCATGCCGTCAACTCAAGCGCGCAGCCGCACGACCAGAAGCGACCAGCCGTCGAATCGCACAGTGCCGTCCAGGCCGGCGGGTCCCGCGCTGCTGTTGATGCTTGGCTGGGTCGTGCTGCTGGGCCGGGAAAGCCTGACGGGTCGTTTGCCGGTCATGCTGCTGCCTGTCGCACTGCTGCTGAACCTGGTGACATTTTTCATCTACTGGGTGGACAAGCATGCGGCGCAAACCGGCCGGTGGCGCACCGCTGAAAGCACATTGCTGGTGCTCGGCTTGCTGGGGGGCTGGCCCGGTGCCTGGTGGGCGCAAGTGCTGCTGCGGCACAAATCGAGCAAAGCCTCGTTTCTTGCCGTCTATTGGGCGACCGTGGCGCTGCATTGCATCGTGCTGGCTGGCTTTGTCTTCAGCCCGCAACTGCAAAACCTGCTCACCAATAGATAGCCATCTGAACTCGCTGGCTGTGCATCACAGGTCGATTCGGCTTCAAAAAAAAGCCCTGCGCATCCGCAGACACACAGGGCCATCCAAAACAATGAAAGTATCTCAGCGCGGCTTGCGCGCCAGTTTGCCCGAGACCTTGCCCGAACCGTTGTCCCGTGGCGGCAATCCGGTGTGCTGCGTCAGCATCCGGCCCTTGACGACGGGCGTAGCCTTGGCCGGCGTGGCGGTTGAGTTCTTGCGCCGCGCGCTGGTGTAGGTGCCATCCGTCATCGGCTGGAAGGTCGGGATCAGATGGTGCTTGCCGTTGCCAATCAGGTCGGCGCGGCCCATGGTTTTCAGCGCCTCGCGCAACACCGGCCAGTTGTTGGCATCGTGGTAGCGCAAGAACGCCTTGTGCAGGCGGCGGCGCTTGTCGCCCCGAACGATGTCCACGGTTTCACTGTCACGGGTGATGCGGCGCAGCGGGTTCTTGTTGCTGTGGTACATCGCCGTGGCCGTGGCCATCGGGCTGGGGTAGAAGGTTTGCACCTGGTCGGCACGAAAACCGTTTTTCTTCAGCCAGATTGCCAGGTTCATCATGTCTTCGTCGCTGGTGCCGGGGTGGGCGGCGATGAAGTAGGGAATCAAAAACTGCTTCTTGCCCGCTTCCAGGCTGTACTTGTCAAACAGCGTCTTGAATTTGTCGTAGTTGCCGATGCCCGGCTTCATCATCTTGGTCAGCGGGCCGGCTTCGGTATGCTCCGGCGCAATCTTCAAGTAGCCGCCGACATGGTGCTGCACCAGTTCCTTGACGTACTCGGGGCTTTGTACGGCCAGGTCGTAACGCAGCCCGGAACTGATCAGGATTTTCTTGACGCCCCTGAGTGCGCGGCCGCGCTTGTAGATCTTGATGAGCGGGCCGTGGTCGGTGGTCAGGTTCTGACAGATGCTGGGATAGACGCAACTCGGCTTGCGGCAGGCGGCTTCAATTTCGGGGCTCTTGCAGCCCAGCCGGTACATGTTGGCCGTGGGGCCGCCCAGGTCGGAAATGGTGCCGGTGAAGCCTTCCACCTTGTCGCGGATGTCTTCAATTTCGCGGATCACCGAGTCTTCAGAGCGGCTCTGGATGATGCGGCCTTCATGCTCGGTGATCGAGCAGAAGGTGCAGCCGCCAAAGCAGCCGCGCATGATGTTGATCGAAAACCGGATCATTTCCCAGGCCGGAATCTTGGTCGCGCCGTCGTGGCGTCCGTTGTCGTCGGCATAGCTCGGGTGCGGGCCGCGTGCATACGGCAAGTCGAACACATAGTCCATCTCGGCCGTGGTCAGCGGGATGGGCGGCGGCGTGATCCAGACATCGCGCGCGGTCGTGCCTTCGCCATGCGCCTGCACCAGGGCTCTAGCGTTGCCGGGATTGGTTTCCAGGTGCAGCACGCGGTTGGCGTGGGCGTACAGCACCGGGTCGGCCTTGATCTGCTCGTAGCTCGGCAGGCGGATCACGGTGCGGTCGCGTGGCGGCACCTTCAATGTGCCCTTGCCATACAGCGCCGGGTTCGGAAAGAAGGTCAGCGGCCTGATGGCCGGATTGGCCTCGGTTTTCAAGCCGGATTGGCCTGTAGCGCTTGCTGGCAGGGTGCCAGCAGCTACATTTTCAGCAGCAGCCTTCTCAGCGTCTTCCTTGGCGCAGGTGCCGCCCTGTTCGGCCGCCTGCTCGCTGGTGGTCATGTAGGGATTGATGTGCGATTCGACGCGGCCCGGCTCATCGACCTGCGTGGAGTCGATCTCGAACCAGCCCCGGCCCGTTTCGTCGTCCTGGCGTCGCACGAAGGCCGTGCCGCGCACGTCGGTGATGCTTTGCACCGGCTCGCGCGCGGCCAGGCGGTGGGCAATCTCGACCAGCGCACGTTCGGCGTTGCCGTAGAGAAGCAGGTCGCTTTTCGCATCGACGACGATGGAGCGGCGCACCTTGTCGGACCAGTAGTCGTAATGGGCGATGCGGCGCAGGCTGCCCTCGATGCCGCCCAGAATGATCGGCACGTCCTTGTACGCTTCGCGGCAGCGCTGGCTGTAGACGATGGCGGCGCGGTCGGGCCGCTTGCCACCGATGTCGCCGGGCGTGTAGGCGTCGTCGCTGCGGATCTTGCGGTCGGCCGTGTAGCGGTTGATCATCGAGTCCATGTTGCCGGCGGTCACGCCCCAGAACAGGTTGGGCTTGCCCAGCGCCTTGAAGGGTTCGGCGCTTTGCCAGTCAGGCTGGGCAATGATGCCGACGCGAAAGCCCTGGGCTTCGAGCACCCGGCCGATCACCGCCATGCCGAAGCTGGGGTGATCGACATAGGCGTCGCCGGTGACGATGATGATGTCGCAGCTGTCCCAGCCCAGCGCGTCCATCTCGGCGCGGCTGGTCGGCAGGAATTTGGCGTTGCCAAAGCGCGCAGCCCAGTACTTGCGGTAACTGGTCAGCGGCTTGGCGGCGCGGTTGAAAAAGGAGACGTCGATAGGGGCGTTCATGGCGGGCGATTCTTGGTTGAAATCGCGCGGACTGCCGAATGACAACGCCTGCGATTTTTGCTTAACCCGCGATTTTAAGGTTTTAACGGCATCAGGGTCAGCCCGCGATGACATACGCCCTGAAAATGAAAGCCCATGGCGTCCCGCCCGGAGCGATTACAGGCGCCGATGGAGCGCTGGAAGCGTTGCATGGCAGTCGTTTATGGGTAAAAACCGGCCTTTGCGCAATACCGGCGGTCGAAGGCAGCTATCAAAGCAGGAGCAGCCTGCCGGATTGTCATGAGCCGGGTATCGCCAGCCTTCAGTCGAGCTGGTCCATCAGCATCGGGCTGACTGCTTCAAGCAAGGCAATTTCGCTGTCGGGAATCTCCATGGGCAGGACGTCGAAATGGCAAAACGTGCCGTAGATCGTACCGGCCTTGCGCGACAGCGGAAGGCCGTAATAGGAATTGAGAACACCCTGGTATGGATTGCCGAGCAGCCGCACATCGTTTGCTGAATTGGCCGTATTGAAACCGTTGTCCCGGAGCACGAACTGGCAAAAACTGTCGCCCAGTGGCACTTCTGACAGGCTGGTCGGGTTTTCACCCTGGCGGTCGTATAAAAAAATATTGCGCATCATCTGCCCATCCAGCCGGTAGATGGCGGTGTAGCGAAACGAGGTGCGGGCGTTGAGGTAGTGGAGCGCACCGTGCAGGCCGCCGCACTCGAAAGCCCGATGAAACTGTGCGAGTTGCTGGTCGAGTTCTTGCTGATGTTCCTGCAATGCCATGTCGGGACTCCGGTACGGTTGAGAAATGCGGGCTTGACGGCGAAATCCTGCATGCGCGCTTGGATATACCAGGCCAGGGCTGATTTTCAAGCCATTGCGGAAAGACCCCGGCCCTGGCAGTCACCAAATCAGACGCGCGGGTTCGCACGGTCGGCGTTGTGCAGTCCCTGTCAGCAATCCGTCCTTCAGCGTCCGGACAGGAGGCATTCATGAACGCTGATGCAACCCTATTTTGTAGTAAAACAGGCCCCCAGCGCACGCTCCGCAGGTATTGTCAGCTATGTAAAAAATAGCAGAATGGAATATTCCGGATCAGTTCCGTACCATCATCTGGCCGCGAATTTCACCGCCCGGGTTGGCGGCGGTGTGGATGTTGGCATACCAGCGGCCAGCCATCAGTTCGGCTGCCTGCGCAGGGGTCAGGGTGGCGCTGCCTTCCATCGGGCTGGCGACGGGACTGGGCCACGGCAGCACCACGCCGGCATTGGCACCGGCAGCGGCCGGTCCATGGAAATGCGCCGCTGTGGCAGGACCGCTCAGGCCGGTGTAGCTGACCTTCCAGCGCAGCAGGTTGGTGTCCTTGTTCAACACGGCATCAACGCTCCCGCTTCCCTGACTGGCATTGGGCGGCACCTCGTTGGCAGCGCGCAGCTGGGTGCTCAAGGCCACCAGATTGGCGCCCGACATGGAGGTCGATGACGGTTTCATCATGCCGCAGCCGCTGATGACGGCAAGGGCAGACACGGTCAGCGTGGCAAGGGAAAGGCGGAGGGCTTGACGGCGTGGAATCATGGTGTCTCTCGATGGATAAAAAAACGATTGTGGTCCTGCGCACAGGTTGTCGCGCTAGGATAAACCCGATTATTGCCAGGTTGCAGCTTCTGGGCCTGCACGGGCTGCTTTTGCGCTTTTCTCCTACGCCATGGACCCCGGCGCGCCGACAAACAGTCCTGGCGGTGCGGATCAAAGTCAGGCCATGTTCAGCAAGAGAGGAATTCATGTCCAATCCACCACAGCACCGGCTGGGCGGCCTTTGCATTGGTATTGTGCTGACCGACGGTTTCGAGCAGGCAGAGATGACCGAGCCACGCGCGGCACTTGAAGAATCCGGCGTGCTGATTCGCATGCTGTCGGATAAAAAGGGCCGAGTCCGTGGCGTTCACCACGACCAGCCGGGGGATCTTTTCGACGTGGACACTACCTTCAACCAGGTCACGGCCGACGAATTCGATGCTCTTCTGCTGCCCGGCGGCAAAGTCAATGCCAACAGTCTGCGTAGCAATGCCGACGCGCAGGCGCTGGTCCGGCAGATCGACGCGCAGGGCAAACCGATTGCCGTGATCTGCCATGCGCCGTGGCTGCTGATTTCAGCGGGCCTGGTGCAGGGCCGCAAGATGACCAGTTCGCCCGATGTGCAGCAGGACCTTGAAAAAGCCGGCGCGCACTGGGTTGATGAAAAGGTCGTGGTGGACCGCAACTGGGTCAGCAGCCGCACGCCAGAGGACATACCCGCCTTTAACGCAGCGTTCAAGGGCATCCTGGCGCAGCGCACGCGCCAGCACACCCGGGGCACGGCCGACGACATGCCAGCGTCTGCCGGCGAAGGCGGCTGAGCCACTCTTGCAGCGTCCCGGAACAAGCCAAAAGGAAACCCCATGGCAACACGCGCTGTCTGGAAAGGTGCCATCAGCTTCGGGCTGGTGCATGTCCCGGTGGCCTTGCATTCGGCCACGGTCAACACCGGACTGGACTTTGACTGGCTGGACAAGCGCACCCTGGACCCGGTGGGCTACCGGCGCATCAACAAGGTCACAGGTGAGGAGATAGAGGCCGAGAACATCATCAAGGGCATCGAATACGAAAAAGGCCGTTACGTGGTGCTGACGGACGAGGAAATCCGCGCCGCCTACCCGAAGACGACGCAGACCATCGCCATTGACTGCTTCGTGCCGAATACCCGGATTCCCTTCGTTTACCTGGAAAAGCCGTACTACCTGGAGCCGATCAACAAGGGCGAGAAGGTCTATGCGCTGCTGCGTGACGCCTTGCTGCAGACCCGGCGGGTGGGCGTGGCGCGGATGGTGCTGCAAAACAAGCAGCACCTGGCAGCGCTGGTGGCCTCGGGCCAGGGCTTGGTGCTGAACCTGCTGCGCTGGGGCGATGAAATCCGCTCCTGGGAAGACCTGGACCTGCCGCCCGAAGGCCCGCAGGCAGCCGGGGTCAATGAGAATGAACTGGCCCTGGCCAAGGCGCTGATCGAGGACATGCGCGGCAAGTGGGACCCACACCAGTTCAGGGATTCCTTCAAGGACGAAATCCTGGCGCTGGTCGAACGCAAGGTCAAGGCCGGACAGTTGCAACCCGTGGCGCAGTCCGAAGCTGCAGCAGAAGAAGCGATTCCTTTCGGCGCGCAAATCCTGGACCTGAGCGACCTGCTGCAGCGCAGCCTGCGCAAGGATGGAACGTCCGACACCTCGCCCGACGGCGACGGCCCCAAGGAAAAATCCAGGGCGAGGGGCTTGCCCGGCAAGAAAAAAACGCCCTCGCCTGACGTGAACGATGACACGTCTCCGCACTCGCCCGGACGCCGCAAGACCGCGTAAACACACCAGGCCCGACAGCGCCAGCCATGGTCACCCCCAGAGCGCTGACTTTCCAGCCGCTGCGTTCGCCAACAACGCCCGATGAACCACCGGCGTCGAAGCGCGTGAGGCGCATCGCGCGTTGACCGGCAAGGCGAGCGTAGGCGGGCTGATTCAGCATCAGCCAGGCGATGTGGCAGCCTTTCGGGGTGACGCCAGTCAGGTCGACTGGCTTGTAGGCCTTGGCCGCAACATTGCTTTGGCATCTGGCCGGCCCGCAAATGACCGCCTATGATTTGCCACTGCAGAAGGTCTGCGCCTGGAGAACCCGATGAAGCCCCTTTTTTTAGTGCTGCCACTGGCCTGCTCAGTCCTGCTGCTTTCAGGATGTCCCGATGCAAAGCTGCCGACTCCGCCGCCGAAAGTGCCTACGCCAAAAGCGCAGGAGGCGGCACGTCACGGCTTGCCGGAAGTCTTTGCATTGCATCAGCCTTCAGGGACCCTGCGGGTCACGGCACGCCATTCATGAAACACTGCGTCCTGTGGCTGCTGGCAGTGAGCAGCCTTGGAATGAGCGGCTGCGCCATGCTTGCAGCGAATGCCGAACCCTCGGCACGCAAGGTGACCGTGAGCGGCGAAGCCTATCTCGTCAGACAGATCACCGAAAGCACCTGGACCGCCAGCGCTGCCGCAAGCCAAAAAATCGTGGCAAAAACACCCGTCACCACCGCATCCCTTCGGCAAGCGGTGGAGAGCGTTTCCGGCTGCCGCGTGACCGACAGCGATTACTCACGCCAGGGAACGCAATTTGATGCGCAGGTCAGCTGCGCAGGAGATCTGGGCAACTAAACGCCCGTCAAAAGCAAAGGGGCCGCAACAGGAAATCCCGCTGCAGCCCCTGCCTCGCCGCATCAAAAGATGACGGCTAGGCAACTGAAAAACACCGGCTTGCTCAATGCCTGGCTTTGTACGAATCGCGCAGGGCCTTGATCTCGTCATGGTTTTTCTGTGCGCCCTGGGCCTGCTTTTCGACAACGTTGCGAATGGCTGGCGGCAGGTCCTGCTTGAGCGCCTTGCGATAACTTGCCACAGCGGCATCCTCGCCGCGCTCGCATTCATCGAGCATGGCCTGGTCGCTGTGGCCGCTCAGCACGCCGCGCACCGACACCCATCCACGGTGCAGCGCGCCGGACATCGAACCACCCTCGTCAGGCTCGCCGCCAAGTTGGCGTATCAACGCCTGCAGTTCCTGGCCTGCGGTCTGGCATTCGTTGGCGTGGCGCATCAGCAGGCTTTTCAGGTCAGCCGTCTCGGTGTGTTCGGCAGAGATGGTGAATCCATATTCACCGTCGCGGCAGGATTCGAGCAGGTCGTTCAGTGTGCTGATCACGTCTTCGTTGCTGTCTGTCATGAGGTTGGCTCCATCAAATAAGGGGTTGAAAAAAGTTTGCCAAATTTGGCCCTGGCTGAAGACCTGCAAAACCAATCAGTCCGATGACCACAGCCATGCATGCAATGACTGAATACAGGAAGGCAAATTTTCAGCAGGTCTTTTCAGCTCAAGGCTCATGTTCGCCCGGATGAAAGACAGCCACGGTCAGGCAAGCACAGTCAGGGCTGTAGGCGAAAACCGTTCTGGCGTTGCGGACAACACCCAAGCCATGGCATCGCGCACACCGGATAAAACCCACCGTTTTGATGTCAAATTGACGGTTTACGCACAATCAGCATGCGCGCGCAGCTATCAAACCCGTAGCAGTCAGGGTTCAGGTGTCAAGTTCCGGGTAATGCCGGAAGATGCCGTCTTCGTTGAACGCGATGCGCCGCTCGCTCTGCAGATAAGGCGCGATGCGTTTTTGCTGCGCCACGGCGTCGTGCAGCGTGGCCACATGCGGTGCTTTTTTCAGCGCACGGCGCATGTTTTTCGGAAAGGCGTACAGCAGCCCGTCCACCAGCTGAAACAGCGACAGGTCGGCATAGCTCAGCCGCCGGCCCACCAGGTGCGTGCTGCCCTTGGGGTTGCGCAGCAGCACGTTTTCAAACCAGGCCAGGTATTTGGGCAGGCGGTTCTGGCAAAAATCCTTCGCGCGCCGGGCGGCCTCGGGCTTCTGGTCGGCGTAATACAGGCTGGTGGCGACCGGATGGTGGCTGTCATGCACCTCGGCCACCACGTCGGCAATGGTGAGCTGCAACTGATGCGTCCACAGGCGCCGGGTTTCCTTGCGGCTGACCAGCCCCAGCCGGGGGCCAAGGTAGAGCAGGATGGCAGCGGTCTGGGCCACCACCACCTTGCCATCGACCAGGAAGGGCGGCGCGAAAGGCGGCTGCGCCAGGCCCGGCTTCTGCATGAACTCCAGCAGGGCGGCAACGCCCTGCCCGTTCTGTTCGTCCCCGCGCGCCACATCGACATACGAGGCGCCAGCCGCTTCCAGCGCCAGCCGCACGAATTCGCCGCGCCCCTGAATGCCGGGCCAGTAATACAACTGGTAAGCCATGTGCTGCCTTTCAATGGTTTTGTGCAAAATGCCACTTTAGCGCATAAGCTGCCTGCGCACACAGCTATTTATTCGATAGCAAGCAAAAACCCGGACGGCTTGCCCGGGAGTCAGCTCGCCGCAGCGATCTGGCGCAGCGCCTGCTCGAACACCTCGACCGGCTGGCCGCCGGAAATCAGGTGGCGGTCGTTGATGATGACCGCCGGTACTGAATGGACGCCCTGGGTCAGGTAAAAAGACTCGCGCTCACGCACTTCCTTGGCATAGGCGTGACTTGCCAGCACTTCGGCGGCCTGCACCGGGTCAAGGCCACTCTCGCCGGCAACCCGGACCAGCACCGCATGAGAAGCAGGGCTCTGGCCGTCGGTGAAATAGGCCTTCAGCAGGCCTTCCTTCAAGGCCTTTTGCACGCCGCTGCCCTGAAGCCCGGCCCAGTGAAGCAGGCGGTGGGCGTCAAACGTGTTGTAGATGCGGCTGCGCCCTCCTCCGGGCTGGTCTGCCCGGCTGAAGACAAAGCCGACCTTTTCACCGCGCTGGCGAATGTTTTCCCGGTTGACATCGGCCTGTTCGGGCGTGATGCCGTACTTTTCGGTGATGTGTTCAGTGATTTCCTGGCCTTCGGGCGGCATCTTCGGATTGAGCTCGAAGGGCTGGAAGTGCAGTTCGGCTGTGATGTCGCCGGCCACGCGCGCCAGCGCCTGGTCCAGCGCCTTCAGGCCGATGGCGCACCAGGGGCATGAAACGTCGGAAACAAAGTCGATCTTGAGGAAGGTGGTCATGGGTTTTTGCCGTCATTCAGGTCTGGCCAGCCAGGGAACGGCCAGTTTGCTGGTTTTTGTGCGGATATGAATATTCAAGCATTGTCCACCGGCCGATGGAGTTGATGCATATCAAGCCGGAGCTTTGCCGGGCTTCCTAAACTCGGGCATGCAACTCCAGTTCCTTGGTGCGACCGACACCGTCACCGGTTCCAAGTACCTGCTTCGGCAGGGCCCGTCCAGCGTGCTGGTCGATTGCGGGCTGTTCCAGGGCTACAAGCAGTTGCGCCTGCGGAACTGGGCGCCGATGCCGGTCGATCCGGCCAGCATCGACGCCGTCATCCTCACCCATGCGCACATCGACCACAGCGGCTACCTGCCACTGCTCGCCCGGCAGGGTTTCAGGGGAAAAGTGTATTGCAGCCCCGCCACCGCAGACCTGTGCGGCATCCTGCTGCCCGACTGCGGCTACCTGCTCGAAGAGGAAGCCGAGTACCTGAACCGGCACAAACTGTCAAAACACGCGCCGGCGCTGCCGCTTTACACCCGGGACGATGCCCAGCGCTGCCTCAAGCTGTTCGAGCCCGTCGGCTACCGCACCGAATGGCAGCCTGCCGCAGGCTTGACAGCGACGCTGGCGCCGTCGGGCCACATGCCCGGCTCGTCCTTTGTCCGGCTGGACAACGGCACGCGATCGATCCTGTTTTCCGGCGACATCGGCCGGCCCAACGACCTGGTGCTGGCCGGGCCGTCGCCCATGGACGGCGCCGACTACCTGGTGGTGGAGTCCACCTACGGCGACCGCCTGCACAAGCAGACCGACGTGCTGCTGGAGCTGGCCCATGTGATCCAGCGCACGGCGGCGCGCGGCGGCGTGGTGGTGATCCCGGCGTTTGCCGTCGGGCGTGCGCAAAGCCTGCTCTACTGCATCCACCTGCTCAAGGCGCAAGGCGTCATCCCTGACCTGCCGGTCTACCTGAACAGCCCGATGGCCGCCAACGCCACGCATGTCTATGAGCGGTACCGCGCCGAGCTGCGGCTGACGCCAGCCCAATGCAGGGCCATGGCGCACACCGCGCAGATCGTGCAAACGGCCGAGGAGTCGCGCCTGCTCAATGCGCGGCACGGGCCGATGGTCATCATTTCGGCCAGCGGCATGGCCACCGGCGGGCGGGTGCTTCACCATATCAAGGCGTTTGGCCCGGACAAGCGCAACACCATCCTGTTCGCCGGTTACCAGGCCGGCGGCACGCGCGGCGCCACCATCGCCGGCGGCGCACAGACGGTGCGCATCTTTGGCAAGGACGTGCCGATTCGCGCCGAAGTGGCCATGCTGGGCAGCCTGTCGGCCCATGCAGACGGCGCGGAAATCGTCGACTGGCTGCGAAACTTCAAGTCGGCGCCGCGCCAGACCTTCATCACCCACGGCGAGCCGGCTGCGGCCGACGCGATGCGCCAGCGCATCGAGCGCGAACTCCACTGGAATTGCCACATGCCCGCCTACCTTGAATCCATCACACTGGACTGAAGCCGGGCGGCCCTAAGGCGTGACGCCTTGCTCAGGCGCGCGAACCACCAGCACGGGGACCGGCGCGTGCCGCACGATCTGCTCGGCATCGCTGCCCAGCAAAATACGGCCGACGCCATGCCGGCCATGGGAACCGACGACGATCAGGTCAGCCTTGGCCCGCATGGCCTGCGCGGCCACATGGTCGCAAATGCGCCCCGGGCCTTCGTCGATCAGCACGCTGTCCGCCTCGACGCCCTGGTCCGTGGCTTTCTTCAGGTAGTGCGCCAGCAACTTTTCCCCGGCCACGCGCATCAGCGGGATGATTTCGTTCAGGTAGTTAGCCGCCGATTCGAACCCATTGACATAGCCAAGTTCATCGACCACATGCAGCAGCCGCAGGCGGGCGCCGTTCAGCCGGGCCAGGCGAATCGCTTCATCGAGCGCCTTTTCCGACGTGGAACTGCCATCGACCGCTACAAGGATCTGGTGAAAACTGGGCATGAGGTGGCTCCTGCATTGAAAAATCCATCTTTTCGGCTTTTTGCCCGATGGCATTTGCGCAAGGTCAAGAAGAAAGCTGAAATCTTCACGCGCCGGCGGCCCCTTGCGTACCATGAGTCCATGTTGCCGACCACCATGTTCGCGATGACCGCAGACCCTTCAGGGCGCAGGCTGCTGGGCGGTTTCAAACCGGCGCCGCAGGCGGGGAAACATGACGTGGTGGTGCGCGTTCTGGCCTGCGGTGTGTGCCGCACCGACCTGCACATCATCGACGGCGACCTGCCGCCGCACCGCCCCGGCGTGGTGCCCGGCCATGAGGTGGTCGGGCAAATCATCGCCCGGGGCGCGCAGGCCAGACGCTTTGCCGTCGGCCAGCGCGTGGGCATTCCGTGGCTGGGCGGCACCTGCGGCGGCTGCGCGTTTTGCGCCATGCAGCGCGAAAACCTCTGCGACTTTCCGGTGTTCACCGGCTATGACCGCGACGGCGGCTTTGCCGAATACGCCGCCGCCGACGAGCGCTTCTGCTTCGCCCTGCCCGAGCGCTATGACGACTGCCATGCGGCGCCCCTGCTGTGCGCCGGCCTGATCGGCTTTCGCGCCTGGCGCCTCGCGGGCGAAGCTGTGCCGCGCCGGCTCGGCCTGTACGGCTTCGGTGCCGCCGCGCACATCGTCTGCCAGATCGCCGTCAGCCAGCAGCAGCAGGTCCATGCCTTCACCCAGCCAGGCGACGCGACCGGGCAGCGTTTTGCCCGCAGCCTGGGCGCGGCCTGGGTCGGCGGCTCGGACGAAATGCCGCCCGCGCCGCTGGACGCGGCACTGATCTTCGCGCCGGTCGGCGCCCTGGTGCCGGCAGCCCTGGCGGCGACCCGAAAGGGCGCAACGGTGGTCTGCGCCGGCATTCACATGAGCCCGATCCCGTCCTTTGAATACCGGCTGCTCTGGGGCGAGCGTGTCCTGAAGTCGGTGGCCAACCTCACGCGCGAGGACGGCGATGCCTTTTTCGCCCTGATCGATGAGCATCCGGTGCAAACTCACGTACAGGCCTTTGCGCTGCAGGATGCCAACACGGCCGTGCAGGCCTTGCGCGACAGCCGGGTCAACGGGGCGGCGGTGCTGGTTCCCTGAACACGGGACCAACGCACCTGCCCACTGTGCGGTGAAAAGGGCCAGGCCCTGAAATCAGTGCGCCATCAGGACCGGCAGCGTCATCGATTCCAGCACGGTGCGCGAGGTGCCGCCCAGCACCCACTCGCGCGCCCGGCTGTGGCCGTAGCAGCCCATCACCAGCAGGTCGGCACCGATGTCGAAGGAACGCGAAAGCAGCAACTCGCCCAGCGCCGACGGCTCGCTTCCCTGTTCCTGCCAATCTGCCTGGACGCCGTTCAACCGGAGGTAGCCACGCAGGTCGAGCCGCTTGCCCGCCACCTTTTCATCGTCGCCGGACCACGACAGGATGACGACGCGCCGCGCGCGCTTGAGCAATGGCATGGCCGCGCTCACGGCGCGGGCCGCTTCTCGCGACGGTTTCCAGGCAATCACCACAGTGTCGCCAATCACGGCGGGCAACCTGCCGGCGTACGGCAGGATCAGGGCCGGCTTGCCGCTCATGACCATCACGTACTCGGCAAAATCGGACGGCACGCCGGACGATGAAGCGGAGGACGGGTCATGCTGGCCCAGCACCATCAGATCGGCATACAAAGCCTGCTGCGCAAACGCCGCCATCATCGGATCGTTGTGGACCTCGGCCCAGTCAACGGCCATTCCGGGCGTTGCCAGCGTCTGGTCGAAGGCGCTGCGCGCCAGCCGCCGCTGCTGGTCGTCTATGTCGTGCAGGGAGGCAGCGATGCCGGGGCCAATTTCCGGCGCGAAAGGCAACTCCACGAAACTTGACATCACCGCGTACAGCGCCGTCACTGCAGCGCCTTGCGCCTGTCCGAGTTGCCTGGCGGCCTCCACGCGCTGCTGCGCCCGCGGCAAGGCGTCCATGTGTACCAGCAGTTGTGCAAGTGATCCGTTCATGGCGGGCTCCTTCAGGAAGTGGTGATGCTGCAACCCTACAGGCTGGCAAGCCACTGCGGCTTGACCCAGATCAAGCGGCGACTATTGCTGGCGCCTGGCAACTGCCGGCAAGTCTTTTGGCAACCGGCCTTTGCTGCCGGCCGCTTGATGCACGTCAACCCGGCAGGGCTCAGACGGGCCACAATGACCTTCCCAGTTTGAACAAGGAGCAGCCCATGTACCAGCGAATACTTGTCCCGGTCGATGGAAGTGAGAGTTCCAACAAGGCGCTGGTCACCGCGCTGCAGATAGCCAGGGAATCGGGCGGCCGGGTGCGGCTTATCCACGTGATGGAACAACTTGAATTCGTGACCGGCTACGAGCAATTCGGCAGCTATTCGGGTGAGCTGGCTTTGGCGATGCGGGAAGCCGGCACCAAGGTGCTCGACGATGCCATGGCGATTGCACGGTCGGCCGGCAGCGAAGCCGACAGCCGGCTGTACGACAAGCCAGGCGAACGGCTGGCCGAAGTGGTCGCCGAAGCCGCAGGGGAATGGAATGCCGACCTGGTGGTGGTCGGCACCCACGGACGGCGCGGCTTGGGGCGGATGCTGCTGGGCAGCGGCGCCGAGCAGATCCTGCGGCTGTCGCCCCTGCCCGTGCTGGTGGTTCGCTGAGGCGAACGGCGGCCCCACAGCTTGCGACAGGAAAACAGCCACCTGGCGGACAGACCAGGCCACTGGCGCGCGGCTACGATAGACGAATGAATCCGCCCGCACCGGCCCATCGGCTGGCGCCCTCCACCTTCCCATCAGTAACCCAGAAAAAATCTTCATGCCAAGACTCCAGAACAAGGTCAGCCTCATCACCGGCGCAGCGCAGGGTATCGGCCTGGCCACCGCGCTCAAGTTTGCCAGCGAAGGCGCCATTGTCATCCTCTGCGACATTCACCCGGCCGCGATTGACGAGGCGGTCAGCCAGTGCAAGGCGCTGGGCGCACAGGCCGTGGGCCATGTCATGGACGTGACCCAGCGCGACGTGGTCGATGCAGTCGTTGCCAAGGTCAAGGCGCAGTTCGGCCGCATCGACGTACTGGTCAACAACGCCGGCATCACGCAGGACGCGCGGCTGGTCAAGATGACGCTGGAGCAGTTCGACCGCGTCATCGACGTCAACCTGCGCGGTGTGTTTCATTGCGCGCAAGCGGTCGCGGACACCATGGTTGCGCAGGGCCAGGGTGTGATTCTCAATGCCAGTTCGGTGGTCGGCATCTACGGCAACTTTGGCCAGACCAACTACGCGGCCACCAAGTTTGGCGTCATCGGCTTCACCAAAACCTGGAGCCGCGAACTTGGCCCCAAGGGGATTCGCGTGAACGCCGTGGCACCCGGCTTCATTGCCACGCCGATTCTTGCCACCATTCCCGACAACGTGCTGAAGGAAATGGAAACCCGCGTACCGCTCAAGCGGCTGGGCCAGCCGGAAGAAATCGCCAACGTGTATGCCTTCCTGGCCAGCGACGAGGCCAGCTATGTCAATGGTGCGGTGATTGAAGTGTCGGGCGGCATGACGGTTTGACGCCAGCCCGGACAAACTGATTGGCTGCCTGCCACAAGGCGCGATGGGTGATGTCGTGAATGGCGTGGTCGGCAAGCCCCGTATGGCTCGTCCAGCCAATTTTTTCTGTTATTTTAGGCCTTTTGCGCTTGCTGGACGGGCATAAGCAGCTATCATTTTTGATTTTTGCAGTACCCCTTCAGCTCACGCCACCCCGCCCTGGTTTTCCAGGCCAGCAGCGATAATTCCTGCATGCCTTCCCTGCCGGTACAAGACCATCCGCAACCCCGATCCTTGAGCGACCTGTTCGTTTCCTTCACCTTGCTGGCGCTGCAGGGTTTCGGCGGCGTGCTGGCCGTGGTGCAACGCGAACTGGTCGAGAAAAAGCGCTGGATGACGCGCGAGGAATTCATCGAAGACTGGGCGGTGGCGCAAATCATGCCGGGGCCCAATGTGGTGAACCTTTCCTTGATGATTGGCGGGCGATACTTTGGCCTGAAGGGCGCCATGGCGGCGCTGGCCGGCATGCTGACCGTGCCGCTGATTTTGGTGTTGCTGCTGGCCCTGGCCTATGCCCAGTTTGCCGACCATCCCGGCGTGGCTGGCGCGCTGCGCGGCATGGGCGCCGTGGCGGCCGGGCTGATTGCGGCGACCGGCCTGAAACTGTTTGGCGCACTGCTGAAAAATGTGCTTGGCCTGCGTCTGTGCATCGCTTTTGGCGTGATGTGCTTTGTGGCCATCGCGCTGCTGCGCTGGCCCTTGTTTTATGTGCTGTTCGGCCTGGGCAGCGTGGCCTGCACCCTGGCCTATCAAAAGCTCAAGCGATGACTGAACCGCTCACCCTGGTGTTCGGTCTGCACGACTGGATCAACCTTTTTTTGCATTACCTGACGCTGTCCTTGCTGTCGGTGGGTGGCGCCATCACCACCGCACCCGACATGCACCGCTTTCTGGTTGACCAGCAGCACTGGCTCACCGACGCACAGTTCAATGCCTCGATTGCCATCGCCCAGGCCGCACCCGGCCCGAACGTGCTGTTTGTCGCCCTGCTCGGCTGGAATGTCGGCCTGAATGCCGGCGGCATGTTGACGGGCCTGCTCGGCGTTGTGCTGGCGCTGGCAGGCATCCTGATTCCCAGCACGGTACTCACCTACGCAGCCGCCCAATGGGGACAGCGAAACCGCGATTTGCCGGCTGTGCGCGCCTTCAAGCAGGGCATGGCGCCCATCGTCGTGGCACTGCTCATTGCCACCGGATGGATTCTGGCGAGCGCCAATGGCAGTTCACTGACAGACTGGCCGGTGTGGCTGGTGACGGTCGTCACCGCCGTGATTGTCTGGCGCACCAGGACGCACCTGCTCTGGCTGCTGGGTGCGGGCGCCCTGCTGGGCTGGTACGGCTGGATTTAATGTCAAAACCCAGCAGCCGTCCTGGTCAGGGATTGCACCTGTCGCATTGGGAAGGATCGGCATACCGTACATTGGGCCGGCGTTTTTCTTCACCATGGCCGCAATGCCAACAAGACCAGGTATCGGCCAAAGGCTGTCGGGTGGCGCGCGCACAGATGGCGCATGGCAGACCGGTGACCGTCCGGGTCATCCAGTAACCTGGCGCTGCGCAAACCGGGCAGGATGAACCGAGCTTTTGCGCCAGATTGTCTGTTGCGGAAGCAATGATCTTCTGGCGCGTCGGATTGCAATACGCGCGCAGGTCGTTTTCAACAACGACAACGCCTTTGCTCGACAGGCTGACGGCATGGTCGTAGGCTTTTTGCAGCGCAGTCCAGTCGCTGATGCCTTTGCAACTACGCGAATCGTGTTCGTCGTTTGGCATGAGAACGAGGTGATGGGACGGAAATTCAGCCTCTTCGGCAAAAGTCACCACTTCTTTCCAGTTGTTCACCGCGCGATGTCCACTTTTTGCTGGCCCCTGTGCCATACCCGTCAGTTCCAGTCCCTTGTCATCGTCGATGAAAACGACCAGCTCGACATTCCAGGGCATCAGACCGGTGTAAGGGTCGGCAACAAAAGCGCCTTCGCTTGCCAAACCGAGGCGCGAATCGGCCAGACGCATGCCGATCCGCGCTTTTTTTATGGCAGTCTCCCGTTGCGAGCCGGTGCGGGGAATATCGCGTGTGAAAGTGCCAAGTTGATCGGTATCAAAACCCCCGACAAGGTTGACATGGCAGCCGATTGCCGCCTGTAAGACAGGCCCGATGATGGCTTCCTTGCCGTGCTGGGTCAGCAAAACAGCATGTCGGCCCTGGTACATGCTGCGAGCATCTGTAAATTCATGCATTGCCTGCCCCTTCAAGAGGCGGGTGCAGCATCCGGAGCCGCCACCCAGGTTTGCCAGCGGCTGTCAAGCCAGGCCTCAACGGCACTCGATTCCGGGTCAATGCGAAAAAGATAAAGCCAGCGGTTGTCCACCAGCTGGCGTACCGTTTCATGCTTGTTCATGACCACTTCAATGCCGGCTCGCGGTGCTTCAATAAAGACCGACAGGCGCAATGGCGTGTGCATCCATTTCTCGCCGTCATGCAGCGATTGCAGAGGCAGGCCAATGCGCAAGTCGCCCCCATTGCCTTCAAACACGCCAATACGGCCGCCGACCACGTTGTGCAGCACCTTGTTGCCGCTGCCATAACGCGCGTTGTCCACCGTGGAGGCAAAGTACTGCATGTTGATCCAGTGCGTCACCACCATGGGTGCGGTCATGATGAGTTCAAGAATGCTGCCGTCGGCATCGCCCTGCCAGTCGTAGTCGTGCAGGAAGGACCGGCCGGCCAGGTTGAGGGCCTGGGTGCGCGATCGTGGCGCGACGATGAAGGCGGCATTGTTGGCCAGCCCCCATTCGGGGCGCGTTTGCGCCCAGTCATTGGCCCTTTTTTTCACGCTCTGCAGCAAGGCTTCAGGCCTGGCGCAAAGCCCCCCCAGACCGAGCAAAGGCGCGCGCTCGGCACGTGTTTTTGCTCCAGCCGCCTGCAAGGTCTGGCGCAGGCGCGTCAGGTCTTGCGCATGGCTTGCAGGAACGAGATCGACATCAAAAAGCTGCATCTCATCGGTGGTGGTGTTGTGCAGCCCGGCCAGAAAATGCGTGGTGTCGGGAACCACCAGATGGCGTTCGGCCAGGGCCTGCCGCAGCGCCGCATCGTTCAGCAGCGCCGCCAAAGCGCGGGCATTGACTTCACCCGTCTGGCCGCAGCAGGCGCCGCAGTCCAGGCCAGCTGCATGCGGGTTGTTGGCGCTTTGGCTGCCATGGCCTGCGAGCAGCACGATGCGCGCAAAGCCGGAGCGAAGGCCCATCGCTTTCAGCACCCCTTCGGCCAGAGAAACACGCTGCGCGAGCGTGTCATCAGCGCGCGCCACCAACGCTGGTCGCGCCTCGTAGCGCGAGCCCAGGCCATCATGATCGGCAGCCGGCGCTGCGCGGCTGGAGGGCAGGCTGCGCTTGAGCAGCTTGCCCAGGTAGCCCAGCCCTATCGACTCCACCAGCGTGAAGGCCGAGCCCGGCAGGCGCTGAAAAGGCTGCCACCCTTGTTTGGCGGCAAAACCTGTCTGCCTGGCCTTGACCATCGCTGCGTCCTGGCCGTCGCTGCCGCACGTTTCGGTCACGCACAGCGTGGGAGCCAGCAACCCTGGCAGCTGAGGGCGCGTAGCCGTCGTTCCCAGCGGCGTATAAGAAATGGGCAGGCCAAAAAAGCCGGCAAAACCCATGGTCTGCAAGTCGGGTGATACGCTTTCCAGCGCACGCCGGAAAACTTCGGAACGCACATCGATGCAAAACACCGCCTGAACTGCCCAAGTGCGCCCGGTTGACGCGGCGCAAGGCTGCGCCAACGCGGCGGCCAGCGGCTTTTGGTACGCAATTTCCAGCGCGCGATGCAGCAACGCGCTGTGGTCTGGTGCGCTGTCAGTGCTGTTGTTTTTGCTGGCAATGCCCGGCCTGTTCAAAGCGCGCTGCCAGCGCATCCAGAGAGATTTTTCACCGCGCAGGCCATCGTCCAGCAAATATTCCCATGAAAGCCGAATCGCCAGCAGCTCGACGATTTGGGTGTCGTCGCCGCCTTCAAGGCGCGCTTGCCAGCGCAGGTAGGCGCACCAGGACGCCCATCCGTTGATTCGATGCAAAACAGCGCACAGGAAGTCGCTCAGGCCATCAGCAGAAACGCCCAGTTTGTCGAGTACAAACGTGATCGCCTGCTGCGCATCAGCAGGCAGCGCTTGTGAACGTTGCAGCACGTCAGGCGCCTTCATCAGCAACGTGATGCCATGGTCATGCGCTATCGAATGGCGCCACCCGTCATACAGCCCACGGCTCTGCGCAGGATGCCAGTCGGCCTGCTCGGCATCAAAGTAGGCGGCACAGAACTGGCTGATCTGGTGCGTGATGGTTGAACGCCAGGCAGGCTCGCGTGCCAATTGGCGTTGTGCGTCGAGCAGGTCGGACAGCAAGGGCAGCGCAATGGACGTCGCCTGCGCACCATCCAGCGTGGCGATCACTTCCGTTGGGTTCACCGGCACCCCCGCCTCTGCCATTGCCTGCGCCAGGTGCCCGGACTGGAAAGCCTGCGTATTCCACGCATTGCGATAAAACGCCTGTGGCATGTACATGCGGCTGCCGCCGAGCTGTTCCAGCTGCGCGGCCGCCTTTTCAATCGGACGGTCGACCCATCCCCAGTAGGGATTGACCGCAATGAAACGGTCCAAAGGCCAGGTGGGCGCGATCAGGCGGCAGGCCGCATCGATGGCCAAATTGACAGCCAAATCAATGGAGGACTTGACCGGAGGGAGCAAGGAGGAAACAGCGTTCATGATTTTTCGCTCAGCAGGGCAGCAATTGGATGAGGGGACCGCAGCGAGACTGCGGGCAGCGATATCGGCCAGATACGGAACGTCAGCCGCGTGAAACGCTCGTCAAGGTAAAAACCGGCATAAGCCCATGGATAAAAGGCCTTGGCAAACTGACCGCGCGGGAAGGCGAGCAACCACACTTGCAGCAGATAAAGCAATGCAAGGCAGCCGCCGGCCCAGAGGGTCAATGGCAACGATGCAGTAGCAGCAGGCGTCTCTACCAGAGCGCCAAAAACAAGATGCCCGGCGATGTAGAACTGCCCCAGCACCAGGATGGCGATGACGCCGCGCACGGTGCCGATACCCCACCCATCGGCGCGCCACAACAAGGGAGCCAGTCCCAGCCCGACGATCAAGACGGCCACAGGTGAAATCGTCAGGCCAGGCAGGCCCATTTGCCAAACCGCAACACTGCCAGCCAGTAGCCCAATGGCCAACGGGACGCAAAGAAGACGCATCACCACGCTGGCAGCAGACGAACGCCGGGTTTCTGGCGGAAAAAACGCACGGCGGCGGCTGTCCAGCACCGCTTCGCCCGCAGCCAGAAAGGCGTAGGCCTTGTAGAGCGAATGCGCCACCAGATGCAGGAAAGCGAGTTCATAAAGGCCGAGGCCGCACTCCAGCAGCATGAAGCCCATTTGCGCGCAGGTTGACCAGGCCAGACGCACCTTGATGCTGATGCGCGTCATCATCACCAGGCCGGCCAGCACCGCACTCAGGCTGCCAACGACGACCAGCAGGGTTTGCGCCGTGGGCGAAGCCGAAAGCATCAAGGCCAGGCGAATCAGCAAAAAACCGCCTAGATTGACGATGCCCGCATGCAGCAGGGCCGACACCGGCGTGGGCGCTTCCATCACCTGAATCAGCCAGCCATGGACAGGCAACTGGGCTGACTTGAGAATCACCGCCAGCACCACCAGCGCCATGGCGGTGTTGAGTGCCGCAGACAGGGCATTGGCCGACTGAACGTGGTCGGCAATTCCTTGAAACGCCAGCGTGCCGGTTTCCAGATAAATCAGCGTCAACGCGGCCAGCAGGCACACCTCGGCAAGGCGGCTGGCAATGAATTTTTTATGCGCGACGACCAGCGCGGCAGGACGGTCGCGGTAAAAGGTCAGCAAATAGTGCAGCGCAACACTGCTGGCGATCCAGGCAAGCACCAGCACTCCGAGGTTGTGGGTCACCACCACCACGCCAATGGATGCCAGAGTCAGCAGCATGGCGAGCAGATAGCGCTTTTGCCCTGCTTCGCCGTTCAGATAGCGCCGGGAGTAGCGGAGCACCACCCAGCCCAGCAGGCTGACCAGCATCAGCATGGCAAGCCCCAGCTTGTCGGTGAGTGCGCTGCTGAATGCCTGCTGTGCAATGGCCGCCAGCGCCATCACGAGCGCAGCAAGTGCGGCGCCTTCGGCAACCGCCCATGAACGTGAAATACCGGCGCCGAGCGCGACCGGCAAGCAGGCCAGCACATAAGCCAGCGGCACACACCAAAGCAGTGCGCCATTGTTGAATTCGGTCATCCAGACCCCTCTGTTGATTGAGATGACACGACTTTGCCCGCAGTTCAACAATAAGTAAAATAGATAAATTCCTACAAATCATTCTTTAAAACAGAACCATGCCATTTTCCCGACTCAATTACCGTCATCTTTACTACTTCTGGATGGTTGCGAAGGAAGGTCACCTGACACATGCCGCCGAGCAGTTGCATGTGTCGCAGTCAGCGCTTTCCTCCCAGATCCGCCAGCTCGAAGAGCAGATGGACCATGCGCTGTTCCTGCGCCAGGGCCGGACCCTGCAGCTGACAGAAGTGGGCCGTGTGGTGTTGGGCTATGCCGACGGCATCTTTGCGCTGGGCACGGAACTGGTGGCGGCGGTGGCCGCTGGCGGGGGACAGAAAATGCAGCGGCTCAAGGTGGGTGGCGTGGCCAACGTATCGCGCAATTTCCAGGAAAACTTTCTGCGTCCCATCATGGGCATGGAAGATGTGCAACTGGTGCTGGAGTCGGGCAGCCTGGACGAATTGTTGCCGCGCCTGGCGGTACACAAGCTCGACCTCGTGTTGTCCAATCGCCCGGTCAGCGCAGATGCCGAACAGCCCTGGCATTGCCGCCGTATCGCGCGCCAGCCGGTTTGCCTGGTGGGCAAGCCGCGACCGGCTTCGCGTGCGTTTCGCTTTCCGGAAGATTTACCGGATGTGAAACTCCTGCTTCCAGGCCACAGCAGCGACATCCGCACCGAGTTCGACATGCTCTGCGAGCATCTTCAGATCAAGATCAAGGTGTTTGCGGAAGTCGATGACATGGCGATGCTGCGTTTGCTCGCCCGCGATTCGGGCGGCGTGGCACTTCTGCCGGCCGTGGTGGTGCAGGACGAGTTGCGCAGCGGTGTATTGCAGCAGTACTGCGTCGTGCCGAAAGTTTATGAAAATTTCTATGCCATCAGTGTCGAGAGGCAATTTCAGTCGGCAGTGCTGAAAAAGCTGCTGTCCAGCACTTCAGGCTAACTGCTTGCCTGGCCGTACCGCTGGCTTTCAGAGGCGCTGGCGCAGCGCTTCGTACAGGCAAACACCGCTGGCAACCGACACGTTCAGGCTTTCCACCGCGCCATTCATCGGAATGCGAACCAGCTCGTCGCAGGTCTTGCGGGTCAGCTGGCGCATGCCTTCGCCTTCCGCGCCCAGGACCAAGGCCACGGGGCCGGTCAGGTCCACGTCGTAGATCGTCTTTTCAGCGTCGTCGCTGGTGCCGATGCACCAGATGTTGCGTTCCTTCAACTCACCCAGGGTACGCGCCAAGTTGGTCACCATGAAATACGGCACGGTTTCGGCCGCGCCGCTGGCGACCTTGGACACCGTAGCATTGATGCCGGCGGCATGGTCCTTGGGCGCAATCACCGCCTGCGCTCCGGCGCCGTCAGCCACCCGCAGACAGGCGCCCAGGTTGTGCGGATCGGTCACGCCGTCAAGCACCAGCAGCAGCGGCTGGGCGGTGCCTGCAGCTTCCAGTTGCTCCAGCAACTCGTCGAGCGAGGTGACCTGGGCGACCGCATCAACCCGGGCGACGACGCCCTGGTGGCCGTGGCTACCGCACATCTTGGCCAAGCGCAGGCCGTCGCACTCGACCATGCGAACGCCGGCTTCGCGAACGCGGTCGGTGAACTGCCGCATGCGGGCATCACGGCGCGAGACATCATAAAAAACTTCAAGAACCGACTTGGGAGCAGTCTTGAGGCGGACACCGACGGCATGGAAGCCGAAAAGAACTTTTTGGGGAGAAGAAGACATCCGGCAATTATCGCTGCTCGGATTTTGAAGGATGCGCGCAGGCCAGCCGGGGCCAAATTTCCGCTGCCCTGCTTGCTATTTTATTCGTAGCGCCTAGCGTACGCCAGACAAGCGCCAGGGCCTTTTTGGCTCAAGAAACAGCGATCTGGCCTGCCTCGATGGTGATGCGCCGCTCACAGCGCGCGGCAATGGCCGGATCGTGCGTGACCAGCACCAGCGTGGTGCCGAGTTCCTGGTTCAGCTCGAACATCAGCTTCATCACGGTTTCGCCGGTGGCAAAGTCCAGGCTACCGGTCGGCTCGTCGGCCAGCAGCACCGCCGGCTTGACGACAAAGGCCCGCGCCAGCGCCACCCGCTGCTGCTCGCCGCCCGACAGCACCTTGGGATAGTGGTTAAGCCGCTCACCCAGGCCGACCCGCTTGAGCATGTCGGTTGCCAGCGCCCTGGCGTGCTTCATTCCGGACAGTTCGAGCGGCAGCATGACATTTTCCAGCGCCGTCAGGTTGGCCATAAGCTGAAAGCTCTGGAACACGAAGCCGACCTTCTGCGCCCGCAGGGCGGCGCGGTCGTCCTCGCTGATGGCAAAGATGTCCTGGCCCGCCAGCCGTACGGTTCCACTCGTGGGCGTGTCGAGCCCGGCAATGATCGTCAGCAGCGTGCTCTTGCCCGAGCCCGATGCGCCGACAATGGCGGCGGTTTCGCGCGAATTCAGCGAAAAGTCAATATCGCGCAAAATGGTCAGGGTGCCGGTCGAGTCGGTGACCGACTTGAAAACATGCTCAACGGAAACAATTGGAGAACTGGCAGGCTTCAATGACCCCGACAGCCTGGAAGCAACTTCACCCATCCCGGAAACCACAGGTTCAAACATGACAACCCTCTTTGAAAACGTTAAATCGATTGCTGCCGACTGTAGCAAGCCTGGCCTGGCAGCGAGAAACCGCTGCGCCAAGTCCTTGGGAAGCCTGTTGATGAGCGCCGTGCTGGCGGTACCCGCCTTTGCCCAGACGCCGGCCGAGGCCAGGTCGCAGCCGACCGTGCTGATCGTCGGCGACTCGCTGAGCGCCGAATACGGCCTCAAGCGCGGCACGGGTTGGGTCCCACTGCTTGAAAAGCAGCTGGCCAGCGACAACAAGAACGTCCGGGTGGTCAATGCCAGCATCAGCGGCGACACCACCTCGGGCGGGCGGTCGCGCCTGCCGGCCTTGCTGGCGCAGCATCGACCCGCCACCGTGGTGATCGAGCTGGGCGGCAACGATGCGCTGCGCGGCCTGCCGCTGGACATGACCGCGAAGAACCTGACCGCCATGACGCAGGCGTCCAAGAAAGCCGGCGCCCGCGTGCTGCTGTTGGGCATGGAGGTGCCGCCCAACTATGGCAGCGCCTACGCCGCCACCTTTTCAGGCCTGTTCTCAAAAGTTGCCAAGGAAGAAAAAGTCGCGCTGGTGCCCTTTTTCCTCAAGGGTATTGCCGATGGCGACAATGCCGCTGCCAATTTCCAGGCCGACCGCATCCACCCCAACGAGTCTTCGCAAGCCAGAATGCTGGCCAATGTCTGGCCAGAACTGAAGAAAATCATCCCGTGAGCCTTGACCGCATTTCCGCCGAAGACGCCCTGGCCAGACTGGGCCAGTTTTCCACCGTGATCGACGCCCGCTCCGAGGGCGAATACGCCGAAGACCACCTTCCCGGCGCTGTCAACTGGCCCAGCCTGCATGACGATGAGCGAAAGATCGTTGGCACGCGCTACAAGCAGATCAGCCAGTTTGAAGCCAAAAAGCTGGGCGCGGCGCTGGTCGCCAAAAACATCGCCGAGCACATCCAGCGAGAAGTGCTCGACAAGCCCCGGGAATGGCAGCCGCTGGTTTACTGCTGGCGCGGCGGCAAGCGCAGCGGTTCGCTGGCGCTCATTCTGGACCAGATCGGCTTCAAGGTGACACTGGTTGACGGCGGCTACAAGGCCTTCCGGGCGGCGCTGGTCGCGGACCTGCCGCAACTCGCCGCGCAACACCACTATCGCGTGGTGTGCGGCCCTACGGGCTCGGGCAAGACGCGGCTGCTGCAGGCGCTGGCTGCACAGGGCGCGCAGGTGCTTGACCTGGAAGCGCTGGCGAACCACCGCAGTTCAGTGCTTGGCTTGATCCCGGGCGTGGCCCAGCCCAGCCAGAAAGCCTATGACAGCCGCATCTGGACGGCACTGAGCAGCTTTGATGCAGCGCGGCCGGTCTATATTGAAAGCGAGAGCAAGAAAGTCGGCAATGTGGCCGTGCCCGAAGGGCTGATTACTGCTATGCGCACCAGCCCCTGCCTGCAGCTGGACCTGCCTGAGCGCGAGCGGGTGGCGCTGTTGCTGGAAGACTATGATTTTTTTGTCCGCGACATCGAATTTTTCTGCGACCGGCTAGGCGCCCTGACCGAGGCGCGCGGCAAGGCCACGGTGCTGGACTGGCAGGCACGCGCGCGCAGCGGCGACGTGGCTTCGGTGGTGCTCGAACTGCTGCTCAATCATTACGATCCAGGCTACCTGCAGTCGATGAAGCGCAATTTCACCCAGTACGAATCGGCGCAATCATTGTCGCCGCGCGACCACAGCGTGCAGGCCATGACCGAACTCGCCGGTTCGATGCTGGCCAAGGCTTGACGCAAAAAACCCGGCATCACCAGTGGCGGTGATGCCGGGTCAGTTGTCAATTCGCTGTTAAATCAATAGCGTCCTGCGCACATCCCTGTTGCGCCAAAAGGCTATTTTCTTGAATTCACCGCTCAGGGTGGGGAGCCGGCGGGCGGTATGCCAATCTGGGCTTCACTGATGTTGTCCTGATCCGGCACCCCGTCATTGGATGCATCGCCATCGTCCGGCTTGCCTTCGCCCTTGCGCTTGAGCTTGTCTTCTTTCTTGCGTTTTTTCGCCAGCTCCTTCTGACGCTTTTCATAGGAGTAATTGGGAGTTGCCACAGCTTGCTTTCGTGAATAGGTAACCCTTACTGTAATGCATTGCCATCGGGCAATGCGGACAAGCCGGCCAGCGCCTGGGCCAGGTCGGACTGCAGGTCGGCAACAGCTTCCAGGCCCACGGAAAAGCGCACCATACCGCCTGGGTAGGGCCAGGGGCGTACGACTCGCAGGGCCGGCATGTCATAGGGCACGCACAGGCTCATCGGGCCGGCCCAGCTGTAGCCCAGCCTGAAAAGCTGCAGGCTGTCGCAAAACCGGTCGATTTGCGCAGACGTGAATTCTGGCTTGAAGACAGCGCTGAACAGGCAGGCCGCGCCCTGGCAATCGCGCTTCCATTCGGCATGGCCTGGCGAATCGGTCAAGGCCGGGTGCAGCACGGCGGCAATCGGCGGCTGGCCCTGGAGCCAGCTGGCGAGCTGGCGCGTGGCGGCATCCTGCGCGGCATAGCGCAGGGTCATGCTGTTCAGGCCGCGCAGCACGAGTTCGGCGTCATTGCCGCTGACACCGTAGCCGACGCGCATATGGCAGAAATGCACCAGGTGGTGCAACGCTTCGCTGTTCGTCACCACCGAGCCCATCAGCACATCAGCCCCGCCGCTCGGGTATTTCGTCAGTGCCTGCACCGAGATGTCTGCGCCCAGCGTGAAGGCATTGAATGCCAGGCCCGCGCCCCAGGTGTTGTCGAGTGCCGTGATGGCGGCCTGGGGATGCGCATTGCCCGTTGCGTTGTGCGCCTTGACGGCGGCCACCAGCGCCGGAATATCGGGAAACTCCAGCGTGATCGATCCGGGCGCCTCCAGCCAGACCAGGCGCGTCCGGCCGTTCAGCCGCGCGGCCAGGTCGGCCGGGTTCATCGCGTCGTAGAACTGGCAGCTGATGCCCCAGGACGCCAGTTCGGCCTGCGCGAAGGCCTTGTTCGGGCCGTAGGCATTGTCCGGAATCAGGACTTCGTCACCGGCCTTCAGCAGGGCCATGTCCACCAGCACCACAGCGGCCAGGCCGCTCGGAACCAGCGTGCAGAACCTGCCGCCTTCCAGCGTCGCAATGCGTTCTTCCAGCGTGAAAGTGGTCGGCGTGCCATGCAGGCCGTAGGTGTAGCCGGTCTTGTGCTTCCAGTCGCGGCTGCGCAGGGCAGCCACAGAGGGGAAAAGGATCGTCGAGGCCTTGTGTACCGGAGGGGCAACCGACTCGAAGCCTGCTGGCGGCGCGTAAGGATGGTGAATCAGTGTGGTGGAGAGTTCGCTCATGCTCCAATAATAGCGACAAGCCCAAGTAGCCGAAGTGCCCTCCCGACAACCACGCAGAGTAATGCAGTGGGAGCAGGGCCTCCGGCTTCATTTCAGCAGCGGCCGCGGATCTGGCTTTGCCGGGCTGCAGGCTGAAGGCTGCGGCTCCGAGCACGCCTGCGCGTGCTTGGACAGCCTTCAGATGCGCCGCCTCTGGCGGCGTGGCGCCCTGCAAGGGCAGTGGCCCCCTCGGAGGGCAGGGAGCTGCGCGTTGTGAGCGACCGTGGGGGCAACTACACCTTCCACTTGTTCATCAGCTGCTCCGGCGAAAGTGCATCGTAGCTTTCGAAGGGCTGGTGAATCCATGGGTTGGTGCGCAGCGTGTCAACCGAGTAGTCGGCCTGGAAGGTCGAAACGCCCTTGGTCCAGATCACGGCGCTGCGCAGTTCGGTAATCGGCTGGTAGTTGTTGCGAAGCTGCTGAATCACCGCATTCAGGGTATGGCCCGAATCGGCCAGGTCATCGACCAGCAGCACCTTGCCGGCGATTTCGCCCTTGGGCGTGGTGATGTAGTGGGCAATGTCCAGCTTGCCCTGCACCGTGCCTGCGTCGGCGCGGTAGGAACTGGTGGACATGATGGCCAGCGGCTTGTCAAAGATGCGCGACAGGATGTCGCCGGGACGCATGCCGCCCCGCGCCAGGCACAGGATGGTGTCGAACTGCCACCCGGACTGATGAATCTTGATGGCCAGTTTTTCAATCAGGTTGTGGTATTCGTCATAGCTGACGTAGAGATGCTTGCCGTCTTCGGTCAACATGAAATTGCTCCTGATTTAATAGCTGCCAGCACCCGTATTCATGGCGCAAGCAGCATGTTTGGCTAAAATTTACAGGCTTCAGAGCGCGTAGGGGTTGCGCAGCAGGATGGTGTGGTCACGGTCCGGGCTGGTCGAGATCATGTGCACCGGTACGCCGGTGACTTCTTCAATCCGCTGCAGGTAGCGCTGGGCAGCGGGCGGCAGCTGATCGTATTGCGTCGCGCCCACGCTGCTCTGGCTCCAGCCCGGCAGGGTTTCGTAAATCGGCACGCAGCGGGCAATGTCGTCGGCGCCCATCGGCAAAATGTCCGTGGTCTGTCCGTCAAGCTCGTAGCCGGTGCACAGCTTCAACTCGTCCAGGCCATCAAGCACGTCAAGCTTGGTGATGCACAGGCCCGACAGGCCGTTGACCTGCGCCGAGCGCTTGAGCAGCGCCGCATCAAACCAGCCGCATCGGCGGCTGCGTCCGGTGGTCACGCCTTTTTCGGCGCCCACGGTGCTCATGTGGTAGCCCGGCGTGCCTTCGGCTTCCCAGTCGAGTTCGGTCGGGAACGGCCCGCCGCCCACGCGGGTGCAATAGGCCTTGGTGATGCCCAGGATGTAGTGCAGCATGCCCGGCCCCACACCGGCGCCGGCCGACGCATTGCCGGCGACGCAATTGCTGGAGGTCACATAAGGATAGGTGCCGTGGTCCACGTCGAGCAGCGTGCCCTGCGCGCCCTCGAACAGCAGGTTGGCGCCGGCCTGGTGCGCGTCATTCAGTTCGCGCGAGACGTCGGCCATCATCGGTTTGAGCATTTCGGCATGGCGCATGGCTTCCTCGTACACCGTGTCGAAGTCAACAGCCGGTGCGTGCAGATAGCCGGTCAGCACGAAGTTATGCAGGTCGAGCAATTCGCGCAGCTTGGTGGCAAAGCGCTGGGGATATTTCAGGTCCTGAACGCGCAGCGCGCGGCGGGCAATCTTGTCTTCGTAAGCCGGTCCGATGCCGCGTCCGGTGGTGCCGATTTTCTCCGTTCCGCCTTTTTCGCGGAAGGCTTCGCGGGCAATGTCGATGGCCGCGTGGAACGGCAAAATCAAGGGGCAGGCTTCGCTGATGCGCAGGCGCGAGCGCACTTCGACGCCAGCTTTTTCCAGCCCTTCAATCTCCTCGAACAGTTTGGCCGCCGACAGCACCACGCCATTGCCGATATAGCACTTCACGCCGGGACGCATGATGCCGCTCGGAATCAGGTGCAGGGCGGTCTTGACACCATTGATGACCAGCGTGTGGCCGGCATTGTGGCCGCCCTGGAAACGCACCACGCCCTGTGCCATTTCGGTCAGCCAGTCGACGAGTTTTCCTTTGCCTTCGTCACCCCACTGGGTACCCACGACCACGACATTGCGTCCGGGGGCTGCGCTTGGTTTGTTTGTCATCTTCAGTTCTCGTTAAGGATCAAATGGATAAAGCCGTCGCCGGGCCAGTCCCTGCGCAGCATTGCTTGTTGATGATCAATGCGTCTCAGGCGCGGGCCTGCACCACCCAGTGGCCGGCGGTCAACGTCAATTCCCGGTCACAGTCAAATTCATTGACTTCATTTTCATGGCCGGGCAGCATGCACGTCACGGTTTCGCCGCCGGCCCGCAGCCGGGCAATGGCGGCATTGAGCGTGGCATCGTCGCCCCAGGGCGCACAAATCGCCGCCCTCAAGGGACGAGGCGGCAGCACGCTGACCAGCTCCTTCAGGTCAAGGCTGAAACCCGCAGCCGGCCGGTTACGGCCGAAGACAGCGCCTACCTCGTCGTAACGGCCACCGCGCGCAAGTTCGGCGCCCTGGCCGTAAATGGCAAACCGCGTGCCCGTGTAGTACGCATAGCCGCGCAGGTCGGCCAGGTCAAAACTGACCCGGACATCCGGTGCATGGGATGCAAGCCACTTCAAATTTTGTAGCGCCTCATGCACGCCCGGCATGCGCGGGAGGGCTTTTTCAGCCTCGAGCAAGACTTGCTCGTCGCCGTAGAGCTGAAGCAGAGCCTTCATGCCTTCACGGGCCTCTGGCGACAGGCTGCCCTGGAGTCCGGCCAGCAGCGCGTCCAGTTCGCCTGCGTCCTTGGCTGCCAGCGCGGCATGGATGCGCTCAAGCGTCGATGCACCCAGGCTGGAACCCGCGAGCAGGCTGGAAACAATGCGCACGTCGGCCATGTCCACCATCAGGTCGGTGACGCCGGAGGCCTTCAGGCAGTCCAGGGCCAGCCGCTGGGCTTCCAGATCGGCTTCCAGGCCTGCATGGCCATAAATTTCGGCGCCGAATTGCAGTGGTTCACGGGTGGCATGCGGCCGGTCGGCACGCGTATGCAGCACGGGACCGCAATAGCAAAGGCGGGCCACGCCACTGCGGTTGAGCAGGTGCGCGTCGATGCGCGCGACCTGGGGCGTGGTGTCGGCGCGCAATCCCAGGGTGCGGCCCGACAGCTGATCGACCAGCTTGAAGGTCTGCAGGCCCAGGGCTTCGCCGGTTCCGGTCAGCAGCGATTCCAGGTGTTCCAGCAGCGGCGGCATGACCAGTTCGTAGCCGTAGCTGCGGGCGGCGTCCAGAAACAGGCGGCGCAGTTCTTCGATGTGACGCGCCTCGGAAGGCAGGACATCGGCAATTTGATCAGGCAATTGCCAAGATGACGACCAGGCGGGCATTGTGGATTTCGTAGGCTGTTAAAAACAGGATTTTACCGGCACAGGATGGATCAAAAAAACAGAAAAAGGGCCGACCGCCCTTTTTCTGATGAACACCGCCTGTGGGCGAAGGGCATCCAGATCGCCTGGATGCCCCGAAGCTAACCGTTTTTAACGGGCAGCAGTACCTGATGCGCTGCCGCTGTTGGCTCCGCGCATGGCCTTGAAAAAGTCCGACGAGGGATCGACCACCATCACGTCGCTTTTCTTGCTGAAACTGGCCTTGTAGGCTTCCAGGCTGCGATAGAACTGTGCAAACTGCGGGTCCCGTCCAAAAGACTGGGCAAAGGTGCTGGCCGCCTCGGCATCACCCTCGCCCTTGATCTTCTGGGCATCACGGTAGGCGTTGGCGACAGTGATCTCGCGTTGCCGATCGGCGTCAGCGCGAATTTTTTCACCTTCTGCCGCACCGGTCGAGCGCAATTCGTTGGCCACCCGCTTGCGCTCGGCCTCCATGCGGCGATAGACCGACTCGGTAATAGCTTCTACGTAGTCGACGCGCGTAATCCGAACGTCGATCACATCAATGCCCCAGGGCTTGGCGCCCCGCACTACGCTAAGAACTTCTTTCTTGACATCAGCCATCAGTGCCTCGCGTTTGAGCGAGAGCAGATCCTTTACGGTGCGCCGGTTGATTTCTTCCTGGAACGCATTGCGAACCACGCGATTCAACTGGTTGGCACCGGCCTTTTCATCAAGCCCGACGTTGCGGATGTATTCTGAAGGATTGATGATGCGCCAGCGAACGTACCAGTCGATCACGACGCGCTGCTTTTCAGCTGTCAGCATCGGCTCGGAATCAGTGCTGTCCAGCGTCAGCAAACGCCTGTCGATGTAGGAAACGTTCTGAAACGGAGGCGGAAGCTTGAAATTCAGACCCGGCTCAAGAACCACCTCCTTGATTTGTCCAAGGGCATATACCACGCCAAACTGGCGCTGGTCCACCACGAACAGCGTGGAACTGAGCAATGCCAGAAGCACCAGCAATGAAGAAACGACGAGTCCAACTCTATTCACTTTTTTTCCTTAGCGGGTTTCACGTTCGCGGGTGCGGGAAGTATCCCGGGCCCGGGAGTCCAAAGGAACTCCATTAGGCGGGGCTTGTGCTGCAGGCACCGTCGACAGCGGCAACGTCGCATCGCTGCCTGCCGCCGTGCCGCCCGTTCCGGTCATCTGCATGATCTTGTCGAGTGGCAGGTACAGCAGGTTGGATCCCTGACGGGATTCAACCAGCACCTTGGTCACGTTGGTATAAACCTGCTGCATGGCATCGGTATACATGCGGTCGCGGGTAACCTGCGGGGCTTTCTGGTATTCGGTCAGGACCGAGGAGAAACGCTGCGCGTCACCCTGCGCCTGCGCAACGATACGGGCCTTGTAGGCATCGGCCTCTTCCTTCAGGCGCGACGCCGAACCAACGGCGCGGGGAACCACGTCATTGGCGTAGGCCTGGGCTTCATTCTTGGCGCGTTCACGCTCCTGACCAGCCTTCAGCACATCATCGAAAGCCGCCTGGACCTGTTCGGGGGGACGCACACCGCTTTGCTGCAAATTGATGGCGACCACTTCGACACCAACCTTGTAACGGTCCAGGATCGTCTGCATGAGCACCCGGACACGCGGGCCAATCTGGTCACGCTCTTCAGCAAGCGCCATGTCCATTTTCATCTTGCCGACAACTTCGCGCACGGCAGTTTCTGCAGCCTGGACCACTGCGGCGGCAGGATCCTTGCTTTCAAACAGATAGGCGCGGGCATCGTTCAGGCGGTATTGCACTGCAAACTTGATCTCGACGATATTTTCGTCTTCGGTCAACATGGCCGAATCGCGCAGGCCGGTCGCCTTGAGAACCGTGTCACGCCCCACATCGACCGAACGGATCTGGGTGACCACGACGATCTCGTGACGTTGTATCGGGTAGGGCAAACGCCAGTTGAAGCCGGCGCCGACAGTGGAGCGGTATTTGCCAAACTGGGTGATGACCGCTTGCTGACCTTCCTGAACGATGAAAAAGCCGGTGCCGAGCCAGATCAACGCCACCACGGCGGCAATCAGGCCCACGCCGATACCCGCATTTTTCATGTCAGGCTGAAAGCTGCCGCCGCCTTTGTTGCCTCCACCGCCAAAACCATCGCGGTTGCCGCCGTTCTTTGCGCCGCCAAACAAGTTGCCCAGTTTTCGGTTGAAGTCGCGCCACAACTCGTCCAGGTCGGGCGGACCCTGATTGGAGCCTTGTGGACGATTTGGCGGCTTGGGCGGCTGGCGGTCATCCCGAGGCGTGTCGGGCTTGGCGCCATCCGATGCTGACTTGTCTTCATCCCGGCCCCAGCGCGGATCATTCAGATTGAATATGCCTTGGGCGCGTTGTCTAAGCCGACCCGGAAAGTTTGTCAGCGTTTGCAGCACGGGATTCAAATTCATGAAAAAAACTCGCTTTTTTGTTACACCGACATTGTGCCTAATGAAACTACCCGGGAGGGCAATATCATTGGGGTGTTTGGGGGCTCTGGCCTGACTGGATGCGTGAACCCTGAATCGCCAGCAATTCGCGCAGAAGGTTCAGGCCTTCGCCGGTCTTGGCACTTACAAATACACGCTCGACACTCCGGCTGGCGCCTTCAAATGCATCCCTGAGCTCAAACCTATCCTGCAGGTGCAGCGGCCAACTGCTTTTTTCAATAGCGTCGAGTTTGTTGAATACGAGTATTTGCGGAACATCCTCGGCACCGATCTCGGAAAGCACGCGCTGTACCTGCTCGATCTGCTCAAGGTAGTCAGGATTGGAGGCATCGACCACATGCAGCAGCAGATCCGCATCGACCGCTTCTTTCAGGGTTGCCGCAAAGGCATCAATCAACCCATGCGGCAAGTCGCGAATGAAGCCGACGGTATCCGACAGCGATGCGAAACGTCCAGTCTCGCCCAGGTAAAGCTGGCGCGTGGTGGTGTCCAGCGTTGCAAAAAGCTGATCGGCGGTATAAGCCGTGGCCTTGACCAATGCATTGAACAGCGTGGATTTTCCGGCATTGGTGTAACCCACCAACGAAACCGAAAATGAATTGCGCCGCTCGCGCTGCTTTCGCTGCGTCTGGCGCTGCTTTTTGACCTTGGTCAGGCGTTCCTTGGTACGCTTGATGGCATCGCCAATCATGCGCTTGTCGAGTTCAATCTGTTTTTCTCCCGGACCGCCGCGCACGCCTGCACCGCCCGTCTGGCGCTCAAGATGCGACCAGCGGCGGACCAGCCGTGTTGAGACGTACTGCAAGCGGGCCAACTCCACCTGAAGCTTGCCTTCGTGACTGCGGGCGCGTTGTGCGAAGATTTCAAGAATCAGCAGCGTTCGGTCATTGACCGGCATTTCGAGATGTCGCTCAAGATTTCGCTGCTGCGCCGGGCTGAGCGACTGGTCGAACAGAACCTCTGTGGCGCCGGTGTCAAGTGCAAGCATCTTGATCTCGTCGGCTTTTCCGGAGCCGATGAATAAGGCCGCGTCTGGTGCCCTGCGTTTGCAGGTGATGCGTGCCACAGGCTCCAGGCCGGCGGTTTGCGCCAGCAGGCCCAGTTCCAGCAAATCCGTATCAAAGTTGGGCAGGCCCAGATCAACCCCTACCAGAAGGGCGAGTGCTTGTGTTTTCACCGGTGCGTTGTGGCTTCTCAGGGAGTCGGAGATTCTTCAGACTCTGCCGTCGAAAAATTCACGGCGCGGCCTGGAACAATGGTTGATATTGCGTGCTTATAAACCATCTGGGTGACGGTGTTGCGAAGCAGGACCACATACTGGTCGAACGATTCAATCTGGCCCTGAAGCTTGATGCCGTTGACCAGATAGATCGAAACAGGAACATGCTCGCGACGCAAGGTGTTGAGAAATGGATCCTGCAAAAGCTGGCCTTTATTATTGCTCACGATATTTTCCGTGTTCAAAAGTTGATAAGGGATTGACCATACCACAGCAGTTTCCATGGCCTTGTAATATTAGGTCTATTCCTTGTCCGTGAAGGGATTGTGCGAGCTTTTCAGCTGAATACGCAAAGGCGTTCCGACCAGATCAAACTCCTTGCGTATGCGGCCCTCAAGGTAGCGCTTGTAGGACTCGGTCACGTGGTCCAGAGAGTTTCCATGAATGATCACAATGGGCGGATTCATGCCTCCCTGGTGGGCGTAGCGCAGCTTGGGCCGGAAAACGCCCGAGCGCTGCGGTTGCTGGAACTGCACCGCCTCCATAAGCAAACGGGTCAGCACAGGTGTGGACATCTTGCGGTTGGCCGAAGCGTGCGCCTGAATGATGGATTTCCAGACAGGCCCCAGTCCCTGGCGCTTGATGGCCGAAATATGGTGGATGGATGCAAACTTCAGAAATCCCAGCCGCGTTTCAATCGAACGCTGCAGCAATTCACGCTGATAGGCATCAACCGCATCCCATTTGTTCACGGCCAGCACCACTGCCCGGCCGCTTTCAAGAATATACCCGGCAATGTGTGCATCCTGGTCCGTTACACCCTGGGTAGCATCGAGCAGCAGCAGCACCACATTGGCGTTCTCGATGGCCTGCAGCGTCTTGACGACGGAGAATTTCTCGATGGCCTCAAAAACCTTGCCCTTGCGTCGCAGTCCGGCAGTGTCGATGAGTTCAAACCGCTGTCCGGCATGCTCGAAGGGCACCGAGATGGCATCGCGGGTGGTCCCCGGCAGGTCAAAGGCCACCAGGCGTTCTTCGCCAAGCCAGGTATTGATCAGTGTTGATTTGCCAACGTTGGGACGGCCTGCCACCGCCAGCTTGATGACTGCAGGGTCTTCCTGCTCGATGGATTCCGACGGATCGGGCAGGTTCAGGGGCGCCAGTGCCAGGTCAACCAGCATTCTCATGCCCTGCCCGTGCGATGCGGACACCGCCAGCATTTCACCCAGCCCGAGTTCGAAGAATTCCGAAACCTGCGTGCCTTCGGGCAGGCCCTCGGCCTTGTTGGCCGCCAGCACCGTCGGTTTTCCGAGCTTGCGCAAATACTTGGCAATGTCGTAGTCCTGCGCGCTGATGCCGGCACGCGCATCGACCACGAAAATCACCACATCGGATTCGGCAACGGCCTGGCGTGTCTGCCTGGCCATTTCCTTGTAGATGCCGGTGACGGCATCCGGCTCGAAACCTCCGGTGTCGATGACGATGTACTCATGGGGGCCGAGCTTGCCGTTGCCGTAATGACGATCACGCGTCAGTCCGGCATAGTCGGCCACGATCGCATCCCGCGTCTTGGTCAGCCGGTTAAAAAGGGTTGACTTGCCCACATTCGGGCGGCCAACTAGGGCAATGACAGGTTTCATCAAAATGAGTAAATCAGTTTCTGGCGAGAGTGCCGTTATTCGGGCTGAAAACCGTAAATGCCGCCGTTGCGGGTGACGGCAACCAGGGTGTTACCCGCCAGGACTGGAGCAGCAGAAATGGGCGAGCCATCGGTGCTCAGGCGGTTGAGCAGTGAGCCGTCTTCACGCGACAGCAGATGGATGAATCCGGTGGCATCGCCGATCACCACGGAACGGCCCGCCAGCAAGGGAGCGGTCAGTCCCCGGTAGCGCAGCCGCTCGCTGGACCAGACCCGCTCGCCATCACTGCGTTTCCAGGCCAGCACGGTGCCATCGGCTTCCGTGCCGAACAGCAGCCGGTCATCGCCCTGAATACCCTGTACGCCATTGGCAGGCCGGGTCCAGAGCACATTGCCCCGGGTGGTGTTCACGCAACCAATGCTGGACTGGAACGCCCTCACGCAAACGCTGTCACCGACCCGGCTGACGCTGCCGACCAGGTCCACGAGCCGCTCGATGTCATTGATGCCGCGCGGCGTGGCAAT
>NZ_JAAFGZ010000037.1 GCF_010365105.1 Polaromonas sp. | reverse complement strand
TTGAGCGCTTTTCGTACAAGCCGGTCACCCCCGCCAACACGCCGCAGGCCAATGCACCTGCCCCGCCGTCCACGACTGTTGCGGCCAGCACTGCTGCGCCTGCTCAGGCAGTCAGTGAAGCTGCCAGCGCCAAACCAGCCGTCATCAATGCCGCATTTATCCCGCCCGCCGAAAGCACGCTGCCCGACGGTGACTACGGCAAGGTCATCCGCCTGGGCGAGCAGGTATTCATGGAAACCGGCAAGTACGCCAGCCGCTACGTCGGCAACAGCCTGAGTTGCGCCAACTGCCATCTGGATGCCGGCCGCAAGGCCGATTCCGCGCCGCTGTGGGCGTCGTTCATTCACTACCCGGCCTTTCGCAGCAAGACCGGCCAGGTGGACACGCTGGCTTCGCGCATCCAGGGCTGTTTTCAATTCAGCATGAACGGCAAGGCACCGCCGGTAGACGACGAGATCATGACGGCCCTGCAAACCTATGCGTTCTGGATGGCCAAAGGCGCGCCGGTTGGAACGCCGGTGCCGGGCAGCGGATACCCCAAGCTCAAGAAGCCGGCGCAGCCCGCTGACTACGCGCGCGGCGAAAAGGTGTATGCGCAGAACTGCGCGCTTTGCCATGGCGCAGACGGCCTGGGCCAGCGCGCCGGCAACAAGCAGGTGTTTCCGCCGCTGTGGGGACCCAAGTCATTCAACTGGGGCGCCGGCATGCACCAGCTGGCCAATTCGGCAGGCTTTATCCAGGCCAACATGCCACTGGGAAAAGGCGGCAGCCTGAGCGAACAGGACGCCTGGGACGTTGCCATGTTCATGAACAGCCATGAACGCCCTCAAGACCCGCGCTTCAAGGGGTCAGTCGCGCAAACCCGCAAGCTGTACCACGACACCGACGACTCGCTGTACGGCATGACGGTGAACGGGCACGTGCTGGGCAGCCCCTGAGCGCAGGGGCACGCGTGCCGAAAGGCGGCTTGCCCCGTAGCGCAACTTTCAGCCAGGGCAAGCCCTTCTGAGCAGAAATGCTCATGTGCTTTCGCGATGCCAAAGCTGCAGGGGTTATGGATTTCGTAACGGCCTGGTATTGCAAGGCATCCGACTACATTGCCGAGTCCGATATCAGGGCGGCATTTGTGTCCACCAATTCAATCACGCAAGGTGAGCAGATTGGCATTTTGTGGCGCGCTTTGCTGTCCCGACGAATGCTGCACATTCACTTCGCTCACCGCACCTTCAGATGGACGAACGAAGCTTCAGGCAAAGCCAGCGTTTACTGCGTCATCATTGGCTTTGGCGTTCACGAGAAAAGCGGCAAGGTAATTTTTGACTATGAAACGGTTGACAGCGAGCCGCACGCCATACCCGCGACCGAGATCAATCCTTACCTCATAGATGCCCCTGTCACCTTGCTGGCGAACCAGTCCCGCAATCTTTTCGGCGCACCAGAAATGATGTACGGAAGCAAACCCACGGACGGCGGACATTTTCTGATGACCGACGAAGAAAAACAGTCGTTTCTTGCGGCACAACCCGGTGCAGAAAAGTTTGTGAAACCGTTCATTGGCGCGCATGAATACCTGCACAACGAAAAGCGCTGGGTGCTTTGGCTGGTGGATGCCAGCCCCAAAGACCTCCAGCAACTGCCCAAAGTCATGGCGCGTGTCCATGCTGTTGACCAATTTCGTAAAGCCAGCAAGGCAGAAAGCACCAGGGCCTATCCCTATCCAACACTGTTTCGGCAAGTGACCCAGCCGAAAAGTGACTACATACTGATTCCGGGTCACAGCTCTGAAAACCGCGCCTTCATTCCTTTTGGTTTCTTTTCAAAAGATGTGATCTTCGGCGACAGTTGCTTTTCTTTACCGGATGCCACGCTATTTCACTTTGGCGTCATTCAGTCCACCATGCACATGGCTTGGGTGCGCTACACATGTGGCCGAATCAAGAGCGACTACCGCTATTCCAAAGATATCGTCTACAACAACTTCCCCTGGCCCGATTTATCATCAAATCAGCCTTCTCCGCAGGCTGGACGGGCACAAGCAGCTATCGAAATCGCAGCACAAGCCGTGCTCGACGCGCGCGCCCTCTTCCCGGAATCGTCGCTGGCGGACCTGTACGACCCGCTGACCATGCCACCGGTGCTCGTCAAAGCGCACCAAAAGCTCGACGCCGCCGTGGACGCGGCCTATGCGCTGGGCGGCGGCAAGAAAACCTGGAAGAACGACGCCGAGCGCGTGGCCTTTTTATTCGAGCTGTACCAGCGTTACACCAGCCTGCTGCCGGCCGAAAAGGCGAAATCAAAACCCAAGCGCAGCGCCAAAGTTTCATCCGTCATTCCCGCGCAGGCGGGAATCTAGGCGCGTGTGAGCGTTCAACCCTCGTTGCTGGATCCCCGCCTGCGCGGGGATGACGCTCTTTGGTTTGGCTTGCATTTTGCTCAACCGAACCGTCACTGTATTGCCGGACTGTTGCCCGCCGCTACGAACACGCCGCTCAGCAGTTCGGGCAGGCGCTCGATGCCCATCTTGAAGCCGCAGGCTTGCGCATGGCCGCCGCCGCCCATGCTTTCGGCCAGCGGGATGCAGTCAAACCCGCGCTGCGAGCGCAGGCCGGCCTTGACGCCGCCGCTTTTGCCCACATGCCACATCAGCGCAAAGCTGCCGCTTTTTTCCGACAGCAGGTTGCCCAGCAGGCTGTGGAACACGCCGGGGGCGTTGACCATCAGGCCGCTCTGGCCGTTGAACACCAGGGGCTGGGCGGCGTCCATCATGTCGGTGACGAGTTTCTTGAATTTTTCGTCCATGGCCACGCCGCGCGCCATGAAGCCGGTCAGCTGCTCGGGGGTGAAAGCTGCAATCTCGGCCCAGCGGGCAAAGTCGAGTGGCTCCATGTCGAGGGCGGCCAGAAAGCCGGGGCTCTCGGGATATTGCCAGGCCCAGATGTCTCGGTCTTCCACATAGCGCACCAGCGCCGGCACGGGCTGGGCAGACTGGAAAAACTCCCAGGCCAGCCGTGCGCCGGACTTGTCCATGTCGAAATGCACCACGCCGCAGCGGCAGGCAAAGCCGGTCAGCTTTTCAGCCGCGCTCTTGTGGTGGTCGAGCATGACCAGCTGCGCAGCGTGCTCCTCGATGCCGCGCAGTATGTCAGCCGAAAACGAGAAGTCCAGGATGTAGACGGCGCGGCCGTCCAGCGCAGGCAGGTCGGCAAGCGACTTGATGTCGCCATGGTCCAGTGGAAGAAATTCGGCCTTGCCGGCGTAAAACAGCCAGGCGGCCAGGGCGGCGGCAAAGCCGTCAGGGCATTTTCGGCCGTGGTAGATGACCAGCGGCTGCGGGTCGTTCAGCTTGGGGGCAACCAGGAGTTGCAGGGGAAGTATGGTTTTCATGAAGCCGCTGATTGTCGCCTGCAACCTTTTGCACAGCGATCTGCGGGGCCAAGGGGACTGCGCCAGACGCCAGGCTTCAGGCTTCAGGCTTCAGGCTTCAGGCTTCAGGCAGGCGGTAGCCGGCGGCTTCCTCGGCGGTTTCGTGCGTGGCGCGCGGCTGGTCGCTGTGCGATACCCGGTAACCGTCGGCCACATAGCCCGGTCCCTTCATCACCATCACGATGACGCAGCCGATGCCGATGGTCAGGACCATGGACCAATGAAAAATAATCACGCCGCTCACCATGTAGTCCATCATCTGAATCCAGCGCGCCTGGGAGGCATCAGGCACCGGCTCGCCGAGCAGGTGTACCAGCGCAAGGCACAGCAAGGGCAGCGCCGTGCCGGCCAGGGCAATCAGCGGCAGCTTGCGCCACAGCCGCCATTCCAGACCGCTGGCGGCACGGTACTGATGCGGGATTTTTTTAAACCAGTTCATGACATGCCCCTGAAAAAATGTTGTCTTTGGCCCCGAGGGTAAACCTTTGTGCTTTTGGCGGCCTGCCCTGCCCGCAATACCCGGCGCGCTGGCCAGTCCGCGCAGCCGGATGGTGTGGAAAGCCTCGGCACGCCCTCAAGACCCCCAGACATCTTGCCTTATCCATCGTTGGCATTGCCCCCAATTACTGTGGGCCACCCTGTGCATAACATTGTTCAAAAGCCCCGGAAGCCGCGCCACCACTGGCTTGCCGGGCGATGCCTTTTAAATCACCAGACCTTCGGCCACCCAGAGGCCAAAACCCCTTGTTTGCCTATGAAAACCTGTTTTACAACCCCTTCTCAACCCGTCGCGTCATATCGACCCATTCACCTTCACCGGCTTCAAATTACCCACCAATTCTGTGCGCTACCCTGTGGATAACAATGTTCACAACTTGAAAAACCCGCACCGGCGCTGGCTTTGCGGAGGCTGCCCGGCAATTCACCAGGGTGCAACCGACAGTGACAACGACTGCTTTGAACCGCATGCGCCAGAACTTCATTTTTTACAAATGGCGTGGCGCAACTGTAAGGGTATGCCCTGAAGCGATGTCGGAAGACGAGGACAGCTTTTTCTCTGCTGCCCTGGACAAAGCCATGAAAAAAGGCGCGGAGAGCGCCTTTTTTATTATCTTGCCGGTCCTGTCCGGCCTTGTTTCTTTCGGGCCCGGCTATTGCACCCGGCGTTCGATGGTGATGCGCTCGACCTCCACCCGCCGGTTGGGCTCCAGGCACTTGATCAGCGCGGGAAGTTGCCTGTCGGTGCAGGCCACGACCGGGTCGGCTTCGCCCTTTCCCTGCGCCTTCAGCCGCGCGGCGTCAACTCCCTTGCTGGCCAGGTAGGTCTTGACGGCGACGGCACGGCGCTCGGACAGCTTCTGGTTGTAGGCGCCCGAGCCGATGCGGTCGGTGTAGCCGGTGATGACAACGTCGTTGACCTCGGCATGGCGTCCCAGCGCGCTGGCGATTTCATCCAGCCGGGCCTGCGGCATGCGCAGCTCCGCGCTGTCGAAGGCGAACAGCTCGGTGGCCGACAAGGTGTACTTTTCAATCCGGGGCGCGGGTGGCGGCGGCGGTGGTGGTGGTGCCACGGCCACGACTTCGCGGACCGGCTCGGCAGCGGCCATGCGCGGCGCGGGTGCCTGGGACTTGCCCCCGAAACGGTAGATCAGGCCAACCGATACCAGGTCGATGTGGCCCCGGTTGCCAATGGCATCGTTGACGCGGTAGCGCTCGGCCTCGGCACGCACGGCGAGCGACTCGCTCAAGGCATATTGCAGCCCCAGGCCGAGCTTGTAATTGGTGTCGTTCTTGCGGGGGTTGGGATTGGCCACCTGGACGGCGCCCGTGCCGCTGAACGTATCGCGCGCCTGCGCGTAATTCAGTCCGGCCCGGCCGAACACTGAAAACTTCTCGCTCAGGGGAACGGTGCCGACCAGGTCGAGGTTCAGGCCCCTGAGCTTGATGCGGCCGTCGAGCGTTCCGGCAGGCACGGTGGTGGCGGTGTAGCCGAACTTCCCGAGGTCGAAATAGCCGCCTTCGACTGCAAAGTTCCGGTTCAGCTGGTAGCCGCCAAAAATCTTGTAACCGGTGGAACGGTCGTCATCGACAAGGGTGCTGGAACTGAAGCCGCTGCCGAGCAGGCCTCGGTTGATCCGCTCGTCGTCAATGGTGGCTGCCGAGCGGCCCACGTTGGCGCCGCCGTACCAGCCCGAGTCCTGGCCTTGCGCCATGGCACCCGGACCGGCAAGGGTCGCCAGCGCTGCCAGGCTGAGCGCACTTGTGACTTTAATCAATTTCATGTTTTTCTCCAGACAGGATTTGAATCGTTGGTCTTTGCGCATGACCGCAGCGCCAGGCGCAGCTTGGGGCGAGAGACCGGCGAAACCATCGCCTTGCCGGTCTTCAGCACCCTTAACCGGTCAAGGCAGGTTGATGCGTGTGTTGACCATGGTCACGCCGGAGATCAGGCTCAGTGCGCGGCCGTCAAGCACCGTGAGCTTGGCATTTCCGGCGGTGGAGAAGGTCACGGCTTGCTGGGCAATGATGGTGCCCTTCATGAAGCCGCCACCGGCAGCGTTGATGGTGGCCGAGGTGCCGACCTGCCAGAACACATTTTTTGCCTGCGCGCCGTTGGCCAGGATGATGCTGCGCGCGCCTGTCGGTCCGGCAATGCCAACCGTCAGCGAACTGCCCATCTGGAAAATGAACACCGCATTCGGGTCGCCCTGTGCATCCAGCGTCAGGTCGCCCTGCGTCAGCTTGTAGGACGTAGCCGAGGTGTAGGTTCCGGGGGCAAGCGTCAACAGGCCCAGTTCGCCGGCACCGGCATAGGCGCCGGGCGGCATGGCGACGAGCTGGTTATAGGCATTTTGCGCGGCGTTAAGGGCTGCGTCGGCAATGGCCTTGGTCGTGGCGTTGCCGGGAGCCGGCGGATAGGTGTAGATGCTGCCGTTCACGGCGCCGTCGTTCAGCGGCGTCACGGTGTAGACATTGCCGTCGGTGTCGTGCAGTCCGGTCACGCCGGTCGATACCGCGGTGGTGCCGATGTCGCCGTTGATGACCGTGTCAATGCCCTGATTGGTCATGCCGGCAGTGCCGCCATAACTGGCAAAGGTGCTGGCCGCGCCCAGAACGATGGCAGACGGAACGGGTGGCTGGGTGCAATTGACGGCGGTGAACGACCACTGGTAGCTGGCGGCCATTGGATTGGCCGGATTGGCCAGGTCCCTGACACCGTTCACACCGCCCTTGACCACGGCGGCATACGTCACGCCAGCAGTCAGCGGCGCCAAAGGCTTCAGTGTGGCCGTGCGGCCGGTGGCATCGTCCAGCACCACGGATGCCACGGCCACGGGGGTCAGCGCCGGGCCGCTCAAGCTGAAGCTTGCGGCACTGACGGTGGCCGGGTCCATTTCAAAACCGGACGGCACACTGAAAGTTGCGCTGATGCTGGCATTCGTGCAGACGTTGGCCGCATTGGCGGCAGGCCGGGTGGAAAGTACTGAAACATTCGCAGGCGCAGTAGGTGCTGCGGTGGTGAAGGTCCAGACATGGTTGCTGGCCGCTGGCAGTGCCGCCTGGTTGCCGGCGAGCTGGTTGCGCGCCAAATCGGTCGCGGCACGGATGACGGTGGCAGTGTAGGTCGTGCCCACGGCCAACGCGGCCGATGGCTTGAAAAACGCGGTTTTTCTGGCCACTGAATAGCTCACCGCCCCTGGCGGCGAAACGCAAGGCGAGGCGCATGTCAGTGTAAAGCTGGCGGCGTTCAGGCTGCCTGGCGCCATGGCTTCGGTAAACACGGCGCTGATCGCGGTGTTGGCAGGCACGCCGGTCAATGGGACCGGGCTTGTCGTGGCAGGAACCGTCAGGGAAACGCGGGGACGCGTCGTGTCGGCAGTGATGCCGGTGGTAAAGCGCCAGACATAGGGGCTGGCCATGGCCAGGCCGCTGGCCAGGCTTTTTGCGTTGCTGATCGTGACGGTGTAGTTTGTGGCGGGTGCCAGGGTGGCTGTCGGGGCGAGTTCAAAAGTCGCCAGTTGCTGGCTCGCATCAAAGGTCACGCTGCCTGCAGGCGCGACACAAGGCGCAGCGCAACTCAGGGTGAAAGCGCCAGCGCCTGACAGTGACACCGGCTCGCTGAATGCGGCGGTGATCAGGGTATGGTTGAGCGCGACACCGGTGGAATCATTGACAGGCACCACCGCAGTGACCGCAGGTGCCACGGCGGCGGGCACCGGTGTGACGACCGTCGCGCCTGAACCGAGGATGGGATCGCGTCCGCTGTCACCGCCGCCGCATCCGGCCGCCAGGGCACTCAGCATCAGCGCCGTCAGCCACGTGCGGTGGCTGGACTGGCTTGTGGGTTGTTTCATTTGGAATTCCTGTCGGTGTAAGACGCGGTTGAAAGTTACGAAAATTCGCTGCTTTTACGCGTTCTGGGCGCGATTATGGGAGTTATGTAAGTGGAAAAGTAAGTGTTAGAAAATGTCAGCGTCATGTCCTACAGATGATAAAAAAATCAAATTTGCTAAAAATGCAATTTGAGATTTCAATCATTCACTGTTGCCCGGCCGTTGTTGGCGCAGAACCGCATGGAGCCGGTTCAAGGCATCGACACACTCCAGCACATCGCTGGAACATGTCATGACAGAGGCTGCTGGCTGCGGCAGACTGCTTGCGGCCAGCAGGCGGCTGGCGCAATGCCTGAGGCGTTCAGCCACGGCACAAAACAAAAGGTCCCAGTCTTCAGTCGCAATGCCGGGCTGGCTGACCCTTTGCCCGGTGCTGGCGATCAGGAGACGGCCGGCTTCAGCGGGGTAGCAGATTGAATGGTTCATGACGCTTCACTTGACAGTTGTTGCAGCGGCGCCCTGTGCCCCATCAGTTCAGAAAAGGACCAGGCATCGAATCGCTGCCTGAACAGACTTGTAACTGTTTACAGTGAATTTGTATGTTGGCTAGCGCACACTGCCCGGTTATTTTCTACGGCCGGAGGCCTGGGCAGCCGATCCCAGCAGGTCGTTGTACGTCTGCTCGCTGGTGGCGTAGCAACTGCAGGCGGCGGCTTCCAGGCCGCTGCGGTCCAGCACGGTGATTTCGCCCCGGTGGTACTCGATCAGTCCGTCCTGCTGCAGCACAGTGGCGGCGGCCGTGATGCCGACGCGGCGCATGCCCAGCATGTAGGCCAGAAATTCGTGCGTCAGGTGAAAGCGGTCCGAATGGGCGCGGTCCTGGCTCATCAGCAACCAGCGCGCCAGGCGCTGGCCGATCAGGTGAAACCGCAGGCAGCCCGCCGAGTTTGCCTGCTGGGCCATGAGGACATACAGGTAGCGGTTCAGGACGCGCCGCAGGGCCGCGCTGCGCGCCAGTTCGCGCTTGAAGGGCGCGGTGGCGATGCGCCAGGCTTTGCCCGGACCCTGCACCACTGCATGCAGTGGCACGGTTGCCACGCCCAGCACCAGTTGCGCGCCCAGCATGCCTTCACAGCCCACCATGCCCACTTCCACGCCCGGGCTGCCGTCCACCAGCGCAACCAGTGAAATGTAGCCCTGCGTCGGAAAATAAACATGGAGGGTTGGTTTTCCGGGCTCACACAGCACTTCGGACAGCGTCAGTCCGACCGGTTCGCAAAGCGCCAGGATGCGGCTGCGGTCGGCCACGGGAAGGAGTTCAATCAGGTGATTTTCGAAGGCATTCATGCGGGCTTTCGGGGTGTTGCAGACCCTTCCAGGGAAGGGGCAAGTTCAAAGCCGCGCAGCTGACAAATACAGTTCGATTCGGAGTGAACGAGTATGCCCTACGTCTACAAATTCTCACAAAAGACAGGCAACAGACTGGTTGGATGCCGAGTTATTCAGCAAGACGCCAAGTCAAGCCAAAGGCTTGGCAGGTCATGGCCAGCCGTTCACGCTGGAAGCTTTTCGGGGAGCAGCCGTTCGTATTCCTTCTTGACCACTGCATAACATTCACAGGTACGTTTTTCAAGTCCGGACCGGTCGAGTACCCGGATGCGGCCACGCGAATAGCTGATCAGACCGGCTTTTTGCAGACTGAGCGCGCCTTCGGTCACGCCTTCACGGCGAACGCCAAGCATGTTGGCAATCAGTTCCTGCGTCATCACCAGCTCATTGCCTTGCAGCCGGTCCAGACTGAGCAGCAGCCAGCGGCACAGTTGCTGGTCGAGTGAATGGTGGCGGTTGCACACGGCCGTCTGGGCCATTTGCGTGATCAGGGCCTGGGTGTAGCGCAGCAGCAGGTGCAGCACCGGCGCGCGCTTGAATTCTTCCTTGATCGCCAGCGACTTGAGCCGGAAACCGCGCCCGGCACTTTGCACCACCGCGCGGCTGGGCGTTGACTCGCCGCCCATGAACAGCGAAATGCCGACGATGCCTTCATAGCCAACCACGGCAATCTCTGCCGACGCACCGTTTTCCAGGACGTACAGCAGTGAAACGATGGAGGTGGTCGGGAAATACACATGGCTGAGCGTGCTGCCCGATTCATACAGCACCTGGCCCAGCGGCATTTCGACAAACTCAAGCTGCGGCAGCCAGCGCTGCCATTCGGCGTCCGGCAAGGCGGCAAGCAACTGGTTTTTCTTGGGGTCGGGAGCAACGGGCATCGGAACTTTCAGGGTAAATCGGGCTTGATTTACTACCTGCGTAGCCATCTCGCGTGAGCCAGCAGTATAGGCAGTCATTGCCGATTCATATGTGCGCTAACGAACATAACCAACGGCTTCAACGACATATTCATCCTTCATGTTGCGGGGCCGTGTGGGCCGGCCCAAAGGCTGGCTGCGGGCCGCTCATGCTTCAGCGGCGCATCAGGCGCCGGCCCAGCAGCACGCCGGCAGCGGCGGCACCCGCCAGCATGGCCATCGACGGCATAGGTATGGCGCGCGCCATGTTCACGGCGATGTCTGCAGTACGCGGCGCCACCAGTTCGAGCCTGCGCTTCATCATCCTGGCGCCCAGATCGTCGAGCTGGTCCGGCAGCAGCCGTTCGGCTTCAGGAAGCATCAGCGTTTCTTCATCGGCCACGTGGTGAATCACGTTGCGCATCAACGCCATGAACGTGTCGTCATAGCGCATGTCCTCGGGCTCCATGTCGCGCAGCAGGGCAATCAGCCGCTTCATCTCGGCATGCTCGGGAAGCGCTTTCCTGATCGCCTCGTTGTCGCTGACTTCAAGCACCGCGGGGTAAAAGATTTCCTCCTCCAGTTGCGCATGCACCTCCAGCGCCAGGCAGACGGTGTTGACCAGCCCCCGCTTGACCTGCGGCCTGCTGCTGGTCTTGTACTGGTGAAAGGTGGCCATCGTATGGGTATGGTCCATCCGGATCATGTTGGTGGCGTTGGGAATAAAGGCACTGGTGATGGAATTCATGGGACGTCCTTTGTGGGCAATGTTGAATCCGTGAATTGACAAGCCGCCAGGCAGCGGCAGGGCCGTGCGTTCGAGGCCGTCACGCCCCGCCGATCCCGACCGTGACCTTGCCGCTGCCTTTGCAGGACAGGCAGGCCGCGTCGCCCACGCGGCCGGTACCGCCGCATTCACGGCAGAGTCCTTCGCCGGTCCCGGGCGTTCCTTCAGGCGCTTCGTCCCCGGGGTTCACACTGCCTGAAGGCATGGGAACCGTGGCACCGGACGCCTTGGGTGGCGAATTGCCGGACGTGTCCAGCGAAGCGCCCGGGTCTTCCTCGCCTGCCACGGACTGGCTGTCGAGGTTGACCTCGGAGTCCGGTCCGGAAGCTGGGTTGATGCCGTCGGCGGGCGATGGAGCTTGTTTCTGAGTCATGCGCTTTCCCTATTGGAGCTAGGAATTCATGGATGCGTTAAGGGCGGGCATTGGCCGCCTGTTTGCACAAGAACAAGTTAGCCCTTCTGGCGTCGCAATGCAGCCCACCAGCTTCGCGCCTTTGCGTCAGACAGTTCGTACAGCCGTGCCGCAGCCTTGGGAACAGCGGTGCCCCATGTACACCAGCGGCTGGGCGTGCTGGTGGGCAAGCTGGCGGATGGCAGCAAGACGCCACCAGCCCGCTGGCGCCTCATGTTTTTAATGAAAAGAGCCTTCTGCGCAGGCAGCACGGGCTAATTCAGCTATGCTTTTCATAGTAACTTCTGCACACCCCGGGCCTATCTTCACCGTCTTGCATGAGCCGGTGCCGGCGGTCAGCAGGCCGCCTAGCGTGAACCGAACTTGACGGGCCGGGGGAGTTTTTTTTGCCTGATCAGGCGGTCGGTCTCGATCTTGTCTTTTTTCACCTGCCGCTCGGCATCCAGCAATTGCCCGGCGACCAGCGCCATGTCGAACTCCTCGGGCGTTTCCAGCGTGATGCGGCCCAGCGTGGCCGCGCGAAATTCATAGATCACGATTTCGGCGGCTTTTTGCAGGTTGATGCGGCCCTTGGACAGCACGGCGCCGCGCTTGCGGCCGATTTCCTCCAGCAGCAGCTCGTCGGTGGTTTGCGGCGTGATCTCGACCTTGTAGCGCGCCTCCAGCATGGCCGGGTAGTGGCGAATCAGGTAGTCGAGCAGTTCGAGCGCCACTTCTTCCTCTTCAAACGCGTTGCGGCCAATCGCGCCGCTGGCGGCCAGGTTGTAGCCGCTCTTGGCGACGATGATGCGCGGCCACAGCATGCCGGGCGTGTCCCACAGGTAAAAGCCGTCGGCCAGCACCAGCCGCTGCTCGACCTTGGTGACGCCCGCCTCGTCGCCGGTCTTGGTCGCGCGTTTGCCGGTCAGCGTGTTGATGAGCGTCGATTTGCCGACATTGGGAATGCCGCAGATCAGCACGCGCATCGGCTTGACCATGCTGCCGCGCGTCGGCGCCAGCGCGTGGCAGGCCTCGATCAATGCCTTGGCCGGCGTGCTCATGCTGGCGTCCAGGCCAATGGCGCGGGTGCCCGGCTGGCTGTTGTAATGCGCCAGCCAGAGCGCGGTGCGCGCCGGGTCGGCCAGGTCCTGCTTGTTCAGCACCTTGAGCGCCGGCTTGGCGCCGGTCAGTCCGGCCAGCATCGGGTTGGCGCTGGAGCCGGGCAGGCGGGCGTCGAGCAGCTCGATCACTACATCAATTTCCTTGATGCGCTCTGCAATAGCTTTTTTGGTCAGGTGCATGTGACCGGGAAACCACTGGATGGCCATCGGGATGTTTCTTTCTTGGGTTGCGGGTGCAGGCAAGGCTGCGTGATTGCAGGGAAAGCGGCAGGCTTTTCACTGACAGCAGCCCGGCACCGGATGGCGAATTGTCACCTGTTCAAACGCAGGTTGGCGCGCCAGCCTGGCGCGGCCGGACGAATAGGGGAAAATCAGGCACATGCCTTTACCCAATGCCCCCACCCGCCGCCCCAACAACCCCAACACCCGACTGGCTGACAAAAAGGCCAACAACGACCTGCTGATCAAGGGTGTGCTGTGCGCGCTGATTGGGCTGGGCGTGCTGGTATCCCCCCACTACATCACCTCGCCCGGCATGCAGGGCATCGTCGCCCAGGCCTCTCTGGTCGGCTGGTTTGCGCTGGTGCTGGGCTGCGCATTCCTGGGGCTGTATGCCAAGCGGCGCATGTCGGCGCAGGGCAAGCCCTGAACACCGGTTCCCCGTCAAACCATGCCGGCGCCTGACGACCTGAGCCTGCCTGCCAGCCGTGAGGACTGGCACAGGCAGTTCAGCGCATTGCAGCAGCGTGCCCTGGACGCCGCTGTTGCCCTGCGCCCTCCGCCGCCGGAACCCGCGAGCTGTTGCGGGCGCGGCTGCAACGGCTGCGTGTGGGAAGGTTTTTACAGCGCAGCAGCTTGTTGGCGGGAAGAGGCCTTGCTTCATTTGCAAGGCATGTAGCAACCCACGGCTCAGCCGTGCACCGCCTCGCGCACCCGAAGCTGCAGATGCTCGGGCGACACATACTGCTGGCGGTAGTCCTCGAACGGCATGCTGTCGCCCGCCTCGATGGCCTTTTGCGCCTCGACGGATTGACCGCTCAAGTCGTTGAAGCGTGTCATTTGCCCGTTGCTCAGGGGCAGGCTTTGCAGGGCAGCCTGGGTTTTCAGCGACTGGGCGCGGGCGAACTGAACGAAGGAGTTGTCGAAACCCTGCGCCATGGCGGCCAGCACTCTGGCCGACGGCAGCGTGTCGGCATCGGCCAGGCCGATGCTGGCAGCCGCCAGCGCATCGCGGTATGGCGTGCCACCGTGTTCGACATCAAGGGCAGCGGCAATCGGTGCGCACCCGGCCAGAATTTCCGCGCCCCAGGCCACCAGCGACACCTCGCCGCCCTGGCGCTTGAGCTTCACGCCGGGTTCGCGGCCATGCCCCGCCGTCTGGTCCTGGTTGTGCTTGAGTTCGGCGATCTCGGCCGGCGTGTCGGGCGGGCTGTCGGACAGCAGGCAGTGCAGCAGGAACACGTCGATGAAACGCATGGTCTGCGCGTTGATGCCCACCGGCTCGAACGGGTCCAGGTCCATCAGGCGGACCTCAATGTATTCCACCCCGCGTTCGCGCAGCGCATGCAGTGGACGCTCGCCGGGGCGGATCACGCGCTTGGGCCGAATCGTGCCGTAGAACTCGTTTTCGATCTGCAGCAGCGTGGTGGCCAGCTGGTTGTAGTCGCCGCCGGGGTTGCGGATACCGACTTTTTCATAAGCCGGATAGGGCCGGCTCAGCGCGTCCTGCAGCGACGCGGCGTAGCCTTCCAGGCTGTTGTAGCTGACCGCCAGCGACGCCTGCGCATCGCTCTGGTAGCCGAGCCGGCCCATGCGCAGCGAGGTGCCGTGCGGCATGTACATGGTCGTGTCGGTCAGTTTTTGCAACTCATGCTGGCGGCCGGCGACAAAGGTCGAGCACACCGCCGGCGAGGCGCCGAAAAGGTACAGCAGCAAAAAGGCATGGCGACGGAAATTGCGGATCAGCGCGAAATACTGCTCGCTGGTCACGCCGGGCAGCGACCAGTTGTAGTGAATGCCCGAAATGGTCTGCATGCGCCGGCCGTAGCGGTGCGACAGGCCCACGCGGTACACGCTCTTGGCGCGGCCGACGTTGGAAGAGCCGAAGCGGGCAATCGGAATGGTCTCGTCGGTCGGCAGGCCGCAGGGCATGCTCGACACCCAGAGCATCTCGTCGGCGCTGCCTTCGCAGTTGCCCTGCAGTGCGCGGTAGGTGAACTGGTGCAGCTGGGTGAGTTCTTCCAGCGCGGCTTCGGGGCTGGCATGGGCGCTGGTGACCAGCTCGACCTGCGACTCGCTGAAGTCGGTGGTGATGCTCGGGTGCGTCAATGCCGAACCGAGGGCTGCGGGATGCGGCGTCAGCGCCAGCGCGCCGCTGGATTGGGCGCGCAGGCTTTCCTTCTCAATGCCCCGGCGCATGCCTTGGAGCTGCTGGGGAGTCAACGCCTTCAGGCGTTCTTGCAAAATTGCGTCGGCATTGGCCTGCAATGGGGTCATACGGTGTTCTCTCGGATTCTTGGGATTGGCGTGGAAGTTATCACACACGGATGCTTTGCGCTGTCGCGGGCTTTTGCCGGCCTGCCCGGCCAGCGCTTCGGGCGCCCGCAGGCCGGCGCGACGCCGGCGGGCAGTCTTTTTCAGCCATGAATAAAGCCTGCCGACCGCCGGACATGATGGTTTCGACGGCTTGCGGCAGCCTTGACTGCTATATTTTCAGGAGCTGCTGGCGCATGCCCAACGTGCGCAAACGGCATATTTCATTCAAAATACAGGTCAGGCCAGAACGCGCAGCAGCCAATTCTGCAGGTCAGCCACTTCCTGCGGGCAAACCGAATGCTCCATCGGGTATTCGTGCCAGTCGACCTGGTAGCCCAGCGCGGTCAGCGCATCGCGCGTGGCCACGGCGCGCGGCAGCGCCACCACGCCGTCGCGCGAGCCATGGGCCAGGAAGATCGGCACGTCCTTGTTGGCAGCGCTGCCTTCGGCGGCGGTCTTTTCAGCCAGCGGCAAATAGCCCGACAGGCCAGCAATGCCGGCCAGCCGTTCGGTGTGGCGCAAGCCGGCCATCAGCGCCATGGCGCAGCCTTGTGAAAAACCGGCCACCACGATGCGGCGGGCCGGAATGCCACGCACTTTTTCGTTGGCAATGATGGCTTCGATGGCAGCCTGGGTCTGGCGCATGCCGGCTTCGTCCTGGCGGCTGACCAGGTCGGCGCCCAGGATGTCATACCAGGCGGGCATGCTGTAGCCGCCGTTGATCGTCACCGGCATGTGCGGCGCGCTGGGAAACAAAAAGCGCACCGGCCCGATGCTGGACAAATCGAGTTGCTCGGCAATCGGCACGAAGTCGCGCCCGTCGGCGCCCAGGCCGTGCAGGATGAGGATGGTGGCGACAGGGTCTTCGCCGCTCTGGGCTTCAATGATCTGGAGAGACATGCGTTTGCCAATAAAAGTGAGGAAGAAAAACAGAAGTCCGGCAAAGCACAGCGGTCCGGACGGCATCAACGGCGGATTTTAGTGCGCGCTGACCGCCTTCAGCCGGCGGGCCAGCGCGGCCTGCGTGTTGAGCGCGTCGTACCACAGCCGGTAGCCGGCATCGCTGGGGTGCAGGCCGTCGCGCGCATTGAGTTCGTCGGGCCGCTGCGCAAACGGGTCGTCGGCCTTGTCCTTGTACAGGTTCACATAAATGGCGCCGTGGTCTGCGGTGGACTGGCGCACCAGACGGTGTAGGGTCCTGGAGCGCTGCGCCATCAGCCACGACAGCGGCGCCCTGAAAAACGGTGCATTGCCCACATTGCCGGGAGGCAGGATGACGACCAGCGGCGCGCGGGCAGCGGCCCGTTGTGCGACTCGGGCAATGTCCTGCGCCAGCGCTTCCTGAGCGGTCAGGCGAATCACATCGTTGCCGCCGCCCAGCACCAGAACGGCGTCGAAGCGCTCGTCGCCTTCCAGCTGGCGGGCAATGTCGGCAAACCGCGCGCCGTCCTGGGCGCGGTTGACGATGCGCAGGCGGGGATGGTCCGTTGAAATCAGGCCGGCCACGCTGCTGGCGGCAGAAGACGCGCCGGTGCCGACCGCCGTGCTGTCGCCGGCGATCAGCAGGCTGGCCGTGGCGCCGGCTGGCGATGCCTGGAGCGGCTCGCTCTGGCGGGCCAGTTCAACGGATTGCTTGATGCGCCATGCCGCCTGGCCAGCGGTGGCAGCAACGGCCAGCGCAGCGACCGTCCACAGCGCACGGGGCAAATGGCGGGCACTGAAAAAACGCGATGTCATGGCGGGCGGCGCTGCGGGTTCAGCGTGGTTTCAGCGGTTCAGCCAGGTGATGCTCAATTGAAGCACGGTGGCAAACCCGACCCACAGCAGGTAGGGAATGTTCACCAGCGCCACCCAGCGCGCCCTCCCCCAGATGGCCCGCATGGCCCAGACCAGGGTGCCCAGCACCAGCAAGATGTCGATGCTGGCGAGCAGGTTGTTGCGCAGGCCGAACTGGATCGGCGTGTAGGCGGCATTGAACAGCAGGTTCAGGATGAAGGGCAGCAATACCGCAAAAGGCATGCGCCCCCTGAGCGTCTGCACCAGCACAAACCCGAAACTGATGGCAATGACGACATACAGCACGGACCAGACCGGGCCGAACACCCAGGCGGGCGGTGCAAAGAAGGGTCGGGCGAGTTGCGCATACCATGCGGCGCTGCTGGTGCTGTCCATGTCGATACGTGTCTGAAGTGGGAATGGTGCTTTGTAACACTGGCGGCTGACCGGGTCACGCCCTGTCAGCCCGGTGACCGGGTAGGACGCAGGCGCGAGTTGCACGATCTTGAATCTGTTTGCGAATCGGCTGCGTACTTCTGCGCAAGGCTTGCGGCATGATGTGATGACTGCATTTGCGGGGCCTTATTGAAAAGCGTCACCATGAAAAACAGCCAAGCTTCCTCATCTCTTTTTCTTGCCCGCCTGGCAGGCTGGCTGGCCGCAGCCTTCATGCTGGCGGCGCCGCTGCCATCGTGGGCGCTGACAGCGGCCGAGGAGCAAGGCGTGCGCGCCGTCGTCGAGGCGCAACTGGCAGCGCTGGCGCAGGACGATGCCGCCACGGCCTTTTCGTTTGCGGCGCCCAATGTACGCGCCTCCGTCGGCACGGCCAGCCGTTTCATGGAGATGGTGCGCAAAAGCTACCCGGCCATCTACCGCCCCGCTTCCACGGCTTTTCTGCAGCCCGAAGAACACCACGGCCAGGTCATCCAGCGGGTGCAGCTGATGGACGAGGACGGCAAGGCCTGGCTTGCGCTCTACAGCGTGCAGCGGCAAAAGGACAAGGCCTGGCGCATCACCGGCTGCCAGGTCATTCCCAACAAGGGACGCATGGCCTGACCTGGCGCATCCTGTTTGCTATTTTTTCAATAGCGGTCAGCGCTTATGCACAAAGCGAAAACGCCTGTTTTGGCATGGAAATTGGCCGCCACACTCCTCGGTTCATCCAGCCGGCCGTTGACCCGTCAACCCCAGCCGCCGTGCCAGCCGGACCAGATTGGCGCGGTGCAGTCCCAGTTCGCGCGCGGCCGACGCCCAGTTGTGGCCATGGCGCTCCAGGCTGGCCTGGATGCACTGGCGCTGGTGCGCCTCGGTTGAGGTGCGCAAGTCAACCGGCGCACCCGTGCTGTCGGCAAGCGAATCCGTCGCTGCTGCCGGGAAGGCACCCTCCCCGCTCTCAGGCACCAGCGAAAAGTCAAAATGCCGGGCGCCCAGGCTCACGATGCGCGGCCGTGACGACTGGCCGGCCAGGGCTTTCAGCGCGCTGCGGCTCACCAGGTGTTCCAGTTCGCGCACATTGCCGGGCCAGTCGTGCGCCAGCAGCGCAGCTCGCGCGCTGGCATCGAGCCGCAAACTGCCCAGCCCCAGGCGCGAACGGTTTTGCTCCAGGAAGTTGCCCGCCAGCAGCAGCACGTCCTGGCCGCGCTCGCGCAGCGGCGGCACCAGCAGCGGATAGACGCTGAGCCGGTGGTAAAAATCGGCGCGAAAGCGGCCGTCCCGCACCTCGGCAGCCAGGTCGCGGTTGGTGGCGGCAATCACGCGCACATCGACCTTGTGCTCGCGGTCCGAGCCCAGTCGCTGCAGCTGCCCGCCCTGCAGCACGCGCAGCAATTTGGCCTGCACCGCCAGCGGCAGCTCGCCCACTTCGTCCAGAAACAGCGTGCCGCCATCGGCCAGCTCGAACTTGCCGCGCCGGTCGGCCACAGCGCCGGAAAAAGCACCGCGCACATGGCCGAACAGCTCGCTTTCGACCAGCGTCTCGGGCAGCGCCGCGCAATTGAGGCTGATCAGCGGGCGCGCAGCGCGTGGCGACGCGGCATGCAGCGCCTGCGCCACCAGTTCCTTGCCGACGCCGGTTTCGCCGGTGAGCAGCACCGTCAGCGCGCTGTTGCCGGCGATGGCGATTTCTTCCAGCAGCCGCAGGTGCGCCGTACTTTGACCGATCAGCGCGGGCGGCGCACTTTTCTCGTCCATCAGGGTGCGAAAAATGTCGGCGCGCCGGCGCTCGTCCTCGGCCCGCAGGGCCAGGCCTTCGATGCGCTGCACGACGCTGACGGTGGCGGCCGCCAGGCTGGCGAAGGCCTGCAGGTCGGGCAGATCGACCTGGGACAAGCGCTCGCTGGCCAGCGCGTCAAGGGTCAGCAGGCCCCACAGCTGTTCACCGACCTGCACCGGGCAGCCCACGCAGTCATGCACCTCCAGCTGGCCGTGAAAGCCCTCGACCAGGCCATCGTAGGGATCGGGCAGCGGGCTGTCGGCGGCAATGCGCAGCGGCCCGCCGGCCGCCAGCAGCAAGCCGAAGCGCGGATGCTCGTCGATCTTGAAGCGCCGGCCCAGCGTGTCGCGGCTCAGGCCGTTGACTGCCAGCGGCAGCAGCCAGTCGCCGTCGAGCCGCAGCAATGCCACCGCGTCGCAGGGCAGCAAGGCGCGCATGGCTTCAAGCAGGCGACGGTAGCGCTCGCTGTCGGGCAGTTCTCGCGACAGGTCATCGACCAGCGGCACCAGCACCTGCAACATCGGGTTGGCGATCAAATTGACTCCTTAAAGCATCATTTTGACTACTTTACACCCGTATCTTTTTGACCCATGTATATTGAAAACGACTGCAAGTGCTTGATCCATATCAATCACCTGGCTGGCACGACTATTGAATAAGGAGCTTATCGGCAGGTTGCCAGGCTTTGCGCAGTGCGAAGCCCAGCCCGCCACCCTCGGAGAATTCATGCTGACCCCAGAACAACGCGCCATCGTCAAATCCACCGTCCCCCTGCTGGAGACCGGCGGCGAAGCGCTGACCACCCATTTCTACCAGATCATGCTGGCCGAACATCCCGAGGTGCGGCCGTTTTTCAATCAGGCAAACCAGGCCAGCGGAGACCAGCCACGTGCGCTGGCCAACGGCGTGCTGATGTATGCGCGCAACATCGACCGGCTGGAGCAGCTCGGCGGGCTGGTGAACCAGATCATCCAGAAGCATGTCTCGCTACAGATCGATCCGGCGCATTACCCGGTGGTGGGCGCCTGCCTGCTGCGCGCCATCCGCGAGGTGCTGGGCGCCGAGATTGCCACCGACGCAGTGATTGCCGCCTGGGCGGCGGCCTACCAGCAACTGGCCGACATCCTGATTGGCGCTGAAGAAAAGGTTTACGCCGAGGTGGCTGCGGCCCCGGGCGGCTGGCGCGGCGCGCGGGCGTTTCGCGTGGCACGCAAGGTGGCCGAAAGTGCCGAGATCACCTCGTTCTATCTGGAGCCGCAGGACGGCGGCGCACTGGCCAGCTTCGCGCCCGGCCAGTACATCGGCCTGCGCCTGACTGTGAACGGCCAGGAAATCCGCCGCAACTATTCGCTTTCGGCTGCGCCCAACGGTAGCGACTACCGTATCAGCGTCAAGCGCGAACCGGGCGGCGTTGCGTCCGGCTACCTGCATGACGACGTGAACGAAGGCGATGTGCTGGAAGTGGCGCCGCCGGCCGGCGAATTCGTGCTGGCAGACAGCGACAAGCCACTGGTGCTGATCAGCGGCGGCGTCGGCATCACGCCCACGCTGGCGATGCTGGACGCCGCCTTGCAGGGAACGCGGCCGGTGCATTTCATCCACTTTGCGCGCAACCGCTCGGCGCACGCTTTTCGCGCCGCCATCGAGACGCGCCATGCACGCCATGCCCAGCTCAAGCGCTTTTATGTTTATGACGAGCATGCAGGCGAAGCGCAGGCGCCGCATGCCATTGGCCTGCGCAGCAGCGCACAGCTGGCCGAATGGCTGCCCGAATCGCGCGATGTGGATGCCTACTTTTTGGGCCCCAAGCCCTTCATGCGTCATGTCAAGCAGCAGCTGCGCGAGCTGGGCGTGCCTGAATCGCAGACCCGCTACGAGTTTTTCGGCCCCGCCAGCGCGCTGGAGTAAGAAACCTGGTGCAGGCACCGGGCACTATTTTTTTAATAGCTGCCCGTGCCCATCCTGCTTGCGCAGAAGGCCTTTTTGGCCATCAAAAGAACGGCCCGGATCATTCGATGACATTTGCCGCCTGGTTCAATAGCTGCCGATGTAGTCCTTCTTGCCCACTTCCACGCCGTTGTGGCGCAGGATGGCATAGGCCGTGGTGGTGTGGAAAAAGAAGTGCGGCAGGCCGTAGTTGAAGAGGTAGGACTCGCCGGTGAAACGTTTTTCCTTGGGCGTGCCGGCCTGCGTGACGATCTCGCGCTTGGCGGCTTGGTCGAACAGCGACACATCGATTCCTTCCATGAACGCCAGCACGGTGGCTATGCGCGCCTGCAGGTCGGCAAAGGTTTGCTCGTCGTCGGCCAGCTTGGGCACGTCAACGCCGGCCAGCCGGGCCGAGACGCTTTTGGCAAAGTCGCTGGCAACCTGGACCTGGCGCAGCATTGGAAACATGTCGGGATAAAGCCGCGCCTGCAGCAAGGCATTGGGGTCGATTTTTTTCGCGACCACATGGGCTTCAGCCTTGGCCAGGACGCCGCTGAGGCCACCCAGCATCTGTTTGAAAACGGGAATCGAGGCAGTGTAGATCGCGGAGGTCATGGGTTCTTTCATTAGGGAATGTCAACGGGGTTGCTGTTTGCCCAGCGTGGCAAAGCGCAAGCCCCCGGCATTCTCGCCGGCATCGGCCCCAAGGCGCTGCGCTTGGCAGAATCGCCTCACGCCGTCAAGCCGGCCCGCAACCGGTTTCATCCACACCGGGCTAGCCACGCAGGTAACGCTCCAAAACAGCCAGTTCGCTAGTCGTTGGAACACCCTTGCCGGTGATGACTGCATAAATATTGCCGGTGAAACCTTCTTGCGGGTAGTAGTTTTTAAAACCCCAGCCGAGCAGCATCTGGTCGAAATAACCCGGTGCAAACGTGGCCTTGCCGCTGTCCACCAGTGCCGAATTGACGCGCAGCGCCTGCGCTTCGGGCGCACAGGTGAAGGTCAGCACCGACAACCTGTTCGGCACCAGCTTGTCGGGGCCGGTCAGCTCGACCTTGCGGCCTTTGGCGTCCTCCCACCGGACCACCGGCTGGCCGTTTGAAAACGCCAGTTCGCAGGCCTGGCTGGCTTCTGTCTGTGACGCCTGGAAAACCAGGCCGCTGCTGTCTTTGGCGGCAAAGCCAACGGCGGCAACGGCAAAGTAGCTGTCTTCGATGTTGTAGGGCACGCGGTTGACGGGGTTGGGCCGCACTTCGGCTTCGGGCACCGCCTTCTTGCACCAGAAACCAAAAGTGTCCGCCTGGTGTACCGAACTTTTCCGGCCATTGGCCACGCGCAGCACGGGCAGCGTCATGCGGCCCATGGCCGGGGTTTCGGTGTTGGTCCAGTTAAGCATTTCCATCGCATTGCCCGGGCTGGAGCCGTAGCCCGAGTCGGACACGGCGCGCACCACCTGGCCGCTGGCTGCCGGCGCGCCCAGCATGTAGTCGGTGTAGCCGTCGGCCATATCCCATTTGCAGGCGCCGTAGCGGGCGATGATCGCCATCGCCGCGTCGTCCAGGCTGGTGGACGCGTGGGCCACCGGATCGTTGAGTGAAAACACCTTGCGCGCTAGCGGCACCGGCACGGCAGGCTGGCCCAGGCTGGTGTAGCTCAGCACGGCCACCTGGTTGTCAGCCGGCGTGTAGCTGAAGGAATCCTGTCCGTTTGGCCCCGCCGGAATTGTCAGTTCCTGCTTGCTGAGCTTGCCACCGCCCTTGACCGCCACCGCAAGGCGCACGGGCCGGGCCAGGTTGCCGCGGGCATACACCGTGATGGTGACGGGCGCGCCTGCGCGCCCATGCCCCGGGCCGTCGTCGAACAGCATGGCTTGCGCAATGCCTGCCGAGGCCTTCATGACGCCAGAAACCAGCGGTTCCAGCGTTTTGTTCTGGTGCCAGCCGGCCACATGGGTCAAGGCATTGCTGCGTATCGGCCAGTGGTTGCCGGCCATCCAGCTGTACACCTCGACGCCGTTTTGCAGCGCCAGATCAACCGTGTTCCTGAAGCTTTCAGCCCAGCGCGGGTCATCGACCGGCATGCCGACTTCACCCAGCGCAAGCCTGACCTTTTTTGCCCTGGCCCAGTCCACCGCCGGCCTGATCCGCTCGCGTCCGGTGGTACGGGTGATCGGATCGGCCTGGGAACTGCCGAATTTCCGGGGAGCCGATTCAATGTCCCAGTCGAAGGCTTGTCCGGTGCTGCGCCGGTCCAGATAGGCATGCACTTCATAAATCAGCCCGTCTCCCGCCAACGGATAGCCCGGATTTTTCGTCGCCAGGCTGGAAGCGCTGCTCCACTCGTTGCCAGCGACATAAATGGGCGTTTCCTTGTCAATGGCGCGGATGGCATCAATGGCTGCCTGCATGAACACCGGCAGGAGCATCAGGTCGTCGCGGCCCCTTTTGCTTTCGACGAGACTGCCGCGCTCGGGCATTTCGTGGGGCTCGTTCATCAGGCCGTAGCCCCCCAGGCCGGGATGGCCTTTCCACATCGTCGCGGCGCGGCGCCACACATCGGCAAACAGCGCAGGCGTGAGGGTGGCGCCCTTTTCCAGCGCAAAAATCCGCTGCTGAATCTGCGACCGGTCGGTGGTGTAGGGCCTGAGCAAGGGGTCTGGCGCAGCCTTCAGGCCGATCACCGACCCATCGGGCTGGTAGATGAAGTCGGTGTAGCGCGCATAGTTGTGCAGGTCGATGATGCAGCGGGTGCCCGAGGCCGCATGGGCATCGAGCAATCCGGTGATGCAGGACGCATAGCTTGCATGAAAGGCACCGGGTTCACCGATCAGCGACCGGGCAGCGGCATTCGCGACGGTGCCCGGCAGCATTGGCTGGAGCAGTTCCCACTGGATGGGCAGCCGGTTTTGGGTGTACCCGCAGGCGGCCAGGTAGGCCACGTCCGGCATTCGCGGGACGGTGAAGTGAATGTTGGGCGCGGAACTGAGGCCATGGCGCAGGCCGGGTGCAGCCCATTCGAGGCCGGAGAGGTTGGCGCCCAGGACGACCGGGGGTATTTTTGCCTCGGGCTGCGCGGCCGCCTGCGCAGACTGTCCGCGCCAGAGGCCAAGGGCCGCCATGGCAGCGGCAGCCTGTGAAAATTCTCGCCTGTGCATTGATGCTTTCTCTGTGGGAAATCGGTGTTTGGCTGTGTTTGTCCCGGCCAGACTGCAGGAAAAATTCCAGCGATTGATGGACCTGGTACTGGTTTTTAAGGGAACACCGGATGCCCGTCAATCTACAACCGGCCTATTGACACGCCCGCCAGCGAAAGGCCGCGCAAGAACCGCATCAACACCCTCGACGGCTTCAGTGCTTTTCCCGGATCGCCAAAACCGGCAACATCACACTCGCCGACCAGCAGTTGCCCTGACTGGACCAGACCTGTCAGGTCAGTGCGCCCGGCTTTGGTCAGGCTGGCGGGGTTGCCCTTGTTGTCGTACCACGTCGGCCAGCCACGCATCAATCAGCGCCAGATCATTCACCGTTTTGATCTGCTGATACGCGATTTCAGCTTCAGGAAAACGTCGGCGCAAAAAATTCAGCCATTGCTTGAGCCGGCCGGCGCGCGCCTTGGCGTCCAGCCGGGCGCAGACAACCAGCCAGAACTCGGCCAGCAAAGGCAGCAGTTCCGGCCAGGCGATTCCCGCTACCGTCCCGGTTACTCCGCTTGCCGGGCCGTTCATCGACGCCTTGATCGCCAGCCCCAGCCCCGGGTCGGTCACCGCACCTCGGCCCAACATCAGCGATTCGCAGCCCGACGCTTCGCGGCAGCGGCGCGCATCCCCGACCGTCCAGATTTCGCCGTTCGCCACCACCGGTATGTGCACGGCAGCGCGAATGTCGGCAATGCGCTCCCAATAGGCGGGCGGCCGGTAGGCCTGTGCCTTGGTCCGGGCATGCACCACCAGCTCGTCGGCGCCGCTGCCGGCAATGGCCAGCGCGCATTCCACCGCACGCGAATCGTCGTTGAATCCCAGCCGCATCTTGGCCGACACCGGCATGTGTGCCGGCACGGCACGGCGCACGGCGGCGACGATGGCGGCAATGGTGTCGGGTTCGTCAAGCAGCGCCGCGCCGCCGCCATGGCGGTTGACGATTTTTGCCGGGCAGCCGAAATTCAGGTCGATGCCCGCCGGTCCCAGTTCGGCCAGCCGCCCGGCGTTTTCAGCCAGGCAGACCGGGTCGGACCCGAGCAACTGGGCGCGCACCGGAACGCCTGCCAGCGTGCGGCCGCCGTTGTGCAGTTCGGGAACGATGCGGGTGAACACCCGCTCGGGCAGCAGCTGGTCGGTGATGCGGATGAATTCAGACACGCAGCGATCAATGCCGCCAACCCGCGTCAGGATGTCGCGCAGCACGAAGTCAAGCAGCCCTTCCATGGGCGCGAGCAGGATGGTCACGGGCTCGCCAGCGTGCGGATCAGTCAGGCGCTCAGGCCGCGCCCAGGCGCCAGAGCGACGTCACTTCGGCGGCGCGCGCCTTGTGCAGCGGGTTGCTGGCGTCGGCCACCTTCGGGTGCTCGGGCTTGGCGTCGATACGGCCCAGCACCTTCAGGCCACTGGCCTTGATGGCGGCCAGCAATTCGGCGCGGGTGCGCAAACCCAGTTGCTCGGCAAAATTGGACAGGATCAGCCAGCCTTCGCCGCCGGGCGCCAGATGGCCGGGAAGGCCCTTGAGAAAACCCAGCAGCATGCGGTTGCCTTCGTCGTACACGGCGCCTTCGAGCGGCGAGCCGGGGCGTGCCGGCAGCCACGGCGGGTTGCAGACAATGACCGACGCCAGCCCCTCGGGGTACAGGTCGGCTTGCATGACCTTGACCGGGTTGGGCAGGCGCAGCCGGTAGATGTTTTCGCGCGCGCATTCAAGCGCACGCGGGTCCATGTCGGTGGCCACGACCTGGTCCACTTCCGGGCGCAGCGCCAGCACGGCCGACAGCACGCCGGTGCCGGTGCCGATGTCGAAGGCGACAAACTTGCTGCCCGGACTGGCGGGCAAGGGGGCGTTGGCCACCAGGTCCACATATTCGCCGCGCACCGGTGAAAACACGCCGTAGTGCGGATGGATGCGGTTGTTCGGCGCCTTGCCCAGGGCCGCAATTTCAACGCCCTTCTTGCGCCACTCGTGCGCGCTGATCACGCCCATCAGTTCGCGCAGCGACGCCACGCCGGGCAGCGCGTCTTCGCCGGGCACACCCCAGGCTTCGGCACACGCCTGTTTGGCGTCGGGCGCGCGGCGCATGTCAACGCCATAGTCGGCGCCAAACTCGATCAGCACCATGCCGAGCACGCGCGCGCGCTGTGACTGGGCCTGGCGGTGCAGGTGAAAATCCTGGCCGGCCGGTACGCCGGAGATGGCATTGTCGGCGGCCTTCTTGGTCGCGACCCGCGCCAGCTTGGACGCCTTGGGCGGCTTGTCGATGCGCCGGGCCAGCGCCTGCACCATCTGCCGGGCGTTCTGAAAGTCGCCGCGCCAGATCAGTCCGGTGCCTTCGCAGGCCAGCCGGTAGGCGGTGTCGGCAGCCATGGTGTCGTCGGCTTCGACGATCCGCCGGGGCGGCGGCGCGCCACGCTCGGAACGCCACAGCGCCGAATGCGCCACACCTGCTTCCTTCCATTCGATAAGGGTAGCGGCCGGGGCGGCTGATTCGGAAAGCGCGGTGGAAGTCACGGAAAAGAAGGTAGGCATGGGCAAGGCAGTCAGAAAGGTCAGAAAGAAAGACCCCGTGTTTTAACAGATGGCCGGCGCTTTCCCGGCAAAAAACCCTGCCGCCCGCATTTCTCAAGAAAAACAGGGCTGTACCGCACGTGTGACGTACGCAAGCAGCTATGAATACAGTAGCTAGCGAAACGGCCGGCTGAGAAAGCGCGAACCCGCCAGACCGAATCGCCAGGGCTGGTCAACAGCTTTTGAAATGCCGATGCGTGGCCCGGCCACCACCTTTGCTTGCAGCTCCGGCGCGGCAGGAAACAGCGCAAACGGCGGTTCGCCCAGCCGCTGGCCGGTGAAACTGCGGTCAATCCCCAGCGCCTGCCCCAGCCGGCCAGGACCGGCGCAGAGCAGCCTGACATCGTCCAGACCGCGCCGGTCGCGCATGCGCTCCAGTCCATCGGTGGGCTCGATGGCGCGCAGCAGCACCCCGGCGCCGTGGCCGGTTTCGCGGCACACAAGATTCATGCACCAGTGAATGCCGTAGGAGCGGTACACGTAGATGCAGGCGGGGGGGCCGAACATGGCCGCGTTGCGCTCGGTGGGGCCGCTGAAGCTGTGCGACGCCGGGTCTTCGCCGTCATAGGCTTCGGTTTCGACAATGATGCCGCCCACGCCATCGACCAGCAGCCGCATGCCGATCAGCTGGCGGGCCACGGTTTCAGAGGCGGCCAGAAAATCGATCCCGGCAACCAAAGGCGATGGATTGAAGGCAATGGCTGAATGTTCCAAGGCAGTTCCTGATAAAAAAGCCGGAAAAGGCAATAACGCGCGGCGTCAACCAGAATTCTGTGAAGGCAAAACGCAAAAACGGTGCTTTAGGATTTGTCTGCCCGTCCATCGGAATTCCCGGACGCAAAGGTCCAGGTCATCCTACGCACAGCCTGAATCCACGACTACAGGCCGTGAGGACTCCCGACGTTTAAGGTTAAACCTTGGCCCAGGGAGAAAACAACATGACAAGATTCAACGCGCCGCCACCCAATGGCGACAGCCGAAAAATGATCGAAAAGCGGTCCCGTGAAGCCACCCGGCCGGCGGCACCGGAAAAAAAAGACAGCTGGCCATTTTCTGCCAACAAGCAACCTTTTGCCGCGCACCAGGAAGCCCCGTCAGCCGACCGTTCAAGCAAAGAAAAACCTTCGGATTGACTTCTGCTGGACCGGCATGGACGGACCTCACAAAAGTCAACTGACCAGACGCCGCCCAAACACCGCCCAAACGCAAAGGAAATTGTCTGGCGTTCAATGCGATCCGGGCTTCATGCGTTTGAAGGCCGTGACTGCCAGGAGCACAAGGGCTCCGGCAACGATTCCCACCAACGCGTTGATCGCCAGCGGCGCCAGGGCGCCCAGCACCGCGCCAATGCCGTTGACATCGATGGCCCATTGGGTCGCCACGTCAACCGCATGGTGCAGGAACGGAAAACCGTGGCTCAAAATGCCGCCGCCGACCAGAAACATCGCAGCGGTTCCGGCTATCGACAGGAACTTCATCAGCCACGGGGCGGAAAACAAAATGGCGTGACCCAGGCCTTGCTGAAAACGGGTCCAGGCCCCGGAGCCCGGCTGCTGGCTCAGGTAGAGTCCACCGTCATCCAGCTTGACAATGCCGGCCACCACACCATAGACACCGGCCGTCATGACCACGGCAATACCGCTTAAAACCACCAGCTGAGTGGTGAAAGGGCTGTCCTGAACCGTGCCGAGCGTAATGGCAATGATTTCTGCCGACAGAATGAAGTCGGTGCGGATGGCGCCCTTGATCTTGTCTTTTTCCACTTGCCGCAAGTCCACCGCCGGGTCAGCCAGCGCACTGACCCGCTTCTCATGCTCGGCCGCCTGCTCGTCAGCGCTGTGCATGAATTTGTGGGCCAGCTTTTCAAACCCTTCGTAGCACAGAAAAGCACCGCCAACCATCAACAACGGCGTCACCAGCCAGGGCGCAAATGCACTGATCGCCAGCGCCGCTGGCACCAGAATCGCCTTGTTGATGAAAGAGCCCTTGGCAACCGCCCAGACCACCGGCAGTTCGCGCTCCGCCTTGACCCCTGCAACCTGTTGCGCATTGAGAGCCAAATCGTCTCCCAGCACGCCAGCGGTTTTTTTGGCGGCCACCTTGGACAGCAAGGCCACATCGTCGAGTACGCTGGCAATATCATCAATCAGGGCAAGTAGGCTGGTGGCCATGGGTGTCATGGGCGTGCGGTGGCATGCCGAGGTTAAAAAAGAAACGGAAAAACGGAAAAGTGCAACTATCCCAAACCGTCACGGGTGGCGGGGCAGGAAAAAACCGCCATCAGGCGGTTTTCGGTTTCAGGCTTGAATGCCAGGTCTGGATCAATTCGCCGTCAGGCGGCCGATGATAAAGCCCAGCGCCAGCGCCATGCCAACGGCTTCCAGCGGCTTGTCCTGAATCCAGGACCTGGAACATTCCACCGCATGCCCGGGCGCGTCATAAACCCGGGTGGCATTTTCGGAAACACGGTCGGCTACCTGCGTTGCACCGCTGGAAAGACGGTTGACCGCGTCATGCGCGGCACTGCCGACATACCCGACCGCTTCTAGCGCCGGGTCCACCACCTTGTCAATGGAACTGTGCAGCGCCGAACCCGCCGATTCCACGGTGCGCTTGAGTGCGTTGCTGTCGCTGGCGTCAGAGTTTTGATCGCCAGGGTGTGAAGTCGGGTTTTCCATCTTGTTTCCTTTATAAATTCGGCAAAATTTGAAGTTTTCCTGTAGCCATGCCTTGTTTGCCCAGCCTGGCTGCCTTGCACGAATCACGCCACAAGGGCTTGGCGGTCAAGTTTAAGGGGCTGGCCGCTATACCGAATGTGCGGCGCTGCAGGATGCCCTTGTAGGACAGGAAAGACAAAGCCTACCCGGCTAAAACTGAGCCGGGTTTGGGCCAATAATCCATTACTGACGCATCGCGCCACCACACCCTGCCGCGTCGATAACCGAAGGAATTCAATATGCATGGTTTTTTGAACAATGCCTTTCAACGCCACCCCGCAGGCGCTGCCGGCTACAGCCTGACCCGAAACGGGCCTGGCGAAGAGGACCAGGAAGAGGAAGAAGGCCTGGAACTGCCGGTAAACCCTGACCAGGGAACACCACTGATTCCGGATGAGCAAGGCGAGATCACGGCACCGACCTGATGCTTCAACCGGCATCGAACCTTTGCATTGCGTTGCCTTGGCATGGAACCAGCGCAAAGCCGGCGTGCCCCAGGGTTTTCCCCAGCTGTTTTTCATGCAAGCGCTTGATTAAAAACAAGCGTTGATGAGCCTGTTGGCCTAGCATGGAAATGCTGCAGCCCCCCAAAAAGGTCAACCATGAACACACTGACGAAACTTGCCCTGGGAATGATCGGCCAGCTCAAGCCGCAGCCCGCACAAGGCAACGCCGTTTGCGTACTGTCCCTGCCACCGCCGCAGACGCAGGGAGGCCTGCCGCTGATGCAGGCGCTCAGCCTGCGCCATTCGGAGCGCAAGTTTGCGCCTGCCCCGCTGAACCACCAGCTCCTGTCCGACCTGCTCTGGGCCGCAGCGGGCCTCAACCGGTCCGGTCTCGAAGGACGCACGACACCCAGCGCCATGAATTCGCAGGAAATCGAGGTCTATGTGGCCTTGCCTGAAGGCCTTTACCGCTACGAGCCTTCCGGCCATCTGCTCTACCTGATCAGCGCGACCGATGTGCGGCGCGTGACCGGCTACCAGGACTTTGTGGACCAGGCACCGCTTGACCTGATTTTTGTTGCCAACCATTCCCGCATGACGGCGGTGCCTGCGGCGCACCGCGAGTCCTATGCGTCAGTGGCTGCAGGCGCCATGGCGCAAAGCGTTTACCTGTTCTGTGCATCGGCGGGGTTGGGAACGGTGATTCGTGCCTGGATTGACCGCCAGGCGCTGTCTGAAGCCATGGGACTGCAGGCGGACCAGCAGATACTGCTGTCGCAAACCGTCGGCCGGCCAGTAACGGCTCCGCCGGCTGCAGAGACTCCGGCGGCTGGCGTCAGTCCACCGCCCGCTTGAGGCGCAACTCTTCGAGTTTCACGCTGCCGAAATCGACCGTCTTGAGCGACGGCATTTCACGCTTGAAGCCGGCGGCATGTTCGCAAAACTCCAGCGCGCGCTCATTGCCGAGCAGCACCCACAGCGTGACCTGGGTGCAGCCTTCATCTTTCAGGCCATCGCGGGCGCCGTCCCACAATTGCAGGCCCACGCCCTTTCTCCAGTGCTCGGGCGACACGTAGAGGGCCCAGATCTCGCCCACAGTAGAACGGGTCTTCGGATCGCGCGAACGGTCGAAGCCGACAAAACCGACGATCTTTTCGTCTTCCGTGGCCACCAGCACCTGCGGCTCGCTGTATTCGATCGCTTCGCGCCAGTACGCCTGGCGCTTGTCCACCGTCATTTTGGCCAGGTAGTCCACGGGCATCAAATCCTTGTAGGCGGCTTGCCAGGTGGCAACATGGATTTCGGCAATGGCTTTGGCATCACGGGCAACGGCAGGACGGACGGAATAGCTTGACATAGAAAAATCGCTTGTGAGAGTCAGGGGAAGGCTGGGGAGGCCGGATTGTCGCGCAATTCGAATTGGCGCCCAAACGGATTGGGTTAAATTCAGCTTTTCGCCTTGCGCCCCCAAGCTGTTCGCACCCATCACGCCATGCCAGAACCCAAACCCACAGGCCCAATAAACCCGGCAAACGCCCCCAGCCCTGTATTCAGTGCATGTGTCGCAGGCGACGACACGGTGTTTGAAGCGCCTGCAGCGCTGCCGCTGCTGCTTGCCGCCGAACAGGCTGGCGTGTGGCTGCGGCACAGTTCATGCCGCAACGGCACCTGCCGCACCTGCATCTGCCGGCTGGTCAGTGGCCAGGTGGTGTACCGCATCGACTGGCCGGGGCTGAGCCTGGATGAAAAACGCGACGGTTTCATCCTGCCCTGCGTGGCGTATCCGGCATCCGACGTGGTGATTGAAGCGCTTTTCTGATCACCAGGCGCCGGCGCCTGGCCCTGGCAGCGCCTTTCATGGCCAGGCACCTTCAGGCTGAGGCATGATTCCCCCATGATGACCCGACTGAAATTCCTGGCGCGCCGACTTGCCGCGCCCACCCTGATAGGCTGCGGCTTGCTGGCCGCCGGCGCCAGTGCGGCCGCTGCCGCCGCTCCGTTCGAAGACACCATGGCCCAGCGAACGCTGGCCTGCACCGCCTGCCACGGCCCGCAAGGCCGCGCCGCACCCGACGGCTACTACCCGCGACTGGCCGGCAAGCCGGCCGGCTACCTGTACAACCAACTGCTCAATTTTCGTGAAGGACGACGCCATTACGGCCTGATGACCCGGCTTATCGATCCGCTGAGCGACGCCTATCTGCTGGAGATGGCGCAGTATTTCGCGACCCTGGACGTGCCCTATCCGGCGCCGCTGCCACCCCAGGCGCCGGCGGCTGTGCTGCGCCGCGGCGAGCAGCTGGTGATGCAGGGCGACAGCGGCCGCAAGCTGCCCGCGTGCATCCAGTGCCACGGCCAGGCCATGACCGGTGTGGTGCCTGCGGTGCCGGGCCTGCTCGGGCTGCCGCGCGACTACCTCAATGCGCAACTGGGCGCCTGGAAGGCCGGCCAGCGCCGCGCCCATGCGCCCGACTGCATGCAGGACATCGTGTCCCGCCTGAGCCTCGAAGACATCAATGCGGTGGCCAGCTGGGTCGCCGCCCAGCCGTTGCCGGCCGATACCCATCCGGCCAGTTCTCCGCCGGCCGCAGTGCCCGGCAACGAGGTCTTGCGCTGTGGCAGCGCACCGCTGCCGGTCGCCGGCACGCCTGAGACGAAAGCCCAACCATGAAGACCACCTCCCGATGGGCCCTGGGAATTGCCGTGCTGGCCGCAGGTGCCGCTGCCGTCATATGGGCGCTGAATGTGCAGGGCGAGGCCGATGTCAGGGCCACGGCGGCTTTTGCGCCCACCGACAGCCTGATCGCGCGCGGCGCCTATCTGGCGCGCGCGGGCAACTGCATGGCCTGTCACACGGCGCGCGGCGGCGCCAGCTATGCCGGCGGGCTGGGCATCCCGACGCCCTTCGGCACGGTGTTCACCTCCAACCTGACGCCTGATGCGAATACCGGCATCGGCAGCTGGTCGCCCGCGCATTTCTGGCGTGCCATGCACAACGGCCGCTCCAAAAGCGGCCGCCTGCTGTACCCGGCCTTTCCGTACACCAGCTACACCCAGGTGACGCGCGAGGATTCGGATGCGATCTTTGCCTACCTGCGCAGCCAGCCTGCAGTGAACCAGCCGAACCGGCCGCACGCGCTTGACTTTCCCTTCAGCTCGCAGGCCGCGCTCGCCGTCTGGCGCGCGCTGTACTTCAAGCCGGGCGTGTTCCAGCCCAATACCAGCCGCGATGCCGAATGGAACCGGGGGGCCTACCTGGTCAATGGCCTTGGCCACTGCAGCGCCTGCCATTCGCCGCGCGATGCACTGGGCGGCAGCCGCCAGAGCCTGGCGCTGGCCGGCGGGCTGATCCCGATGCAGAACTGGTACGCGCCGTCGCTGACCTCTGCGCACGAGGCTGGCGTGGCGGACTGGGACCGCGAGCGCATCGTGCAACTGCTCCAGACCGGCGTGGCGCCGGGCGCATCGGTCAGCGGACCGATGGCTGAGGTGGTCCTGCGCAGCACCCAGCACCTGACGGCGCAGGACCTGGGCGCCATGGCGAACTACCTCAAGGCGCTTCCCGGCGCAAGTGCGCCACTTGAAAAAATCGCCGCGCCCGGCCCCGCCAGTCCGTCCCTGGACACTGTCAAAACCGCCAAGCTTTATGAGCAGCATTGCGCGCAGTGCCATGGCGCGCAGGGTGAAGGCATTGCCCATGCCTATCCGCCGCTGGCCGGCAACCGCGCGGTGACGATGGACGCCACCGACAACCTGGTGCAGATGGTGCTCAATGGCGGCTTTGCGCCAGCCACCAAGGGCAACCCCCGGCCCTTTGGCATGCCGCCCTTTGTGCTGGTGCTGGATGACAGCGAAGTGGCCGGCCTGATCAGCCACATCCGCAGTTCCTGGGGCAACCAGGCCGGCGCCGTCACGCCGCTTGAAGTCACCCGGGCCCGGTCCAACCAGGCGCATTGAATGCGCGGCGTCAGCGCCGCCAGCATGTTCAGGGCGGCGCCGGCGGATCGGTCATGCGGTCGCGGTTGGCGAGCGCCGGAAAGCCCTTGAGCCAGAGCAGGGCCACCAGCAGCGTTCCGATACCGCCTGCGACCACCGAGCCGACCGGCCCGAGCAGCGCCGCCGTGGCGCCGGATTCAAATTCGCCGAGCTGGTTCGACGCGCCAATGAACACCGAATTGACCGCGCTGACGCGGCCGCGCATGTCGTTGGGCGTCTCGATCTGCACCAGCGTCTGGCGCACCACCACGCTGACCATGTCGGCGCCGCCGGACACCGCCAGCGCCACCATCGACAGCACAAAGTGGGTCGACAGGCCGAACACCAACATGCACACGCCATACACCGCCACCGCCATCAGCATGGTGCGGCCGACGCGGCGCTCCAGCGGCCAGCGAGTCAATACCACCGACAGCACCAATGCGCCTGCCGCCGGTGCCCCGCGCAGCAGGCCCAGGCCCCAGGGGCCGACATGCAGAATGTCCTTGGCAAACATCGGCAGCAAGGCCGTGGCGCCGCCCAGCAAGACAGCAAACAGGTCCAGCGACACCGCGCCCAGCAGCGCCTTGCGCTTCCAGACAAACTCAGCCCCAGCCAGCAGCGTGCGCATCGACACCGGCTCGCGCGGCGGCGGCACATGGTCGTAGCGCACCACCGCAACCAGTGCGCAGCCAACGGCAAACAACAACGCGCAGGTTGCGTACACCGCCGTGGCGCCAGCGACAAAAATCACACCGCCCAATGCCGGGCCGCTGATCACGGCCGCCTGCATGCCCGAAGAGCTGAACGCCATGGCGCGCGGCAACATCACCGCTGGCACCAGAATTGGCGTCAGGGCCTGCTGCGCCGGCATCTGGAAGGCCCGTGCCACACCCAGCATCACTGACACGCCCAGCAGCAACTCGCGTGACGTCCAGACCGCCGACGAGCCCCAACCCTGCGTCGCAGCCACCAGCAGCAGTGCCACGCTGCCCTGCGTCAGCAAACAAGCCGCGACAATATGCGCCCGGTTCAGCCGGTCAGCCACATGCCCGGCCACCAGTGTCAGCAGCAGCGCAGGCGCGAACTGGTACAGGCCGACCAGCCCCAGGTCCCAGGCGCTGCCGGTCAGCTCGTACATCTGCCAGCCGACGGCCACCATCAGCATCTGGTTGCCGGTGGTGCCAAACAGCCGGGAAAACCACATGCGCATGAAGGCGCGCTGGCGGATGAGTTCGGCAAAGCTGGGCATGGACATGGGGCCGGAGCTTACCAGCCCGGGCCGCTCACGAACCTCTTTGGGCCAGCGCTCACGACCGCCTTTTGCTATTTATTTGAGCCAATTGCACAATTCTGCGTCATAGGTTCAGAAGACTGGTTTTTCGTAAAAGCCAAGCTGGATGCGATCGAACTGAAGAG
>NZ_JAAFGZ010000036.1 GCF_010365105.1 Polaromonas sp. | reverse complement strand
GCTTTGGCGTTCAAAAAGCGTGCGGCACTCATCTGAAGCTTTCCCCCCCCGGATGGCACAACTTCAGCGCATCAAACTTTCCGAACACGGCCTAGTAGCATGGCTCCAGCATTTAAATAAACAGCGGAGCTGGACGATGGTTTCAAACCAGGTAAAAAAAGTTGACAAGCTGACCTCCCGCGCCGGGCTGACAATCGCCGCCTGCGTGACTTTTGCGCTGCTGCTGGCGGCCCTGTTTCAGGTTGTGAATGGACAGGTTGAGCAGGCTGGCTTTCGCCAGGCGCAGTACCAGGCGGCGCAAACCGCCATTTCAGGCTGCGCGGCCAGCTACTCGGGCGAGGTACGCAGGCAATGCGAGGAACAGGTCAATGCAGGCTTCATGTCCCACTCACCCTACACTCCCCGGATCGAGACCGAGGCGCAGGCTGGCGTGTCCGTCCTGCCCGATGCGCAAGGCTTCCAGAAGGCCGCCTTTACCCATCGCTGATTCGGGCCACATGCGACACAATGCCATGCTGCGGCCCTTGAGTCCGACCCGATGTTCCTGAAGCCCAAATCCATGACTGATTCAAACGCCTTTTCTGATCTGGCCGACCGCCTGGAGCATGCGCGCCTGCAGGCCCTGCCGCTGGACTGGTCCGCCACCATGCCCGTGGACCTGCCACAGGCCTATGCAGCCGCGCTGGCAGTGCGCGCAGCGCGAGTCCGGGCTGGCGACGTGCCGGCGGGCTACAAGGTGGGCTTTACCAACCGCAACATCTGGCCGCATTACCAGGTTGATACGCCCATCTGGGGAACCGTCTGGCAAGGCAGCGTGACGCAGGCGCCATCCAATGCCCCAGATGCGGCGGTGCTGCTTCTTGACGGCTTGTGCGAGCCACGCATCGAACCCGAAATTGTGTTTTGCCTGCGTGATGCGCCGCCACCCGACTGCTCTGCAGACGAACTGGTGGCGTCGCTCGACTGGGTGGCGCATGGTTTCGAAATCGTGCACACGCACTTTGCGCAATGGAAATTCACCGCTGCCCAGGCCGTGGCAGATGCCGGGCTGCATGGCCTGCTGCTGGTCGGACCACGTATCCCGGTCCTGGCGGGCACGCCCACGGTCGATCTGGTCCAGGCGCTGGCCGGCCTGACCATTCGCCTCTACGGCGACGGTGCGCTGAAAGACGAAGGCCGGGGCGCCAATGTGCTCGATGGCCCGGTGCAGGCGCTGCTGCATTTCGTCCGGGCATTGCGTGCCACGCCTGGCGCACCCGTCCTGAAAGCCGGCGACCTGGTGAGCACCGGCACGCTGACCGATGCCCATCCGGTGGCCCCGGGTCAAACCTGGCACACGCAGATCGAGTCATCGGGTCCGGTGGGCGGCGAACTGGCGGGGCTGACGGTTCGTTTTGAATGACGTTTCATGCATGGCGCTGGATGCGGCTTGTCCCCAAGCCGTCCATCCTGAATATTTACCCGCAGGCAGGCGGCTGGCCGCTAGCATCTGCCTGTTGACCACTTTGTATCCGGAGGCATCATGAAATGGGAAGGCAATCGAGAATCTGACAATGTAGAGGACCGGCGCAGCGACGGCGGCGGCGGTTTTGGCGGCGGTGGCGGCCTGCTGGGCGGGCGCAGCATCGGAGTCGGCACCATCGTCGTGGCGCTGGTGGGCGGCTGGATATTCGGCATCAACCCGCTGACCCTTTTGAGCATGTTCAGCGGCGGGGGAGCGCCCACCGCACAGGTGCAGCAGCAAGCCCCGGCGCAGCGGCCGCCAGCCGACGACCGCATGGCCGCCTTCGTGTCCACCGTGCTGGCCGACACTGAAGACGTCTGGAAAGACGTGTTTGCCAAGGGCGGCGGCACCTACCAGGAGCCCCGGCTGGTGTTGTTTCGTGGCGCCACGCAAACTGCCTGCGGCCAGGGTCAGGCGGCCATGGGGCCTTTTTACTGCCCCGGCGACCAGAAGGTCTACATCGACCTCGGGTTTTACGAAACCCTGAAAAACAAGCTGGGCGCACCCGGCGACTTTGCCCAGGCCTATGTGATCGCCCATGAAGTTGGCCACCATGTGCAGAACCTGCTCGGCATCAGCGAAAAAATGGAGCAGATGCGAAGCCGCGTGAGCAAGGTCGAATACAACGGATTGAGCGTTCGCCTGGAACTGCAGGCCGACTGCTTTGCCGGCGTCTGGGCCAACCACGCCCAGTCCGCCCGGCAGATCCTGGAGCAGGGCGATGTCGAGGAAGCCATGAACGCCGCCGCCCAGATTGGCGACGACGCATTGCAACGCGCGGGCCGCGGCGCCGTCGTGCCTGAAAGTTTCACCCATGGCACCAGCGCCCAGCGCCAGCGCTGGTTTGACACCGGCCTGAAGAAGGGCAGCGTCAAGGCCTGCGACACTTTCGGCGCCCGCACCCTGTAGGTTGATTTAGATTGAAGGCCGCCGGGGCTGCGGTCCAGCTACCTGCGGAGCATTTGAATAACTCCTGAATCCATAGCGGCTTGTGTAGGCGGGTATTGCGCAAACGGGCTTTTTGATCATAATCAGACGGAACGCAGGCGTCAGACTTGATTCCTGCCGGGACGGCCCGCCATGCGGGACTGTGCCGGGCAGTGCAGGCCGTGCAGACACTTTCAATCCAACAGGCCACCCTTTTCATGAACATACTCCTGACCGGCGGTGCCGGCTACATCGGCAGCCATACCTGCGTCGCGCTGATCGAGGCGGGCTTTACCCCGGTGATCCTGGACAACTTTTCCAACAGCCATCCGGCCGTGCTGGAGCGCCTGCAGCAGATCACCGGCCAGACCGTGGCGTGCGAAAAAGGCGATGTGCTCGACACGCCCTGGGTCGGCGACGTGCTGGCGCGCCACCAGATTGCTGCCGTGCTTCACTTTGCCGGCGACAAGGCCGTCGGCGAAAGCGTGGCCCAGCCGCTCAAGTACTACCGCAACAACATTGGCGGCGCAGTCAGCCTGCTGGAGGCGATGCAGGCGTCAAGCTGCCGGACGCTGGTGTTTTCCAGCAGCGCCACGGTCTATGGCGATCCGGCGTCGGTGCCCATCACCGAAGATTTTCCGCGCAGCCACACCAACCCCTACGGCCACACCAAGCTCGTGATCGAGGACATCCTGTCGGCCGTGCAGGTGTCCGACCCGTCCTGGCAGCTTGGCGTGCTGCGCTATTTCAACCCGGTCGGCGCGCACACCAGCGGCCTGATCGGCGAAGACCCGAGCGGCATTCCCAACAACCTGATGCCTTTCGTCACGCAGGTGGCGATTGGCAAGCGGCCGTTCCTGAACGTGTATGGCAGTGACTACCCCACGCCGGACGGCACCGGCGTGCGCGACTACATCCACGTGCAGGACCTGGCCGAAGGGCATGTGGCCGCGCTGCAGGCGCTGCTGGAAACCCGGAAAAGCTTCACCGTCAACCTGGGAACCGGCTGCGGCAACAGCGTGCTTGAAGTGGTCAAGGCGTTTGAAAAGGCCAGCGGCCGGCCCGTCAATTACCAGATCGCCCCGCGCCGGCCAGGCGACGTGGCGCAGTGCTATGCCGACCCGGCGCTTGCGCAGCAGTTGCTGGGCTGGACCGCCAGCCGCAGCCTGGCCGACATGTGCCTGGATGCTTGGCGCTGGCAAAGCAGCAACCCGGAAGGCTATAAATAAGATTAAATAGGCCTTTTCCGCAGGACTGGCTTGCATTTGTAGCTATGAAATACGTAGCGAAAGAGGTTTTTTTGAAACCTTGCGCAGCGGCAACCGCGCTTGATTGCTTATCCCGCAAGGGCCGCGTTGCGGTTCACCAGCACCACATCAGGGCTCATCGAGACCATGTGCGCGGGTCCGAAAATGGTGGCAAAGGCCACATCCTTCGCGTCGCGCCCATGGGCCAGGCGAATGATCTGGTCCAGCGGCGACATCGCGGTCGGGTCGAACAGCACCCAGCGCCCGCCCAGGTAAGCCTCAAAAACAGCATGAAAGTCCGGTGGTGGCTCGTCAAACGTGGCGTAACCGCTGACCAGCCGCGCCGGAATGTTCAGCGCCCTGCAAAAGGTCAGCGCCAGATGTGCAAAGTCCCGGCACACACCGGCCCGCTGCATGAAGACTTCGCGCGCTGTCGTGGTCGCGTTGGTCGAGCCGATGCGGTATTCAACGTTGCCGCGAACCCATTCGCAAATAGCCTGCACGCGAGCGTAGCCCTGAGGCAACTGGCCAAACAGTTCGGCGGCATTCGGCCCGAGCAGGTCGGATTCGCAGTAACGGGTCGGCGTCAGGTAATGCAGCACATCGTCCGGTAACTCGTGCACCGGTACTTCGGGGGCATTGACATCGGCCGGCTCGATCATGCGGTCCACCAGGGCCCGATAGACCAACTTCAGCGGGCCCGGCTGGGCCTGAAAGCGCAGGAAGCGGTTGCCCGACTGGCCGTCGCAATAGGTTCTGAAGGGCGTGGGTGGTTCGATCTGCAAGTTTTCCTGAACCAGCGTCTGTCCCATGCCGTTGGCCACATGGATCAGAAATACAAACTCGGACGGGCCATCGACGACATAGTCCAGCGTCGAGTCAATTTGCAGCCGGTTGGTATTGAATGGCTGCGCCACGGTGGCAGCGAGCGCCAGGTTGCCCTGAGGCAACAAGGCAACGCCGGGGTCGTTCATCAAGGTATCGTTCATCGGAGTTCCTGCAGGGCAATAGGAGGTCTTGAGGCATGGCTCAAGCGGTTTCACAAACTTGTAAATTAAACCAGCCGTGGCGCAGCCAGCCCATCGGCAGTCCGGAACTGGTGGTGTAGGACGAAGCCAGCCGTTGCGGGCTGCTGGACCCGGTTCAGCCTCGCTTGCGGACCTGGACAGTGACATCCATGCCCAGAAAGTCTCCCGGCGAGCCGTCCCAGGATCCGCTGAGCGGCTTGGCCAGACTGGCATGGCGGGCCACGCCGACGGGAATAAGGTCGGTCCCGCCGATCAGGTTATTGGTCGGATCGAACGGAATCCAGCCTGCGTCGGGCAGGTAAATCTGCACCCAGGCATGCGTGGAACCATTGCCGTGGCTCTGCTGGTCTTCGGTGTCCAGCCACGGCGTGTACAGGTAGCCCGAAACGAAGCGTGCCGCATAGCCAAGACGGCGCACCGCTTCGATCATCAGGGTTGCAAAGTCCCGGCAGGCGCCGCTTTTCAGCCGCAGTGTTTCATACGGCGTCTGCACCCCGGGGTTCAGACGAACATGGTAGGTCATGGAGTCGCGGATGAATTGCGTCATTTCCACCAGCAGCTCGCGGGTGCCGGTGGTTTCGTCGGGCCGGATGAACTGGTTGGCCCAGTCCTGCAGGATGCCGCCGGGATCGTCGTAGTAGGGAGCGAGGTAGTGCCGCAGCACCAGCCGTTCTTCGTCGCCATAGGCTAGCGGAAACTGCCGGGCGCGCGAACTCATGGGAAAGTTGACGGCGCGGGTGCCGGTGTGTTCGACCGACGACATGCACACCACCTTCAACTCGTTCGCAGGGCTTTGTGGCTGGATCTTGGCGATGGAGTTGGAATAGGCATCCTGAAACATGCGGATGTCCACCGGCGCAGGCGTGACCTGCATGTCCGTAGCCAGTACACGCAAGTCATGGCTGTCACGCGGGCGGAATTGCACCCAGTGCTCGCCCAGCATGACCTGCTGGGCATACCGGTAATGGGTGGTGTGGGTGATGTCGAAGATGGCGGACACGTCAAGGCTCGGGAGTTGCACAGCGCACAGCGTCCGCTTTTTGCGTCAACTGTGCAATCAGTGGTCAACAGGCAAGCCTGTCGGATGCGTCCTACCCGCCTTGACGGGGTACGCGGGGCAACTTGCGCCGGCTGTTTTAGAGCCGTGCCAGCAATTCGGTTTTCTTGGTGTTGAAGTCTTCGTCGCTGATGATGGCGCGGCTTCGCAGGTCGGCCAGCTTCTCGATCATCAGGAAAATGTCCGCATCGCCTGGCGTGGGATTGTTCCCGGGGCGGGCCTGCAATTCCGGCTGGAGCGGGAAGGGGGCTGGCGCTGCGAATGCGGCCGGCCGGAATTCAGGAGTTGCTGCCTGCGTTGCGCCCGAGCCGTTGGTGTGGCCGGCTGCGTCAAGGTTTTGCTGCACGCCATTGACCGACACGACCGGCAGGCGGGTCACATCCACCAGCCCGTACTGGCTGGAAAAGGTGACCGAACTGCCGTAAGACTGCTGCTGCGAAAAGCCGCCGAGCTGGTGGTCCTGCGTGTCATAGACGGTGACGCTGCCATTGATTTCGATGGCCAGGCGGCGCGCCTGTGCAAAGCAGGCATAGCGCACGCCGTTCTGGGCGCCGGTGCTGTTGGGCCAGCGCAGGTCAGACGGCCACCAGTCGGACGACGCGCCGGGGGCCGGCGCGGCAAACAGGCTTGCCGACGGACTCATCGTCGCATTGGCGTCCGGGTACGCGCCGCTGTCATGGCTGGTTTGCTGCTGGCCGCTCTGGTTTTGCGACTGGAAACTGCCGGTCCTGATCAGGTCGGGCTGGCTTGCCACCAGCCTTGAAAGTTCGGCGCACAGGGCATCGACGCGGCCCTTGAGCTGGTTGTTGAACATGTCGGACACCATGGTCATGCCGCCGCTCATCCATTGGCCGGAGCCGCTGAATTCGGGGTGGTTGAACTGCGCCATGCTGCCGTTGCCATGGATGACGGATTCAAGCATGCTCGTGACCGCGTCGGGGCTGAATCCGTGGCACTGGGCGATGTCGTTGACGGCCTGCTGGCCGCTGGTTGAAAGTTGTTTCATGAAAATAGCTCAATTTGGTGAAATGGAAAAACAGGATGCACCGGCACGGGGGCCGGATTTCAACGGGTTGACACGGCCTGCCGGCAAGCAGCGTCCATCGCCGCTCAAACCGGGTAACTTGCCGGCTCCTGGTTGCCCGGCCGCTACAGGTTGTCCAGCGGCAGCGGTGTGACGGTCACCCGCACCTCAAGCTCCTGCTCGCCGCCGCCCAGCACCACGCCGCGCATCGGCGTGACATCGCTGAAGTCGCGGCCCCAGCCCAGGGTGATGTGCTCGTGCTGCACCAGGCAGCGGTTGGTCGGGTCGAAATCCACCCAACCCAGGTCGGGGCAAAAAACCGACACCCAGGCATGCGACGCATCGGCACCGATCATGCGTGGCTGGCCGGCCGGCGGGTGCGTCAGGATGTAGCCACTCATATAGCGCGCGGGCAGGCCCAGGCTGCGCAGGCAGCCGATCATCAACTGGGCAAAATCCTGGCAAACCCCCCGGCGGCCGCGCAGCACCTCGTCCAGTGGCGTGGAAATGTCGGTTGCGGTGTCGTCGAAATCGAACTCGTCAAAAATCCGCTGGGTCAGGTTGAGTGCGGCATCAAGTTGCGCCCGGCCCGGCGTGTAGCTGATGCGCGCAAACGCTTCCAGTTCAAGGCTGCACATCACATGCGGCGAGGCATACAGATAGCGGAAAGCATCGGCCATGGGGGCATCCATGCCTTGTTGCAGCCGGTCTCGCAGGCTTTCCCAGGAAGCGCTTGCCTTGAGGCGGTCCAGATCGGGCCGCTGCATCAGCGCGACTGTTGATTCGGCATGCACCAGCAGGCTCTGGTGCGGTGCGGTGATGGTGATCTGGCGGGTTTTGTCGCCAAAATAATCCATCCCGTCCACACCATCGTTTTCTGTCGGCGTCACCCAGAGCGCATGCGACTCGATCTGCTGATAGGCAAAGGACCTCGGCGTCATGTGCAGGTATTGCTGCGACAGCGTCACCGGGCTCCCGTAGGTCACCTGGGTTTCGTGAACGACATGGTAGCGGGCGCGCACGACAGCGCTCAGGGGCAAGGGATTCATGCTGTGTGCGTCCTGGTGGGGTGACGGCCGGTGTAGCTGAAGAATTGAACGCTGACCCGTTCCGACATCTCCGCACTTGCCACCCGGATACGGTGGAGCAGGTCAATCAGACGCGCATTGCCGCAATACAGATCGGTGTCGGGCGCCAGCGACACCAGCTCGTTCCTCAACAGCGCCAGTTCCTGTTCGCCGCACGGCCCGTAGGTCAGCGATATCTTCGTCAGGCTCTTCAGCACGCCTTCAAGCTGGAACAGGATCGAGCGGGTGTTGCTTTCGTCCAGCAGCAGCAGGTCCAGCAGCGGCAGCCATTCGGGCTGTGCACGGTAGCGGGCGCGGTAGGTGATGATGCAGTCGGACAGCTCCAGCAGCCAGTCCAGTCTGCCGTTGGCTTGCATGCCGAGCGCATGCTGCAGCGTCACTGCCTGGAACTGCAGGCGTTCCAGCCGCCGACCCAGGGACATGAAACGCCAGCCCAGGTCGCGGCTCATGCCATCGAGAGCAAAGCCCGACATGGTCATCAGCGCGGTGGTGGCGTCGTCAAGAATGGTCATGGCTTCCGACTGCGACAGCCGCGCGTCAGCGCCGGACACGCCTTGCACCATCTGGTTGAAGGCGCGCCAGTTGTCAACCGAAAAGCGTTCGCGCAACTGGCCGGCGCTCTGGTAGAGCTGCTGCTGCTGCCTGGCCAGCCCCGGAACGTCGGGTGAAGCCACTGCCAGCATCAGTTCTGCCTCAACCTTGCTGTCGCTCAGCAGAGATGCTGCCTTGCCGGCCTGTGCATGGCTTTGACCTGGCGTGCTTTCCTTCAATTCGATCAGGCCGAACCAGGTGCACAGCGCCACCACGGTCGGCCATTCGTCGCCGCGATTGGCCGGTCCCACATTGAACAGGAAATTAAGCGCGACCCGAAGCAGGCGGGCGGTGTTGTCGCAACGCTCGGCATTGCGGCCGAACCAGAAAAGATTTTCCGCCACGCGGCTGGAGATATGGGTGTCGTCGCGCACCAGATCCTGGCGGGTGATGGTGCGTTTCAGCAGACTGGGCACCTCGACCTGGTTGCTGGCCTGTATCCAGGTGTCCTTGCTGCCGCCACCGCGCTGCATGGTGATGATGCGTGAATCCAGGCCGGTTGCGACGCGGGTCAGTCCGCCCGGCATCACGACATAGCCTTTTGGCGTGGCGCAGGCATAGACCCGAAGGCCGATGGCACGGGCGCTCAGGCCGCCGCCCGCATCAGGATTCAATACCGGCGCCTGGGACAGCCGGACCAGTTCCTGCGCCACGTAGTTCTTGGGATTGGCGCGCATCTTGTTGATGAAGGCTGTGCGCGCCGGCCCTGTCAGGTCTTTGCCAAAGACAGGAAATTCCCGGAGCTGGGGAAAGCTCGGTTTGATGATGAGCTGGTCGAGCCGGTTGATCACCACTTCCAGCGCAGCGGGTTCGCCGCACCACCAGGTGGCCACGGATGGCATCTTGAGCGGCTCGCCCAGCAGGCGCTTGCACAGCAAGGGCAGGAAGCCGAGCAGCGCACCCGACTCCAGCAGGCTTGACCCCAGGCTGTTGGCAATGAGCACGTTGCCGCGCCGGGCGGCCTCGGTCAGTCCGGCCACGCCCAGCGCCGAATCGGTGCGCAACTCAAGCGGGTCGCAGTAGTCGTCATCAACCCGGCGCATGATCACATGCACCCGCTGCAAGCCGGACAATGTCTTGTGCCAGACGATGCCGTCCCTCACCGTCAGGTCGTTGCCTTCGACCAGCGGCAATCCAAGATAACGCGCCAGGTAGGCTTGCTCGTAATAGGTTTCGTTATACGGCCCGGGCGTCAGCAGGACGATCAGCGGCGCTTCGCTGCCGCGCAGCGGTATGCCATGGCCATTGGCGGCGCACTGGCGTCCCCAGTTGGCCAGGCTGTCGCGCAGGGTGTCAAAAAAGCCCGCCAGGTGCTGAACGTTCAAATCGCGCAACATATCTGGAAAGGTCCGCGAGATGACCGAGCGGTTTTCAAGTGCATACCCGGCGCCCGAAGGCGCCTGTGTCCGGTCGGCCACGGCCCACCAGCCGCCGTTGGGCGCCCGGGCCAGGTCGATGGCGTAAAAGTGCAGGGCGACGCCGTCCTTGTGCTGCATGCCATGGCATGGCCGCAGGAAGCCGGCATGGCCGTGAATCAGCGCGGGCGGCAGCAATCTTTCCGCCAGCATTTTTTGTTCGCCATAGACATCGATCAGAAGCCGGTTCATCAGCGTTGCGCGCTGGATCACGGCAGCCTCGATCCCCGCCCATTCGCCGTGCGGCAGGATCATTGGCAGGACATTCAGGTCCCAGGGGCGCTGCACGCCTTTGTCGTCGGTGTAAACGTTGTAGGTCACACCGTTTTCACGCACCTGCCGCTGCACCGATTCGGTGCGCTTGCGCATGACATCAGGCGCTTCGTGCGCCATGCTGTCCAGAAGGGTGCGCCAATGCGCGCGTGGCTGGCCCGAGCCGTCCAGCATTTCATCAAAACTATCCGGCGAAGCCGGGTAACCGGCAAGTAGTTGATTCAACATCGGATCGGTTATTTCTGTAGCAAAAACGCGGATGACTCAGAACGAGGCATCCGCGTCGGGCGACCGTGCAGGGGCACGGTCAATAAGGCTGCCAACGCAAATCAAGCGTCATGGGAAAGCCTGGATTCAACTCTTCTTTATACACGTTCATCGGTCCCGGGGTATGCCCGTGCGACCAAAAGCGCGCGAACCGGCGTGCCTCGGCCGCGTTGGCATTGATCGGCGAATGCTCTTCGCTGCGACCGCCCGGATGCACGACGTGGTAGGTGCAGCCGCCAATGGCGCGGCCGCTCCAGGTGTCCACCAGGTTGAAGGTCAGCGGCGCCTGCACCCCGATGGTCGGGTGCAGGGCCGACCACGGGCTCCAGGCGCGAAAACGCACGCCGGCCACAAACTCGCCCGGAACGCCGGTCGGGTGCAGCGGCAGCATGCGCCCATTGCAGGCAATCACGTGGCGCCCGTCGGTCAGCCCGCGCACCCGCAACTGCATGCGCTCCACCGACGAATCGACATAGCGCGCCGTGCCGCCGCCGGTCATTTCCTCGCCCAGCACATTCCACGGCTCGATGGCCTGGCGCAGTTCCATCTCGACGCCTTCATAGACGACGGTGCCGAAACGGGGAAACCGGAACTCGATGAACGGGTCGAACCAGTGCTCTTCAAAGGCATAGCCCGAGGCGCGCAAATCCTTGACCACGTCGCGGATATCCTGCGCCACGAAATGCGGCAGCATCCAGCGGTCATGCAGGGCGGTGCCCCAGTGAACCAGCTTGGACTGATAGGGCTGGCGCCAGAAACGCGCCACCAGCGCGCGCAGCAGCAGCATCTGCAGCAGGCTCATGCGCTCATGCGGCGGCATCTCGAAGGCGCGGAATTCAACCAGACCCAGGCGGCCGGTCGGGCCGTCAGGTGAATACAGCTTGTCGATGGAAAATTCCGAGCGATGGGTATTGCCGGTCAGATCGACCAGCAGGTTACGCAACAGCCGGTCCACCATCCAGGGCTTGTCGCCCGGCTGCAGGGTGGGCAGCACCTTGTCCATCTGCTGGAAGGCAATGGCGAGCTCGTACAGGTTGTCGTCCCGCGCTTCATCGACGCGCGGCGCCTGGCTGGTCGGCCCGATGAAGGTGCCTGAAAACAGATACGACAGCGCCGGATGGTTCTGCCAGTAGGTGATCAGGCTTTTCAGCAGGTCGGGCCGGCGCAGCATCGGGCTGTCTTCGGCGGTCGCGCCGCCGAGGGTGGCGTGGTTGCCGCCGCCGGTGCCGGTATGGCGGCCATCGACCATGAACTTCTCGGTGCCAAGGCGCGTAAGCCGGGCCTCTTCGTACAGCGTGGTCATGTTGTAAACCAGCTCGTTCCAGCTCGCCGCCGGGTGGATGTTCACCTCGATGACACCCGGATCGGGCGTGACGCTGAGCAGTTTGATGCGCGGGTCGCGCGGCGGCGGATAGCCTTCGATCCACAGCTTGAGCTTGAGCCTGGCTGCTGTGTTCTCGACCGAGGTGACCAGCGCCAGGTAGTCTTCGATGCGTTTGACCGGGGGCATGAAGACATGCAGCCGGCCATCGCGCACCTGCACGCACAGCGCGGTGTGGATGACTTCGCGCGGCTCGGGCGGCTCATCGGCAGGAACAGGCTTCTTCACCTTGGCCGTGCTGCGTTTGTCCTTTCGACCGGCATCCAGCGGCGTCTGCGGTGCGAAGGGATCGACATCGAATTCAGGCTCTTTTTCGTCGGGCTTCACCCAGGGCAGTGCATTCAGCGGCAGGCGCAGCCCCAGAGGCGAGTCCCCCTCGGTCAGGTAAAGATGCTCGCGCTTGAGCGGCCAGGGGGATGTGCGCCAGGCGGTTCCCAGGGCGATGCTCGGGTCTAGGTCCCGGGGCTTGAGCGGCAGCACATAGCCCACCACCTGGCCCAGGCCACCTTCCAGCAGGCGCGCCAGGCGCCGCCGCTGCTCCGGGGCCTTCAGATCAACCTGCAGCGGGTCCAGGTTCACCGGCAGGCCTTGCTCCAGCCGGGCTTGCTGCAGGACATCTTCGTAGGCGGGAATCTGGCTGTGGGCCGGCAAGCCCAGCGCCTTGACCAACTCGGCGCAGAAGCGCTCGGCCTCTTCGCTGCCATAGCCGTCGGGTTGGGCCTCGTCCGAAAACAGCGTGGGATCGAGCCACATGGGCTGGCCGTCAATGCGCCAGTAAATGTTCAGGGCCCAGCGCGGCAGGGGTTCGCCGGGATACCATTTTCCCTGGCCGTAATGCAGCATCCCGCCCGGGGCAAAGTGATTTTTCAGGCGATGCATGAGCTGGCCGGCGAGTTCGCGCTTCTTGTCGCCGTGCGCCAGAGTGTTCCATTCGGCGCCGTCCATGTCGTCGATGGACACAAAGGTCGGCTCGCCGCCCTGTGTCAGGCGCACATCCTGGCGCTTCAGGTCGGCATCGACCTGCTGGCCAAGCAGGTTGATTTTTTGCCAGTCTTCTTCCTTGTAAGGCTTGGTCACACGCGGGTCTTCATGAATGCGCGTGATCGTCATTTCATGGAAGAACGTCACTTCGGCCTTGTCGGTAAAGCCGGTCACCGGCGCCGCCGACGACGGCATGGCCGTGCAGGCCAGCGGAATATGGCCTTCGCTGGCCAGCATGCCCGATGTCGGGTCCAGCCCGATCCAGCCGGCGCCGGGAACATACACCTCGGTCCAGGCATGCAGGTCGGTGAAATCGACTTCGGTTCCGCTCGGGCCGCCCAGCGAAGCCTGGTCGGCGCGTAACTGGATCAGGTAGCCCGACACGAAGCGTGCGGCCAGTCCCATCTCGCGCATGATCTGCACCAGCAGCCATCCGCTGTCACGACACGATCCCGAGCGTTTTTGCAGTGTTTCTTCCGGCGTCTGAACACCGGGCTCCATGCGCAGCAAGTACGCAATGTCGCCCTGCAGGCGTTGGTTCACCGCCACCAGAAAGTCGTTGGTCGCCAGGTTTTTCTTCAGCAGGTCGCGTCGCGCCGCCGCCACCCAGGCCGCCAGCAATTCTCCGGGCTTGTCTGCCTTCAGGTAGGGGCTCAGTTCGGCGGCCAGTTGCACCGGGTAGCTGAACGGGAAAAATTCGGCATATTTTTCGACGAAAAAATCAAACGGATTGATGACGGTCATGTCCGCCACCAGGTCAACCGTGAATTCGAGCTTGTCTGATTTTTCAGGAAATACGTAGCGACCGATGTAATTGCCGTACGGGTCTTGCTGCCAGTTGATGAAATGGTCTTCTGGCGTGACGCTTAGCGAGTACGAAAGAATCGGGGTACGCGCATGGGGCGCCGGACGCAGGCGAACCTCATGCGGTGACAGTGCGACCAGGCGATCGTAGTGGTAGCTGGTTTTGTGGTGCAGCGCAACACGGATGGCCATTGAGGGTGCCTTTCGATGAATGAAGGTAGGACGCGGACTGGGCCGTATCGCTGAAAACTGGACGATGGTTCCGAACGCACGATTCATGCCCAGAGTTGCCATTTATAGCAGCCATGGCCAGCGGTTTTGGACTGTCTGCAACTTTAACTACACCTTGCTGCTGGAGCCACTGTGAAAGGGCAGGTGATAACTACGGGCGAGATCATCAAAACCGCATCTTGGAAAATTGTCTGGTTCTTTCTGGGCATGTACTTGGTTGGCTATGGTCCGCGCAATGCCGGTCTCACGGGCTACCTGACTGGAGTGCTCAGTCAATTCGCAGAGGACGGGCTTATGGCACGCAGCGATGGAGACAGGATTGCTCACAGTCGTTTTGTTATCGGTGACGAACAACATGCCGACCGTGCTGATCGGCGCTTTGGCCATCGATGCTTCTTCTGTCCAGGGAGCAGTGCGTGAAGCGATGATTTATGCCAACGTGACAGGCTGTGAATTGGGACTGAAATGGCTGCATCTGCTGGCCATCGAGCGCATAAAAATTTCATGGTCTTACTACTTTGGCATTGAGCTGACGCTGCCTGTTTTATTGATCACGCTCTCAGCGCTTGCCCTTTGGCTGAGTTGAAGAGGAAATTCTGAACACCATGAAAATTACGATCCATTTCAAGCCCTCTTTCAGCACCTAGCACAACACGCTGGCTGCCCGAAAATTCATGCCAGTGGTTTTACAAGTCTGAACAGTTCCACACGGTGCTGAATCCGAAACCAGCTGATGGCTGCGTGTTTTTTGCCTGTGACGATCCCATACTCCTTCTTCTCGGGCTCATGACTTCAGCGGTGGCTTGTCCATCTTGTAAGCTGATGCCGCGTGTGTTGATGTGAATCAGTTGTTTGTTGCCCTATGCGCGTACGATGAAATTTCTCTGATTTCAACTGACATGAAGCTTTTTCACAATACCCGTGCCATACACAACACCGCATTCATGCTGTTGCTGGTGTGGCTGTTTGCCCTGGCTTCAGGGGTTGCTAACGCGTGCCTGCTGGAAGCGCGTCAAACGCATTCCCACATCGCTACAGATGCATCATCCGGAGTTGCTGCGCAAGCGTCCGTAATATTGCCTGGTCACGCCGGCGCCGTTGCCGATGGCATTGACGAGCCGCATTTCAAGGCGCCGTGCCTGAAGGTTTGCGACGATGGCTCCCGATCCTTTCCCAAGCAGGACTCGACGGTCGTCCAGGCCGATCCTGGCCCAGCGCTTCTGGTTCTGGTTCTTTGGAACAAAGTAGCACCGGTCATATCGACGCTTCGCCACATGAATGTTGTGCAGCCAGCCACGCCTGAGTTGCCCATCCGCGTCCGCTTCTCGCGACTGGCCATTTAGCAGCACGCCGGCGCTGGTGCTGGGCCTCGCGCTCTGCTGCCTGCGTCCGCACCCCAATCCAATTTGCTTTTGCTTTTGCTTTTGCTTTTGCGCCCCAGGCGCAAAAAACAGATATGAAGATCACCCCCCGCTTCGATGCTTTCCTGCAGCACACTGCTGTCCACTTTTCTTGCACCAACCAGGAGTCTGTCATGACCCATTCCCGATTCGTTCCCCTTGCCGTTGCCCTCACCGCCGCCATCGCATTGACCGCCTGCAACACGGCTCCGCCGATGATGCCCATGGGCAGCGCGTCTGCCAGCAGCATGGGCACGCCTGATCAGATGGGCAGGATGGATGCACAGATGAAGACCATGCAGGGTATGCACGACAAGATGATGAACGCCAAAACCCCGGAAGAGCGCAGCAAGCTTATGACCGAACACATGAAAACCATGCAGGACGGCATGGCCATGATGGAGGGCATGTCCGGCGCTGGCATGGGCGCAATGAAAAGCATGCAGGGGATGACAGGCGACATGGGCTCGCACCAGCAGATGATGGAAAAGCGCATGGAGATGATGCAGACCATGATGAAAATGATGATGGACCGGATGCCGTCTGCGCCAGCGAAATAACGAAACCAATCTCATGAAACGGCTCCGTAGAGGACTTGAGCCGGCCCTCACTGACCTTATGCCGTGATTCGGCATCCACAGCGTGAGTTTTGTCCTGATCCTGCCGGGCTTCTTGTTGCGGTGGCCAATGCTGCTGATCCAGGTGATGTTCACGTCCTGCTGGTGATGTACGGGCATCCGTGGTGAATCGCAGTCCCAATATGTGGACGTTGATTGGTCTGGGCACGGGCGCCTCCTATGTCTACAACGTCGTGGCGACCCTGGCGCCGCAGGTATTTCCGGAGTCGTTCATCTCCATGGGGCGCGTGGCCGAGTATTTCGAAGCAGCGGCCGTCATCATCTCCCTCACGCTTTTGGGGCAGGTGCTCGAACCCAGGGCCAGATCGCAGACTTCAGCCGCCATCAAGTCGCTGCTGGGCCTGGCGCCCAAGACCGCACGTCACATCCGGGACGATGGCTGCTGTCTCCGATGATCGCAGCGCTGGTCATGAGCTTGAGCTCGGTATCGGTGATCGGCAATGCGTTGCGTTTGCGAAACAGACGCTTATGAGGCTGCTCTTTTGGTCGTGTCGCCGGCAACGACTGCCCTTGCCGGAGATGTGAAAGCACAAGAAAGAGGGCGTGCCGAGCGATGGCATCCATAACCCGCCAGTGCAGGCTCAAGCCCGACCTGACGAACCAACTGTTGGTACACAAGAAGGATTGATTGATGACTGCAAGTAAAAATAAATGGTTTTTAACGACGATACAAATTGGCCTGCTGGCCTGGTCCGGCACTGCATTGGCCGTTGACAAGGTCTATGTGGCCAACGAGCGCTCTGACACGGTCAGCGTGCTCGATGCCGTGTCGTTCAAGGCACTGGCAAGCGTGCCTGTCGGCAAGATGCCGCACAACGTGCAGGTTTCGCCCGACGGCAAGCTCGTATGGGTGACCAACAATGGCGAGCGTGGTCAGGCAGCCGATGCGTCTGCGCACAAGGACATGGCCAATGGCGACCATGATGCCATGGGGAAGCCGGGGGCTGTCTGGGCTATCGACACCGTGACAAATGCTGTCGTCGCCAAGGTTGCGGTTGGAATGCATCCGGCCCACGTGGTGGTGTCGCCCGATGGCCGCTTTGCCTACGTCACCAACGGTGGCGATGACACGGTCAGCGTGATCGACACATCCGCACAACGCCTCGTGGCGACAATTCCGGTCGGCAAGTTTCCCCACGGCCTTCGGTTCAACCCGGACGGCAAGCAGGTCTGGGTCGCCAACCTCAAGGGCGGTACCGTGTCAGTCATCGATACCGCCAGCCAGAAGGAGGTCGGGCAGGTGCCGGCCGGCAGGGGCCCGGCACAGGTCGGCTTCACGCCGGACGGTCGCTTTGCCTTTGTCTCGCTGTCGGAAGAAAACGCGGTCGCAGTGATTGATACCGCCACGCCCAAGGTGATTCGCAAGGTTGCGGTCGGAACAGTGCCGATCCAGCTGTATGCCACGCCGGACTCGCGCATGCTGCTCGTGGCCAACCAGGGCACGCGCAAGAAACCTGGCAAGACCGTCAGCATGATCGATCTGGAGAGTTTCAAGGTCGTAAAGACAGTGGTGACCGGCGCTGGTGCCCATGCGTGGTCGTCGATCGTGATGGCAGGTATGCCTATGTGACCAACAGCTACGCCAACTCGGTTTCCATGGTCGATGTGAAGGACCGCAAGGTCGTGAAGACCGTTTCCGTAGGCAAGGGCCCCAATGGCATCAGCGTGACACCCTGACAGTCTCCCGGCGTTTGCAGGTGCCCGCCCGGATGCTGCTTGTTTGCGGCCGCTGGCTTGTTGCGCAGTGCCTGTACTTCGCGTTTCTGCGCCGTGCCTTGCTGCCAGCATATCCCCGAGACATTGAGCTTGCTTGAGGCTATTCCGGCGCAGCGTCCGTTTTTGAGCGTGGTCTGAACAGGAAGGGACCAGGCTGCATTAGCAGGTCCCGATTCGGCTTTTTGATTACTTGGCTGACTGAATGTCCGTCACGACAATTGCCCCACCGGTTTTTTCTGCCTTAAAGCGAACCTTGTCGCCCGCCTTTACTTGTTCCAGCAGGGCCGGGTCTTTGACCTGGAACACCATGGTCATGCCCGGCATGTCCAGGTTCTTGATCTCGCCATGCTTGATGGTGATTTTCTTGGTGGACATGTCCACTTTTCTGATTTCGCCTTCTGTCATGTCGACGGATGCCGCCACAGATATTTCTTTTTTCGCATCGTCCTTGATCATGGGTGCGCTGCCATGGGAGGTTGCATAGGCAGTCGAAGTGCTGACCAGGATGGCGGTCAGGATCAACATTGACTTGACTGATTTTGAGTTCATGGTGTTTTCTTTCAGGATTTGGCAGAAATTTGGGTGGGGTAGGACTGGTACACCCGCGACTTGTCGCTTGAGAGCAAAAGCACGACGTCATACGGGTCCTTGCGCCCGTTGTAGGCGGGTCCATCCATGCCCGGTGAGCCAACCGGCATACCCGGCACCGCCAGGCCGACCGCACGTGGTCGTTCCTTCAGCAGACGGTGCACCTCGCGTGCGGGCACATGCCCCTCAAGGGCATAACCCGCCACCACTGCAGTGTGGCAGGAACCCATTTTGTCTGGCACGCCTAACCGTTTTCTTGCCGATGCATTGCCCGTATCGTGAACCTGGACCTGAAAGCCGCTGGCTTGCATGTGGCTCACCCAGTCGCCGCAGCAGCCACAACTCGGATCTTTCCACACTTCCACCAAAGGCCTGGCTTGCGCAAAAACGGGCAAACCAAAAGCTGTTCCAGCGCCGGCAGCCAGCACGGCTGCAGCTTGAAGAAAAGAACGTTTTTTCATAATAAGTTCCGACAGGTTAAAACCAACTCACAGACAAAAAATTAACGAGAGGCCTGCGAGAGGCCCACTGGTGTTTTGACCCTGGTCACGTGAACCTTTCATGCCGGCGTCATAGTGGCCAGGCTGCAGGCAGGCAAAGTCCACCTTGCCGGCCTTGGTGAAATGCCAGATGATTTCGCCGCTCTTGCCCGGCGCAACCGTCACCATGTTTTCATCGGCGTGTTCCATCTCGGGATTCTTCTTCATCACCTCGTAGTGATCCTTGAGCTCCTTGGCAGTTCCCAGCACCATTTCGTGCTTGACCTGACCCGAGTTTTTGGCGACAAAGCGGATGGTTTCCCCCTGTTTGACGGCGATTTTAGAAGTGTGAAATCGCATGTCGTCAGTCATGTCGACGTTCACGGTGCGCGTCACATTGGCGGCGACGCCGGGCTTGCCGATTTCATCGACACCGCCATGGCCGCCTGCGTGGTTGCCTCCAGCCATGGCTGTGATGGCCAGAAAAATTCCGGGAATCGCGATCAGGAGGTTGCGTGATTTCATGAGATACCTTTCAAGAGTGGGAATAGGGAAAGTGAGGTGGCCGGGCCAGCGCCAGCCTGCATGCTGGCCAAATGATTGAAATTTTGATAAAAGCAGGCATATGCGCCAGTAAACAGGGCGTTTTCAGCTATTGTTTTAATAGTAAATCGATGGTGCATGAGATGCCTTTTTTGGATTGATGACGTGCTGACAGTCAGTGCTTCATACCGCCCATACCGCCCATACCACCCATACCGCCCATACCGCCCATGACGGGCTTGCGGACCTGAACTTCGACTTCCTTCAGCGGCATGTTCTGCGCCTTCATGGACTGGCCGCCTTCAGCGGCAAAGCGTGCCGGATTGGGCAAGGCACCTGTCCATTCATAAGCCACACTGCCTGCCGGATGCTGGTACCAGCCCGGGTCCTTGTAGTCGCCGGCCTTTTGGTCCTTGCGCACCTTGACCATGCTGAACATGCCCCCCATCTCCACCGAGCCGAAGGGCCCCTCGCCGGTCATCATCCGTTCGGTGTTGTTCGGCAAGGGCATTTCCATCTCGGCCATGTCGGCCATGCCGCGCTCTCCCATCACCATGTAGTCGGGAATGAGGTTGGTGATGTCCCGGGCGACTTTTCGGTGGTCCACGCCGATCATCGTGGGCACGTCATGGCCCATGGCGTTCATCGTGTGGTGGCTCTTGTGGCAATGAAAGGCCCAGTCGCCTTCTTCGTTGGCCAAAAATTCGATCTGGCGCATCTGTCCCACCGCAACGTCGGTGGTGACTTCGGGCCAGCGGCTTGACTTCGGGGTCGGGCCGCCGTCGGTACCCGTCACCGTGAACTCGTGGCCGTGGATGTGCATGGGGTGGTTGGTCATCGTCAGGTTACCCATGCGGATGCGCACCTTGTCGTTTTTGCGTACCACCAGCGGGTCGATGCCCGGAAAGACCCGGCTGTTCCAGCTCCACAGGTTGAAGTCCAGCATGGTCATGATCTTGGGGGTGTAGGCGCCCGGATCAATATCGTAGGCGTTGAGCAAAAACACGAAGTCGCGGTTCACCTCGTCAATCAAGGGATGAGACGCCCGGGGGTGCGTGATCCAGAAACCCATCATGCCCATGGCCATTTGCGTCATCTCATCGGCATGCGGGTGGTACATGAAGGTGCCGGGACGCCTGGCCACGAATTCATAGACAAACGTCTTGCCCACCGGAATGGCTTTCTGCGTCAGGCCCGACACGCCATCCATGCCGTTGGGCAGGCGCTGGCCATGCCAGTGCACGCTGGTGTGCTCGGGCAGCTTGTTGGTGACAAAGATGCGCACCCGGTCGCCTTCGACCACTTCGATCGTGGGCCCGGGCGACTGGCCGTTGTAGCCCCACAGATGGGCCTTGAAGCCGGGCGACATCTCGCGCACCACGGGTTCGGCCACCAGGTGGAATTCCTTCACGCCATTGTTCATGCGCCAGGGAAGCGTCCAGCCATTGAGGGTGACCACCGGGTTGTAGGGTCGGCCCGTGCTGGGCACCAGCGGCGCCATGGTGTCGGGCGTGGTCTGGAAGACGGGCTCGGGCAATGCGGCCATGGCCACCCGGCTCACCGCCGCGGCTGCCACCGCCGTGGTGATGGCGCCTGCACCGGTCAGGAAATTTCTTCTGTTTTTCATGGGAGTTTTGTTCAATGTTTTTTGTGAATCTGGGCGTGACTGGATTCAGTGGCCAGCCGCTTGCTCACCACCGGCGGCAGGCGAGGCCATGGCCAATGCGGTCGGTTTGCCGGTCATCGATGCAGCCAGTGCGGCATCGGCCAGCCAGAACTGCTGGTAGGCGTTGAGGGCGGCGGTGACGCTGGCGATCTGGTCGCGGTTGTTAGCCAGCAACTCGAACACCCCGATCAGCATGCCGTTGTAGCGCAGGATGTTTTCTTCAGCCATGATTTTGCGCAGCGGAACGATTTCATCGCGGTAGTGGCGCGCCACGTCGTAGGCGGTGCGGTAGGCCGAATAGCTTTCGCGCAACTGCGACGATGCGCCGCGAACCGTGCTTTCGTAGCGGTTGGCCGCTGCCAGCGACTGCGCGTTCATGGCATCCCGCTTGGCCGTGCCCCAGTCGAAAATCGGCAGGCGAATGCCCAGCTCGTAGCCTTTGCGTGGCGTGCTGGTGCCTGCTGCGTTGTCGAACACGGTGTCGCGGCGCACCCCAAGCTCCACGTCAACCAGACTGGTGATCAGGTTCAAACCTTGCGATTTGCCCGCCATTTCCAGCTGGTTGCGGGCAATCTGCACATCAAGGCGCTGCTGGGGGGCGTTGGCATTGACCACGGCAGCCTGCAAAGGCGCCTTGGGCAGGTCGGGCAGGCGCTCGGGCAGCTGGAGTTGCCCGGCTTGCGCGTCGGTCAAGCCCAGTTGCCGGACCAGTTCTTCCCGGGCCGTGGTGCTGGCATGCTGGCTGGACGCCAGCTGGGCCGCGCTGTCGGCATAAAAGCTTTGCTGGCGCACGCGCTGCAGCTTCGTGAAGTTACCGACCTGCTGCATGCGCTTGGCCAGTTCGCTGCTGGCCTGGGCACTGCGGTTGACCTGGTTTGCATACGCCAAGGACTGCTGCGCGGCGACAGCGCGCACCCAGGTCTGGCGAACCTGCGTGACCTGCTCGACCACATTGGCGCTGAGCTGTACCCTGGCCTGTGCCATCTGGCTGCGCGAAATCTCCAGGCGCCGTGGCAGGGTCAGCAAATCCAGCAAGCCGAACGACAACAACCGGCCGAGCTCCAGTTCGTCGGCAAAGCGGATTCGCTCGAATGTGAAGACCGGGTTGGCGATGCGGCCAGTCTGGTTGGCCTGGGCCATGTCGGACCAGCTTTGGGCCAGCAGGGTTTGCACCGCCGGGCTGTTGGCCAGCGCGAGTTGTACGGCCTCATCCATGTTCAGGGGTTTGGCCAGCAACTCGCTGCTCAGCTTAGCCCTGGCCTGGTTTTGCTGCCCGGTGCGGCTGAGCTCGAGTTTGCCTTGGGTAAATGTGCTCGTGGAGTCATTCGTGTCCCGCACGGCTTGGTCCATATTGACCGATGCGCAGCCGGCAAGCACGAGGCTGGCCGCAGTCAGCGCGGTCAATCGAAAAATCTTTTTCATGGTGGTTGTTCCTGTCACGGTTTGGCCGGTGCTGCGCCGGAATCGGGCATGGAAGAACGCTCTTGAGCCTGCGCTTGACTGGCTTCCCTGGCGTACTCGCGCCAGCCCCCGATGCGCGCGGTGGCGTCGTTGGCGTCTTTCCAGTTGACCGTCTTTTCGTCGGTGTAGCGCTGGTAGTCCTCAAGCGCCGATCGGTAAGGCGATGGAGTTGCCTGTGCCGTGGCGGCTGGCGTGACGGGGTTTGATGGCGAGGCTGCAGAAGCAGAGTCCTGCGCACTGGCCTGGGGAATCCACAGGGACCCCGCCAGCAGGGCCAGTGCAACGGGCAGGTTTGAATAGGGGTGAATGCTCACGAAAATCTCCTGAAATACAAGCGGTGCGATGGGGAAATCGCGGTTGTCGGGGCATCGCGTGCGATGCAGAAGCCACAGAGGGCTGTGCCGGCAGCAAGTACAGACCCAATACGGGCCTGAAGATCAGGAAATCGGTGGTTTTTCGCCGAGTGCGTGTTCGGCACTGACAAATTGGCAGGCGACTGCGCGGGGCAGTGTGCGTGGGTTGAAAGCGGTGTTCACATCGGCAGCCGCAGGCGTCAACGCGACCGTATGGCAGGTCTGACAGACGCTGCAGGTGCTGCAGTGCGTGTCATCTGCATGGTCGTTTCCGCCGGCGGCATGACTTGCGCAGTCGGCTGCCGTTCGAGCTGGATCGGCCACCAAGGTTTCGGCATCCTGATGCGCTTTCACCCCTGCTTGATGGGCGTGAGTGGCTGGTGTTTTTGCAGCAGTTTGCTGTTGCAGCGCCGTGACCATCCCCGTCGCCATTGCATCACTGGCCCAGCCGCGCAAAGGCAGCAGGGCGATCATGAAGATGAGGAACAGATGGCGCATGGCGTAGTGGGAGGCGAGGGCGTCTTGAAAGTTCAGTGTATAAAAAAATGCAGTATCAATTTCCAGGGCGCACCGTTTTACCCGCTTTGGTGATCCAAAGGCTGAAAATTTTTCAGTCTTTTGTATCAGGAGTGAAGGGTTTATTGAAGCTGTGTTGACTGATTCATTCAAATTTTCTGCTTTGTACCCCAAGCCAGCCGCTGGCCTGGTTCAACAGTGGAAAACAAGAATAACCGCAAAGAAAGTCAAGCAGCACAAACCTTGACAAACAACCCTGTGAATCGTCAGCCTCGACAAGCTGAGATAACTGTGTAACTGGTCTGCAGTCGCCAAAGAAAAAGGGCTCACTACTATTTTCATAGCAATGAACCCTTGTCCAATTTGGTGCCGGAGAGATGAATCGAACACCCGACCTTCTCATTACGAATGAGCTGCTCTACCGACTGAGCTACACCGGCTTAAGCCCTTGATTATAGCCCGGAGTGATAGGCGGTAACCCGCTCCACCTCATTTTTCGAGCCCAGTATCACGCTGACACGCTCGTGCAGTTTGGTCGGCTGGAGGTCGAGGATGCGTTGCTTGCCATTGGTGGCGGCGCCGCCGGCTTGTTCGATCAGCCAGCTCATCGGGTTGGCTTCGTACATCAGGCGCAGCTTGCCGGCTTTTTCGGGTTCGCGCTTGTCCCACGGGTACAAAAATACGCCGCCCCGGCACAGGATGCGGTGCACGTCGGCGACCATGGAGGCAATCCAGCGCATATTGAAGTCCTTGCCGCGCGGGCCTTCCTTGCCCTGGAGGCATTCATCGATGTAGCGCTTGACCGGCTCGTCCCAGTGCCGCATGTTGCTCATGTTGATGGCAAATTCCTGGGTGTTGTCCGGAATTTTCACGTTTTCCTCGATCAGCAGGAACGAGCCCTGCTCGCGGTCCAGCGTGAACATGGCCACGCCGTCGCCCACGGTCAGCACCAGCGTGGTCTGCGGACCATAGACGCAGTAACCGGCCGCTACCTGGCTGGAGCCCGCCTGCAGAAAATCGCTTTCCTCGACGCCATGGTTGCCCTCGGCCTTTTTCAGCACACTGAAAATGGTGCCGATACTGACATTGACATCAATGTTGCTGGAGCCGTCGAGCGGGTCAAACATCAGCAGGTATTCACCCTGCGGGTAGCGGTTGGGCACCACGTAAATGCTGTCCATTTCCTCCGAGGCCATGGCGGCCAGATGGCCGCCCCATTCGTTTGCCTCGATCAGCACTTCGTTGGCGATGATGTCGAGCTTTTTCTGGATCTCGCCCTGCACGTTTTCGCTGCCGGCCGTGCCCATCACATCGCCCAGCGCGCCTTTGTTGACGGCCTGGCTGATGCCTTTGCAGGCGCGGGCCACCACTTCGATCAGCAAGCGCAACTCGGGCGGAATATGGCCGTCGATGCGCTGCTGCTCGACCAGGTAGCGTGTAAGGGAAATATTTTTGGGCATCAGGAACTCCGTTAACAGGGTGGGGTGGGTAATTGGAATGCCAGCCGGTCAATGGCCCAGGGCGCGCGTCACCACTTCGTGCGTGTCTTTGCTCAGGTCGGTTCGGGCAGCAACGCGGGAAATCGCCTGGTGCGCCTGGCTGCGGTAGGGTTCGGCCAGTTTGCTCCAGCGGTCCAGCGCGCGTGCCAGCCTGGCGGCGACCTGTGGATTGAGGGCGTCGAGTTCCACCACACGTTCACACCAGAAGGCATAGCCGGCGCCGTCAAGCCGGTGAAAACCAGCCGGGTTGCCCTGGCAGAACGTGCTGATGACGCTGCGGGCGCGGTTGGGGTTTTTAAGGCTGAAGTCAGCATGTTTCATCAGTTGCCTGACAGCCGGCAGGATATTGCCGCCACGGTCGGGCGCGCCGGTTTGCAGGCTGAACCATTTGTCGATGACCAGCGGCTCACCCTTGAACATGGCATGGAACAGGACCAGTGCCTGGGCCGCCAGCGGATGGCTACTGGACACCAGGGCCGCCAGGGCGTTGAAGCGATCGGTCATGTTGCCGGCGTCCTTGAAACGCTGCAGCGTCTTGCCTGGCCATACGCTGTCGCCACTTTCCCGCGCGGCCAGGCACAGGTGCGTCAGCGCCATGCCGGTCAGCGCCCGGCGTCCGCTGGACACCGGGTCGGGTGTGTAGGCACCGGTGTCGTGGTTCGCTTCGTACGCCGCTTCCCAGTCGGGCTGGAGTGCGGAGGCCAGCTGTTGGCGCATGGCTTCGCGCACCGCATGGATGTGCTGCGGATCGACCACGTCAAGTTGCTCGGCCAGGTAAGTTTCGGACGGCAGCGTCAGCACCAAATCCTTGAAGGCCGAATCGAGCGACGGATGGCGCAATACCTCGCGCATGGCATTCAAATAGGCATCATTTAGCACGTTTGCGCTTGATCTGTCTGCACTTGCAGCTATTTTTTTAATAGCGTCAACAGCTTGGTTGACAGCCAGGCGCTGGCCGGCTTCCCAGCGGTTGAAGGGGTCGCTGTCGTGCGCCAGCAGGTGCAGCAGCTGGGCATCTGTATAGGCAAATTCCAACACGACCGGCGCGGTGAAGCCGCGCAGGATGGAAGGCACCGGTTCGGCGTCGATGTTGACGAAAGTGAAGCTTTCGCGCTCCTGCGTCAGCACGACGGTGCGTGTGCCTGCAGCCGGAACGGTTTCGCCGTCCAGTTGAAGCGGCAAATCCTGGCCGTCCGCGCCGAGCAGGCCCAGGCTGACCGGAATCACGAACGGCTCCTTGTCTGGCTGGCCCGACGTGGGTGCGCAGTTTTGCGCCAGCGTGAGCGTGTAGCTGCGCGCGGCGGCGTCGTACACGCCCTGCGCTTGCAGCCGTGGCGTGCCGGCTTGGCTGTACCAGCGCTTGAACTGCGGCAACAGGCGCGACAGGTCGGACGCCGGGTTGGCGTCGGCAATGGCCTGCGCAAAATCGTCGCAGGTCACGGCGTGGCCGTCGTGCCGCTCGAAGTACAACGTCATGCCCTTGGCGAAGCCCTCGCGGCCCACCAGCGTCTGCATCATGCGGACGACTTCGGCGCCTTTTTCGTAAATGGTGACGGTGTAGAAGTTGCTGATCTCGATGTAGCTGTCAGGCCGCACCGGGTGCGCCATCGGGCCGGCGTCTTCGGGGAACTGGGCGGTGCGCAGCACGCGAACGTCCTCGATGCGCTTGACGGCACGGGCTGAAGGCGCGGCGCACAAATCCTGCGAGAACTCCTGGTCGCGGAACACCGTCAGGCCTTCTTTCAGGCTCAGCTGGAACCAGTCGCGGCAGGTGATGCGGTTGCCGGTCCAGTTGTGGAAGTACTCGTGGCCGACGACGCTTTCGATGTTCGAGAAATCAACGTCGGTGGCGGTGGCCTGGTTTGCCAGCACGTACTTGGTGTTGAAGATATTCAGGCCCTTGTTTTCCATCGCGCCCATGTTGAAGTCGCTGGTGGCGACGATCATGAAGCGCTCCAGGTCGAGCTTCAAGCCAAAGCGCGCTTCGTCCCAGGCGACCGAATGCATCAGCGAAAGCATGGCATGCTCGGTCTTGTCAAGGTCGCCGGGCCGCACATAGACCTGCAGCAGGTGGTCCTTGCCGGCGCGCGTGGTGATGCGCTGCTCGCGCGCCACCAATTGACCGGCCACCAGCGCAAACAGGTAGCTGGGCTTGCGGTGCGGATCGACCCATTTGGCGAAATGCCGCGCGCCGTTCGGCCCGTCTTCCAGCGGGCCGTGCGCCACCAGGTTGCCGTTGGACAGCAGCACCGGGTATTTCGCCTTGTCAGCGCGCAGCGTGACGCTGTAGCTCGCCATCACGTCCGGGCGGTCCAGGAAATAGGTGATGCGCCGGAAACCCTCGGCTTCACACTGGGTGAAAAAGGAGTCGTTGCTGACGTACAGGCCCATCAGCTTGGTGTTCTTGGACGGGCAGGTGGTGGTGAAGATTTCCAGCTCGAATGCATCGGGCAGGTCGCACAGCACCAGCTGGCCGCCTTCCATTTTGAAGGACGTGCCTTGCCCGTTGACCAGCACCCGCGCCAGATTGAGTTCCTCGCCATCCAGCCGGAGCGGCTGCGCCGGCACCTCGGGGTTGCGGCGCAACGTCATCTTGTTGAGCACGCGGGTTTTGGCCGGGTCCAGGTCAAAGCACAGGTCAACCGTGTCGATCCAGTAGGCCGGGGCCAGGTAGTCGGCGCGGTTGATGACCACGGCAGCGCCGGGTCCTGTTCCGTCAAGCATTTGCAGCATGGCTGGTTCCTAAAACATCCAAAAATTCAAAAACAGACGGTGTGTGCCGCCATCAGACGCCCTGTTTCAGGGACGCTTCAATAAACGGATCCAGGTCGCCGTCCAGCACTTTTTGCGTGGCAGAGGTTTCGTAGTTGGTGCGCAAGTCCTTGATGCGGCTGTTGTCCAGCACATAACTGCGGATCTGGTGGCCCCAGCCGACGTCGGTCTTGGTGTCTTCGAGCTTTTGCTGCGCTTCCTGCTGCTTGCGCAACTCGAAGTCGTACAGCCGCGAGCGCAGGCGCTTCCAGGCGACATCGCGGTTGCCGTGCTGCGAGCGGCCTTCCTGGCACTGCACGACGATGCCGGTCGGGATGTGCGTCAGGCGAACGGCCGAGTCGGTCTTGTTGATGTGCTGGCCGCCGGCGCCACTGGCGCGGTAGGTGTCGGTGCGCACGTCAGCCGGGTTGATATCGATTTCGATCGAATCATCAATCTCCGGATAGACAAACACCGAGGCAAACGACGTATGGCGTCCGCCCGACGAGTCGAACGGCGACTTGCGCACAAGCCGGTGGACGCCGGTTTCGGTGCGCAGCAGGCCAAAGGCGTATTCGCCTTCGATCTTGATGGTCGCGCCCTTGATGCCGGCGGTGTCGCCTGCGGACTCGTCTTCAATCGTGGTCTTGAAGCCCTTGCGCTCGGCGTACTTCAGGTACTGGCGCAGCAGCATGCTGGCCCAGTCGCAGGCTTCAGTGCCGCCGGCGCCGGACTGGATGTCGAGAAAGCAATTGAGCGGATCGGCCGGGTTGTTGAACATCCGGCGAAATTCCATTTTTTCGACTTCTGCGGCCACCTTGGCAGCTTCACCTTCGATGGCGCGCATGCCGGCTTCGTCGTTGTCGTCCTTCGACATCTCGAACAGCTCGGTGTTGTCCGCCAGCTCTTGCTCAAGCCGGTCCAGGATCAGCACCACGTCTTCGAGCGATTTTTTCTCGCGGCCGAGTTCCTGCGCGCGCTTGGGGTTGTCCCAGACCTTCGGATCTTCGAGCGCGGCGTTGACTTCGTTCAGTTTTCGGGCTTTGGCAGGGTAGTCAAAGATACCCCCTGAGTTCATTCACCCGGTTGCTCAGGTCCTCGATCTGGTTGGAAATGGTGTTGATGTGTTCTGCGTCCATGGGGAAAGTCCTGTCGTTGTCTGAATTCAATCGGCCATTTTCTCATGCTCCCTGGCCGTGCGCCGCGTGCCCGCCTGTACGCAGGCATGCGGGCAGGTTACAGGGGTGCGGTGGCAGGCACCGCCAGCGGCAGTGCAACGCTGAACAACGCGCCTTCGGTCTCCCGGCTCTGCACCCTGATGGTTCCGCCATGTGCTTCGACCAGCTGCCGGGTGATGTACAGCCCCAGCCCCAGGCCGGTCGTGCTGTCGTCCTGGCCCACGGCCCGCTCGAAGGGATCGAAGATACGCTGCTGGTCCCGGGCCGGTATGCCCTTTCCCTGGTCGCGAACCTGAAGGGCCACGCTGTCGCCCAGCAAAACCAGGCTGACCTCCACCGGCTTGCCGTTGCCGTAACGCAGCGCATTGGTCAGCAGGTTGGTCACCACCTGCTCGATCCTGAATTCGTCCCAGCAACCGGTCACCGGCTGGTCGGCATGCAGGGTGATGGCGCTGCCGGCAGCCTGTGCCTGGTGGCTCAGGTTGCCCACCACGCGGCCGAGCAATGCCGGCAAATCGACCGGGCCGGTGCGGATCGACAGCCGGTTGCTGCGGATGCGCGTGACATCGAGCATGTCGTCGATCAGTCGCACCATGCTCTGGACCTGGCGCTGGTCACGCGCGACCATTTTTTCCAGGTAGGCGGCATCGAAAACGGCCAGCTTGCCGCGCTCCAGCAGCATTTTGCGCATCTGGACATCCATGAAGAGCGTGTTCAGGGGCGTTCGCAGTTCATGCGCCACCACCGACATGAACTCGTCGCGCATGTTCAGGGCCTTTTGCAGTGCCATCTGCGTGGCCTGCAGGCTTGCCAGCAGCGCTTCCTGCTCCTTCCTGCTTTTTTCAAGCGCCAGCACCTGGCGCCGGGTCTCCAGGCGCTGCCGGTAAAGCAGGGCAAACACATTCACCTTGGATTGCACCGCCTGCACATCGAGCGGCTTGTACAAAAAGTCAACGGCGCCGCTTTCATAGCCCTTGAACGCGAAGTTCGACTCCTTGCCCGCCGCCGTGACGAAGACGATGGGAATATGGCGCGTTTTTTCGGTACCGCGCATCAGCTCGGCCAGCTCGAAGCCGTTCATGCCCGGCATCTGGACATCCAGGATGGCCAGCGCAAATTCATGGCTCAAGAGCAGGGCCAGCGCTTCCTCGCCGCTGGAAGCCTGAAAAATTGTCCGGCCTTCCAGGCGGATGACGGCTTCAAGCGCCAGCAGGTTGTCGGGGAGGTCGTCAACGATCAGAACGTTGACGTTGTTGTCGTTCAGCATGAATTCTTTCCCATTTCCAGCAGCAGGCTGTGGATGCTTTTCAAATCAAGAATCAGGTCGGGCTGGCGCAGGCGGATGGCCGCTTCCGGCATCACGGGCATGCGCGCTTCGGCCGGGTCCTGCACCACGCTCAGGCCGCCTTGTCGGCCAATTTTATCCAGCCCCCGGGCGCCATCCGCATTGGCGCCGGTCAGCAGGATTCCCGCAAGATTCAAGCCGTAGGCGTCGGCGGCCGACTCCATCAGCACATCGATCGACGGACGCGAGAAATGCACATGCGCTTCGCAACTCAGGGACAGCGAATGGTCTGTCTCGACCAGCAAATGGTAGCCCGGCGGTGCAAAGTAGAGCGTTCCCGGCGTCAAGGTTTCCTTGTCCGCTGCCTCCCGCACCTGCATGGACATGCGCCGCCGGAAAATCGCCGCCAGCTGGCTGTGATGGCTTTCCGACAGGTGCAGCACCACCACGAGCGGCAAGCCAAAGCCGGCGGGCAGTCCGGGCAGGATCTCCATCAGCGCATCCACGCCGCCGGCCGAAGCGCCGATCACCACCGCCTGGACGCGCTGCACTTTCGCCTGGGTCAACGCGTCCATCACACCAGCCCTGGTCGTTTGCGAAAGATCCGCTCGGCGCGCACCAGCGGTTCGAAACGGGTGGCATAGCTGGAAAAATCAATGCTTTCCTTGCTGCCCAGGCCCAGGAAGCCGCGATGCCCCAGGGATTCGTGAAACAGTCCAAAAGCGCGGTCCTGCAGCTTTTTGTTGAAATAGATCAGCACATTGCGGCACAGCACCAGTTGGGTTTCCGAAAACACGCTGTCCGTGGCCAGGCTGTGGTCGGCAAACACGATGTTTTCCCGCAGCGACTTGTCGAAAATGGCCGCCGCGTAGGCGGCGGTGTAGTAGTCGGCAAAGGCCTGCTGGCCGCCGGACTGCTGGTAGTTGGCGGTGAAGCCGCGGATGCTGCTCAGCGGAAAGATGCCTTGCCGCGCCTTGTCCAGGGAAACCGGGTTGATGTCGGTGGCATAAATAAGCGAACGCTCAAGCAAGCCTTCCTCACGCAGCAAGATGGCCAGCGAGTACACCTCTTCCCCGGTGCTGCAGCCGGCGATCCACACCTTGATGGACGCATAGGTGCGCAGGTGCGGCACCACCTGCTGGCGCAGGGCCAGAAAAAAAGACGGATCGCGAAACATTTCACTGACCGGTATCGTCAGGTACTGGAGCACCTGCTGAAACATCCTCGGGTCGTCTAGCACCCGGGACTGCAGCTCGGAAATGCTCGGGCAGGCCAGTTGCGTCAGCGCATACAGCACGCGGCGTTTTTGCGAGGCGCCGGAATAATCACGAAAATCGTAGCTGTACTTGAGGTAGATCGCCTCCATCAGGCGCTTGAGCTCGATGTCGGTCGTGGCGGCGGCCTGGAGGATATCGCCCGGTTCAGCCGCCGGGCCAGTCGCCGCCGGTGGGCCTGCCGGGCTGTTTTTTTGGGGCATGGCTCAAATCCGCCCGGCCACGGGCATCCACACCCTGAGCAGGGAGAACAACCGGTCCAGGTCAATCGGCTTGGCCAGGTAATCGTTGGCGCCGGCCGCGAGGCATTGTTCCTGGTCGTCCTTCATGGCTTTGGCCGTCACCGCGATGATGGGAAGTTTTTGCAAACGTGGATTCTGGCGGATGCGGCGCATGGCTTCAAGCCCGTCCATGCCAGGCATCATGATGTCCATCAGGACCAGCTCGATGCCCGGCACCTCGTCGAGCCGCTCCAGCGCCTCAAAGCCGTTGCGGCCAACCTCCACCAGGAAGCCCTTTTGCTCCAGCGCGCTGGTCAGCGAAAAAATGTTGCGCACATCGTCATCGACCAGCAGGATTTTCCGGCCCTCGAACACCTCGTCGCGGCTGCGGGCGGTTTTCAGCAGTTGCTGCTGTTCGGCCGACAGGCTGGACTCCACCTTGTGCAGGAACAGCGTGACTTCATCGAGCAGGCGCTCGGGGGAATGCGCGCCCTTGATGATGATGGAGCGCGAGTATTTCAGCAGATCGGCCTCTTCGGCGCGGCTCAGGCTGCGGCCGGTGTACACGATCACCGGCGGGAACGAGCAGATGTCGCCCGCCGACATGCGCCTGAGCAGTTCATTGCCCTGCATGTCGGGCAGCTTCAAGTCCACGATCATGCAGTCGAAGATCGTGCTGGCCAGCAGCGCCAGCGCTTCGGCGCCGGTCCGCACGGCGGTGATGTTGACCTCGTCGTCGGCAATCAGCCGCATCACGCTTTCACGCTGCAGTTCATCGTCTTCCACCAGCAGCACGCGCTTGAGCTTTTGCGTCAGCTTGTGCTCCAGGGTGGTGAACACCTCCTTCAGCTGTTCGCGGCTCGACGGCTTGACGGCATAGCCCACGGCACCCAGCAGCAAGGCGGCTTCCCGATGGTCCTGGCCGGACACCACATGCACAGGAATATGGCGAGTCCGGGGCGTTTCCTTGAAGCGCTGCAGCACCGACAGGCCCGAGCGGTCCGGCAGTCCCATGTCGAGCAGCACCGCATCGGGCATGAACTGCACGGCCAGCATGAATCCGTCTTCGCCGCTGTGCGCCACCAGGCAGTTGAAGCCCAGCTCGTGCGCCAGGTCGTAGAGGATGCGGGCAAAGACCGCGTCGTCCTCGATCACCAGCACCACCCGGCCCTGGCCCTTCATGAAGCGGTCATCGGCAAAAACCGGCAGCGCAGGCTGCGATGGGGCTGGCGGTGTTGGCTGGACCGTCGCTTGCTGAGCGGGCTGAACCGCAGGCTGCGCGGCGGCTGGCGGCTTGTCGGGCAAATTGTCGGGCGGCGCGGGCAGGGCGGCAGGCAGGTGCAGGGTGAAGGTGCTGCCCTGGCCGGGAACGCTTTGCACGGAGATCGAGCCGCCCAGCAGCAGGCTCAGGTCGCGTGAGATCGACAGCCCCAGCCCGGTGCCGCCGTAGCGCCGGCTGGTGGTGCCGTCGGCCTGTCGGAAGGCCTCGAAAATGATGTCCTGCTGTTCCTGGCCAATGCCAATGCCCGAATCCTGCACCGCCAGCGAAATGCCGCCGGCGGCTTCGGGCACCACCTGCAGGCGGACAGCGCCGGTTTCGGTGAACTTGAGCGCATTCGACAGCAGGTTCTTCAAAATCTGTTCGACCCGCTGGCGGTCGGTCAGCAGGGCAGCCGGCGTGCCCGGCGCAATCTGCACTTCAAAGGTCAGCTTTTTCTGCCGGGCGAGCGGCTCGAAGCTGGTCTTGAGCGCATCGACCAAGGCGGCCAGCGTGACCTGTTCCGGCACCAGTTCGAGCTTGCCGGCTTCAACCTTGGAGATGTCCAGGATGTCATTGATCAGGTTCAGCAGGTCATTGCCGGCCGAATGGATAGCCCGGGCAAACCGCACCTGCTCGTCGGTCAGGTTGCCTTTCGGATTCTCGGACAGCAGCCGTGCCAGGATCAGCGAGCTGTTCAGCGGCGTGCGCAACTCGTGCGACATGTTGGCCAGGAACTCGGACTTGTAGCGGCTGGCGCGCGTCAGTTCCTCGGCGCGTGCTTCCAGGTCGGCCTGCGCCTTGCGCAGGGCCGCATTGTTGTGGTCCAGCGACATGGCCTGCTCGGCCAGCTGCTCGTTGGTCTGCTCCAGTTCGGCCTGCTGGTTTTCCAGCGTCGCCTGCGACTGCTGCAGGATCTGCGACTGCTCCTGCAACTCTTCATTGGCCGTGCGAAGTTCTTCCTGCTGGACCTGCAGCTCTTCATTGAGCTGCTGCGTTTCGCCCAGCGCATCCTGCAGGCGCTGGCGGTACACCGCGCCATGCAGCGCGGTGCCAATGGTGTGCGCCACCAACTCAACCAGTTCCATGTCGCGCGGTTGCAGACCGCGGAAAAATGCCATCTCGACCACGCCGGTCACCTGCGCATCGTGGTGCAGCGGCACCACCAGCACATGGCGCGGCGCGGCCTGTCCGAGTCCCGATGTCACCTTGAGGTAGTCGGGCGGCACGTCGTCGATCCGAACAATGCGGTTTTCCAGCGCCGCCTGGCCCACCAGGCCCTGGGTGCTGTAGAAGGTTTGCTCGATGGCCTCGCTTGCCGGGGTGAAGCCGTGGGCGGCCACGCGCCTGAGCACGCCATCGCTGTCCCGGGTGTAAAGCGCCGCCACCGGAGCATCGAGGTAGTGCGCCAGGAATTCCAGCGCGCTGTGCCCCAGCCGCGCCATGTCCGGCTGGCCCAGCATCTGCTCGGCCAGCCGCGTCTGGCCGCTGCGCAGCCAGGCCTGCTGCTGCAGCAAGGCGGCATGGCCGGCCTGCTGCGTGAGCACTTCGTTGTAATTGACCGACAGGCCCAGCAGTTCGCGCCGTCCCCGAAACGCCAGCAGTCCGCTGACGCCCAGCGTGAACAGCAGATAAGCCAGCACGCTCCAGAACGTGGTGCTGCGCGCTTCTCCATTGCGCTCCAGCAGCAGCCGTTGCTCCATCGTGATGAAGCCCGCCAGTTCCTGCCGAATCTCGTCTTTCAGGCGCTTGCCACGGCTTGTGCGTGCCAGGGCGACATAGTCCAGGTTGCCGCGGCGCAGTGCAATCGACTCCTTGGCAAACTCGTTCCATTGCTGATGCAGGCCGGTGATCCGCTGGAGCCGGGTCACCTGGACCGGGTTGTCGCTGACCATGGCGGACAGGGTCGCGACCTCGCTGTTAAAACGGGACAAGGCCATTTCGTAGGGTTCCAGGAAGGATTCATCGCCGGTTACCAGATAGCCGCGCATGCCCGACTCCATTTCCGAGTTCAGCCGGGCCACCTGGTTGGCATTGCCAATGACGCGCTCGGAGTGTTCCACCCAGTTCAGGACGGACAGGAGGTAGACGATCAAGGCCAGGAAAAGCACCGCGCTCAGGGCGCCCAGCCCCAGCGGAAAGCTGATGTTGCGCGACAGGATGCGGCGAAAGCTGTCCTGGCTGACGGGTTGCGAATCGTTCATGGAGAGGGCTTTGCGCGACGGAGGGAAAAAAGCGTCAAGTTTGCCCTACGGCGCGGCCGTTTCAGGATGAAACGGAATTTTTGCATCAAAAAAGGCATTTTGCGCACGACTGGCGGGCATTGATAGCTATCAGTTTGGTAGCATAATGCCGCCGGGCGATCAACCTGCCTGGCCTCAGGCCAGGAAGGCTTCGATCAGCCGGGCCAGCGCCTCGGGCTGGTCGTGGTGGAGCATGTGGCCGGCGTCCTCGACCACGGCCACCCGTGCGTCGGGCACGTACTTGAGCCGCTCATGGTATTCGTCCAGCGAATACTTGCCTTTCCACCACTGCGCCATCGAGTCACTTGATGCCTCGACCGCCAGCACGGGCGCGCTGATGCGCTGGTAGATCTCCTGCGCTTCATCGACCCGGTAGAGCTGCGCGCTGGGCACCTTGTGCGCCGGATTGCCCAGAATCCGCCACTGGCCCGACGCATCCGGCCGCGCCCAGTGGCTGGCGAGCCAGAGCGCCTTGTCGGGCGTCAGCCGGGGATTGGTCTTCATCAGGCGCTGCGCGACGCCGCCGACATCGTCATAGCTTTTCAGCGCCAGCTCGCCGCGCTGCACGCTTTTCACTCCGTCCATCCATTGCGCCAGCCGTCCGGCCGCCTGGCTGGGGCGGCTGGCTGGCAGGCCGAATCCTTCCAGGTTGACCAGCCGGCGAATACGCTCCGGCCGCACGCCGGCATACAGCATCGCCACGTTGCCGCCCATGCTGTGGCCCACCAGGTCCACCGCCTGGCCGGGCGCGTAATGGTCGAGCAAATGGTCCAGGTCGGCCAGGTAGTCGGCAAACCAGTAGCTGTCGGCCTGCCAGCCCGAGGGCGACAGGCCGGTCAGGCCGAAGCCGCGCCAGTCGGGCGCGATGATGGTGCGGCCGGCAGCAAAGGCGTCGGTAAAGGCATCGACCATGAACTGGTAGGACGCCGCCACATCCATCCAGCCATGCACTAAAAACAGCGGCGGTAGCGCCGGGGCTTGCCCGCTGCTCCAGGTCAGCACATGGTGGTCGAGTCCGCGCATAGGGACAAACTCGCTGCGAAATAGTCGGTTTTCTTTGTACATTGGACGCACATCATAAGGAGACACGCTTTGAGAAGCAGTCAAGACAGCGACAAGCCCGGCCACCGTCCGGCGCAGGACCCGCCCGACCACTATGCGCAGCTGCACAGCGGCTTTCGCTGGCCCGTTAATGAATTCTTCAACATCGCCGAGGTCTGCTGCAGCCGCTGGGCCAGGCCCGAGAACGCGCAGCCGGATGCTACTGAAAGAATAGCTATTCGCGCCCACCAGACAAGCGGAAAAGCTGTTTTTCATACTTATTACGAGCTAAAACAGGCGGCCGATGCGCTCAGTCACGGCCTGTTCGCGCTGGGCGTGCAGCGCGGCGACCGGGTGGCCATCGTGATGCCGCAGCGCTTCGAGACAGCCGTGGCCTACATGGCAGTGCTGCAGATGGGCGCCGTCGCCATGCCGCTGTCGATGCTGTTCGGGCCTGAAGCGCTGGCCTTCCGGTTGCAGGACAGCGCGGCGGTGCTGGCGATCTGCGATGAAAGCTCGATTGGCAGCGTGAACGCCATCAAGGCCGAATGCCCGGCGCTGCGCACGTTGATGGCCGCAGGTGGCGCAGTAGGGCAGGGCGACGTGGACTACACGGCAAGTTTGCAGGCGCAGCAGGGCGAATTTACCGCCGCCCGCACCTGCGCCGACGATGCCGCGATCCTGATCTACACCAGCGGCACGACCGGCCCGCCCAAGGGCGCGCTGCTGGCGCACCGCGCGCTGATCGGCAACCTGCCCGGCTTCGTCTGCAGCCAGAACGGGTTCGGCTTTGACGGCATCGGCAATCAATCCTCCAGCGCCGTGTTCTGGAGCCCGGCCGACTGGGCCTGGACCGGCGGGCTGATGGATGCGCTGCTGCCAACGCTGTATTTCGGCCGGCCGATTGTGGCGTTCAACGGCCGCTTCAGCCCTGAACTCGCCTTCAGCCTGATGGCCGAACACGGCGTGACGCACACCTTTTTGTTCCCGACTGCGCTCAAGGCCATGATGAAGGCTTTTGCGCGCCCGCGCGAGCAGTTCACGCTGCACCTGCAGGGCCTGATGAGCGCCGGCGAGGCGGTGGGTGACGCGGTCTTTGACTACTGCCGCGAGCAGCTCGGCGTGACGGTCAACGAGATGTTCGGCCAGACCGAAATCAATTACGTGGTCGGCAACTGCCATGACGCGGCCGCTTCGCTGGCCGCGCTGCCGTCCCGGGGCTTCGTGCCGCTTCAGGGCGGCCGGTCGGCGGACCTGTTTCCTGTGCTGTCGGCGCTGGGCGCGCGCGCCGGCTGGCCGGCCCGGCCGGGCAGCATGGGCAAGGCCTATCCGGGCCATCAGGTCAAGGTGATCGACGACGACGGCCATGAATGCCCGGTCGGCGTGCCGGGCGACGTGGCGGTCAACCGCTTTGACATCCACGGCGATGCGGACCCGATCTTTTTTCTGGGTTACTGGAAGAACGAAGCCGCCACGCGCGCCAAGTTCACCGGCGACTGGTGCCGCACCGGCGACCTGGCGCGGGTTGACGCAGACGGCTACCTTTGGTACGAAGGCCGGGCCGACGATTTGTTCAAGGCCGCCGGCTACCGCATCGGCCCCGGCGAGATCGAGAACTGCCTGGTCAAGCATCCGGCCGTGGCCAACGCCGCCGTGGTGCCCAAGCCCGACAGCGAGCGCGGTGCGGTGGTCAAGGCCTACGTCGTGCTTGCTCCTGATTCAATAGCTGCCCGTGCTGGTGCAGCAAGCGGAAAAGCCGAATTTGACCAAAAATTGGTGGCGGAATTGCAGGCCCACGTCAAAAATTTGCTGGCGCCCTATGAATACCCCAAGGAAATCGAATTCATCGACGCGCTGCCCATGACCACCACCGGCAAGGTGCAGCGCCGGGTGCTACGGCTGCAGGAGGAAGCGCGCTTCAAGCAGGCTTGACCGGCCTGCCTGCGTCGTTGCCGGACATGAAAAAAGCGCCCTCGGGCGCTTTTTATTAGTTCAACCCGTCAGGCGGGAATCAACGCTGAGCCGGTTCGGCCACGTAGATCTCGACGCGGCGGTTCTTGGCGCGGCCCTGTTCACTGCCGTTGTCGGCAATCGCTTCACGCGAACCACGGCCGTCGGTGGCAATGCGCTGCGCGGCCACGCCACGGCCGACCAGGTAGTCGCGGGCGGCATTGGCGCGGTCAAACGACAGCGGGTTGTTGATGGCATCCGAGCCGGTGCTGTCGGTGTGGCCGATGATGGACACGGTGGTGATCGGGTTCTGGTTCAGGCTGGTGGCGAAATTCGTCAGCACCGGCGCAAAGTTCGACTTGATGGCCGAGCGGCCCACGTCAAACGACACGTCGCTCGGAATGTCCAGCTTCAGGCGGTTGTCCTGCGTCTGGCTCACGCCCACACCGGTGCCGACCGTGGCGCGTTCCATGGCGACTTTCTGGTCCTGCATTTTCTTGGACCAGATGTAGCCGCCGCCCGCGCCCACCGCGCCGCCCAGCACCGCGCCCTGCGCCGCACCCTTGGAGCCGCCCGTGGCGGCGCCCAGCAAAGCGCCCAGACCGGCGCCGATGCCCGCGCCCTGTGCTGTGCCGCGCTGGGTTTCGCTCATGTTCGCGCAACCCGACAGGACGGCCAGGGACAGTGCTGCACAGGTGACGGTGGTGGTGAATGCTTTTCTCATGGGAGGATCCTCAAAATATGAATGTTGCTTGATTCGAACTGCGCATTAGAGCGCCAGTGGACCGATGCTAAACGTTGCAATTGTGTCAAAGTGTCAGACAAATACCCAGACAAGGGTGCGATGAAGGCACTTTTACTGCCCTTAAACTAGCGCTTTTCAGCCATTGCCGCAAAGGCTGGTTTCTTTTTCAGACCGTTCACTCCAACCCTTTCATTTCATGAACAAAGTCCAACTCGGCGCAAGCGACCTGCAGGTCACCCCGGTCTGCCTGGGCACCATGACGTTTGGCGAGCAGGTCGATGAAGCGGCGTCCCACGCCATCCTGGACCGCTCTCTGGCGCGCGGCATCAATTTTCTGGACACCGCTGAAATGTATTCGGTGCCGGCGCGCGCCGAAACCTTTGGCGCGACAGAAACCATCATCGGCAACTGGCTGGCCCGCAATCCCGGTGCACGCCGGCAACTGGTGCTGGCCACCAAGGTCGCCGGACCGTCGCGCAGCATGCCCTGGATTCGCGAAGGCAAAGGCATGACGGCCCATGACATCACCGCATCCTGCCATGCCAGCTTGACGCGCCTGCAGACCGACGTGATCGACCTCTACCAGATCCACTGGCCCGAGCGCCAGGTGCCGGGTCTAGGCGTTCTTGCTTACCAGCCGGCCCTGGAACGCAGTGCGACCTCCCTGCATGAGCAGCTCGAAGCGCTGGGCCGGCTGGTCAGCCAGGGCAAGGTGCGGCACATCGGCCTGTCGAACGAAACGCCTTACGGCGTGCACGAGTTTGTCCGCCTGGCCGAGCAGCATGGCCTGCCGCGCGTGGCCACGGTGCAAAACCCGTACTGCCTGGTCAACCGCACCGTGGAAAACGGCCTGGACGAAACCATGCACCGCCTGGGTGTGTCACTGCTGGCGTATTCGCCACTGGGTTTCGGCCTGTTGACCGGCAAGTACGACGCATCCGGAACCGAGGGCGCCAATGCGCCGCAAAACGCCCGCATCGCCCGGTATGCATCGGTGCGCAAGCAGCGCTGGGGTCGCCCCGAATCGCTGGCGGCCGCCCGCCGCTACAACCAGCTGGCCCGCGACAACGGCCTGACGCCAGCAAAGATGGCGCTGGCGTTTTGCTACACCAAGTGGCAGGTTGCCAGCACCATCATCGGCGTGACCTCGGTGGCGCAGCTTGACGAAGACCTGGATGTCTGGAGCACGACGCTGAGCACCGAGGTGCTGGCGGAAATCGACCGGATTCGCTGGGACGCCCGCGACCCGGCGCTGTAAAAGTCGTGTCTGTCCTGACTGTTTTTCATCAAAATCATGGCTAAAAAAGACCACGTGTCCGAGACACCCGCCACGCAATTGCTCAGGGCGCACCTGGTGGCTTTTACCGAACACCCCTACGAATACCTGGCGCACGGCGGCGCGCAGCACAGTGCGCAGGTGCTGGGCTTCGATCCGTTCACCGTCGTCAAGACGCTGGTGATGCAGGACCAGGACGCCAAACCGCTGCTGGTGCTGATGCACGGCAATCGCAAGGTCTCGACCAAGAGCCTGGCGCGCCAGATCGGTGCCAAGTCGGTCGAGCCGTGCAAGCCCGAAGTCGCCAACCGCCACAGCGGCTACCTGGTCGGTGGTACCTCGCCTTTCGGCACGCGCAAAACCATGCCGGTGTACATCGAGGAAAGCATCCTGGCGTTGCCCGAGATCGCCATCAATGGCGGGCGGCGCGGTTACCTGGTGCGCCTCGACCCGCAGGTTTGCGTTACGCTGCTGGGCGCCAATCCGGTGCAGTGCGCACTGGCTGAATAAAACAACAACAAGGAGACCTGACCTTGAACTACGCCTACTTTATTGGTGCCACGCTGCTGGCCTATCTGATCGGCTCGCTGTCGTTTGCCGTCATCGTCAGCCGCCTGTCCGGCTTGAGTGACCCGCGCAGCTACGGCAGCAAGAACCCCGGCGCAACCAATGTGCTGCGCTCTGGCAACAAGGCGGCGGCCATTGCCACGCTGCTGCTCGACGGCCTCAAGGGCTGGCTGCCGGTGGTGCTGGTCAAGTGGTTCGGGGCCGACTACGGCATGGGCGACGGCACCGTGGCGGCGGTGGCGCTGGCCGCTTTCATCGGCCATTTGTACCCGGTGTTCTTCCAGTTCAAGGGCGGCAAGGGCGTGGCCACGGCGGCCGGCGTGCTGCTGGGCATCAACTGGGTGCTGGGTGTTGCCACGCTGGCCACCTTCGGGATCATGGTGTTTTTCTCGCGCTATGTGTCGCTGGCGTCCATTGCCGCTGCCGTATTTGCACCGTTTTTCTACCTGCTGGGGGACCGGGCGGCGTGGAATGTCGATAAAAGCATCGTGCTGGCGCTGGTGGCGATTGCCGCGCTGCTGGTCTACCGCCACCGCGAGAACATCAGCAAGCTGCTCAAGGGGACCGAATCGAAACTCGGGGCTTCCAGGCAGCCCGGAAAAAAACCGCGTCAGTAGCGCTTTTCCAGCGTCATCAGCGTGTTGTCGCGTTTCATCTGAAAGCGCGACAAAAAGCTGTTGCCCAGCAATACGAACGGCATGGACTGCGGTATCACCACCGCGTCCACGTCATACACCTCGACATCGCCGACGCGCACCGAATTGAGCTTGATGCGAAAGCCCGGGGCCATGCCGTTGGCGGTGGTCATCTGCACCGGCATGCCATTTTTGTAATGGATCCCGGCGCGTTCGGCATCTGGCACGCCCATGGCAATGCTGGTGGCGCCGGTATCGACCATGAACTGCACGGCGCGGCCGTTGATCTGGCCGGCGGTCATGAAGTGGCCGCCGCTGCTTTCCGTCAGGACAATGCGGCTGCCACGTCCGCTGGCGCCGCCCAGGCTGACCGGCGCCTGACCCACCCGCAGCGTCTGGCGCTTGCCCGACTGTTCGATGATGGCTTCGTCCCCCGAAGTTGAGACAACTTTCACGCCCTGGTGCGTTTCACCCGCCGCAACGGTCTTGGGCGCCGTGCCATTGACCACAAGCAGCGCCTTGCCACCCATCATGCCGGCCAGCGCGACGCTTTCAGCCTGCGCGCCAGACGGAAGCCATGTCAGTATCGTCAGCATCAAGGCGGCGAAAAAGCTCACGGAGTTCAATGCAGGTAGGGGCCGCGGAACCGGCTTCGCCGGGCCGCAGGCGCAGCGGCCCCCTCGGGGGGCAGGAAGCCACACGAAGTGGGCGACCGTGGGGGCCATCAATCTCTGAAGTTGTCAAAACTCAGCGGCAAATCCTTGATCTCGGCGCGAATCAAGGCCATGGCGGCCTGCAGGTCGTCGCGCTTGGCGCCCGTCACCCGGACTTTTCCTTCCTGGATAGCCGCCTGCACCTTCATCTTGTTGCCCTTGATGAGCTGCTGGATTTTCTTGGCCTCCTCGGTCTCGATGCCGTCGCGCACCTTGGTGACCTGCTTGACCTTGTCGCCGCCGATTTTTTCGACCTTGCCGATGTCCAGGAAACGCACATCTACGCCGGACTTGGTCAGCTTGTTGCGCAAGATGTCGTGGATCTGTTCGATCTGGAAATCGCCATCGCCGATCAGGATGATTTCCTTGTCTTTTTCCTTCAGTTCGACCGAGGCAGCCGTACCCTTGAAGTCAAACCGGGTGCCGATTTCCTTGGCGGTGTTTTCCACCGCATTTTTGACCTTGACCAGGTCGGTTTCAAGAACTGTGTCGAATGAAGGCATGGTGATGGTTTCCTGAAAAAAAAGAGGTGTCGCATGGGTGAGACAATCCCGGAATGTTAGTCGAGAAAAACGTTCCCCTCCAGTCTTCCAACACCTTCGGCATCAATGCCAAGGCGCTTCATCTTGTGCGCGTCAAGAGCGAAGCGGACATTGCAGCCGTGATGCAAGACCCGGCCTTGCAGGCAGCGCCCAAATTTGTGCTGGGCGGCGGCAGCAACATCGTGTTGACCGGCGATGTCAAGCCGCTGGTGCTCAAGGTCGAGATCATGGGCAAGCGCCTGGTCCAAGAGACCGTCAAGGCCTGGATCGTCGAGGCGGGCGCCGGTGAAGACTGGCACGAACTGGTCGCCTGGACGCTGCAAAACGGTTACCCCGGCCTGGAAAACCTGGCGCTGATTCCCGGCACGGTCGGTGCCTCACCGGTGCAGAACATTGGCGCGTATGGTGTCGAATTGCAAGACCGTTTCGAGTCGCTCGATGCCGTGGACCTGACGACCGGCAAGACCTTCACCCTGATCGCCGCGCAATGCGCGTTCGGCTACCGCGATTCAGTGTTCAAGCACGCCAGCAAACCCGGCGAAGCGTCGGGCGCGCAAGCCCTGGGCCTGAAGGACAAGGCACTGATCACCCGCGTGCGCTTCTTGTTGCCCAAAGCCTGGAAACCGGTGCTCGGCTACGCGGATATCGATAAAAAGAGGCTCCAGCGCAAGGTGGACGTGCCTGATGCGCTACAGATTTATGAGTGGGTTTGCGAGATTCGCCGCGCCAAGCTGCCCGACTGGAAAGTCATCGGCAATGCCGGCAGTTTCTTCAAGAACCCGACCGTCTCGCCCGAACAGTGCGAGGACATCATCCAGCGCGACCCGAAAATCGTGCACTACCAGCTGGCCGACGGCTCTGTCAAGCTCGCCGCCGGCTGGCTGATCGACGCCTGCGGCTGGAAGGGCAAGTCCATCGGCAACGCCGGTGTCTACGACAAGCAGGCGCTGGTGCTGGTCAACCGGGGCGGCAGCGCCAACCCTGTGACCGGTGGCGAAGTCATGACCCTGGCCAAGGCGATCCAGACCAGCGTGTACGAGCGCTTTGGCCTGCGGCTGGAGCCGGAGCCGGTGGTGGTTTGAGGATGAAAATTAACCAACAAGGTTAAAATAGTCAAATGGAAAAACTCACGCCCCATTGCAAGCTGACCGTGGTCAAGGCTTTGGTGGCGCCCGTGCCTTGGGTGTCCATGACCTGGCGGGTATGTGTGGCGTTGTATTGGCGCTGACGTCCAGCCATTTCCACAAGAGCATGACCACCCATGCCGACCATCTGATCTGGCAAGACGTGTATCACGCCAAGGTCGCCAATGGATGTGACGTTTACCTGAAGCTGACCGTCATGGACGGCGTGCTGATTGTTTCCTTCAAGGAGCTGTGACCATGAAATGCCCATGCTGCGGAGCGGCCGAACTGCTCCACGATACCCGCGATATGCCCTACGTTTACAAAGGCGAAACCACCCTCATTCCCGCCGTCACCGGCGACTTTTGCCCTGCCTGCGGCGAAGTCGTCCTGACCCGGGAACACGGCGACCGCTACAGCGAATTGATGGGAATATTTCAGCGCCAGATCAATGCCGCCTATGTTGACCCTGCCTATATCGTCAACGTGCGCAAGAAGCTGGACCTGGATCAGCGCCAGGCCGCCGAAATTTTTGGCGGTGGCGTGAATGCTTTTTCACGCTACGAAAATGGCAAGACCAAGCCGCCGCTGGCCCTGGTCAAGCTCCTCAAGCTGCTTGACCGCCATCCCGAATTGCTGAATGAAATCAGGATGGCTTGAAAGCCATCTTGTGCGCTATTGGAATGAGAGCTGGCCGCGCCCGCAGCATAAGCGCTACGGGCAATTTCATCGAAAAATCTGGCCTCTGCGAGCAGCGGGTGCTGGTGCTGATGCAGGTCAACTGCGACGGCAGCGCCCACATGGCACTGGGCGGCGAAGTGATGACGCTGGCCAATGCGATCCAGACCAGCGTCTATGAGCGCTTTGGGCTGCGGCTGGAGCCGGAGCCGGAGCCGGTGGTGGTTTGAGTTTCGCCTTGCACTGAAATCGCTATATTTTCAGTAGCTCCTTGCGCCCGTGTGTATTGGGTCAGGCATCAATTTAGGGCATGAAACTGGTTTTGGCGGTTGAACCCCGTCAGGACGTACGGCGCTTTTCCTTCGTCCCACTGGAGCGCGATTTCAGGCTGGATGAAGACTCCACAAAACGCCCGGACACGTATTTGTGCAACACGCTGGCAATCAGGGTCTGGTAAGGCATGCCTTCTTCAAGCGCCCGAGCCTGAATGTCCATCAAGTCCGGCGTTGAAATGCGGATGTTGACCCGCTTTTCCTTCAGGAAAGTAGCGCTTGCGGCGGCCTTGAATTTGGCCAGCCTGTCCTTGGAGGGCGATGTGGACTTGAGCTCGCCCTTCTCGTAGGCAGCCAGAATTTCTTGCTCGAATGCGTCAGGTTTTTTCATCGGGGTTGCTCCTGCGTAAATAGTCACGGGTTCCCTTGCGGCTGGGAATCACCGTCTTCAAAAAGTAGTAGCCGGGTTCTTCCACATAAGGCACCAAATAAACATAGCCATCCAGTGCGATGACAAAAATGGACTGATTCGGATACTTTTCAGGGTTCGGGTGGCCCAACTCATCAAGCAGGCCATCGGCCTCGATGGCCAGCACCATTTCCTCAAATGAAATTCCACGCTCAATTTTCAACGTCGCGTTTTTATCGTGATTCCAGCGGAATGGTTTCATCCTGAAATTCTATCTTGATGTGTGCCTAATGTCACCTCCTGAAACACGCGAAAACAAGGACGGGAGTAGGGGAGGTCGTCGCTTCAGATACGCAGAAAAAAGCCGCCCGAAGGCGGCTTGAAACGGCCAGCGGCGCAGCTTTACTCGGCGGCCTTGCCCGTCAGGTTCAGCAAATCCCCACCCGTACCCAACGACAGCACGCCGCTCTTGGCATAGATGCCCAGCTTGGCGCGCGTGTCCACGATGTCCAGGTTGCGCATCGTCAGCTGGCCGATGCGGTCCAGCGGCGTGAAGGCGCCTTCGACTTTTTCCATGCTCAGCCGCTCGGGCTGGTAGGTCAGGTTGGCGGATTCGGTGTTCAAAATCGAATAGTCGTTGCCCCGGCGCAGCTCGAGGGTCACTTCGCCGGTGATGGCGCTGGCCACCCAGCGCTGGGCGGTCTCGCGCAGCATGATGGCTTGTGAATCAAACCAGCGGCCCTGGTACAGCAGGCGGCCCAAGCGGCGGCCGCTGTCGCGGTATTGCTCGATGGTGTCTTCGTTGTGGATGCCGGTCACCAGGCGCTCGTAGGCGATAAACAGCAACGCTAGGCCGGGTGCTTCGTAAATGCCACGGCTTTTGGCTTCGATGATGCGGTTTTCGATCTGGTCGCTCATGCCCAGGCCGTGGCGTCCGCCAATGCGGTTGGCTTCGAGGATCAGCTCGACCAGGTCGGTGTATTCGACGCCGTTCAGCGCGACCGGGCGGCCTTCTTCAAAGCGAACGCTGACTTCTTCGCGCTTGACCTCGACGTCGTCTTTCCAAAAGGCCACGCCCATGATCGGGTTGACGATCTTCATGCCGCTGGAGAGGAATTCGAGGTCTTTGGCCTCGTGCGTGGCGCCCAGCATGTTGGAGTCGGTCGAATAGGCTTTTTCGGACGACATCTTGTAGCCAAAACCGGCTTGCGTCATGAATTCGGACATTTCGGCGCGGCCGCCCAGTTCGTCGATGAACAGCTGGTCAAGCCACGGCTTGTAGATTTTCAGTGACGGGTTGGTCAGCAGGCCGTAGCGGTAAAAGCGCTCGATGTCGTTGCCCTTGTAGGTGCTGCCGTCGCCCCAGATGTTGACGTCGTCTTCCTTCATGGCGGCCACCAGCATGGTGCCGGTCACCGCGCGGCCCAGCGGTGTGGTGTTGAAGTAGGTCACGCCGGCGGTGGTGATGTGAAAGGCGCCGGCCTGTAGTGCGGCCAGGCCTTCTGCGGCCAGTTGCTGGCGGCAGTCGATCAGGCGGGCTTTTTCAGCGCCGTACTGCATCGCCTTGCGCGGGATGTCTTCGTAGTCGGGCTCGTCGGGCTGGCCGAGATTGGCGGTGTAGGCATAGGGAATCGCGCCCTTGAGCTTCATCCAGTGCAATGCGGCGCTGGTGTCGAGGCCGCCGGAAAAGGCAATGCCGACTTTTTGGCCGGCGGGGAGGTTTTGGAGAATGGTGGCCATGGGGTGTTCCTGGTTGCTGCGTGATTCGGGGTTCAGGCGTAGTGGCAGATGTAGTGATAGGCCTGCTCGACGCGGATATCGAACTTCGAGTTGCCGGGCACGCTGAAGGATTCGCCGATGACGGACTTCAGCCACTCGTCGCTGCCCGCCAGCTTGTATTCGCAGGCGCCGCCCACGCATTGCATGGTTTCAGGTGCGCCCGTGCCGAAAGTGAGGGTGGACGGCAGCACCACACCCACCGATTTTTGGGTGCCGTCAGCCAGCGTAAAGCTGTGACTCACGCATTTGCCGTCGAAGTACACATTGGCTTGGGTGGTGATGTTGACGTTGTCGATTTTTTCGGTGGTCATGAGGATTTTTCAGGGTGTAAACGCTGCGCAGGGCAGGCGGGCGGATCAGGCCCGGATTTTAGGTCAGCCCGCAGCCTGGCCGGGCGCCGCATGAATCCAATCGCCTGTTTGCGGCGTATGAATAGTGTGGACAATGTCGTTCATGAAACCAGAAAGCCCGGATAGCCAATTGATTGCACTCCTTGACCGCGTGGCGCTGGCCGACGAATCGGCCCTCAAAGAGTTGTATGGCCTGACGTCTTCCAAGCTCTACGGCGTGGCGGTGCGCGTGGTCACCAACCGGGAGTGGGCCGAAGACGTGCTGCAGGAGGCTTTCCTCAACATCTGGAAGGTTGCCGGAACCTACAAAGCCACGCTGTCGCCGCCCATGGCCTGGATGGGCCTGCTGGTGCGAAGCCGGGGGCTGGACTTTTTGCGTCGCCGCGCCTCCGACCGCGCCGACCGCATGCAGGAACTGGATGAAGTGATTTCCGACACGGTGGCGGGCGACTCGCCCAACCCGATGGACACCACGCAGGCCAGCGAGCAGGCCTGGGCCTTGCACCAGTGCCTGAGCCAGCTCGAAAACAAACAGCGCGAAGTGGTCAGCCTGGCCTACCTGCGCGACCTCAGCCACAGCGAATTGGCCGAACAGCTCAAGCTGCCGCTGGGAACCGTGAAAACCTGGATTCGCCGGGGGCTGGAGCAATTGCGCGGCTGCATGGCGAGGTTCGCATGAGTGTGGCCCCCACGCTTGTCGCTTCGCGTACTGCGCTGCCCCCCGAGGGGGCCGCTGCGCCTGCGGCCTGGCAAAGCCAGTTCCGCGGCCCCTGCTGGTTGGGTACGGGCACGCCTACGCTCCCCACTTCGCGTACTGCGCTGCCCCCCGAGGGGGCCGCTGCGCCTGCGGCCTGGCGAAGACAGTTCCGTGGCCCCTGCTGGAGCGCAGCTCCTTCGCCTGCCGGTTGGCGTGCGCCTTTTTTTGAAACAGCTTCATGAATATCCATAAAAATCCCGGCTTGATGGATCAACTGGCCGCCAGCTACGCCTTGGGCACCTTGCGCGGTGGCGCGCGGCGCCGCTTTGAAACCCTGGCGCGTGACAACGCGACCTTGCGCGTGACCGCGCTGATCTGGCAAAGCCGGCTGGCATCGGTGGCCGAACTGCAGCCTGAAGTGGCGCCCAGCCCGGTGGTCTGGAAGCGTATCGAAAACCTCATCCATGCAGAAAAACAGGCCCACGCCATGCAGGCGGCCCGAAACGTACCTGCCGTGCCAGCGCCTGCCGGGGGCCGCTGGTGGTCCAGCCTGGGCCTGTGGCGCGGCGCCACCGCAGCGGGCGCGTTTGCGACCCTGCTGGCCGTGGTGACCGGCGTGAATTTCACCCGGCAGCTGAGCGGACAGGTGCAGGAACTCAGCGCCAAACTTACAAACACCCCGGCCATTGAATACGTCGCCGTGCTGGCAGACGACAAGGCCAATGCATCGATCCTGGTGACGTTTGACCCCAAGAGCCAGAAATTGATGCTCAAACGCGTGGGCGATTTCCGCGAGCAGCCCGACAAGTCGCTCGAACTGTGGGCCTTGCCGCCGGGCGCGCCGGCCAAGTCGCTGGGCGTGATGAGCGGCGACGCGGTGGTCCAGCTGACCGCTGCCGACAGCGACATCCGCCGATCGCCCGTGCTGGCCATCACGCTCGAACCCAAGGGTGGCGTGCCGGCCGGAACAGCGGCCACCGGGCCGATCCTGTTCAAGGGCGCGCTGATCAGGACGCCTGAATAGCCTGAGCCCGGCCGCTGGGCTGGTGCAACATAAGGCCAAACGTTAAAAAGGGACGCTCACGGGAGCGTCCCTTTTTGTTTTCAGGATAAAAAATTCAGCGCCAGTGGCCTCGATGCCCGCCGCCAAAGCCCCGGCTGTAGCCAAAGTTGAGCGACAGGCCGATGGGCGGGTAATACGGGGCGTAGTAGGGGCGGGGGGCGTAATAGGCCGGTTCGTAGACCGGTGCCGTCATCACCGGCTGTACGTAAACCGGCTGCGGCTGCACGTAGACAGGCTGAGGTTGCACATAAACCGGCTGCGGCTGCACTTGCGCCGGCGGGTAATAGCTTTGCGGCGGCGACTGGAAAGGCTGCGGCGCGGCTTCGATGGCGCCGACCGGCGAGACATTCAGGCGCACATGCAGTCCCGGGTCGGTGGGCATTTGCGCGCTGTACTGCGTGCCCTGGTATTCGTACACCACGTTGAAATAGCTGGCGCGGTTTTCATAAAACGTCTGCGTGCTGCAGCGCTGGACGTTTTGCAACTGGTTGTTCGGGCCTTCGATGCGGTCGCCCAGCATCGCACCGCCGACCAGGCCGATCATGGTGGCCGCCGCCCGGCCGCCGCCGTTGCCGATCGCATTGCCCGCCGCGCCGCCGGCGATGGCACCCATCAGGGCGCCTGCGCCCGACCGGGGCGACTGCACCACGACGGCTTCATTGCTGCACACCTGGCGCGGCACGGCCACTTGCTGAACCACTGGCGTGCTGGAGATGACGCGTGCCAGGATGTCCATGGCCGATGCAGGCGCCGATGCCATGGCGGCAGCCGTGACTGCGGAACCGATGCAGGTTTTGATGAAGGTGTTTTTCATAGCCAGGCCTTTTAATTCAACTCGCCCATCGTGCAAATGCGTTGTGGCAAATGCTGTGTCTTCGGACTTCCGGAAACTCCAGATTTTAGTGAATTCGACCTGTTTCGAGGCACAAAGTTCGGTTTCAACACTGTAAAGCTGGTGACCTGCCAACGCAGCCGGACCGGCTCAAACCCGCCCGGCCCAGTCGGCGGCATCAAAGCCGACCGTGATGTCCGGGCCCCAGTCCATCACTGGCCGCTTGATCACGCTCGGGCTGGCGCGCATCAGGGTTTCGGCGCTTTCCGCATCGACCACGGCGGCCTGCGTGGCCGCATCGAGCTTTCGCCATGTCGTGCCCTTGCGGTTCAGCAGCTTTTCCCAGCCGGCGGCGCGCACCCACTGCGCCAGTTGCTCCGGAGGAACGCCCTGCTTTTTGAAGTCATGAAAGACGTGCTCCTGTCCGTGTTCCGCAAGCCAGGTGCGGGCTTTTTTGACGGTGTCGCAGTTTGAAATGCCGTACAGAATGGTCATGTCGTCGCTTTCAGGTTTTTATTAAGAAATAGTGGCTTTGCGCAATATCCACGGGCACAAGCAGCTATTGATTGTGTAGCTTTGGCTAGCTAGCTGCGTGCTGGAATAATGCATGAATCTGCCAGCGCCCTGGCACCGTGCCTTCGTTGCCTGGATTATTTTGAGGGAAACCGCATGATTTCTTCCGTCCCCACCGTTGCCGCTCCTGCGCTTTACCCGCCCATCGAGCCGTTTCGCACCGGCACGCTCGACACTGGCGACGGCCATTCGATCTATTGGGAGCTGTGCGGCAATCCGCAAGGCAAGCCGGCGGTGTTTTTGCATGGCGGACCGGGTTCGGGCTGCTCGACAGACCACCGGCGGCTGTTCGACCCCGAACGCTATTGCGTGCTGCTGTTCGACCAGCGCGGCTGCGGCCGTTCAACGCCGCATGCGTCGCTGGACCACAACACGACCTGGCACCTGGTCGCCGACATCGAGCGCCTGCGCAGCCTGATCGGCGTGGAGCGATGGCTGGTGTTTGGCGGTTCCTGGGGCAGTTCGCTGGCGCTGGCCTATGCGCAGACGCACCCGGCGCAAGTGTCCGAACTGATCGTGCGCGGCATCTTCACGCTGCGCCGCGCTGAATTGAACTGGTATTACCAGGAAGGCGCGTCCTGGCTGTTTCCCGATCTGTGGGAAGACTTTCTGGCACCGATTCCATCGGCCGAGCGCGGCGACCTGATGGCTGCCTACCGTCGGCGGCTGGTCGGCAGTGACCGGGCCGCGCAACTGGCCTGCGCCCGCGCCTGGAGCCTGTGGGAAGGGCAGACCATCACGCTGCTGCCAGACCCGACGGGCGCGACCAAGCACGGTGGCGACGACTTTGCGCTGGCGTTCGCGCGCATCGAAAACCATTATTTCGTGCACGGCGGCTGGCTGGAGGAGGGCCAGTTGATCCGCGATGCGGGCAAGCTGGCCGGCATTCCGGGTGTCATCGTGCAGGGCCGCTACGACATGGCCTGCCCGACCAAAACCGCCTGGGACCTGCACCGCGCCTGGCCCGAGGCCGAATTTCACCTGATTGCCGACGCCGGCCATGCCTTCAACGAGCCCGGCATCCTGGCGCAACTGCTCGCCGCGACCGACCGCTTTGCGCGTTGAAACGCTTCCGAACACGGGTATTGCGCCTTGCGCGACAATGCGCATCTCTATGCAAAATCTGACTACTTTGGACGACTGGCTGGCGCATTGCGAGCGCCTGCACCCGACAAGCATCGACATGGGCCTGGACCGCGTCCGGACCGTCGCCGAACGCATGGGGCTGAAGTTTGACTGCCCGGTCATCACCGTGGCCGGTACCAACGGCAAGGGCTCGACCTGCGCCATGCTCGAAGCCATCCTGATGGAAGCCGGCTACCGGACCGGCGTCTACACCTCGCCGCACCTGGTGCATTTCGAGGAGCGCTGCCGGGTGCGCGGCGATATTGTCGGCGCTACGGATTTAATAGCAAACTTCGCACGTGTGGAAAGCGCAAGAAGCCAAAATGGCAATGAAATCTCGCTGACCTACTTCGAATTCACCACCCTGGCCATCCTGCAGTTGCTGGCCAATGCAAAGCTCGACGTGGTGATCCTGGAAGTCGGCCTGGGCGGCCGGCTCGACGCCGTCAACATCCTGGACGCCGACTGCGCCGTCATCACCAGCATCGACCTGGACCACATGGAATTGCTCGGGCAGACCCGGGAAGCCATCGGTTTCGAGAAAGCCGGCATCATGCGCGCCGGCCGGCCCGTCGTCGTCAGCGACCCGGTGCCGCCGCAAAGCGTGCTGGACCATGCGACCGCCCTGGGCGCCGACCTGTGGCGCTTTGGCAACGACTTCAATTTCTCGGGTGACAAGCTCCAGTGGAGCTGGGCCGGCCGCGGTCGGCGCTATGCCGGACTGGCCTATCCGGCACTGCGCGGCGCCAACCAGCTGGTCAATGCCTCGGGCGTGCTGGCGGCGCTGACGGCGCTGCGCGACCGGCTGCCCATCACCGCGCAGGCAGTGCGCAACGGCCTGTCGCTGGTCGAACTGCCGGGACGCTTCCAGATCATTCCCGGCCAGCCAACGCTGGTGCTTGACGTGGCGCACAACCCGCATTCGGTGGCCGCGCTGACCGAAAACCTTGACGCCATGGGTTTTTATCCGTGCACGCATGCGGTGTTTGGCGCCATGGCTGACAAGGACGTCGGCCCCATGCTGGCGCGCATCGGCCCGCTGGTCGACAAGTGGTATTTCACCGACCTGCCGACGCCGCGTGCGGCCACCGGCGAGGCGCTGTGCGCCGCCTGGCAGGCTGGCAACACCCGGACAGACGCGACAGCCAGTGCTTACAAAAGCCCCGACTCAGCATTGCAGGCAGCTGTCAAGGCGGCAAACCCCACTGATAGAATCGTCGTCTTTGGCTCGTTCTACACCGTGGGCGGAATCCTCAAGAACGGCGTGCCGCGTTTTTCCGCGCCACACTTTTCGGCCTGAGGCCGAATCAACCGGAGCCACCGCCTGCGCCAGAACGGCAAGCGGTCTGCCACCCCTACCTGGCCCTCAACGGATTCCATACACACCATGCCGTTTTTCAAGTTCCGCCGGGGCGACGCCAGTCCAACCCCTCCTGCCGGTTCAGCCACCCAGGCGCAAAGCGTGGAAGTGCTGCGCAAGCGCGCCAAGCACCGGCTGATCGGTGCATCGGTGCTGGTGCTGCTGGGCGTCGTCGGCTTTCCAATCCTGTTCGAAACCCAGCCACGCCCGGTGGACGTCGACATTCCGATTGAAATTCCGGGAAAAAATGCCCTCAAGCCGCTGGTGGTTCCCGCGCCTGCGCCTGCGGTGGCCACTGCGCCTGCACCGGCCAAAACGACCGCGACTGCAGCGCAGACGGTGACGGCGGCCGCCAGCTTGTCGCCCACCGAAGAGATTTACTCGTCAAAACCCGCACCACCGCTTGCTGAGCCTGCTTCTCCAGCTATTAAAAAAGAAGTAAAGCCGGAGCCCCGGCAAGAGGCGAAAGCTGAAGTCCGGCCAGAGGCCAAGCCGCGTCCGGAACCCAAGCCCGAAGCCAAACCGGAACCCAAGCCGGAACCCAGGCCCGTCGAAAAAGTTGAAGCTCGGCCGGTTGTCAAGCCCGAGCCCGTCAAGCCGGCTCCTTCAAGCGACGACGGCGCACGGGCGATGGCGCTGCTCAACGCCAGGCCTGCAGCGCTGCCCCCCAAGGTAGCGGCGCCGACCAAGCCGGTGGCCACCGAAGAAACCAAGGCCGCTGCCGCTGAAACCAAGGGCCGCATGGTGGTGCAGGTGGGTGCTTTTGCCGATGCCGCCAAGGCCGAGGAAACACGCCGCAAGCTGGAAAAGGCCGGCCTCAACACCTACACCCAGGTGGCAGACACCAAGGACGGCAAGCGCGTTCGGGTTCGCGTTGGGCCCTTTGCCAACAAGGCCGAGGCTGAAAGGGCGGTGAACAAGATCAGGGCACTTGATTTGCCGGTTGCCATCCTGAGTTTCTAGTCTTGAGTGCGGCGCTGTGATGACGCTTGACTGGATTTTGGCGGGGGTTTTGTTTTTTTCCCTGTTGCTGGGTGCCTGGCGCGGGCTGGTTTATGAAGTGCTGTCGTTGCTGGGCTGGGCGGTTTCTTTTTATGCCGCGCAATGGTTTGCGCCGCAGGTGGCGCTGCTGCTTCCCTGGCCGTCGGCCACCGAGCCGATGCGTTATGCAGCCGCTTTCGTTCTCGTCTTCATCGCCGCGCTGTTTGCGGCCGGTTTGCTGGCCGCCTTGTTGAAACGGCTGGTGGACGCCATCGGCCTGCGGCCTGTGGACCGCACGCTGGGTGCGGCGTTCGGCATGCTGCGCGGCATGATCCTGCTGCTGGCCGCCACCGTCGTGATTGACATGACGGCGCTCAAGTCCAGCGACTGGTGGCAGGAGTCCACCGGGGCACAAGCGCTGACGGCGGCGCTTGCCAGCCTGAAGCCGCTGCTGCCGGAGCCCTTTGCAAGGTTTCTGGGTTGATTGTTTTGTTGTTTTGTCTTTACGTTGAGAAATCAACACACCATGAGTAACACACCATGTGCGGAATAGTTGGAATCGTCAGCCGGGCTCCGGTCAATCAGCTGATTTACGACGGGCTGCTGCTGCTGCAGCACCGTGGCCAGGATGCCGCCGGCATCGTCACCCAGCAGGGACGCAAGTTCTACATGCACAAGGCCAAGGGCATGGTGCGCGATGTGTTCCGCACCCGCAACATGCGCGCGCTGCCGGGCAATGTCGGGCTGGGCCAGGTGCGCTACCCGACGGCGGGCAACGCCTTCAGCGAGGACGAAGCGCAGCCCTTCTATGTCAACGCGCCGTTCGGCCTGGTCTTGTCGCACAACGGCAACCTGACCAACGCAGCCGAGCTGAAAGCCGAGTTGTTCAATACCGACCACCGCCACATCAACACCGACAGCGACTCCGAAGTGCTGCTCAACGTGCTGGCGCATGAGCTGGAAAAAACCACACGCGGCCTGCCGCTGACGCCGGCCGACGTGTTTGCCGCCGTGCGCGGCGTACACAAGCGTGTCAAGGGCTCGTATGCCGTGGTGGCGCTGATTGCCGGCCATGGCCTGCTGGCGTTTCGCGACCCGTTCGGCATTCGCCCCTTGTGCATGGGCCATGGCCAGAACGAAGACGGCGCAACCGTCATGGTGGCCAGCGAATCGGTGGCGCTCGAAGGCACCGCGCACCAGTTCGAGCGCGACATTGCGCCTGGCGAAGCCGTGTATGTGAACCTGGACGGCAAGGTGCATGCCGAACAGTGCGCCGCCAACCCCCAGCTCAAGCCCTGCATTTTCGAGTTTGTTTATCTGGCGCGCCCGGACTCGGTGCTTGACGGCATTTCGGTCTACCAGGCGCGCCTGAACCTGGGTGAAACGCTGGCCAAGCGGGTCGTCTCCACCGTGCCGCCGAGCGACATCGACGTGATCATCCCGATTCCCGAATCCAGCCGACCCAGCGCCACCCAGCTGGCGCACCTGCTGGGCATTCCCTACCGCGAAGGCTTTGTCAAGAACCGCTACGTGGGCCGCACCTTCATCATGCCGGGGCAGGGCGTTCGCAAGAAATCGGTGCGCCAGAAACTCAACGTGATTGCCAGCGAGTTCAAGGGCCGCAACGTGCTGCTGGTCGATGACTCCATCGTGCGCGGCACCACCAGCCGTGAAATCGTGCAGATGGCACGCGACGCCGGTGCGCGCAAGGTTTATCTGGCCAGCGCTGCGCCGCCGGTGCGTTTTCCAAACGTCTATGGCATCGACATGCCGACGCCGGGTGAACTGGTCGCGCATGACCGCAGCATTGAAGAAATCCGCCAGGTGATCGGCTGCGATGCGCTGATTTACCAGGATGTCGAGGGCATGAAGCGCGCCATCCGTTCGCTGAACCCGGAACTCGATGGCTTTGACGCGTCCTGCTTCGACGGCGTGTATGTTACCGGCGACGTGACGGCCGAGACCATTGCCGCGATGAATTCGGGGCGTGCCGACACTGCTGAAAGAGTTGGCGAGGACAGCGACGTCGATGTTTCGCGCCTGGCACTGCCCAATCCGCAGGAAGCCTGAGATGACGCAACGCGCACTACCCGACAACCTGCACCCTGACACGCTGGCCGTGCGTGTCGGCGTCGAACGCAGCCAGTACGGCGAGAACTCCGAAGCGCTGTACCTGACCAGCGGCTTTGTGCAGCCCGATGCTGAAACCTCGGCGCGCCGCTTTGCGGGCACCGAGGAAGGCTTTACCTATGCGCGCACGGCGAACCCGACGGTGGCCGGCTTCGAGCAGCGGTTGGCCGCACTCGAAGGCACGGAGGCGGCCATTGCCGCATCGAGCGGCATGGGCGCCATTTTGATGATGGGCATGGGCCTCTTGCGCGCTGGCGATCATGTGGTGTGTTCGCAGTCGGTGTTCGGCTCGACGCTGAACCTGTTCGCCAAGGAATTCGCCAAGTTCGGTGTCGAGACCACGTTTGTCTCGCAGACCGACATCGCGCAGTGGCGCGCGGCGATGCGTCCCAATACCAAACTGCTGTTTGCCGAAACGCCTACCAACCCGCTGACTGAAGTCTGCGACATCCGGGCGCTGGCCGATATAGCGCATGCAGGCGGCGCACTGCTGGCCGTTGACAACTGTTTCTGCTCGCCCGCGCTGCAGCGGCCAGCCGAGATGGGCGCCGACCTGATCATCCATTCGGGCACCAAGTACCTCGACGGCCAGGGCCGCGTCATGGCGGGCGCGATTTGTGGACCTTCGAAGCTGATCGTCGATGTGTTCGGCCCGATCGTGCGCACCGCCGGCATGGTGCTGGCGCCCTTCAATGCGTGGGTTGTGCTGAAAGGCCTGGAAACGCTGCGCATCCGCATGCAGGCGCAAAGCGCCACGGCCTTGGGCATTGCGCAATGGCTGGAAACGCATCCGGCCGTGACGCGCGTCCATTACCCCGGCCTGCCGTCGCACCCGCAGCACGAACTGGCGATGCGCCAGCAGTCTGGACTGGGCGGCGCGGTGGTGTCGTTTGACGTGCGCGGCAGCGACGCGGAAACGGCGCGCACCAACGCCTTTCATGTGATCAACAGCACGCAGGTGGTCAGCATTGCCACCAACCTGGGCGACACCAAGTCCATCATCACCCACCCTGGAACCACCTCGCATGGCCGCCTGACCGAAGCACAGCGCCAGGCGGCGGGCATCGGCCAGGGCCTGATCCGCTTTGCGGCCGGCCTGGAACACATTGACGATTTGAAAGCCGACCTCGCACGCGGTCTGGACAGCTTGATATGACACAAAAAACAAGAACCCGTTTCGCCCCTTCGCCCACCGGCTTCATCCACCTGGGCAACATCCGCTCGGCGCTGTACCCGTGGGCCTTCGCGCGCGCCACCGGCGGCGACTTCATCCTGCGCATCGAGGACACCGACGTGGAGCGCTCCAGCCAGGCCGCCGTCGATGTGATCATCGAAGGCATGCGCTGGCTCGGCCTGGACTACGACGAAGGCCCGTTCTACCAGATGCAGCGCATGGAGCGCTACAAGGCGGTGCTGGCCGAGATGGTGGCCGCTGGCCATGTTTACCCCTGCTACATGAGCGTGGCCGAACTCGATGCACTGCGCGAAGCGCAGATGGCCGCCAAGGAAAAGCCGCGCTACGACGGCACCTGGCGGCCCGAGCCCGGCAAGACGCTGCCGGCCATGCCCGAAGGCGTGAAGCCGGTGCTGCGCTTCAAGAATCCGCAAGGCGGCGCAGTGGTCTGGGACGACAAGGTCAAGGGCCGCATCGAGATCAGCAACGACGAACTCGACGACCTGGTGATTGCCCGGCCCGATGGCACCCCGACCTACAACTTCTGCGTCGTGGTTGACGACATGGACATGGCGATCACGCATGTGATTCGCGGCGACGACCATGTCAACAACACACCGCGCCAGATCAACATCTTCCGCGCCCTGGGCAAAGAAGTGCCGGTCTACGCCCATCTGCCGACCGTGCTGAACGAGCAGGGCGAGAAGATGAGCAAGCGCAACGGCGCCAAGCCGGTGACGCAATATGCCGCCGAGGGCTACCTGCCCGCTGCCATGGTGAACTACCTGGCGCGCCTGGGCTGGAGCCATGGCGACGACGAGATTTTCAGCCGTGAGCAGTTCTTGCAGTGGTTCAACCTCGACCATCTGGGCAAAAGTGCCGCGCAGTTCGACGAAGCCAAACTGCGCTGGGTGAATGCCCAGCATCTGAAAGCCATGGCCGACGACACACTGGCGGAACTGGTCCAGCCTTTCCTGGCGCAGCAGGGCGTGAGTGATGTCGATCCTGCCTGGCTGGCGCGCGGCTGCGCGCTGTTCAAGGACCGCTGCAGCACGCTGGTCGAACTGGCCGGCTGGCTCAAGCTGCTGGTCAACGGCGGCGAAGCCAGCCCGGCAGACATCAGCACCCATGTGACCGATGCAGTGCGGCCCGCGCTGGCAAAGCTGTCGCAGGCGCTCTCAAGCTGCGAATGGAACCGGCCGGCGATTGCCGCAGCCATCAAGCAAGTGCTGCTCGACACCGGCCTGAAGATGCCGCAACTGGCGATGCCGGTGCGCGTTCTGCTTCTGGGAACGCCGCAAACGCCGTCGCTCGATGCCGTGGTCGAACTCATGGCGCGAGAAAAAGTTATCGCCAAATTGAATTTAGTTTGAAAGTTTTCAAAAGCCTGATTTTTGTCGATATAATTTGAGGCTCGACAGGTTACTGAGAAATTGGTGACTAAGGGGGTATAGCTCAGCTGGGAGAGCGCTTGCATGGCATGCAAGAGGTCATCGGTTCGATCCCGTTTACCTCCACCAAGGTCGAGAAAGTTTTTAAATTTTTGTAGCAGGAATTAAAAAGCCTGCGCCGGAAGTTCCAAGGTTAAGACCCCATCGTCTAGAGGCCTAGGACACTACCCTTTCACGGTAGGTACCGGGGTTCGAATCCCCGTAGGGTCGCCAAATTTCCTTGC
>NZ_JAAFGZ010000065.1 GCF_010365105.1 Polaromonas sp. | reverse complement strand
TGATGGCGACGATCTCGATGTCGCTGAAGTTCTGAACGGCGGCGCGCAACACGTTGCGGCCAATGCGGCCGAAGCCGTTGATACCCATCTTGATGGTCATGACAGTGGAATTTTCTTGAAATAGTGATAAAAAGTGGCTATAGCGCATGCTGGACGGGCGCAAGCAGCTATTTATTCAATAGCGCCGAGCAGTCGGCAATCACCCGGTCGGGCGCGCTGGCCTCGATCGGCTGGCCCCTGTTGTAGCCGTAGGGCAGCGCCCAGACATCGATGCCGGCGTTACGCGCCGTGGCCACGTCAATCGACGAATCGCCGACAAACAGCACCCGGTGCGGCGGCACGCCGAAGGCCTTGATGCAGCTTTCAATGCCTGCCGGGTCGGGCTTTTTGGTCGGCAGCGTGTCGCCGCTGACCACCCGGTCGAGCAAGGGCGTGAGCTGGTGCGCGGCCAGCACGGTGGCGGTGTAGCGGCCTTCCTTGTTGGTGACCACGGCCAGCTTCACGCCGCGCTCGCGCAGGGCAGTCAAGGTTTCGCGCACCTGCGGGTAGAGCCGGCTGCGCGTGCCGCAGCGGCGCTGGTAATTCAGGTCGAACTCGGCGGCAATCATGGGCAGGGTGTCGCTGGCGCGCACGGCGGCCACATCAACGGCGCCGCTGAAGGCCAGCGCCTGGATCAGCAGCTCGCGCGTACCGTGGCCGATCCAGTCGTTGACCTGCTGCTGCGTCACTTCGGGCAGGTCAAAGCGGCGCAGCGTGTCGTTCACGGCATCGGCAATCTCGGGGGCGGTTTCGACCAGCGTGCCGTCGAGGTCGAAAAGGATCAAGAGGTAGGGTTGGCGCATGGTGAGGCTCCTGTTCAGTGAATCGACGTGATGACCGAATTGGGCAGGTTCGTCAGCTCGGTCCATGCCGCCTGATGGCGCTGCGCCAGTGCGCGCACGGCCTCGACCACGCGCTGGGCGGTGATGCCGAAATGCGCGTACAGCGCCGGCGCCGGGGCCGATTCGCCAAAACCGGCCATACCGATCACCGCGCCAGTGCGGCCCACGTACTTGCGCCAGAAGTCCGGCTGCGCCGCCTCTATCGCCACCGTGGGCAGCGCCAGCGGCAGCACCACGTCCTGGTAAGCCGCAGGCTGGCGGTCAAAAATGCTGGTGCAGGGCATGGACACGACGCGGGTGGCGATGCCCTCTTCGGCCAGCAGCGCCTGCGCCTGCAGGGCCAGCGTCAGCTCTGAGCCGGTGGAAACAATCACCGCCTGCGCGCCTTTCATGTCCGACAGCACATAACCGCCCCGGCGAATGGCGGCGGTCATGCTGCCCTCCGTCAGGCGCGGCAGGTTCTGGCGCGACAGGCACAGCGCGCTCGGGCCGTCGTGGCGTTCGATGGCGCTGGCCCAGGCGACGGCGGTTTCCAGCCCGTCAGCGGGGCGCCACACGTCCAGACCGGGAATCAGGCGCAAGCTGGGAATGTGCTCGACGCTCTGGTGCGTCGGGCCGTCTTCGCCCAGGCCGATGGAGTCGTGGGTGAAGACGTGAATCACGCGCAGCTTCATCAGCGCGGCCATGCGGATGGCGTTGCGCGAGTAATCGCTAAACGTCAAGAACGTGCCGCCGTAGGGAATGAAGCCACCGTGCAGCGCCATGCCGTTCATGATCGCGGCCATGCCGAACTCGCGCACGCCGTAGCTCAGGTGGTTGCCCCACTGGTCGCGGCCAGCCTTCACGCAGCCCTTGAAGTTGGTCAGGTTCGAGCCGGTCAAATCCGCGCTGCCGCCGAAGAACTCGGGCAGCAGCGGCGCCAGCGCATCGAGCGCGTTCTGGCTGGATTTGCGTGTGGCCAGCGCGTCGGGCCGGGCGGCAATGGCGGCCAGCAGCGCGGGAAGCTCCTCGTCAAAGGCGGGCAGCAAGTCGCCGGCCATGCGGCGCTCGAACTCGGCGGCTTCCTTCGGGTACGCGCTGCGGTAGGCCTCGAAACGCTCGCGCCAGGCGCGCTCGGCGCTCTGGCCGCGCGCCACGGCGTTCCAGGCGTTGGCTATTTTCTCGGGAATCTCGAACGGCGCGGCAGTCCAGCCCAGCGCTGCGCGGGTGGCGGCGACTTCAGCTGCGCCCAGCGCCGCACCGTGTACGTCGTGCGTACCGGCCTTGTGCGGCGAACCCATACCGATCACGGTCTTGCAGCAAATCAGCGTTGGCTTGCCATCGGGCAGCACCGCCTGCGCTTTGGCGGCGCGAATCGCGGCATCGACGGCGGCGGCGTCGTGCCCATCGACGGCGGGAATCACGTTCCAGCCGTAAGCCTCGAAGCGTTTGGGCGTGTCGTCGGTGAACCAGCCCTCGACATGGCCGTCAATCGAGATGCCGTTGTCGTCGTACAGCGCGACCAGTTTGGACAGGCGCAGCGTGCCGGCCAGCGAACAGGCTTCGTGGCTGATGCCTTCCATCAGGCAGCCGTCGCCCATGAAGGCATAGGTGAAATGATCGACGATGCGGTGCGGCACGCCGTCGGCGTCACGGTTGAACTCGGCGGCCAGCAGCTTTTCCGCCAGCGCCATGCCGACCGCGTTCGCCAGCCCCTGGCCGAGCGGGCCGGTGGTGGTTTCCACGCCCGGCGTGACGCCAACTTCGGGGTGGCCGGGGGTTTTGCTGTGCAACTGGCGAAAGCGCTGGAGTTCGGCCATCGGCAGGTCGTATCTCGTCAGGTGCAAAAGCGCGTAAATCAGCATCGAGCCGTGGCCGTTGCTCAGCACAAAGCGGTCGCGGTCCGGCCAGTGCGGATTGGCCGGGTTGTGGCTCAGGTGCCGGTTCCACAGCACTTCGGCGATGTCGGCCATGCCCATGGGCGCGCCGGGGTGGCCGGACTGGGCTTTTTCAACCGCATCGACGGCGAGCATGCGGATGGCGTTGGCCATCTGGCGGGCAAGTTCGGGGGTGGGGGATTGGTTCATGGTGCGTGTCTCCTTGACGTGTTCAGTTCAGGCCCAGCGCCCGCTTGCGGCGCTCCATCATTCGCCAGACAAAGGGCGTGAAGATCAGCTGCATGGCGAGTTCCATCTTGCCGCCGGGCACGACGATGGTGTTGGCCCGGCTCATGAAGCTGGCGTCGATCATGCTGAGCAGATACTGAAAATCGATGCCCTTGGGCTTGGCAAAGCGGATCACCACCATGCTTTCGTCGGCGGAGGGAATGTCGCGGGCGATGAAGGGGTTGGAGGTATCGACCATCGGCACGCGCTGGAAGTTGACATGCGTGTGCATGAAAGATGTAGTTCACGTAGTCGGGCATGCGGCGCAGGATGGTGTCGGTCACCGCCTCGGTGCTGTAGCCGCGCTTGGACTTGTCGCGCCAGAGCTTTTGAATCCACTCCAGGTTGATGACCGGCACCACGCCGATGAGCAGGTCCGGGTGGCGGGCAATGTTGACCTCCGGCGTGACCACCGCGCCGTGCAGGCCTTCGTAGAACAGCAGGTCGGTGCCTTCGGGCACGCTTTCCCACGGCGTGAAGGTGCCCGGTTCCTGGCCGTAGGGCGCGGCTTCCTCGGGGTCGTGCAGGTACTTGCGGCGCTGGCCTGTGCCGCTTTCGGCGTAGTCGGCAAACAGCGTTTCGAGTTCGGCGAACAGGTTGTTCTCGGGGCCGAAGTGGCTGAAGTTGTTGTCGCCCGCCTGTTCGGCTTCGAGCGCCTTGCGCTTCATGGCCGTGCGGTCGTGGCGGTGAAAGCTGTCGCCCTCGATGATGGCGGCGTTGATGCCTTCGCGGCGAAAGATGTTCTCAAAGGTGCGCGTCACCGACGTGGTGCCCGCACCGGACGAGCCGGTGATGGCAATGATGGGGTTGCGTTCAGACATGGAGCGTCTCCAAAAGTTAAAAATTGGGTTAAATCAGCCTCTGGCGCACGACTGACGGGCGCAAACAGCTATCAAATCAGTAGTGGTCTAGACCCGCTTCAGACCCGGAACAGGCTGCGCTCGGCAAACAGCGGGTTGTTCAGTTCGACCCTGATGGGTTCGGCGTGGTAGCGCTCGATACGCTCGACCTCGTTTTTTGAGCCGAACACCAGGCCGATGCGCTGGTGCAGCCCCGTGGGCTGCACGCCCAGCATTGGGACGATGCCGGTGCTGGCGCGGCCCCCGGCCTGCTCCATGATGAAGCCGATCGGGTTGGCCTCGTAGAGCAGGCGCAGGCGGCCCGGCTTGGCGGCGTCCTTGCTGTCGCGCGGGTACAAAAACACGCCGCCGCGCATCAAAATGCGGTGCGCCTCGGCCACCATGGAGGCAATCCAGCGCATGTTGAAGTCCTTGCCGCGCGGCCCGGTCTTGCCGGCCAGGCATTCATCCACGTAGCGCTTGACCGGCGGCTCCCAGAAACGGCTGTTGGACGCGTTGATGGCAAATTCCTGCGTGTCGGCGGGCACCTGCAAATGCGGATGGGTGAGCATGAACTCGCCCAGGTTCGGGTCCAGCGTGAAGCCCACCGCGCCGTTCCCCACCGAAAGCACCAGCATGGTGGTCGGGCCGTACAGCGCGTAGCCTGCGGCCACCTGCTCGGTGCCGGGCTGGAAAAAGTCGGCCTCGACCACGTCGCGGCCACTGTCTGCCACCGCCTGCGGGGCGCGCAGGATGGAAAAGATGCTGCCCACCGAGACGTTCACGTCAATGTTGCTCGAACCATCGAGCGGGTCGAACACCAGCAGGTATTTGCCGCGTGGGTGCTCGCCCGGAATCTGGTAGGGCGCATCCATTTCTTCCGACGCCATGCCCGCCAGATGACCGCCCCATTCGTTCATCACGGTGAAATACCGGTTGCTGATGACATCGAGCTTTTTCTGCGTTTCGCCCTGCACGTTGACCGCGCCGCCGGCATCGGCATCGTGGTTGCCCAGCATGCCGCCGAGTTCGCCGAAAGCCACGGCGCGGGCAATCGCCTTGCAGGCCAGCGCCACGTCGAGGATCAGGGCGTTGAAGTCGCCGCTGGCGCCTGGAAAGCGGCGCCGCTCCTGGATCAGGTACTGCGTGAGCGTGAAGCGTTTGTTCAAGGGCATGGTGAAGTCTCCTGGAGGGTTAAAGTTTTTATATCGTTTCAGGCGGTGCGGGCGGCGCGGCGCAGCGCGTCCATCACGCTTCGGTAGCCGCCGTCGGCGTCCGGGTTGCCGAACACCGCGCTGCCCGCCACGCAGGTGTCAGCTCCGGCGGCGACGATCTCGCCGATGTTGCCGGTCTTGACGCCGCCATCGACCTCCAGCCAGATCGGCTGGCCGCCGGCCAGCGTGTGTACCTGGATGCGGCGGCGCGCCTCGCGCAGCTTGGCGAGCGTGGCCGGTATGAAGGACTGCCCGCCAAAGCCGGGATTCACGCTCATCAGCAGCACGATGTCGAGCCGCTCCATCACATGCGTCATCCAGTCCAGCGGCGTGGCCGGGTTCAGGGCGAGGCCGGCCTTGCAGCCGTGGTCGCGGATCAGTTGCAGCGTGCGGTCCACATGGCGGCTGGCTTCGGGGTGAAAGGTGATGAGGTTCGCGCCCGCCTTGGCAAACAGCGGAATCAAGGCATCGACCGGCTCAACCATCAGATGCACGTCGATGCCGATCTTGACGTGCGGGCGAATCGCTTCGCAGACCAGCGGGCCGATGGTGAGGTTGGGCACGTAGTGGTTGTCCATCACGTCGAAATGCACCAGGTCGGCGCCAGCGGCCTCGATGGCGCGTACCTCCTCGCCCAGGCGGGCAAAGTCGGCAGACAAAATGGACGGTGCAAGGCGGAGGATGTGGGTCATGGCGTTCTCGGGGGCTTAGGAAAGTTGGCGCGCTGATGCGGCATGCCAGTCGCGCAGCCGGTCCAGCGTGACGCCTTGCAAGTCGGGCAAGATGCGCAGCGCACCGCTGAAATCGTGGTGGGCGGTGAAGCCGTTGGGCGTGACCAGCGTGGCCAGCCCGGCGGCCCGGGCTGCTCTCAGGCCGTTGGAAGAATCCTCGAACGCCAGGCAGGCGGCAGCAGGCACGTCCAGCCGACGCAGGGTTTGCAGATACACCTGCGGATGCGGCTTTTTGAGCGGTGCGGTCGAGGCGTCCTCGATCACCATGAAATACTGCGTCCAGTCCGGGCCGATGGCGCGGCGCAGCAAAGCGGCAATGTTGACCGGCGAGGTTGTGGTGGCAATGGCCAGCCGCAGTTTGGCCTGGCTGGCCGCGTCGATCAGCCGCAGCACGCCGGGGCGCAGCAGCACGGCGCCATCCTGCACGGCGCGCTCGTAAGCGGCGGTTTTGAGTTCATGCAGGCGGTTGATCGTGTCCTGCACGCCGCTGCCGAGGTCCAGCAGGTCCGGCTGCACCTGCCGCCAGTGGTGCAGCATGCGCTCCTTGCCGCCTGAAATCTCCAGCAGCCGGGTGTACCGCGCCTCGTCCCAGTGCCAGTCCATGCCGAGTTCGGCAAACGCCTGGTTGAACGCGGCGCGGTGCGCGCTTTCGGTGTCGGCCAGCGTGCCATCAACATCAAAAATCAGGGCTTGAAGGGAACTTGCAGACATCGGGTTCTTTCAACGGTTGGGCGGGATTCTGCGCATCTCGGCGTCAGGGTGGATTTACTTTAATGAGTCCAACCCATAAACTCTAATCATGTTTTATTAACGTTTCATCAGAAAAAACTGATTACTTAACGAGTCCACGCCATGCGCCCCTACACCCTCAAGCAGATGCAAACCTTTGTCGAGGTCGCCCGCCAGCGCTCAGTGTCCAAGGCCGCCGAACGCCTGTTCGTCACCCAACCCGCCGTGTCGATGCAGATACGCCAGCTCGAAGACGCCTTCGGCCTGCCGCTGATCGAGCCGCTGGGGCGCAATATCCAGCTGACGCATGCCGGCGAAGATTTTTTGATTCACGCGATGGCTGCGCTGGGCCAGTTCAAAGACCTCGAAGCGCTGATGGCCGAACATGTCGGCACGAAAAAAGGCCGCATCGACCTGGCCGTGGTCAGCACGGCCAAGTATTTCGTGCCCATGCTGCTGGTGCGCTTCCGAAAGCTGCACCCCGGCATCGACATCCAGCTGCGCATCGACAACCGCGAAAACATCCTGGGCATGATGGCGCGCTACGAGGCCGATCTGGTGGTGATGGGCCGCGCGCCCGACCACATGGACTGCGAAGCCACGGCGTTTGCCACGAATCCGCTGAGCATCGTCGCCGCGCCCGACCATGTGCTGGTGCGCCGCAAGTCGCTGCCGTTTTCGGCGCTGGGCGAGCACGGCTTTGTGGTGCGCGAACAGGGTTCGGGCACCCGTGCGGCGATGGAGCGGCTGTTTGCCGAGCACCAGACGCCGCTTAACGTGGTGATGGAAATGCCCAGCAACGAAACCATCAAGCAGGCCGTGATGGCGGGCATGGGCCTGAGTTTTCTCTCGCGCCGCACCATGCGCCACGAACTGGCCAACGGCTATATCGCGCTGGTCGATATTGAGGGCACGCCGCTGATGGGCAACTGGTACGTGACGCACCTGAGCGCCAAAAAGCTCTCGCCCGCCGCACGGGCGTTCAAGGAATTCTTGATCGAGCAGGGCGGGGCGCTGATGGATTCATGGAGCTAAATCATCAGAAAAAACTGATTTAACAAGAAATATATTTGAATTTTCTTGATGAATGGTCCTGCCTATAGTCGGTTGCATCGCCCCAACCACCGGAGACTTTGCATGGACCAATCCAACCGCTACGCTGACCTGAGCCTCAAGGAAAGCGACCTGATCACCCAGGGCCGCCACATTCTGGTGGCCTACAAGATGAAGCCCAAAACCGGCCACGGCTACCTCGAAGCCGCCGCCCACTTTGCCGCCGAGTCGTCCACCGGCACCAATGTCGAAGTCTCGACCACCGACGAATTCACCAAGGGCGTCGATGCGCTGGTCTATCTGATCGACGAAGCCACCGAGGAGATGCGGATTGCCTACCCGCTGGAGCTGTTCGACCGCAACATCCTAGATGGCCGCATGATGATCGTGTCTTTCCTGACGCTGGTGATTGGCAACAACCAGGGCATGGGCGACATCGAGCATGCCAAGATTTACGACTTTTTCATGCCGCCGCGCGCCATTCAGCTGTTTGACGGCCCGGCCAAGGATATTTCCGACCTGTGGCGCGTGCTGGGCCGCCCGGTCAAAGACGGCGGCTACATTGCGGGCACCATCATCAAGCCCAAGCTGGGCCTGCGCCCCGAGCCGTTCGCCCAGGCGGCTTACCAGTTCTGGCTGGGCGGCGACTTCATCAAGAACGACGAGCCGCAGGGCAACCAGACCTTTGCGCCCATGAACAAGGTCATGCCGCTGGTCTATGACGCCATGAAGCGGGCGATGGACGAAACCGGCGAGGCCAAAATCTTCTCGGCCAACATCACCGCCGACGACCACTACGAAATGCTGGCGCGCGGGGAATACATCCTGCGCACCTTCGGCCCCGATGCCGACAAGGTGGCTTTTCTGGTCGATGGCTATGTGGGCGGGCCGGGCATGATCACCACCGCGCGCCGGACGTTTCCGAACCAGTACCTGCATTACCACCGCGCCGGGCACGGGGCCGTCACCAGCCCCAGCGCCAAACGCGGCTACGACGCCTACGTGCTGGCCAAAATGAGCCGCCTGCAGGGCGCGTCGGGCATCCACGTCGGCACCATGGGCTACGGCAAGATGGAAGGCAGCAACGACGACCGCGCCATTGCCTACATCATCGAGCGCGACAGCTACA
>NZ_JAAFGZ010000006.1:163213-166387 GCF_010365105.1 Polaromonas sp. | reverse complement strand
TCCAGCGCATCATCGGTTTCCTGAAATCGCGCGGCATCGGCGTCCTGATCACCGACCACAACGTGCGTGAGACGCTGGGCATTTGCGACCACGCCTACATCATCAGCGACGGCCATGTGCTGGCCAACGGCACGCCGGCCGAGATCGTGAGCAATACCGAAGTGCGCAGGGTCTACCTCGGCGAACACTTCAAGATGTGAGTATGGCCCCCACGCTTGTCACTTCGTGTACTGCGCTGCCCCCCGCGGGGGCCGCCCCGCCTGCAGTCCGGCAAAGCTGGTCCTGCGGCGGGTACTGGCACGGGCGGGGAGGCCATGCCGAAGCCATGCCAGCGCCTACGGGGGACAGCCAACCACACGCAGTGGGGAGCGTGGGGGCACCATGAAACAAGGGCTGTCCCTTCGCGTTTCGCAGCACCTGGCGCTCACGCCACAGCTGCAGCAGTCCATCCGGCTGCTGCAACTCTCGACGCTGGAGCTGAGCCAGGAAGTCGAGCAGATGCTCGATGAAAATCCTTTTCTCGAACTGGCGGACGACAGCGCGCCGCGCGAGGAATTTGGCCTGGAGCACACCGACACGCCGGTCAGCCAGGACAGCCGCGAGTTCGAGTCTGCTACGGATTCAATAGCTGGGAATACAGACACAGCGGGCGCAAACACGTCAAAAGAGTCTGAAACCACGGCAGAAGCCGGCACCGAGGCGGCGCTGGAAGAAAGCTGGGAAGGCGATGGCTCGGTCGAGTCTTCGCCCGACGACAGCGAATGGGGCGGCGACGCGCCGGCGCGCAAGAACAACCTGGACGACAGCGACGCCGAAGCCTCGGACCTGACCGGCGCCCATGTGTCGCTGCAGGACCATCTACACCGGCAGTCGCTCGGCCTGCGGCTGTCCGAACTCGACCGCGCCGCCCTGCACTTCCTGATTGAGTCGCTCAATGACGACGGCTACCTCGAAGACAGCCTGGAGTCGCTCGCTGCCGGACTGGCCAGCGGCCATCCGGAGCAGGCCGAAGAACTGGAGCAGCAGTTCGCCATCGCCCTGCAACTGCTTCAGCACATGGAGCCCGCCGGCGTCGGCGCGCGCACCCTGGCCGAATGCCTGCGGCTGCAGCTGCTAGACTGCAAGAACAGCATCGAGTTGCGCGCCGCCATGGCGATCTGCCAGCAGCCGATGGAGCTGCTGGCCAAGCGCGATGTCAAGCGCCTGTCGCACCTGTGCAAATGCACCGAAGACGCCATCAAGGGCGCGATAGGCCTGATCGCCCGGCTCGACCCCAAGCCGGGCCGGCGCTTTGCCAATGTCGAACGCAACCTGGTCGTTCCCGACGTGATCGTCGTCAAGGCCGGCCGGGGTTTCAAGGTCACGCTGAACAGCGACGTCATGCCACGGCTGCGGGTCCATGACATCTACGCCAGCGCACTGCGGCAGCACGGCGGCAGGGGCGGCGGCCAGGCGCTGCAGCAGCGGCTGCAGGAAGCGCGCTGGTTCATCAAGAACATCCAGCAGCGCTTTGACACCATCCTGCGCGTCAGCAATGCCATTGTCGAGCGGCAGAAAAATTTTTTCATCCACGGCGAACTCGCCATGCGGCCGCTGGTGCTGCGCGAGATTGCCGACGAGCTGGGCCTGCACGAATCGACGATTTCGCGCGTCACCACCGCCAAATACATGAGCACGCCGTTTGGCACCTTCGAGCTGAAGTATTTCTTTGGCTCCGGGCTGGGCACCGAAAGCGGCGGCAATGCGTCCAGCACCGCCGTGCGCGCGCTCATCAAGCAGTTTGTCGCCTCCGAAAATTTGAAGAAACCGCTCAGCGACAGCCAGATTTCCGAGATGCTCAAGGAGCAGGGCATCGAATGCGCCCGCCGCACAGTGGCCAAGTACCGCGAGGCGCTGCGCATCGCACCCACCAATCTGCGCAAGGCGCTGTGAATGTTGCCCCCACGGTCGTTCGCTGCGTGTGGCTCCCTGCCCCCCGAGGGGGCCGCTGCCCTTGCAGGGCGCCACGCCGCCAGAGGCAACGCATCTGCAGGCTGTCCAAGCCCGCGCAGGCGGGCTCGGAGCCGCAGCCTGCAGCCTGCGGTCTGGCAAAGCCAGTCCCGCGGCCCCTGCTGATGGGAATGCCGCCCGCGCCATCCCGGTGTGCCTGGAGGCCACGCTGCGCCAGGACGGCGAAGCGCAAGTCGCCGGCTCGCTTGTGCGGTCTTGCTCCCTCTCCCTCTGGGAGAAGGCTGGGGTGAGGGCCAGCGGTCGTCACTTGCTCCACACTGCACAGTCAGCCCCCGCCACCAACTGAAAAAACACCATGAACCAACTCCAACTCTTCCTCCCCTGCGCCGCCGGCGTCGAGAACCTGCTGGCTGCCGAAGTCCAGCGCATCACCGGTACGGCCGGCAAGGCCTGGCGCGCCGGCGTGCAACTGCAGGGCTCCTGGCGCGACGCCCTGAAGCTCAACCTGCACAGCCGCCTGGCCCAGCGCGTGCTGATCGAGCTGCAGCACGGCCAATACCGCAGCGAGCAGGACCTGTACAACGCGGCCGCCAGCGTCGCCTGGGAAATCTGGTTCACGCCCGCGCAGACCTTCAAGGTCGAGATCACCGCCCAGCACAGCCCGCTGCAAAGCCTGAACTTTGCCGCGCTGAAGATCAAGGACGCCATTGCCGACCGCTTCCGCCACAAGTTCAACGACGTGCGCCCCAGCGTCGATACGCGCTGGCCCGACGTGCGCGTGTATGTGCACCTGACCACCGACACGGTGACGGTCTACATCGACACCTCGGGTGAGCCGCTGTTCAAGCGCGGCTGGCGCGAGGACAAGGGCGACGCGCCGCTCAAGGAAACCCTGGCCGCCGCGATGATTGCCGCCAGCGGCTGGGACGAGCAGTGCAAGCAGGGTGTGCCGCTGTATGACCCGTGCTGCGGTTCGGGCACCATTGCCATCGAGGCCGCGCAAATCGCCTGCAACATCGCGCCGGGCATCAACCGCCGCTTTGCCTTTCAAAAATATTTGCCCTTCCAGGGCCACGTCTGGGAAGGCCTGCTCGACCAGGCCGAAGCGGCCATCACCGAACCCACGGCGCCGGTGTATGGCAGCGATGTGTCCTTCCGCATGGTGGACTTTGCCGAGCGCAATGCCGAGCGTGCCGGCGTGGCGAATGCCGTGCAGTTTCGCGG
>NZ_JAAFGZ010000006.1:0-163171 GCF_010365105.1 Polaromonas sp. | reverse complement strand
CCCGCCGTATGGCGAGCGCATCGACGTGGCGGGCGTGGCCGGCACCAGTGGCGTGCAGCAGCGCGAGCAGCGGCGGTCACAGTTCCAGGGGCAAACCGTCGATGAATTCGGCCAGCCGCTGGTTCGCCCCGAGCGGGACATGCGTTCAGGCCGGGAAGAGCGTCATGAGCGCAACGAGCGAGACAGCCGCGAGGAAAGCGGCTTCGAGCCGCCGCGCGACCGCTCCGCCAACCCCGGCCGCGAGCAGGCGCAAAACGCCTGGGGCGAGGAAGCCTCGGACTTCTTCCCGCAACTCGCCGCGCACTGGAAGAAAAACTACGCCGGCTGGACCGCCCACGTGCTCACGCCCGACCTGAAATTGCCGAACAAGATGCGCCTGAAGGAGTCGCGCCGCGTGCCGATGTGGAACGGCCCGATCGAATGCCGGCTGTTCCGCTTCGACATGGTGGCCGGTTCGGCGCGCGGCAAGCCGGCTGATGCGCCCAAAGCATGATGCTGAAGGCGGATGCAGCGCAGGATGATGCCGGGGTCGCGCCATTGCCGGCCGAAGCGCCCAGGCAGCCGGTCGTTATCGACACCAACATCATTCTGGACATCTTCGTATTTGCCGATGCCGCCGCGAAACCGATCAAAAAAGCGCTGGAAGCCGGCGAACTCGACTGGATCGCCACCCAGCCGATGCGCGACGAACTCGCCCGCGTGCTGGGCTATCCGCAGATCGCGCCGCGCCTGGCGTTCTACCGGCTCAGCGCCGATGACGTGCTCGCTTCGTTCGACCGCCATGCCCGGCTGATCGACGTCGCCGACAAGGCACGCCTGACTTGCCAAGACCCCGACGACCAGAAGTTCATCGACCTGGCCGTGGCCGGAAAAACCCTGCTGCTGAGCAAGGACCGGCATGTGCTTTCGATGTCAAAAAGGCTGCTGGCGCATGGTGTGCGAGCGCAGGCAGCTATGTAAAAAATAGCAAATTTGAAATCTGGCGGTGGTCTGATTCAGGGCATTGTTTTGTCCAGCCAAGAGGCCGAAAAACCAGGGCCGCAGAGCGGGATTTGCCATAGATAGCAGGTTTTACCGTGTGGTTTATCGTATGATTTAACGCATGCAAAATCCATTTTTCAGGAGTCCCGGCATGTCCCACATCAGCGCCAACGATTTAAAAACCAAAGGAATTTCCGCCATTGAGCTGGCCCTCAGTTCAGCGCCCGAGGCGATGGTGTCGGTACGCGGCAAGGACCGGTTTGTGGTGATGGACATCGCGCATTACCACTATCTGCGTGAATGCGAACTCGATGCGGCGCTGGCCCAGACCCGCGCCGACCTGGCCGCCGGGCGGGTGATGCAGGAGTCGCCAGCCGAGCACCTGGCGCGGCTCGATTCCCTGTGAATGCGCCACAACAACCCTTTGCCCTGGTTTTTACCGAGCACTACAACCGCCGGGCAGCACGGTTTTTAAAGCAGCATCCCGATTTACGCCAGCATTACCTGAAGACCCTGCAGTTGCTGGAGGCCAATCCGTTTCACCCTTCGCTGCGCCTGCATGCCTTGCGTGGCAAGTTTGAAGGGCTGCATTCGGTGTCCATCAACCTGTCCTACCGCATCACGCTGGAATTGCTGATTCAGGACGGGCGCATCATTCCGGTGAACGTGGGCGACCATGATGCAGTTTACTGAATCCGTCATGTTCCGGCTCCTTGGCTGCGAGCGGGAAAAGATTTCAATTCTTGTAAAAAATGCCGTCTTCGCATAGCCAGTGGGCAGGTACAGCTATTTAATTCATAGCAAAAAAATCGACCGCCAGCCTTCAGGCACGGTTCGCAGGCGCCGCGTCGGGCGCGCCTTGCGTATGCAGCGGTGGCCCGCTGGCGCTGACCGCCGGGCTGCTCGCCTGGAAACTGTGCGCGCTGGCCATGGGCCAGTAGAGGCGAAAGACGTTGTGCTGTGCCTGCATCGGTCCGAGCAGTGCGCCGGGCTCGACCTGCAGGACCAGGTTGCTCAGCAGCCGCACCTCGGTGTCGGTCAGCCGGCGCACGATGTGGTGGGCGTTGACCTCGCTCGGATGGTTCAGCCCGGCGGCCTGCACCAGTTCCTGCAGCGCATGCAGCGTGCTGCGGTGAAAGTTGCGCACCCGTGCGGCCTTGTCGGGCACCACCAGCGCCTGCTGGCGCAGCGGGTCTTGCGTGGTCACGCCGGTCGGGCAGCGGCCGGTGTGGCAGGTTTGCGCCTGGATGCAGCCCAGCGCCATCATGAAGCCGCGCCCGGCGTTGCACCAGTCGGCGCCCAGCGCCATCAGGCGCACGATGTCGAAAGCGCTGGTGACCTTGCCGGCCGCGCCAATCGAGACGCGGCTGCGCAAATTGACACCGACCAGCGTGTTGTGCACCAGCAGCAGGCCTTCCTGCAGCGGCGCGCCCACATGGTCGCTGAATTCGAGCGGCGCCGCGCCGGTGCCGCCCTCGGCGCCATCGACGACGATGAAGTCGGGCGTGATGCCGGTCTCCAGCATCGCCTTGACGATGGCGAACCATTCCCACGGATGGCCGATGCACAGCTTGAAACCGGTCGGCTTGCCGCCCGACAGGGTGCGCAGCCGGGCGATGAACTGCATCATCTCGACGGGCGTTGAAAACGCTCCGTGGCTGGCGGGCGAAATGCAGTCCTGGCCGACCGGCACGCCGCGCGCGGCCGCGATTTCCGCCGTCACCTTGGGGCCGGGCAGGATGCCGCCGTGACCGGGCTTGGCGCCCTGGCTCATCTTGAGCTCGATCAGCTTGACCTGCGGGTCGGCGGCATTGGCAACAAAGCGTTCCTCGCTGAAACTGCCGTCGTCGTTGCGGCAGCCGAAGTAGCCCGAACCGATTTCCCAGATCAGGTCGCCGCCGTGCACCCGGTGGTGCGTCGAGATCGAACCTTCGCCGGTGTCGTGCGCAAAGCCGCCCATCTTCGCGCCCTGGTTGAGCGCCAGGATGGCATTGGCAGACAGCGAGCCAAAGCTCATGGCCGAGATGTTGAACACGCTGGCGTGGTAGGGCTGGGTGCAGGGCTGGGCCGACACGCTGGGCTGGCCGGGCGCGCCGCCAATCCAGACGCGAAAGTCGTGCGTCGGCAGTTTGGTGGGCGCCATGGAATGGTTGACCCATTCATAGCCCTGCCGGCCCACGTCAAGCTGCGTGCCGAACGGCCGGTTGTCGGGCTCGCCCTTGGCGCGCTGGTACACCAGCGAGCGCTGGGCGCGCGAGAAAGGCGTGGTTTCGCTGTCGCTCTCGATGAAATACTGGCGGATTTCGGGCCGGATGTATTCGAGCAAAAAGCGCAGGTGGCCGATCACCGGGTAATTGCGCAAAATGGCGTGCTGGGACTGGCGCAGGTCATGCAGGCCCAGCGCCACCACCAAAGCGCAGGCCATCAAGGTCAACGCAGCCGGCCAGCCGCCGCCCCACAGCGCCAGGTTGGCCAGCGCCAGCAGCAGGCCGCACAAAGCCAGCCCCAGGGCGGCGTAACGGACGGGAATCAGGGTCTTGAATGGCTGGGGCATGGATGGGTTTTCCGGTTGCGGCGCCGCTGGCGGGCGTGAAGGCTGCCAGCGCAAGGGCGCGGAAGCTACACTTTAATCATAAGAGCCTTGCCCGAGGCTCAGGACCGAACACCATGACACACCCTGACCTTGACCCCGTAAAGCAGCCCGACACCCCCTGGATGGAAACCGAGGCCTTCGACGAACTCGACGCCATCCTGGACGATCTGCGCAGCCGCTACGACGAAACGCCGCAGTGGGAATTCTGCGAGGGCTTCATGGCCGCCGTGATCTGCTCGCGCCGCCCGATTCCGGCCTACGAATACCTCGGCGTGTTGCTGGGCCTGCCGGTCGAGGGCGAGGAGCCCGACGACGACAGCGGCTCGTTCGCCAGCGACGAACAGCGTGAGCGCTTCGTGGCGTTGTGGGATCAGCGCTGGAACGAAGTCGCCACCGCGCTCGACGCCGAAGTCGATTCGCTGGAGGACGACGCCTGCTACCACCCCGAAGTCATGGACATTCGCGGCGTGGTGGCCGATTTGCCGCCCGAGGAACAGGCGGCATTTGCCAAGGAAGACCTGCCCGCGTTCGCGCAGGTGTGGGCGCTGGGCTTCATGTTCGCGGTGGAAAGCTGGTCCGACGAATGGGCCGCCCCGCGCGACAAGGACGCCGCCAAATGGCTCGACGGCGCGCTGCAGGCCGTCGTCGCCATGACCGAGGACGATACCGGCGCTTGCGAAGTCTCGCCGCTGAGCGAGGAAGGCACGCCGAGCACCAGCATTGCGCGGCTGAATGCTTTCGGCGAAGCCATCTGGGCGGTGTACGACCTGCGCGAGTTGTGGAAAACCATGGGGCCGAAGGTCGAAACGCTGCGCAAGGAAGCCACGCCTGGGCGCAACGACCCGTGCTCCTGCGGCAGCGGGAAGAAATACAAGAAGTGCTGCGGGGCTTGACGCCAGGTTCAAGCGGCGTTTCAGGGTTGCTGGGCGTCCTGGTCGATGGGTAACCTATTCATTAGGTCATTTGAACCATTGCCCTTGGTTGATCTGGATTGCAAGCTGATGGGGAGGTCTCTGACATGACGTCAAAACGCATTGCCAGAAGATTGGGCTCCTCCTTCATCAACCGGCCAGGAAAAAAACCATGCAATCCAACTCGCCAAGCTTGTCACCAAACGTTCATGCGCCGTCCAACGAGCCGATCAACATCAATGAACCGGCCTCGGTGAATTACTGGCTGGCCGCCTTGCGATGCAGCGAACTGGAGCTGCGCATGGCCGTGGCCGAAGTCGGGACCGGCGCCCGGGATGTCGGAACCGAACTGGGCCGGGCCGTATGACGGCGCGTTCGCAGATTTCCTCCGGCGCACTCAATCTCCGGGTGGAGGAGTCGTCGCCCGGGCTTTTTTGCTGGATCGTCACGCAGCTCTCGGCGCAGGAGCAAACCGGCGAGGTCTGCATCGACGCATCGGACCATCCCTACCCTTCCCGCGAGGCGGCGATGAGCGTGGGAACGGCTTGCCTGAAAGCCTACAAGGCGGCGGCCGAAGGCCTGTTGTCCATGCTTCCGTCCCGGCCCACGGCCCCGTTCTGAGCCTCGACCAGGTTACCGAAAGACAGGACTGCCCGAGGAGGCACAAGCGTGTCCGAAGGCGGCGCCGCCGCAAAATGCTGCGCAAGGACGGCGGCCTTGCCGGGCGCACGATTCAGCCACGCTTCAAGCATGTTTTAGTGCTCTTTCGCAACAGGCACGGGCATCAACAGCTAGTTATTTGATAGCAGTTCCCGACAGGCGCAGCGCCCTGAGCTGCCGGTCGTGCCAGCGCAGCAGCAGCGTGACCGCCACCGTCGCACCGATCAGCGCCCACAACATGTCCGACTGCGTGTCCCACGGGTCGCCCTGCGTGCCCAGGAATTCATCGGCGCCCTGCCCGAGCGCCAGCGCGGCGGCCCATTCGACCAGTTCATACACCGCGCTGATCGCCATGGCCACACACACCGACAGGAACGCGGCCATGCGCCGGCTGTGCAGGTAGCCGCGCTGCAGCAGCACCTCGCGCGCGACCATCGCCGGCACCAGCCCCTGCATGAAGTGGCCGATCTTGTCGTAGGGGTTGCGGCCCAGTTGCAGCGCGTCCTGCAGCCAGAAACCGAGCGGCACGCGCGCATAGGTGTAGGCGCCGCCCAGGATCAGCACCAGCGCGTGCAGCGTGATCAGGCCATAGAGCAGCGTGGTCAGCGGGTAGCGGCGCCAGGTGGCCAGCAGCATCGGCGCGGCGAGCAGCACCGGCGCCACTTCGAGCAGCCAGGTGCCCCGGTCATGCGGCGCCACGCCCGACCAGAGCAGGGCGGCCAGCACCCCCAAGGCCCAGCCGGCTAGCAGGCGGCCACGCGGCCGCGACCCCGGCGCGTCAGTCCGGGCCATGGACCGGTTCGCCCGGGAAGTCGCCGCCCTTGCGCAGCCATGACATTTTTGCGGTGCAGGTGGACATGGCTCAACTCCTGCGCGCTTGCAGGTAGTTTTCCAGGTTGACCTCTGCCTGGCGCTTGACCATGGTCCGGAACGACGGGTTCCAGCCGAGCAGGATGCCGGGCAAGCCCAGCGCCTGGCGCGACCAGCTCCAGAAGTTGAAGCGGTCGCGCTGGCGGGTGATCAACCCGGCGTCGTTGAATTCAAACACGCTGTCGATGACGTTGTGTACCTTGCGCCGGGCGGCGCTGAAACGGTAGTCGGCTTCCCAGTGGGCCTTGCCCCGGCGGTCGTTGGCTTCCAGGCCACTGTAGCTGAGCTTCCAGTCTTCACGATTCCTGGCCCGGGTGGCTTCGCACAGCATGCGCCACATGCCGCTGACCTGCTCGTGGCCGCTGAGCGTAAACACCTCGTCCTCGAACTGGACATCGGGCGCATAGCAGGCGGCCATGGCGTCGGCGTCAAGGCGCGCGAAGGCGGCGTAGAAATGGTCGAGCCGGGTCTGGTTGGGATGCATGGGGTTCCTTGGATGGGCTGTGGCGGGCGCGTAAAGCATGTTTTTTTGACAGCGGTGGCGAACTCTAACCCAGTCTCCGGGCGCCTTGGCGGGCTTCACGTTGCCGGCGGGCGTGGCGCGCGCATTCACCGCCGCTTGACCTGACGCAATAATTTTTGCCTTCTCGCACGGCATGCTGTGGCCCATGCACACCGCCATTCCTGCGCTCCCTGGCTTTTTGTCGTCGCCCACGCGCTTTTTGTTTTTCACCGGCAAGGGCGGCGTCGGCAAGACCTCGCTGTCCACTGCGGCGGCCATCGCGCTGGCAGACAGCGGCCGGCGCGTGCTGCTGGTCAGCACCGATGCCGCGTCCAACCTCGACGAAATGCTCGGCGTGCCGCTGCGCAACCAGGCGCAGGCCGTTCCAGGCGTTCCCGGCCTGGACATGCTCAACATCGACCCGGATGCCGCCGCCGAGGCCTACCGGCTGCGCGTGCTGGCGCAACTCGAAGCCAACGCCAGCGAGGACGAACGCAAGACGGTGCGCGAGCAGCTCTCGGGCGCCTGCACCACCGAGATCGCCGCGTTCGACGAATTCGCCGCGCTGCTGGCCGGCGAAGCCGAAGGCAGCGGCGCCTACGACCACATCGTCTTCGACACCGCGCCGACCGGCCACACGCTGCGCCTGCTCAGCCTGCCCAAGGCCTGGAGCGGATTTCTGGCCGGCAACGACCGGGGCGCGTCCTGCCTCGGGCCGCACTCCGGGCTGAAGATGCAGGAAGCGCGCTTCAATGCCGCGCTCGCCGCGCTCGGCGACGCCAGCCTGACGACGGTACTGCTGGTCACGCGGCCCGACCCGCGCCCCATGCAGGAGGCGGCGCGCACCGCCGGGGAACTGCGCACGCTGGGCCTGTCCAACCAGCGGCTGGTCGTCAACGGCGTGTTCCATGCGAGCGGGCCGGACGATGCGACTGCCCGCGCCATCGAGGCGCTGGGCCGCGAGGCGATTGCCACGATGCCCGATGCGCTGGCCAGCCTGCCGCGCGACGAGGTGCCGCTGCGCGCCTTCGACACCGTCGGCTTGAGCGCCCTGCGCGCGCTGCTGGGCAGTGGCCCCGCGCCAGCCGCCGTGGGGCAAACCGGCGTTTCTGCAGCCGACCTGCCCGCCGAGCCACTGGGCCGCCTGGCCGATGAACTCGCGGCGCTGGGCCACGGGCTGGTCATGGTCATGGGCAAGGGCGGCGTCGGCAAGACGACGATTGCCGCCGCGCTGGCCGTCGGCCTGGTGCAGCGCGGCCACAGCGTGCACCTGACCACCACCGACCCGGCCGCCCATGTGGCGCAGACGCTGAACGGCAGCCTGACCGGCCTGAAGGTCGGCCGCATCGACCCCCGGCAAGAGACCGAAGCCTACATTGCCAAGATGATGGCCGCGCGCGGCAAGGACCTGGACGAGGCCGGCCGGGCGCTGCTGCTCGAAGACCTGCAATCGCCCTGCACCGAGGAAGTCGCCGTGTTCCACGCTTTCAGCCGCGTGGTGAACGAGGCGCGCAGCGCCTTCGTGGTGCTGGACACCGCGCCCACCGGCCACAGCCTGCTGCTGATGGACGCCACCGGCGCCTACCACCGGCAGATGCGGCAGCAGTACGAAGGCAGCGCCAACGCGGTCCACCTCATCACCCCGCTGATGCGGCTGCAGGATGCGTCGATGACGCACGTCATTTTGGTCACGCTGCCCGAAGTCACGCCCGTCAGCCAGGCCGCCGCGCTGCAAGAGGACTTGCGCCGCGCGAAGATCGAGCCCTGGGCCTGGGTCATCAACAAGAGCATCGCCGCCACCGGCACGACCGACCCGCTGCTGCAGGCCCGTCTGGCCGGCGAACACCGCCAGACCGCGCGCATCGCCAGCGGTCTGGCGCGCCGCACCTTCGTGCTGCCGTGGCTGCCCGAGCCGCCGGTGGGGGTGGCGGCGCTGGGCGCGCTGGCGGCTTCGGCGACATCTCAAACGCTATAAAAAATATAGCTGCTTACACTTGCAGCTTCTGGCCAAAGCCCTGATTTGAACTAAAATCAGCGGTTTTTTGCGCGCGTTCTGTCGCAGTCCCTGAGGTTCATTCTTGCCATGTCGCATACGGGCTGTTGCCCGTTCAAATTCCGCGACCTGCGTGGTTCATGCACTGCCGGCATGGACGGAGACAGGAAGCATCGGCAAGCGCAGCGCAGCGCCAAGTGAAAAGACGAGTTGGGAAAAGTCAGCGATGGAGTTACGTGAAAAGCAGGGCTGGCCCAAGGCCTTGATGGGGCTGGCCGCGCGCCTGCCTTGGTGGCTAGGTCTGGCGCTGGCGGGTCTGGCTTATCTGGGCCTGCACCACCTGGCGCAAAAGCCGCTTGGCACCGCACAGGCGGGACCGATGGGTGGCTTCATCCTGTCGTCGCTGATGTACGGGCTGGCGCTGGCGGGGCAATACCTGCTGCCGCTGTTTTTCGGCATGGGCGCGCTGCTGTCGGCTTTTCGGCGGAACAGGGCCGCACGGCTGCACGCCGCTGCCGCCAGCCGCCCTGACGCTCTGGACCGCATGAGCTGGCAGGAGTTTGAAATCCTGGTCGGCGAGTATTTCCGGCGCCAGGGTTACGGCGTGACGGACAACGGCGGCGGCGGCGCCGATGGCGGCGTGGACGTGGTGCTGCAAAGCGACGACGGCAGCCACCTGGTGCAATGCAAGCACTGGCGGTCCCTGCGCGTCGGCGTGCAGCCGGTGCGCGAACTCTACGGCGTCATGGCGGCGCACGGCGCAACCGGCGGCTTTGTTGTCACCTCGGGCGAATTCACCGAGGACGCGCATCGCTTTGCGGGCGGCCTGGCGCTGACGCTGATCAACGGAGCCACCCTGCTGCGCGGCATACGGGCGCAGGCCGGCAGCGGCCCGTCGGCCACGGAACCGGCCGGCCTGTCCACGCCGGACTGCCCGGCATGCGGCGCGGAGATGGTGCTGCGCCAGGCGCGCAGCGGCGCGAATGCAGGCAAGCAGTTCTGGGGCTGCAGCCGCTTTGCGCAGGACCGCTGCCGGGGCACGCGCGAGGTGGACTGATGCCGGCAGGAAAAACAATCCGCTATCAAAAAAATAGCTTCTAGCCTAAGCTGAATATGCGCAAAAGGCATTTTTTGTTAAAAAATGCCGGTCCCGCAGCAGCGCACGGCCAGACACGGAATAATGCACAGCTTGCGCACGTCGGCGCAGCCGGTCACGCCAAACCCATCCATCCGAAGGAAAACCATGCCCACTTACCACGTCGAAATGCTCGAAGGCCGCACGCTGGAGCAAAAGAAAAAACTGGTAGAGGCGATCACCCGCGTCAGCGTCGAGGTGCTGGGCGGCCAGCCGGACTCGGTCGATGTCCTGATCACCGACGTCAAGCGCGAGAACTGGGCCACCGGCGGCAAGCTCTGGTCGGAACCAAGAGACTGACGCCCGGCCGGGACCGCGCTTGAACGCCCTGCCGCCGCCATCATCCATCGCCGCGCTGCAGGCGCGCTTCGGTACGCGCTACCGCTGGCTGCTGCTGGTCGCCGTGATGGTCGGCATTATGGCGTCGATCATGTCGTCGACCATCGTCAACGTGGCGATTCCCGACATGAGCCAGCACTTTTCGCTGGGCCAGGGCCGCGCGCAATGGGTTACGTCGGGCTTCATGGTCGCCATGACGGTGTCCATGCTGACCACGCCGTGGCTGCTGGCGCGCTACGGCTACCGCCGCACCTATGTGGGCAGCATGCTGCTGCTGATGGCCGGCGGCATCGGCGGCGGCCTGGCCGGTAACTTCACGCTGGTGCTGGCCGCGCGCGTCGCCGAAGGGGTGGCGGCAGGCGTGGTGCAGCCCATCGCGGCCATCATCATCATGCGCGCTTTCGGCACGCATGAGCAGGGCCGGGCCAGCGGGATGTTCGGCATGGGCGTGGTGTTGGCGCCGGCGCTGGGGCCGAGCGTGGGCGGGGTGCTGGTGGACCTGTACGGGTGGCGCTCGATTTTCTTCATGGTCGTGCCGCTGTGCCTGCTGTCGCTGTGGATGGCCTACCGCTATGTGCCTGACAGCGCGCCCGGCGGTGTGGAGGCTGGCCGCAAGGGCGCGATGATCGACTGGCGCGGCATGCTGCTGGCGGGCACCGGCACGCTATGCCTGCTCAATGGTATGGTTGCGCTGCAGGGCCAGGGCAGCCACCCGCTGCAGGCGGCCCTGCTGCTGGGCGCCGCGCTGGCGTTGCTGGCCGGCTTCATCGGCTGGCAGCGGCGCATGCTGGCGACCGGCCGGGAACCGCTGATGAACCTGGCGCTGTTCGGCAACCGGCCCTTTGCCATGGGCAGCGTGGTGGCCTTCATCTACGGCACGGCACTGTTCGGCTCGACCTATCTGCTGCCGGTCTACATGCAGCTGGGCCTGAATTTGTCGGCCTCGCATGCCGGAACGGTGCTGCTGCCCGCCGGCATCGTGCTGGCAGCGACGATTGCCATCGTCGGCCGCCTGGCCGACCGGCAGCCGACCTGGTTGCTGGTCACCACCGGTCTGGGGCTGCTGGCGGTGTCGTTTGCGCTCATGATGACGCTCACGCTGAGTTCGGCGTTGTGGCTGCTGGCGCTGTGGGCCACGCTGGGGCGCATCGGTCTGGGCTTCATTTTGCCGTCGCTCAACCTGGGCTCGCTGCGGCCGCTGCCTGCAGAATTGGTGTCGCAGGGCGCCAGCGCCATCAGCTTCGTGCGCATGCTGGGCGGCGCGATTGGCGTCAGCCTGTGCGGCATCGTGCTGGAATGGCGGCTGGCCGCGCATGGCGATTCGCTTGCCCTTGCTGCGAGCAGCCCGGCGCGGCTGGCCGCCTTCAATGAATCGTTCTTGATGCTGGCCGCGTTGTGCGTGCTTGCCATGGCGGCGGCGTCGCAGCTTCGCGTTGCGCCCGCGCCTTCCACCGGAGACTAGACCATGTGCCAGCTGCTCGGCATGAACTGCAACGCGCCCACCGACGTGACCTTCAGCTTTCGCGGCTTCGCGCAGCGCGGCGGCCGCACCGACCACCATGCCGACGGCTGGGGCATCGCGTTTTTTGAAGGCGACAGCGCGGTGGACGGGGCGGGCGATGGCAAGGGCCTGCGCCATTTCGTCGACCACCTGCCGGCCTGCGAGTCGCCGGTGGCCGAGTTGATCCGCCGCTACCCGATCAAGAGCCGCAACGTGATTGCGCACATCCGCAAGGCCACGCAAGGCCGGGTGGCGCTGGAAAACTGTCACCCCTTTGTGCGCGAGCTGTGGGGCCGCTACTGGGTGTTTGCGCACAACGGCAACCTGGTCGATTTCGCGCCGCGCCTGCATGGCAGCTTCCGGCCGGTCGGCTCCACCGACAGCGAACGCGCGTTTTGCTGGATCATGCAGGAGCTGGCCAAATCGCATGCCGACGTTCCCAGCGTGCGGGAGTTGACGTTGACCTTGCGCGAACTGGCAGGGCAGGCGGCAAAACACGGCACCTTCAATTTCCTGCTGAGCAACGGCCAGGCACTGTGGGCGCATGCCTCGACCAGCCTGGTGTACGTGGAGCGCCGCCATCCGTTCGCCAATGCCACGCTGAGCGACGAGGACGTGAGCGTGAACTTCGAAGAGCACACCCAGCCGAGCGACCGGGTGGCTGTGGTGGTGACCGCCCCGCTGACCACCAACGAGCGCTGGACGGCCTTTGCGCCGGGCGAGCTCAAGGTGTTTGAAAACGGCGCGCTGCTGGCAGGCGCCTGAACAGCAGCACGGCCTCTGCAGCGCCGCGCCCACCGGCCGGCAGAGGCAACCGCCTTGCCACGCAGCAGCCGGGGGGCGAATTGACTGCCGAAATCGTCAAAACGCATGCGCCCATGCGGCGTGATGGATGAGCTGACGGGGGGAAAGCGGCATTACGGGGTGCGTGTTTTTTGCGCCAGATCAAACATTGGGCGGTTAAGCGAGCGCAATGCAGCACGGTATGCGATAGATCAAAAGTCGCTATTTCAGTCCAACTACAGTCAATTCAAGGAATGCAAGGCCAAGTTACTTGATTCCGCGAGGCTTGCGCACCAGTGTGATGGTCAACACACAAGCATGTCCAACATCAGCCGGGGCCGGCACGCAAGATGCCTGCCTGTTAACCGCTCCCTCGCTTTCTCTTTTGTCTTCCATCACCCCCAAGGAGATTCATCATGCGTCCTCAAAGTGATTGCCCGACAGGCCTCATGAAATCCCGAATCCTGGCGGCGGCCATGCTGGCCGGCCTTCTGGCCAGCGGCGCTGCATGGGCGGACAGCAATTGCGATGAGCCGGTGGCCAACTGGCAGCCGCGCGGGATGTTGCGGCAACAACTGGAACAGCGCGGCTGGACCGTGCAGCGCATCAAGGTGGACGACGGCTGCTATGAGGTCAGGGGCACGGACCGTCTGGGCAACCGCGTCAAGGCCAAATACGGGCCGGCTTCGCTGCGCATCCGCAAACTGGAAATCGACTTCAGCGAGGGTGGCGACGCGTCTGGCTACCTCGATCAGGGCCAGAAGACCAACTGACGGCTCAAACCCTTTTTTGCATCTGACACCACCGCGGTGTTTTCAAGCCTGCCTTCAGAAAGCCTTCATGTGGCAACGTCAACATGGAGTCATCGCAACCACCACTCAACCGGAAGCTTCATCATGAAACCAGTTCTAAAAACACTTGCTGCCTCGCTTTTTCTGGCGGGTGCCATGGCAGCGCCCGGCCTGGTGCAGGCGCGCCCCGTGACCTTGACCACCCAGCTGCAAAGTTATGGCGGGAACGGCGCTTATCTGGCGTTTTATGTGACCGACGCCAGTGGCCAGTACAAAAAGACGCTCTGGGTCTCAGGCAAGAAGTCCAAATACTACAAGCACCTGCGTGACTGGGCGCGTGGCAGCGGCTTGAGGGCCAGTGAGTTTGACGGTGTCAGCGGCGCCAGCGTGGGCAGCGGGAAATCGCTGAAGGTGACGGTCGAGCTGGCCGATGCACTGATTGATGCGGGCTATGAAATTCGTGTGGACAGCGCCGTCGAAGACCAGCGCGAAAACCCCGCCGACGTGCGCGCGCCGCTCACCAAGCAGGGCGCCGGCAAACCCGCCCCAGGCCGCGGTTACGTCAAGTCCTTCACTTATGACATGTAAACGCAACCCCGCCCGCAAAACTGTTTATCGATAGTGCGTCAGCTTCATTCACTGCTTGGCCTGATGGCCGCCCTGCTCGCTTTGGTGCTGGGCCTCAGCGGCGCCATCTTGTCGTTGGATCCGGCGCTCGAACGGCTGGCGGCCACAGTGCCTGCCCACGGCCAGATCAGCGTGGCCGCGCTGGCCGGCCGGGTGGCGCAGCATTACCCGCAGGCTGAACAAATCCAGCGCTCGCCATCAGGCGCGGTCATCGTTTATTACAGTCGCGACGGAAAGGCCGGCATTGATCGCGTGGACCCGCTCACCGGCCAAGGCATTGCCCCCTATGCGCCCTCGGCCTTTTCACGCTGGCTGAAAAGCCTGCACCGGTCTTTGCTGCTGGATACCCCGGGGCGTGCGGTATCGGGCCTGACGGCACTGGTCATGCTGGTGCTGTCGGTTTCTGGCGCGCTGCTGCTGGTCAAGCGCATGGGCGGCTGGCGACATCTGGCCGACCCCTTGCGCGGCGGCCTGAACCAGCGCTGGCACGCCAAGGTCGGCCGCGTCGTGGTCGCCGGGCTGCTGCTGTCTGCGCTGACCGGCCTTTACATGTCGGCGGCCACCTTCAGCTTCATTTCTGACGGCATGCAAAACGAACCCGACTTTCCCGCCAGTGTGGCCGGTGGTGCGGCAGCGCCCGTCACCACCCTGCCGGCGCTGCTGGCGACAGACCTGAATGACCTGCGCGAACTGGTCTATCCCGCGCCGAACGACCTTTCGGACGTTTACTCGCTGCGCACCGCCCAGGGCGACGGCTATGTTGACCAGGCCAATGGCGCGCTGTTGTCTTTTCAGCCCCACAGCGGCACGCGCGACACCTACGAGCTGATCTACAAACTGCACACCGGCGAAGGCCTGTGGTGGCTTGGTTTGATGCTGGGCGTGGGTGCGCTCAGCGTGCCCTTGATGAGCACCACCGGCGCCGTGACATGGTGGCAGCGCCGGCAGTCGATGCCCAAAATTATCGAAAACAGCGCGGCGCAGTCGGCCGACACCATCATTTTGGTGGGCAGCGAAAGCAACAGCACCTGGGGCTTTGCCAACACCCTGCATGACGCCCTGCGAAAGTCTGGCCTGCGCGTGCATACGGCTGCGATGAACCAGCTGGCCACCGAGTACCGTCAGGCGCAGCGCCTGTTTATCCTCACGGCCACCTATGGTGACGGTGACGCGCCCAGTTCTGCCAACCAGTTTCTGGCGCGCCTGTCCAAAACCCGGGTCAATCCGCAGGCCGGCTTTGCCGTGCTGGGCTTTGGCGACCGGCAGTTCCCGCAGTTTTGCCAATTTGCCAAGGACACGCAGGCCGCGCTGCTGGCAAAAGGCTGGCGCCAGCTTCTCAACCTGGACACCATAGACCGGCAGTCGGCACAAGCTTTCACGCGCTGGGGCCAGACCGTCGGCCCGCTGATTGGCCGCGAACTGAACCTGGTGCATACACCCCCGCGCCCGCGAACGCAAAGCTTCGCGCTGATGGGGCGGGTCGACTACGGCGAAGCGGTGCAAGCGCCCACCAGCGTCATGCGCTTCGCGGCAGTCGCCCGGCCGGGCATTGCCGCCCGCTTGACGCGCCTGCTGGGCGGCAACGGACTGCCGGATTTCGAGGCCGGCGACCTGGTCGGCATCGTGCCGCCCGGCAGCACCGTGCCGCGCTTTTATTCGCTGGCCAGCAAGTCAGGCGACGGCTTTCTGGAAATTTGCGTGCGCAAGGTGCCCGACGGGCTGTGCTCTGAATTCCTGCACGGCTTGCAGCCGGGTGACCCGATGGAGGCCTTTATTCAGCTGCATCCGGACTTTCGCCCGGCATCCGGCAAGGCCCCGGTCGTTCTCATCGGCTCGGGCACCGGCATTGGGCCCCTGGCCGGGTTCATCCGCAACAACACCGGCAAGCACCCGATGTATTTGTATTGGGGCGGACGCGATCCGGCTTCCGATTTCCTCTACCAACCCGAACTCAACCAGTACCTGGCCGATGGCCGGCTGACCGGCTTGCATGCTGTTTTTTCACGGATCAAGGACGGCGCCTACGTGCAGGACAAGGTGCTCGACGATGCGGAGCAACTGCGCCAGCTGATGGGCAGTGACGCCCAGATACTGGTGTGCGGCAGTCGCGCCATGGCAAAAAGCATCGCGCAGGCTCTGGATGGCATCCTGGCGCCCCTCAAGCTCAATGTGCAGACGCTGAAAACACAGGGACGTTACCGTGAAGATGTCTTTTGAAACGCCGGCGCTTCCCGCCTTGGGCCTGCAGCGCCACAGCCTGAACGGCCAGACGATGGGCACGCGCTACAGCGCCATTTTTTTTGCCCCGGCTGGCGTCGATCAGCCAGCCATTGGCGCCGGCCTGTTTGCCGCGGTGGACCAGGTGGACCGGCAGATGTCCACCTGGAAACCCGACTCCAGCCTGAGCCGCCTCAATGCCCTGCCCGAACAGCAGTGGCTGGACCTGCCCGAAGAACTGATGACGGTGCTGGACACCGCCTTGCACATCGGCCAGCAGTCCCGGGGCGCGTTTGATATTGGCGTGGGCGGATTGGTCAATGCCTGGGGTTTTGGTCCGGCCGGATCGCAAGCCGATGCGCAGCAGGCTGGCGCGCTCGCACAATGCCTGCACCACCCGGCGCTTGACGGGCTGGAGATCGACCGGGCTCACGGCCGGGTGCGCAAACGGCTGCCTGTCACGCTCGATCTTTCAGGCATTGCCAAAGGCTACGGTGTCGATGCACTGGCCAGGTGCCTTGATGGCTTTGGCATCACGCGCTATCTGGTCGGCATTGACGGAGAAATGCGGGCAAAAGGACTCAAGCCTGATGGACAGGCTTGGGCCGTGGCGATTGAAAAACCGGTGCGGCATGTGCGCGAAGTCATGGGTGTGATGGAATTGAACGATGCCGCCATCGCCACTTCGGGCGACTACCGGCATTGGGTCGAGGTGCAGGGAACGCACTATTCCCACACCATGAACCCCTTGAACGGGCAGCCGGTGCGCAACCGCGTGGCGGCGGTGACGGTGGTGATGCCAAGCTGCATGCTCGCCGATGCATGGGCCACCGCCTTGCTGGTGCTGGGAGAAACCGACGGCGTGGCGCTGGCGCAAAAGCGGGGCATGGACGCCCTGTTTGTGCTGCGTGATGGTGACGGTTTTGAGGAAATTTCCCTCGTTGGCGGGCAGCGCCAGCCCTGAAACTCGACCTTCAGTGCCTGCCCGGCTAAGGGTCAGGCCGCCAGCGCGTCTTCCAGCGCGTCAATGAACATTGACGCCACGTCAAAACCCATCTGGTCGTGGATTTCCTGGAAACAGGTCGGGCTGGTGACGTTGATCTCGGTCACGCAGTCGCCAATCACGTCAATGCCGGCCAGCAGCAGGCCGCGCGCGGCCAGGATGGGTCCCAGTGCCTCGGCGATTTCATAGTCGCGCGCCGACAGCGGCTGCGCCACGCCCAGCCCGCCAGCCGCCAGGTTGCCGCGCACCTCGCTGCCCTGCGGAATGCGCGCCAGGCTGAAAGGAACCGGCTTGCCGCCAATCACCAGCACGCGCTTGTCGCCCTTGACGATTTCAGGCAGAAACTTTTGCACCATCACGCTTTCAGCGCCGTTCTTGTTCAGGGTTTCGATGATGCTGCCCAGGTTCAGGCCGTCGGCCCTGACCCGGAAAATGCCCATGCCGCCCATGCCGTCGAGCGGCTTCAGGATGATGTCCTGGTGCTCGGCATGAAAGCGCTTGATGTCGGCGGCGTCGCGCGTCACCAGCGTCGGACCGATGAACTGCGGGAACTCCATGATGGCGAGCTTTTCCGGGTGATCGCGCAGTGCGCGCGGCTTGTTGAAGACCTTGGCGCCTTCGCGCTCGGCCTGCTCCAGCAGGTGGGTGCTGTAGATGTATTCGCTGTCGAACGGCGGGTCCTTGCGCATGATGACGCAGCCGACGTCCTTCAGCGGCTGCGGCCGCTCGTTCGGATGCTGCTGCTCGGCGGTGAACCAGTCCAGCGAATCGCCTGTCAGGTGGATGTCGCGCACGAAGGCGGTTACCGGCGTGCCCTGCTGCCACATGATGTCCTTGGGCTCGCAGGCGCTGATGCGGTGCCCGCGCCTTTGCGCCTCGCGCATCATGGAAAAGGTGGTGTCCTTGTAAATCTTGAAGGACGCAAGCGGATCGGCAATAAAAAGGATGTTCATGGCGTTGGAGGGGACTTGGCGGTCCGGGTTGGTGGCGCCGGCACGGGCTGGGCGTGCGCGGCGATGCTGGACCGTATTGTTGTACAAACTGCGTGGCCGCGCCGGATGCTGCGCTGGCACTGGCGGCGTTCGCATGGATTTTCCCTGCAACCCCGCCCGGACCAACCCCGCAACAAGCAAAGACTATGAAATAAGGAGCAGCCAAGCCCGATGGAAATTGCGCAAAACCCGGATTTGACTCAAATTTCGATCTTGCTGCCGAGTTCCACGACCGAGTTGTTCGGCAGGTTCAAAAAGTCGGCCGCGCCGCTGGCGTTGTGGTGCATCTGCGCAAACAACTTTTCACGCCACTGCGACATGCCGGTGCCAATCGTCGGAATCACCGTGTCGCGCGACAAGAAGTAGCTGGTCGTCATCGCCTCGAGCTGGCAGCCCCGGTTCCTGATCTGCTGCAGCGCCTTGGGCAGGTCCAGGTCGTTCTTGAAACCGTAGTGGACATTGACCTGCCAGCAGTCATGGCCCAGCGACTCCACTTCCAGGCGCTTGTCCATGCCGATCCAGGGAACCTCATGGTTGCGCACCGTGACAAATACGTTCTGCTCATGCAGCACCTTGTTGTGCTTGAGGTTGTGCAGCATGGCGTTGGGCACGATGCCCGGCTCGGCGGTCATGAAGACGGCGGTGCCATCAACCCGCAAAGGCGGGTTGATGAACACGGCATCCAGAAAACTCGGCAGGTCAATCGCGTCGGCACGCAGCTTTTCGTTCAGGATGCGCCGCCCTTCCTTCCAGGTGATCATCAGCGTGAACACGATGCCGCCGATCACCAGCGGGAACCAGCCGCCGGCAAACAGTTTCATCAGGTTGGACGCAAAAAACGCAAAATCCACGACAAAAAACACGCTGGTTGCCCCAATGCACAGGGCCAGCGGGTACTTCCAGCCATAGCGAATCACGTAAAAAGTCAGGATGGTGGTGATCAGCATGTCGGTGCAGACCGCAATGCCGTAGGCTGCCGCCAGATTGCTCGACGAGCGGAACATCACCACCGCCAGCACGATGGTGACAAACAGCGCCCAGTTGACAAACGGCATGTATATCTGGCCGGTATCGCGCACGCTGGTGTGCTCGATGCGCAGTCGGGGCAGGTAGCCCATCTGGATCGCCTGCTTGGTAACGCTGAAGGCGCCGGTGATCAGCGCCTGCGAGGCGATCACCGTGGCCAGCGTGGCCAGCACGACCAGCGGGATCAGCGCCCAGTCGGGCGCCATCAGGTAGAACGGATTCTTGACCGCTGCCGGGTTGCTCAGCAGCAGCGCGCCCTGGCCAAAATAGTTCAGCACCAGCGACGGCATGACGACCGAAAACCAGGCCAGCCGGATCGGCTTTTTGCCGAAGTGGCCCAGGTCGGCATACAGCGCCTCGGCTCCGGTCACACACAGCACCACCGCGCCCAGGATGATGAAGGTGATGCCCGGGTTCTCCCATATGAACCCCAGCGCGTAATGCGGGCTGAGCGCAAACAGGATTTCCGGATGGGTGACGATCTGGGAAACGCCCAGAATCGCCAGTACGGCAAACCAGACAATGGTGATCGGACCAAAAAACTTGCCGATGCCGGCCGTGCCGTGCTTTTGCAGCGCAAACAAAACGAACAGGATCACCAGCGTGGCGGGAATCACCGCCCTGGTGAAGGTGGGCGAAATGACTTCCAGGCCCTCGACCGCAGAAAGTACCGAAATGGCCGGGGTGATGACGCCGTCGCCGTAAAACAGCGAGGTGCCAAAGATGCCGACCAGCAGCAGAAGCTTGCGCAATTGGGGCTTGTCCTGCACCGCCGTGGAAGCCAGCGCCAGCATGGCAATCAGTCCGCCCTCGCCGTTGTTGTCGGCGCGCAGCACCAGCGTGACGTACTTGAGCGAAACAATGACCGTCAACGTCCAGAAGAAGATGGACAGGATGCCGTACACGTTGTCGGGCGTGAACGGCACATGCCCGGAACCAAAGACCTCCTTCATGGCATACAGGACGCTGGTGCCGATGTCGCCGTACACAACGCCGATGGCGCCAACGGTAAGCACGGCAAGAGATGATTTTTGACTTGTCACAAAAGCTGCCCGTCTTGGAAAAAGGACTGGATTCGAGCACCGCCAGAGACGGCCGTGGCCCATGAAAGGCTTGTCGAAGGGTCCGCCATTTTGCACTCAGCCCATGCGCTTGCAAGCAGTGATCACCCGCGACGGGTAGAAACCCTGGTTTTGTTGCACCGCAACAACTGGCCGGGCGGCGCCCTGCCCGGCCGCACAGTCAGTCGTAAACTTCGGCATCCGGGTCGGTCGCTTCCAGCTCGTAGCTGGCCGCCAGCATGGCCAGCCGGGCCACCACGCCGTACATGTAGAAGCGGTTAGGACTGCTGGAGCCGGGCTTTTCACCGTTTTGCGGCAGCCGGCCGCTGTCTGAAAACGACAGCGGCTCGTAACGCGCGCCGGGCGCGTTGAGGTTCTCGTCCACGTCGCGCTCGGCATGCACCCTGTAAAAGCCGCCGACCACGTAGCGGTCCATCATGTAGACCACCGGTTCGGCCACGGCTCCCTCGATGCGCTCGTTGGTCAGCACGCCTTCCTGGATGATGATTTCAGATGGCGGCATGCCGTCGCGGGCCGCGCCGGGCCTGGCTTTGGCCTTGCGCCCAAGTGCTTCAAGTTCCTTGGCGTCATGCACGGTGATGACGCCCAGGCCCGAGGTGCCGTTGTCGGGCTTGACCATGACAAACGGCTTTTCGTTGATACCGTATTCCTTGTACTTGCGCTTGATGCGCGACAGCAGCGCATCGACATGCGTCGTCAAGCATTCCATGCCCCGCCCCTGGGCCAGGTCCACGTCACCGCATTGCGCAAACATCGGATTGATCAGCCACGGGTCAATCCCCAGCAGCTTGCCAAAGCGCTTGGAAATCTCTTCATACGCCTTGAAATGGTTCGACTTGCGGCGCACTGTCCAGCCGGCATGCAGTGGCGGCAACAGGTATTGCTCGTGCAGGTCTTCCAGAATGCCGGGAATGCCGGCCGACAGGTCGTTGTTGAGCAGGATGGTGCAGGGATCGAAATCCTTCAGCCCCAGCCGGCGGTCGGTGCGGATCAGCGGCTCCAGCACCAGGCTCTCGCCGTCGGGCAGCTGCACCGTGGTCGGCTCCTTGATGTCCGCGCTCAGCGAGCCAAACCGCACATTCAGGCCGGCCTGGTAAAAAATCCGCTTGAGCTGCAGCACGTTGGCCAGGTAGGACGGGTTGCGCGTGTGGTGTTCGGGCACCACCAGCAGGTTGCGCGCTTCGGGGCAGATTTTTTCAATCGCCGCCATGGCGGCCTGCACCGCCAGCGGCATCATCTGCGGGGTCAGGTGATCCCAGCCGCCCGGAAACAGGTTGGTATCGACCGGCGCGAGCTTGAAGCCGGCGTTGCGGATATCGACCGAGCTGTAGAACGGCGGCGTGTGCTCCATCCATTCGAGCCGGAACCAGCGCTCGATGGCCGGTGTGGTGTCCAGGATGCGCTGCTCAAGCTCGTTGATGGGGCCCGTCAGGGCGGTGATGAGGTGCGGAACCATGCGGCCACTTTCGATGGGAATGTCGTTATCTTGTTCGGTGATGCCGAATTCTAGGGCCTGTGAATCGTCCAGCCCTGCGGACGGCTCTGTAGATGGGGAAATGGCCTACAAGACAAGGACCCCAGCCAGTCAGGTTCGCACTTCGCCCTGACCCAGCACCACGTACTTGAGCGAGGTCAGGCCTTCGATGCCGACCGGCCCTCGCGCATGGAACTTGTCGGTGCTGATGCCGATTTCCGCCCCCAGCCCGTACTCGAAGCCGTCGGCAAAGCGGGTGCTGGCGTTGACCATCACGCTGGCCGAATCGACTTCGCGCAGAAAACGCTGGGCATGCAGGTGGTCGCGCGTCAGGATGGCGTCGGTGTGGTGGCTGGAATACTGGTTGATGTGGGCAATGGCTTCGTCCACGTCCTTGACCACTTTGATGCTGATGACCGGTGCCAGGTATTCCTCGTACCAGTCCTGCTCGGTGGCCAACACGATGTTTGCTACTGAACTGATAGCTGCTTGCTCCCGCAGGATATGCGCTGCAGCCGCATCACACCGCATTTCCACACCTTTGGCGACATAAATCGCGCCGATCAGAGGCAAGAATTCCTCCGCCACGCCGCGCGCCACCAGCAGGCTCTCGGTCGCATTGCAGGGGCTGTATTTCTGGGTCTTGGCGTTGTCGGCGATGTTCACCGCCATGGCGATGTCGCACGGATCATCGACATAGACATGGCAGTTGCCGTCCAGGTGCTTGATGACCGGCACCCTGGCATCACGGCTGATGCGCTCGATCAGCCCCTTGCCGCCGCGTGGAATGATCACGTCCACATACTGCGGCATGGCGATCAGATGGCCGACGGCTTCGCGGTCGGTGGTCGGCACCAGCTGCACGGCATCCGCCGGCAGGCCGGCTTCGAGCAGCGCCTGCTGCACCAGCGCCGCCAGCGCCTTGTTCGATTCGATGGCTTCGGAGCCGCCGCGCAAAATGCAGGCATTGCCGCTTTTGATGGCGAGCGATGCCGCTTCAATCGTCACGTTCGGGCGGCTTTCGTAGATCATGCCGAACACGCCAATAGGCACGCGCATCTGGCCGACACGGATGCCGCTGGGCTGCTCTTTCATGCCGATGATCTCGCCAATGATGTCGGGCATGGCGGCCAGTTGCCCGCAGCCGAGCGCGACGGTTTCCAGGTCCTTGGGGCTGAGCTTGAGGCGCTCGAACAAAGGCCCGGCCAGACCGGCGGCGCTGGCCCGGTCCAGGTCGCGCTGGTTGGCGGTCTGCAGCGCAGCCAGGTTGCTGCGCAACAAGGCGGCCAAGCCGAGAAGCGCTCTTTTTTTAATAGCTGCCGGCGCCCGTGCCATCTGCGAAGAAGCTGATTTCGCCTTCAAACCCAGGGTTCGCATGAGGTTTGAAATCTCGTAGCTGACAGCCGGGACCGGCGACATGGCCGATGAAGCAGGCGAAACAAGACCATCAGGGGCAGCAGAAAAATGGGGAGACGCGTTCATGCTGCCATTTTGCCTGCAACCGCCGGCAAGGGCGCTGGCCCGGCTCAGGTTTTCGGCGCCACACCCCGTCGCTGCATCATGTCTTCGCTCATGGCCGCCACGGCTTGCGGCGGCAACACGGCCTGGGCGGCGGGATAGGCAATGTTGTTTTCGTCATCCAGGTGCTGGCGGTACAGGGCGGCGAACTGGTCCAGCGCGGCAGTCTGGTCCGGCGGCAGTGCCACGCTGCCTGAGTCAGGCATGTCGGCAACGGCCTGCAGGCTGCGGCGCGCCCGCGCCCAACCGGCATCCATCTGCCGGTGGTCCTGCATCAGCCGCAGCACCAGTGCGTGCAGGGCAGCGTCCGGCCCGGCCAGCAGGGGCGGAAAGACATGCAGTTCCTCGTCCTGATGGTGAAGCGGCGCGGCGATGTCAAAGTAGCGCATCACGTCGCGTGCGGCCTGGCGGGCGGGCTCGTCGCAGCCTTTGTCCAGCAGGTGTTGCTGGAGCTTTTTTTGCAGCGCCAGCATGCGCTCGACCCGGTCGTGGCAGGTGGCCAGCATCTCGAACGGCGCTTCAAATCCGGCGGCCGGCGCGCTGTGGCCGGGCAGGGAAACCGGGCGGGTGGTAGGTCGGCTGAGAGTTGCCATGTCAGCCAATCTGGACGGCAAGGCCCTGGGTGTCGAAGGGAATGAACCCGCTGTGCTCGCCGCGCTTGATGGACTCGACCATGCGCTCCAGCGGCTTTTCGGCGTCTTCGCTGGTGGGCGCCCGGTCCGATCCCGACATGGCAGCGGCAAACACGATGCGCCAGTCGTGACCGAACTGGCTCGACTCGGCCACCAGTGTGCTGAACGAGTCAAGTTCGTCGGGCCGCTTGTCCACGCACATCAGCGGCACCAGCGCGCCACCCTGCCCGGCCTCGAAGCGCTCGCGCTGCGCGGGGCTGGCATCGTCGGGCAGCTCGACGCCGGCAAATACAAACAAGAGACGCTGCGGATCGGGCTGGGACCGTGCGGCTTGCAAAAGATCGTTAAAAGTGGAGATGCTCATGAAAAATATCCGTTTGTAAAAAAGGAAAGGAAGGGGCCAGAAATGCAACAAGGGGCAAAAGCTGAACTGCCGTGCCGATCAGAAACCGGCCACAATTTGCCCGTCGGGCGACAGGGTGCTGACGAAATCACCGGGTGCGGGCCGCAGCCTCGCGATTTTGCGCGACTGGACAGAGCCCATGCTGACAAAGCACAGCGCATGCTCTCCCTGCGCCAGGCCAAACAGCCGGCGCAAGCCGTCGGATTTCAAGGCCTTGCCGCTGGTCAGCGCCGAGCCATAACCCAGCGCGGTCGCCATCAGCAGCATGTTCTGCACAGCGCAGCCGGCGGAAACAATGCGCTCGGCCAGGTCAATGTCAGGGTTGCCGCACTCGCCATCGACCACCAACAGCATCAGCAGCGGCGAACGGTGCGCTTTTTCTTGCGCCTGCGCGACTTGCTCGGGGGTGGCAGAGGCATCGCGCTCCACCAGCGCCGCGCCGAACACCTCGGCCAGCGCGGCGCGCGCCGCCTGCGGCACGATGACAAAGCGCCATGGCAGCAGCTGGCCGTGGTCGGGCGCGCTGGCTGCAGCGTTCAATATGAGTTCGAGCTGGCCGGCGTCGGGGCCGGGCGCGGCCAGGCGCTTGGGCAATATGGTCTGCCGCGACTGCATGAGCGCGGGGACAAGCGTCGCCAGATCGCTGTCGCGGTGCTGGACCGGAAGCTGTTCCGGCAGGGCAGTCAGGTTCATGCGTTTTCTTTCTAGCCCACGCGGCCATCGGCCCGCAAACGGCCATACCAGCTGCCCAGCCGCACGCCCCAGAACGCCATGATGGCGGCCCATAGCAGCGCACTGGCCAGCAGCAGCCAGCCGGTGAGGTCGCTCTGCATGCCGCCCGCAATACGCAGCAGGGTTGCCACCTGCAGCACACCAAACAGCGTCCAGACGAGCCCGTCGGCCACCAGAGCGCGTCCGCTGTGGCCGCAGGACACCCGCGTGACCATGGCCAGCATCAATGACGCCAGGCAGCCCATGGTGAGCGCGTGCAGCGCACCCAGGCTGAGCACCGGTGCGCCCTGCGCCCAGCCCAGCAATTGCGTCGCCCCGCCCAGCGCAAGCGCCAGGCCCAGCCACAAAAACCCGATGTGCAGCATCGCCAGCAGACGATTCCTGAAGCTTTTCACCAGCCCCCACGCCAGGGCGAGCCACAGCAGCAGAGCACCGGCCAGCAGCTCGAAAATACCCCGCCCCAGCGTCCATAGGGCGCCGGCCACACCCTGAAAAAGGCCGGCCGCCTCTCCCCACGCGGTGGCCACCTCGACCGCCGCCACCGCCAGCATCAGCCACAGCACCCAGAACGGCCGCCAGGCCTGCATCGCGGGAATGGCACTGGAGGTGAAAAATGGAATCATGCGGTGCGCGACCGACACATACACCACCAGCACAAAACCCCAAAGACCGGTGAGCACGCAGGCCAGCGCCGCAGCCTGCGCACCAAAAGACAGGCTCAGCGCCAGCCCCGCCAGGCTCAGGCACCCGACGATGCAGGCCAGGCCGATGGTCAGCGCATGCACGCGGTCTGCCATGCGGCTGCGCCGGATGAGTTGCCAGAACAGCAGCGTCATCCATGCCAGGCCTGACCCCGCCAGCGCAAGCGCAGCAATCGCCACGCTTGCGCTGAAGTGCGCCGCCGCCAGCCACCCCAGCCAGGCTGTTGCCTGCAGCAGCATGGGCGGCGCCACGCGAACCATGTCATGGGGCTTGACCCCCAGCCATTTGGGACCGGCAGTGAACAGGAAACCCGAAAAAAACAGCGGAATGAAACCAAAGGTCATCACGGCCCCATGCACCAGCGAGGGTGACAGGGTGTAAGACCAGCCCAGTGCTGCGCTCATGCGGTCCAGCTGCACCAGCGCCCACCACGCGCCTGCTGTCACAAGTACCACCATTGCCAGGAAAAACCCCAGCCTGTGCGGCGCCAGCAGGAGGTAACGGGACCGCCAGTGCCGGTCCAGCCTTGCCAGTTCCTCGGCAGAGGGCTTGCCATTGAGCCCGCGAACCGTGGAAATGGCGGCCTGGTTCATCCGCAGGTGCCCAGGTGGCCGCACTGGGTGCAGTAGTCGCAGCCGTCCTTGCGGATCACCGCGTGGGCACCGCATTCGCTGCATTTCTTGCCGGCCATGACGGGTGGTGCCAGGCCCGCCGCGACTGGCGCGGACTCTGCTTGCAGCACGGCCGCGTCAGGCTGGACAGCGCGCCGGGCGATGATGTTCTGCACCGCATAGGCAATGGCCGCCACCTCGGAGTCGTGCCACAGTGGCACGCGCGTGCCGTCGGCTTTTTCGTAGGTGCCCAGCCGCACCGGGCCACGGTCCCAGGCGACCTTGCGCATGTCGCTGAGCGCGCGCTCCAGGAAGCCGCCGCGCGCCGCCAGCGACAGCATGCGCATGCTCGATGTGATCCATTGCTGCGATTCGCCGCTTTGGCCGACCGGCATGAAGAACTCGATGGCGCGATCGACCATGCCCGCGCCGCTGGCGGCGGGCACTGGCAAAAACGACACCACGATGTACAGCGTCTTGTGGCCTTCCTGCGTCCAGTATTCAACTTTTTCAGCCACGGCCGACAGCGCGCCCTTGGGACGGCTTTCGATCACCGTGCGCATCGGGTCCACGGGCGCGGCAGCTGCTTCTGCAGCGGGCATGGCTTCGGGGCTGGCATGGACTTCGAGCACCGAGCCCAAAATGGCATTGGGCCGGTAGGTTGCCAGGCCCTTGAGCCCGGCGCGCCAGGCCTGGTGGTACAGGCTCTTGAAGTCGTTGTAGGCGTAGTCGGCCGGCACGTTCACCGTCTTGGAAATTGCCGTGTCGATGAAGGGCTGCACCGCCTGCATCATGGCAATGTGGCTGGTGGCCGACATCTCCAGCGCCGAGACGAAATAGTCAGGCAACTGGTTGACGTCGCCGCCCAGTTCGCGGTACAGCCGCCAGGCGTGGTCCTCGACCGCGTAGTCGGTGGTGCTGCCGTCGGACTCGCGCTTCTTGCGCTTGTACATCCACGAAAACGCCGGCTCGATGCCGTTGGAAGCGTTGTCGGCAAACGCCAGGCTGACCGTGCCGGTCGGCGCAATCGACAGCAGGTGGCTATTGCGGATGCCATCGGCGCGAATGGCCTGCTGCAGCTCGGCCGGCAAGCGGCTGGCAAAGGTGCCCGTGGCCAGGTAGCCGTCGGCATCGAACTTGGGGAAAGCGCCCTTTTCCTTCGCCAGCGCCACCGAGGCGGCATACGCTGCATCGCGCATGCGGATGGCGATGCGGGCAGCCATGTCGCGGCCTTCCGGGGCGTCGTAGCGCAGGCGCAGCATGGTCAGCGCATTGCCCAGGCCGGTAAAACCGACGCCGATGCGGCGCTTGGCACTGGATTCGGCCTGCTGCTGCGGCAAGGGCCAGAAGGTCACTTCGAGCACGTTGTCGAGCGCGCGCACCTGCGTGGCGACCGAGGCTTCAAAGGCCTCGAAATCGAATTCCGGCTCGCCGTCGAAGCCGAACGGATGGCGCACGAAACGCGTCAGGATGATGGGGCCGAGGTCGCAGCAGCCGTAGGGCGGAAGCGGCTGCTCGCCGCAATTGTGTACATACAAACCATTGGCGTCGAAGGCATGGACATCGGCCACGGTGACATCGAACACTTCTTCAAAACCGTCTTCGCTCAATGACTCGACGGTGGCGGTGAAGCGGTCGCGGTTCAGGCTGCGCTGGTAGCTGCCCAAGGCTTGCGCCAGCCGCTCGGCCTTGGCGGTGTCGGCAAAGCCGACGCATTCAGCATAGATGCGCAGGTTGTCACCGCTGATGATCAGTTCGTGCTGTGCCTGCGTCTGGTAGAGCTTGAGGCCACCGCGCCCGTCGGGCAAAAGGCGCTCCTGAGACAACCGGCGGTTTTGGTTGATTGCCGAGGTAATGCCCAGGCGCAGCAGCATGCGCTGCGCCGTTTGCAACAAAGGCAAATCACTTTGGGATAGACGCACGTTGACGCCGTTTTCCTGAGTGCCCTGCACTGAACCATCTGCGTCAAACAGCCCACGCAACAACCCTGCAGCAAAAGCAGAAGAGGCTTTTTCCATCGCAGGCGTGAGCGTTTTGTGTCCGGGTCGCATCCCCATTTCATGCGCCAAACGCCGCACCGGGCCAGAAGCCATGCGCGCCTCGCCTCGCCCGGCGATTGGGCGCTGGAAACCGGCAAAATCTACCCGATGCGCCAGCGTGGCCGCGGCCGCTTCAGCCGCCTGCACGACACCGGCAGCCCCGGTTAACGCGTAAGCCATCGCGCCATTGCCCACGGCTTTGAGTTCAGGCGCCCACACGGAAATCACCGCCTTGTCGCTTTTGAGCGTGCCGTCGCCCACCAGCAGGCCAAGCAGATAGCCTTCGGCCTCGGTGCCGATGCCATCCCAGCCGCCCAGCGCGCGGTGGTCGTGCAGGAGGATTTCGTCACCCGGCTGCAGTTGCCCCGCGGCTATCCACTCAGGTTCCAGAAGATAACGAGTCTTACGGGCCACGCGTCGCACCCGGTGGTCGGCTGTCAGGCGCAAAGTCTGGCCTTCACGGGTTCTTAGCGCCAGCACGGGCTTGCAGCCGGTGCTGAAAAAGCCTTCGCTCTCCACCGCATACGCCCGGCCATCCACCACGGCCGTGAAGCGCCGGCCGATCAGGTCGGCCACCTGCGCCGGGCCGTCAGCCGTCATCACCCAGGTATCGGCCGTGACGCACGGATTCGTCGCTGCAATCGCCTCGCAATAACGCAGGTTGTTGTCGGTGTTGATGTTGTCCAGGAACAGGATGCCCGGCTCGGCAAAGTCATAGGCCGACTTCATCACCGTGTCCCACAACTCGCGTGCTGCCACGGTCTGGTAGACCCACAGGCCGTCGGCGCGCTGAAAGGCGCCTTTGGCGATCAGGGCTGCGCCGGGCTTGGCCTTGTGGACCAGTTCCCACGGCTGGTCGTCATTCAGCGCCTGCATGAAGCCATCCGACATGCCGACCGACACGTTGAAGTTGTTCCAGCGGCCGGGCGTGCGCTTGGCGGTGATGAACTCGTGCACATCGGGATGGTCGATGCGCAGCACGCCCATTTGCGCACCGCGCCGGGCGCCCGCGCTTTCCACCGTCGAGCACGACTGGTCGAACACGTTGATGTAACTGCACGGGCCTGAGGCCATCGACGACGTGCCCTTGACCTCGGCATTGCGCGGCCGGATGCGCGAAAAGTCGTAACCCACGCCGCCGCCGCGGCGCATGGTTTCGGCGGCTTCGCGCAGCGCTTCGTAAATGCCGGGGTAGCCGCCGTCATCGACGCCCTGGATGCAATCGCCGACCGGCTGCACAAAGCAATTGATCAAGGTGGCCTGGATGGCCGTGCCAGCCGCGCTCATGATGCGGCCCGCGCCAATCGCACCGGCGTGCAGGTTTTCGAGGAACAGCGCCTCGTGCTTTTCACGCTCGGCGGGCAGTTCGACCGATGCCAATGCGCGCGCCACGCGCCGGTACACGTCTTCCAGTCCGCTTTCGCCGGGCTTGAGGTATTTTTCCTTCAGCACGTCGTAGCTGATGGGCTGGGTGGCGGTCAGGTCTTGCGGCCGGCCGAAATGTTCGCGCTTCATGGGTGTGTTCCTTGGGAAAAAGGGGAAAGGCCGCGCAGCGCACATCGCCCGCAGCCCTGGAAATTCAGGTTCTGGCGCAGGCCGTGCCGCTCAAAAGGCAGCTGCCGCGCAGGTAGCGAGAATAGACCTTTTTTACCGATGAGCTGGTGGCAGGGTCGGCGCCTGGCCGCAGATTCAAGCGCATTCCTGATGTAGCGCAACCATGCGTTGGCGCCATTTTCAAGCCATGGACCCGGGCGCCGCAACGATGCTGGCGCGGCGACAAAAGCGCGCTGCCAAAAACCGCCGACGGCGCTATTTTTCGAGTCAAATATGGCTTTCGTGCATGCAGAATATGCTTTAACAACCATCAAAAACACAGCATCATGCTGACTGAAATTTTTCAAAAGTACACCCGCGCGTCAAAGCGAGGTGGTTTGTGCGACGCCGCCCGTTCAATCGCAAATCACCTGCCCGTCATGTTCCACATAAGGCTGATACGGCCCGGTGCCGCAATGTGACGCCAGCGACGCAGGCACGAAATCGCCCTTTTGTGCATCGAAGATGTGAATTTCGCCCTCCTCGATCACGTAATGCCAGCCATGCAAGGTGAGCGTTTCGGCCTCTACCGCGCGGCGCACCATGGGGTAGCCCATCAACCGCTCCAGCTGCAGCACGACCGAGCGCTGCTCGGTGCGGCGCATCGCCTCGGGGCTCGGTTGCACGGGCAGCAGGGCCTCTTGCACCAGCCGGAGCCAGGCTTTCAGTGCAACCGCTTCATCGGCCACGCCTTCATAAGCCGCACGGATGCCGCCGCACTGGCTGTGACCGCAGACGACGATACGCTCGACATTCAGGGTCAGCACCGCGTACTCGATGGCCGCCGTGGTGCCGTGCAGGCCGTGCGAGCCATCGTAAGGAGGAATGAAGGCGCCGACGTTGCGCACGATGAAGAGCTCGCCGGGGCCGGTGCCCGTCAACAGGTAAGGCACCAGGCGCGAGTCCGAGCAGCCGATGAACAGTGTTTTGGGATGCTGACCTTGCGACACCAGATCCTGAAAACGCTGCTGGTGCAGCGGGAAGTAGTCTGACTTGAAACACCGCAAGCGCAGCAGAAGCTCGTCGTTGGCTGCGGCGTTTCCTGTCATTGCACCAAGGGCGAATCAGCCCCTTCCAGGTCGATGCCTTCGACCAGCGCCTCGCCGACCAGCAGACTCATGTACTGGTGCAGCGCCCGGGCGCGCGACTGTATCGCCAGCAGGGCCTTGATGCGTTCGTGCACCTCGGCGTAGGTGGGCTGCTTGCCGGCACGGCGCTCAAGCACCTCGATGATGTGAAAGCCGAAGCGCGTATGAATCAGTCGGGGATGCACGCCCATACCCCATTGGGCATGCTTCTGGTGAAACAGCTCGTTGGCCAGTTCGGGCGCGCAGTCGTCCGGACCAATCCAGCCCAGGTCGCCGCCCTGGGTGCTTGTCGGGCAGTTCGACAATTCGGCGGCCAGCTGGGCAAAGCGCTCGGGGGATGCGTCGTTGCGCGTCAACTCCAGCAGCGCCTTTTCGGCATGCACCGTCAGCGCATGCACGTTGACGCCGGGCGTGACGGCAAACAGGATATGCCGCACATGCAGCGCCTGCCCGACCATGAACTGCGGCTTGTTGGCTTCGAAATAACGCTGGCATTCGTCTTCGTTGGGCTGGGGGCTCTGCACTTCGGCGTCCGCCATGGCTTCGATGACCTGGCGCTCTGACTCGCCCAGTTCGGGCGCGGTGAGTTCCTTGTGACGCGGCAGCAGGCCTTTCACCACCGCCTGCTGGCGCAGCAGTTCGGCATAGGCCAGCTCTCGCAAGGTCGCGATGTCCGGGCGCTGGCCGGGCGGATGCAGTTCGATGCCGTTGACAGCGGCGGTTGGCAGGGCGGCCTGGCTGCTGGACATGTCAGGGCCGGCGCACTGGCAGCTGCTGCTGCCGCAGCCGGTCACGGTGGAAGTAGGCGTGCTCATGAGAATTTGCTTTCTGGTTTCACCGAAGTCACGGAGGGCTGGCCGGCAGGCCTGGCTTGCGCAGGCTGCTGCTGGGGACGCGGTGCCGTCCGTGTGGTGGCGCCGACATCGAGGCGGCGGCTGCGCACCACCTGGTAAGGCCTGAACAGGTAGCCGACCGAGGCAAAGCCGCTCCACACATGGACCAGGCGGCTGAACGGGAACAGCAAAAAGATGGTCATGCCGAACACGATATGCAGCAGATACGGCCATGGCAGACCCCACAGCACCTCGGCATCGACCGTGCGCAGAGTCAGGATGCGCTGGGCCCAGTCCGCCAGGATCAGCATCACGCTGCCATCGGAGTGCGCCCATGAAAACGGCAGGGTAATCAGGCCGACCACCAGTTGCACCCAGAGGATCAGCAAGATCGCCAGGTCGGTCTTGTGGCTGGTGTAGCGGATGCGCTCATCGAACATGCGGCGGTAGATCAGCATGCTCAGGCCGATGAAGCACAGCACGCCAAACAGGCCGCCCGAGTAGATGGCAATCTTCTGCTTGACCGAGGCTTCCAGGAAGTGCGCATAAAACGCATGCGGTGCCAGCAGGCCGACCAGGTGGCCGAAGAACAGAAACAAGATGCCGACGTGGAACAGGTTGCTGCCCCAGCGCAGCAGGCCGGTGCGCAGCAGTTGTGACGAGTCGCTTTTCCAGGTGTACTGGTCGCGGTCGAAGCGGATCAGGCTGCCGAGCAAAAACACCGTCAGGCAGATGTAGGGATAGACCCCGAAGAGAAAACCGTGCAGGGAGTTCATGCTTGTGCTCCTTGGGAAGGACGTGGCTTGCGAACGATGTGGATGGGTTGCGGCTGGTCCGGCCTGGACTGGCCTTTGGACGAGCAGCCGTCGAACACGACCGGCTCCTGCCAGACGGCATCGATGGCTTCCTCGGCGGCAATTTCAACCGGCGAGGCTTTCTCGCCGGCCAGTTCCAGCAGCGCGCCCAGCACGCAGGCGTAAGCACTGCCGCGCTGCTGCAAGGCGGCAAAGATGGCGTTGAAGATATGCGCCATTTCGGCCAGGAACTCGCGCGCCTCGCGCGGCGGCTGGGTCGAGGTGAATTCGAGCACCACCGGCAAAAAGTCGGGCATTTCGCCCTCGGCCAGGTACATGCCGGCTTTTCCGTAGGTCTGCGCCAGGTCGATCATGGCCGGCCCCCGGTCGCGCGAGTCGCCATGCACATGCTCGAACAGGTGCAGCGAAGTGGCGCGTCCCCGGTCGAACAGCTCGACATAAGCGGCTTCGACTTCCAGGACATCCTTGCGCGCCAGCGTGTCGATCAGCGCATCGAGTTCGGCCAGCCGCAGCGGTGCCAAGGCTTTTTCTTCATGCAGCGCGCCGCGCATGTCGGCCAGGTGGCCGCGCAGTTCGGCATCGGGATAGCCCAGCAGGCGTGCCAGCACGCGCAGGCTTTTGGTCGCCTTGGGAATGGAATTGAACAGTGCCATGGCTCAGACCTCTACCTTGATGGGAATCGTGCGTTTCTTGCTGCCGCCGAACAGGCTGACATCGCTGGCGCCGTCGGAGCAGCCGTTGCCGAAGGTAAAACCGCAGCCGCCGCGCATGTCAAACGCGTTCTCGGCGTACTCGCGGTGGCTGGTCGGAATCACGAAGCGGTCTTCGTAGTTGGCAATCGCCATGATGTGGTACATCTCCTCGACCTCGGCCACCGTCAGGCCGGCCTGGGCCAGCACGGCCAGATTCTGTTCGTTGTCCACATGCTTGCTGCGCTGGTAGGAGCGCATCGCCATCATCCGCTGCAGCGCGCGGATCACGGGTGCCGTGTCGCCCGCCGTCAGCAGGTTGGCCAGGTACTGCACCGGAATGCGCATCTGGGCAATGTCGGGCAACTCGCCGTTGATGCCGATGTGTCCGGCGTTGGCAGCCGACGTGATCGGCGACAGCGGCGGCACATACCAGACCATCGGCAGCGTGCGGTACTCGGGGTGCAGCGGCAAGGCGACCTTCCATTCGACGGCCATTTTGTAGACCGGGCTGCGGCGCGCGCCGTCCATCCACGCGTCGGGAATGCCGTCGATACGCGCTTGCGCAATCACTGCCGGATCGTTCGGGTCCAAAAAGATGTCGAGCTGGGCCTGGTACAGATCCTTGTCGTTTTCGACGCTGGCGGCTTCCTGGATGCGGTCGGCGTCATACAGAATGACGCCCAGGTAGCGGATGCGGCCGACGCAGGTTTCGCTGCACACCGTCGGCTGGCCGGCCTCGATGCGCGGGTAGCAAAAAGTGCATTTCTCGGCCTTGCCGCTCTTCCAGTTGTAGTAAATCTTCTTGTACGGGCAGCCCGAGACGCACATGCGCCAGCCCCGGCATTTGTCCTGGTCGATCAGCACGATGCCGTCTTCCTCGCGCTTGTAGATCGAACCCGACGGGCACGAGGCCACGCAGGCCGGGTTCAGGCAGTGCTCGCACAGGCGCGGCAAATACATCATGAAGGTGTTTTCAAACTGGCCGACCATGTCCTTCTGGACCTGGTCGAAATTCGCCAGATTGGCATCCTTGCTGCGCTTGGAAAACTCGCCGCCCAGGATTTCCTCCCAGTTCGGACCCCATTCGATTTTTTCCATGCGCTTGCCGGTGATCAGGCTGCGCGGGCGGGCCGTGGGCGTCGCCTTCATCTCGGGCGCTGACTGCAAATGGTCGTAGTCGAACGTGAACGGCTCGTAATAATCGTCAATCTGCGGCATGTTCGGATTGGCGAACAGGCGCATCAGCATTTTCCACTTGCCGCCTTGCTTGGGCTCGATGGAACCATCAGCCTTGCGAACCCAGCCGCCGTTCCACTTGTCCTGGTTTTCCCATTCCTTGGGGTAACCGATGCCGGGCTTGGTCTCGACGTTGTTGAACCAGGCGTATTCCATGCCCGGACGGCTGGTCCAGACATTCTTGCAGGTGACCGAGCAAGTGTGGCAACCGATGCACTTGTCCAGGTTCAGCACCATGCCGATTTGTGCGCGTACCTTCATGCTGCTTCTCCCAGTTGTTGCACCGCAAAGGCGCGTTCATCTTCGCGTGGCGTATCCAGCCAGTCAACCTTGTCCATCTTGCGCACCACGACAAATTCGTCGCGATTGGTGCCAATGGTTCCGTAGTAGTTGAAGCCGTAGCTCAGCTGCGCATAGCCGCCAATCATGTGCGTGGGTTTGAGCACGATGCGCGTCACCGAGTTGTGGATGCCGCCGCGCTGGCCGGTGATTTCAGAGCCTGGCGTGTTGACGATCTTTTCCTGTGCGTGGTACATCATCACCATGCCGGGCTTGACGCGCTGGCTGACGACGGCCCGCGCAGAAATCGCGCCGTTCACGTTGTAGGCCTCGATCCAGTCGTTGTCCTGCACGCCGATCAGTTTGGCGTCGTCTTCACTGAGCCAGATGATCGGGCCGCCCCGGCTCAGCGTGAGCATCAACAAGTTGTCGGTATAGGTCGAGTGAATGCCCCACTTCTGGTGCGGCGTGATGAAGTTCAGCAGGATCTCGGCGTTGCCATTAGAACGGATGCCGTGCACGCCGGCCGTCGCCTTCAGGTTCACCGGCGGACGGTAGCTGGCCAGGCCTTCGCCAAAGGCCAGCATCCACGGGTGGTCCTGGTAGAACTGCTGGCGGCCGGTCAGGGTGCGCCACGGGATGTATTCATGCACATTGGTCGTTGTACGACACGGTCTCGGACTCGATGCCGCTCCAGGTCGGCGAGCTGATGATCTTGCGCGGCTGCGCCTGGATGTCGCGGAAACGGATCTTTTCGTCCTCGCGGTGCAGCGCCAGATGGGTGTGGTCGCGCCCGGTCTGTTTGCCCAGCGCTTTCCAGGCCTTCACGGCGACGTGGCCGTTGGTTTCAGGCGCCAGCTGCAGCACCATTTCGCAGGCATCGATGTCGCTGTTGATGCGCGGCATGCCCTGCGTGACGCCGGGCTCTGTCACCAGGCCGCTCAACTGGCCGAGCTGCGTCACCTCCAGCTTCGTGTCCCACGCAATGCCCTTGCCGCCGTTGCCGATTTTGTTCAGCAGCGGGCCGACGGCCGTGAAGCGCTTGTAAACGTTCGGGTAGTCGCGCTCGACGACCTGCATCTGCGGCGCGGTCTTGCCGGGAATCAGTTCGCATTCGCCGCGCTTCCAGTCCTTCACGTCAAACGGCTGGGCCAGCTCGCCGGGTGTGTCGTGCATCACCGGCGTCAGGACCATTTCCTTTTCGACACCCAGGTGGCCCACGCACAGTTCGCTGAACTTCTTCGCAAAGCCCTTGTAGATTTCCCAGTCGCTTTTCGACTGCCACACCGGGTCCACGGCAGTGGACAACGGATGGATAAACGGGTGCATGTCGCTGGTGTTCAGGTCATTCTTTTCGTACCAGGTGGCGGTCGGCAGCACGATGTCGGAATACAGGCAGGTCGTGCTCATGCGGAAGTCGAGCGTGACCAGCAAATCAAGCTTGCCTTCAGGCGCCTTGTCGTGCCACACCACTTCTTCGGGCTTGCCGTCTTCAGCGCCCAGGTCCTTGCCTTGCACGCCGTTGTCGGTGCCCAGCAGGTGCTTGAGGAAATACTCATGGCCTTTGCCCGACGAGCCGATGATGTTGGAGCGCCAGACGAACATGTTGCGCGGCCAGTTGGCCGGGTGGTCAGGGTCTTCGCAACTCAATTTCAGCGAGCCGTCCTTCAGCGACTGGACGACGTAATCCTTGGCGTCCAGTCCGGCCGCCTGCGCGTCCTTCACGACCTGCATCGGATTCGTCTGCAACTGCGGCGCAGATGGCAGCCAGCCCATGCGCTCGGCGCGCACGTTGTAGTCGATCATGCTGCCGCCGTATTGCTTCTTGTCGGCCAGCGGCGACAGCACCTCATCGACGCCGAGCTTTTCATAGCGCCACTGGTTGGTATGGGCGTAGAAAAAGCTGGTCGAATTCATCTGCCTGGGCGGGCGAATCCAGTCGAGCGCGAAGGCCAGCGGCGTCCAGCCGGTCTGCGGCCGCAGCTTTTCCTGGCCGACGTAATGCGCCCATCCGCCGCCGCTCTTGCCGATACAGCCGCACATCATCAGCATGTTGATGACCGCGCGGTAGTTCATGTCGCTGTGGTACCAGTGGTTCATGCCGGCGCCAATGATGACCATCGAGCGGCCTTCGGTCTTTTCGGCGTTCTCGGCGAACTGGCGTGCCACGCTGATGATCTGCGCGCGCGGCACGCCGGTGATCTGCTCCTGCCAGGCCGGTGTATAGGGTGTGTTGTCGTCAAAGTCTGCTGCAGCCAGTTCGCCGGTCAGCCCGCGCGGAATGCCGTACTGCGCGGCTTGCAGGTCAAACACGGTGGCGACCATCACATCCTTGGCTTCGCCGTCTTTGCCGACCGAAATACGCGTCACCGGCACGGTGCGCACCAGCACATCGCCCTGTTCATTGTTCGGAAAATGCTCGTGGTGGATGCCGCCGAAATACGGAAAACCGACGCGGGCGCTGTCGTGGCCGGCTTCATCGCCTTCCAGCGCCGACAGCCGCAAGCTCACGTCGTTGCCATCGCGTGCTTCCTTGGCTTCCAGGTTCCACTGGCCCATGTCGGCGCGGCCATCCGGCCCCCAGCGGAAACCGATCGCGCCCTGCGGCGTGACGACTTCGCCGTTCGCATCGAACGCGACGGTTTTCCAGTCCGGGTTGTTGTCCTGGCCGAGTTGGTCGCCGAAGTCGGAGGCGCGCACATAGCGATCCGGCACCAGGCAGGTGTCGCCGTTTTCCAGCGTGTGCTCTTTCAGCATCACCAGCATCGGCAGGTCGGTGTAGCGGCGCGCGTAGTCGTCGAAGTACGGCGAGCGTGGCCGGCCATTACCGCCGAAATAGAAGTCTTTCAGGATCACATGGCCCATCGCCATCGCGACGGCGGCATCAGTGCCCTGCTTGGGGTGCAGCCACAGGTCGGACAGCTTGGCGACTTCGGAATAGTCAGGCGTGATGGCGACGGTCTTGCAGCCCTTGTAGCGCACTTCGGTGAAAAAGTGGGCGTCGGGGGTGCGCGTCTGCGGCACGTTCGAGCCCCAGGCGATGATGAAGCTGGAGTTGTACCAGTCGGCCGACTCGGGCACGTCGGTTTGTTCGCCCCAGACCTGCGGGCTCGACGGAGGCAGGTCGCAGTACCAGTCGTAAAAGCTCATGCACACGCCGCCAATCAGCGACAAATAGCGCGAGCCCGAGGCATAGCTGACCATCGACATCGCAGGAATCGGCGAGAAGCCGATGATGCGGTCGGCGCCATGCTGCTTGATGGTGTAGATGTTGGACGCAGCGATCAGTTCGTTGACCTCGTCCCAGCTGGAACGCACCATGCCGCCCAGGCCGCGCACGCTCTGGTAGTCGCGGCGCTTGGCCTCGTCCTGCACCACGGCTGCCCAGGCTTCGACCGGTGCCAAGGTGAGGCGCGCTTCGCGCCAGTGCTTGAGCAATCGGGCGCGGATCATCGGGTACTTCACGCGGTTGGCGCTGTACAGGTACCAGCTGTAGCTGGCGCCGCGCGAGCAGCCGCGCGGCTCGTGGTTCGGCATGTCCCAGCGGGTTCGCGGGTAGTCGGTCTGCTGGGTTTCCCAGGTGACGATGCCGCCCTTGACGTAAATCTTCCAAGAGCACGAGCCGGTGCAATTCACGCCGTGCGTGCTGCGCACCACCTTGTCGTGCGCCCAGCGGTTGCGGTAGGCGTCTTCCCAGGTGCGGTCTTCGGCCGTGGTGACGCCGTGGTCACCCGAAAACGATTCCCGTGGATTGGAAAAGTGGCTTAGTCGATCAAGAAAATGACTCATTCTGGTCTCCTTTAATTCGGTAAAACATGTGTTCTTTTTCCCTCTTCCTCTGGGAGAGGGTGTGCTCTTGTTCCCTCTCCCTTGGGGAGAGGGTTAGGGTGAGGGCAGCGGACGTTGCAACCGCCACAAAACCCAAAATCGGGGAACCCTCACCCCTGCCCTCTCCCTTCTGGAGAGGGAGCCAGAGGGAGACGGCGCTAAGAGGGCTCATGGGTTCTTGATCTCGGCACCCGCGCGCAAGTAGAACCACCAGTTCAGCACCAGGCACAGGGCGTAAAAAATGGCAAAGCCGTACATCGCGTTTTGTGGCGTTCCGGCCTTGATCTGCGCGCCAATCACCACCGGGGCAATGAAGGCACCGTAAGCGGCGATGGCCGAAGTCCAGCCCAGCACCGGGCCGGCCTGCTGGCGGTCAAAAATCACGCCGATGGTGCGAAAGGTCGAGCCGTTGCCAATGCCACTGGCGGCAAACAGCACCACGAACAGCGCCATGAAAGCGAAGAAATACTGCTCGGGCGTGGCCGAGTTGTAGGCCAGCAGCATCACGTAACCCACGGCCACCGAGGCGGCCACCATGACAGCGGAAATCGCCTGCGTGACGATGGAGCCGCCGATCTTGTCGGCAATCCAGCCGCCCACGGGCCGGATCGCAGCACCCACAAACGGACCGATCCAGGCGTAGGCCAGCACCGCCGGGGCGTTCGGGTTGTTCAGCGTGTGCTGCATCACACCGGCCGAGTTAGGCACATGGCTGACGCCAAAAATCACCTTCATCGCCAGCGGCAGCGCCATCGAAAAACCGATGAACGAGCCGAAGGTGACGATGTACAGAATGGTCAGCGACCAGGTGTGCTTGTTGCGAAAAATGGCAAACTGCTTGGCGACGTTTTCCTTCATCGGGCCGAAGGCCGTCAGCTTGAGCACCATCAGGGTGCTGACAATGATCAGCGGCATGGCCAGCCACATGTTCAGCACGCCCAGGCCCGACGGCTTGGGCAGGTACAGGTACAGGCCGATGCCGGCAGGAATGAACGACAGTGTGTAAAGCCAGGTGATCTTGAGAAAGGCCGGAATCGCGCCGCCAATGGCGGGCGAGACCGTCTTGAGGTTGTTCATGCCAAACCAGCACAAGATCGACAGCGGCACCAGCGACAGCACCCACGCAAAGCCCGCGTTCTGGATCCAGGTCGGCGTACCCGGAGGAATGGCGCCAAAAATCCAGCCGCTTTCCTTGAGCAGCGTCATCGGTTCGCCGCCAAAGCTGCCAAAGATGTTCACCGTCATGACCAGCGGGATCACGATCTGCATCGTGGTCACGCCGAAATTGCCCAGGCCGGCATTCAGGCCCAGCCCGGTTCCCTGCAGGCGCTTGGGGAAAAAGCTGCTGATGTTGGACATGGAAGAAGCAAAGTTGCCGCCGCCCACGCCCGACCACAAGGCCATCAGCTGAAACGACCACAGCGGCCATTCCGGGTGCTGCAGCACAATGCCGGTGCCGATGGCCGGGGCCAGCAGCATGGCGGTGGTCAGAAAAATGGTATTACGCCCGCCCGACAGGCGAATCAGGAAGGACGCCGGAATGCGCATCGTTGCCCCGGCCAGGCCGGCAATGGCGGTCAGCGTGAACAGTTCGGCCTGACTGAACGGGTAGCCCAGGTTCAGCATCTGCACGGTGATGATGCCCCACATTCCCCAGACGGCGAAGCCGCACAGCAGGGCCGGAATCGAGATCCAGAGGTTGCGGTAGGCGATGCGCTTGCCGGTGTTTTCCCAGAAGGTTTCGTCTTCGGGACGCCAGTCGCCGATGTCGGCGCCGGAATCTTTCCCTGACGGCAGGACCGCAGCACCTGCGGGGGAGGCAGTTTTGTTGTTCATGGTGAGTTTCTCGTTAGGAATCGGGGTTCAAGCCTGGGCGCCGGCCGCGTTGCGGCCCATGACTTCGGTGCGCCGCACTTCGGTCCAGTACATCCAGATCAGCGAGACCCAGACCACGCCGTACATCAGCATGAAGGCGCTGGAACGCACGCCGGTGATGTCCATCAGCGCGCCGAACAGGATGGGCAGCACAAAACCGCCCAGGCCGCCGGCCAGTCCGACGATGCCGCTGATGGCGCCGATGTTGTGCGAATAGTCGTCGCTGATGTACTTGAAGACGCTGGCCTTGCCAAAGGCAAAGGCCACGCCCAGCACCGCCATCAGGCCGGTAAAGGCGTACACATTGAGGCCCAGGTGAAAGGTCGAGGGGCCGTTGACGGTCAGCAGCGTGAAATCCATCTGCGGATAGGACAGCAGGAACAGGCAGATCCAGCTCACCCACATCACCCACCAGGTCACGCTGTGCGCGCCGTACTTGTCCGACAGCACGCCGCCGACCGCGCGCAGCACGCCGCCGGGCAGTGAGAAGCAGGCCGCCAGCAGCGCCGCCGTGCGGATGTCCAGGCCGTATTCGCCGATGTAGTACTGCACCATCCACAGCGACAGCGCCACATAGCCACCAAACACGATGCTGTAGTACTGGCAGTACTTGAGCACTTTCGGGTCTTTCAGGGCCTTGAGCTGGTCGGTGAACTTGACGTTGCTGGGCACCAGGTGCTTGGGGTCGCTGTAGCTGAACATCCAGAACAGCACCAGGGTGCCGAACATGATGGCCGCATACACCTGCGGCACCATGGCCCAGCCAAAGGCCACCAGAATCACCGGCGCGACGAACTTGTTCACCGCCGCGCCCGAGTTGCCCGCGCCATAGACGCCCATGGCCGTGCCCTGACGGCTCTTGGGAAACCAGCGCGCCACATACGGCGTGCCGACCGAGAACGAACCGCCAGCCAGGCCAACGAACAGGCCGATGGTGATGAAATGCCAGTACTGCGTGGCATAGCTCATCATCCAGATCGCTGGCACGGTGATCGCCATCAGCACCGCCATGACAATGCGGCCACCGTATTTGTCGGTCCAGATGCCCAGCGGCACGCGGATCAGCGAGCCGGTCAGCACCGGCATGGCGGTCAGCAGGCCGAACTGGGTGGCGTTCAGGTTCAGCATCTTCTTGATCGGGATGCCGATGACGCCGAACATCATCCACACCATGAAGCAAACGGTGAACGCCAGCGTGCTGACGATCAGCACCGACCACGCTCTTCTTGAATTGCTCAGCTCAGAGGCCATGTTTTTTTCTCCAGGAGACATGGCATGACTGTCGGGGTTTTCGGGCTTGCTGCCTATCCACCGTTGGAAGGTGCGAACGCGCCAGAAGAACGATGGCCAACCCGGCGGCCATCGTTCTGAAGGACTACACCCGTGTCAATTCAGGAAAAGCTTGATGCAGGTCAAAGCCCACCCGGGCGATGAATGCGACACGCAGCGCTGCAGATCGGCCTGATTTCAAGTTTTTCAGGTCTTTCATGCCTCTTGCGCAAGCCTGGCGGACCAAGGCAGCTATCAATAAATGAGTAAAGTCTGTTCCGGCTCAACCTGCTTCCAGGCCGGTCGCCACCACGGCGGCCTGCACGCGCGACGTCAGCTGCAGCTTGCGCAGGATGTGCTGGACGTGGATCTTGACGGTGGTTTCTGCAATGTCGAGCTTGCGCGCAATCAGCTTGTTGCTGTCGCCCAGGGCGATCAGGGCCAGCACTTCACGCTCGCGCGTCGACAGCAGGTCGATGCCCGGGTGCGCTGGCGCAGTCTCCGGGGCCACACCGGCGGGCATTTCAGGCAAGACCGCCGGTTCGGGCGCGCTTGATGCGGATTTGCCGCGAAAGGCGGCGACCAGCTTGGTCATCATTTCCGGGCTGATGACCGATTCGCCGGCCAGCACCTTGATGATGAATTCGGAGAGGTGGTCGAGTTCCACGGTTTTCAGCAGGTAGCCGTCGGCACCGGCCTGCAGCGCGGCGGCCAGGTCATCCTCGTTTTCGCTCACGGTCAGCATCAGGATGCGGATGCCGGGTGCCGCCGCTTTCAGCGAGGCAATACCGTCCACGCCCAGAACGCCAGGGAGGTGGTTGTCGAGCAACACCAGGTCGGGTTTGGCTTGTGCCACGCAGCGCAGCGCCTCGCCGATGTCGCCAGCCTGACCGGTCACCTGGAAGCGCTCGTCCTGCGACAGCAAGGCCATCAGGCCGCGGCGAAACAGCGTGTGGTCATCGACCACCAGCAAGCGGATCAGCTCCATGGCTGTGCCTTTCGGAAAACGCTATCAATTAAATAGCTATCTGTGTAAGTGGATAGTGCGCCAGAGGCGTTTTTCATGGCTATTCAGTCGTGGAATGTCAGGTTTTTGTCAATGAACACGCATCAGGCCGGCCAGCGACTCCAGCTCCAGCCCGGTGATGGCCACGCCGCTGCTTTTAGCCACCGGATGCGTGGGCAGCGTCAGGCTTGCGGTGGTGCCCTGCCCCGGCTTCGAGATGATTTCAACGTGGGCGCCAATGCCGCCGGCGCGTTCGCGCATGATTTTCATGCCGACATGGGAGGGGCCGTGTTCCCTGCGGGCATTGAAACCGATGCCGTCGTCGCGCACCATGAAGCGCCACTGCGCACCCTTGATCACTTCGAGCTCGACCTTGCTGGCGCCGGCATGCTTGCGCACATTGGACAGCGCTTCCTGCAGCACATGCAGCACCTGCACCTGCACGTCGGGCGGCAGCGGCAGGCCGTCGCCATGCACGGTCAAGTGCGTCGGCAGGCCGGTCTGGTGCTGGAATTTTTGCAATGTTTCCTGCAGCGCCTGCTCAATGTCGTCGGTATTGGTGCGGGTGCGGAAATGCACCAGCAGCTCGCGCACGTCGCCGATGCTCTCGCGCAGCCCGGTGTCCAGTTCGTCCAGCGCCTGGTGCATCTGCTCGGTCTGGCCTTTCTGGGTGGCGGTGCGCAGCAGTTGCAGCTGGATCTTGAGGAACACCAGCGACTGCGCAATCGAGTCGTGCAGTTCACGCGCCAGCATCGCGCGTTCTTCGGCCACGGCGGCTTCTCTGGCCAGCGCGGCGGCACGCAGGCTTTCCAGCGCGCTGGCCAGATGGCTGGCCAGCGCGTCGAGCAGCTCGGTTTCCTCGTCGCTGAGCGTGACGGCGCTGCGGAAAAACAGGTTGAATTCGCCCAGCAGGCGCTGCTGCAGCCGGATGGGCACGCTGACAACGCTTTCGTAGCCCACCTTGGCGCAGCGCCGCACCGGGATTTCGTCGTGACTCAGGATCGGGATCACACGGGTGCGCGACGCAGGCTGCAGGTTGCCGCAGGCACAGGCGCCGGCCAGCAGCGTGCGCTCTTCTTCGAGCATGTCCTGCGGAAAGCAGTCAGAGGCCAGCATCAGGTAGCGCTTGCTGGCGTCGTCCGACCAGCGGACGGCGCCGGCATCGGCCTTCATGAGCGTGCGCACACGCTGTGCAAAGCCACGCGCCAGCTCCTCGATGCTGCTGGCCTGGGCCAGAAAGGCGCTGACTTCATAGAGTGCCTCCAGCCGCAGCCGCTGCGCCTCGATGTGCCGGGTCTTGGCCTCGACCTGGGACTCCAGGCCGTGGTACATCGACTCCAGGGTGCCGGCCATGCGGTTGAAGCCGGCGGCCACCTGGCCGAACTCGTCACCGGTGTCAACATCGATGCGGGTTGCGAGCTCGCCGGACTCGATCTTGCCCAGGCCCTGGCGCAGCCGGCTCAGAGGGCTGATCACATACAGGTAGCCGGTGTAGAGCATGACGACCGCACCGCCGATGGCCAGCGCCATCATGGCGAACTGGAACAGGTTGAGGATGGCGGTCAGCCGGGACAGGTGCCGCTCGATGGCCAGCACGAAGCGGTCGATGGCCTCGACAAAATCGCCAGCCGTCTGCAGCGAAGCATCCACGGGAAGGGCCGGCACGGCCTGCCAGTGCTGGCGCTGCACCTGCCACAGCGACTCGACCACGGCAAACTGCTGGCGGACCTGGTCATCCCAGGGAACGAACAGCGGCCGGGACGCGTCGCCACTGCGCAATACCGACAGGCTGTCTTCAAAGTGGCCAATCAGGCGCTGCAGTTCGACAGGGGGCGTGCCGGCATGCACGGCGCTGGTCAGGCGCCAGGTCTGCATGCGCATGCGTCCGGCTTCGTTGACCGCCGCAGCGCCGCCTTCAAGCTGCCAGGTGACCCACAAGGTCAGTCCGATCGACGCCAGCGCCAGGATCAGCAGGCTGGCACCGATGCGCAGCAGCTTTTTGGAAAGGGAGGCGTTGTGCAGCATGTGTTGAATCCCTCATGCCTGCGGGCGTTGTCGGCTGGCCGGTGGAGGCCCGCGCGATGGTGCCGCGCAGTGCTCGCACACCATGCCGGCCAGCCGGTGCAGTGCCTGCCAGCCGCTCAGCGGCCAGTCGGGCTGCTTCAGGCCCTTGACGATGCCATCGACCTTTTGCGCGGCGTCGAGCAGTCTGGCCAGTGCGGCATCGCTCATGCCGGGCAGCACGCGTTCATAGAGTTTTTCTTTCGCACCCCAGACGCGGTTTTCACGCAGCGCCATCGGCATGGGGCGGCCGGCGCGAATCGCGTCTTTCACCCGTTTCATGCTGCGGATGTCTTCGGCCAGCGCCCAGTGCACCAGCACTTCGGACTCGCCTTCGGATTGCAGGCCGTCGATCATGCGGGCAGCGCGGATCGCCTGACCGCCCAGCACCGCCTCGGACAGTTTGAACACGTCGTAGCGCGCCACATTGAGCACCGCATTTTCCACCTGGTCAAAGCTCAAAACGCCATCGCCCGTGACCGGGTAGAGCAGCGCCAGCTTCTGGATTTCCTGGTGCGCGGCCAGCAGGTTGCCCTCGACCCGGTCGGCAAAGAACTGCAGCGTGCGCTGGCCTTCTTCGCCATTCGCCACGCGCTGGCCCTGCTGCTGCAGGCGCTGCGCGATCCATTGCGGCAGCATGGGTCGGCCAATCGGCTCGAACCTGACGGTCACGCCGAAGCTCTCCAGCGCGCCAAACCAGGCGCCCTTGCTGGTAGCGCTGTCGAGCCGCGGCAGCATCACCAGCGTCAGCGTGGAGTCGTCGCCCTGGGCGCGCTCGGCCAGTTGCTGCAGCGCCACCGAGCCGTCCTTCCCGGGCTTGCCGCCGGGAATGCGGACCTCGACGATCTGTTTGTCGGCAAACAGGCTGAGCGAGCCGCCGCTGGCCAGCACCTCGCTCCAGTCGAAATGCGCGCCTGAAACCGTGTGCACCGTGCGCTCGGTGTAACCTTGCTGACGGGCCGCAGCGCGCAGCGCATCGGCAAACTCCTGCACCAGCAGGGGTTCGTCGCCATGCAGGGTGTAGAGGCTCCTCAAGCCGCGCTTGAGGTGGTCGGACAGTTGGGCGGGGGCCAGTTGCATAGTGGAGTGATTCTAGAAGCTGGGGCCTGCGCGCTACGAGAGCCGGTAGGTTTCCAGGTGAATGCTGGTTTCGGTGTTGCTGATGCCCTTGAGCAGGCGGATGCGTTCGAGCACCTTGGCCAGATCCTGCAGGTTTTCGGCGCGCAGTTCGGCCAGCAGGTCCCAGCGGCCGTTGGTGTCGTGCAGCGTGGCCACGCCGGGCTCGCCCAGCAGGCTGGCAATCACCGTGCGGGTCTGGTTGCCCTCGACGGCAATGCTCATCCATGCCTTGATTTCACTCCGCTGCACATCGGGCCGCAGGCGCACGGTGTAGCCGACGATGACGCGCTCGTCTTCCAGCTTGCGAATCCGGTTGGTGACGGTACCGCGCGAAACCCCCATCCGAGTGGCCAGCGTCGCCACGGAAAGGCGTGCGTCCTGGCGCAAAAAGGAAATCAGCTGGTGATCGGTTTCATCCATTTTGATATTTTATCCTGTCATAACGGCAATAAACTGTCAATTTGCACTCAATTTTGACACTTGTGATTGCCTTGCGTGAGAAGGACACTGGGTGCATCTTTTCCAAAGCGCGCGAGGCCTCCATGAAACATGTCACTCAACCCTGCCAGAAAACCCTTTTCCTGAGCCCCTCCGATGTGGCCGGACTGGTCCACAACCAGGGCATGGCTGCTACGCTGCAGGGTCTGGAAGCGTACATCCGGCAGGATTTTTCGCGCTGGAGCAGCTTTGACAAGTCGGCGCGCCTGGCGAGCCATTCACCGGACGGCGTGATCGAACTCATGCCGATTGCCGATGGCGCCCACTACACCTTCAAATACGTCAACGGCCATCCGAAAAACACCTCGCAGGGCCTGCCTACTGTCATGGCGTTCGGGGTTCTGGCCGATGTGTCCACCGGCATGCCGATGCTGCTCAGTGAACTGACGCTGGCGACGGCCTTGCGCACCGCCGCCACTTCGGTGCTGGCGGCGCGCGCGCTGGCCCGGCCCGAGAGCCGCGTGATGGCGCTGATCGGCAATGGCGCACAAAGCGAATTCCAGGCGCTGGCATTTCACCATTTGCTCGGCATCAAGGAAATCCGTCTCTACGACACCGATGCCGCCGCCACCGCCAAGCTGATGCGGAACCTGCAGGCCAACCCGGACACCGCCGGCCTGCGCCTGCGGGTCTGCGCCAGCAGCGCTGAAGCGGTGTTTGACGCGGACATCGTGACCACCATCACCGCCGACAAGACACAGGCGGCCATCATTACCGCCGGCATGCTCAGCCCCGGCACCCACCTGAACGCCGTAGGTGGCGACTGTCCCGGCAAAACCGAAATCCACCCCGAGGTGCTGGCCGCCGCCAAAGTGTTCGTGGAATACGAGCCGCAAACCCGCGTGGAAGGCGATCTGCAGCAGATGCCGCCCGGTTTTGCCGTCACCGAACTGTGGCAGGTGCTGGCAGGCGATGCGACGGGCCGTGACAGCGCCGCGCAGGTCACGGTGTTTGACTCGGTCGGCTTTGCGCTTGAGGATTTCTCGGCCTTGCGCTATCTTTACGCCCAGGCCCGAGGGCACGGACTTGGCCAGTCCCTGCCCCTGATTCCCCGGCTGGAAGACCCCAAGGACCTTTACCAGCTCGTCAGGCCGGCCTTTTCCAGTGCCTCCGGACTGCTGGACGCCGGGGCGCCTGTCCGGCCAGTGGCCGAGCCCGTTCTGGAATGAGCCGCAAGTCGCCCATAAAACACATTGCCCACAACCGCGAATCGACAACCCCATGACACAACACATCAGACTGATAGGCGCACCCACCGATGTCGGCGCGGGCACGCGCGGCGCCTCGATGGGTCCGGAAGCTTTCCGCGTGGCGGGCCTGCAGCCGACACTGGAAGGCCACGGCCTGCGCGTCACCGACCAGGGCAACCTTGTCGGACCGGCCAACCCCTGGCAAGCACCCGTTAGCGGCTACCGCCACCTGGTCGAGGTTGCGGCCTGGAACCATGCGGTGCACGAAGCGGTGCATACGGCGCTGATCGAGGGCGAGATGCCGGTGCTGCTGGGCGGCGACCACTGCTTGGCGATTGGCTCCATCAGCGCGGTAGCCCGTCACTGTCGCCAGACCGGCAAGAAGCTGCGCGTGCTGTGGCTCGATGCGCACACCGACTTCAACACCGACGACCTGACGCCGACCGGCAACACGCACGGCATGCCGGTGGCGGTCCTGTGCGGCCACGGGCCGGCCGAACTGACAGGCATTGGCGGGCAGTCGCCGGCGATCGAGCCGTCGGTCATTCGCCAGATCGGCATCCGCAGCGTGGATGCCGGCGAAAAGCGCTTTGTCAGGGCATCGGGGCTGGAGGTGTTCGACATGCGCTACATCGACGAAATGGGCATGAAGCGCACCATGGAGGCGGCGCTGGCCGGCATCGACGCCGACACGCACCTGCATGTGAGCTTTGACGTGGACTTTCTGGACGCCAGCTTCGCGCCCGGCGTTGGAACGGCCGTCAAGGGCGGCCCCACCTACCGCGAAGCCCAGCTGTGCATGGAAATGATTGCCGACACCGGCCGCATGGCATCGCTTGACGTGATGGAGCTCAACCCGGCACTCGACGTGCGCAATGCCACGGCCGAAGTGGCGCTGGACCTGATCGAAAGCCTGTTCGGCAAAAGCACGCTGATGCGCCGGGGATAGAGCGGCATCACCGGGCACGTCCATCGCGGCGTTCAAAACTCGCCGGCTGGCTGATTGCTATCGAATTTGTAGCTGGTTAACCATACTCAGCATGCGAAAGAAGCCTATTCGGTACTGAAAATTGGTTTTCTGATCAGAATGAATACGCCCCAAAGGCTGAAAAAGCCCTGAACAACAGCAGGGGCCGCGGAACCGGCTTTGCCGGGCCGCAGGCGCAGCGCCCCCTCAGGGGCAGCGACCCGCGCAGCGGCGGAGCGTGGGGGCTTACGTAACACACCAGGGCGCCGTATCGTGCGCCAGCCCCATCCACAAGGCCCAGCCGGAAGTGGCTGCCAATGCCAGCCCGGCCAGGCGAATGCCCCATTCACCGCTTCCACCGCCGCGCAGGCGCAGCAGCAGCCACGGGCCGATCAGCAGGGACACACTACTGCCCAGGGCAAACAGCGCCATGGTCAGCGCGCCCTGCAGCGGACCGCCGCTCAGGGCCGCCACCAGCACCGCCGAGTACAGCAGCCCGCATGGCATGAAGGCCCAGAGTGCGCCAATGGCCAGCGGCGCGCCCCGGCCCCAGGATGCATTGAACGCCCTGACCCGGCTCCATACGCTACGCGCCGTGCTGTCGAGCCACACCGGCTGGCGGGCCAGCACCACCAGCATCAAGCCCATCATCATCACGGCGACATGAAACAGCGTCCAGACCGGGCGCATGACTGCCGTCTGGGTGGTCAGCCATCCCAGGCCCTGCATCGACGCTGCGGCCACCGCACCGAGCGCCGAATAGCTGGCCAGCCTACCAGCCTGGAAAGTCCAGAGGGCGGATGTCTTGCGCGCGCCGGCCGCATTGCCGATGCCCGCGCAGGCGGCGCCGCACATGGCAATGCAGTGCGGCCCGCCTGCCAGTCCCATCAATAATGCCGTCATGGCCAGCGAGGTGTTCATGAAACCGTTCTAGATGATCCGGGAAAACCTTGCACGCGTACGGTCTGCCTGCAGATAGCGGTCAAAAACCATCGCCACGCTGCGTACAAAATAACAGCCCATCGCCGTCACCTGAAGGCCAGTGTCACTGACCTCCACCAGACCCTGTGCCTGCAGGCCGCAAAGCAGTTCCAGCTCGGCGGCAAAATAGCACTTGAAATCAATCAGGTAGCCCAGTTCGATCGACTCGAACTCCAACTGGCCCTGGCACATCAGCGCCATGATGACGCTGCGCCGCACCAGGTCATCGCGGGACAGCGCCAGACCCCGTGCCACGGGCAGTCGCCCCTGCTGCAGGTCGTCGTAATACGTGTCCAGTGTCTTGGCGTTTTGGCTGTAAGTGGCGCCCACCTTGCCTATGGCGGAGACCCCCAGACCGATCAGGTCGGCGTCAGGCTGGATGCTGTAGCCCTGGGAGTTGCGGTGCAGTCGGCCCTGGCGTTTGGCAACCGCCAGTGCATGGTCAGGCAGGGCAAAGTGGTCCATGCCGATATACACATAACCGGCATGCTGAAAGGCAGAAAAAGAGTGCGACTGCATGCAAAGCCTGGCGCGGGGGTCAGGCAACGCGGCAACATCAATCCGGCGTTGCGGTTTGAAGTGCTGGGGCAGGTGGTCATATGCGTACAGGGCAATGGAGTCCGGCCGCAATTCCAAAACCTGCGCCAGGGTGCGGTCAAACGATTCCGGCGTTTGTTTCGGCAGCCCATGGATCAGGTCCATGTTGATGGACTCAAAATCAATCAGGCGTGCCGCTGCCATCAATGAAAAAACCTGTTCGGCAGGCTGGATGCGATGGACCGCTTTTTGCACCGCCGGATCGAAATCCTGGACCCCGAAGCTCAGCCGGTTGAAACCCAGTTCCGCCAGTGTGGACAGGCGCGCGGAGTCTACGGTTCGCGGATCGACTTCAATGGAATAGTCTCCACCCGCTGCAAACTGGAAGCTCCGCCGCAGCATGGCCATCAACTTGCGCAATTCACCATCGCTCAAGAAGGTGGGGCTGCCGCCGCCCAGATCGAGCTGGCTGACTGCTTGACCCGTTCCCAGATGAGCAGTGTACAAATCAAGCTCGCGGCCAAGGTAGTGCAGGTAGGTTTCGCCGTGTGCATGCTGCCTGGTGATGATCTTGTGACAGGAACAGTAATAGCAAAGCGATTCGCAGAAAGGAATATGCACGTAGACTGAAAGCGGCACTCGCATGGCGGCCGCGCCGTTTCGGCGCTGTGCAAGTGCCTGCGCCAGCTGTTCGGGCGTGAAGGCTTCGACGAAGCGGTCTGCGGTCGGGTACGTGGTGTAGCGCGGTCCCGGTACATCGAAACGGCGAATCAATTCGTGAGTGGGGATGGGCATACAATCAACCGCAAGTGCGTTCGTGACGGTTCCTTGAAACGCGCACCCGCGATTCCGGGGCAAGCACTGCCAATGTATCTTGAAGTTCGCATTGCTTGTTTGACCTATGTCAGCGGTCAGCCTGTCTAAAACCATGCAACGAACCCACATCAGGAGAATGTCATGTTCGAGGTCAAACCAGAGTCCATGAGTACGGGCAAGCGCGGGGAAGTCGCAAGCGACGCCGGGCTCCAGCCCATCAACCCTGTCACCGTGAAAGTTGCCTGCTCCAACTGCAACCTTCGTGAACTTTGCATGCCCATGGGCCTGAAAGCCGATGAACTGGACAGGATCGAGGAAGTGGTCGCTGTACGCCGCAAGGTCAAACGCGGAGGCCGTCTGTACAGCAACGGTGAAAAGTTCAGTTCACTGTTTGCCATCCGAACCGGCTTTTTCAAAACCTGCATCACCACCGAAGACGGCCGCAATCAGGTGACCGGATTTCAGATGGCTGGCGAAATTATCGGTCTGGACGGCATTGTCAAGGAGCACCACACCTGTGATGCTATCGCGCTGGAAGACGCTGAAGTATGCGTGATGCCGTTTGACCGCATCGAAGAGTTGTCACGGGAAGTTGTCTCCCTTCAACGCCATGTGCACAAAATCATGAGCCGAGAGATCGTTCGTGAACACGGCGTGATGCTGCTGCTCGGCAGCATGCGCGCGGAAGAGCGCCTGGCCGCCTTTTTGTTGAACCTGGTCCAGCGGCTGCATGCTCGCGGCTTCTCGCAATCCGAACTTCTGTTGCGCATGACGCGAGAGGAAATTGGCAGCTACCTGGGCCTTAAGCTGGAAACGGTCAGCCGGACTTTTTCAAAATTCGTAGAAGACAAGATTGTGGAGGTCAAGCAGCGTCATGTGCGCATCCTTGATACCGAAGCCCTCAAACTGATCGTGAACAACAACCAGAAATCCTGCTAAGACTGAAATTTCTTGGCCGGTGACTGATGGGTGGACGGGCTAATTGATCTTCACTTTTCGAGCACCGCTTTCGAGCACTTCATCCGCCAGAAGTTGGCGACGATTGACTTCGAATGGAGACATGGCAAGCAGGGTTGTCAAAGCACTTGATGCCATGGTCAGTGCCCAGAATACAAAAAAAGCCAAAGTGTAGACGGCCTCGCGAGACAAAGCCAGAGGCTGGCCAAACCAATGCAGGCTCTGCGGATCAACCAGGGCGAATACCAGCATTTCTATCATGCCTGCCAGCAAGAAGGCAGGCCATGCAATCCACATCAATCGGTGAGCCCACATAAAGTTCAAATCCTTCTGGTAATTTGAGGGTTGAATGGACTTGTCATTTGACGACTCCTTCCGAATCCGGTTCAGTTCTCAAGGCTCAGCAGGCGCTGGAACGCCCGTGGCCGCATGATTTCGGGCCTGCATCGCTGGTGCCATATTGGTGGACAACGACTCCTGCTTCACGCCACTCGACAATGATCCCTGGCCGTAGCCGGTCACGACAGGATCGGGGATCTTGATGGCGAGGTACAAGGTGATGAATGAGGCAACGACAACCACCGCAGGCCCTGCGAAAACCATCCACACATGCCCGAATTTCCACCAGGGTTGTCCGTCTTCTTTGTTCATGATATTTCCATTATTAATTTAGCGGGGTACGAGAAATACCGACTTCTCGATCACGCGTCCCGGCGAATTGAGAGCCTCGATTTCAAAATGAATTTCATGCGAGCCTGGACTTGCCGCCTCGTATGGCAATTGCAAGGTGACGGGAATTCCGCGCGCCTGAGTCGCATCAACCGTGAAAGTGCTTTCTGAGGCCAGTGTCAGACCTGGCAACCCGGTGGCGGCAATGCGGTATTGCTGGGTGGTTTCAGTCGCATTCATCACCTGCAGGCGGTAGACATTTTCGATCTTTCCACCACTCACGATACGTGCCAGCGAAGTACGGTCACGGATAACATCGACCTTGAACGGGGAGCGCAGCGCCAGACTGATGAACATGGCGGCGGTCACGGAGAGCAAGATGGCCGTGTAGACAAGCACCCTGGGACGAAATATGCGGCGCAAAAGCTGCGATTTACCCCAGCCCTGCACTACCGCGTTTTGGGTTGAATAGCGAATCAGGCCGCGTGGGTAGTTCATCTTGTCCATCACGGTATCGCATACATCGATACAGGCCGCGCAACTGATGCATTCGTATTGCAGTCCTTTGCGGATATCGATCCCCGTCGGACAGACCTGGACACAAAGCGTGCAGTCAACACAGGAACCCAGATTCAGAGCCGCCGGATCAGCCTTCTTGGAACGGGAGCCCCGGGGTTCGCCGCGCGCCTCGTCATAGGTCACGATCAAGGTGTCCTTGTCGAACATGGCACTTTGAAAGCGCGCATACGGGCACATGTACTTGCAGACCTGCTCGCGCATATACCCTGCATTGCCATAGGTCGCAAACCCGTAAAAGAAAACCCAAAAGGTTTCCCATGATCCCATACTTGCATTGACGAAACTGACACCCAGTTCCTTGATGGGCGTGAAATAGCCGACAAAGGTAAACCCGGTCCACAGGGCCAGGCCAATCCACAAAACCTGCTTGCTGGCCTTGCGTGCAAACTTTTTTACGGACATGGGACTTGCATCGAGTCGCAAACGCGCCGAGCGGTCGCCTTCGGTGATCTTTTCTAGCCAAAGAAAGATTTCGGTATATACCGTCTGGGGACAGGCATAGCCGCACCACTGGCGGCCGGCTACGGCCGTGAACAAGAACAACCCCAACGCCGAAATCACCAGAATGCCCGCGAGGTAAATGAAATCCTGCGGGTAAAGAACCAGCCCAAGAATATAAAAGCGCCGTGCTTCCAGATCAAACAATATCGCTTGGCGCTGGCCCCACTCCAGCCACGGCAGGCCATAGAAGACAAGCTGGGTGATATAGACCATGGCCCAGCGCCACTTGGAAAAAAGCCCCGTGACGCTTCGCGGGTAAATTTTCTTCTGGGCTTGGTAGATGCTGCCTGGTTCGCCATCGGCAGTTGCTGACGTGGCCTGCAACTGCTCTCCAGCCATTACCGTGATGGGAATGACTTTTCGAGTAGTCGGCTTTAATTTATCCACAGGTACTGCTCCATGCAAAGCCCCAGTAGGGGTCTTGCCGGGTAAAAAATCACTTCAGCGCTACTGCGCCTGGCTTGTTGGACAAGCTCCAGACATAAGATGCCAACACATGAATCTGGGATTCGGTGAGCTTGCCCTCTTGCGCGGGCATCTGGTTTACCTTGCCATTATTGATCATGGACACAATGGCATTTTCACCCCATCCGTGCAACCAGATATCGTCGGTGAGGTTAGGAGCCCCAATCACTTGGTTGCCTTTTCCATCCACGCCATGGCAAGCCGCGCAGGCGCCAAACTTGCTCTTCCCAAGCGAAGCCTTGACCGAATCATGCGGACTGCCTGACAGGCTCAAAACATAGTTCGCCACATTGCGAACATCATCGGAAGACCCCACCGCCGCAGCCATGGGCGGCATGTTGCCAATGCGGCCCTTGACCAGTGTTTCAACAATCTTGTCAGGGGTGCCGCCATGCAGCCAGTCCTTGTCAGAAAGGTTTGGAAATCCTTTGCTGCCGTGAGCATCCGATCCATGGCATTGCGAACAGTTGTTCATGAACAAGCGCTCGCCAATTGCCATGGCCTGCGGATCACCAGCCACGTCTTCGGGCTTCATGCTGTTAAACCTGGCATACAGGGGCTCGACTTCCTTGTTGCCTTTGGCCACTTCAGTCTCGTACTGACCGATGGCGCTCCAGCCAAACTTGCCGGCATAGGTACCCAGACCAGGGTACAGGGCAAGGTAGGCCAGCGCAAAAATCACGGTAATGATGAACAGCCAGACCCACCAGCGTGGCAGCGGGTTGTTCATCTCGCGCAGGTCGCCGTCCCACACGTGACCGGTGGTATTGTCATTGGCCGTCATGGCTTTGGCCTTGCCGCTGAACCACAGCAGCAGCAAGCAGGCAAAGATGCCAACCAGCGAGATGCCAGTGACGTAGAACGACCAGAAATTACTGGTGAAATCACTCATTTTTTTCTTCCTTGTCCAGTTCTTGCGCGCTGTCTATTCGTCTTGCTTGAAGGGAAGCTGGGCCGCTTCATCAAAGCTTTGGGCGTTGCGCCCAGACCAAGCCCATGCCACGATTCCAATAAAGACTAGAAATGTGACCACCGTTACGATGGACCTGAGTATGTTTATATCCATTGCCGCGATCCTCACATCAAGTTATTTACGGTGAATGCCGAGCACCTGAAGGTAAGCAATCACTGCTTCGATCTCGGTTTTCCCTTTGACATCATCAGAAGCCTTGGCGATATCTTCATCGGTATAAGGCGTTCCGACCGTACGCAGCCCTTGCATATGAGCCTTGATTGAAGAAGCATCCACAGTGTTTTTTTCCAGCCATGAGTAAGCGGGCATGTTTGATTCAGGTACCAGATCACGCGGATTGTTCAGGTGAATCCGGTGCCATTCGTCGCTGTACTTGCCGCCTACCCGCGCCAGATCCGGACCGGTTCGCTTGCTGCCCCACTGGAATGGATGGTCATAGACGAACTCGCCAGCGACTGAATAAGGTCCGTAGCGCAGCGTTTCAGCGCGAAACGGACGAATCATTTGTGAATGGCAGTTGTAGCAGCCTTCGCGCTGGTAAATGTCGCGCCCGATGACCTGCAGCGCGGTGTAGGGCTGCAACCCCTTGATGGGCTCGGTCGTCGACTTCTGGAAAAACAGCGGAACGATCTCCACCAACCCGCCTACAGCGAGCACCACCAGGATCAGCACGATCATCAGGAAGTTGCTGGTTTCGATCTTCTCGTGAGAAAGACCACCGCTAGATTTTTGGTTAGCCATGTTGTTGTTTTCCTCAAGCGTGGGCCACGGCAGCCGGAATGGTGACGGTGACTGAACGACCAGCCGTAGCGGTCTTGTAGGTGTTCCAGAGCATGATCACCATGCCGCTCAGGTACAGCAAGCCGCCAAGCAGACGCAATACATAGAAGGGGAACGTGGCCTTGACCGACTCGACAAAGGTGTAGGTCAGCGTGCCGTCCGGATTGACCGCGCGCCACATCAGGCCCTGCATGACGCCGGCAATCCACATGGCCGCGATATAGATCACGATGCCGATGGTGGCGGTCCAGAAATGCACCTCCACCGCCTTCATGCTGTACATCTGCTTCTGGCCGAAGAGACGCGGAATCAGGTAGTACATGCTGCCGATAGTGATCAGACCCACCCAGCCCAGGGCACCCGAGTGCACGTGTCCAATGGTCCAGTCGGTGTAGTGCGAGAGCGCGTTGACCGTCTTGATGGACATCATCGGCCCTTCGAACGTGCTCATGCCGTAAAAGGAAAGCGACACGATCAGGAAGCGCAGGATCGGATCGTCGCGCAGCTTGTGCCACGCACCCGACAGGGTCATGATGCCGTTGATCATGCCGCCCCAGCTTGGCGCCAGCAGGATCAGCGAGAACACCATGCCGACCGATTGGGTCCAGTCTGGCAGTGCGGTGTAGTGCAGGTGGTGCGGGCCCGCCCACATGTACGTGAAGATCAGCGCCCAGAAATGGACGATGGACAGGCGATAGGAATAAACCGGACGTTCGGCCTGCTTCGGAATGAAGTAATACATCATGCCCAGGAAACCGGCCGTCAGCAGGAAGCCCACGGCATTGTGCCCATACCACCACTGCACCATGGCATCCTGCACACCGGCATAGGCCGAGTAGGACTTCATGAAACCAACCGGGATGGCGGCGTTGTTGACCAGATGAAGCATGGCAATGGCGATGATGAACGCGCCGTAGAACCAGTTGGCGACGTAAATATGCTTGACCTTGCGGGTGCCGACTGTGCCAAAAAACACAAATGCATAGGCCACCCATACCAGTGTGATCAGGATGTCGATGGGCCACTCGAGTTCAGCGTATTCCCTGCTTTGGGTATAACCCAGCGGGAGGGACACAGCGGCAGCCACAATCACCACCTGCCAGCCCCAGAAGACGAATGCGGCCAGCTTGTCCGAAAATAGCCGCACCTGGCAGGTGCGCTGCACCACATACAGGGACGTACCCATCAAGCCGCAGCAGCCGAACGCAAAAATCACCGCATTGGTGTGCAGCGGCCGCAATCGCCCGTAACTGAGCCAGGGAATTCCGGTGATAAGGTCTGGCCATGCCAACTGGGCTGCGATGATCACCCCGACCAGCATGCCCACCACTCCCCAAACCACTGTCATGATGGCGAACTGCCGTACAACGGTGTCGTTGTAGGTCGTGGCCCTTGTATTGGCAAATGTCATTTTTACCTCTTCTTTACTTAGTAACTTGGTGAGCGTATCGCGGTGTAACGGATTTCAGATTGACCTGCGTCAATCATCACGAAGAATGCGTTCGCCTTCGGCATCGATGTCTTCAAACTGGCCTCGATGAATGGCCCACGCCAGGCCGCCCAGAATAAAAAAAACCAGGATGACCGACAAGGGAACGAGTAAAAAAAGGATATCCATCAAAGGCTTTCCAGAGGCGCGATGGCTGAGGACAATCGCAGGGCATTCAACACAACCAGCAGCGAGCTGAGAGCCATGCCTATTCCCGCCAGCCATGCCGGCAACCAGCCCGCCACAGCCAGTGGTACGCAGACGGCATTGTAGACAGCCGCCCACCACAGATTCTGACGAACAATGCCCAAGGTGCGACGTGCCTGCACCAAGGTTTGGGCCACCGTGCCCAAGCGGTCCCCCAGCACCACCAGATCGGATTGAGCCTGCGCCAGAGGCACTGCCTGGCCGAAAGCAAAAGATACATGGGCGCCCGCCAGAACCGGACCGTCGTTCAGTCCGTCACCCACCATGGCGACATGGTGGCCCTGCGACTGCAGATGTCGCAGAAAGACAAGCTTGTCCTGCGGCGTGCAGCCTCCCTGACTGTTGTCGATACCCGCTTGCCGGGCAACGCGGGCGGCCGATTCCGGCAAGTCGCCCGACAACAGGTAAACCTTGACGCCTTGCGCCGTCAGCGCCGCCACCGTAGCATGCGCGTCCGGGCGCAGGTCTTCCTGCAGCTCGAAGGTGGCAACCCATCCCTTGTCGTCACTCAGGCAAGCGTGCAGGGCCGGCGTGACAGGCGGGTCCACTTCGCAAAATCCGGCTGAACCCAGGCGTACCCTGACAGCGGATCCCGTCATGTCAGCACGGAAAAGTTGTCCTGCCACACCCTGCCCGGCAGTTTCCCGGGCATCCTGCACCTCGTACTGCACACCACCCTGCCCTGCCAATGACAATGCACGCGATACCGGATGCAGGGAATGTGTCGCCAGCGCAGCCGCCATTCCCAAGGCGTCCTCCCTGGAAATGCCCTGCCGGGTATGCACCTCGCCAAGCGCAAACGCGTCGCGGGTCAGGGTGCCTGTTTTGTCAAATACCACCGCATCCACCGCAGCCAGTGCTTCGAGTGCCTGCAAACGCCGGACCAGCACGCCGCTGCGCGCCAGGGAACCGGCGCTGGCGAGCATGGCCGCCGGCGTGGCCAGCGACAACGCGCAGGGACAGGTGACGATCAGGACCGCCACCGCCACCATCAGCGCATGGCCCGGGTCGTGTGACCACCAATAGGCGCCAGCCCCCCCCGCAGCCACCAGCACAAACAGAAGAAAGGGCTTGGCGATACGATCGGCCAGCTGCGCCAGTTGCGGCTTGGAGGTCGAAGCGCTTTCCATCAGCGCGACGATCTGCGCAAACCGCGTCTCGCCACCGGTGAGTTCAACCTTGACCACCACCGGGGCCGCAAGGTTGTGGCTGCCGGCAATCACCAACTCGCCTTTGTCACGCGGCAAGGGCCGCGATTCACCGGTCAGCAGCGATTCGTCAGCCAGCGTGCGGCCTTCAAGAATGATTCCATCTGCCGGAAAGGCTTCGCCCGGCAACACCCGGATCACGTCGCCCGCGCCGAGCCGGCGCACGGCCACGCGCTCGAAAACTCCGTCGGCGCCGCGCCGCTCGACGCTGCCGGGCAGGCGATTCATAAGCGCTTCCAGCGCGCCTGCGGTCCGGTCACGCAGGCGCAGTTCGAGCCAGCGCCCGGTCAGCAGGAAAAAGACAAACATGGTGAACGAGTCGAAATACACCTCGGCGCCGAAAATCCCGCTGGGCTCGAACGTGCCCATGGAACTGACGGCAAAGGTGATGCCCATGCCCAGCGCCACCGGCAGGTCCATGCTGATGCGGCGGTGGCGCAGGTCACGCAGCGCATTGCGGAAAAAGGGCGCGCAGGAAAACAGCAGCACCGGCAAGGACAGCACCCAGGAAGCCCATCGCAGCAATTGCGCCATGTCGGGCGCCAGGTCGCCCGGCTCGGCCACGTAGGCCGGCCATGCGTACATCATCACCTGCATCATGCACAGGCCGGCCACGCCCAGCCGCCAAAGCGCCTGGCGGGTTTCAACGCGCCGGCGATCATTGGCGAAGGCATCATTGGCAGGCACGGCCGGGTAGCCGGCACGGGCGGCAGCCTGCATCCAGCCCGAGGGGCTGATGCGGGTATCAGACCAGACAATGCGGCCCCGGTGGCTGGCAGCGCTGATGTCGGCAGACAGCACGCCCGGCACCTTGCGCAGGGCATCTTCAATGGTGAGGGCGCAGGCCGCGCAGTGCATGCCTTCGAAGACCACGCTGGATTCCCAGCACGAAGGCTGCCCGGTCAGCGAGCGGCTGAAGGCAGACCATTCGTCAGGATTGTCCAGCATGGCCAGCGGCGTGGCGCAGGACGTTGAAACAGGCGGTTCATCCGTCAGGCTGGACGGTTGCAGGGAAAGAGGTGACAGGCTGGCCGTTTGCATGATTCGCCAGCTTAGCGGCTTTGAAGCCCGATGTCTTGATTTGGATCGAATTCAGGGCAATCCGGGTGAAAGTCTACCCACAATGCCGCGTTCGCCCTTCATTCATCCAGGCCCAACCGGACCGCCACGGTGCCCGCCATGGCATGAGCAGCAACCCTTGGCTGGCTTACTCGAGGCTGGTCACCGCTGCCAGCCGGCGCATGACCTGCTGGACGACGTCACTCTGCATGTCGCGGTAAAGCAGGGCTTCCTCGGCTTCCTTCGCCAGCACAGCCGACTCATTGAAGCTGATGTCGCGTTGCAGGGAAATTTCACTTGCTGGAATCAATTCCCGGCCCGCCAGGGTCCGCAAGCGGAAGGAAAACCGCAGCCGCAACTGGAACTCGCGCACCTGGCCCGACGAATTCAGGCTGAGCACCACCTTTTCACGCCGGTCCTGGAGAACCTCAAGCACCACCTGCGCCTCGCTGATACGGCGCGCATCGGTGATCACCCTGACTTTGCCGGTAGCCTCCAGCGAGCGCCTGAGTTCCACGCCCAGCGGAGACGATTCTGCCAGGCCGCTGTACAGCGTGGAGAACGCAAAATTCGGCGCCTTGCGCAACGCAAAACCGCAGCCGTTCAGGCTGACCAGCGTCAGCGAGGCGGCGGAAACTGCAAAAACCAGAAAAGCGCGTCGCTGCATGGGTTGGCCTTGAAGAATGTTGACGGTAGCGTTGCGGCTCAAACGACGATGTTGACCAGGCGGCCCGGCACGACGATGACTTTCCTGGCGGGAGCACCTGCCGCCTGCCTGACAAACGCCTCCGAAGCCAGCGCCGCCGCCTCGATCTCGGCCTTGCCGGCGCCAGCCGGCACCGTGACCGAGCCGCGCAGCTTGCCGTTGATCTGCAGCACCAGTTCGATTTCGTCCTGCTGCAGCGCGCTGGCGTCAACTTCGGGCCACGGCGCATCCAGCAGGTCGCCGTCCTTTTCAGCATAGCCCAGTTCGGCCCACAGCGCGTGCGACAGGTGCGGCGTTGCCGGATACAGGCAGCGCAGCAGGATGCCGAACCCTTCGCGCAAGGCAAACAGCCGCCCGCCATCGTCCGCTGAGCCGTCCTCCGCAAGCGCGCTTTGTTCCTCAGCCAAGTTCCGGCCGCGGAACTGGCTTTGCCAGGCCGCAGGCGGGGCGACCCCCTCGGGGGGCAGCGAACCACGTGCAGCCGGGAGCGTGGGGGCCATCGTTTCCAGCGCGTTGAGCAGCTTCATGCCGCCCGAGACCACGGTGTTGTACTGCATGCGCTGGTAGTCATAGTCCACCTGTTTGAGCAGGGAGTGCACTTCCAGCCTCAGCGCCTTGGTTTCTTTGTCAAAAAGGCCTTTTGCGCTTGCTGCATCTACATCTTTAGCTCCCGAATCCATAGCATTGAGCTTGACGCCGAAATTCCAGACGCGGCGCAGGAAGCGGTAGGAACCCTCAACGCCCGCGTCATTCCACTCCAGCGTGGCTTCAGGCGGCGCGGTGAACATGGTGTACAGGCGCGCGGTGTCGGCGCCGAACTTTTCAATGATGTCCTGCGGATCGACGCCATTGCTCTTGGACTTGGACATGGTGCCCACGCCTTCGTAGTCGATCTGCGTTCCTGCGGGCAGCAGGATTCCACCGCTTTCCACGGGATTCTTGAGCCGCGCGCCGATGATCTTGCCGGTGTCATCCAGCACATGCTCGACATCGTGCGGCCAGAAGTATTCCTTGCCGCCCTTGCCGGAGCGGCGCGAATAGATGTGGTTGAGCACCATGCCTTGCGTGAGGAGCTTGGTGAACGGCTCATCCACCTTGACCAGTCCCAGATCGCGCATCACCTTGGTCCAGAAGCGGGCGTACAGCAGATGCAGAATCGCATGCTCGATGCCGCCGATGTACTGGTCCATCGGCATCCAGTAGTCGGCGCCTTCGGCCACCATCGCCTGATCGTTCTTTGGATCGCAATAGCGCATGAAATACCACGAACTGTCGACAAACGTGTCCATGGTATCGGTCTCGCGGCGGGCTGGTATGCCGCACACCGGACACGTCACACCGGCATGAAAGCCTTCGTGCTTGTGCAGCGGGTTGCCCGAGCCATCGGGCACGCAGTCAAGCGGCAGAACCACCGGCAGATCCTGCTCCGGCACTGGCACCGCGCCGTGCTCGTCGCAGTGGATGATCGGAATCGGCGTGCCCCAATAGCGCTGGCGGCTCACGCCCCAGTCGCGCAGGCGCCAGGTGGTTTTCTTCTCGCCCAGACCTTTGGCGGCCAGGTCGGCGGCGACGGCATCCACGGCGGCCTTGAAGGCCAAGCCATCGTAGGGACCGGAATTGATGGCCACGCCTTGCTGCTTGTCGCCATACCAGTCGGCCCAGGCATCCAGGCTGTATGTCTTGCCTTGAACATCGGTCACCTGCTTGATCGGCAGGTCATATTTCTTGGCAAATTCAAAGTCGCGTTCGTCATGTGCCGGCACGCCCATGACCGCGCCGTCGCCATAGCTCATCAGCACATAGTTGCCGACCCAGACCTCGACCTGCTCGCCGGTCAGCGGATGTGTGACGAACAGGCCGGTGCGCAGGCCTTTTTTCTCTTGCGTGGCCAGTTCGGCTTCCGTCGTCCCGCCGGCTTGGCATTGCGCAATAAACGTGGCGAGTGCGGGATTGGTTGCAGCTGCATGGAGCGCCAGCGGATGCTCGGGCGCCACAGCGCAGAAGGTCACACCCATGATGGTGTCGGCGCGGGTGGTGAAGACGTAAATTTTTCCGTCGCCAATCAAGCTGCCGGATGCATCCTGTATGTCATGCATAAAGGCAAAGCGCACGCCTTCACTCTTGCCGATCCAGTTTTCCTGCATCAGCTTGACGCGTTCGGGCCAGCCCGGCAGCTTGTGCTGCACGCTGCCCAGCAGTTCTTCGGCGTAATCGGTGATCTTCAGGTAATAGCCAGGAATCTCGCGCTTTTCAACGGTCGCGCCAGTGCGCCAGCCCTTGCCGTCAATCACCTGCTCGTTGGCCAGCACCGTCTGGTCCACCGGGTCCCAGTTCACGACCTGCGTCTTGCGGTAGGCAATGCCCTTTTCCAGCATCTTCAGGAACAGCCACTGGTTCCATTTGTAGTAGCTGGGATCGCAGGTGGCGATTTCGCGGCTCCAGTCAACGGCCAGCCCCATCGCCTGCATCTGCTTTTTCATGTAGGCGATGTTGTCGTAGGTCCATTTCGCCGGCGGCACACCGTTTTTCAGCGCAGCGTTTTCGGCCGGCAGGCCAAACGCATCCCAGCCCATCGGCATGAGGACGTTGTAGCCCTTCATGCGCAGGTAGCGCGCCAGCATGTCGTTGATGGTGTAGTTGCGCACATGGCCCATGTGCAGCTTGCCGCTCGGGTAAGGCAGCATCGAGCAGGCGTAGTATTTCTGGCGGCTCGCGTCCTCGGTCACGCGGTAGGCATCGGCAGCATTCCAGTGGGTTTGCGCGCTGCGCTCTACGTCGATGTGGTTGTATTTGTCTTGCATGAAAAGTCTGGCTACCGAAAAAAAGAAACCCCTGGCTTGGGGCGGGCAGCCTGGGCTGCGAACACGTGATTTTAGGGGCTGCACACCACCGGCTAACCGCCGGAAGACGCAGGCAGGTTGGCTGGCGGCGCCGGTTCGGCGACAAAGCCGATGCGACTTAACCCGGCTTTTTGCGCGACGCCCATGATTTCCACCACCTTGCCGTAGGGCACGGCTTCGTCGGCGCGCAGTTGCACCTCGGTGTCGGGATGCTGGCGGGAGATTTGCGCCAGCTGGCGTGCCAGTTCATCGAGCGGCTGCGACTGGTCGTTCAGGAAAGCCTGTCCGCTCTTGTCGACAACCAGCGTGACAAAGCGGGGCGTGTCCAGCGCTTTAGCCGCGTCGGTCCTGGGCAGGTCAAGCCGGATGGCGCTGGCCAGCAAGGGCGCGGTGATGATGAAGATGACCACCAGCACCAGCATCACGTCCACCAGCGGCGTGACGTTGATGTCGCTCATCGGCGGCGAAGCAGGCGTTCGTTCAAGCCGTCCAAAGCTCACGGGGACACCAACAGGTTGTTGCGCACCGCCAGCAGTTCGCGCAAATCAAAGGCGAATCCTTCCAGATCGGCCTCGATGCGGCCAATGCTTCGGCCAAACACGTTGTAGGCCAGCACCGCCGGGATCGCCACCGCCAAGCCGGCAGCCGTCATGATGAGCGCCTCGCCCACCGGACCGGAGACCTTGTCGATGGTGACCTGGCCCGCCATCGCCATCCCGGTCAGCGCATGGTAAATCCCCCAGACCGTTCCCAGCAGCCCGACAAAAGGCGCGGTGGAACCAACCGTGGCCAGCAGAACCTGGCCAAACTGCAGCTTTTGTAGCACCGCATGGAGGGCATCGCGCAGTACGCGGGTCAGTTGCGCCGACTTGTCGCCGGCGGTAGCCAATGTTCCATGCGACTTGGCTTGCGTTGCAGCAATGAGCGGCAGCACCAGGGCTTCGCGGTCAAACACGGCGATCTTGTCGCAGGCCGCTTCAACCGACATTGACTGCCAGAAGGCCGCCGTGCTGCGTGCCACGTCGCCCGTTGCACGGCGCAGGAGCCAGCCCTTCCACAAAATGACCACCCAGCTGGCGACCGACATGGCCAGCAGCAGCGCCGCGACCGCCTGGCTGATGAGGCCACCTTGCGTGATAAGGGCCAGCAGACTCATGCCGGCGTCACTTCAGGTTGAGCACATCGAACATGTCAAACAGGCCGGTCGCCTGGCTGTCCAGAAAGCGGGCGGCGCGCAGGCTGCCCTGAGCGTAGGTGGCGCGGCTGGAGGACTTGTGGCTGATTTCGATGCGCTCGCCGATACCGGCAAACAGCACGGTGTGGTCGCCCACGATATCGCCGCCGCGTATGGTGGCAAAACCGATGCTCGACGGATCGCGCTCACCGGTGACGCCTTCGCGCGCATAGACGGCGCAGTCTTTCAAATCGCGGCCCAGTGCTCCGGCAATCACCTCGCCCATCTTGAGCGCGGTGCCCGAAGGCGCATCGACCTTGTGGCGGTGGTGCGCTTCGATGATTTCAATGTCGTAGCCGGTGGAAAGTGCCTTTGCCGCCATCTCCAGCAGCTTGAGGGTGACATTGACGCCAACGCTCATGTTGGGCGCCATGACAATCGCGATGTCTTGGGCGGCGTCCAGGATTTCTGCTTTCTGGGCATCTGAAAAGCCGGTGGTGCCAATGACCAGCTTGATGCCAAGTTCACGGCAAACGGCCAAGTGGGCGAGCGTGCCTTCAGGCCGCGTGAAATCAATCAGCACCCGTGAATCCTTCAGGCCTTCGCACAGGTCCGAGTGAATCAGAATGCCGCTGGAACGGCCGGAAAACGCGCAAGCATCCTGGCCTACGGAGGGACTGGACGCCACATCGAGCGCGCCTGTCAGCAGGCAGTCGGTGCTGGCATTCACGGCCTCGATCAGCATGTGGCCCATGCGTCCGCTGGCACCGGCAATGGCAATCCTGTGCTGGCGGTCTTGTTCCATGGAACCCGCGCTCACTGCCTGGGGCTTTCAAGCGGCGGGTAAACAGTGGTCAATGGACCGGCCGGCAGATTGGCGGCATCGGCCTGGGCGCCTGGACCAGCCCTAGAAACCGACGACTTTTCCGCTGCCTTGAGTTGCTCTTCAGTGGCTTGCAGCACAGGTACCTTGCCCAGCACCCGCTTGTTGCTCAGCGTGGAGATAAATTCTGCTTCGCTGGGCATGCTGTCGCCGGCAAAGCGTTCAAGCTTGTCACCCTTGAAGAAGACGGTGTACTTGAACGCCTGCGGTTCGACGCCCTGGCGCTTGAGCGTGAACACGTAATCCCAGCGGTCTGCATGGAACAGACTGGTCAGCAGGGGCGTGCCCAGCACAGCCTTGACCTGGTCGCGTGTCATGCCCGCCTGCAGTTGCTCCACCTGCTCGCGAGAGACAAAGTTTCCCTGAATCACATCGACCTTGTAGGGCGTGATCCAGTTGACGGGGTTGATCGAACTGCTGCTCATGGTGCCGCTGCTGCACGACGCCAGCAACCCGCAAGCCACGGCAATAAGGATTTTTTGAATGCTGTAATGAGGATTTGCAGGCAGGGCGGACATAGTGGAAGGTGTAGCGATATGATCAAACATTGTAGCGGCTGGGTGCTTTCAGACCTGTTTTCAGGCCGTCCGGAGCGGCACCCCTTTCCCGAATAGATTCCAGAGAGACTCCCATGAGCAACATTGACGAGCTGAAGAACACCGGCCTGAAGGCTACTTTGCCGCGACTGAAAATACTGGAAATCTTTCAGGCCGGCAAACAACGCCACATGACAGCCGAGGATGTTTTCAGGGTATTGCTCGAAGAACGCTCGGACATCGGGCTGGCCACGGTGTACCGGGTGCTGATGCAGTTCGAGCAGGCCGGTCTGCTCAACCGCAGCAATTTCGAATCGGGCAAGGCGGTGTACGAGATCAATGAAGGCCAGCACCACGATCACCTGGTCTGCCTTGACTGCGGCAAGGTCGAGGAGTTCTACGACGCCGAGATCGAGAAGCGGCAGCACGCGGTGGCCGAACTCAAGGGCTTTGCCATTGCCGACCATTCGCTGTCGATTTATGCCAACTGCACCAAGCCCGACTGCCCCAATCGTTCAACAGCGCCAGGGCGGCACCATCATCATTCCTGATGGTTAGTCCGGCGTACTTCGCCGCCACAAGGCGAACAGATAGAAAAGTAACCATGCCTGCTTTCCCCTGAGCACTTGCCGGCCACGGAACCGGCTTAGCCCGGCCGTAGGCGGGACATATCCCTCGGGGGGCCGCGAACCACGCGCAGCGGGGAGCGTGGGAACCTAATCATCCTGCTCCATCGCCCGTCGGTGCCGTTCGACAAACTCCTGATAGGTATTGATGCCGCGCAACTGCAAGATGGCATTGCGCACGGCGGCTTCAACCAGCACGGCAATATTGCGGCCGGCTTCCACCTGAATGATGACCTTGCGCACCGGAACGCCCAGCACATCCTGCGTCAACGGCTCATAGGGAATGCGTTCATAGTCGCGCTCCAGCGTTTCACGGCGTACCAGATGAACGATCATTTTCAGGCGCATCTTGCGGCGCACCGCGGTTTCACCAAAAATTGCCTTGATGTCAAGCAAACCGATGCCGCGCACTTCCAGCAGGTTTTGCAGCAGGTCGGGGCAACGTCCTTCAATGGCGGTCTGGTTGATGCGGAACAGGTCGATGGCGTCATCGGCCACAAGGCCATGGCCGCGCGAAATCAGTTCCAGCCCCAGTTCGCTTTTGCCCAGCCCGGACTCGCCGGTGATCATCACGCCCATGCCCAGGATGTCCATGAACACACCGTGCATCGAGGTGCGCTCGGCAAAATGCCGGGACAGGTAAGCCCGCAGCACGTCGATCACGAAAGCGGCCGACTCGGGCGTGGCAAACATGGGCAACTGGGCGCGCTCACACATCGACAGCAGCGTGTCAGGCGCGGTCTGGCCGTCGGCCACCACCAGTACTGGCGGCTCCAGCGTGATGATGCGAGAAATCCGTCGGGCACCATCCTCGGGGCTCACATGCGTGAGGTAGGCCACTTCGCGCTCGCCCAGAATCTGAACGCGATAGGGATGGATGTAATTGAGGTAGCCGACCAAATCGGCGCCGGAGCGCGCTTCGCTGACCGCCACTTCATCAAATCGACGCTCAGAAGCTCCAAGTCCCGCGACCCATTCCCATTTCAGGGAGGCGCGGTGATCCTCGAACAGGACATCCGCGCTGACGACGGTGGGCTTCATGCCAACCCGGGCTGCAGAAACCGAATGCTCATGGACTGACTTCGTGGGCAGACTGCCAGGTTGCAATCAACTTGTGCAGGTCGGCAGCACTGGCGCTGCTCTTGAGTTGCTCGCGCAGGTGACTGTCGCTCAGCAGTTCGGCAATTTCAGACAGTATTTCGAGATGTTTTTGAGTTGCAGCTTCGGGAACCAGCAAAAAAACCAGCAGATTGACCGCCATCTCATCAGGTGCATCAAACCCGATGGGCGTTTGAAGCTGAAAAATCGCGGCCATTGGGGTTTTCAGCCCCTTGATGCGACCATGCGGAATAGCCACGCCATGGCCCAGGCCGGTGGAGCCCAGCCGCTCACGGGCAAAAAGGCTGTCAGTAATGAGGGCGCGGTTCAGGCCATGGAGGTTTTCGAACAGCAGCCCGGCTTCTTCAAAAGCGCGCTTCTTGCTGGTCGCCTCGACACGGACCAGCACTTGGGGGGGAGGCAAAATTTGCAAAAGACGGTTCATTGACGCTCTTTTAATCGGCGGACTATGCACTTTACAGTGAATTGATTGAAAAAGAGACAAAAAAAGCCGTTTGCCATGACAAACGACTTTTGCATGCAACACCTCGGCAACTCAGCGCCGATTCAGCCAGCGTATTTGAATATAAGGATCACCACGAAAGGCTACCAGATCGCCAGGAGCAAACCCATCGGCAACGGGGAAATCCCTGCATCAAGCTTCTGCACGCTTGGTGCATACATGCCCATGATCTTGCGCCTTGGCCTTGTAGCGGCCGACCTGCCGGTCAAGTTTGTCCGCGAGTTCATCAACAGCGGCGTAGAGATCAGCGTGCGAGCTTTCGGCGAAAAGATCACGACCCTTGACATGCACATTGCACTCCGCTCTCTGGCGTTTTTCCTTCTCTGTCATGTTGTCCACTGTCAGTATGACCCGGACATCAACCACCTGGTCGAAATGCCGGGTAATGCGATCAAGCTTGCTCATGACATAGCCGCGAAGCGCTGGGGTGACCTCAAGGTGGTGACCACTTATCGTCAAGTTCATGCGGAGACTCCTATTCCAGAAGTTGGAACTGGTTGAAAAATGCCGCCAAACGCGTCAGGAAAGGCGACAGCCGGAACACTTTCTTGACTTCACTATGCCTTCTCCCATTCGCAATTGCAAGCCAGGGAATTGACAAAGAAGGGTAGCCTTTTAACCATAGCCCTATGCGAAAAGATCTGAAAATGGAGAAACACGCTGTACTTTGTTGCCATCGCCCTGCTAAAAAAATATTCACCTATCAATTTCCAAATAATTTTTAAGTTACATATATTGTTAATTTGTCAAAAAACGTGTTTTGTGAGGTTTCACACTTGAAAATATGGGCAGACAAAAAATTTTGATCCTATGGGATAGCTGACGTTTTTTCCTTTTTGTTGCCGCTCCAGTGCATGCAGCCACAGGATTTTCGCGGACACCACAGACCACGAAACGGCCATTTCCGCGGTAGATAAATAGCATTGGCAATGCCATAATCGCGGCTTATTGACTACGGAGACATCCTTGGAAAGCAGTCCCAGTCGGCCGCTTTCAACACCGCAGACTGACGCCCGATAAGGCCGGGAAGCGGGTTGAAAGCGAGGCCTTCATCCCTAACACCCGATCCTGTGCCAAGGCCGAATCACGCCGTGGGCAGGTCCATGCCTATCGAAAAAACCGTCTGTCATGCTCAATATCTTTACGCTCGCCAATGGCCGGCTTTTCCAGGAAGAAATCGAATCCCTGGAAGAACTCTCCCGCTTCCAGCCCATCTGGGTGGACCTGGAGTCCCCCACGCTCGAAGAAAAACGCTGGATCAAGCAGTATTACGGCCTGTCGATTCCCGAAGACGCGATGGACGAAGACATCGAGGAATCCGCGCGTTTTTACGAGGAAGACAACGGCGAATTGCACATCCGTTCGGACTTCTTGATCGCTGACGAGGACGAGCCGCGTACAGTTCGTGTCGCCTTTATCCTCAACCTGGTCAATGACGACCTGAAGAGCAAGGGCGTGCTGTTTTCAATTCATGACGAGGATGTGCCGGTGTTCAGGCTGCTGCGGATGCGTGCACGCCGCGCGCCCGGCCTGATTGAAGACGCCAAGGAAGTGCTGCTCAAACTGTTCGATGCCGATGCCGAATATTCGGCAGATACGCTGGAAGGCATTTACGTCGATCTTGAAAAAGTCAGCACCAAGGTGCTGTCAGGCGATGTCACCGACGTGATGGCCGGCGAAGTACTGGGCGCCATCGCCCGCCATGAAGACCTGAGCGGCCGAATCCGGCGCAATGTCATGGACACGCGGCGTGCCGTCAGCTTCATGATGCGCAGCAAAATGCTCAACGCAGAGCAGTTCGAGGAAGCGCGGCAGATTCTGCGCGACATTGACTCGCTCGACTCGCACACCGCCTTCCTGTTCGACAAGATCAACTTCCTGATGGATGCGACTGTCGGCTTCATCAACATCAACCAGAACAAGATCATCAAGATATTTTCAGTGGCCAGCGTCGCGCTGCTGCCGCCCACCCTGATTGCCAGCGTTTACGGCATGAACTTCAAGATGATGCCGGAACTGGACTGGGCACTTGGCTATCCGTATGCACTGGCCTTGATGATTGCCAGTGCCGTGGTGCCGATGTGGTATTTCAGGAAGCGCGGCTGGCTGCAGTGAGTATTTGTTTTCTTTTGGGAATCAAATAAGCGCTTTGCGCAATATACGCGGGCAAACTTAGCTATTTTTTTGATAGCAAGTTTAAAAAGCGTTCAATGATGGCGCGGGCATAGCGGCTGGCAACGGCATCGACAAAAGCCGGAAAATCGACATGGGCGCTGTCATCCGCACGGTCTGAAACGGTGCGCATCACGGCAAACGGCACGCCGTAATCCATGCAGACTTGCGCCACAGCAGCCCCTTCCATCTCTACAGCCAAGACCTCATGGCCCGCGCTGGCCATCAGATCGCGCAGGAGGTTTGATTCGTCAGCACCCGAGACAAAACGGTCACCGCTGGCAATCAAGCCCTGGTGAACGCAAGCACCTTCAAACCCGTGCGCTACCCGGTTTTCGTGCGCTAGCGCAGCACAACTCGCCTCAAACAGCAGCGCGCTCAATGCTGCGTCGCAGTGAAACCTGGTTTTTCCATACAGCGGCACTTCATAGCGGGGAAACAGCGGGGAAACATCCAGATCGTGCTGAAGAAAATCCGTTGCCACCACCACATCGCCTACCTTCACGCCGTGGCCCAGTCCGCCCGCAACCCCGGTAAACACGATGCGGCGTACACCAAAACGCTCGATCAGCGCTGTCGTGGTGGTGGCCGCAGCGACCTTGCCAATTTTTGACAAAGCCAGCACCACCGGCTGGCCGTGCAACTCCCCCAGCCAGAAGTCGCGACGGGCATGGGTGACTTTGCGCGGCCGCTGCAGCAGTTCCATGAGGCCGTGCTGTTCTTGCGGCAAGGCGCTGAGGATGGCAATCGGGCTTGAAGCAAGATCAGAGGTCGGTGGCATGCGGTCGATTTTCCATTCAAATCGCTGCCGCAAAAGCACTATCTGGAACCTGATGACATGTTTCAGCGATTCACGGTTCAGCGCTTGTCGCGCAGTTCGCGGCGCAGGATCTTGCCGACAGGTGTCTTGGGCAATTCGGTGCGAAACTCGACGACCCTCGGCTGCTTGTAGCCGGTGAGGTTTTCCTTGCAGAAAGCCCGCACATCCGCTTCAGTCAGGTCAGGGTTCTTCTTCACGATCACCAGTTTGACGGCTTCACCCGATTTTTCGTCAATCACGCCGACGCATGCGCACTCCATCACACCGTCCATGGTGGAAACGATTTCTTCGATTTCGTTCGGATAGACATTGAAACCGCTGACCAGCACCATGTCTTTTTTGCGGTCGATGATCTTGAAAAAGCCATTTTCGTCAATGATGCCCACGTCGCCCGACTTGAAATAGCCGTCGGGTGTCATGACCTTGTCGGTTTCATCAGGCCGCTGCCAGTATCCCGCCATGACCTGCGGCCCCTTGATGGCGATCTCGCCCGGCTGGCCTGGTGCCACTTCATGGCCGTCATCGTCCAGGAGTTTGAACCAGGTCCCGGGAATCGGCACGCCGATCGTACCGGTGAAAGTTTTGCTGTTGGTCGGGTTGCAACTGGCCGATGGCGAGGTTTCCGACAGGCCATAGCCTTCGCAAATCGGGCAGCCGGTTTTTTGCAACCACAGCTTGGCCACCGCGCTTTGCACTGCCATGCCGCCACCCAGCGATATTTTCAGGTGCGACCAGTCCACGGTATTGAAATCCGGATGGTTGGCAAGCCCGTTGAACAAGGTGTTGACGGCTGGAAAACTGTTGACCTTGTGCTTGGCAAGCTCCTTGAGCACCGCCGGCAGATCACGCGGATTGGGGATCAGGATGTTTTTTCCACCGGTCCGCATGCCCAGCATCATGTTCACCGTGAAGGCGAAAATATGGTAGAGCGGCAGCGCGCACACATAGGTGGGCTGCTCTCCTGCGCCCAGGCTGGCCATGGCCGGGCCGTTCCATGCTTCGGACTGCAGCACATTGGCAATCACGTTGCGGTGCAACAGCACGGCGCCCTTGGAAACACCGGTAGTGCCGCCGGTGTACTGAAGCACGGCAATGTCGTCAGGCTTGATGTCTGGCCGTTTGAGAACGCCGCGCGTGCCTTGCGCCAGGGCATCATTGAAGCGCACGGCGCCCGGCAGGTTGAAAGGCGGCACCATTTTCTTGATGCTGCGCACCACATAATTGACCAGCGTTCCCTTGAGCAAGCCCAACTGGTCGCCCATGGAACACAGCACGACATGCTTGACCGGCGTGTTGGCCAGGCACTGCTCCAGCGTGCTGGCAAAGTTCTCGACGATCACGATGGCCTTGGCGCCTGAATCCTTGAGTTGATGCTCCAGTTCACGCGGCGTGTAAAGCGGATTCACATTGACCACGACATAGCCGGCGCGCAGGATGGCGGCCACCGCCACCGGATACTGTGGCACATTGGGCATCATGATGGCCACACGGTCACCTCGGACCAGGCCCAGGCCCTGCAGATAGGCCCCAAATGCCAGCGACAGATTATTGGTTTGGCCGAAAGTGATTTCCTTGCCCATGAAACTGTAGGCAACCCGGTCCTTGTGCGTCTTGAAGCTTTCCTCCATCAAGGCCACCAGCGACGGATATTGCGAAGCATCGATGTCGGCAGGAACGCCCGCCGGATAAGCTCTGAGCCACGGGCGTTCAACTTCTTCGGGTTTCATCACTGCACTCATCTTCCTAGCCTCCATTACGATTATTTTTTACTTACTTTTCGCTTACAGGAATTTTCAGGGAAAGCCGGTCCCGTGGCTATTAGGTTTTCCCTAGAAAATATGGGCATTCAGAAGACTTGCCTCTCTAATCGAGACGTTTGGCCGTGGCTGATGGCGTGCGGCACAAAGCACGCCGCCGCGCGCACTGGAACGGAAAAGGCTTATTCGATCGCCTTGCCCATGTCCTCGATGACTTTCTTGGCATCGCCGAACACCATCATGGTCTTGTCCATGTAGAAAAGTTCGTTGTCCAGGCCGGCATAGCCCGCCGCCATGCTTCGCTTGTTGACAATGACGGTCTTGGCCTTGTAAGCCTCCAGGATCGGCATGCCGTAGATGGCGCTGCCCTTGACGTGCGCGGCCGGGTTCACCACGTCGTTGGCGCCCAGGATGATGGCGACATCGGCCTGGCCGAATTCGGCATTTATGTCCTCCATCTCGAACACCTGGTCGTACGGCACCTCGGCCTCGGCCAGCAACACGTTCATGTGGCCAGGCATGCGGCCAGCCACCGGGTGAATTGCGTACTTGACGCTGATGCCCTTGTCGGTGAGCTTTTGCGCGAGTTCTTTGACCGAGTGCTGCGCGCGCGCCACCGCCAGTCCGTAGCCTGGTACGATGATGACGCTTTCGGCGTTGCCCAGGATGAAGGCGGCATCGTCGGCTGAACCCGACTTGACCGGTCGCTGCTCCTTGGCGCCAGCAACGGACGTGGTCGCCTCGCCGCCGAAGCCGCCCAGGATCACGTTGAAGAACGAGCGGTTCATGGCTTTGCACATGATGTAAGACAGAATCGCGCCCGACGAGCCCACCAGCGAGCCGGCAATGATCAGCATCGAGTTGTTCAGCGAAAAGCCGATGCCGGCCGCCGCCCAGCCCGAGTAGCTGTTGAGCATCGACACCACCACCGGCATGTCGGCGCCGCCGATCGGGATGATGATCAGCACGCCCATGACAAAAGACAGCGCCAGCATGGCAAAGAACGCCGTCCAGTTGCCGGTCAGCATGAAAGTGATGCCCAGCGCGACGGTGGCCAGGCCCAGCACCAGGTTGAGCTTGTGCTGGCCGGGAAAGGACACGGGCGCGCCCTGGAACAGGCGAAACTTGTACTTGCCGCTGAGCTTGCCAAAGGCAATCACCGAGCCGCTGAAAGTGATGGCACCGATGGCCGCGCCCAGGAACAGTTCAAGCCGGTTGCCCGCCGGAATCGGCATGCCCTTGGCGACGATGTTGAAGGCGTAAGGTTCGGCCACTGCCGCCACGGCGATGAAAACGGCCGCCAGGCCAATCATGCTGTGCATGAAGGCGACCAACTCGGGCATCTTGGTCATCTCAACGCGCTTGGCCATCAGGGTACCTGCCGCACCGCCCACGACGAGCGCGCCCAGCACATACACCATGCCCTGGGACTTGCCGCCCGAGATCTCGACGATCAGGGCGCCGGTGGTGAGGATGGCAATGGCCATGCCTACCATGCCGAACAGGTTGCCGCGCAACGAGGTGGTCGGGTGCGACAGGCCCTTGAGCGCCTGGATGAAGAAGACGGAAGCCACCAAGTACAGCAGCGTGACGAGGTTCATGCTCATTTGGCGGCTCCCGAGTCAGCAACGACCGCGACGGTCTTTTTTTCCTTCTTGCGGAACATCTCCAGCATCCGGCGCGTGACCAGGAAGCCGCCAAAGACGTTCACGGCGGCCAGCGCCACGGCCAGCACGCCCATGGTGCGGCCCAGCGTGGTTTCGGTCAGCGCGGCGGCCAGCATGGCGCCGACGATGACGATGGCCGAAATCGCATTGGTCACGGCCATCAGCGGCGTGTGCAGCGCAGGCGTGACGGTCCAGACGACGTGGTAGCCGACGTAGATGGCCAGAACAAAAATGATCAGGTTGATGATGGTGGGTGACACGGCATCCATGGTCTTCTCCTAGGGCTTGAACGGGGTTGCGGGGCGCGGGTTGGCGCGACCTTAGTTGGCGCAGGGGAGGCTTGCCCCTGCCCGGCTTATTTGCGCTTGACTTCGCCGCCCTGGGTCATCAGGCAGGCGGCCACGATGTCGTCTTCCAGGTCAATGTTGAGCGCGCCTTCCTTGGTGATGATGAGCTTGAGGAAGTCGAGCAGGTTGCGCGCATACAGCGCGCTGGCGTCTGCCGCCACCAGGGCCGGGATGTTGGTCTGGCCCATCAGTGTCACGCCGTGTCTGACGACGGTCTTGTCCGCCTCGGTCAGTGGGCAGTTGCCGCCTTGCGACGCAGCCAGGTCAACGATCACGCTGCCCGGCTTCATGGCCATGACCATTTCTTCGGTCACCAGCACCGGCGCGGCACGGCCGGGAATCAGGGCGGTGGTGATCACCACATCGGCCTGCGCCACGCGCTTGGCGACCTCGATTTTTTGCCGCGTCATCCAGCTCGGCGGCATCGGCTTGGCATAGCCGCCCACGCCGACGGCGGCTTCGCGCTCCTCGTCGGTTTCGTAGGGAACGTCGATGAACTTGCCACCCAGCGACTCGACCTGCTCTTTCACGCTCGGGCGCACGTCGCTAGCTTCAATCACCGCGCCCAGCCGCTTGGCCGTGGCAATCGCCTGCAGGCCGGCCACGCCCACACCCAGAATCACCACGCGAGCAGCTTTAACGGTGCCGGCGGCGGTCATGAGCATCGGGAAAAAGCGCTGGTATTCATTGGCCGCCATCATCACGGCCTTGTATCCGGCGATGTTGGCCTGGCTGGACAGCACGTCCATGCTCTGGGCGCGGCTGGTGCGTGGCGCGGCTTCGAGCGAAAAGGACGTCAGCTGCGCGGCGGCAAGACGCTGCAGGCCGGCAGCGTCAAAAGGATTGAGCATGCCGACCATCACGCTGCCGGCTTTCGCCAGTGTCATTTCGCGGTCTTCCGGGCAGCGCACCTTGAGCACGATGTCGGCGGCGTAGGCGCCCGCCGCATCGGTGATCTCGGCGCCCACGGCTCGGTAGGCGTCATCGGGCACGCTGGCGGTCACGCCTGCGCCCGACTGGATGCGAATGGTGTGGCCCTGGGCCTTGAGCTTCTTGGCTGTCTCGGGCGTGATGGCCACGCGTGTCTCTCCGGCCGTGATTTCGGCGGGTATCCCAATGATCATGGGTTCTCCTCGATGCTTTATTTTTTCTCGGAGGCCTTGAATAAGGCCTGGGCGGATTTGCAACTGTCGTAAAGCTTACATGAGTTTTTTGTAAATTTTCGTCAAAGCTGTCGAATGCGGGTCTGCGTGGGTAACCTTAGGGAGAAACCCTGAGCCCAAAAAGAAACCCGTCGGCTTGTGACAAACCGACGGGCTCCCTGAAAAATCCATTCAAGCTCCAGGCGGCTTTCGGCGGGCCTATTTGGCCGTCGGCATCACGAATTCGGCTCCCTTGCCAATGCTTTCAGGCCAGCGCTGCATGATGGATTTCTGCTTGGTGTAGAAACGCACGCCTTCCTCCCCATAGGCATGCATGTCGCCGAACAGGCTTTTCTTCCAGCCGCCAAAGCCATGCCAGGCCATCGGCACCGGAATCGGCACGTTGATGCCGACCATGCCGACCTGGATGCGGCGGCTGAATTCACGCGCCACATGACCGTCGCGGGTGAAGCAGCTCACGCCGTTGCCAAACTCGTGGGCGTTGATCAACTCGACCGCTTCGGCCAGGTCCTTCACACGCACGCACCCCAATACCGGGCCGAAGATTTCTTCCTTGTAGATGCGCATCTCGGGCGTGACATGGTCGAACAGCGTGCCGCCCATCCAGAAACCCTGCTCGCAGCCTTCGCCGGCATGGGCGCCGGTGAAGGTGCGGCCATCGACCAGCAGTTCGGCACCCTCTTGCACGCCCAGGTCGATGTAGCCGGTGATGCGCTGGTGCGCAATGCCGGTGACAATCGGACCCATTTCCGCATCCAGGTTCACGCCGTTCTTGATCACCAGCGTTTCGGCTCGGGCCTTCAGCATCGGAATCAGCCGTTCAGCCACGTTGCCAACCAGCACTGCCACCGAAATCGCCATGCAGCGCTCACCAGCCGAGCCGTAGCCGGCGCCGATCAGCGCATCGACCGCCTGCTCCAGATCGGCGTCGGGCATCACGACCATGTGGTTCTTGGCGCCGCCCAGCGCCTGCACGCGCTTGCCGTGGTGCGCGCCGGTTTCGTAGATGTAGTTGGCAATCGGTGTCGAGCCGACGAAAGACACCGCCTTCACGTCCGGATGGACCAGCAGCGCATCGACCGCTTCCTTGTCGCCCTGCACCACGTTGAACACGCCATCGGGCAGGCCGGCCTGCCTGAGCAATTCGGCCATGAACAGGCTGGCGCTCGGGTCGATCGGGCTGGGTTTCAAAATGAAGCAGTTGCCCGCCGCAATCGCCACCGGGAACATCCACATCGGCACCATGACCGGAAAGTTGAACGGCGTGATGCCGGCGACCACGCCCAGCGGCTGGCGCAGCGTCCAGTTGTCGATGCCGGTGCTGACCTGGTCGGTGAAGTCGCCCTTGAGCAACTGTGGAATGCCGCAGGCAAATTCGACAATGTCGATGCCGCGCGAAACCTCGCCCTGCGCGTCGGTGAACACCTTGCCGTGCTCGGCGGTGATCAGGTGGGCCAGTTGGTCCTTGTTCTGGTTGAGCAGTTGGAGGAACTTGAACATGACGCGGGCACGGCGAATCGGCGGGATGTCTGCCCAGGCCGGAAAGGCCGCTTGCGCGGCGGCGACGGCTGCATCGACGTCAAGCGCGCTGCCCAGCGCCACATGGCCCGACACCGCGCCGGTGGCCGGATTGAACACCGCCTGGCTGCGCCCGGCGGCGGGCGTGACGGCGCTGCCGTTCACATAGTGGCCAATGGTGATTTGCGGAGCGATTTCGGCGGGCGATGACAGCATGGCAATCCTTGGGAATGAACAAACGAATGAAGAGGCACAGTCTAGGGTTCGCCGCCCGGTTTGATAAGCCCCTGGAAAATGATTACATTGTTCAGATTTTTGAACAGTGTTGCTTTGCAATGTCTTCTGACCAACTGGCGCCGCTTGTCGCCGACCTTCACCTGCTGACCGTGCTGGCCGCGACCCGCAGCTTCACCGAAACGGCGCGCCGGCTGGGCGTATCCAAGGCGTCGGCCAGCATGCGCATCAGCGAGCTGGAGCGCACGGCCGGCGTGCTGCTGGTGCGCCGCACGACGCGCTCGGTTGGCCTGACCGAGGCCGGCCAGCAACTGGTCAACGACATGCAGCCAGCGTTCCGGCGCATCAGCGAAAGTTACAGCGCCGCCCGCGACCTGGCTGGCACACCGCGCGGGCTGATCCGGCTGACCGCGCCCGTCGCGCTGGGGCGGCAGCATCTGGCACCGCGCATCGCCGCATTCCTGCAGCAGTTCCCCGACATCAAGATCGAACTGGAGTTGACCGACCGTTTCGTCAACCTGGCCAACGAGGGTTTTGACCTGGCGATCCGGCACACCAATGCGCCGCCCGAAACGCATGTCGCCTGGGTGCTGTGCGAAACCCGTTCCCTGCTGGTGGCCAGCCCGCAGTACCTGGCCAGGCGCGGCCTGCCCTTGCATCCGTCCGGGCTGGCATCGCACGACTGCCTGCTTTACCTGCAGGGCAGCCATGCCGGCAGCTGGACGTTTGCGCGCCCGGCCGGCCTGCCCGGAAAGCGCAAACCGGCCGATGGCGCCGTCGAGCGCGTGGGCGTCAATGTCACGGGCTCCCTCAAGGTCAACAACAGCGAAGTGCTGCGCGACGCCCTGCTGGCCGGCCTGGGCATCGGCCTGCTGCCCGACTTCAGCATGCCGCCCGCCCCGGATGGAAACGGCCCGGCGCCGCTGGTCCGGGTGCTGCCCGACTGGCAGGTACAGGGCTTTTTTGGCGAACGCATTTATGCCCTGCGGCCCTGGTCGGCGCAGGTGCCCAAGGCCGTCGAATGCCTGGTGGAGCACTTGCGCCAAAGCTTTGTCGATGGCTTCGCCGGCATTCAATAAAAGCGTTCAACCGGTCACTGCGGCGTCAAGAATGGCACGGATAATCTCGCGCATGAATAAACGATGGAAACCCAATGTCACGGTGGCAGCGGTGATTGAACGGGATTTCGAGGGTGTCCGGAAGTTCCTGCTGGTTGAGGAGCAAACCCGCGATGGCCTGAAGCTCAACAACCCGGCAGGCCACCTGGACCCCGGCGAAAGTCCGATCCAGGCCTGCGCGCGCGAAACACTGGAAGAAACCGCGTTTCACTTCACACCGACCGCGCTGGTGGGCATTTATTTCTCGCGTTTCGACAGTTCCCAGCCCGGGCAGGCCATGCCGCAGGACATTACCTACCTGCGCTTTACCTTTTGCGGCGAACTGGGCGTGCATGTCGCCGGCCAGGCGCTGGACAAAGGCATCGTGCGCGCCCTGTGGCTGACGGCCGACGAAATCCGGGCCTGCAGCGCCATGCACCGCAGCCCGCTGCTGCTGACCAACCTGGAAGACTACCTGGCCGGCCGGCGCTACCCGCTGGACATCATCCATGCCGATGAAAGCGTTTACGCCCGAAAGGCCTGAAAACGAGACGCTCCGACCGCGTTGCCAGCGCACCCGACCCACTCGGTAAAATCCGGGCATGCAAAAGCAACGAATAGTGGTGGGATTGAGTGGCGGCGTGGATTCAGCGGTGACCGCCCACCTGCTCAAACAGCAAGGCCATGAAGTCATCGGCATCTTCATGAAGAACTGGGAGGACGACGACGACTCCGAGTTCTGCTCATCCAACATCGACTTTGTCGATGCCGCCGCCGTGGCCGACGTGATCGGCATCGAGATTGAACATGTCAACTTCGCCGCCGACTACAAGGACCGGGTGTTTGCCGAATTCCTGCGCGAATACCAGGCCGGCCGCACGCCCAACCCCGACATTTTGTGCAACGCCGAGATCAAGTTCAAGGCGTTTTTAGACCACGCGATGCGCCTTGGCGCCGAGAAAATCGCCACCGGTCATTACGCCCGCGTGCGCCTGAACGCCGCCACCGGCCTGCACGAGCTGCTCAAGGGCCTGGACCCGGCGAAGGACCAGAGCTACTTTTTACACCGGCTGAACCAGGCGCAACTGTCCAAGACGCTGTTCCCGGTCGGCGAGTTGCACAAGACCGAGGTGCGGCGCATCGCCGACGAAATCGGCCTGCCGAACGCCCGGAAAAAAGACTCGACCGGCATCTGCTTCATCGGCGAGCGACCGTTCCGCGACTTTTTGAACCGCTACATCGCCAAGGCGCCGGGACCGATCAAGAACGACCAGGGTCGCATCCTCGGCGAGCATGTCGGCCTGAGCTTCTACACGCTGGGCCAGCGCCAGGGCCTGGGCATCGGCGGCGTGAAGGCCCGGGGCGCCGACCTGAAGGCGGCGCAGGCGCGCGGCCAGCGCGGCGTGGGCGAGCACGAGCCGTGGTTCGTCGCGCGCAAGGACATGGACAGCAACACGCTGTGGGTGGTGCAGGGCCACGACCATCCGTGGCTGCAATCGACCGTGCTGCAGGCGCAGGATTGCAGCTGGGTGGCGGGCAGTGCGCCGGCGTTGGGCACGATGGCCGCCAAGACGCGTTACCGCCAGGCAGATGCGGCCTGCGAACTGGCCAGCGCCTCAGCTGACGACTGTGAACTGGTGTTCGTGGCGCCGCAGTGGGCAGTCACGCCGGGCCAGTCGGCGGTGCTGTACCAGGGCGAGGTTTGCCTGGGCGGCGGTGTGATTGCATCCAGCAATGTGCAGAATGCACCCGGCGACAAGCCCGCTGCCGCGCTTTTTAAGCCAAATAAGCCTTTTGCGCAAGCAGGTCCTGCATAAGAAGCTATCAATCCAATAGCAAAATAGCTGCTTTACAGCGCTGACTCGACATAGGTGTAGAGGTAATTCGAGCCGCCGCTGACATTGCCCAGCAGGCGCGACGAGCCAAAGATGCCCGAGCGGTGCGACACGCCAAAACCGATGAACGTGTCTTTCAAGGCACGCGAACCCAGCAAGTCGCCCAGGCTGACATCAATCGTCGGGTCCAGGTAGTTCAGCATGCGCGAGACCGGCTTGCCGTCCAGCGCCTGGCTGCTGGCTTCAATGTAGGGCGCGCGTTGGGCCAGCGAAACGCCCACGCCCATGCCCAGACGCGTCTTGACGCGGTCGCTCCACGGAAAGCCGGTGTAAAAAGCCTTCATGAACAGGTCAAGCTGCAAACCGTTGGCCTGCAGGCCCCGGTCGTTGTGGCTGGTCAGGCCGGCATAACCGACAAAATCAAGCGGCCAGCCGTTGACGTTCTGCAAAAAAGGCTTGCCGACCTGAATGGCGGTGATGCTGGTCGGGTTGACGCTGGCGGTTGACAGGCATTGCGCGGTCAGTATCTTGATCAGATGGCAGCCGTCGTCGGTAGCCTTGCCGTAAAGCAGCTTGAAGTAAGTGGGCGAACCTGGCTGCGCCCATTCACGCTGAGGGCCACCGAAGTCGTAGGCCGCGCCCACGTACACGCCGGGCAGCACGCGTTTTTGCACGATCGGGCTGTCCTTGATCTTGCGGTCCAGCAGGGTAGCCGACACGCCGCCCAGCAGCCGCCATCGCTGCGTCAGGTCGTAAGAGCCGAACAGGCCAAGCGTGGTGTTGAGGCCCGCGCCGGGTGAATAGGCGGCGCGGCCGGGTGTGGCTTCGGCAGGCCGGACGCCGTAGTAATAGTTGTTCAGACGCGCGTCGCGCAGCGCCACGCTCAGGCTGGGGCGCAGGCTCAACCGGCCAGAGCGCCAGTCGTAGGTGTAGCCCAGGCGGAACTCGCTGCCCTTTGAAAATCCGCCAATGTCATGCAGCAGTTCGGCCTGCAGCGTGCCCCAGGGCTGACGGTAGCGCCAGGACAGGCCCAGGTCGATGCCGGAGTCGCGCGTCGCCATGCCGGCCAGGCTGTCCGGCAGGCGGTCGGCCGGAAAGCCTTCGAGCCGCTGCTCGACAAACAGGTCAAAGCGTTGCGTGTCGTTTTCATTGAGCTTGACGCCGCCCCGGTTGGCATGCAGAAAAAACCGCTCGCCCTCGTAAAGGTAGAGCGGCAGCACGTCATAGCGGTTGCGGGCCTCGCGGTAGGGCGAGCTTTCAAAGTGAGTGACCACGCCCAGCCCGGCGCTGCCTGGCACCGACAGGATGTTGGTCAGCGGCTCCAGGTTGGCGTCTGCGCGGGCAGGCACCATGGCGGTCACGCCCATGGCGGCCAGCACGACAGCTGCCAGCCAGCGGGGAAAACGGGAAGGGGTGGGGAATAGGTTTTTCATCGTGAAGGATTGGGAGCCGGTTGGGCGCCCTTTGCCGGGCGTGTTCTGCGCTGACATCCCGGTTTATGAATAAAAAAGCCTTTTGCGCAATGCCTGCGAGCACTTACAGCTATGTTATATATAGCAAAATCGTTAAAAAACCCGCATTCAGCGGGTTGTTGACGCGTTTCGCAGGTACACCTCAAAACGGAATGTCGTCGTCCATGTCGTCAAAACCGCTGGACGCCCTGGAGGGTGCCGCTGCGGGCGCGGGCGCCTGCCTTGGGGGCGGCGGGCGGCTGGCGGGCGCGGCGGACTGGCGCGGCGCTTCGTAGCCACCGCCGTCGTCCTGGCCACCCGCACCAGGGCCGCCCATGCCCTGGCGGCTGCCGAGCATCTGCATCTGGTCGGCGCGGATTTCGGTGGTGTATTTTTCAACGCCGCTCTGGTCGGTCCATTTGCGGGTGCGCAAGCTGCCTTCGACGTACACCTGCGAGCCCTTGCGCAGGTACTGGCCGACGATCTCGGCCAGCCGGCCGTTGAACACCACACGGTGCCATTCGGTGGCTTCCTTCATTTCGCCGGACTGCTTGTCCTTCCACTTGTCGGTGGTGGCGATGGTGACGTTGGCGACCTGGTCGCCGCTGGGGAAACTGCGCATTTCGGGGTCTTTGCCCAAATTGCCGACGATGATGACTTTGTTGACTGATGCCATGGTGTGCCGCCTCTTGCTCTGGGAATGGGGATGGGTCAGGAGAAATGTCGTGGCGGGCGGGTGACGCCCAAAGCGCAATTGTGCCGCATCCAGCCTCCTCAAGTCGGCCCGATTGGCCTGTCACGCAATAATCACCCCATGCATCAACCGCCCCACGAGCCCAATTTCCTGCACAACCTGCGCAGCGAACTGTCCAATGGCCGGCTCTGGTTCGACCGCGCCGTGGTGCTGGTGTATGCCATTGCCGCCGGCCTGAGCGTGGTGGCCTTCACGCTGCTCGGTGAATGGGGCTTCGGGCTGTTTGAGCATGTTTACGGCTTCAACCGCTGGGCCATTCTGCTCTGGACGCCGGCCCTGACGGCGGCCATTGTCTGGGCGACGCGCCGCCACTTTCCCGGCGTCGGGGGCTCGGGCATTCCGCAGGTCATGGCGGCGCTGGACCCGGCATTGCCGCCGGGCGCGCAAGGCCGTTTTGTGTCGCTGCGGCTGACGCTGGCCAAGATCGGGCTGTCCACCGCCGGGCTGATGGCAGGCCTGTCCATCGGCCGCGAGGGGCCGTCGGTGCAGGTCGCGGCCGGGGTGATGCAGCATGCGCGCCGCTGGCTGCGTCCCGACTCCGGCATGAGCAACCACGCCCTGCTGGTGGCCGGCGGCGCGGCCGGCATCGCGGCGGCCTTCAATGCGCCGCTGGCCGGCGTGGTGTTTGCCATCGAGGAGCTGTCGCGCAAGCTGGAGTCGCGCAACAGCGGCCTGATCATCACGGCCATCGTGCTGGCCGGCCTGATGGGTGTATCAACCTTCGGCAACATCACCTATTTCGGCGTCATCAAGGTGCCTGTCCTGGGCTGGAATGCGCTGTTTCCCGGCCTGCTGGTGGCGCTGGTCTGCGGCGGATTGGGCGGCGTTTTTGCACGGTTGATGGCAATTTCGCTGACCGGCTCGTCACCCGACCGCTTCAGCCGGTGGCGCAGAAGCTACCCGGTGCGCTTTGCCGCTGCCGGCGGCCTGGCGATTGCCGTGATCGGCCTGGTCAGCAACGGCTCGACCTTTGGCGCGGGCTCGCACGCCGTCACGCAGATGCTGGCCGGCCAGGCCGACGTGCCGTCGCTGTATGTGCTGCTCAAGTTCATCGCCACCTGGCTGGCCGCCTGGTGCGGCGTGCCCGGCGGCATTTTTGCGCCGGCGCTGTCAATTGGCGCCGGCGTGGGCAGCAACATTGCCCTGCTGACGTCGCCCGACATCAGCGCCGCGCTGATCGCCATCGGCATGACCGCTTTCCTGGCCGCCGTCACGCAGGCGCCGCTGACGGCATTCATCATTGTGATGGAAATGGTCGATGGCCGCGCCATGGTGCTCAGCCTGATGATGGCGGCGATGCTGGCCAGCCTGCTGTCGCGCATGATCAGCCGGCCGCTGTATGCCACGCTGGCCGAGCACATGATTGCCGGCCTGCAGCCGCCGCCGCCCGCCGCCGTTCAGGCCGAAACGCCGCCGGCGCGCTGACGCTTCAAGCCGGCACTTTTCGGGCCGCAGGGGGCTGAACCGGCATCAAACGCCAGGCCACGACCAGCCAGATCAGCGACAACACAGTGGTCGAGACAAACAGGCCTTGCGCGCCACCCCACTTGAGCATCGCACCGCCGAGTGCGCCGCCGGCAAACAGGCCCAGCGACTGCGAGGTGTTGTAAAGCCCCAGCGCCGCACCACGGTTTGAGGCGTGGGCCAGGCGCGACACCAGGCTCGGCTGGCTGGCCTCCAACACATTGAAACTGCAAAAAAACAGCAGCAGCAAGGCGCCCAGCATCCACAGCGACGGCGCTGCGCCACCGGCCGCCATCGCCATGCCCAGGAAACCCAGTTGCACCAGTGCCAGCAGCCCAATCGCGGCCAGCAGCACGGCGCGCAGATGGCCGCGCCGCTCCAGCGGAAACAGCGTGCCGCCCATCACCACAAACGACGCCAGCACCGCCGGCAGGTAAACCTGCCAGTGCAGCGCCTTGAGCAGCCCGGCCTGCACCAGCAGCGCCGGCACCGCCACCCACATCGACAGCTGCACCGCATGCAGCACGAACACGCCGAAGTTCAGGCCGACCAGATCGCCGCGCCGCAGCACATCGGCCAGTCCGCCGCGCGCCATGTCCTTGTGCAGCAGCGGCTCAGGCGGCACCAGCCACAGCACCATGACGATGCCAGCCAGCGCCAGAACGCCGGTCAGCACAAACAGGCCGCTCAGCCCGATGCGGGCATTGAGCGCCGGCGCCAGCACCAGCGACACGGCAAACATCAGCCCGATGCTGCCGCCGACCAGCGCCATGGCCTTGGTGCGCACCTCGTCACGCGTCTGGTCGGCCAGCAAGGCGGTCACCGCCGCAGAGATCGCGCCTGCGCCCTGCAGCGCCCGGCCGGCCAGCAGCCAGTTCAGGTCGGGGGCGGCAGCCGCCAGGAAACTGCCCAGCGCAAACACCAGCAGCCCGGCCACAATCACCCGCTTGCGGCCCAGCCGGTCTGACGCCAGCCCGAAAGGAATCTGCAGCAGCGCCTGCGTCAGCCCGTAAATGCCCATCGCCAGGCCGATACGCGCCGGGTCGTCCCCGCCCGGATAACGCGCCGCTTCCAGTGCAAACACCGGCAGCACCAGGAAGAGGCCGAGCATGCGCAGGGCAAAAATCGACGCCAGCGAAAAGCTGGCGCGCCGCTCGGTGGCGGTCATGGGAAAGGTGGGGGCGGCAGAAGACACGGTAAAGGAGTCTCAAAAGTGGAAAAAGTACAGCGAAACAGCCGGGGTCGAAACGCATGACGGCCGTGCGTGAAGAGCGCTCCCACAGAACCACAGCCGCTGGATGAATGACTTGGACAAGGCCTTGTATTGTGCTTGATACCCGGCAACCGCCCTGCCCGCCGGGCCGCTCAGGTCTATGATGGAAGGTTTTTCGGCGCTTGCATCCCGTGAACTTTTCCAACGACAGCCAACCCCTTGCCCCCGCCCCGACCGTCCCGCTGGCAAAAGCGCATGCCGTAGCCGAGGACATCGACAAGGCCTTGCGCCTTGAAAAAAGCTTTGGTGCCCACTCGATCAGCATTCGCGGTGCGCGCACGCACAACCTGAAAAACATCGACCTCGACATTCCGCGCAACCAGCTGGTCGTCATCACCGGCCTGTCGGGCTCGGGCAAGTCGAGCCTGGCCTTTGACACGCTGTATGCCGAGGGCCAGCGCCGCTACGTCGAAAGCCTCTCGACCTATGCGCGGCAGTTTTTGCAATTGATGGACAAGCCCGACGTGGACATGATCGAGGGCCTGTCGCCGGCAATTTCCATCGAGCAGAAGGCGACCTCGCACAACCCGCGCTCCACCGTCGGCACGGTGACCGAGATCCACGACTACCTGCGCCTGCTGTTTGCCCGCGCCGGCACGCCGTTTTGCCCGGTGCACGATTTGCCGCTGCAGGCGCAAAGCGTCAGCGAAATGGTCGATACCGTGCTGGCCCTGCCTGAAGACACGCGGCTGATGATCCTGGCGCCAGTGGCGCGCGAGCGCAAGGGCGAATTTGTCGACCTGTTCGAGGAAATGCAGGCCCAGGGCTATGTGCGTTTCCGCGTCGATGGCGCGACCTACGAATTCGATGCGCTGCCCAAGCTCAAGAAAACCGAAAAACACACGATTGACGTGGTGATCGACCGCGTCAAGGTGCGGCTGGACAAGGAAACACCACCCGACGCCAGCGCTGAACCCGGCACCGTCCCGCCGCCGGCATTGCGCCAGCGCCTGGCCGAGAGTTTTGAAGCCGCACTGCGACTGGCCGACGGCCGGGCGCTGGCGCTGGAAATGGATTCCGGCCAGGAACATTTGTTCAGCGCCAAGTTCTCCTGCCCGGTCTGCAGCTATTCGCTCAGCGAGATGGAGCCGCGCCTGTTCTCGTTCAACTCGCCGGTCGGCGCCTGCCCGTGCTGCGACGGCCTGGGGCACCGGGACTTTTTCGACCCGGCGCGGGTCGTGGCCTTTCCGTCGCTCAGCCTGGCCAGCGGCGCGGTCAAGGGCTGGGACCGGCGCAATGCCTATTATTTTTCGATGCTCGAAAGCCTGGCCGCGCATTACCAGTTCGACATCGACACGGCGTTTGAAGACCTGCCCGACAACGTGCAACAGGTCGTGCTGCACGGGTCGGGCGAAGAAGACATCAAGTTCAGCTACCTCATGGATTCGGGTGAAAAGGCCGGCAAGAAGGTGAGCAAGAAGCACCCGTTCGAGGGCATCATCACCAACTTCGAGCGCCGCTACCGCGAAACCGACTCCGCCGTGGTGCGCGAAGACCTGGCCAGGTACCGCAGCGTGCAGCCCTGCCCCGACTGCCATGGCACGCGCCTGCGCCAGGAAGCGCGGCATGTGTATCTGGTCGGCACGTCGGAAGGCAGCGAACAGCCGAAACGCAAGGCGATTTATGAAGTCAGCAACATCACCCTGCGCGAAAGCTTCAACTACTTCAGTACCTTGAGCATGCAAGGGGCCAAGGCCGAAATTGCCGCCAAGGTGGTGCGCGAAATCGGCCTGCGGCTGAAGTTCCTCAATGACGTGGGACTGAACTATCTGAGCCTGGACCGCAGCGCCGAGACGCTGTCGGGCGGCGAATCGCAGCGTATCCGGCTGGCGTCGCAGATCGGCTCAGGGCTGACCGGCGTGATGTATGTGCTGGATGAACCCAGCATCGGCCTGCACCAGCGCGACAACGACCGGCTCATCGGCACGCTCAAGCACTTGCGCGACATCGGCAACAGCGTGCTGGTGGTCGAGCATGACGAGGACATGATCCGCGCCGCCGACCACGTCATCGACATGGGGCCGGGCGCCGGCATTCATGGCGGGCGCGTCATGGCGCAGGGCACCTTCGCGCAGGTGCAGGCGAACCCCGACTCGCTGACCGGAAAGTATCTGGCGGGCACGCTGAAAATTGCCGTGCCGAAGCACCGCACGGCCTGGCTGCCCACCGTCAAGAATGCCCACGCCTACGACAAAAGCAAGTCGCGCTTTGCGCCCAGCCCGGCCGCCGAACGTCGCGCGGCACGTGAAGCTGCCCATCAGGCTACGCTGGGCGACATGCAGGCGCTGCGCGTCATCAACGCTACAGGCCACAACCTCCAGGGCGTGAGCGTCGAGTTTCCGGTGGGCCTGCTGACCTGCGTGACCGGTGTTTCCGGCTCGGGCAAATCGACGCTGGTCAACGACACGCTGTACGCCGCCGTCGCCCGAACGCTCTACCGCGCGCACGAAGAACCGGCGCCGCATGAGGCCATCGAGGGCATCGAGCATTTCGACAAGGTCATCAATGTCGACCAGTCACCGATTGGCCGCACGCCGCGCAGCAACCCGGCGACCTACACCGGCCTGTTCACGCCGATCCGCGAATTGATGGCCGAGATGAACACCGCGCGCGAGCGCGGCTACGGTGCGGGGCGCTTCAGCTTCAACGTCGCCGGCGGGCGCTGCGAAGCCTGCCAGGGCGACGGCATGGTGAAGGTGGAAATGCACTTTTTGCCCGACGTGTACGTGCCCTGCGACGTCTGCCACGGCATGCGCTACAACCGCGAAACGCTGGAAGTGCAATACAAGGGCAAGAACATCGCGCAAATCCTCGACCTGACGGTAGAAAACGCTGCCGAGTTCTTCAAGGCCGTGCCGACCATTGCCCGCAAGCTGCACACGCTGCTTGACGTGGGACTCTCCTATATCAAGCTCGGCCAGGCGGCCACCACGCTGTCCGGCGGCGAGGCGCAGCGCGTCAAGCTGGCGCTCGAACTGAGCAAGCGCGACACCGGCCGCACGCTCTACATCCTGGACGAGCCGACCACCGGCCTGCATTTCGCCGACATCGATTTGCTGCTCAAGGTGCTGCACCAGCTGCGCGACGCCGGCAACACCATCGTCGTCATCGAGCACAACCTGGACGTCATCAAGACCGCCGACTGGCTGATCGACATGGGTCCGGAAGGGGGGGCCGGCGGAGGCCGGGTGGTGGGCGTTGGCACGCCCGAAGACATTGCCGCCAACCCCGACAGCCATACGGGTCATTATTTGGCGCGGCTGCTGTAAAACGCTGCCGCCGCTGCCGACCCGTTGGCCATTTGTTTTGCCTCATGCGCGTTCCCACGCCCGATTTCAAAGATTGCCTTTTTTATGGACAGCGCTTCATTTTTCACCCGCCGCAAGGTGGTTTTCCTGGTTGCCTCGCTGTGCTGCCTGCTCTGGGGCAGCGCCTACCCGGCGATCAAGAATGGCTATGCGCTGTTCAACATTGCGGCTGGCGACATTGCAACCAAGCTGGTGTTTGCCGGCTGGCGCTTTTTGTTTGCCGGGATGGTGCTCCTGGCAATTGCCGCCATCGGCAAGAAGACCTTGCGGCTGGACTTGCGCACGATGGGCCAGGTGTCGCTGCTGGGCCTGACGCAAACCAGCCTGCAGTATGTGTTTTTCTACACCGGGCTGGCCTATGCCACCGGCGTAAAAAGCTCGATCATGAACGCCACCGGCACATTTTTCAGCGTGCTGCTGGCCCACTGGATTTACCAGAACGACCGGCTCAGCTTCAACAAGGCGCTGGGCTGCATTGTCGGTTTTGCAGGCGTGATGGTGGTCAACTTCAGCGCCGGCCTGCTGACCTTTGACTTCACGCTGCTGGGCGAAGGCTCCATCGTGATGGCGGCTTTCGTGCTGTCGGCCGCCAGCATCTACGGCAAAAGGGTGTCGCAGCATGTCGATTCGGTGGTGCTGACCGGCTACCAGTTGGCGATTGGCGGCGTGGCGCTGCTGCTGACGGGCTTTGCCGCCGGCGGCACGCTGACCGGCTTCACCGTGAAATCGACCGCCCTGCTGGCTTACCTGGTGATCTTGTCGTCTGCCGCATTTTCGCTGTGGACGATCCTGCTCAAATACAACCGGGTCAGCATGGTGACGGTCTTCAACTTCATGATTCCGGTGTTCGGCACCGTGCTGTCGGCGCTGTTCCTGGACGAGAAAATCCTGGAGTGGAAGAACGTCGCTGCGCTGGGGCTGGTGTGTTTGGGTATCTGGCTGGTCACCAAGGAGGAAAAGCCGGCACTGGCTGCAGCCTGAGGCTGCCCACTGGCATTTTTAGATAATTTAAGACTCTATCGCACGACTGGTGGGCGCAAGCAGCTATATTTTTTATAGCAATTCACGGTGAATTTTAGATGACTTCAGGCACGATTCCTGCATCCTTTGCAGTACCATCAGCGCTGGTTTGAAACCCCGGCAGACTTCTCAAAGGAACACATCTTGGCCACACTGTCATTTCCCTCCTTGCCCCTTTCCCGCCGTGTGCTGTGCGCCACGGCCGCGGCCACCCTGCTGCTGTGCCACGGCCCGGCCGCGCTGGCGGCCACGCCCAAGGACACGCTGGTGGTGGCCTTTGCGTTTGACGACATCATCACGATGGACCCGGCCGAGGCCTTTGAGTTGTCGGCCGGCGAAGTCATGGGCAATACCTATGACCGGCTGGTGCGGCTGGATATCAACGACCCGTCGAAGCTGATCGGAGACGTGGCGAAATCGTGGACGGTGTCGTCCGATGGCAAGACCTACACCTTCGAGATCAAGCCGGGGCTGAAGTTTGCATCAGGCAACGCGCTGACGGCGGACGAAGTGGCCTGGTCGCTGCACCGGGCGGTCATTCTGGACAAGTCGCCAGCTTTCATCCTGACGCAGTTCGGCTTCACCAAGGACAACGTCAAGGACAAGATCAAGGCCACCGGCCCCCTGAGCCTGACGCTGGAAACCGACAAGGCCTATGCGCCGACCTTCGTGCTCAATTGCATGACGGCCAACATCGGCGCCATCGTTGACAAGAAACTGCTGCTGTCCAAAGAGCAAAACGGCGACTGGGGCTACGGCTGGCTTAAAACCAGCTACGCCGGTTCCGGCCCGCTGAAACTGCGCGAGTGGCGGGCCAACGAGATCGTGGCGCTGGAGCGCAACGACAACTACTACGGCCCCAAGCCGGCCATGGCCCGCGTGATTTACCGCCATGTGAAGGAAGCCGCCACCCAGCGCCTGCTGCTGGAAAAAGGCGATATCGACATTGCCCGCAACCTGAGCCCGCAAGACATTGCCGCCGTCAGCACCAACAAAAGCATCAAGCTCACCTCGGCGCCCAAGGGCACGGTGTACTACATCAGTTTGAACCAGAAGAACCCGACGCTGGCCAAGCCCGAGGTGCGGGAAGCGCTGAAATGGCTGGTCGATTATTCGGCCATCGGCGACACGCTGATCAAGAACATCGGCGTGGTGCACCAGAACTTCTTGCCCATTGGCCTGCTGGGCGCAAGCAAGGACAACCCGTACAAGCTCGACGTGGCCAAGGCCAAGGCGCTGCTGGCCAAGGCCGGCGTGCCGAACGGTTTCAAGGTGACCATCGACATGCGCACGGTTCAGCCGGTGCAGGGCATCACCGAAGCCTTCCAGCAAACGGCCAAGCTGGCGGGTATTGATGTGGAAATCATTCCCGGCGACGGCAAGCAGGTGCTGACCAAGTACCGGGGCCGCACGCACGACATGTACATCGGCCAGTGGGGTTCCGACTACTGGGATCCGCACTCCAACGCCGACACCTTCACCCGCAACCCCGACAATGCCGACGACGCCAAGGCCAAGCCGCTGTCCTGGCGCAATGCCTGGGCGATTCCGGAGCTGACCAAGCAGTCGGATGCCGCCGTGCTGGAGCGCGATGCCGGCAAACGCAAGGCGATGTACGAAGAGCTGCAGGCAGAATTCCGCAAGACCAGCCCGTTCATCATGCTGTACCAGCAGACCGAAGTCGCCGCGTACCGCAGCAATGTGGACGGACTGAAGCTCGGCCCGACGTTTGACACCAACTACATGTTCAAGGTAGCCAAGCGCTAATCCGGGTCTTGGCCGTTCCTGATCCACTCGCCCTGAGTCCGGCGCCGCTGTCGGCTGCCCGGCCCTCCCGCCCATCCAACCACGTCCGCCGCCTGAACGCCCTCGGGCGTTTTCTGGTGGTGATCCTGCTCACCTACCTGGGCCTGCTGGCCGTCACCTTTTTCATCGGCCGGGTGATTCCGGTCGATCCGGTGCTGGCGATGGTCGGCGACAACGCGCCGCCGCATGTGGTGGCGCGGGCGCGCGAGGAAATGGGGCTGAACAAGCCGCTGTACACGCAGTTCTACATCTACCTGCGCAAGGTGCTGAGCGGTGATTTTGGCGTCTCGGTGCTGACCGCCAACCCGGTGATGCAGGACATACGCCGCGCCTTTCCGGCGACGATGGAACTGGCCAGCCTGGGCATTTTGTTCGGCGCTGGCCTGGGCGTGCCGCTGGGGGTATGGGCGGCGGTGCGGCGCGGCAAGCTGGTCGATCAGGTGGTGCGCGTCATCGGGCTGGTGGGGTATTCAGTGCCGATTTTCTGGCTCGGGCTGATGGGGCTGGTGCTGTTTTACGCCAAGCTGGACTGGGTCGGCGGGCCGGGGCGCATCGACGTGGCCTATGAATTCACGCTGGTCCCTAGCACCGGCTTTTTGCTGCTGGACACGGCGATGGCGGGCGAGTGGGACGCCTTTGGCAATGCGCTGTCGCACCTGATTTTGCCGGCGTCGCTGCTGGGTTATTTTTCGCTGGCCTACATCAGCCGTATGACACGCTCGTTCATGCTCAACGAGTTGGCGCAGGAGTACGTGGTGGCGGCGCGCGCCAAGGGCCTGTCGGAGGCGCGCATCATCTGGCGCCACGCGCTGCGCAATGCGATGGTGCCGCTGGTGACGGTGATTGCGCTGTCGTATGCCGGCCTGTTAGAGGGCTCGGTGCTGACCGAAACGGTTTTTGCCTGGCCGGGCTTGGGGCTGTACATCACCAACTCGCTGCAAAACGCCGACATGAACGCGGTGCTGGGCGGCACGATTGTGGTGGGTTCGATCTTTATCGGCCTCAATTTGCTGTCCGATTTGCTCTACACCCTGCTGGACCCGAGGACGCGTACGCGATGAACGAGACGACGCTTTCCAAGCCGCAGGGTTTGCATGATTGGCTGATGTCCGACCGGCCCTTGTCCAGAAGACAGGCCGCGCTGGGCCGGGCCTACGGCGGCTGCCGCACGTTTGCGCGCAACCGGCTGGCGATGGTCGGGCTGTTCATCGTGCTGGCGCTGGTGCTGGTGGCGATATTCGCCGACCTGCTGGCGCCCTATTCGGCCTATATCGGCGACCTGCGCACCACGCGGCTGCTGCCGCCGTCATGGGCGCACTGGATGGGCACCGACGACCAGGGGCGCGATATTTTGTCGCGGCTGATCCACGGCTCGCGCATCACGCTGTTCGTGGTGGTGCTGGTCGCCGTGCTGGCCGCGCCGATTGGCCTACTGGTCGGCACCGTGGCGGGTTATGCCGGCGGGCTGGTTGATGCCGCCTTGATGCGCATCACCGACATTTTTCTGGCGTTTCCGCGCCTGATTCTGGCGCTGGCGTTTGTCGCCGCGCTCGGCCCCGGCATCGAGAACGCGGTGATCGCGATTGCCATCACGTCCTGGCCGCCGTATGCGCGCATGGCGCGGGCCGAAACGCTGACGATCCGGCAAACCGACTACATCGCCGCCGTGCAATTGCTGGGCGCGTCGCCCTGGCGCATCGTGCTGCGCCACATCATGCCGCTGTGCGTGTCGTCGGTGATCGTTCGCGTCACGCTGGACATGGCGGGCATCATCTTGACGGCCGCCGGGCTGGGTTTTCTGGGCCTGGGCGCGCAGCCGCCGATGCCCGAATGGGGCGCAATGATTGCCAATGGCCGGCTGTATGTGCTCGACCAGTGGTGGGTTGCGGCAGCGCCCGGCGCGGCGATTTTCATCGTCAGCCTGGCGTTCAATCTGCTGGGCGACGGCCTGCGCGATGCGCTCGACCCGAAGGCCGCCAAATGAGTACGAATCCCCTGCTGGTCGTCGAGGATTTGCGCGTGGCGTTTCCTGGTCGCGATGGCGGCATGGTCGAAGCCGTGCGCGGCGTGTCGTTCACGCTGGGGCGCGAGCGGCTGGGCATCGTCGGCGAATCGGGTTCGGGCAAGTCCCAGACCGGCCGCGCCATCCTCGGCCTGACCGCGCCAGAAGGGCGCATCTCGGCGAAACGGCTGGAGTTCAGCGGCGTCGATCTGCTCAACTGCCCGCCCAAGCAGCGCCGGGCCTTGCGCGGCGGGCGCATCGCGATGGTGCTGCAAGACCCGAAGTTTTCGCTCAATCCGGTGATGACCATCGGCGCGCAGATTATTGAAACGCTACAGGCGCATACCCGCGTGTCCAACCGCGAAGCCAAAAAACGTGCAATGGCAGCGCTCGAATCGGTGCGCATTGACAACCCCGAGCGTGTCTACAAGCTCTATCCGCACGAAGTCTCGGGCGGCATGGGACAGCGGGCGATGATTGCGATGATGCTGATTGCCGAGCCCGACATCCTGATTGCCGACGAGCCCACGTCGGCGCTCGATGTCACCGTGCAGTTGCAGGTGCTGTCCATCCTCGATGCGCTGGTGGCCGAGCGCGGCATGGGCCTGATTCTGGTGTCGCACGACTTGCGGCTGGTGTCGTCGTTTTGCGACCGCATCCTGGTGATGTACGCCGGCCGGGTGGTCGAGGAACTGGCGGCGGGCGGACTGGCCGATGCCCGGCATCCGTACACGCGCGGACTGATGGCATGCCTGCCGCAGCTCGGCGCATCGACGCATCCGCTGGCCACACTGGACCGGCGGCCGGAGTGGGCGCTGTGAACGCACACGACTCGCTGGGACTGGAGGTCAAGGGCCTGCGCGTCGTCTATGACGGCTTCGTCGCTGTGGCGGACACGTCGTTTTGTGTCGCGCCGGGCGAAAGCTTCGGCATCGTCGGCGAATCGGGCTCGGGCAAATCAACCGTGCTGCGCGCCATCTGCGGCCTGGCGCCCCGGGAATCGGGCACGGTGGGGCTGACGGGGCCTGCGGACGGCGGTCATGCAAAGGATGGCAACGGCGCAGGCAGCACACCTGCCATCCAGCCCGCGCCCGGCAGCAAGGCCTTTTGCCGCCGCGTGCAGATGGTGTTCCAGGACCCGTACGGCTCACTGCACCCGCGCCAGACAGTGGACCGGCTGCTGGCCGAGCCGCTGGCGATTCACGGCATGCTTGATGCCGAAACGCGCATTGAACGCGCGCTCGATGAAGTCGGACTCGGGCAGGGTTTCCGCTTTCGCTACCCGCACCAGCTGTCGGGAGGGCAACGCCAGCGCATCGCGATTGCCCGGGCCTTGATACTGGAGCCGCAAATCCTGCTGCTCGATGAACCCACGTCGGCGCTCGATGCGTCGGTGCAGGCCGAGGTGCTGAACCTGCTCGAAGACCTGCGCCAGCGCCGCAACCTAACCTTCATCATGGTCAGCCACGATCTGGCCGTGGTCACGCATATGTGCGAACGGCTGATGGTGATGCAGCGCGGCAAGACGGTGGAAGTGCTGGCGTCCAGCGACCTGGCCGCCCGCCGCGTGGCGGAGCCTTACACCTTGAGTTTGATGCAGGCGTCGTCGGGCTTCCGGCGCGTGTCGGGGACGGCCTGAACCGGCAGCTCTAGCACACCATAGCGGCCTCAAATGCTACTGATTCAGCAGCAAACTATCTAAGCCCATCAAACGGAAACAGCCTTATTTGCTTGCATTTCCAGTCCAGCCCCCCATTCTTGCAGGCGCGGTGCGCCTGGCTGGGCTGAAAAACGGAAGGCCTTCCCCGTGTTCCCGATGCCGGTCCGCAGCGAAGGGCCGGCAGGCGGCCAGGGCGCCGCCGCTTTTTTCTGTTTACAGGCGCCGGCCCAGCAGCAGGCCGACCACCACGCCGACGCCTGCCGCCACGCCGATGGAGGTCCAAGGCGACTCATGTACATAGTGGTCGGCGGCATGGGCGGCCTCGCGGGTGCGGGCGAGCAGCGCTTCTTCGGCATCGATCAGGCGGAACTTGGCTTCGCGCAGGCGGTTCTCGATGCGGCTGCGCAGCCTGGCCATTTTTTCTCCTGCCTGGTCTGCCGTGGCCGACAAGGTCTCTTCGGCGTCGGATATTTCCGAGCGGATGGCGGAAACCAGTCGTTCCTGTGTCTGAAGCAGGGTGGGGCTGTCATTGGACATGAATGAACCTTTCAAAAAAGTAACTGAACCCTTAAAAGGTTAGCAGATTCGCCGCGTTTTTCCGGCGTCCCGGCGCAGATTTCCATGCGGCAGACACTGGGTTGCGCCCGCGCTGGAAAGAAAATGAAGCAGTGGTCAAGTCGGCAAGATCGCTGCCCCTGGGTCCAAAAACCGCAGGTGAGGAATAATCCAGAGGCCCGTTGGCTTGCATTCCGCCTTTCCCACACGCCCTTGCCGACCTCCATTCCCGTCCCCACCATGCCCTTCAGCCCCCTGCCTCCGCGCGTCTTCATGCCTGCTTCAACCCGCTGCGGCGGTCTGTCTTGAGCGCCGCGCGCCTGAGCGGCCGCGACCTGGCGGCCGCGCTGGTCGTGGTGCTGGTCTGGGGCGTGAACTTCGTCGCGATGAAATTCGCCCTGCGCGACTTCACGCCGTTCCAGTTGGGCGCCGCCCGGTTCACCTTTGCTTTTCTGCCGCTGGCGCTGTTCATCCGGCCGCCGCAGGTGCCGTGGAAATGGGTCGTGCTGTACGGGCTGTTCCAGGGTGTCGGGCAGTTCGGCATCCTGTTCATCGCGCTGAAGATCGGCATGACGGCGGCGCTGGCGTCGGTGCTGCTGCAGACGCAGGTGTTCTTTACCGCGCTCTTCGGTTTTGTCCTGTTGCAGGAGCGTGCCAGCCGGCCGCTGCAGGCGGGCATGGTGCTGGCGGCGCTGGGCCTGGGCTGCTTTGGCTATAACTATGCCAGCCCCGGCGCGGCCAGCAGCACCACGGTCGCCGGCTTTGCGCTGACGCTGTGCGCCGCTGCCATGTGGGCGGCATCCAACATCGTGGCGCGGCAGTTGCGAAAGGTCTCCAGCCACTACTCGACGATCGCTTTTGTGGTCTGGAGCGGCGGCGTGGCCATCCTTCCCTTCCTGGCGCTATCGTGGGCCTTTGACAACCCGGCCATACGCTGGCAGTGGCTTGAAGCGGGCTGGACCAGCTGGCTGTCGATTGGCTACCTTGGCTGGGTGGCCACGGTGGTGGGCTACAGCCTGTGGACTGGCCTGCTCAAACGCCACCCGGCCAACCGCGTCTCGCCTTTTGGCCTGGGCGTGCCGGTGGTCGGCCTGGCCGCCGGCATGGGGGTGCTGGGCGAGACGGTCACACCCTGGCAGTGGGCCGGCATTGCGCTGCTGGTGGCAGCGCTGGCCTGCGTGATGCTGGGCGGACGGATCGGGCAGCGCTGAGGCTTTGACTCAGCCCCTGGCGGTTGCAGGCATGTTTTTGCGGCCTCGTCAGAGACATGCAGGCAAGGGTCACTGCATCACAGGGGACGACGGCGGGCGAAACGAACCACGGTGACGCCGGGTTTTGCCTGGCGCACGGAAGGCATGACCAGAATGCAATCGTCGTAAGGCGTGGTCACGGGTTCTGCGTCATTCCAGCCAATCACCGTGCCTGCCTTGGCAATGCATTCAAGTCCCCGAAATGCTTCCGTGAAACGAAAGTCTGCACTGCGGGCCACGACCGGACCGGTCACTTCCAGCGCCCACTGGCACTCGCAGTCGCCCTGCAGCCAACCCGGCAAAAGCTGCTGCAATGTGTCGTCTGGCAGCGTTCCGGCCGCTTGCAGGAAACGCACGCACATGTCCTGCGCTACCGTGCGGCTGGACACATCGCCATGGAAGCCGCATTCCAGCAGCAGTGAACGGCTTTGTGCATCGTCGCCTTCGGGGTTCAGCGTTCCGAAGCGCCCGAAATCCCGCATCCGCACCCCGTCCTTGTGGCCGGCATCGACCACGATGTATTCCGGCGTACGCAGCAGTTTGGCCAGTTCGAGGTTGCGCGCCTGCATGCCGGCCAGCAGCAGCGGGGCGGCGCGTTCGTGCATGGAATGCAGATCGAGCAGCCAGTCGGCGCGGGCAACGAACGGGCGCAGCGCAGCGGCGCGGCGGCGTTCCAGCGTACCGCCGCTTTCGATGCGGTCGGGCTGCCATTGACGGTTCAGGTCTTCATCGACAAAGCGCGAGGCATCGTGGTCGGCCGGGTCAAACCGGTCAAACGCCGCCAGGTTGCAAAACGCCAGCGTCAGCCGGCCTTGTTGCGGCCGCACGCCGGCTTCCAGCAAGCCCTTGAGCGCCCAGGCGCCGCACAGCTCATTGCCGTGAACCAGGGCGGTGATCAGCACATCACGGCCGGCACGGCCCGAGTCGAACTGCCAGACACCCTCGACGCCGGTGTTGCCGGCGCGCCAGGCAGCGATGTCGGGTTGGGGCAGATGAAACTGCAGGGATGAGGCGCTCATTCCTTGATCTTCGCGAAGTCGACAATGCGCTGGTACTTTGCACTTTCCTGCTTCAGGAATACGGGCATGTTGACATTGAGCGGCGAGACGGTCGAGCCCGAGTCTTCAAGCTTTTTGCGCAATGCCGCCGTCTGCAGGGACTCGTTCAGGGCGGTTTTGAGTTTGGCGACAACGGGCGCCGGCATGCCCGCAGGACCCATCAGCGCAAACCAGATGTTGATGTCGATGCCCTTGAGCCTGGGCGTTTCGGCCAGCGCCGGGATATCGGCCGTCATTGGCGAACGCCTGGCTTCGGTGGTGCCAAGCGCGACCACCTTGCCGCTGCGAATATGCGGCAACCCGCTGGACAGCACGAACACGCCGAAGTCGATGTTGTTGCCCAGCAAGTCGTTGGCCAGGGGCGCCACGCCGCGGTACGGGATGTGCGTCATGAACAGGCCTCCCTGGTCTTTAACCATCTCGCCGGCCAGATGCAGGGCGGTGCCGACCCCGGAACTGCCGTAGCTGTACTTGCCGGGATTCTGGGCGACCTGGCGCATGAACTGCTCCACGGTTTTCACACCCGAGCTTTGCGACGCCACCAGCACCATCGGCTGGGTGGCGATCAGGCCGATGGGGGTGAAGTCCTTGATGTCGTACTTGACAGCGCTCGACACCAGGCGGGTGATCGCAATCTCGTTGCTCGCGCCGACCAGCAGGGTATAGCCATCGGGCGCGGCGTTGGCCACCTTCTGGGCACCAATGGCGCCACCAGCGCCACCCACGTTTTCGATGACCACCGGAACGCCGAGTTTTTTGGACAACTCCAGGCCCAGGACACGCCCGGTCAGGTCGGTGCTGCCACCGGCCGGGTAGGCCACCACGAGGGTGATGGGTTTGCTGGGGTAAGCATCAGGCTGGGCGGCTGCCGGGCCAGGCATCAGCAGCGCCAGGCTGGACAGCAAAGCCGTGTAACGAAAACCGGTCAAAAAGGCCATGAAAAATCCTGCGTGAAATGAGTCTGCCCATTGTCCAGATTCTCAAGGCGCTGCCTGGTGCCACTACAGCACAGAACAGTGCTTTTTCGGGGAATCCAGGCAAACGCACTTAGCGCGGTTCGAGCGAGTTCCAGATACTTTCAGCCAGAGGGCTGAGCGGCCGCTTGGCGCGGCAAATACGCACTTCAAACGCAATCTCCAGCCGCTTGTCGCCCGCTGCCACAAGCTGCCCCGCCTTGACCGGGCCGACCGCCATGGACCACGGCAGCCAGGCCACGCCAAGGCCCTTGAGGACGTATTCAATCAGCGCATCGGCTGAATCGCATTCCACGACGCGGCGCAGGGCGGGCGCATGCGGGTTGTTGGCCAGGTGGTCCTGCACCAGGCGGCCCAGGGCCAGCGTTTCGGCATACGCCAGGTAGGGCGCCGGACTGCCGCGCCCGAAGCGGTGCAGGCCCTGTCCATGCGCATCCGCGCGCGTCAGCGGCACCAGGCGGTCCTGCCCCAGTGACAAATAAGCATATTGCCGGGCATTGAGCCGCACAGCCAGCAAGGGATGGTGGTAGGTCAGCATGAAGTCGGCATCGCCGCGTTCCAGCAACTGCGCCGTATCTGCCAGGGAGCGCGTCAGGATGCGGAACTCGCCGCCCGCCTGTTCCAGCACCGGCTGCAGCTTGACCAGCCAGTCGGCGACCAGCGTGCGCGCCAGCGTGCGTCCGGTGGCCAGTGTCACCGTGTTGTCCTGCCGTCCTGCCGCGCTCAGCAGTTCTTCCCGGGCATAGCCCAGACTGCGCAGCATCTGCTGGGCGTTGTCCAGCAGGCTGACGCCGGACGCGGTGAAGGTGACCGGGCTGCTGCCGCGCTCGATCAGCGGCGCGCCGGCCCAGGCTTCAAGCGCCTTGATGCGCCGGCCGAAGGCCGGGTGCGTGACACTGCGCAGCTCCGCCGCCCGGCTGAAATTGCGGGTTTGCGCCAGGGCGGCCAGGTCTTCCAGCCACTTCAGTTGCATGACAGCCAGACGCTGGGACGCCACGCCGGCGTTCAGCCGCGGGCGGCCTTCAGCACATCGCGCGTCTTCAGCGCTTCACGCCGCGCGGCTTTGGCAAAATCGTCGCCCGATGACGCGTAAATAATGGCCCGCGACGAGTTGACGATGATCGGCGCGTCCGGCCGCCAGCCAGCCCTGACCGTGGCCACGGCGTCGCCGCCCTGCGCGCCCACGCCGGGGATCAGCAGCGGCAGCCAGGGCGCCACGGCGCGGACCTTTTCGATTTCCGCCGGATAGGTCGCGCCCACCACCAGCCCGAGCTGGCCGTTGAGGTTCCACGGGCCCTGCGCCAGGCGGGCGATGTGCTCGTAGAGCAGCGGCTGGCCGTCGACCGACGCCAGCCGCTGGCTTTGCAGGTCGTCGCCGCCGGGGTTGGACGTGCGGCACAGCAAAAAGGCGCCCTTGCCGTGGTACTTCAGGTAGGGCGCCACCGAGTCAAAACCCATGAAGGGCGACAGCGTGACGGCGTCGGCGCCGTAGCGCTCGAAGGCCTCGATGGCGTACTGCTCGGCGGTGCTGCCGATGTCGCCGCGCTTGGCGTCCAGGATGACGGGCACCTGCGGTGCGGTGCGGCGCAGGTGCGCCATCAGGCGTTCGAGCTGGTCTTCGGCGCGGTGCGCGGCAAAGTAGGCGATCTGCGGCTTGAAGGAAATCACCAGGTCGGCGGTGGCATCGACGATGGCGGCGCAAAAGTCGTAGATCCGGCGGGCGTCGCCCTTGAGTTTTCCGGGAAACCGGGCCGGGTCCGGGTCCAGCCCGACGCACAGCATGGACTGGTTCTGGCGCTCTGCGGCGCCGAGCATGTCAAGAAAAAAGGTCATGGGCTGATTGTAAGAAGCGCGCCATCACCCGGCACCGGCCGCCAGGCCCATGGCCAGGCACAGGTCGTCCCAGGCCTTGGCCTTGTCCTGCGGGCAGCGCAGCAGGTAGGGCGCGTCATGCGTCACCACGGTGGTGCAGCCGTGCAGCGCATGCGGCCGGCCGCGCAAGGTGCCGAAGGGCTCGCTGGACGCCAGCAGCGCCTGCGCCGCCAGCCTGCCCATGACCAGTACGATGTCGGGCCGCGCCTGCGCGACCAGGTCGGCCATAGCGGCCAAAAATTCGTCCATGGCCCCGGAAATGGTCTGGCGTACCAGCGGCGCGAACAGCACGACGCCGGCGTCCTGGTGCAGCCGGGCGGCTCGCAGCATGTTGTCGAGCAGCCGGCCGGCATCGCCGTCGAAAGCCGGGACCTGCAGCGCGGCCGGCGGCGACTGCGCCAGCACCAGCCAGCGCGCGCCGCCTGACCGCGCGGTGTCGGCATACAGGTGCTGCGCCTGGCCCAGGCGCCAGCCGGGCTGGTCGCTGACCTCGGCGGCGTGGCCGGACGGCGACGGCGCTGGTGGCGGCACCGGTGGGGTAGCGCGGGCGGGCCTGGGCGGCGGCGCATCCTGCCGGAAGGCCGGCGCCAGAGGTGCAGCAGCCGCCACTGTCCTGTCGGCCTGGAAATTTTGCCCAAAACCGGCCTTTCCGCTTTTCTGTCCTGCACTTACAGCTATCACTTCAATAGCAGGCGACAGGTCGGCCACCGGCGCCAGGGGCTGCCAGACGCGCACGCCCATTTCATGCAGCATGGCGCGCTGGCGCTTGTCGAGGTTCAGGCGCATGGGGGACGGATTTTCATCAGGATTCACAATTTCAGGCTCATGACGATGGCGTCCTCGCCCCGGGGCAATGCCGCGCTGGCCGGGTAATAGTTGCGCCGCGTGCCGACATGGCGAAAGCCATGACTTTCGTACACCGCCCGGGCGCGCGCATTGCTGACGCGCACTTCCAGCCACAGCCACTGCGCGCCCTGCCCGCGCGACCAGACGGAGAGCGCATCCAGCATCACCCGCGCCCAGCCCTGGCGCTGGCAGGCGGGCGCCACCGTGATGTTGAGCAGATGCACCTCATCCACACCCTTCATGGCAACAAAATAACCCAGCAACTCGGGCCTGTCCGCCGGGCCGGCGGCCAGCAGTTGCGCCTGGTAGCCGGCGTGCAGCGAATCGAGGAAATTGCGCTCGCTCCACGGATGCAGATAGGCGCTGTGCTCGGCCTGCAGCACTGCCGGCAGCCAGGCGTGCGTCATGGCTTCGAAGCGGGCTTCGAGCGGCTGGAAGGGCTGAAGAGCGGCGTTCATGCGCAGGGCCTGTCAGCTTTGCAGCGGAATCACGGGTGCGGCCGGGGCCGCTGGAACAAGCGACGCGGCCAGGGCGTCAGCCTTGGTCCGGGCGCGCTCGTCGGTGGTCTGGGCAACCTTGTCGCGCACATACAGCGGCAGGGCCTGCGCGGCATCGATGCATTGCCCGGCGGCGGCCAGTGCGGGCGCCAGGCGCAGCAGCGCGGTGGCGGTCGGATAGGCCTCAATGCAGTCCAGCGCGGCCAGGTCTGCGGGCAACCGGCCGGCATACACGGCGAACACATTGCCGGCCAGCAACTGCGGCGCCGTGCCAGGCACCATGTTTTCAGGCCGGATCAACTCGCAGCCCTTCACGGACGTGCACGAGCCGCCGCTGAATTCACAGCGCTGCACATACATCTCGTCCATGCGGGCATCGAGCAGCGCCAGGATGCTCAGGGGGGCGTCACTTTCCGCCATCGCCCCGTGGCGCTGAAAGCGCGCCTCCTCGGCTACAGCCATCAGCGTGTCGATGGGCAGCACCGGAATGCCCGCGCCGTGGTTGGCGCCAAAGGCCAGCCCCTGCGCCACCGCGCAGGCGGTGCGCAGCCCGGTGAACGAGCCCGGCCCCCGGCCAAAGGCAATCGCGTCCAGCGCGCCCAGCGCCATGCCGGACTCGGCCAGCAACGCCATGATCGCCGGGATCAGGGTGGTTGAGGCCTGCGCGCCGCCCGGGCCGCTGTGCTGCCAGACGCGCGCGCCGTCGGTCACGGCAATCGACAGGCGGTCGGTGCTGGTGTCAAACGCGAGGAATTTAAGAGGTTTAGGCATCAAATCGGGCTCTTGCCCATGAGAGCAGGGCACTTTCAGCTATTAATTTCATAGTTTCTGGCGGCATGCGACCGTCAATGCACGCAACAACCCCCAGTCCTGGTGCCGCGATTATCCAGCCTGGCTGCTTGCGCTACCGGGCAGCCCATAATGGCACTGTACTTTTTTCGCTGGGCTTTCAGCGCCATCATCCCTAAGCTGGCAGTCCCTGGCTCCCACCATCAGGCTCAGTGCGCGCTACCGCAGCGGCAAGCACAATCCAGCCGCTACGCAAGAAAAAGACCCCCCATGAAAATTATTGGCTACATCGCAGTTCTGCTCGTGACATTGGCCGTTTTGCTGCTGGGGGCGGGGCAGCTTGGATTTTTGGCGGGCCAGACGCCGACGGATCTTGGCGTGCGCCAGCACAGGCTCAAGCCGCCGTCGCTCACGCCCAACAGCGTGTCAAGCCAGGCAGCGCTCTACCTTGAGAACCCGCAGCGCGTTGATGCCGAGGTGGCGCCGCTGAGTTACACCGGCGACGGCAAGGCCGCAATGGCACGGCTTGCAGGCATCGTCGGCAACATGCCGCGCACCACCATGGTCACCCGCGAGCCGGCTTACCTCTACGCGCAGTGCAAGACCCCATGGCTGGGGTTTACCGATGATCTGGAGTTCATGCTCGACGAGCCGGCAGGCGTGATCCAGGTGCGCTCGGCAAGCCGGTTGGGCAAGGGCGACATGGGCGTGAACCGCAAGCGCGTTGAAACGCTGCGCCAACAGTTCGAGCAGGGTGGCGCGTAAAGGGACTTGAAGACGGCATCAAGGCGCAGCGTTTTCCTGTCGTCGTGGGCTTTGGGCGCGCCCGGCTGACAGGCTGGGTGCAGATTGAAACCTCTGGGACGGTTCACGGGCGCCCGAATTGAACCCCCTTATTTTTTGCACCCAAGCCATAACGCGGCAGGACGGTACGAGAATTGCGGATGCTTTTTTCTTTCCTGTCCCGCAGTGCGACTGCTCGCTCCCGCGCCCACCCCGTCTGCTATGCCCGCCTGACCCAAGGCCTGTTGGCCGGGCTGGTAGCGCTGATCGGCTTGAATGCCGGCGCCCAAACCCTGCCGCCCGAAGTCGAAGCCCTGCTGGCACGCGCCAAGGTGCCGCGCGAAGCCTTTGCCGCCGTGGTCGTTGATGCCGCGCCGGCCCTCAACGGCAAGGCCGCGCCCCTGCTCAGCTACCGCGCCGGCAACGCCATGAATCCGGCATCGGTCATGAAGCTGGTCACGACCTATGCCGGACTGGAACTGCTAGGCCCGGCCTACACCTGGACCACGCCGGTTTATGCCGACGGCCCGATTGCCGATGGCGTGCTGAACGGCAACCTGGTCATCCAGGGCGGGGGCGACCCCAAGCTGGTGATGGAGCGGCTGTGGCTGCTGCTGCGCCGGGTGCAGGGCCTGGGCATCAAGACCATCAGCGGCGACATCGTGCTTGACCGCAGCGCCTTTGCCGCGTCCACGCAAAACCCGGGTGACTTTGACGGCGAGGCGCTGCGCCCGTACAACGTCCAGCCCGACGCCCTGCTGGTGAACTACAAGTCGGTGGTGATGACCTTTGTGCCGAATCCGGGCAATGGCAGCGCCAGCATCCGCTACGACCCGCCATTGGCCGGCGTGCAGATGCAGGCCAGCGTGCCGCTGTCGGCGGGCAGCAACGGCCGGTCCACGCTGGGCGACTGCGGCGACTACCGGGCGCAGTTGCAGCCCGACCTGGCCGACCCGCTGCGCCTGGCGTTTGCCGGGAGCTATCCGGTGGCCTGCGGCGAAAAGTCCTGGGCCATTGCCTACCCCGACCCGGCCCGCTATGTCGGACGGGCAATTGCCGGGCTGTGGCGGGAAATGGGCGGCACGCTGGACGGCCGGGTGCGCGAGGGCGCAACGCCGTCCGGCCTGAAGCCGGCGTTTGAAATGGAATCGCCCTCGCTGGCCGAGGTGATCCGCGACATCAACAAGTTCAGCAACAACGTGATGGCACAGCAGCTGTTCCTGACGCTCAGCCTGCAGCGCCCCGGCGGCGCGAGCAACGAGGCGTCGCGCGAGGCGGTGCGCGGCTGGTGGCTGGCGCGCTTCGGCGCGCAGAACGGCGGGGCGGATGTGCCGGTGCTGGACAACGGCTCGGGCCTGTCGCGGCTGGAGCGCGTTACGCCGCAAGGCCTGGCGCGCATGCTGCAGACCGCGTATGTGTCGGGCGCCATGCCCGAGCTGATGGCGTCGCTGCCGATCACCGGCGTCGATGGCACGCTCAAGCGCAGCCGTTCGCAGGTGTCGCAGGGCTGGGCGCACCTGAAATCGGGCACGCTGCGGGACGCCACCGCACTGGCCGGCTATGTCCATACGCCCAGCGGCCGGCGCCTGGTGGTGGTCGGCATCATCAACCACCCGAACGCACCGGCGGCACGGCCGGCGCTCGAAGCGCTGGTGGACTGGGCCGTGAAGGAAGGCAGCCGGTGAGCCTGACCGACCTTGTCGGCTCGGTGGCGGCCTTTTTGACCACCGCGAGCTTCCTGCCGCAGGCCTGGCTGAGCTTTCGCACGCGCGATGTCAGCGGCGTGTCACTGGGGATGTACAGCGTGTTCACCGCTGGCGTGGCGCTGTGGCTGGCTTACGGCTGGCTGCTCGGCTCCTGGCCGATGATGATTGCCAACACCGTCACACTGGTGCTGGCCGTGGCGATTCTGGCGATGAAGCTGGTTTATGGCCAGGGAACCGGCCAGCGACAAGCCAGCACGGATTCGAGCAGGTAAAAATACGCGCACACCTGCTCCAACTGATTCACTGCCGTCCGGGAATCCAGCCCGCACGAAGTCCACGACGGCACATTGGCTGGGGCTGACCACCACGGCCGCAACCCCATGCGGCTCCCAGCACCAGGCTGGCAACGCGCCAGCCATGGCGATCCTGCAAATGGCCCAGCGCATAGCCGCGCCAGCCGAATTCCTCGCCCAACGGTCCGCCCACCAGGAAAATCAAAAAGAAATTCACCACCGCCATCAGCGCCAGGGGTAGGGGCGGGAAAAAGGCAAACGCCATCCAGCCTGCACCCACGCGCCATTGCAGGCAACGCCCCAACCAGACGCGCAGGCCGGCTCGCCCGATGGCGGTGGCGAACTGCGGCCGAACCGAAGCCACTTCGACCGGCTGGTTCAGGAACGCGTTTTTGATTCCCAGCGCCGTGGCCTGCAGGGCAAAGCGTTCGTAGCAGCGGCCCACGTCGATCCAGTGCGCCTTGTCGGCGGCGGCGCCGACGAACACCGCGATGCCGGCGGAGCTTCGAATCTGCCGCACGTACTTGTCGTTCTCGCCCTTGGGCGTGAAGAACCGTTCGAACGCGAGATTGCCCAGCCAGGCAGGAAGGTTCGGATTGCCTGAGGACGCGCTGTACAAGCCGTCTTGCAGGCGCGCCGCATCGGCGCCGTTGAAGCGGATCCAGGCCTTGAGCTCCTTGACGAAGGCAGCATCCGCCATCTGGGCCGTGTTGCCCTGGACCACGTAGTCGAGCGTTAGTTCCATCGCGGCTTGAGCCGTCAACAGCAGCAAACGTGTGTCGCCAGAGCTGCCTGCGCGCTCCAACAGGCCGAGTTCTTCGTTCGACAGCGGTGTCGAATCGTCGTCGCCACGGGTGCATTGCCGCTGGGCCATCGCCTTGAACAAAGGCGAAGCCTGAGCCCGGGTGGGCGTTAGCGTCACGCGCAGGGCATCGCCGCGACAGGTCGGGCAGGAGGGTGATGGCCTTGTTCTGGTCATCGAGGGCGAATTTCCAGCACTGCGTGTTGTGGCTGGAAGGCGCGAGCGTGGCGTAGCGAACCAGTTCCCGGCCAAGCGCGGCTCCTTCGAAACCCTCCAGCCGGCCAAGGCGCCAGGTTTGACTCGCGACTGTCTCGTAGCGCTGCGCTGCGGGGTCGGGCGAGCAGCCGGGCAGCGCCCAGGGGCCGCCGAGCAGCAAGGGAGCTGAAGCGGCAAAACGTCTGCGGGTGATCATGATCGAAACTCCCCATGCTGCCGGCGCGCCATGACCCACAAACCGATGGCCATCACCGCAGCGGCAATAAGGCCAAGGTCCGGCGGCACGGCGAATGCGAGCATTCCGATGGTTTGTACGGCGCAAGCAGCTATTAAAAACATAGCATATTCTGCGCTGATCGCATTTCCCCCCTGTTCCTGGTCCGCCGCGCCGCTGGCTCGATCTGGTCGATGGCTGCTTTTCTGATGCGGGCCGTGATGCACCAACATGGCAACGGCTGCCAGCGTTCATCGGTCATTGCTCACATGCCAGTGATTTCCCGCCCCAAAACTCGCTCGTTTCCGACAACCGTGCAGCGCCAGCGACGATACGCCGGACTGCTGGCTGGCACCATACTTGCAAGCACCTGGACCAGCTCCACCGGGAGCAGGTCCTTATGCTTCAACCCCTTTCAAGCAGCACTGCCATGCACATCAAAATTGGTTTCGATATCCAGTTAGCCATCGCGTCGCCAATGGCGCTTGTGTATGTGCTGCATGTGCATCCGTCGCGGCGCGACGACCTGCTGGCGCCCGAGGTGGTGCTTATTGAACCCCAGCTGCAGGCCGACGAGTACCTGGACGCTTTTGGCAACCAGTGCGGGCGCGTCAATGCGCCGGTCGGGGTTGGCGAGGTGCGCTTTCACAGCGAATCCATCATCCGCGACCCGGGCCTCCCCGACGAGGTGGACTGGGCTGCCCGGCAGCATGACCCGACCGAACTGCCGCCGGCCACGCTGCAGTTCCTGCTGCCCAGCCGCTACTGCGAGGTGGACAGCGAATTGCTGCAGTTTGCCTGGAACCAGTTCGGCCAGGCGCCGGCCGGCTGGGCGCGGGTGCAGGCCATTTGCGACTATGTACACCACCATATTCATTTCAACTACAACGCCGCCCGCGCCACGCGAACCGCTGTCGAAGGCTGGCGCGAAGGCACCGGCGTGTGCCGCGACTACACGCACCTGGCGGTGACGCTGTGCCGCTGCATGAACATTCCGGCGCGCTACTGCACCGGCTATCTGGGCGACATTGGCATTCCCCCGGTGCCCTACCCGATGGATTTCAGCGCCTGGTTCGAGGTCTTCCTGGGCGGCCGCTGGTACACCTTTGACGCACGCCACAACACGCCGCGCATCGGCCGCGTGGTGATGGCGCGCGGCCGCGATGCGGGCGACGTGCCCTTGACGATGGCTTTCGGTCCCAACACCCTGAAAAAGTTCGAGGTCACGACTTATGAAGTCGATACGCATGGCAACGCCATCAGCACGGTGTGACCCCGGCGCCTGCTGCTGACGCGCTGGTCATCACCTGCGAGCATGGCGGGCGCGAGGTGCCTGCCGGCTATGCCGCACTGTTCACTGGCCACGAGGCCTTGCTGGAAACCCATCGCGGCTGGGACCCGGGCGCGCTGGAACTGGCGCAGCAGATGGCCGGCGCACTGGGCGCGCCGCTGTTCTCTGCCACCACCACGCGCCTGCTGATCGACCTGAACCGCTCCATCGGCCACCGGCAGCTGTATTCGCAGGCCACGCGTGGCCTGCCGGCAGTCGCCCGGCGCGAGATCGTCGCGCAGCATTACCGGCCGCACCGCGATGCCGTCGAATCGGAAATCGCACGCCTGATTGCCGGCGGCCGGCGCGTCATCCATGTGGCCTCGCACAGTTTCACGCCCGAGCTGAACAGCGTGGTGCGCCAGGCCGATGTCGCTTGGCTGTATGACCCGAGGCGCGCCGATGAGGGCGCTTTTGCGTGGCGCTGGCTCAGCGCCACGCAAAAGCGCCGGCCCGGGCTGAAGCTGCGGCGCAACTATCCGTATCAAGGCAAGGGCGACGGCCTGACCTCGCTGCTGCGCAAACGGCATGCGCCCGGTGAGTATGTCGGCCTGGAACTGGAGGTGAACCAGCGCTTTTGCCTGGCGGGCGGCGACGCCTGGGCAGCATTGCGCAGCGACATCACCGGAGCATTGGCCGAGGTACTGACGCCGCCGTCCCGGCACTGACGGGACGACTACACGCCGGGCTGACCCGCCGCATGGCATTGACCATCGGGGATACTCGGGACCTTTCCTCCCTTTCCGCGAATCGAACAGCCCCATGACCACAGCCCCCGCCTGCCCCCAGTGCACGATGGAAAACACCTATCCGGACGCCGGCAACCATGTCTGCGCCGACTGCGGTTACGAGTGGCCGATGGCCGCCGCACCGGAAGCCGATGACAGCGACGTTGCCGTCATCAAGGACGCCAACGGCAACGTGCTGGCCGACGGCGATGCCGTGGTGCTGATCAAGGACCTGAAGGTCAAGGGCTCATCGACCACGCTCAAGATGGGCACCAAGGTCAAAAGCATCCGGCTGGTGGGCGGCGACCATGAAGTGGACTGCAAGATGGACGCCGGCAGCTTCATGCTGAAGGCCTGCTTTTTGAAGAAGGTATGAAGCCTTGCCGGCCATTTTCAAAGCCCATGACCGGATCATGGAAAATCGCTACCCCTCTGCTTAACTGAAAAAACCTACCCATGAACGAAGCCACTGCAACGCCTCCCCTGCCCGACCGCCTGTCGGTTGACCCGCGCAGCCCGCACCATGTCGCGGCCGTGTTCGAACATGACATTGGCATTCGCCTGAACGACAAGGAGCACATCAATGTCGAGGAATACTGCATCAGCGAAGGCTGGGTGAAGGTGCCGGCGGGCAAGACACTGGACCGCAAGGGCCGTCCGCTGCTGATGAAACTCAAGGGCAAGGTCGAGGCGTTTTACAAATAGCAGCACACTGCCGACGGGCCAAGCCTGGCGCGCTGGAGCAGAACCGGTTTGACTGGCAAGCGCAGGCGGCAGGAAATCGAGTACTTTTGCTATTGTATTAATAGCTGCCTGCACATACGGGATATGCGCAAACAGCCTTTTTTATGCTGAAAAACTCATTTTCCAGCCAAAGCAAATGCGCGTTAAGGCTTGATCGCGATCTTCAACACCCCGTCGCGCTGGTGCGAAAACAGCTCGTAGGCGGCGACGATGTTTTCCAGCTTGAACTCGTGCGTCACCATCACGCCCAGATCGAGCCGGGCGGATGCCAGCACGTTCATCAGCCGGCGCATGCGTTCCTTGCCGCCGGGGCACAGCGCCGTCCGGATGGTGTGGTCGCCCAGTCCGGCGGCAAAGGCCGACAGCGGAATTGTCAGGTCGCTCGAATACACGCCGAGGCTGGACAGCGTGCCGCCGGGTTTGAGCACGCGCAGCGCCGACTCGAAAGTGGCCTGCGTGCCCAGCGCCTCGATGGATGAATCCGCGCCGCGCCCGCCGGTGAGCTTCATGACTTCCTCGACCACGTCGCAGTTGTTGAAGTTCAGCGTCACGTCGGCACCCAGCTGTTTCGAGATGCCCAGGCGGTGGTCGTTGCCATCGATGGTGATGATGGTGCTGGCGCCCATCAGGCGCGCGCCGGCGGTGGCGCACAGGCCAATCGGCCCCTGGGCAAACACCACCACCGTGTCGCCAATCTTGATGCGGGCGTTTTCCGCGCCCTTGAAGCCGGTGGACATGATGTCCGGGCACATCAGCACCTGCTCGTCGGTCAAACCGTCAGGAATCGGCGCCAGGTTGGCCTGCGCATCGGGCACCAGCACGTATTCGGCCTGCGTGCCGTCGATCAGGTTGCCAAAGCGCCAGCCGGCCGTGGCCTTGTAGCCGTGGCAGCCGCACAGCCCCAGCGGGATCAGGTAACTGCCGTCCTGCGACGGCGCGCCATCCTGGGCGGCATAGGAATTGAAGTTCGGGCAGATGGCGCCGGCAATCACACGCTGGCCCTCGGTGTAACCCTGCACGGCGCTGCCGAGCTTTTCGATCACGCCGACCGGCTCGTGGCCAATCGTCAGCCCCTTGGCGACAGGGTATTCACCCTTGAGGATGTGCACGTCGGTGCCGCAGATCGTGGTGGTGGTGATGCGCACCAGGGCGTCGTTGGGTCCGACGTCGGGGATGCGTTTGTCGGCAATTTCAATACGGCCGGGTTCGACGAACACGGCGGCTTTCATCATGGCGGGCATGGGGACTCCTTGAATGGTGAACAGAACTGAATCACAACGCTTGTGAAATCAGTCTATCCCGCATCCCTGCCGTGCAGATGGCTCATGCCGCCGGGCTTGATGCAGGTCAATGCATCGGCGATGCCGCTTCAGGCGGTCAGTTCAGCCAGCCTGGCCTTGAGCGCGGCATTCTCCGCGCTGAGTTCGGTGATGGTCTGGCGCAGCCGGGCAATCACGCCTTCGGGCGTTTCGGGCTCGGTGCGGGCCACGGCCTTGCTTTCGCGCACCTGCCGGGCGGCCTGCTGAAGCTCTTTCTTGCCACCGGCGACGGCCGCCACCTGCGCCTCCACCGGCAGCGACGCCACGGTGGCCGCCGCGTTGATCGAGATGGTTCCCGACTTCACTGCCGCGACCAGTTCGGGCGCGGCCGATTTCTGGATCTTTTCAATCTGGTTGATGGTGGCGTTGCTGATGCGTGCCGACTTGGCAATGGCGCCCATCGTCGGCACCGGCTCGGGCTTGCCTGAAACAGCAGCCGCCTCAAGCCCGGACGCATCGGCCGGCGCCGGCTGCACCCGCGCGGTCAGAATGTCCTTGCGGCGCAGGGCCAGCACGCCGCGCTGGAAATCGGACACGCTGCGCCGGCCCAGGTGCTGCTCGATCATCCACAAATGCACATCGTCGATGGAGGTGAAGCGCGTGTTCTGCACGGTATTGAACGGAATGCCGTGCAGGGTGCAGATGCGGTAGCGGTTATGGCCATCGACCAGCACCTCGCCCCACAGGACGAGCGCGTCGCGGCAACCCTCAGCCAGCAGGCTGCGCTCCAGGGCTTCGTTTTCTTCCGGCGTCAGCGGGTCGATGTAGGCGAGTAATTCTTCGTTGACGGTGATGTTCATGGCAGGGCAAGCAGGTGGGTAATGGCAGGGGCGCCATTCTATAAGGCCGCAAACCACGCCCGGTGCGGCAGCGCTTGGCGGCAAGCCACAAAAAAAACGCCGCTCGCTTGTGGCGAACGGCGCGATTTTGCGAGAAAGTTCAGACGCTTAGCGGCGGCTCAATGCGCCGTGCGCAACGTGTTCGCCAGGAAGAAACGCAGCATTTCTTCGGACGCGTCGGGGCCGGTGCCGTCGGTGTAGGAACCGCGCGCGCTGCCGCCCGACCAGGCATGGCCGGCGCCGTGTACGGCCCAGTGTTCGGCCACCACGCGGCCGCCGGCGTCCTTGTAGCTGCGCTGGGTGTATTGGCGGCCGTTGGCGCTCTTGGCGCGTCTGGTTTCCGGCGTGTGGGCGCCGGCGCTGGCCGCCAGGACCTGCTCGCCATTGACCGGGTTCACGGTCGCGTCCTTGTCGCCGTGAAAGACGATGGTCGGCGGGCTGGCCGTGGTCCGGGCGCTGGGCGGCGCGCCGGTCTGCATCACGCTGAGCGCGGTCTGCACATTGGTCGCCGAGCCGGTGGCCAGGCCCGAATGCACACCGACGGCGGCAAACAGGTCAGGATAGGCGTCGCCCAGAATCGCCGCCATGGCGCCGCCTGCCGACAGCCCGGCCACATAGACGCGCTGCGGGTCGATGTTGTAGCGTTTCATCACGTCACGCGTCATGCCCGCCAGCAATGCCGGCTCGCCCCGGCCGCGCTTTTGGTGGTTGTGCTTGAACCAGTTCCAGCAGCGCGACGAATTGGCGTGCTGCGTCTGCGACGGATACAGCACGTAGAAACCGCGCTTCAAGGCCGCCTCGTTCATGCCCGTGCCGGCGGCAAAGTCGTCCGGGTTTTGCGTGCAGCCGTGCAGCATGACCACCAGCGGCAGGGGCTCGGTGAAGGACGCTGGCGGAATGTAGAGCTTGTACTCGCGGCTGCCGGCTGTGCCTTCGGTGTGGCTGCCGCTGACGAACTGGCCCGCCGGGCCGGGCTTGACGGCCGGCTCGGACGGTTTTTGCGCCGGCGCTGCCCGGCCGACTTCATGCGCCTCCACGTCGATGACGTTCAGGTCGTCCGCCGCGCTGGCCGGCATGGCGGCGCCGCCCAGTGCGGCCTGGATGGCGGCGGTGGCGGCCTGCAGGTTGCCGGTTTGCATCAGCCGCGTGGCTTCGGCCATCGAATTCTGGAAGGCCGGGTTGTTTATCGGGCTGGCGCTGGTTTTGGCGCCAGCGGCCAGCCGTTGCAGTGGATGTTCACCGCCGCTGTCGGCGTGCTGGCTGGCTGACGCCAGGGCTTTTTGCATGGCGCCCTGCGCCATGCGCGAGGCTTCGGAGAGGATGCGTTCAAGGTTAGCGTTCATGGTGTTTTCCTTCAGGGAACGGGTTGTTTCAGGGTAAAGGTTGAAATTCATCGGATGCGGCCGGCCAGCGCCGCCTTCACGGCCGGGCTGGCGTGCAGCGCGCCCAGCACCACCACCGAATCGATGGCGGCCAGGGCGAGTTCGGGGGTGACATCGAGCGCGATGGTGGCCAGGCCCAGCACACGGATCTGCAAGGCCTCACCCGAGGCCTGCACGGCGCGCAGGTCGTCGGCGGAGAAATGCTGGATGCCGAGCACCAGCGTCTTGCGTGCCACCACCTGCCTGACCACATCGGCATGGTTGACGAGCTGGTTGCGGATGGCGGTGCGGATCAGGTCGGTGCGGTTGGCGTAAAAGCCTTCCTGCACCAGCAGGTCGATCTGACCCAGATCGACATAGCCCAGGTTGATGGTGATTTTTTCATCAGCCGGTTTGCTGACGGCGACAGTGTTGGCGGTTCTTGGTGGCATGTCGTTATCTTAAAACCATCCAAGTGGATGGTCTATGGATGTTTCAACTCTTTACATCCCGTCGGTCCACCGCTTTACTTGCTATTTTATTAATAGCTGTCTTCGCTTATGCAGCATGCGAAATAGCCCTATTTCTTCATTAATTTTCAGAAAAACAACCAGCGACGTGCTCAATAGTGCGGCGGCAGGTCGTCGCCGGCCCGGCTGAAAACCCCGCTGCCGGCTTCGGGCATCTGCTGGCGCAGCCGCTCGACTTCGCGCAGCAGCGCGTCGAGTTGCTGCTGCTGGCGGATGACGACCTGGTTCAGCTGGTCGAGCAGGTCTTCGTTGAAGCTGGCCTTGATTTCCAGCTCGGTCAGGCGGTGGTCGACGGCGTCGTGGGGTTCGGTAGGGTGCATGCGCCAATTGGACACGAACTGGCGGCGAACCGCCCTTGCGCTGGCGCAGACCGGGGTAGCAGGGCAAAAACGCACGTCCTATAATTTTTCCTTTGCCAGAAAGATTCGACATGCCCGCCTTTTCCCTGCTGACCGCCCGTTCCCGTATCGCCCTTGCCGCTGCTGCCCTGTGCCTGGCCGCCCCGCTGGTTCAGGCCCAGGAAGTGCAAACCGTCAAGATTGCCCACGCCGGCCCCACGTCGGGCGGCATTGCGCACATCGGCAAGGACACCGAAAACGGCGTGCGCCTGGCGATTGACGAGCTGAACACCCGCAACCTGGTGATTGGCGGCAAGAAGATCAAGTTCGAGCTGATGGCCGAGGACGATGCCGGCGACCCGCGCCAGGCCACCGCCGTGGCGCAGAAGCTGTGCGACGCCAGGGTCGCCGGGGTGGTCGGCCACCTGCAATCGGGAACCTCCATCCCGGCAGCAACCGTCTACAACAAATGCGGCCTTCCCAACATCACGGCGTCGGCGACCAATCCGGACCTGACCAAACCGGGCTACAAGACCACCTTCCGCCTGATCGCCAATGACAACGCACTCGGCGCAGCGCTGGCGATTTTTGCCGGTGACGCGCTGAAAGTCAAAAAAGTCGCGGTGATCGACGACCGCACCGCCTACGGCCAGGGCCTGGCCGACGTGTTCAAGGCCACGGCCAAGCAAAAAGGCATCGAGGTGGTGGCAGAAGAGTTCACCACCGACAAGGCCACCGACTTCATGGCCATCCTGACCGGCATCAAGGCCAAAAAGCCCGATGCGGTGTTCTTCGGCGGACTCGACGCGCAGGCTGGTCCGATGCTGCGCCAGATGGCGCAGCTTGGCCTGACCGATGTGAAGTTCTTCGGCGGCGATGCGCTGTGCACCGAAAAGCTGCCCGAGCTGTCGAGCAAGGCCGCGTCCATCAAAAACGTGACCTGCGCCACCGGCGGCGCGTCGATCCAGAAAATGCAGGGCGGCGCCGAATGGAAGAAAAAGTACGACGCCAAGTTCCCCGGCCAGTTCCAGATCTACAGCCCGTATGCCTATGACGCGACCTTTGTGCTGGTCGATGCGATGAAGCGCGCCAATTCGGTGGACCCGAAAACCTACCTGCCCTTCATCGGCAAGACGCAGTTCAAGGGCGTGACTGCCAACATCGCCTTCACCGCCAATGGCGAGTTGACCCAACCTGCGGTCACGCTGTACGTCTACAAGAACAATCTTCGGACCGCGCTGAACTGATGAACTGATCGTCGGGTTGACCATACGGCCGGTTCGGGCAATCGGTCGGGCTGCCAGACCAGCTTGAAATGAAGGCGACGGGAGCCTCTCAAACTCCCTTCAAAACACAGCTCATCTGTCAAAATCGGGCACTACCAAGCCCCGCAATGACCACGACCCTACTTTCCGACGCCCCCGACCTTTCGCCCCTTCACCTTCTTTCCGCCGACGATCCCGCCCTGCATCCCGGCATATTGCTGGGGCCGCCTCGCCCCGACCTGATTCGCGCTGAAGTGCTTGCCGACCTGCTGGAGGCCACGGCCGCACGCCTTCCGGACCACGTGGCATTGGTCTTCGGTGAGCGCCAACTGACCTACCGGGAACTTGATGCGCAGGCTGATCGAGCGGCCTCCCGCATGATTGAAGCCGGGGTGCGGCCCGGGCAGATCGTCGGCTTGTGGCTGCCGCGTGGCATCGATTTATTGGTGATGCAGGCGGCCATTGCCAAGACCGGCGCCGCCTGGCTGCCGTTTGATGCGGACACGCCGGTCGAACGCATTGCCGTGTGCCTGGACGATGCGAACGCGCCGGGCATCGTCAGCTGCGCCAGCTTCGCGCCGCGTCTGGCAGATTTCGGTCGCGCGGTGTGGACGGCCGAAGCGCTTTCAGCCCCGGACACGACGCCGTTGCTTCGACGTCAGGGCGCAATGCCGTCCGATCCGGCGTATGTCATCTATACCTCGGGCTCGACCGGCAAGCCCAAGGGTATTGAAATCAGCCAGCAAAACATCTGCCACTTCCTGCGCAGCGAAAACGCCCTGCTCGGCATCAAAGACAGCGACCGCGTTTACCAAGGCTTTTCAGTCGCCTTTGACATGTCGTTCGAGGAAATCTGGATCAGCTATCTGGCCGGTGCCACGCTGTGGATTGCGCCCAAGGAGGTGGCATCCGACCCCGAAGCGCTGCCGCGTGCGCTGGAAGAAAACCGCATCACCGTGCTGCACGCCGTGCCGACGCTGCTGGCGCTGTTCAACCAGGACGTGCCGGGCCTGCGGCTGATCAACCTCGGCGGCGAAATGTGCCCGCAAGCGCTGGTGGCGCGCTGGGCAAAGCCGGGACGCCGGGTGTTCAACACCTACGGCCCGACCGAAGCAACGGTGTCAGCCAGCCTGGCCGAATTGCATCCGGGCGAGCCGGTAACCATTGGCCGGCCGCTGCCCAATTACGGCTTGCTGGTCATCAGCACGGACGTCGAAAGCGGCTTGAAGCTGCTGCCACGCGGCGACGTTGGCGAGCTGTGCATCACCGGCCCGGGCGTGGCGGCTGGTTATCTGGGCCGCGCCGACCTGAGCGCCGAGAAATTCCTGGTCAACCCGTGGGCCAGCAGCGCCGAACAAACCCGTCTCTACCGCACCGGCGACCTGGCCCGCATCGACCCGGACGGCTGCGTGCAATGCCTGGGCCGCACCGACGACCAGGTGAAGATTCGCGGCTTCCGCGTTGAACTGGGTGAAATCGAAGCCGTGTTGGCCCAGCAAGCTGGGGTGGGCACGGTCGCCGTGGTGCTGCGCCCCGAGGACGGCATCGACCAGCTGATCGCATTCCTCGTTGCGGAAAGCGGCCAGGCACTTTCAAACACCGTGCTGCGCGCTGCACTCAGCGCCGTGTTGCCACCGTACATGGTGCCCGGCCACTTTGAAATGCTGCAACAGATGCCGCGCCTGACCTCCGGCAAGATTGACCGCAAGGACTTGAAAGCGCGTCCGCTGGCGCTGGTGGCACGCGATGCGGCCGATTCCGACACACCCGAAAGCCCCGCTGAAGAAGCACTGTTCGCCGCTTTGTCGAAGCTGTTTCCTGGCCAAGCGATTCGCCGCAGCGCCGACTTCTTTTCCGACCTGGGTGGCCATTCGCTGTTTGCCGCCCGACTGGCGTCGGCGCTGCGGGCCGATGCGCGTTTTGCGCATGTGACGGTGCGCGACATCTACCAGCGCCGCACCGTCGGGAGCATTGCCGAGGGGCTGGCGCAGGCGCATGACGCACCGCCGCCGGTCGATACCCGCTGGACGCCGCCGTCTGCCTGGAAGCGCTGGCGCTGCGGCACCGCCCAGGCGGCCGCCATCCCGGCGCTGGTGACGCTGCACATGAGCCAGTGGCTGGCGCCCTTCTTTGCCTACCACTTCTTCACCGGCGATGCAGGCGATTCGCTGGTGCTGGCGATTGCCGCCGCGACGGGCGCCTATTTGATTGCCACGCTGCTGGGCTTCGCGCTGGCGATTGCCGGTAAGTGGCTGATCGCCGGTCGCTTGAGGCCGGGCCGCTATCCACTGTGGGGCCTGACGTATTACCGCTGGTGGCTGGCTGACCGGCTGATCGAGTCGGCGCCGACATACATGCTCAGCGGCTCGTCGCTGTATGCGTGGTGGCTGCGTGCCCTGGGCGCACAAATCGGGCGTGACGTGATGATCGGTTCGATCACCCTGCGCGCGCCCGACCTCCTGGTGATTGGCGACGGGGTAAGCATCGGCAATGCGGTCAATTTCGAGAATGCGCGCGTCGAACACGGCGAGTTGCGCCTGGGCGCCATCGCCATCGGCGCGGATGCCGGTGTCGGTTCGTATGCCATTCTGGAGGGCAATACGGCAGTTGGCGCTTTCGGCCACCTGGAAGGGCAAACCGCGCTGAGCGACGGCATGACGGTGCCGGCCGGGCGCACCTGGAGCGGCTCGCCGGCGCGCGATGTCGGCGCGTTCGATCCGGCGTCCAACCCGGCGCGGCCGCCGGTTTCCGGAGTCCGTCTGGCCACCGAAGCGGTGTACTTTCTGTGTGGCGCGCTGCTGATCACGACGCTGTTCTTTTTGCCGGTGTTTCCCAGTTTCATGCTGATCGACTGGATCGACAACTCCGAGAATTTCGGGCCGGTGCCGAACATCGAGATTCCGTTTCAGCTGGCCAAGTATTTCGTGCTGGCCTTCCCGGCCACGGCGGTGCTGATCGTGTTGACCGCCCTGCTGTCGGCGGCGATTCGCTGGGGCGTGCTGCCGCGCATGAAACCCGGCAGCTGGCCGGTGCACAGCAACAAATACTGCGCCAAATGGCTGGTCAACCAGATTCAGGAATGCAGCTTGAGCGTGCTGCATGGCGTGTATGCCACGGTGTATGCGCCGTTCTGGTACCGGCTGCTGGGTGCCAAAGTGGGCCGGGGCGCAGAGATATCGACCGCACTCGGCCTGGTGCCCGACATGCTGACGCTGGGCGAAGACACCTTCATTGCCGACGCGGTGATGCTGGGCGACGAAAAGATCGACGGCGGCTGGATGACGATGAAGCCGACGGTGATTTCGCGGCGCAGCTTTGTCGGCAACGGCGCGTATATCCCTGATGGCACGACGCTGCCGGAAAACGTGCTGATCGGCGTGCATTCGACCGTGCCGGGCAACGATGCGATGCGCAACGGCGACACATGGTTAGGCTCGCCGCCCATCAACCTGCCGGCGCGTGAAGAGGTGCGCGGGTTTGCCGAACACCTGACGTTCCGGCCATCAGTGTTGCGCCGCATCGGACGCGGCACGGTGGAAGCGTTTCGCATCGTCGCGCCGCATGCGTTTGTCATCGCCGTCGGCTACACCGTGGTGCTCGACGTGATGCCACTGGCCGCCGACGGGCGCTGGGGCGAAGTGGTAGCCGACCTGACCCTGGCCGGCTTGGCGTATGGCATCGGCACCTTCGTTTTCGTGGCGGCGCTCAAGTGGCTGCTGCTGCGCCGCTACCAAAAATGCAGCGTGCCGATGTGGACGCCGTTTGTCTGGCTGTCCGAAGCCGTGACCAACCTGTACGAAGGCATTGCCGTGCCGAACTTCATGCGCTACCTGCGCGGCACGCCGTGGTTGCCGGTCGCGTTCAACCTGCTGGGCAGCCGCATGGGCCGGGGCGTGTACCTGGACACCACCGACATCACCGAATTCGACTGCGTGACGATTGGCGACTACAGCGAACTCAACGCCCTGGCCTGCCCGCAAACCCACCTGTTCGAAGACCGCATCATGAAGATCGACCACGTCACCATCGGAAGCCGCGTCTACATGGGGCCACGCAGCGCCGTGCTGTACAGCGCCGTGGTGGGCGACAACGCCAAACTGGGCGCGCTGACGCTGGTGATGAAGGGCGAATTCATTCCAGCGGCAACGGCCTGGCGCGGTTGCCCGGCGGCACCGGCGCGGGTTTGAGGCGGTTGGGGTAGAGGCTGCGGGGCGGAAGATGCTGGAAAGACTGCGAGGGCTGGAAAGGCTGGAAAGTTTGGGACTTAAAAGTCCTGAAAAATTGATCGCTGTGCATTCCTGGCCTGCCTCCCGCGCCTTGCTGGCCGCCAGCGCTGGCAAAGGTTCCGGGTTGCTGGGTTCGGCAGGTTCCGGCAGGGCGGCAGAGTTGCTGGTAATCAGCGTCGTCACACCCGACAGCACCCTGCGCGAAGCGGCCCGCGCGCAAATGCGCGACGCACTGCGCGAAGTGCTGAGCCTGCAACTGGGCTGCGCACCCGAATCGGTTGTCTTGCAATCCATTCCCGGCCAGCCCTTGCGCGTTGAACATCCCGTTCACGGTAAAAACATCGGCCTGTCCGTGAGCCACGAAGCGGGCTTGTCGGTAGCCGCCCTGCGCCACAACGGCCCGGTGGGCGTGGACATCCTGCGCATCGCGCCCGCCTTTGACTGGCAAGCCGTGGCGCATGACTACCTTTGTCCGCAGGCCATTCGCCGGATTGCGGGCCAGCCCGAGTCTGAGCAACCGCTGGCATTTGCTCGTGAATGGACGCGTCTGGAGGCCGGTCTTAAATGTCTGGGGCTGGCGCTGCAAGAGTGGAGTCCGGCGCTGGCGGAAAGGCTTGAAAGCTGCCGTGTGATGGAACTTGATACGCCCGCAGGGCTGTGCGGCGCTGTGGCCTGTCGCTGAATGACTATCGCACTACAAGCCCCAAAGCACTTTAAAAAAAATCTCGCCATATCTAAAATCTGTCTGCGCCTACTACGTCACAAGAGTTGTGTTGATTACAGATGTGCATTTCAAGGGCTCGCCTTGAGCTTGAGACTCGCCTTTTTGTACCTTTTTTCGTGAACGTCCGTTTACTACCCAAAGCGGTCTTCAACTATCCTTGGTTGGCTTACTGGTAGCGGCCACTCGGGGATGAACCAGAAAGCGAAAAAATCAACAGCTGAAAAGCAGCTTCGACCGGTGCGATCGTATAAGGATCTACTGCTCTTCGCCGTGAGTTCGTGCGGCGCAGTGGCGGCAAATATCAAGCTTGGGGATTACGAATACGAGAACGAATGGTGAGAGATTCGGAGCAGTCTATGGGTTGCACGCCCAGCCAGCGCTCCATGACGAAAATCACAACCGTGTGCGATGCATGGACTGCCAGCCTGAGCTTGGCCTCAGATGCCACAATCTGCGGCGGCTTAATTCCGCGCCCGTGCACTGACCCTATGTGAGTGCGATATGCGCCAACGTCGTCAACGCCGTCAACGCCGTCAACGATTGGCGCCAAGCCTTGCAAAATCTTTTTCTGATCGTCCTGCAAGGTATGCTCAATGTTGTGACCAAGATACTACTGCATGGCTTTTCAGAGTGGGCCAATTGCCTTTTTCGTTGGCATTTCCAATCGATTTACGCCGATGTACGTCTTGCACAGCGCTTCAAGGATGGCACAGGCTGTCGTGATCGCTGCGTACGGATCGCGATCAAATTGCGAGATGGCACGTTCGAACTCTGTTTCGATAGACGAAAAGTTGCCAGCTTTGAAAAATCAGCGAGTGACATTGCAGCCGAGTTCACCCCTGCCAGAGTGATGAACCCGTTCATATGATGGGTTAACTGGTTCTGGGCGAAGCTGGCTCGGATGCGCTCTTGTCCGAGGCCAATCTTTTGATTACAGTCGTCGGGCTCTAGGTCCGTGAACTTCTGGATGATCTGGCCGAGCACTTGCATGGGATCGACGCTGGAATCAGCGTTGCGGCGTCGAAGCCAACTGCTGCACTTCGTTTCGCAGTTTCCTTCGGGCACGATTCCCGGCACGCCACTCTCCATAAACAGGGAGTTCAGTGGCGAATGGCTGTAGTAGTGTTCGGCGCGAACAGAAAAACGGCACCGATGACAGAGTTCGGAATCTTGGTTGTCCTGCCTCTTCCTACTTCTGGTCACGACGATGACAGTGGTAGCAAAGGCCAGTCTTCCGGTACCAGTGCTGGAGGCTTCGTCCAAGGCTGCTCAACCAAAGCATCCTGGAACCATTGTTCTCGAAGGTTCGCGTGTTCGGTCACGATGAGTTGAAAGCCCGGGACATCATTCTGCGTGAATTTCAGCAATAGTTCGAATAACCGGCGCACCGCCGCCACATCGGCGTCCGCTTCCGTTTTCTGAACAGATCCGTCCGCTTCCTGATAGATCTTCTCCGACGGAAAATAAACCTGGGTTGGCTGGTCAATGAGCAGAAACTGAGGAATCGGCCTGTTGTTCTTCGCGGCGAAGAGATGCAGAGCCAACAATGCAGAGAGGTGATACGCCAGATGATTCTCACCTCCGCCAGTTCGACTCATTGGTACCGGACGATCTGGACGATCAAAGACGATGGTGAGATGGTTCAGATCGAGCCGCGCCGGGAAGGCGCTGAACTCCGCTTCGAAGGTCTGTATGTAACGTGACACCTGCGCCGAAATGTTGTTAAGGATGGAGACCAGTCGGTCGTGGCTATCGTCGGCCCCAACCCGCTTCTCCAACTCCTCTACCTTGAACTTCAGACGGCGTTGCTCTGCCTCGCGCGAGGCGAGTTCCGCATTGGGGACAAGATTCTCTAAAAACAAGCTAACGCGACCTACGACCCGTGCAGCCGCATTGTTGCGCGTCCCCATTTGCGCAATAACTTCATTCGCCGCGATCGCCGCTGAAAGCTCGGCTTCCTTGCTCTTGATTGCGGCTACAACTTCTCTCACCTTGTCATCCTGTTCGGTCAGGTAAGCCTCGAGCTTCGGACGTTGCCCGACCACGATGCTCATCTCCGCGTCGAGTGTCGTCAACTCGTTGAGAAGCATTTGCGCGACAGGGGACTCCAACGCCAGATTCGCTTCGCAGAATGGCCATTGCCATTCACCCGTCTCAGGGTTCTTGGGAAGAGCTTTGATGGAAGCGAGCCGATCTTTCTGCTCCATCGCCTCACTCTCAAAACCGCCGGCCTGCTTCGAAAACTGGCGGGCGGCATCAATCTTGGACTGAACCGCACGTCGATCCTTGCGTAGCTGACCAATCTCTTCTTCGAGCCGAGATATCCGGTAACCGTCGTCATCAGGAACCGAGGCTGGCTTCCATTCCAAGGCAGTGCGCAAGGCGTTGATCACACCATCAGCCCCAGCTTCTTGGTTCTCCAGCCCAATGATGCCGACCGTCTTGGCCTCCGAGAAAAGACCGATCCCCTTTTGCTGGGACGTATCTATGGCGTCGCGGGCTTGCTCCAGTAGCTTGGCGTTGAGCTTCAGTTCTCGCTGGGCAGCGCGCAGCTTAACTTCCAGTTCATACCGATCGCTTGAGGAAATTCCAAGAAGTATCGGCAGCGTATCGCGGATCGCCTGTGGCTGAAACCCTTCATTCTGACGATAGAAGAGCTGATCCTTATTGGCGACAATTCCTTGTTTCTGGAACAGGTAATAGTAGGTGTGTTTGACGTTTGCTTCGTAGCTCTCTCGGCTGTGCTCGATCGCGACATCGGTTCGATTTTCAGGAATGCCTAGCAATCGTGACAGCATTGCAACCACCCCATCGTCATCGGTATTGACCACCAGATCCTTGAAGTCCGGGGCTGTAAGCTGACGTCCCCGTCGCTGCATGGCGGTGCTGCAACTCGTCCCCCCAGCAGTTGGCGTGGGCTTCGCGATCAGAACCTGTTCCTGGGGGAACTGATAGATCACAGCGAACCAGGCCACTTTGTCGCGAATGATGCCTTCGGGGACATTGAAGGTCGAGCGCCCCATACAGTATTCAACAATCTCAGAGAGTGCTGATTTTCCGGTGGAGGAGCGCCCGGTGATGACGTTCAGGCCATCCACCTTAAACTGAAGATCTCGGCGCTGGCCGTCGTGGCTGTAGATATGAATTGACTTAATCTTCATGGGCGTATTCCAAAGGTCGTGTACACCGTCACGCGGTCTGCGATGCGGGCAAATTCTTTTCCAACGATGCGTGCCACACGCTGACAGGAAACCGATTCGTCGGTCCCTGTCACCGACTTGCGAACCCGGCTCGATACTGTTTTCAACCGGCCATCCTGCGATACGACAAAACATCCCCGCTCCATCAGCAAGCCGAAAGCCTCCAGTGCGAATGGCAACATGTCGCTGGTCCGCTCGGCGAAGCCGACCAGTAACTGAGGATTTTTCTCGACGATCTTGAGCAGATAGCTGCGAGAGTTTCCCGCGATCACTTGACGAGCGTCTTTCTGCAGACACAGTGGCAATACGAGCAGCGCGAGAGAAAACGGCATGCCATCCGGGTTCTCTTCCTCATAGCCCAGCAATGCTCTGAACAGCACAAGGCCGCAGAAGGCGGGATTGAAAAGATTTCTAACTTCGAATGGCCGTTGATCCCATCGTTTCATTCCGCAGCCCCCAACACCTGACCGACACGATCAAGGAAGCGAGGGTGCCAGTAGACCCTTGGAAGCGGCCGGCTGTTGGCAAGAATATGAAATCCGCCACGGATCACGTAGGGTTCGGTCACGCGCTCCCTGATGCGAAGCGTGCTGCTGTTGCCACTCTCGATGTCAACCCAGCGATACAGTGCTTTGCCTGCGTCCAGAAGAACCGCATCGGCGCTTTCTTTATCGAGTTCTTCGAACACCAAGTCGCGGTACCGGCTCCATTCATCGACAAGGCGGTCTTCGTACTCTTCCATTTCCCCCGAAATCAGGAGGCTCTCGCGAGCCCAGGAAGATCGCTGCTCGAAAGCCCGGTAGTAATCCAGGATGGCGTTGCGGATACGGTTGGAGGCAATACCAATTTCTCGCAGTTGCGCAACAAAAAGTCGAGGATCGTTATCTACGTCGATCTCTCCCTCCGGTACTTTCCCTCTGAATGTGACGGGAAGGTTATCTGACCTGTACTCCTCGGCAAACGCGGATAGCTTGTCTGAGACCTCGTACCCGAAGATTGGCTCGGTGCGCTTTCTGACCAGCAGATTGACGATGGTGTCATTCCACCAACCTTCGAGACGCTCAAAGATGGCGTTCCGGTTGTCACGATGGATGCCGCGCATGTGTTGATCTTTGATGATTGACGGCACATCTTCGATGCGCGATCCGCCATCAAAAATTACGATACGCGAGAGAAAATCCTCTTTTTCGTGGTCATTGAATTTGTGGAACTCTTCGGCGATTGGGCCGATAAGTTTCGACTCTGTTTTGGCCAGAACATCGGCTGTGAGTTGGGACAGCGACTTGACTTCGTCGTCGTACGCAGGCTGCTCAAGTAGGAAGCGTCGCAAGAACGACGTGCTTGAAACAGTGCCTGTTGAAAACAGAAAAAACCGAAGGCTGGCCTCGCTACGGCCGTCACGGTTGTAGCGTGCAATCCAGATTCGGACCGACTTCCAGAAGTCTGTGGATAGGTCCGTCAGGCGATCGCCGACACCCTTGTGTTTGAGCGAGGCAAGAGTTTTGACGCCGTCCTTGTCGATGAAATCAAGGTCATCATCCTTTTCAATCAGGATCGACGTACTCTCCGGCAGCTGTAAAAGCTTCAGCAGACCGAAACGAGGCTGATAGATGTATCCCAAGCCTTGCTCGCCTGCGGCGTACTGATCGGTGGAACCCTCTGCCATGCTCAAGTCCCCATGTCGATTATTCTGTCTATTGAACCGCCGGAGACGTTCGTCAATCAAGGCAAGTCAGCTATCACAGCCCATCCAAGATCCGCGACGTTTCATTGCTGTTCCTCGTAGCCTCGCCTTCCGAAAATTCTCATACATGTCTATCGACGGGCAGCAAAGAATAGTAACAAAAAGATTCTCCGATCTAGTGGACATCAACAAGGTAGATTGGATGGTGAATTTTGCCTGCTTCAAACCCGTCACTGATGTGCGCCCGCAACTGGCCGTAACCCACTAGTCACCTCAAAGCCACCCAACCCCCTCAACTCGCCGCCGCCCGTCCCAGTCGGTCGCACACGCCGTCCCATTCGATATCAACGGGCAAGGTTTCCACTCAGATCAGCCGTACCCCCTGCGCGTCAAAACTGCGTAGCACCGAAAACAGCTGTTGCGCGGTCGCCAGCGCGTCGTCGGGCATGCGGCGGTAAAGCACGTTCGGGGACTGGATGCGCAAAATCGTGCGGGCATAAACGGCGATGTGCGCCGCGTCTGCGCCCAGCAGGTCAAGCGCGGTTTGCATGGCACTGGCGTCCATCAGCCGCACCTTGGCTTTGGGCGCGTAGTGCGATTCCAGCGTGCTAGATGCGCGCGGCGTGTTGCCGATTACCTGCACAGCGTCCTTGTCCAGCACCGGCTGGCCGCAGGCGGCTTCGAGTTGTGCGCGGGTCAGCACGCCGGGGCGCAGCAACACGGGCTGGCCGCGTGTGCAATCGAGGATGCTGGATTCGATGCCGACCGCGCACGGCCCGCCGCTGGTGGGCATACCCATTAAGTTGCGTTCACCCTTTGCTAGCTATCGTGACGTTCACTTCTTGCTCGCTGCAGTGCTGCGACGGCGCTCATCCGCAGGCGATTGGCTGTACGTTCAAAAGCTTCCTATTTACTCAACTTGACACGTTCACAGCCGTACATACAATGTATTGATGATTACGTTCGAATGGGACTTGCCTAAAGCTTCAGAAAACCTTAAGAAGCATCGAGTTTCTTTCGAGGAAGCCAAATCAGCCTTCCACGACGAATTTGCCGTTCAGTTCTTTGATGAATAACACTCCTCCGATGAAGAGCGATTTTTGCTGCTGGGCATGAGTTCCGGGGCCAAGTTGCTCATCGTCTGTCATTGCGAGCGTGGACACGGCGCGGTGATTCGCATCATTTCGGCTCGCAAAGCCACCCAGCGTGAAAGCGCGTTTTACCGGGGTAACCAGCCATGAAAGCAGAATACGATCTCGCGACACTGAAGTCGCGCAAAAACCCATACGCTTCAAAGTTGAAAAAGCCTGTCACCATGCGGCTGTCTGAAGACGTTGTGGCGTACTTCAAGGGCATGGCCGATGAGGCTGGGGTGCCGTACCAGAGTCTTATCAACCTGTATTTGCGTGACTGTCTTGCCAATAACCGCAAGGTGCAAATCAACTGGCCCCCGGCTGTCTGACCACCAGAACTGCCCAAACCCTCAACTCGCCTCAACTCGCCGCAGCCCGCCCCAGCCGGTCGCGCACGCCGTCCCATTCGGTGTCAAGGGGCAAGGTTTCCACCCAGATCAGCCGCACGCCCTGCGCATCAAAACTGCGCAGCACCGAAAACAGCTGCTGCGCGGTGGCCAGCGCGTCGTCGGGCATGCGGCGGTAAATCACGTTCGGGGACTGGATGCGCAAAATCGTACGGGCATAGACGGCGATGTGGGCCGCGTCTGCGCCCAGCAGATCGAGCGCGGTTTGCATGGCGCTGGCGTCCATCAGCCGCACCTTGGCGTTGGGCGCGTAGTGCGACTCCAGCGTGCCGGATGCGCGCGGGGCGCTGCCGATGGCCTGCACAGCGTCCTTGTCCAGCACCGGCTGGCCGCAGGCGGCTTCGAGTTGCGCGCGGGTCAGCACGCCGGGACGCAGCAGCACGGGCTGGCCGCGTGTGCAATCGACGATGCTGGACTCGATACCGACCGCGCACGGCCCGCCGTCCAGCACCAGCAGGTCGTCGCCAAACTCGCCGGCCACATGTTCAGCGGTGGTCGGGCTGACGCGGCCAAAGCGGTTGGCGCTGGGGCCGGCGACGCCGGTGTTGCACGCCTTTAAAAAAGCCAGCGCCACCGGATGCGCGGGGCAACGCAGGCCGATGGAGTTTTGTCCGCCTGCTGCCGCCGCCGCCACACCGTCGCGGCGCGGGAGGATCACCGTCAGCGGGCCGGGCCAGAACGCCTGCATCAGCCGCGCGGCAAAGGGCGGCACGCTGCTGGCGTAATCATTGACCTGCGCCGCATCGGCCACATGAACAATCAAGGGATGGTTGGCGGGTCGGCCCTTGGCGGCAAAAATGCCGGCGACAGCGGTGTCGCTGGACGCATCAGCCCCCAGCCCGTAGACGGTTTCGGTCGGAAAGCCGACCAGCCCGCCGGCCTGGATGCGGCGGGCTGCGTCGTCAATCGCTTGCGGGTCGGTGCCGGGCAGAATCATTCGTCGCCTTCAAAACCCGGCAGGCCCAAGATCGCGGCGGCTTGGCGGGCGGTGGCTTTCACGCCGGCCACGTCAGCGCCGGTGATGGTCAGGTGGCCCATCTTGCGGCCCGGCCGGGCCTCGGTTTTGCCGTACAGGTGCAAATGCGCGCCGGGCAGCGCCAGCACGGCTTGCCAGTCGGGCGTGCGCGCCTGGCCGGTGGCGTCAAACCACACATCGCCGAGCAAATTGAGCATGATGGCCGGTGAATGCTGGCGCGGCACGGGCAGCGGCAAGCCGGCCATCGCATGCACCTGCAAGTCGAACTGCGACACGTCGCAGGCGTCCATCGTGTAGTGGCCGCTGTTGTGCGGGCGCGGTGCCATCTCGTTGACGATCAGCGCGCCGTCTGCGCTGCCGTCGTCAATCACGAAGAATTCGACGCACAGCACGCCGACATAGCCGATGTGGTTTGCTATTGATTTAGTAGCTTCTTGTGCCCGTGCAGAAAGCGCAAAAGGCATATTTCCTTCATAAACCTCGGTCACGGCCAGAATGCCATCGACATGCAGGTTGCACTGCGGCGGAAACGCCACGATGGCGCCGTCCCAGCCACGCGCCACGATCACCGAGCATTCGGCGCTCAAAGGCAGCATTTTCTCCAGCACGCAGGCCACCTGCCCCAGTTCGGCCCAAGCCGCCGCCAGTTCAGCCGCCGTCTTGACGCGCAGCTGGCCTTTGCCGTCGTAGCCCATGCGTGCGGTTTTCAGGATGCCTGGCAACAGGTCGTCGGGCACGGCCTGAAGTTGCTCCTGCGTTTCAATGACCGCATAAGGCGCGCAGCGCACGTCCGCCACACCGGCAGAGGCCATGAAATGGGACTTTTCCTGAATCCGGTCTTGTGCAATGGCCACCGCCGCTGCACCCGGTGCGACCGGACGGGCCGCAGCCAGGGCTTGCAGCGCGCTGGCCGGCACGTTTTCAAACTCCGTGGTGATGGCGTCGCACAGCCCGGCCAGTTGCGACAGCCCCGGCACATCGGAATAGGCGGTCTGGACATGGTGGTGGCTGACGCGGCCGGCCGGGCTGTGCGGGTCCGGGTCAAGCACCGCCGTGAAGTAGCCCATGCGCTGCGCAGCATGCACGAACATGCGGCCCAGCTGGCCGCCACCCATCACGCCCAGCGTGGCAGGGCGGCCGGTTTCGTCGACCGTGCCGGGGAAAATTGGCAACGTAGTCATACCGGTGGCAGCGTCATGGCGCGGGCGGCTTCAGTTTGTTCAGCGCGGAACGCCTGCAGCTTGTCGGCCATCGTTTTGTCGTGCAGGGCGAGCATGGCGACGGCAAACAGCGCTGCATTGGCTGCGCCGGCGTTGCCGATGGCAAACGTCGCGACCGGAATGCCTTTGGGCATTTGCACGATGCTGTGCAATGAATCGACACCTTGCAAATGCTTGCTGGCGACGGGCACGCCGAGCACCGGCACGATGGTCTTGGCGGCCAGCATGCCGGGCAAATGCGCCGCGCCGCCGGCACCGGCAATGATCGCCTGCAGGCCACGTCCGGCGGCAGCTTCCGCATAGGCAAACAAATCGTCGGGCATGCGGTGCGCCGACACCACGCGCGCGTCATGCGCCACGCCAAAGTGTTGCAGGATTTGCACCGCGTGCTGCATCGTGTCCCAGTCGCTGCTGGAACCCATCACCACGCCGACCAGGGGCGCTGCGGAATTGTTGGTTGTCGTCATAAGGATTGAAGTGCTGAGGTCGCTGGAAGGCTGTGGGCCGATAAGGCGTGATTTTAAGGTCTGGGGTAGCTAACCAAGCCATGCCCCGGCGCAACCGCTGGCTGCGGCTTGCATGCTATCGTCATGCCTGCTGCCAGAACCGATGACTGCCCTTCCCTTTCAGGGCGCCAGGGCGCTGGCTTGAACCCCCTTATTCCAACCTTTAGTTGCCCAACACCATGATCGACGTCACCATTGCCAATTTTCAGCAGGAAGTCATTGAGGCTTCCACGACCACACCCGTGCTGGTGGACTTCTGGGCGCCGTGGTGCGGCCCTTGCAAGTCGCTGGGACCGATTCTTGAGAAGGTTGAAATCGCCTACGAAGGCCGCTTCAAGCTGGTCAAGATCGACTCGGACCAGGAGCAGCAACTGGGCGAGGCGTTTGGCATTCGCAGCGTTCCGACCTGCATCCTGGTGGTGAACGGCCAGCCGGTGGACGGGTTTACCGGTGCGCTGACTGAAGGCAAGATCAAGGAATTCCTGGACAAGCACCTGCCGCCCGCCCCGGAAGAAGCGCCGCCCGAAGAGGAAGTGGTGCTGGACAACGCGCCGGAAGCCGTGCTCGAACGGCTGCAAAGCGCCGTCGCCGCCGACCCGACCAATGAATCCGCCCGCTTCGACTATGTCAAGCAGCTGCTGAGCCGGGGCCGCGACGACGATGCCAAGGTGGCATTTGCGCCGGTGATTGCCCAGACCGGAACGGTGCGCCGCTTCGATTCCCTGAAACGCTGGATGGATGCTCTTGATTTTGTAGCTGCTCATGCCGATGCAGCAAGCGCGCAAGCCACATTTGATGAAAAAATAGCCGCCAACAAGCGTGATTTCGACACCCGCTTCGACCAGGCCCGCTGGCTGATGGCCGACCAGCGCTGGACCGATGCGCTCGACGAGTTGCTCGAAATCCTGATGCGCGACAAGGCGTGGAACGACGGCCTGGCGCGCAAGACCTACATCGCCATCCTGGACATCATGGAAACGCCCAAGCCCAAGGTCGCCGACGGCCAGATTCCGCCGGAAGACGCCACGGTGGCCACGTACCGCCGGCGCCTGAGCAGCGTGGTGCTGAGCTAGGCTGCCAACGTGCGCGGCACTTCGCAGAGCCGCGCACCCTGCGCCGCCAGCGAACGCCGCTCGGTCGCCAGCACCTGCCTGGCGTTCAGGCTGCCGATGGGAATGGAGGCGTCACGCGGAATGCCACCCGAAAGCTGCAGCGCCAGATAGCGGCCACAGCACACCCGCAGGAACGAGGCGAAATTGTCGATGCCCTCGCGCTCGGCCACCAGTTCGTCATGCAGCCGGGTACACAGTTGGGGCACGCTCATACCGTCGCGCCCGGCAATGTCGGCCAGCACATTCCAGAACAGGTTTTCCAGCCGGATGCTGGTCGCCACGCCATGCAGGCGCACCGAACGGATACGGCTTGCGTAGAGCGCCGGGTCGGCGCTAATAAAGACCTCGCACATTATTTGTCTCCAGCAGTTTTACGTTTTCCGGGGGTCGGTCAGGCTCCCGGAATCATGCAGCGCCCGCTGGCGGGGTGTCAATGCGTGATCTTCGTCCCCAGCAGCACCAGAAACTGGGCAATCCATGCCGGATGGGCCGGCCAGGCCGGTGCCGACACCAGATTGCCCTCGGTATGCGCGGCATCAATGGCAATGTCGGCATAGGTGCCGCCGGCGCGCTCGACCTCGAAGCGGCAGGCCGGGTAGGCCGAGCAGGTGCGCCCTTTCAGCACATCGGCGCCCGCCAGCAGTTGCGCGGCGTGGCAGACGGCAGCGACAGGCTTGTTGGTGTCAAAAAAATGTTTCACCATGGCGACAACTGCCGGATAGCTGCGCAGGTACTCGGGGCCACGACCGCCCGGCAACACCAGCGCGTCGTAGCTTTCCACGTGGATGTCGGCAAACGTGGCGTTGAGCGAGAAGTTGTGCCCCGGCTTTTCGCTGTAGGTCTGGGCGCCTTCAAAGTCGTGGATCGCCGTCTTGATCTGGTCGCCGGCTTTCTTGTCGGGACACACGGCATGCACCGTGTGCCCGACGGCCAGCAGCGCCTGAAACGGCACCATGGTCTCGTAGTCTTCGCAGTAGTCGCCGCAAATCATCAGAATCTTCTTGGCCGCCATGTCTGTCTCCTTGGGGTTAATGAGCGAAACGCTTATTTTTAAGCAGGACGGACCGTTGGTGGTGTTAGCGGGCTGTGACATGGCGCGCTACAGCCAGGCCGCCCTCAGACCAGCACCGGAAAGCGCAAGGTAAAGCAGGTCCCGGCGGCGCTGCTTTCGACCCGCACCGCGCCGCCGTGCAGCTGCATGATGGAGCGCACGATGGCCAGCCCCAGACCGCCCGAGTCGCCCGGCTCGGCGCGCGACGGGTCGCAGCGGTAAAAGCGGTCAAACAGGCGCGGCAGGTGTTCGGGCGCTATCGGCTCGCCCTGGTTGGTCACGCTGATGTCCACCCAGCCGCCGTGCCGCTGGCTGGCGATACGCACCGGGCTGTCGGCGCTGCCGTAGCGCAGCGCGTTGGCCAGCAAATTCGCCAGTGCCCGGCGCAGCAACTGCGGGTCGGCGGACAACGCGCCATCGGCTTCATTGACCAGCACGATGCCGCGCTCCTCGGCCATGCCTTCAAAATAATCGCACAGCTGCGCCGTCGCATCGTGCAATGCGATGGGTTGGCGGTGCAGCACGGCGTCGGGCTGCTCGGCACGCGCCAGAAACAGCATGTTGTCGATCATTCGCGCCAGCCGCTCGTACTCTTCCTGGCTGGACGCCAGCAGCGCCTGGTAGTCCTCGGTGCTGCGGTTTTTTTGCAGCGCGAGCTGGGTCTGGCCCATCAGGTTGTTGAGCGGCGTGCGCATTTCATGCGCCAAATCTTCGGAAAAGCGCGACAGCCGGCCAAAGCCGTCCTCCAGCCGCGCCAGCATCTGGTTCAGCGCGCCGCTGAGCTGTTGCAGTTCGCTGATTTGCTGCGCGGCGTCGAGGCGCAGGTGCAGGTGCTGCACGTCAATAGCCGCCGCGCGCGCCGCCAGCATGCGCACCGGACGCAGGCCGCGCAGACTGACCGCCCAGCCGAGCAAAAACGCCAGCAGCGCCCCGGCACCCAGTGCCAGCCACAGTTTCAGACGGTAGGCGGCGAGCATCTGGCTGCGTTCGGCCAGCAGCTTGCCGGCAATCAGCGTCAGATCGCGGCCGTCCTGGCGTACATGCAGCCAGGCCAGGCGCGACGGCGCGCCCACGCCATCCTGCAACTGCACGCCCGGCCCCGGCGGCAGTGCGGGCACCGGCAAACGTGCCGGGTTGATCTCGATGAGCGGCTGGCCGGTGCCGTCCAGTACCCACAGCAGATCATCGCGGTTGCCAAGCATGTTGGCGTAGAGCTGCGGGCGCTGGCGCAGCGCGTCAATGCTGTCGCTGTCGCCAATCAAGACGCCCATGCGCTCGACGCGGCCGACCAGTGAAATATCGTCGCGCCAGGCAATCTCGCGCTCCAGCGACTGGTACAGGTACAGCCCCAGCGCGCCGAGCAGCAGCACGCTGGCCAGCGCGAACATCAGCGCCAGCCGCAGGCTGAGGGCGCGCGGCCACAGCGCCGTCATCCGTTGCTTCATGCCTCGGGGGCTTCGAGCGTGTAGCCCATGCCGCGAACGGTGTGGATCAGCTTCGGGCTGAACGGGTCATCGACCTTGGCGCGCAGTCGGCGAATCGCCACATCGACCACGTTGGTGTCGCTGTCAAAGTTCATCTGCCACACCTGAGACGCTATCTGCGCCCGCGACAGCACCTCGCCGCTACGCTCCATCAACAGCTGCAGCAATGCGAATTCCTTGTTCGTCAGCACGATGCGTTCGGCGCCGCGCGACACGCGCCGGCGCAGCACGTCGAGCTGCAAATCGGCCACCTGGAAATGCTCGGCCTCGCGCGGCGGGCCACGGCGCAGCAGCGTGCGCACACGCGCCAGCAGTTCGGCGTACGAAAACGGCTTGACCAGGTAGTCGTCGGCACCCAGCTCCAGCCCCTTGACGCGGTCCTGCACCGCGTCGCGCGCCGTCAGGAACAGCACCGGCACCTGACTCTTGCGGCGAATGATTTGCAGCAGTTGCCAGCCGTCAATGCCGGGCAGCATCACGTCCAGAATGATCAGGTCAAACTCGCTTTCCTGCGCAAGGAACTGGCCGTCCAGCCCGTTGTGCGCCACTTCGACCAAATAGCCCGACTCGCCCAGCCCCTTGCGCAAATAGTCTGCCGCCTTGACCTCGTCTTCCACCACCAGTATGCGCATGCGTCGTCTCCTTGCAGACAAGACTAAACGCAAACGGCGCGTGCGTACATGACAAAGTTGTCATCTGTGGGCCATCGTTTTGACGGGGTTGGCGACGCATCATCAAGGCCTTCGCTTCAACAAGCGCCCCTGAATTGACCCCAAGGAAACCCGATGCAACTTATCCCCCGTGCCGCCGCGCTGGCCCTCAGCACCCTGGCACTGTGCGCCGCCGCCGCGTCCAGCGCCTGGGCTGCTCCGGCCGTTACGTTGAAGCAGGAAAACGTCTCGCTGGCCATGGCCAATGAACTGATCAACGCCACGCTGGCCGCCTGCCACGCCGACGGCCGCTCGGCGGTGGCCGTGGTGGTCGACCGGGGCGGCAACCTGATCGCCGTGCAGCGCGACGACAGCGTCGGTCCCCACAACACCGAAGCCGCACAGCGCAAGGCCTTCACAGCACTCTCGACCAAGACGGCGACGCGCCTGCTGGCTACCAACGCCCGTGCCAACCCCGAATCACAAAACCTCAACACCGTCGATTCGCTGCTGCTGATTGGTGGCGGCGTGCCGCTGACCGTGGGCAAGGACGTGATTGGCGCCATCGGCGTCGGCGGCTCGGGCGGCGCAGCGCAGGACGAAGGCTGCGCGCTCAAAGCGATTGCCCAAGTGCTGCCGCCCGCATCTTGAGCCGGCCGCCTGTCGAATTTTTAATCCGTAACCCGTAACTCCACCCAAAAAGGAAACTTACCCATGATGACTTTCAAATCCCTGTGCGCCGGCATTGCCCTGTGCGGCGCTTCAGCCATCGCTTTTGCCGCCACCAACCCGCTGAGCGTTCACGTGCTGAACCTGCAAGACGGCCTGCCTTCGCCCGGCGTCAAAGTGCTGCTGGAAAAGCAGGACGGCAAGAACTGGACCGAATTGAACAGCGGCACGACCAACGAGCAGGGCCGCATTCCGGCGCTGTACCCGGAAGGCAAGACACTGGAAAAGGGCAACTACCGCGTCACCTTCAAGACGGGCGACTGGTTTACCCAGCACAAGATGACGACGTTCTTCCCTGAAGTGCCGGTGATTTTTGCGGTGGACGGTACGGTGCCGCATTACCACATCCCGCTGCTGCTGAGCCCTTACGGCTTCTCGACCTATCGCGGCAATTAAGCGCAAGCCAGAAGGCGTGCAGACCGTTGGCGGTTTGTGCGATTTCCATTAAAAAAGCCCCGCTGCGTTTTTCGTAGCGGGGCTTTTTTGCTATTGAATCAGTAGCTTCTCGGGCTTATCCAGTGTGCGCTGCAAGCATATTTTTCATAAAACGGCTCTTTCCGTTGTGCCGTGCGCAGCATCATCCTTTTTTGTAGCCGTGCTCGCGCTGGCTGCGCACTGCCAGCACAAACGCTGTGTCCAGCGTCGGGTCGTAACGGTAAAGCGCCAGGTAGCCACTGCTGCCGGTAGCAATCACCAGTTCACGCTGGCCGAAGGCCATGGGCCGACCGATCAATGGGCTGGTTTGCAGAATATCGATAGCGGCAATGATGGCTTCGATGCGCGTCGCGGCGGAATCAGGCGCGTACTCAAAAAGAAAATCGAAAATCCGGTCGAAGTCGGCCCTGACTTGCGCGGCCAGAACAATCCGGCTCACTGTGACTGCGGCGTGGATTCAGGCATGGCGGCTGCATCGCTCAGGCGTCCACGCAAGTACGTGCGCATTTCATGCCATTCAACGCCTGGCTCGCCGGCCATCAAGGCCATGTCGCGTTGCCGGGCTTCACGCTGCATGTCCAGCTTCCACTCGGCCTCATCCGCTTTTTGCGCCAGCGCTTCGAGCATGAAGTTGTGTGGCGTCTGGTCAAAAGCTTTCGCCAGCCGGACGATCCGCTCGCGCAATGCGTTTTCAATCCGTAAGGTCGTGGTGGACATGAGACTTTCCTTGCAGGTTAATTTGTGACACAAGTGTGGCACAAATCTTTGAAGTCTTCAAACCTTAAGCCGTCAGCCGCGCCATCGCCTCCTGGTACTTGGCGGCGGTCTTGGCAATCACGTCGGGCGGCAGGTGCGGCGATGGCGGGGTCTTGTCCCACGGCTTCCCGTTGATGCGCACGGCTTCCAGCCAGTCGCGCACGAACTGCTTGTCGTAGCTCGGTGGATTCTCGCCCGCAGCAAAGGCGGCTTCGTAACCCTCTATGGGCCAGTAGCGCGACGAATCGGGCGTCAGCACCTCGTCCATCAGCGTCAGCGTGCCGTTGTCGTCGAGGCCGAACTCGAACTTGGTGTCGGCAATGATGATGCCCTTGGTCAGCGCGAAGGCGGCGGCGGTTTCATAAATCGCGATGCTGAGTTGCTTGATCTGCGCGGCGAGTTCGGGGCCGACGATGGTCACGACCTGCTCGTAGCTGATGTTTTCGTCGTGCTCGCCGGCCTCGGCCTTGGCGGCGGGTGTGAAGATGGGTTCGGGCAGCTTGCTGGCGTTTTTAAGGCCTGCGGGCAGTGGCACGCCACAGACCGACTGGCTCTGCTGGTATTCGGCCCAGCCGCTGCCGGCCAGGTAGCCGCGCACCACCGCTTCCACCGGAATGGGTTTGAGGCGCTTGACCAGCATCGAGCGGCCCACGACCTGCGGGATTTCAGCTGCCGTCACCACGCTTTCAGGCGCCTCGCCGGTCAGGTGGTTGGGGCAGATGTCGCCCAGCTTGTCGAACCAGAACAGTGCCATTTGCGTCAGCAGCGCGCCCTTGCCGGGAATCGGCTCACCGAGGATCACGTCAAAGGCGCTCAGGCGGTCGCTGGCCACCATCAGCAGCCGGTCCTTGCCCACGGCATAGTTGTCGCGCACCTTGCCGCGTGCCAGCAGGGGCAAGGAAGTCAGGGCCGAGGTATGAAGTGCGGGGGTCGTGGTGGTCATGCGGGTCTGCAGGTTGGAAAAATGAAAAAGCCCGTGCGACGCGGGTCGGGCACGGGCTTTGAATTATCGCCAATCCGGCGAAGCGAGGGGCGCAGGCGCCGGGTTAATGAACGACTTGCGCCAGTTCGCCCTTGGCGTACTCGCCGGCGACGCTAGAGAGGCTGCGGCCCTTGATGCCGGCGGCCTGGCCTTCGCAGCCGAACTCGATGTAGCGCTGCTTGCAGATCGCCTTGGCGGCTTCACGGGCAGGCTTGAGCCATTCCCGGGCATCAAACTTCTCGGGGTTCTCGGCCAGGAACTTGCGCACCGCGCCGGTCATGGCCAGACGGATGTCGGTGTCGATGTTGATCTTGCGCACGCCGAACTGGATCGCCTTCTGGATTTCCTCGACCGGCACGCCGTAGGTTTCCTTCATGTGGCCGCCGTACTGGTTGATCTGCGCCAGCAGATCCTGCGGCACGCTCGACGAGCCGTGCATCACCAGATGGGTGTTGGGAATGCGGCGGTGGATTTCCTTCACGCGCTCGATCGCCAGAATGTCGCCGGTGGGCTTGCGCGTGAACTTGTAGGCGCCGTGGCTGGTGCCGATGGCAATCGCCAGCGCGTCCAGCTGGGTACGCTTGACGAACTCGGCGGCTTCCTCGGGGTCGGTCAGCAGTTGGTCATGCGTCATGACGGCGTCGGTGCCGTGGCCGTCTTCCTTGTCGCCCTGCATGGTTTCCAGGCTGCCGAGGCAGCCAAGCTCGCCTTCGACCGACACGCCGGTGGCGTGCGCCATTTCGACCACCTTGCGCGTGACTTCGACGTTGTACTCGAAGCTGGCGATGGTCTTGCCGTCGGCTTCCAGACTGCCGTCCATCATCACCGAGCTGAAACCCAGCTCGATGGCGCCCTGGCAGATCGCCGGGCTCTGGCCGTGGTCCTGGTGCATCACCAGCGGAATATGCGGATAGGCCTCGACCGCCGCCAGGATCAGGTGCTTGATGAAGGCTTCGCCGGCGTACTTGCGCGCGCCTGCGCTGGCCTGCAGGATGACAGGCGCACCAACCTCGTCGGCAGCGGCCATCACGGCCTGGACCTGCTCCAGGTTGTTGACGTTGAAAGCCGGGATGCCGTAGCCATTGGCTGCGGCATGGTCCAGCAGTTCGCGCATCGAAACGAGTGCCATGATTGAGAGTCCCCTGAAAAGTTGAAAAGCTGAAGAAAACGGTGGTGTGCGTGGGCGGGTAGCGCAACTGGCGATGCCACGCTGGCTGACGGTAACCGCAAGGTAACCTTAACCTTCATTCTACTGTCTGCCAATAGTCCGTTAGGTCATGAAACCGCCGGGAAACAAAGGCGATAACACCGGTTGAACGGCACCGCTGCCATGTGTTGCGCGAAGCTGCCGCCATGAATGTCCATCACCCGGCCCACGATCTTGTGCCCCAGACCCAGTCGATCAATAGAGGCCGGGGTGGCGGCCGGCGCGTCGTGGCCGCCCTGGCCGTCATCGCAGACCTGCAGCCAGGCGCGGCCCGCATCGTTTCCCCATTGCACGCACACAGCAGTGCCGCGGGCGGTGTGCTGCAGGGCGTTGTCGATCAGGTTGCGCAAGGCCAGCTCCAGCAGCAGGGGATGCGCCAGCACGGTCTGGTGTTCATCCCCCTGGACGCTCAGCCGGTGGCCGCTTTGCCAGGCCGTCTGCGCATAACCGGCCACGACTTCCCGCGCGAGTACGGCCAGGTCCAGCGGCACCAGCGCCTGCTGCATGCCGGCCTGGCCGGTGCGCGCCAGCGCGAGCAGCTGGCTGATGACATGGCCTGCGCGCAGCGCATCGGTGCTGATCTGCTGCAAGGCTGCGGCTTGCGCCGGGGCCGGCAAGGCACCGCGAAGCGATGCGGCCTGCAGGGCAATCGACGACAGCGGGGTGCGCAGCTCGTGCGCAATTTCACTGGCCAGCTGCCGTTCCCGCTCCAGTGCCGCCTGCTGCTGGCCCAGCAGCCGGTTGATGGAGCGCACCACCGAGTTGAATTCGCGGTAGGGGTGGCGGGCCTGCAGGCGGGCCGTCTTGTCCACCTCCAGCGCTTCCACATCGCGCGAGAGCGCCTGCAGTGGCCGCAGGCCCCGCAAAATAGCCGCGCCCAGCGCCAGCGCCACCACCGGCAGGAGCCACAGAACGGGTTCGGCGAGCTGGGCAGCCACATCCTCGGCCAGTGCCTCGCGTTCCTCGAACTTAACCAGCACCACCACCTGCCGGCTGTGCGTGGCATCCCATTGGGAAAAACTGCGCCAGGCGCTTGCCGGGGTTCCAAGCAGCAGGTCGGCAAACCCGTCACGCGGGACAAAGTCAGGCACCGGCGCCTCGCCCGAGCGTGCCAGCAGATGGCCGGCCGCGTCGCGCACCACCACGCTCAGGGAAAACTGGTAGTCGTGGTGTTTCAGGCTGTCCAGCGCCGGCCGGACCATGTTGAGGTTGGCCTGGCGATTCGGCTCCAGGGAACTTGCCATGAAGGGCGGCAGGTCCAGCGTCAGCAACAGCGCCGCCGTTCCCGCCAGCTGGCCATCGGTCAGTTCGTCGGCCTCATGGATGCCGGTGCGGTGTCCGACGGCGAAAAATCCGGCCCACACCAGCAGCAGCGCCGCCAGCACGCCCAGCACCAGGCGGCGCGTCAGCGAGGCCTGGCGGCCTGCAGGGGGCGTCATGGCGGGTCTTCCCGGGGAATGAAATAGCCGACGCCACGCAGCGTCTGGATCACGCTTTCCCCGATCTTGCGGCGCAGATGATGCACATGCACTTCGACCGCATTGCTGCCCACGGCATCCTGCCAGCTGTAAAGCCGTGCCTCCAGCTGCTGGCGCGACAGCACACGGCCGCGCGATTCGAGCAGCAGCAGCAGCAGGGCAAACTCGCGCGGCGTCAGTTCCAGCGGCTGGCCGGCGCGCAGCACGGTGTGGGCGGCCGGGTCGACCACCAGGTCGCCATGCACCAGCAGTGGATGGGCGCGCCCCCCGGCCCGGCGCAGCAACGCGCGCATGCGGGCTTCCAGCTCGTCCAGGTCAAACGGCTTGACCAGGTAGTCGTCGGCGCCCAGGTTCAGCACGAGGATGCGGTCGGCGACCTGGTCGCGGGCGGTCATGATCAGGATTGGCGTCAGGGTGTCGGGCAGGCCGCCTGCGGCTGCGGGCGCCTGCCGGATGCGCTGCACCAGCTGGCTGCCATCGCCATCGGGCAGGCCCAGGTCCAGCAGCACCAGGTCGAACGCTTCGCTGCGCAGGGCTGCCCAGGCGCTGCGCAGCGTGCCGCACACATCGACCGCATAGCCCCGCTGCTGCAAGCTGGACTTCAGGCCCAGGGCAATGCCCGTGTCGTCTTCAACCACCAGGATTCTCATGCGCCTATTGTCGCGCCCGTGACTTATTTTTCAGAACTTCGCCGGTCTTTAAGAGTGACTTAAGGCATCGCCGCTACCTTCGCAGCACCCGATATGCCCAAAGCCACCATGTCTAACCAGCTGTTTCCTGTCCCCTCCCCCCGCACGCACTTTCTACGCTGGACGCTGGGCAGCCTGTTGCTGCTGCTGATCTGGGACTTCTCAAGCCTTGACCTCGTCATGGCGCACTGGTTCGGCTCCACGAACGGTTTTGCGCTGGAAAGCCACTGGCTGTGGCGCAACCTGCTGCATGACGACGTCAGGCTGTGGCCCTGGGTGCTGGAGCTGTACCTGCTGGTGGGCATGTTCCTGCCCCTGGGCAGCCTCAAGCGCCTGCCCATGGTGCGGCGAGTTCAACTGGCCTTGACAACGCTGGTCGCGCTGCTGATCGTCTCAACGATCAAGCTGTACAGCCATACCAGCTGCCCCTGGGACCTGCAGGACTTCGGCGGCGTGGCGACGCATGTGTCGCACTGGGCCTGGGGCATTCGCGATGGCGGCACAGGCGGCTGCTTTCCGGCCGGGCATGCGTCGGCAGGCTTTGCCTTCATGGGCGGATTTTTCGCCTTCAGGCATGTGCTTCCCCATACCGCCCGGCGCTGGCTGGCCGGCGCGATGCTGGCCGGCTTCGTCTTCGGGCTGGCGCAGCAGGTTCGCGGCGCGCACTACATGAGCCATACCTTGTGGACCGCCTGGCTGTGCTGGACGGTGGCGGCCGGCGTGGATGCGGCGGTCAGCCAGCTGATTGCACGAAATCTGTCACGCGCGCCAGCACCGGCGCCCGGCTTCTGAGAACCTGCGCCATGGATGCCAGCAAGGTGACATGGCTGACGCCGGGGAACAGTTCGGACTCGACCCGAACGCCGCTGGCACGAAGCCGCGCCGCCATGGCCACCGTGCTGCGCTGCGGATTGACCACGCTGTCCACGGCTGGCGCCAGCAGCAATGCAGGCGGCGAGGCCGATGACGCATGAATGATCGGCTGGCTTTCCGCTGAGGTCTGCGGCCAGTTGAAGGCGACCCGTGTCTGGACGTCGCCAATCGGCAAAAAGTCGTAGGGTCCGGCCAGCCCGATCCAGCCCGCCAACTGTGCAGGTGCCAGACCGACCGCCGCCAGCCAGCGCGCATCCAGCGCGACCATGGCGGCGTTGTAGGCGCCGGCGCTGTGGCCCATGACAAAAATGCGTTTTTCGTCAGCGCCAAAGCGTGCCGCGTGGTCAACCGCCCAGCGCACCGCGCTGGCGCTGTCCTGCACAAAGGCCGGGTAGCGGAAGGCCGGGCTCAGCCGGTAGTCGGCGACCATTGCCACAATGCCGCGCGACGCCAGCGCTTCGCCGACAAACCGGTAGTCGCCGCGCTCGCCCGACGACCAGCTGCCGCCATAGAAAAACACCACCAGCGGAGCGCGGGAAACCCCTGCGGCCGGCTGGTACACGTCAAGCAGCTGGCGCGGGTCGGCGCCATAGGCCAGTCCCTCGGTGCGCCGGTAGCTGTCGGTGGAAACCGTGGCGTTGAGCAGGTCAGTGCCCGAGCAGGCGGTGAGCAGCGCCGGCAGCATGGCGAACAATGAGCGTCTGGGCAATTCAGAGAAGATAGTTTTCATGGCGTAGGGCTATACGCAGCGCCCCTGGCGGTGGATTCAGACCAGCACCGACCGGGCGCGCCGTGCACCCTCGCCGCGCCAGCAGGGGCCGTGGAACCGGCTTTGCCGGGCCACAGGCGCAGCGCCCCCTCGGGGGGCAGCGCAGTACGCGAAGCGACAAGCGTGGGGGCCTACGCCACCCGGCAGATCTTGAGCATGTTGGTGCCGCCCGGGGCGCCCATGGGCTCGCCGCAGGTGATGGCGTACACATCGCCGCTCTGAACGATGTCCAGGCGCAGCAGGTGGCCTTCAGCCTGTTCGAGCGCAGTGTCGCGGTCGGCGCTGCTGTCCATGAGGATGGAGCGCACGTTGCGGTAAAGCGCCATCTTGCGCTGGGTTTCCAGACGCGGGGTCAGCGCATAGATCGGCACCCGGATGTCATGGCGGCTCATCCACAGGGCGGTCGAGCCGCTGTCGGTCAGCGCCACGATGGCCTTGGCTCCCAGGTGGTGGGCGGTAAACAGCGCACCCATGGCAATCGACTGGTCAATCCGCGCAAAGGTCTTGCCGGAAAAGTCGGCGCTCAGCTCCTTGTACTCGGCCTTCTCGGCTTCCTCGCAGATCTTCGCCATTTCCTCGACGGTTTCCAGCGGGAAGCGGCCAGCGGCGGTTTCGGCGCTGAGCATCACCGCATCAGTGCCGTCGAGCACCGCATTGGCCACGTCGCTGACCTCGGCGCGCGTGGGCACCGGGTTCAGGATCATGCTTTCCATCATCTGCGTCGCGGTGATGACGACCTTGTCGGCGGCCCGGGCCATCTTGATCATGCGTTTTTGCAGCGCCGGCACGGCAGCATTGCCGACTTCGACCGCCAGGTCGCCGCGCGCGACCATGATGCCGTCGCTGACCTTGAGGATTTCGTCGAGCTTGGGAATCGCCTCGGCGCGCTCGATCTTGGCGATCAGGCCCGGCTTGTGCTTGTAGGGCGCGGCGGCTACGTTGCACAGCTGGCGCGCCATTTCCATATCGGTGGCGTTTTTCGGAAAGCTCACGGCGACGTAGTCGGCCTGGAAACTCATCGCAGTCTTGATGTCTTCCATGTCCTTGGCCGTCAGCGCCGGCGCGGTCAGGCCGCCGCCCTGCTTGTTGATGCCCTTGTTGTTCGACAGCTCGCCACCGAGCTTGACGGTGGTGTGGACTTCCTCGCCACGCACCGCATCGACGGTCAGCACGATCAGGCCATCGTTGAGCAGCAGCACATCGCGTGCCTTGACATCGCGCGGCAGCTCCTTGTAGTCCAGCCCGACGCCCTTGACATCACCCAGTTCGACGCGGGACGCGTCGAGGATGAATTTCTCACCCGGCACCAGCATCACACGGCCTTCGGCAAACTTGCCGACGCGGATTTTCGGGCCTTGCAGGTCAGCCATGATGGCGACTTCGCGGCCGGTGCGCTGGGCCACTTCGCGCACTAGGGCGGCCAGGTCGATGTGGTCCTGTGCCTTGCCGTGGCTGAAGTTCAGCCGTACCACATTGACCCCGGCACATATCATTTTTTCCAGCAGAACCGGATCACTGGAAGCAGGGCCAAGAGTGGCAACGATTTTGGTGGCGCGACGCGTCATGGGGGGGTGTCTCCTTGTAATTTAGTTTCCGATTCTTACACGGAACCGGTTACCAAACGGGTACCAAAAAGCGCGCGTGCAGGACGGGTGAAATGCGCATTGCGCTGGCTGCACACCTGTCACGCCAGAAATACGCAAAAACCTCTTTTTACAAGCAAAAAAAGCTTTTTCCGCATGCTGGGCGGGCGCAAGCAGCTATTAAAAAAAGAGCGGTCAGCGCGCGTCGCCGGCCCGTTTCTGCAAAATCTCGAAAGCCGGCAGCGTCTTGCCTTCCAGCACTTCGAGGAAAGCGCCGCCACCGGTCGAGATATAGCCCACGTCTTTTTCAATGCCGTACTTGGCGATCGCCGCGAGCGTGTCGCCGCCGCCGGCAATACTGAAGGCGCTGGATTCGGCAATCGCCCGGGCGATGCCTTCGGTGCCGTGTGAAAAGGCCTCGAACTCGAACACGCCGACCGGCCCGTTCCAGACGATGGTGCCAGCGCGCTTGAGTTGCGCGGCCAGCCGGGCGGTGGTGTCGGGGCCAATGTCCAGGATCAGGTCGTCGTCCTCGACATCGGTCGCCTGCTTGACGGTGGCCGGCGCATCGGCGGCAAAGGTCTTGGCGCAGACCACGTCGGTCGGAATCGGCACCTCGGCGCCGCGCGCCTTCATGGCGGCCATCACCGCCGTGGCTTCGGCCAACAGGTCGGGTTCGGCCAGGCTCTTGCCGATGTTCAGGCCGGCGGCCAGCATGAAGGTGTTGGCAATGCCGCCGCCGACGATCAGCTGATCGACGTTTTCGGCCAGCGCCTTGAGGATGGTCAGCTTGGTCGAGACCTTGCTGCCAGCGACGATGGCGACCAGCGGCCGCTTGGGATGGGCGAAGGCGGCCGTGATGGCGTCCATCTCGGCGGCCAGCAGCGGACCGGCGCAGGCGACGGGCGCATATTGCGCAATGCCGTAGGTCGAGGCTTCGGCCCGGTGCGCGGTGCCGAAGGCGTCATGCACGAAGATGTCGCACAACGCGGCCATCTTGCGTGCCAGCGCTTCGTCGTTTTTCTTCTCGCCCTTGTTCAGCCGGCAGTTTTCCAGCATCACCAGCTGACCAGGTTTCACGTCCACGCCATCGACCCAGTTCGACACCACGGGAATTTCGCGCTGCATCAGCTCGCCGAGCCGTCGGGCAACCGGCGCCAGCGAATCGGCCGGCTTGAATTCGCCTTCCACGGGGCGGCCCAGGTGCGACGTGACCATCACCGCCGCCCCGGCATCGAGTGCCATCTGCAGGCACGGCACCGAAGCACGGATGCGCGTGTCCTCGGTGATGGCGCCACTGGCGTCCTGCGGCACGTTCAGGTCGGCACGGATGAACACGCGTTTGCCGGCGACCTGGCCGCTGGCGCACAAATCAGAAAAACGGATGAAATTCATGGGCGACTCGCAAAGTACAAAGGTTGATAAAACCGCCGGTGGGCGGCTGGCTAAAAAGAATTGTAGGGTTCGGCCCTTGCCACCCAGCGACCCTAGGGGGCAATCTCTCCAACCCAGCAGGGGCCGCGGAACCGGCTTTGCCGGGCCGCAGGCGCAGCAGCCCCCTCGGGGGGCAGGAAGCCACACGCAGTGGGCGACCGTGGGGGCCACATTCACCAGCCCAAGCCGAGGTGCAGCGTCAGGTACACCACCATGCCGCTCACGATGGTGCCCAGCACGCCCCGGCGCCAGAAAAACCAGGCGACGCCCGCCGCCGTGCCAAACAGCCGGGCATCCTGCCAGGTGGCGATGAGGTGGCCCTGCGTCATGACGATTTCGGGAACGATCACCGCCGCCAGCGCAGCAATCGGCGCATAGTCCAGGCCGCGCCGGGCCAGGTCCGGCAGGGTCCACGGCTTGTCTGACAAAAAGAAAAAGCAGCGCGTCAGCACCGTCACCCCCGCCATGCCGACGATGGTCCCGATGGTCCAGAGATCGGTCTCGTTCATGGCTTTTCTTCAGGGACGGCGCCCGGGGAATGCGCTGCCGCGCGCAGGCCGGCCCGTTCAAGCATCATGCAAACGGCAACTGCAGCCGCGATGGCCACCAGGATGTTGAGCTTGAGCGGCAGCGCGAACGCGGCCACCGCCGCCGCGCCCGCCACCAGCGCCGCGATGATGCGCAGCCGGGTGGTGACCAGCGAAAAAGAGATGCCGAGCAATGCCAGGATGCCGGCAAAACCCAGCCCCCAGGCGCTCGGGATGAAATTGGCCAGCGCAATGCCGACCAGGCTGCTGCCCATCCAGTTGACCCAGCACAACCCGCAATTGCCCGCCAGGTAGGCCTGCTCCGCCAGGCGCTGGCCGGGCGTGTCGCCAGGCACGGGAAAGCGGCGCACGAACAGCACGTAGCTCAGGTCCGTGGTCAAAAAGCCGGTCAGCAGGCGTTGCCAGCGGGGCAGGTGCATCAGGTAGGCACGCAGGTGCGCGCTGAACACCACGAAGCGCAGGTTGACGCAAAAGGCGGTGGCCAGAATCACCCACGCCGGCGCGCCCGCGACGAGCAGCGGAATCGCGGCCAGCTGCGCGCTGCCGGCATACACCAGCACCGTCATCAGGATCGCCTCGATGACGCTCATGCCCGACTTGACCATGGCCACGCCGGTCATCAGGCCCCAGGCGGCAAAACCCGGCGCCACGGAGAACATGTCGCGCGCACCCTGGCGGAATTCAGCGTGGCGGTAATAAGCAGCGCGCAGAAACACCGGCGGTTACTTTCCGAACGCCATGCCGGGCGCCAGCGCAAAGCCGCGCAAAAAGTCAGCGCTGCCCAGGCGCTTGCCGCCGGCGCGCTGCAGTTCGGTGAGCACCAGCACGCCGTCACGGCAGACGACCCGGACGCCATCAGCATTTGCAGACAAAATCTGGCCTTCACGCACATCAGGCGGGCGTGAACAGCTATCAATTTCGCAGTGCCACAGTTTCAGGGTATCCGGCCCCAGCTGCGTGCTGGCGCCCGGGAAAGGCGTCATGGCGCGGATGTGCCGGTCCACCACGGCCACCGGCTGCGTCCAGTCGACCGCTGCTTCGGCTTTTTCGATCTTGTGGGCATAGCTCACGCCTTGGGCAGGCTGCCGGACCGGATGCAGCTGGCTGCTGCCCGCCAGATTCAGCGCCTGCACGACCATCTGCCCGCCCAGCGCGGCCAGCCGGTCATGCAGCGTGCCGGTGGTGTCGGTGTCTTGGACACCCAGTTTTTCCACCAGCAGCATGTCTCCAGTGTCCAGTCCCGCATCCATCTGCATCAGGGTGATGCCGGTTTCCCGGTCGCCGGCCTGGATCGCACGGTGGATAGGCGCGGCGCCGCGCCAGCGCGGCAGCAATGAAGCGTGGATGTTGAAGCAACCCAGCCGGGGCAGGTCAAGCACCCACTGCGGCAGGATCAGCCCGTAGGCAGCGACCACCATGGCATCGGCCTGCGCCGCTTGCATTGCATCTCGCGCGGCAGCGGCGTCTTCGGGGTATTTGCCGTCCAGCCGCAGGCTTCTGGGCTGGACGACGGGAATCTGCTGGCTTTCGGCCCACTGCTTGACGGCGGACGCCTGCAGCTTCAGGCCGCGTCCGGCGGGGCGGTCGGGCTGGGTCAGCACCAGGGGGATTTCAAAACCGGCAGCGTGCAATTGCACAAGCGCCACACGGGCAAAGTCAGGGGTACCGGCAAAAATAACGCGCATGGGGCGTGATTCTAAAGAGTCGCCGGCGCATCAAGCATGTCGAAGCGGCAACCCCCTCCTCGTCACGTCAGCGCACCGAGTCGCGTTCCTCGTCCTTTTTTTGCTTGACCAGTTTGGTCTTGATGCGGTTGCGCTTGAGGGGCGACAGGTATTCAACAAACACCTTGCCCATCAGGTGGTCCATTTCATGCTGGATGCAGACTGCCAGCATGCCTTCGGCCTCGTGTACCTGGCGCTGGCCGTCCAGGTCCAGCGCCTCGACCTTCACTGCCAGCGAGCGTTCGACACCGTCGTAGATGCCGGGCACCGACAGGCAGCCTTCGTCGCCGATGCGCGTCTCTAGGCTGGCCCAGACGATTTCAGGATTGATCAACACCAGCGGCTGGTCGCGGGCCTCGCTCACGTCGATGACCAGCAGCCGTTCGTGCACATCAACCTGCGTGGCGGCCAGGCCGATGCCTTCGGCGTCGTACATGGTCTGGAACATGGCGTCGGCCAGCTGGCGCACACGGGCGTCGATGGCTGCAACCGGCTTGGCCACGGTATGCAGGCGCGGATCGGGATAGCGAAGAATGGTGAGTTGGGTCATGACAGCAATGGGGAGAAGTCGCTATTTTCGCCACTTTTCCCAATTTTCAAAGCCTGTAATCCTCTCAGAATCTCCTAATCATTGCTTAATGAAGGGCTTGGGTACAGAATCGCTGGAAATTTGCGCGGATACAAGCATTGCAAAATGCATTTCCTTGTAGCGCAAAGTAAATGCAGTCCGTTCCAACAAGCTTCAAGATGCACACAACTTTTGGTCGATTCCGCCCTGTTTCAATCGTCGTTGCGGGTCTGCTGTCCCTGTCAGCCGGCGTGCAGGCCCAGAACTTTCCCATCACCCCGGGCCAGCAGGCCACGGCCGCGCAGGTGGCCCGGACCGGCATCCCCCTGGCCGACCTGATGCCCAATGCGCCTGACAGCTACACCGTCAGATCGGGCGACACCCTGTGGGCCATCTCGGGCCTGTTCCTCAAAAGTCCCTGGCGCTGGCCCGAACTCTGGGGCATGAACCTGGAAGACATCCGAAACCCGCACCGCATCTATCCCGGCCAGCAGCTGTTCCTCGACAAGCGCGATGGCCGCGCGACCTTGCGCACCCGCCAGGCGGGCAGCGATGGTGCGTCGATGGGCACTGTCCGGGTGTCGCCGCGCACCCGCTACGAGTCGCTGGCCGATGCCTCGATTCCCACGCTGGCGCCGCAGGACATCGAGCCCTTTTTGGCCGAGCCCTTGATTGTCGATGCACTGACTTTTTCACAAGCCCCGCGCATCGTCGCCACCCAGGAAGGCCGGGTGCTGCTCAGCCGTGGCGACCGCGCCTACGCGCTGGGCGGCTATGCGGGCGGCGATGGCCCTGGCCAGCCGCTAAGCGACCGCAAGGGTGAGCCACTGGACTACCGGGTGTTTCGCAACGCCACGCCGTTGAAAGACCCGACCACCCAGGAAATCCTGGGTTATGAAGCGCACTACGTCGGCAAGGCCGAGCTGGTGCGCGGCGAATCCAGCGTCCAGAATCCGGACAAGGACGGCAAGCTGCAGACCGAACGCGTGCCGGCCACCATCGACATCGTGGCCGCCAAGGAAGAAATGCGCGTCGGTGACCGCCTGATGGCCGAGCCGCCCCGTGAATTGCGCAGCTATGTGCCGCGCGCGCCTTCGACGCCCATGGCGGGACAGATCGTTTCGGTCTACGGCAACGCCGTGGCCTGGGCCTCTGAAAACCAGATCGTGGTGATCAACCGGGGAAGCCGCGACGGCCTGGAGCGCGGCCATGTGATGGCCATCCTGAAGGACGGCGAGCGCCTGCGCGACAAGACCGACAGCGCCCGGCCGGACATCAAGCTGCCCAACGAGCGCAACGGCCTGTTGATGGTGTTTCGCACCTTTGACCGGCTGTCGTATGCGCTGATCCTGAGGGCCACTGACGGCATCAAGGTCGGCGACCGTTTCACCAACCCGGATTGAACGGCATGCAGCCGGTGTACTGCACTTGCATGGCCGAGCACGCCAAGGCGGCGGCTCAACGGCCATCCCGATAAATGGCCGACGCCATGGATTCCGAAGAGCTCCGCGCCTGGTTGCGGCTGGCGCTCACACCCGGCGTGGGCAATACCACGGCGCGCAAGCTGCTGACGGCGTTCGGCTCGGCGCAGGCCATCTTCGAGCAAAGCAGCGCCACCCTGCAGCAACTCGGCTCCGACAAGCTGGCAAGCACGCTGCGCAGCGAGCCGCCCGGCCTGGCGGCACAGCTGAAGACCACGACAGACTGGCTAAAGGACGGACACGACCGACGCATCGCGGTGCTGGGCGACCCTGCCTATCCACCGGCCCTGCTCGACATCGAAGATCCACCTTTGATGCTTTACATGCTGGGTTCGCTTGCCAACAGTGCATTTTCAGCTACTGAAAAAATAGCAAACAGCCTGGCCATCGTCGGCAGCCGCAACCCGACGCCGCAAGGCGAAAGCAATGCCCGGCAGTTTGCCAAAGCGTTTGGCAGCGCCGGCATCTGCGTGGTGTCGGGACTGGCGCTGGGCATTGACGGCGCAGCCCACGATGGCGCGATGCTGGGCGGCGGCGAGACGATTGCGGTGGTCGGCACCGGGCTGGACCGGGTCTATCCCAAGCGGCACCTGGACCTGGCGCACCGCATTGCCCGGCAGGGCATGATCATCAGCGAATTCCCGCTCGGAACGCCGCCGCTGACGGCCAATTTCCCCAAACGCAACCGCATCATTTCCGGCCTGAGCCGGGGAACGCTGGTGGTCGAGGCGGCGTTGCAGTCGGGCTCGCTGATCACCGCCCGGCTCGCAGCCGAGCAGGGCAAGGAAGTCTTTGCCATTCCCGGCTCGATCCATTCGCCGCAGTCGCGCGGCTGCCATGCACTGATCAAGCAGGGCGCCAAGCTGGTGGAAGTGGCGCAGGATGTGCTCGAAGAACTGCGGCTGGCCCCCACCGGTTCCGGCGCAGCGCCTGCTGCGCTGCAGACGCCGCCCGAAGGCGACGAGGCTGACGAAGCCGCTGGCACCCGCGAAGATCCGCTGCTGGCGGCGCTGGGATTCGATGCGGTGAGCCTGGATGCGCTGCAGGCCCGCACCGGCCTGGACACCGCCCATCTGCAGGCTGGATTGCTCGAACTCGAACTCGAAGGACAGGTTGTGCGACTGCCTGGCGGACTGTTTCAGCGCATGGCGGCGGGCTGAGCTTATCTGCGTTATATTGAATGCATGTTTGAAGTTCTGGTCTACGTCTACGAAAATTACTGGCAGGGCGCCGCCTGTCCTGAATTTGACAGACTCGGGCGAAAACTGATCGCAGCAGGCTTCGAAGCCGAGGAAATCCAGGAAGCGCTGGTCTGGCTCGACGGGCTGAACATTGCCGCCAAAGGCACGCAGATCAGCTTGCCGGATGCACCGGGCGCACTGGCAGGCGAGCCATCGGACAGCGGCGCCGTCCCTGCGCGCATGCAGGCGCAGGCCAGCAACAGCCTGCGCATCTACTCCGTTGCAGAACAAGCGCACCTGGGCGCGCAAAGCCTGGGATTTGTCTGCTTCCTGGAAACCTCGGGCGTATTGCCGCCGCACATGCGCGAAATCGTGATGGACCGGGCCATGGCTGCGCCCGGCGATCCGGTGTCGCTCGATGACCTGAAGATCATCGTCCTCATGGTGTACTGGAGCTTTGGCGAAGAACCCGACGCGCTGGTGCTCGATGAATTGTGCGACGACACCGAAGGCCGCCTCGCGCATTGACCCGTGGCCTTGCCATCGCCATGGCGTCATTCCTTTGCCGACAGTGCAACTCCTGCCCGGTTGGCCAATAAGGCCAAGCGCGAAAGCGCATTCGTTTTTAACGACATATAGGCCTTTTTCGCAGGCAATACGTTCATGATCCGCTATTAATTCAGTAGCAAAAAACTGTCACTCGCTTTGCATGCCGTGTGCGAAAGCCACGGTCGATTTAGCTTCAGCCAAAAAGTCGTTCGGGATTGGCGTCCAGCTTGGCCAGGGCATCGCGCGTGGCGCGTACCGTCAGCGCTTCCTCTTCCGTCGGTACCAGCAGCCCCGCCTGCAGGTAGGCTGCCAGCCGGCGCATCTGGATCAGGAAGCTGCGGCCATCGGCGGTGGCAAACAGGTGCAACTGCTTGCGCTCGCTGCACCAGGCGAACTGCACATGGCTGATTTTTCCATTGTGGTCCAGGTTGAACCAGCTGCCCGGCTGCAATTCCCTGGCCCAGGCGCACATGGCGTCTGTCGGCTGGCTGCCGCCGTCGGCAATCACCTCGATATGCACCGAGTCGATGCCTATCATGGTGACCAGGCTGTCGGCATCCAGCGGAAAGTCGCCGACCTCCTGCTCCGAGAGATAGTCTTCAAGGTTGGTCAGGCGCCTGGCCATGGCCTCGATCTTTTCAAGCGGAATCGCATCGGTCTTCGACATGAAGGCATCCGCCATGATGGCGTTGATCATCTTCAGCTGGGCATCCTGCGCCGCCAGGTCCAGCCCCAGCAGGGTCATGCCCTGGCGCAGCAATTGCAGCTGTCTGGGCAGCGCGGCAATCACACGCGACCGGTCGCTGCGGTTGGGCTTGGCGCTGGCCGACCAGACCAGATCGGCCGCAGCCTGCTTGAACAGCAGCGTCTGCGCATGCTGCGGACCGTTCTTCATCGCGGCAATCGCCAGCACCTCGGCCCAGATCCTGAACAGGAATTCCCGTATTTCATCGCGTACCGGCATGCCATCGAGCATGGTGCGCATCTCGATGGTGTACTGGACGGTCATGGTTTCCTTCTGCTCCAGCTGCTGGGCCAGGCTGACCGCACGCGCCACGCTGCCCTGCTCGGCAAAGAAACGGGACAGGAACTTGTCGAATTCTTCGTAGACAAGCTGGAACACGCGGCGTCCGGTTTCAGGGTATTGTTCGATCACCTGCACGACGCGCTTGATTTCCGTCTCAAGGACATCACCTTCGACCGTCACATCGAAGCCCAGCGCGCACGATCCCATGCGGTCGATCAACTGGCGCGCCGGATGCTCAAGCGAACTGAAAAACTCCGGCTCGGCGACAGCCACCCGAAGGACCGGCATCTGCAGGCGTGCAAACCATACACGGATCTGGGGCGCGATGCGGTCTTCTGCCAGGATGCTCTGGAACATCAGGGCAACGATTTCGATCGTGGCCTTTTCCGCGGAACTGGAAGCTGCCTTTTTCAGCACGCTGGTCCGCTGGCGCAGCTCCTGAAGCGCCTGGTCGACCTGCGTGCGCGCAAAACCCGCTTCCGAGTGCCGGGTGCCTTCCCGGATCTCAACTTCAGCCTGCTGCTGAAGGCGGTTCATGGCATGTTCCAGTTGTGGCGAGGCCTGGCGAGCGTGTGGCTGGTCAAACCCTTCGACGCGACTCATAAGCATTTGCTTGAGATGTCCGAGCACACCCTGCGCGCGCATCCGCACGCGGGCCAGCGGCGTGGTCGCCGTCTGCATGCGCGTTTCTTCCTGGACGGCGTTGCCCGACCACCCGCTTCGGGTGGGTGCGGTTAGCGGAGCCGTTCCCGAATTTCCATCACCTGCAGAACCACTGCCGATCCGAGCAGCGCCTTCGGCTGCGGTCGTGCCGGCTTTCACAGCAGAAGGCGTTCGCCTGACCAGGGGCCGCAGGTCAATCTCAGCCATGACGCCGCGTTCGATCAGAAACGCGTTGGTTGCGTGGTAAATCTCCAGCATCCAGGCTGCCATGTTCTTGTGGATGGTGTCCTGGCCCAGCAGCCATGCCGACTGCGGCAGGCCCGCCAGCGTCCATTGTTCGACCAGGTGCTGTGCAATCACTTCCGGGCGGAACAGGTCCAGCCGGCTCAATTCCGGCATGCCTTCCAGGGTCTGGATGCGCAGGCGCAGGTCATTGAGCTCCCAACTTGCAAAATCAAGCAACCGCAGCGCCAGGCGCGAGGCAAGAATGCGGTGCTCGACGGTCTCGTTGCCGACCAGTTCCATTTCTCCAAGCTCCGGCAGCACCGAGGACGTCGTCTTGGCGGACGAAGAGAATGGCTGGCGTACAGCGCCGAGGATGCCGTGAACCCAGGCCGGGCGGTTGTTCTGGTAGAGCCGCAAGGCGTCGCGCAGATCCTGCATTTCCCGTGCATTCCCCGGCCGCAGCGCCAGTTCGGACAGCGTGTCACCAATCGTCCTGGCAAGTTCCGGCACCATCTGCGCCACACGCTCTGTGAACAGGGCGCGAGCCTGTCCGGCAAGAAAACTTTGCGGTGGATTGCGGGACGGCACAGCTGGCGATTGAGCGTTGTCGAATAGTGCTAGACCATTGCGCCCGCGTTGGGATCATTCGGGTCTTCGTCTTTTTTCGACGGCCCCTTGATCAGGTCTTCGCGCTTGATGCCCAGCCACATGGCAATGGCCGCGGCCACGAACACCGACGAGTAAATGCCGAACAAAATACCAATCGTCAGCGCCAGCGCGAAGTAAAACAGCGTGGGGCCACCGAACAGCAGCATGGACAGCACCATGATCTGGGTCGAGCCGTGGGTGATGATGGTCCGGCTGATCGTGGAGGTGATCGCGTTGTTGATGATCTCTTCCGTGTTCATCTTGCGGTAGCGGCGGAAATTCTCGCGAATCCGGTCAAAGATCACCACCGATTCATTCACCGAATAACCCAGCACCGCCAGAACGGCGGCCAGCACGGCCAGCGAGAATTCCCATTGGAAAAAGGCAAAAAATCCAAGAATGATGACCACGTCATGCAGGTTGGCGATGATGGCTGCGACTGCATATTTCCACTCGAACCGGAACGCCAGATAGACCATGATGCCGAACACCACCATGGCCAGCGCCTTGAGACCATCCTGGGCGAGTTCTTCACCCACCTGCGGGCCGACAAATTCGGTACGGCGCAGGGTCACGTCAGGGCTGGCGGTTTTCAGCGCGGCCAGCACGTTATCGCTCTGCTGGGCCGTGCTGACGCCTTTTTGCGCCGGCAGGCGGATCATCACATCGCGCGAGGTGCCGAAATTCTGCACCTGGACATCGTTCAGGCCGAGCTTGGCCACCGTGTCCCGGATCTTGCCGACATCGGCGGCCTGGGTGTAGTTCACTTCCATCAGGGTGCCGCCGGTGAACTCGACCGACAGGTGCAGCCCGCGCGAAAACAGGAAAAACACGGCCAGCGCGAAAGTGGCGAAACTGATGACGTTGAAGATCAGCGCATACCGCATGAACGGAATATCACGCCGGATTTTGAAAAATTCCATCTGGGGTCCTTGGGAAGCAGCTCAGGAAAAAGTGGCGGTCATGACTTGGCGAGCGCGCCGTCTGACGGCGGGCGCCAGATCGTGCCAATGGACACCGTCTTGAGCTTTTTTTGCCGGCCATACCAGAGGTTGACCAGACCGCGCGAGAAGAATACCGCAGAGAACATGCTGGTCAGAATGCCGATGCAGTGAACCACGGCAAAACCGCGTACCGGCCCCGAACCAAAGGCCAGCAAAGCCAGACCGGCAATCAAGGTCGAGATGTTCGAGTCCAGAATCGTCGCCCAGGCCCGTTCGTAGCCTGAATGGATGGCGGCCTGCGGCGAGGCACCGCCGCGCAGTTCCTCGCGGATGCGCTCGTTGATCAGCACGTTCGAGTCAATCGCCATGCCCAGCGCCAGCGCCATGGCCGCCATGCCCGGCAGGGTCAGCGTGGCCTGCAGCATCGACAGCACGGCCACCAGCAGCAGCAGGTTGACCGCCAGCGCAATGCCCGAAAACAGGCCGAACAGCATGTAATACACGGCCATGAAGGCCACGATCACCGCAAAGCCCCAGGACACACTGTGAAAGCCCTTGGTGATGTTCTCGGCGCCCAGTGTGGGGCCGATGGTACGTTCCTCAATGATGTCCATGGGCGCAGCCAGGGAGCCGGCGCGCAGCAGCAGCGCCAGGTCGCTGGCTTCGGCAACACTCATGGAGCCGGAAATCTGGAAGCGGTTGCCCAGCTCGCCCTGGATGACCGGCGCGGTCAGCACTTCGCCCTTGCCTTTTTCAAACAGCAGGATCGCCATGCGCTTCTTGAGGTTCTCGCGGCTGGTGTCGCGCATGATGCGGCCGCCCTTGGCATCGACCGTCAGGTCAACCTTGGGCTGCTGGTTCTGCGAATCAAAGCCCGGCTGCGCATCGGTCAGGTTTTCGCCTGTCAGGATGACCTGCTTCTTGACGATCACGGCCTGGCCGTTGCGCTCGAAGAAGCGCTCGGCGCCGAAGGGCACCGGGCCGTTGTTGTTTTCAGCAGCGCGGGCTTCGGCGCTGTCTTCGACCAGGCGCATTTCCAGCGTGGCAGTACGGCCCAGGATGTCCTTGGCCTTGGCCGTGTCCTGCACGCCAGGCAGTTGCACCACGATGCGGTCAATGCCCTGCTGCTGGATCACCGGCTCGGCCACGCCCAGTTCGTTGATCCGGTTGTGCAGCGTCACCATGTTCTGCTTGAGCGCCTGGTCCTGGATGCGGCGCGCGGCCTCGGGCTTGATGGTCGCGGTCAGCTTGTACTCGGTGCCGTCAGGCGCTTCGGCCATCTGGAGATCGGGAATCTGGTCCTGGATCAGGTTTTTGGCCGACTCCAGGGTGGCGGTGTCACGAAAGCGGATCTCGATCGCCTGGCCGTTGCGAACAATGCCGCTGTGCCGGATGTTCTTTTCACGCAGCGACAGGCGGATGTCGCCGGCCAGCGATTCGGCACGCTTGGTCAGCGCCGCCTGCATGTCCACCTGCAGCATGAAATGCACGCCGCCGCGCAAATCGAGTCCCAGATACATCGGATTGGCGTTGAGCGAGGTCAGCCAGGCCGGCGAGCGCGACAGCAGGTTCAGTGCCACCACATAAGCGGGGTTGGCAGGATCAGGCGCCAGCGCCTTCTGGATCGCATCTTTCGCCTTGAGCTGGGTGTCGGTGTCGTTGAAGCGGGCCTTGATGGAACCCGCTTCCAGCGTGATGGCGTCGGCCGTGATGCTGGCATCCTTCAGCGCCTGCTCGACCCTGGCCAATGTGCTCGTGTCCACTTTAGAGGTGGACTTGCTGCTGGAGATCTGCACCGCAGGCGCTTCACCGAAGAAATTGGGCAGCGTATAAAGCGAAGCAATCAGCAGCACCACCGCCATGATGGCGTACTTCCAGGCCGGATAACGATTCATGAGAGGACTGTCCCTGGTAAACGGAAAACAAAAGGCGCAATGGACGGCCCAGTCTTGCCGGCTGCACCGTCTTGTCTACTGCAGTACTGCCTTATTTGGCGCTGTTGATGGCGCCCTTGGGCAACACCTGGACGATGGCGCTGCGCTGCAGCTGCACTTCGACGCCAGAGGCGATTTCCAGTGTCAGATAGCCTTCGCCCAGGCGCGTGACCCGGCCCAGCAGGCCGCCGGCTGTGGCAACTTCGTCACCCTTGGCCAGGGCCTCAATCATGGTGCGGTGTTCTTTCTGCTTGCGCATCTGCGGACGGATCATCACGAAATACAGCACCACGAACATCAGCACCAGCGGCAGCATGCCGGTCAGGGTGGACATCATGTCACTGCCACCGGCTGCGGCAGCAGGGGCAGTCTGGGCAAAAGCTGAAGAAATAAACACGGCTGACTCCACATTTTTAAAGGAACACTGGCAAGCGCCCAGGCAAGAAAGGCCGGAGCATGGACCGGTGGATTGTATGCGGCGTGGCACAAGCGCTGAATTCAACTCGCGCGTGTGCGGCTATTTAGGTGAGGCCCTGGCGGGCCGCTGCCTGAAAACGCCTTGCCTCAAAACCAAAGCAAGTCCAAGTCAACAGTCAGCCGCACCAGTTCAGGCTGCCGCGACCTCCCGAACCGGCTCCGGCTGTCGGAACGCCTGCATCAGCGCCGTCCACTTTGGCCGGGCAGCGGCCAGATGGCGCGCCTTGACATGGCCGTAGCCCTTGATCAGTTCGGGAATCCGGGCAATTTCAACAGCCGTCGGGTGATTTTCCAGGGTCAGGCCGGCCAGCACTTCCTTGATGCTGGCGCGGTAGTCGGCAATCAGCGCGCGCTCTTCCTTGCGTTCTTCGGTGCGGCCAAACACGTCGAACGGCGTGCCGCGCAGACCCTTGAGTTTGGCCAGCAGCCTGAAGCCGGTCAGCATCCAGGGACCGAATTGCTGCTTTTGCAACTCGCCCTTGTCGTTCTTCTTTGCCAGCAGCGGCGGCGCCAGGTGGTAGTTGAGCTTGAAGTCGCCTTCAAACATGGCGCCCACCTTGTTCAGGAAACCGGTGTCGGTGTGCAACCGCGCCACTTCGTACTCGTCCTTGTAGGCCATCAGCTTGAACAGGTAGCGGGCGACGGCTTCGGTCAGCACGGTTTTGCCCAGGGGTGCCTCGGCAGCGCGCACCTTCTCGACGAACGACTGGTAGGTCTGCGCATAAGCCGCATTCTGGTAATCCGTCAGGAAGGCGACCCGCTTGGCCAGCATCTCGTTCAGCGACGGTTTCTTGACAAACTGGATCACCTGTGCGGCCTTGAAAAGCGCCTGTACCTGCGCCAGGTCATGCGCGCAGCGCCGGCCCCATTCGAAAGCCGCCTTGTTGTTGTCCACCTGCACCGCGTTGAGTTCGATGGCCCGCATCAGCGCGGCATGCGACAGCGGCACCCGGCCCTTTTGCCAGGCAAAGCCCAGGATCAGCGGGTTGGTGTAGATCGAGTCGCCAATCAGCTGCACTGCAACCTGCTCGGCATCGAAACTCGCCATGCCTTCTGCGCCCACGGCCGCGCGCACGGCGCTTTCGCAGTTGCCGCCCGGAAACTGCCAGTCGGGATTGGTGACGAATGCCGCCGTCGGCGCACCGTGCGAATTCATCGCCACGAAGGTGCGGCCTGGCTGCATGGTCGCCAGCGTGTACGGGCTGGCGGTCACGATCGGGTCGCAGCCGATCACCAGGTCGGCCTTGGCGGTATCGACCTTGGTGGTGAAAATGGACTCGGGCCGGTTGGCGATCTGAATGTGGCTCCAGGTCGCGCCGCCCTTTTGCGCCAGGCCGCCTGCGTCCTGCGTCACCACGCCCTTGCCTTCGAGGTGCGCGGCCATGCCCAGCAACTGGCCGATGGTGATGACGCCGGTGCCGCCGACGCCCCCGACGACGATGCCCCAGGCATTTTCAGCCACCGGCAGCACTGGCTCGGGAACCGGCGGCAGGCTGCTCAGGTCGCCCTTCTTCTCTTTCTTCGGCTTCTTGAGCTGGCCGCCTTCGACCGTCACGAAGCTCGGGCAGAAACCCTTGACGCAAGAATAATCCTTGTTGCAGCTGTTCTGGTTGATCTGGCGCTTGCGGCCGAATTCGGTTTCCAGCGGCTCTACCGACAGGCAGTTGGACTGCACCGAGCAGTCGCCGCAGCCTTCGCAGACCAGCTCGTTGATGACCACCCGCTTGGCCGGATCGGCCAGCGTGCCGCGCTTGCGGCGCCGGCGCTTTTCGGTGGCGCAGGTCTGGTCGTAGATGATGGCCGTCGTGCCCTTGAGCTCGCGGAACTCGCGCTGGAGCTTGTCCAGCTCGTCGCGGTGATGCACCTCGATGCCTGGCGGCAGGTCGTTGACCAGTTCAGCGTGACCGGCGCGCGCGGCGCTGCTGTCCAGGGTATGCGAGCGGCCGTGGTATTTCTCGGGCTCGTCGGTGACCACGACCAGCCGGGCCACGCCCTCGGCGCGCAGGCTGTGCGCAATCTGCGCCACCGAATGGCCCTCGGGCCGCTCGCCGACCTGCTGGCCGCCGGTCATGGCCACCGCGTCGTTGTAGAGGATCTTGTAGGTGATGTTCACCCCGGCGGCAATGCTCTGGCGAATCGCCAGCAGGCCGCTGTGAAAGTAGGTGCCGTCGCCCAGGTTGGCAAAGATGTGCGTGTCGCGGGTGAAGGCCGACTGGCCGACCCAGGGCACGCCCTCGCCGCCCATCTGCGTGAAGGTGGTGGTCGAGCGGTCCATCCAGGTCGCCATGTAATGGCAACCGATGCCGGCGACGGCGCGCGAACCCTCGGGTACGCGGGTGCTGGTGTTGTGCGGGCAGCCGCTGCAGAACCACGGGGCACGCTCGCCAGTGTCGGTCTTGGTTTCAATCAATGCGCGTTCGCGTGCATCAATGACCGCCAGCCGCGCCTGCATGCGGGCCACGATGTCGCTCGGCACACCCAGCTTGGTCAGGCGCTTGGCAATCGCCTTGGCAATGATCGCCGGCGTCAGGTCGGCCTTGGCGCGCAGCAGCCAGTTGTCGCTCGGATTGGAGCGGCTCCATTCGCCGCCCGACTCGTCGCCTTCGGGTTCGTCGAACTTGCCGAGCACATTGGGCCGAACATCGGCGCGCCAGTTGTAAAGCTCTTCCTTGATCTGGTATTCGATGACCTGGCGCTTTTCTTCAACCACCAGGATTTCCTGCAGGCCCTGGGCAAAGTCGCGGGTGATGGTGGCTTCGAGCGGCCAGACCACATTGACCTTGTGCAGGCGGATGCCGAGCTGGTGGCAGGTGTCTTCGTCCAGGCCCAGGTCGTTCAGCGCCTGGCGCGTGTCGTTGAAGGCCTTGCCGCTGGCGATGATGCCGAAGCGGTCGTTCGGCCCGGCAATCACGTTGTAGTTGAGCTTGTTGGCGCGCACATAGGCCAGGGCGGCATACCATTTGTAGTCCATCAGCCGCGCTTCCTGCTCCAGCGGCGCGTCGGGCCAGCGGATGTGCAGCCCGCCCGGCGGCATCTGGAAGTCTTCCGGCATGATGATCTTCACCCGGTCCGGATCGACCGACACCGAACTCGACGACTCCACCACTTCCTGGATCGTCTTCATGCCCGACCACAGGCCGGAAAAGCGGCTCATGGCAAAGGCATGCAGCCCCATGTCCAGGATGTCCTGCACGCTGGACGGGAAAAACACCGGCAGGCCGCAGGCCTTGAAGATGTGGTCACTCTGGTGCGGCGCGGTCGAGCTTTTGCTGATGTGGTCGTCGCCGGCAATCGCGATGACGCCGCCATGCCTGGCCGTACCGGCCATGTTGGCATGCTTGAACACGTCCGAGCAGCGGTCCACGCCCGGCCCCTTGCCGTACCAGATGCCGAACACGCCGTCGAACTTGTTGGTCTGCGGGTACAAATCGAGCTGCTGCGTGCCCCAGACGGCGGTGGCGCCGAGTTCTTCGTTCACGCCAGGCTGGAACACGATGTTTTGCGCCGCCAGGTGCTTCTTGGCGGCCCACAGCGCCTGGTCGTAACCGCCCAGCGGCGAGCCCCGGTAGCCGCTGATGAAGCCCGCGGTGTTCAAGCCATCGATGGCATCACGCGTGCGCTGAAGCATCGGCAGACGGACCAGCGCCTGCACGCCGCTCATGAAGGCGCGGCCACGGTCAATCGAATATTTGTCGTCGAGCGTGACGGTTTCCAGCGCTTTGCGGATGTGCTCGGGCAGCGGTGCATTCATGGTGTTTGTCTCCAGGATGGTTTTTGTAACCTGCCTTGTGGGCAGATGGTTTTGCCAGCGTCAAGCCCGGTCAGGCCAGCGCTTTGACTTTAGGCAAAAGTGTATGTCCCGCCTTGTGATATGTCTTTGCTTTTTTTGCCTGATTTAGCGCGCCTGACGAAAGATTCTTGCTGCAAAATACGAAAAATGGAAACATTGGACAAGTTTGACATCGCCATCCTGAACGAGTTGCAGACCGAGGCCCGTCTGACCAACACCGAACTGGCGTCGCGCGTCGGCTTGTCAGCCGCGCCCTGCTGGCGGCGTGTGCGGGCGCTGGAAGAAGCCGGCTTCATCACCGGCTACCGCGCCGAGATCAACCGCCACAAGATCGGCCTGGACGTGCTGGCCTTCGTGCGCCTGGACGCCGCGCGCAACAGCGGCGACGTGCTGCAGTCGCTGGAAGAAGCGATCCGCAAGATTCCGGAAGTGGTCAGCTGCCACTACATCAGCGGCACCGGCACGTTTGAATTGCAGGTCGTCAGCCGTGACCTGAACAGCTTCAGCCAGTTTGCCAGGGATGTGCTGATCAACCTGCCGAACGTGAAAGACCTGCACACCAGTTTTTCGCTCGGCGAGGTGAAAGCCAGCGGCGCGCTGCCGTTGGGGCATTTGCTGCGGGATGAGACGAAAAAATTGGTTAAATAGTGGCTTTGCGCACGCTGGTATTGATTTTATTGCTATATTTTATGTAGCACATGAGTATTGTGGATGCTTCTGCCGGTTTTGCCCACGCGCAGGCGGCTGTCACGCACACGTAAACCACGCTTTGCCACCTTTAAAAGCCCTGCCTTGTAAGGCGGATGGCGCTGCGGCTTTTGGAGACAGGCGACGCGAACATTCCCTCTAATAAATCCGCAAACAACTCGACCATAGAAGTCACTTTGGCTGCATGATCACCTGTTACCAAGTGTTAATCAAACTGAGCAACCAAACAGGGCGGTGGCGGCGAAATGGCGACTCTTATTTCCCTCACAGGAACCACTTCATTCGATAGCGCGGGCAAGCGCCGACTGGCTGGGCGGTTGGGGCAAATGCGCAGTGACTATTCGTTTGGGCACACCGTGCGGGTTGGCCCGAAGCAAGCCGTCAGCTGCGGGCTCAAAGGCCAAGCCGCCATCATCATCATCAAACTGCCCACATTGCGTGATGAAGCGTTTGCCATAGCCGACCACTTGGCCAAGGCCCTGGCCCAACGCAAGCTGCCGCACCGCGTGCGCAAACGCAGCGGCGACTACAACCCCGGTGCAGACGCCATTCAGGTGATGACCATGAAAGTCAACAAAGGCCTGAAGTTCCCCGTGGTCGCGCTGCCCGATGTGGGGCACATGCCTGCGCCCGGCGAAGACGAGAAGGAAGCGGCGCGGGTGTTTTATGTGGCGGCTACGCAGAGGTTGCTGGTTACTGTCAGCGGCGACAGCAGGTTTGGGGCAAGGCTAGGAACATGAAAGGGCTACAAGCGTGATGACGAGCAACACGGTACTGGTGCCGCGCATCGAAAGCCGTATCCAGGTGATTCGCGGCCTGCGGGTCATGCTGGATGTGGACTTGGCTGCGCTGTACGGGGTGCAGACCAAGCGGCTCAATGAGCAGGTCAAACGCAACCGGGACCGCTTCCCCGGCGATTTTCTGTTTCAACTCACGCTGGATGAAAAAGCCGAGGTGGTCGCAAATTGCGACCACCTGCAAAATCTGAAGTTTTCCAAGGCGCTGCCGTTTGCGTTTACCGAGCACGGGGCAATACAGGCAGCTAATGTGCTGGCGTCAAGCCAAGCAGTGGAGATGGGAATTTATGTCGTGCGGGCGTTTGTGCAGTTGCGCCAGGCACTCTCGGCAAACGCCGATATTGCCAAACGCCTGACTGAGTTGGAAATGAAAACCGAGTCTATAGAGATGTCACACGATACGTTCAGCCGGAACACCCGGCTGCAATTGCGCCAACTGCTGGACGTAGTGCGTGAGCTCACCACACCACCGGAGCCGCCCAAGCGGCCCATTGGGTTTCTGACGCATGAGGATAAAAAGACACCCAAGGCCAGCAGGTTGACCAAAGGAAGGAAGGCCCCGTGAGCGCACTACCAAAAGGCGGCGACTACCAACCCGGAGCAGACGCCATTCAAGTGATGACCATGAAGGTCAGCAAAGGCCTGGAGTTCCCCGTGGTGGCGCTACCCGGCGTGGGGCACATGCTGGTGCCAGGGGAGGACGAAAAGGAAGCGGCGCAGGTGTTTTATGTGGCGGCTACGCGGGCAACGCAGAGGTTGGTGATGGGGGCTAGCGCATTTCGTTATACACAACTCCCTGCTGCCTGAAGTTCGCGTGAGAACCTGACGCCAGCGGCAAAGTCCAGGATGCGCTGCATGCCCAGCCAGAT
>NZ_JAAFGZ010000035.1 GCF_010365105.1 Polaromonas sp. | reverse complement strand
ATCGAAAAACTCTTCAGTTCGATCGCATCCAGCTTGGCTTTTACGAAAAACCAGTCTTCTGAACCTATGACGCAGAATTGTGCAATTGGCTCAATAAAATAGCAATTCAGGCTGCAACCATCAGATCAGTTGCCGCATCGCCTGCGCCGTTTCGCTGAGCGCCGACAGCACGCGGGTCAAGGCGTCCTCGCTGGACTCGTGGTCCATGTGCATGGTGACACTCAACGCGCCAACCAGTTCGCCATGCCGGTCGCGGAGCAGCACGGCAATGCATCGGTAATTGAGCTCTATCTGCTGGTCCAAAATGGCCCTGCCATGCCATCGCACCCGTGACAGTTCGACGCGCAGCCGGTCCTTGCTGGCGATGGTGCAGGATGTGTAGGCGTGCAGGTCGTGGCTGCTCAGCCACTGCTCCAGCCAGGGCGGCTTGCGCAATGCCAGCAGCAAAAGGCCAGCAGCGGTCACCTGCGCCTGCACCCGCGAGCCCAGCACGTAGCCGGTGCGCATGGCCCGGTTGCTGCCGTAGCGGGCGATCTAAAAAATCTCGTCGCCGTCCATCACGCTGACATGGGCGCTTTCCTGCGTGCCGGCAGTGACGCGTTGCAGGAAGGGCTGCAAGATGCACGGCAGCCGCGCCGATTCAAGGTAAGACTGGTCCAGTCGCAGCACGCGCGTCGTCAGCCAGAACCGCTTGCTGTCGGTGGCTGCATAGTCCAGGTGTTTCAGCGTCAGCAGGCAACGGCGTGCGGCGGTACGGCTCGATCCGAGATGATCGCCGCTCAGGCGGCGCCGATAATCACCGTGGCCGATGCCATGCAAAGCTTGCGCACCGCCGAAGCCCTGCGGCGCTCGATCGTCAGCGGCCAGACCGTCGCCGTCCAGGCATTGACCTGACCACCGGAAAAAAACCTGTATGCCCGTGATTCACAAGTTTCTGGTCGCTGAGCGCGATGTCGAGCTCAGCGCCATTCGCGCCCAAGGTGCAGGCGGGCAAAACGTCAACAAGGTATCCAGCGCCGTACATCTGCGTTTTGACATCAAGGCCTCGTCGCTGCCAGACGAGATCAAGGAGCGCCTGCTGGCATTGAGCGACAGCCGGATCACCCAGGAAGGCGTGCTGGTGCTCAAGGCGCAGCAGCACCGCACCCAGGAAATGAACCGCGCCGATGCGCTGGCGCGCCTGCAGCAGGTGATCGACGGCGTGTCCAATCCGCCCAAAGCCCGGCGCGCCACCAAGCCCACCTATGGTTCCCAACAGCGCCGCCTTGAAGGCAAGGGCCAGCGTTCGGCCACCAAGGCCTTGCGCGGCCGGGTGGACAAGGAATAGGGGAGGCCTCGAAACTGAAGGCAACACCCTCCAGAAATGGTGAGCAGCGCGCAACAGCGGTCCGGATCGAATTTGCCCGACTGCGCAAAGCGCTGCAACTGGCGCAGCAGCTCTCGCGCCTGGCCGGCCAGTTCCTCCGCACTCGCCGTAGCCGCGATGCCTGGCCGTTTCCAACAAACAGCGGCTGGCTGATGATGGCGCGCAGCTTGTCGAGCAGGCCCTTTACCGGCAATTACCAGATTCCCATTTCCAACACAGCCAGCGCCGTGCTGGCGCTGGAAACCACCTGAGCAAGCGGCCTTTTCAAGGCTACGGGTCAGCCGCCCGGGCCTCAGGGGGTAGCGGTTATTTTTCCAGATGTGAATACGAAAATGTGCTGAACTTTAGATGTATTGAATACAATTTAGTCAGTACATACCCTAATTTTGGCTATTTTTATTTGATTTAGCGCGGCTAATGTATACAGTGTGTATCCATGAATCGCCTCACTCCTTTTGAAAACCTGATCCCCGAGCTGCCTGAAGAAGGCAGCTCGCAGGTGGTCAAGGCCCAGCTCAGGCTACGGGAGCTGATCCTGGCCGGTGAGTTGCCCGGTGGCGCGCGCATCGCCGAACTGGCCATCGTCGAAAAGATTGGCATTTCGCGAACGCCGATTCGCGCCGCGCTGATGCGGCTGGAGCAGGAAGGGCTGCTGCAGGCCCTGCCCAACGGCGGCTATGCGGTGCGAACCTTCACCGAACGGGACGTGTCCGATGCCATCGAGCTGCGCGGCACCATCGAAGGCATGGCGGCGCGGCTGGCCGCCGAGCGCGGTGCGCCTGCGGTGGTGCTGGCCGAAGCGCGCGCCTGTCTGGCGCAGATCGACATCCTGCTGCGGGGACCGACGCTCAACGACGACGCTTTTGCGCGCTATGTGGTACTGAACGAAAAATTCCACAACCTGATCGGCGAACTGTCGGGAAGCCCTTTCATGAGCCGCGAACTGGAGCGGGTCGCCAGCCTGCCATTTGCCTCGCCTTCGGGCTTCGTGTCGGGCTTTGTGATCATGAAGGACAACTCGTCCAAAGCCAGGGACCGGCTCGTGGTAGCGCAGGACCAGCACTGCCAGGTGCTCGATGCGATTGAAAACCATGAAGGCACCCGCGCCGAAGCCATCATGCGCGAGCATTCCAAGCTGGCGCAGCGAAACCTGCGTGAAGCCGTTCGCCACCCGGGCCAGAATCAAGTGCCTGGCGTACAGCTGATACGAAGGCGAAACCCGAACGACTGGCGTGCGTGAAAGCCCCTTCTTTATTCCAGTCAAACCGAAAAACAATCAGTCAGCCTTTTTTTTATCCTTCCGGAGTCAACCATGCAAAAGCGCTTTTTCCTTCACGCCATTGCCCTGGCTGCCGTGTCGCTCACCGCGACCGGCGCCATGGCGCAGGACAACACCTTCAAGATCGGCTTGATCCTGCCCATGACCGGCCAGCAGGCCACCACCGGCCGCCAGATCGAGGCCGCTGCCCGCCTGTACATGGCGCAGCACGGCGACACCGTGGCCGGCAAGAAGATCGAGCTGATCATCAAGGACGACACCTCGCTGCCCGACGCGACACGCCGGCTGGCACAGGAACTGGTGGTGAATGACAAGGTCAATGTGCTGGCCGGCTTTGGCATCACGCCGTCGGCCATGGCCACCGCGCCGATTGCCACCCAGTCCAAGACGCCCATGGTGGTGATGGCAGCGGCCACGTCGAGCATCACGCAGGCCTCGCCCTATATCGTGCGTACCAGTTTCACGCTGCCGCAGGCGGCGGTCGCGCTGGCCGACTGGGCGCCGAAGAACGGCATCAAGAAGGTCGTCACGCTGGTGTCCGACTACGGCCCCGGCATCGATGCAGAGAAGTATTTCAAGGAACGCCTGACCTTCAATGGCGGGCAGGTGGTTGAAGCGCTGCGGGTGCCACTGCGCGGACCCGACTTTGCGCCCTTCCTGCAAAAGGTTCGCGACATCAAGCCCGACGCGCTGTTTGTCTTCGTGCCGTCGGGCGCGGGCGCGGCGGTGATGAAACAGTTTGCCGAGCGCGGCCTGGACAAGGCCGGCATCCGGCTGATCGGCACCGGCGACGTGACCGACGACGACCAGTTGAACGACATGGGCGACGTGGCGGTGGGCGTGGTCACCTCGCACCACTATTCGGCTGCGCATCCGTCGGCGCTGAACAAGAAGTTTGTCGAGGAATTCACCAAGGCCAACAAGGGCCTGCGGCCCAACTTCATGGCCGTGGGCGGCTATGACGGCATGCGCGTCATCTATGAGGCGCTGAAGGCGACCAAGGGCCAGGGCGGCGGCGATGCGCTGCTGGCCGCCATGAAGGGCCAGATTTTCGAAAGTCCGCGCGGCAAGATGTTCATTGATGCGCAGACGCGCGACGTGGTGCAGGACATCTACCTGCGCAAGGTCGAGAAGAAGGACGGCCAGCTCTACAACATCGAATTTGACGTGATCAAGGACGTCAAGGACCCCGGCAAGGCCAAGTAAACCGGACGCGGCCCAGGGCCTGCCGGCTTTCCTGGCAGGCTCTGGGCGTTCTTTTGGCATTTTCCTTACTCCCTTCCCGATGCTGACCATTCTTTTCGACGGCATTGCCTACGGCATGCTGCTTTTCATCCTGGCGGTGGGCCTGGCGGTCACCATGGGGCTGATGAACTTCATCAATCTGGCGCATGGCGCCTTTGCCATGGCCGGCGGCTACATCACGGTGCTGCTGATGCAGCGATTCGGCGTGCCATTTTTGCTGTGCCTGCCACTGGCCTTCCTGGGCTCGGCGCTGCTGGGCGGCGTGCTGGAGCGCACGCTGTACCGGCCCATGTACCACAAGCCGCACCTGGACCAGGTGCTGTTTTCCATCGGCCTGGTGTTCATGGCGGTGGCCAGCGTGGACTACTTCATCGGCTCGACGCAGCAGATCATGCAGTTGCCCGAATGGCTCAAGGGCCGCACCGAACTGGGCAGCGGCGCCTGGACGCTGGGCATGGGTCACTACCGGCTGTTCATCATCGCGGTGTGTGCGGCGCTGACCGTGGCGCTGCAGTATGTGCTGGGCCACACGCGCTTTGGCAGCCGGTTGCGTGCATCGGTCGATGACCAGCGGGTGGCTGCCGGGCTGGGCATCAATGTCAACATCGTGTTCCTGTCGACCTTCGCCGTGGGCTCCGGACTGGCCGGCCTGGGCGGCGCGCTGGGTGCTGAAGTACTGGGGCTGGACCCGAGCTTTCCGCTCAAGTTCATGGTGTACTTTTTGATCGTCGTGGCGGTGGGCGGCACCTCGTCCATCACCGGGCCGCTGCTGGCCGCGCTGCTGCTGGGCATTGCCGACGTGGCGGGCAAGTACTACATCCCCAAGCTGGGCGCCTTCATTGTGTACAGCCTGATGATCGCGATTCTGATCTGGCGCCCGCAAGGCCTCTTTGTGCGCAAGGGAGGCAAGTGACATGAACGCCCAACAACAATCGCTGCTCAAAGGCAGCCGCTTCAGGCCCTGGGAGCCGGTGCTGTGGCTGCTGGCCTTTGCCGCGCCGGTGCTGTCGCCCAGCCATGCCTTGATCATCAACGAAATCGCCATCGTCGGGCTGTTTGCGGTGTCGCTGGATTTGATCCTCGGCTACACCGGCATCGTCTCGCTCGGCCATGCGGCTTTCTTCGGCCTGGGCGGCTATGCTGCCGCGCTGTTTGCCAAGCTGGTCATGCCCGACCCGCTGGTCGGGCTGCTGTTTGGCATGGCCGTGGCCACGCTGATGGGATTTATTGCCTCTTTTTCCATCATGCGCGGCAGCGACCTGACTCGGCTGATGGTCACGCTGGGCGTCGGCCTGATTCTGCTGGAGCTGGCCAACAAGCTGGACTGGCTGACCGGCGGCGCCGACGGCCTGCAGGGCGTGGTGATGGGACCGGTACTGGGCAGATTCGAATTCGACCTGTACGGCATCACGGCGGCCTACTATTCGATGACGGTGCTGCTGGTGCTGTTCCTGTTGATGCGCCGGGTGGTGCATTCGCCCTTCGGCGCCACGCTCAAGGCGATTCGCGACAATCGGCTGCGGGCTATGGCCATCGGCATTCCGGTCAATGCCAAGCTGGCCATGGTGTACACACTGGCCGCCGGGGTGGCCGGTGCTGCCGGGGCCTTGCTCACACAGACCACCGGGTTTGCCTCGCTCGACCTGTTCGAGTTTCACCGCTCGGCCGACGTGATGCTGATCCTGGTGATTGGCGGCACCGGCTGGCTGTATGGCGGCGTGCTGGGGGCCATTGTGTTCAAGCTGCTGCAGGATGTTTTGGCGTCCATCACGCCGCAATACTGGACGTTCTGGATCGGCCTGTTCCTGGTGGTGCTGGTGCTGGTCGGCCGCGACCGGCTGATGCGCCCGTGGACCTGGTTCAGGCGGGCGTCAAGCGGAGACAAGGCATGAGCACGCAAGAAGCAATCCATCGCCCCGATGCCGACACCGTGCTGTCCGCACAAGGCCTGGTGATGCGCTTTGGCGGCATCACCGCCACCAACAACGTCACGCTGAACCTCAAGAAAGGCGCGCGCCATGCCTTGATCGGCCCCAACGGCGCCGGCAAGACCACGCTCATCAATTTGCTGACCGGCGTGCTGCAGCCGACCGAAGGCCGCATCGTGCTGGAAGGGCAGGACATCACCCACCTAGCGCCGAACCAGCGCGTGCAGCGCGGCATGGTCCGCACCTTCCAGATCAACCAGCTGTTCGATTCGCTCACCCCACTGCAGACCCTGGCGCTGACGGTGTCGCAGCACCTGGGACTGGGCACGAAGTGGTGGCAGCCGCTGGGCCGCAACCCGCAGGTGGCCGAACGCTGCAAGCAGTTGCTGGCGCAGTTTCACCTGGCCGAGGTGATGGACCAGCCAACCCATGTGCTGGCCTACGGCAAGCGCCGCCTGCTGGAAATTGCGATTGCGCTGGCTTGCGAGCCGCGCGTGCTGCTGCTCGACGAGCCGGTGGCCGGGGTGCCCGCCGGCGAGCGCGAGGAACTGCTGCAAACCGTGGCCGCGCTGCCGGCCGATGTGTCGGTGCTGCTGATCGAGCACGACATGGACCTGGTGTTCAGCTTTGCGAATTTCATGACGGTGCTGGTCAACGGCACCTTGTTGACCGAGGGCACGCCCGAGCAGATTGCCAACGATCCGCAGGTCAAGGCGGTGTATCTGGGGCATGGCGAGGAGGCTGGCGAAGCCGGGCCGCCCCAAGGCGCCCACGCCCCCCCGGGGGGCAGCGCAGCCCACGAAGTGACAAGCCTGGGGGGTAAATTTCATGGCTGAGCTGTTGAAAGTCGAGAACCTGCGCGCCGGTTACGGCGAAGCCGTCGTGCTGCAGGATGTGTCGCTCAGCCTGGACGAAGGCCAGACGCTGGCCTTGCTGGGGCGCAACGGCACCGGCAAGACCACGCTGATCAACACGCTGGCGGGTGCGACGCGCCAGCATGGCGGCAGCATCATGCTGGGCGGTGTGGCCCTGCACAAGCTGGCGTCATTCCAGCGCGCCGGGGCCGGCATTGGCTGGGTGCCGCAGGAGCGCAACATCTTCAAGTCGCTCACGGTGCATGAAAACCTGACGGCCGTGGCCCGTCCCGGCAAGTGGAACCCGGACGGGGTCTACAAGATGTTCCCGCGCCTGGCCGAACGCAAGACCAACCTCGGCACGCAGCTGTCGGGTGGCGAGCAGCAGATGCTGGCCGTTGGCCGTGCCTTGGTGCTGAACCCCAAACTGCTGCTGCTCGACGAGCCGCTCGAAGGCCTGGCGCCCATCATCGTCGAGGAACTGCTGCGCGCCATTGCCCGCATCACCCGCGAGGAAGGGCTGAGCGCCATCATTGTCGAGCAGCATCCGCAGGCCATCCTGGCCATCAGCCACCGAGCCGTGGTGCTGGACCATGGCACGGTGGTGCACAGCGGCAGCGCCGAGGACTTGCAGGGCCAGCCCGAGTTGCTGGACCGACTGCTGGGCGTGGCCCGGGCCGTGCCGCTCTGACAGAACTTGTATTCATTTCCAACTGCAACCGGCAGCCTGACAGGGCCGGTTGCTCCCTTCACAGAAAGGTCACTCATCATGTTCCCGAAAAACACCTGGTATGTCGCCTGCATGCCCCAGGACATTGACGACAAGCCGCTGGGCCGCAAGGTCTGCGGCGAACGCATCGTTTTCTACCGTGGCGAAGAAGGCCGCGTGGCGGCGCTGGAAGACTTCTGCCCGCACCGCGGCGCGCCCCTGTCGCTGGGCTTCGTGCGCGAAGGCCGGCTGGTCTGCGGCTACCATGGCCTGGAAATGGGCTGCGAAGGCAAGACCATTGCCATGCCGGGCCAGCGCGTGCGCGGTTTTCCGGCCATCCGCAGCTATTCCGTAGAAGAGCGTTATGGCTTCATCTGGGTCTGGCCGGGCGATGCCGCGCTGGCCGACCCGGCGAAAATTCCAGCCCAGCACTGGCATGACAACCCCGAGTGGGCCTATGGCGGCGGCATGTTCCACATTGCCTGCGACTACCGGCTGATGATCGACAACCTGATGGACCTGACGCACGAGACCTATGTGCATTCGGGCAGCATCGGCCAGAAGGAAATCGACGAGGTGCCGTGCAAGACAGTGGTCAATGGCGACGAGGTGGTGACCAGCCGCTTCATGGAAAACATCGAGCCCCCGCCGTTCTGGAAGCTGGCCCTGCGCGGCAACCACCTGGCCGACGATGTGCCGGTGGACCGCTGGCAGATCTGCCGCTTCACGCCGCCCAGCCATGTGATGATCGAAGTCGGCGTTGCCCATGCTGGCAAGGGTGGCTACGACGCGCCGTCCGACTGCAAGGCCTACAGCATCGTGGTGGACTTCATCACGCCCGAGACCGAAACATCGATCTGGTACTTCTGGGGCATGGCGCGCCACTTCAACCCCGGGGACAAGGCACTGACCGCCAGCATCCGCGAAGGCCAGGCCAAAATTTTCAGCGAGGACCTGGAAATGCTGCAACTGCAGCAGCGCAACCTGCTCGACCATCCTGACCGGGGCCTGCTCAAGCTCAACATCGATGCCGGCGGCGTACAGTCGCGCAAGATTCTGGACCGCATCATGGCCGACGAGCAGGCGGGCCGCGCCGCGCCGGTCAGCGCCTCCCCGAATACGCCGGACGGCATGGCCGGCAGCGCCACGGCCGCTGCATAAGGAGCCAGCATGAGCCATCAACTCCCAACGATTCCCGTGCGGGTGTCCCGCAAGCAGCAGGAGGCGGTCGACATCGCGACCTTCGAGCTGGTGGCCGAAGACGGCTGCCCGCTGCCCGGGTTTTCGGCCGGCTCGCATGTCGATGTGCACCTGCCCGGCGGTCTGACCCGGCAGTATTCGCTGTGCAATGACGCCGCCGAAAGCCACCGCTACCTGCTCGGTGTACTGCGCGACCCGGCGTCGCGCGGCGGCTCCGTGGTCATGCATGACCAGGTGCACGAAGGCCAGTTGCTGCAGATCAGTGCGCCGGCCAACCACTTTGCGCTGGCCCACCAGGCCAGCCGTCACCTGCTGCTGGCCGGCGGCATCGGCGTCACGCCCCTCCTGTGCATGGCCGAGCGGCTGGCCCACACCGGCGCCGATTTCGAGATGCATTACTGCACGCGCTCGCCCGAGCGCACGGCGTTTCGTCAGCGCATTGCCAATGCCGGCTTTGCGCCCAGGGTGCATTTTCATTTCGACGACGGGGCTGCCGAACAGAAGCTGGACATTGCCGCGCTGCTGGCCGCGCCAGCCGAAGGTGTGCACCTGTACGTCTGCGGGCCCAGGGGGTTCATGGATGCGGTGCTGAACTCGGCGCGCGCCCAGGGCTGGCCCGAAGACCAGCTGCATTACGAATTCTTTGCCGGTGCGGTCACGGCGTCAAGCACCGACACCAGCTTTGAAGTGCAGATCGCCAGTTCCGGCCAGGTCGTGGTGGTGCCCCAGGACAAGACGGTGGTGCAAGCCCTGGCCGAGGCCGGCGTGGACGTGCAGGTGTCCTGCGAGCAAGGCGTGTGCGGCACCTGCCTGACGCGGGTGATCGAGGGCATTCCCGACCACAAGGATTTTTACCTTACCCCCGAGGAGCAGGTCGCCAATGACCAGTTCACGCCCTGCTGCTCGCGCTCCAGGTCGGCGCGGCTGGTGCTGGACCTGTAAGTACGGTTGTCCAGGGATTTGCTATTGAATCAATAGCTGATTGTGTAGATGCAGAAAGCGCAAGAGGCTGATTTGATGCTTTTTTCCATGCCTGAGTGGATTCCCGCGATCCAATTCCCGCTCGGTGCCTGTCACGCTTGAGATGGGGGAAGGGACTGCGGCGACTCTGGTAGCCTCTGCAGCCTGGCCGCACGGACTGGACCGCGCGGCATCTCCCTGAAAGCAGACGATGGAATTGAATCTGGAAATTGTCACCACACCCTTGCGCCCGGCTGCCACGGTGGTCATGCTGCGCGATGGCGCTGCAGGCCTGGAGGTGTTCCTGATGAAACGCCATGCCTTGTCCGACGTGCTGGGCGGCGCCTATGTCTTTCCGGGCGGCAAGGTCGATGCGCTTGACGCCGAACTGGACATGGCCGCGCATCTGGACCAGCCATTGCAGGCGCTGCATGCCGGACTGAACGAGGCCGACATCAGCGAACGCACGGCGGGCGGGCTGTATGTGGCGGCCTTGCGCGAAGCGTTTGAAGAGTCGGGCGTACTGATGGCCCAAGGCATTGAAAGCCAGGGCGTTGACTGTGCCCGGGCGGCCGCGCTGTTGCGCGAAGGCCATGGGTTCAATGCCATGCTGGCGCAAATGGCGCTGCGCCTGCAGACCCGAACTCTGGTGCCCTGGACGCGCTGGATCACGCCGACTTCGCCATCGGTCATGAACAAGCGCTTCGACACCCGGTTTTTTGTATCCGCCGTGCCCGCCGGGCAGGTGGCGGTTCACGACAACCATGAAACCACCGAAAGCATCTGGCTTGCGCCCCGCACCGCGCTGCAGCAGTACTGGGCCGGCCAGATCGCACTGGCGCCGCCGCAAATCATGAGCCTGGCCCACCTGGCGCGCCACGCCAGTGTGGACAGCGTGATGATGCAGGCACGCAGCCGCCTGCCGCCGTTGATCCTCCCCGAGCCGTTTGATCTGCAGGAAGGACGGGTGATTTGTTACCCGGGCGATGCGCGCCACTCGGTGCGCGAGCTGGCGATGCCCGGGCCGACGCGGCTGTATTACCACGCCGGCAACAAGCGCTTTGAGCCTGTCGGCGGTTTTGACAGCCTGTTCGATTGATGCCCCGGTCATGTTTCGGCGCGAAGGTATCAACAGACGATGACGCCTGAATCCACTGTTCAATTACCGCTGGAGGCGCAAGCGCTCCTGAAAACCGCAACCCGCATGGAAACCCCTTGTGGAACGGGCACTTTGGTCTGGCATCTTTGGGGGAAAGACCTTTGCGATCCCGCCTTGGCACCAGTGGTGTTGCTGCATGGCGGCAGCGGCAGCTGGATGCACTGGCTGCGCAACATTGGCGCGCTGGTCGATTCCGGGCGCTGGGTGCTGGTGCCTGATTTGCCGGGTTTTGGCGAGTCTGCCGCACCTCTGGACGGGACGGACGCCGATGCGCTTCCCGGTCCCGTGGAGCAAGGGCTGCAAAGCCTGTTGGGCAATGCGGCCTGCGACTTGGTCGGCTTTTCATTTGGCGGCATGGTGGCCGGTTTTATCGCCGAGCAGTTTGCCGCGCGGGTGGCGCGCCTGGTGCTGGTGGGCGCGCCGGGGCTCGGTATTGCGCCGGAAAAAGCCATCCGTCTCAATGCCTGGCGACACCTGGCGGAGCCCGCCCAGCGCGATGCGGTGCACCGCCGCAACCTGGCCGCGCTGATGCTGCTTCACCAGGAGTCCATCACCGAACTGGCCTTGCGCCTGCATGTGGCGAACGTGTTGCGTGACCGGATGAAAGGGCGCAGCTTGTCGCGAACCGACGTGCTCGCCCGGTCACTGGCGCAAGTGAAATGCCCGGTGCATGCCATCTACGGCCGTGAAGATGCGCTGTATCGGGGAAAAATCGAGCGCTTGGCGCCGGTGCTGCGGCTGGCGCCCGGTTTCACGGCGCTGACGCTGGTTGACGCGTCAGGGCACTGGGTTCAGTTCGAGCGGGCTGACGCATTCAATGCCGCGCTGCTGGCCGCACTGAATGCGCACTTGTAGGCCGCAAGCGGCTTATTTTTCGATCGCCAGCAGCTCGACTTCAAACGTCAGCGTGGCGTTCGGCGGCACCGCATTGCCTGCGCCGCGATCACCATAGGCGGTGGCCGGCGGGCAGGTCAGCGTTGCCTTGCCGCCGACCTTGATCTTTTGCATGCCTTCGGTCCAGCATGGCACCACGCGGTTCAGCGGGAAGGATGCGGGCTGGCCTCGCTTGATCGAGCTGTCAAATTCCTTGCCGTCCGCCAGCGTGCCCCGGTAATGCACCTTGACGGTGTCCGACGCCTTGGGCTGGGCGCCCGTGCCATCGACGGTATGCACGATCTTCACGCCCGAGGGCAGGGTTTCAGGCGGTGCCACGGCGAAGGCGCTGGTGGCGAAAGCGGTAATGGCGAGCAGGCAGAGTGTTGATTTCATGGGGTTTTGTGAGTGTGTTGGAGAGGTTCAAATGGGTTTGCAGTTGCCGCCACCGCTGGCCCTCACCCCAGCCCTCTCCCGGAGGTAGAGGGAGGAATTCGGGTGCGCCAGCGGCGAGGTTCAGGCGTAGTCCGCTACCGGAATGCAGCTGCATGACAAATTGCGGTCGCCATAAACATTGTCCACCCGGCCCACCGGAGGCCAGTATTTCACCGCCTTCAGGCTGGCCAGCGGGAAGGCGCCGGTTTCGCGTGAATACGGCCGGTCCCAGTCGGCGGCCAGCAGGCTGGCTGCGGTATGCGGTGCGTGCTTGAGCGGGTTGTTGTCCTGCGGCCAGTGGCCGGTTTCAACCTGGCGAATCTCTTCGCGAATGGCGATCATGGCGTGGATGAAGCGGTCCAGTTCGGCCAGGGTTTCGCTTTCGGTGGGCTCGACCATCAAGGTGCCGGGCACCGGAAAGCTCAGCGTTGGTGCATGAAAACCGTAGTCCATCAGCCGCTTGGCCACGTCTTCGGCGGTCACGCCGCTGGTTTCCTTGAGCGGGCGCAGGTCCAGGATGCACTCGTGCGCAACATGGCCGTTTTCACTGGCATACAGCGTCGGGTAATGGTCTTTCAGGCTGGCGCTGATGTAGTTGGCGCTCAAAATCGCCACTTCGGTCGCCTGCTTCAAGCCTTCAGGCCCCATCATGCGGCAGTACATCCAGCTGATCGGAAGCACCGCTGCATTGCCCAGCGGCGCGGCCGAAATAGCTCCCACGCCGTTGACATGAATCCCCGCCGTGGCATGGCCGGGCAGGTAGGGCACCAGGTCGGCTACCACGCAGACCGGACCGACGCCGGGGCCGCCGCCGCCATGCGGAATGCAGAAGGTCTTGTGCAAATTGAGGTGGCTGACGTCGCCACCGAACTCGCCCGGCGCGGCAGTGCCGACCAGCGCATTCATGTTCGCGCCATCGACATAGACCCGGCCGCCGTGCGAATGCACCAGCTGGCAGAGTTCCTTGACCTGCGTCTCGAACACGCCGTGGGTGCTCGGGTAGGTGATCATCACGCAGGCTAATTTTTCACTGTGCTTTTCGCACTTGGCCTTCAGGTCGGCCATGTCCACATTGCCCTGTGCATCGCAGGCCGTGACGACCACCGTCATGCCGGCCATCTGGGCACTGGCCGGGTTGGTGCCGTGGGCTGACGAGGGAATCAGGCAGATGTTGCGGTGGCCCTGGCCGTTCGCCTCCAGATACGCCTTGATGACCAGCAGGCCTGCATATTCGCCCTGCGAGCCGGCGTTGGGCTGCAGGCTGATGCCGGCGTAGCCTGTGGCCTGGCACAGCCAGTCGCGCAATTGCTGGTCGAGTTCGGCATAGCCGCGCAACTGCTCGGGCGGCGCGAATGGATGGATGTTGGCAAACTCGGGCCAGGTGATGGGAATCATCTCGCTGGTGGCGTTGAGCTTCATGGTGCAACTGCCCAGCGGAATCATGCTGCGGTCCAGCGACAGATCCTTGTCGCTCAGCTTGCGGATGTAGCGAAGCATGCTGGTTTCGCTGTGGTGGGTGTTGAACACCGGATGCGTCAAAAACTCGCTGGTCCGGCGCAGCTCGGAAGGAATCAGGGTGTCGATGCCTTGCTCGAAGCTGCTCACCACCGGCACGGTCTGGCCGGGCTTGGCGAAGAAGGACCAGAGCAGTTCGATGTCCGAGCGGCTGGTGGTCTCGTCGAGCGACACGCCCAGGTGATTTTTCAGACGAAATCTAAGGTTTGCGCAGGACTGGCGTGCACGTTCAGCTATTGAATTAGTAGCATCACCGGTTTTGACGGTGACCGAATCAAAGGCGCCCTTGTTCGTAATCTCATAGCCCATCTGGCGCAGGCCATGCACAAAGATCGCCGTGTAGGTGGCCACGCGCTGGGCAATCCGCGTCAAGCCTTGCGGGCCGTGGTAGACGGCGTACATGCTGGCCATCACGGCCGGCAGCACCTGCGCCGTGCAGATATTGGATGTGGCCTTTTCACGGCGGATGTGCTGTTCACGCGTTTGCAGCGCCAGCCGGTAGGTCGGATGGCCATGGGTATCGACGCTCACGCCGACCAGTCGGCCGGGCAGCGAGCGCTTGAATTCGTCGCGGCAGGCCAGGTAGGCGGCATGCGGGCCGCCATTGCCCATGGGCATGCCAAAGCGCTGGGTGCTGCCGAGCACGATGTCGGCATCCCATTCGCCGGGGGGCTGAAGCAGCGTCAGCGCCAGCAGGTCGGCGGCTACGCACAGGGCCGCGCCATTGGCATGCGCCAGTCCGGCCAGTGGCCGCAGGTCGTGAATGGTGCCGCTGGTGGCCGGGTACTGGGCCAGCACGCCGAAGTAGTCGCCCTGCGCCATCAACTGCGGCAGGGTAGCCGACAGGCTGCTGACCTTGACCTCGATGCCCAGCGGCCGGGCGCGCGTCTGGATGACTTCGATGGTTTGCGGATGGCAGTCGCCGGCGACGATGAACACATTGCTTTTGCTTTTCACGCTGCGCTTGGCCAGCGTCATGGCCTCGGCGGCGGCGGTGGCTTCGTCGAGCATGGACGCATTGGCCATCGGCATGCCGGTCAGGTCGCACACCATGGTCTGGAAGTTGATCAGCGCTTCCATGCGCCCCTGCGAAATCTCGGCCTGGTAAGGCGTGTAGGCGGTGTACCAGGCGGGGTTTTCCAGCACGTTGCGCAGGATGACGCCGGGCGTGTAGGTGCCGTAATAGCCCTGGCCGATAAAGCTCTTGAACACCTGGTTCTTGGCGGCCATGGCCTTGAGCTGCTTGAGCGCGGCCGCTTCGGAAACCGGTGGCGGAATCGCCATGGCGCTGCTGCGGGCAATCGAGGGCGGCACGATGCCGTCGATCAGCGCCCGGCGTGAAGCCGAGCCGACCACGCCGAGCATGTGGACTTCATCCGCCTCGTCAATGCCGATGTGCCGGGCAATGAATTCGGAAGGATTTTCAAGCGCGCCCAGCGGCGTGGCAGATGGCATCAGCATGTCAGGATTCCGTGTCAGTCTTTGAAGAAAAATTCAGGCGGCAGAAAAGGCGGTGTAGCTGGTTTCGTCCATCAGGGCGTCGAGCTGCGACGGGTCGGACAGCTTGACCTTGAAGAACCAGCCGGCGCCCAGGGGGTCGGAGTTGGCCAGCGACGGATCGTCGCGCAGGGCTTCGTTCACCTCGACCACTTCACCGCTGACGGGCATGTACACATCGGCTGCAGCCTTGACTGACTCGACGACGCCGGCGGTGTCTTTCTGGGCGAAGGTGGTGCCGACTTCGGGCAGTTCGACAAACACCACATCGCCCAGCGCATCCTGCGCATGAACCGTGATGCCGACGGTGGCAATGTCACCCTCCGTCTTGAGCCATTCGTGGTCTTCGGTGTATTTGACGGTCATGCGGTTTCTCCGGGAGGTTGTATGAAAAAGAAAGAATAAATCAGCCGCGGTAATAGCGGGCAGGAACAAAAGGCGTGGTCGCGACCTTCATGGGCACGGGCTTGCCACGCACCATGGCAAACAGTTCGGTGCCGACCAGGGCATAGTCGGGATGCACATACGCCAGCGCAACCGGCTGGTTCAGCGTGGGGCTGAGCAGGCCGCTGGTGACCTGGCCGATGACCTGGCCGTCCATGTTTTCCAGCATGGCCGGTTCGCGCACCGGAACGCGCGCGCTGGCCATCAGCGCCACGCGCTTGCGGGTGAGGCTGGCCGGATCGGCAAGCTGGGACAGGATTTTGTCCGCGCCCGGAAAGCCGCCGGCCCGCGCACCGCCGGTGCGACGAACTTTTTGAATCGCCCAGTTCAGGCTGGCCTCGACCGGCGTGGTCGTGGTGTCGATGTCGTTGCCGTACAGACACAGACCGGCTTCCAGCCGCAGCGAGTTGCGTGCGCCCAGGCCGACGGGTTTGACCTCGGGCTGGACCAGCAGGGCTCTGGCCAGGGTGTCGGCCTGCGTGGCGGGCACTGAAATCTCGAAACCGTCTTCGCCGGTGTAGCCGCTGCGGGTGATGAAGCAGTCGCAGCCCGCCACGGTGAAGTGGCCTCCGGTCATGAAAACAAGTTTTTCAACGCCGGGCGCCAGCCGCTGCAGGGCCGTGACCGCCTGCGGTCCCTGCAGCGCCAGCAGCGCCATGTCGGGCATGGGAATGACTTCGCAGCGGCTGCCGATCTTGTTCTGGATATGCGCGATGTCGCCTGCCTTGCACGCGCCGTTGACGATGATGAAAATGTCGCCACCGTTGGCCACATCGCGGTTGAAGAACATCAGGTCGTCAATGATGCCGCCTTCGTCATTGAGCAGCAGGCCGTAGCGCTGCTTGCCCGCTGGCAGGTCAATCACATCGACCGGCATCAGGCTTTCAAAAGCGGCGGCGGCCTCCGGCCCGACGAGCCGAAGCTGGCCCATGTGCGACACGTCGAACAGGCCGGCGCTGCTGCGGGTCTGCAGGTGCTCGGCCATCAGGCCGGCCGGGTATTGCACCGGCATGGAATAGCCGGCAAACGGCACCATGCGTGCGCCGAGTTCCACATGCAGGTCGTGCAGCGGCGTGTTGAGCAAAGGGGCAGGGGCGGCAGACGGTTCGTGGGACATGGCGTTCTCCGGGGGGCAAACATGAATCCATGGCCAAACGCCACGGGCTGCCCCTTCTGTCCACTTTACCTGAGAGATTCGCCTGGCGATGCAGGGTTGCTCCTTCGGTGGACCGCCTTGAACGCGGCCTCTCTCCAGTTGGGAACGCCCCAGGCAGCTGATGGCCTAGGGGCGGTTGCCAGTCCTTTTGCCTGAGCGTTCAGTCCACCATTGGGGGTGGCACATGCGCCTTCGGCGGTTTTCTCGGGGAAAACTCTCTCCTGACGGGGCAAGTGTAGCCGAGCCCCCTGGCCTAGCCACGCGATCGGGCGCTGGAATTTACCGGCCGCCGGCCACCGAATACAGTTCTGCCGCTGTGGCGCGCACATGTTTCAACAGCAGGCTGGCGCCCGGCGACAGCACATGGTCGCGCCGCAAAATGATGCCAAAGCTGTCCATCCTGCATGGCAGTTCAATCGGCAGAATCGCCAGTTCGCCGGACTGCACGAAAGCCCGCGCCACTTCCAGCGGCATCACATGCAGGAAATCGGTTTGCAGCAGCAGGCTGGTAATGACCGAGATGGCAGTGGTTTCGACCACGTTCGAAGGCATGCCAATGTCTGCTGCGCGAAACATCATGTCAAACCGGTGCCGCAGGATGCTGCCGCGCGGCGACAGTATCCAGCTGGCAGCGGCCAGATCCTGCAAGCTGAGGTCGGTGCGCCCCAACAGCGGGTGGCCGGCGCGTGCCACGGCGCATTCGGTTTCCTCTGACAACGCTTCATACAACAAGTCCGGTTCATCGTTTTGCACCAGGATGCGGGCAATCAGAAAATCGAGCTGACCGCGCTGAAGCTGGCGCATCAGCTCATGGCTGGTGCCCATCTCGACGCCGATGCAAAGCCTGGGCGCTTCTTCCTTGGCGCGCGCGATGGCCTGCGGAACCAGCGTCATCGACGCCGTGATGATGACGCCAATATCCACCTGGCCTGACAAACCGGCCTGCAAGGTGACAATCGAATCCTGGCCTTGCGACAGGCTGTCCAGCGCCATGCGGACATGGCGGATCATCGTCTCGCCATAGAGCGTCGGGCTGACGCCCCGGGGCAGGCGTTCGAAAAACGAGACGCCGAAAAGCTCTTCAATGTCTTTGAGCATTTTGGAGGCCGCAGGCTGGCTCATGTTCATTGCCGTGGCGGCCTGGTGCAGGTTGCGCGCCTCGTCGAGCGCGACCAGCAAAAACATCTGGCGCGTTTTGAGCCGGGTTCGTGTGCGTCGCGCTGCGTCGAGTGTGTTCATATCGGGCTTGTCGTGGCCGTGGCAACGCATTTCCTGCGGTTGCCAATTTTGTTGAGTGATACAAAAAATTGTATGGCTAACGCAAATTTCTTCATTTGTTTTGCATGCTTCGGGCTTCTACCATGCGCGGGCACCCACTCACTATCCGATGGAAAGCGACAAGATGTCCAACACGCCAAAACGTACTTTACGGTCTGCCGCCTGGTTCGGCTCAGCTGACAAAAACGGCTTCATGTACCGCAGCTGGATGAAGAATCAGGGCATTCCCGACCATGAATTCCAGGGCAAACCCATCATCGGCATCTGCAACACCTGGTCTGAACTGACGCCGTGCAACGCCCACTTCCGCAAGATTGCCGAGCATGTGAAGCGCGGCATTTCCGAGGCCGGCGGCTTTCCGGTGGAATTTCCGGTGTTTTCCAACGGTGAATCGAACCTGCGCCCTACGGCAATGCTGACGCGCAATCTGGCCAGCATGGATGTGGAGGAGTCGATTCGCGGTAACCCGATGGATGCGGTCGTGCTGCTGGTCGGCTGCGACAAGACCACGCCGGCGCTGCTGATGGGCGCGGCCAGCTGCGACATTCCGACCATCGTCGTCACCGGCGGCCCGATGCTCAACGGCAAGCACGAAGGCCGCGACATCGGTTCGGGCACAGCGGTCTGGCAGCTGCATGAAGCCGTCAAGGCCGGAAAAATCACGCTGAACCAGTTCATGTCGGCCGAAGCCGGCATGTCGCGATCGGCCGGCACCTGCAACACCATGGGCACGGCGTCCACGATGGCCTGCATGGCCGAAGCGCTGGGCACGTCGCTGCCGCACAACGCGGCGATTCCAGCGGTCGATGCGCGCCGCTACGTGCTGGCGCATCTGTCGGGCATGCGCATTGTTGACATGGTCTGGGAAGACCTGAAGCTTTCAAAAGTGCTGACGCGCGAAGCTTTTGAAAACGCGATTCGCGTCAATGCGGCCATCGGCGGCTCGACCAATGCCGTGATTCACCTCAAAGCCATTGCCGGTCGCATTGGCGTGCCGCTGGAACTGGAAGACTGGACGAACATTGGCAAGGGCACGCCCACGATTGTTGATTTGCAGCCATCCGGTCGTTTCCTGATGGAAGAGTTTTATTACGCCGGCGGCCTGCCGGGCGTGCTGCGCCGGATGGGCGAGGGCGGTCTGCTGCCGCACAAGGACGCGCTGACCGTGAATGGAAAGTCGATCTGGGACAACGTGCTGGACGCGCCCATCTACAACGACGAAGTGATCCGTCCGCTCGACAAGCCGCTTGTGGCTGACGGCAGCATGTGCATCCTGCGCGGCAACCTCGCGCCGCGCGGTGCCGTGCTGAAGCCGTCGGCGGCCACGCCTGCGCTGATGAAGCACCGTGGCAAAGCCGTCGTGTTCGAGGATTTCGACCACTACAAGGCGCGCATCAACGACCCGGCGCTGGAAGTTGATGCTGACTCGGTGATGGTGCTGAAGAACTGCGGACCCAAGGGCTATCCCGGCATGGCGGAAGTCGGCAACATGGGCCTGCCGCCGAAATTGCTGGCGCAGGGCATCACCGACATGGTGCGCATCTCGGACGCCCGCATGAGCGGCACGGCCTACGGCACGGTGGTGCTGCATGTCGCGCCCGAAGCGGCAGCCGGCGGGCCGCTGGCCATTGTGCAGGAGGGCGACTGGATTGCGCTGGACAGCCATGCGGGCACGCTAAATCTGGAAGTGAGCGATGCCGATATGGCGCAGCGTCACGCCGACAGGCAAGCCCGGCAGACGCTGCAGGCCGGGCCGCCCAAGAGCGGTTACCAGCAGCTGTATATCGACCGCGTGCTGCAGGCCGACGAAGGCTGTGATTTTGATTTTCTGGTGGGTTGCCGGGGTGCCGAAGTGCCACGGCATTCGCATTAAAGCGGTATCCCTTTGACGGGCCATCGCGGCATACAGGGAATTCGGTATTTTGCTACTGGATTAATAGCTGCTAACGCTTGTGCAGCCTGCGCAATTGGCCTGTTTGATGCTAAAAATGCTGTTTGCGGGTGCGCGCGAGGGTTTTCCGCCTTCATGAAACGCCTGCGGTGCGGCATAAGCATGCGGGTGGCGCCAGAACCCGTGTCCGGCGCGTCTGCCTGACCCCTTGGGACTGCGTGCCGGGTCACCCAATCTTCGGCTTGAAAATAATCCATCCATCCATTCCATTACCCAGGAGATTCCATGTCGAACCCATCCCTTTCAACCCCGCCACCCTGTCATGTCGTCATCACCGGCGGCGCCGGTTTTCTGGGCGTGCGTCTTGCCCGCAGCCTGCTGGCCCGGGGGCAGCTGTCGCTGGCCGGCGCCGCGCCTGCGCTGATTGCGCGCATCACGCTGGTGGACCGCGCGCCGCCGCCTGACGATTTGTCGGCTGACCCGCGTGTCGCCGTCGTGATTGGTGATCTGGGTGAAATTCTTGCGCAAAAAGAGGCTTTTGCGCAAGTCCCATCTACGCAGACTGCTATCGTTTTTCATCTGGCAGCGGCTGTCAGCGGCGAATGCGAAGCTGATTTCGACTTGGGCATGCGCAGCAATTTCGCCGCCACGCTGGCTTTGTTGCAAGCCTGCCGCGCCCTGAAAACCCGGCCCATGGTGGTGTTTGCCAGTTCGCTGGCCGTGTTTGGCGATGCGCCCGGCCAGCCGCTGCCGCCCGCCATCGAGGACAACACCCTGCCCACGCCGCAAAGCAGCTACGGCATCCAGAAATTCATGGGCGAGCAACTGGTGGCCGACTTCACGCGCAAGGGATTCATCCAGGGCCGCAACGTGCGCTTGATGACCGTCAGTGTGCGTCCCGGCCGGCCCAACGGCGCGGCATCGAGCTTCCTGAGCGGCATGATCCGTGAGCCGCTGGCGGGCGTGCGGGCTGTCTGCCCGGTGGCGCCGCAAACCCCCATGGCCCTGTCATCGCCCGCGCGCACCATCGCGGGCCTGATCCGCGCGGCCGAGGCGACAGATCAGGAATGGGGACCGCGCACCGGGCTGAACCTGCCGGCCCTGACGACAACGCCAGGCGAGATGGCGGCGGCGCTGGAGCGCGTGGCGGGCGCGGCCGCCACGGCCCTGATCGACTGGATTCCAGACCCGGCCATCGGCAACATCGTCAATACCTGGCCGGCGCGCATCCATTCGGTGCGGGCCAGTGGCCTGGGGCTGCTTCCCGAGGAAAATTTTGAAAACATCATTCGGGACTACATCAGGGAAACTCCGTATGCCGTCTCGTTGCCGATCAGATAACAATCACCCGACAATAAAAGTTGTATGACAAATTTTGTCCGGATTGACTGATCTGACCATCGCCAGTCCTTTACTTTCCACCCTGAGGAGACATCCATGAAATTGAGCAAACTGGTAATTGGCCTGTCGCTGGCCGTTGGTTTTATGGCGTCGGCTGCGGCCCAGACCACCATGCGGATCAGTATTTCGATTGCGCAAAACTCGCACCAAGGCATTGCCATCGACACCTTCGCCAAGGAGGTTGAAAAACGCACCGCTGGTCGTTACAAGGTCCAGCCTTTTTACTCTGGCTCGCTCGGCGGCGAGCGCGAATCCATCGAAGCCGTGCAGCTGGGCACCCAGGCACTGACATTTTCTTCGTCCGGCCCCATTCCCAATTTTGTGCCAGAGACCAAGATTCTGGACATCCCGTTTCTGTTTCGTGACAAGGCGCATGCACGCGCCGTGCTGGACGGCCCGATTGGTCAGGAAATGCTGGCCAAGTTTGACTCCAAGGGCTTCAAGGCGCTGGCCTGGGGCGAAAACGGCATGCGCCACATGACCAACAGCAAGCGTTCAGTTAATGGCCCTGAAGACCTCAAGGGACTGAAAATGCGCACCATGGAGAACCCGGTGCACGTGGCAGCCTACAAAGGCCTGGGCATCGTGACGACGCCGATGGCATTCCCTGAAGTGTTTACCGCGCTGCAGCAGGGCACGGTGGATGGCCAGGAAAACCCCCTGTCGGTGATCATGGCTTCCAAGTTCGACCAGGTGCAAAAATACCTGACGCTGACCGGCCATGTTTATTCACCCGGTATTTTCCTCATGAACAAGGAGGCATTCGACAAGCTCAGCGCCGCTGACAAGCAGGCATTCCTCGATGCGGCCAAGGAAGGCGTGAAAGCCAACCGCGCCCGCGTGGACGAGGATGACGCCAAGGGCGTGACCGAGTTGCGCAGCAAGGGCATGACCGTGGTCGAGAACGTGGACAAGTCCAAGTTCGTGGCCATGCTGGCGCCGGTGAATGCCGAATTTGAAAAGCAGTTTGGCAAGGCCAACATCGAGCGCATCCGCAACTACAAGTAATCACCGTTTGACCCGTTGAACCGCAACGCCCAAAAAGCAGGATTTTTTGGGCGTTTTTTAACGTCTCTTTTCAGACCGAGAGCGCCATGAAAGACAATTTCTTGAGGCTGGAGCGCTGGACCAGCGGCATTGCCCTGTATGCCGCTTGCGCCATGCTCACCCTCGCCGCGAGCCTGGGTGTGTTCCAGATCATCACCCGTTTTATCCTGGAAATCCCGGCTGAATGGACCGAAGTGCTGATTCGTTTCAGCCTGATCTGGATGGTGTTTTTGGGCATTCCGATGGCTTTTCGCCAGGGCGCGATGGTCAGCGTGGATGTGCTGTACCGCTGGAGTCCGCCGCGCATCCGCCGCGTGCTGGATTTTGTCGTCTGTTTTGCGGCCTTGGGCCTGGTGGCCGTCATCGTCTGGTGGGGCTGGGACTATGCCAACCGTGGCAAGGTGCAAACCATGAGCGGCCTGGAAAGCGTGAGCATGTTCTGGGCTTACCTGGCCATGCCCGTGGGCGGCGTGCTGAGCATGATCGGCATCATTGCCAACCTGCTGGACCCCCAGCGCCTTGAACTGGAGACCGCGCAATGACCGCTGTGATGTTAACCACCATGGTGCTGTGCTTTGCACTCACCGTTTCCGTGGCGGTATCAATCGGCCTGGCCTCCATCGTGGGCATCCAGGTGGCTGATGCGAACATGCTGATCTCGGTCAAGGAGATGTTCAATTCGATCAACAAGTTTCCGCTGGCCGCCATTCCGTTTTTCATCCTGGCGGGCAACATCATGGAGTCAGGCGGCATTTCCCGCCGGCTGGTGGAGTTTGCCAAGAGCCTGGTGGGCGGCGTGCAGGGCGGCCTGCCCATGACCTGTGTGCTGACCTGCATGATTTTTGCGGCGGTGTCCGGCTCGTCGGTGGCCACCACCTTTGCCATCGGCACGATCCTGATTCCAGCTCTCGTCAAGGTGGGCTATCCGACCACTTGGGCGGCTTCGCTGCAGGCCACCAGCGCCGAGCTGGGGGTGATCATTCCGCCCTCGATCCCGATGATTCTTTACGGCGTGAGCGCTGAAGTGTCGGTGGGCGAATTGTTCATTGCCGGCATTGGCCCGGGCATCTTGATTGGACTGGGGCTGATGGCCTTCGTCTGGGTGTACTGCCGCATCAAGGGGTGGGGCAAGAACGACGGCGAAGGCCGGCAGTCGGTGGGCAAGGCCACGATGAAGGCAAGCTGGGCGCTGCTGATGCCGGTCATTATCCTGGGCGGCATTTACGGCGGTGTGTTTACGCCCACCGAAGCCTCGGCCGTGGCGGTTTTTTATTCGCTGATCGTGGGCCTGCTGATTTACCGCGAGATCAAGCTGCCCGACCTGCTGATCATTTTGCGCAAGTCTGTGCTGTCTTCGGCGGTGATCATGTTCATCATCGCCAATGCCGGCCTGTTTGCCTTTTTGATCACGCGTGCCGGTGTGCCCGATGCCATCGGTCACTGGCTGCAGGAGGTACTCAAGTCACCCACCTACTTTTTGCTGGGCGTGAATGCGGCACTGTTCTTTATTGGCATGTTCATTGAAACCAGCGCGGCCATCATCGTGCTGGCGCCGATTCTGGCGCCGGTGGCCATGCACTTTGGCATTGATCCGGTGCATTTCGGCATGATCATGGTGGTGAACCTGGCGATGGGCATGATCACGCCGCCGTTTGGCGTGAACCTGTTTGCGGCGTGTACGGTGGCGCGCATCTCGCTGGACCGAATGGTCAAGGACCTGATTCCCTTTGTGCTGGTCATTCTGGTGTGCCTGATGATCATTACTTATGTACCGGTCCTGTCGCTGGGCCTGCGCGACCTGGTTTACGCGAGATAGCGAAACCATGACGAAGCAGTTCAAGCCCATTACGCCCGGCGCTTACCTTTCGGACCAGGTGGCTGACGTGCTGGCCGCCGAAATCCGGGCGGGACGCTTGGGGGTGGGTGACAAGCTGCCGACGGAGGCGGCGCTGGTGGCGCAGTTTCTGGTGAGCCGTACCGTGGTGCGGGAAGCCGTCTCGCGCCTGAAGTCGCTGGGGCTGGTCGATTCCCGGCAGGGCAGCGGCGTGTATGTGAAGGAAGTCGGCTTTTCGCCGCTCAACTTTGATGCCCGTTCGGCAGTTTCAAAGCAGGCGGTGATCCAGATGGTGGAAGTGCGCCGCGCGCTGGAAGCAGAAGTCGCCGAACTGGCCGCTCGGCGCCGCAGTCAGGCCGACATCAAGCGCATCCGCCAGTCAATCACGCTGCTTGACAAGGCCGTGCAGGGCGGTGGCGATGGCGTGGACGAAGATGTCCAATACCACCGCGCCATTGCGGATGCGGCGCGCAACCCTTTTCTGATTGGCACACTGGAATACCTTGCCCAGTTCCTGCGCGGCGCTACCCGTGTGACGCGCGCCAATGAAGCGCGCAGGGAGGACTTTGCACGGCAGGTGCGCGACGAGCATGAAATGATCGTGCAGGCCATCGAAGCCGGTGATCCGGTGGCCGCACGAAAGGCCGCCGCGCAGCACATGGACAACGCCATCCAGCGCATCGAGCAGGCCGACCCGGCTTTCTGGGAACAAGCGGGCGTTCAGCTGGCACGCCCTCTGGTGTGCGCCTTGCCGATGCATAACTGAAGCGCATGCCCGCTACATCCTGTGCCCCATAAGCTGTTTCGGATTATTTTTGTGCGGAAAACTTAACAAAAATTTGTATGACAACCCTATCAAGCAAGCGCTTCAAGCCTTCCGATTTATTCAGAGCCTCAGGGCTTTTGCGTCAGGAATTTGCAAAATTCAACAGCAAGCAAGGAGTCAGGCAATGACGTCAACCGTCGGCGTAATCGGCCTCGGCGCCATGGGCAGCGGCATGGCGCGTTCATTGCGCCGCCATGGCTGCCATGTGCATGTTTTTGACGTGCGCGCCGAAGTCGCCCAGGCCTTTGCGGAGGAGGGCGGCGTCGCCTGTGCCTCGCCCGCCGATCTGGCCGGGCCGTGCGACATCATCGTGTCGGTGGTGGTGAATGCCGCCCAGACCGATAGCGTGCTGTTCGGCGAGGGCGGCTGCGCTGGCGCGATGAAGCGCGGCAGCGTCTTTGTGATGTGCTCCACCGTGGACCCCAACTGGTCGATTGCACTCGAAGCGCGGCTGGCAGCGCAGGGCATTCTCTACCTTGATGCGCCGATTTCCGGCGGCGCCGCCAAGGCCGCCAGCGGCGAGATGACCATGATGACGTCGGGCACGCCCGAAGCCTACGCCGTGGTCGGCTCGCTGCTTGATGCGATGGCCGCCAAGGTTTACCGCCTCGGCGACCAGGCCGGGGCGGGCAGCAAGGTCAAGATCATCAACCAGCTGCTGGCGGGCGTGCATATCGCGGCAGCCGCAGAAGCCATGGCGCTGGGACTGCGCGCGGGCGTCGATCCGGCTGCGTTGTATGAGGTGATCACCCACAGTGCGGGCAACAGCTGGATGTTTGAAAACCGCATGGCTCATGTGCTGGCAGCCGACTACACGCCGCTGTCGGCCGTGGACATTTTTGTGAAGGACCTGGGCCTGGTGCTTGACATGGCGCGGGCCAGCAAGTTTCCGTTGCCGCTGTCCAGCACCGCGCACCAGATGTTCATGCAGGCGTCCACGGCAGGCTTTGCCCGCGAGGACGACAGCGCCGTCATCAAGATTTTCCCCGGCATTGAATTGCCCAAAAAGCCATGAGCGCCGGACGTGACGCACCCATCGCAGCAGGAAGTGCGGAGTCTGCGATCGCCAGCGCCGGACTTTCCAAGTCAGGGCCGCAGAACCGGCTTGGCCGGGCTGCAGGCGCAGCGGCCCCCTTGGGGGGCAGCGAAGCACACGGAGTGGCAAGCGTGGGGGCCACTCTCTTGCTTGGCTGTATCGCCGACGACTTCACCGGCGCGACGGACCTGGCCAACAACCTGGTGCGCGCCGGCATGCGCGTGGTGCAGGCCATCGGCGTGCCCGATCAGCCGCTGGACACGCCGGCCGATGCCGTGGTGGTGGCCCTCAAGTCCCGCACCTTGCCGGTCAATGACGCCATCGCCCAGTCGCTGGAGGCACTGCGCTGGCTGCAGGCGCAGGGCGCGCAGCAGATCTACTTCAAGTATTGCTCCACCTTTGACAGCACGGCGCAAGGCAATATCGGCCCGGTGACCGAGGCGCTGATGGCGGCGCTCGGAAGCGACTTCACCATTGCCACACCCGCGTTCCCCGACAACCAGCGCACCGTGTTCAAGGGCCATCTGTTTGTCGGCGATGTGCTGCTCAACGAAAGCGGCATGCAAAACCATCCGCTCACGCCCATGACGGACGCCAACCTGGTGCGCGTGTTGCAGGCGCAATGTCGCCGCAAGGTGGGCCTGATCGACTACAAGGTCGTGGCGCAGGGTGAGTCGGCAATTCGCGATCGCATCGAGCAGCTTCGCGCCGACGGCGTGGGCGTGGCTGTGGTCGATGCCATTTCCAACGATGACCTGATGCGTTTGGGGCCTGCGCTGAAAAACATGCCGCTGGTCACCGCCGGATCGGGTGTTGCCATCGGATTGCCTGCCAACTTTGGCATCGCCCCCTCCAGCACCGCCAGTGTGCTGCCCGCCGCCATCGGCCTGCAGGCCGTGGTATCAGGCAGTTGCTCGCTGGCGACCAACCGGCAGGTGCAAGCGTTCATCCAGACGGGACGCCCGGCTCTGGCGCTTGATCCACTCCAAATCGCGGCCGCCCAAGCCGTCGGCAAGGACATCGTGGCTGAAACCCTGGCTTGGGCCGAGCCGCTGCTGGCGCAGGGACCGGTGCTGATCTATTCGTCAGCGGACGCGAATGCCGTACGGTCCGTGCAAGGCCAACTGGGTGTGGAAGCTGCCGGCGCGCTGGTCGAGCGCACCCTGGCCGCGATTGCGCTCGGTCTGGTTGAGTACGGCGTGCGCCAGCTGGTGGTGGCAGGCGGGGAAACCTCCGGCGCCTGCGTCAATGCCTTGGCCATCACGCAAATGAAAATCGGTCCGCAAATTGACCCCGGTGTGCCCTGGTGCCATGCCCAGACCAACGCGGCTGGCATTGACGGTCTGCATCTGACGCTGAAATCCGGCAACTTTGGCACCGACGACTTCTTCAGCAAAGCCTTCACGAGGCTGGCATGACCGAGGCACAAGCCAGGGAGGAAATCTGCCGCGTCGGCCGCAGTCTTTTCGAGCGCGGCTACGTTCACGCCACCGCTGGCAACATCAGCGTGCGGCTCGATGACTCGGAAGGCGGCGGCTTTCTGATCACGCCCACCGATGCATGTCTGGGTTTTCTGGCACCGTCCCGGCTCGCCCGGCTGGACGCGCAAGCGCAGCAGCTTAGCGGTGACCGTGCTAGTAAAACAATAGCACTTCATACCCGTGTATACAGCGCAAATGGCCAATTTGGCTTAAAAACCCGGTGCGTGATCCACACCCACAGCACCCACTGCGTTGCACTGAGTTTGCAGACGCCGATGCAGGAGCCGCGCGAACTGCTGCCCGCCCTGACGCCTTATTTCGTGATGAAGGTCGGCCATGTGCCGGTGATTCCCTATCACCGTCCCGGTGACCCCGAGGCGGCCGAGCAGGTGGCGCAGGCCATTCGCCGCTACGGTGAAGCCGGCACGCCAATACGCGCCGTGATGCTGGAGCGACTCGGGCCGAATGTCTGGCACGACTCACCCGCCGCCGCCATGGCCACCCTCGAAGAGCTTGAAGAAACCGCCCGGCTGATGTGCCTGTGTGCTGTGGCACCCAAGCCCCTGACCGAATCCCGGATAGACGAACTGCGCCAGACCTTTGGCGCCCACTGGTGAATGCCCATGCCCCAATTTGCAGCCAACTTGTCCATGCTCTACCCCGAGCTTGATTTTCTGGACCGTTTTGAAGCCGCCGCCCGCGATGGTTTCAAGGCGGTCGAGTACCTGTTTCCCTATGCGTTTGAAAGCCGCGAAATCGCATCGCGACTGAAGGCGCATGGCCTGCAGCAGGTGCTGTTCAATGCGCCGCCCGGCGACTGGGACGGCGGCGAGCGCGGTCTGGCCTGCCTGCCCGGACGGGAAGCAGAGTTTCGCAAGGGGTTTGCGCAGGCGCTTGACTATGCAGCGGTGCTGCACTGCCCCCGCATCCATGTGATGGCCGGGCTGCTGCCCGCAGGCGCAGAGCGGGGCGAGTTTTATTCCATCTACGTCAGCCAGTTGCGCTGGGCTGCAAGCGAGGCGGCACGGCAGGGCGTGGAGGTGCTGATCGAGCCGATCAACACGCGCGACATTCCCCGCTTCTTCCTGAACCGACAGGACCATGCGCACCAGGTCATTACCGACGTGGGTGCGCCCAACCTCAAGGTGCAGATGGACCTGTACCACTGTCAAATCGTGGAGGGCGACCTGGCGATGAAACTGCGCCACTACCTGCCTACCGGAAATGTGGGCCACCTCCAGATTGCGGGCGTGCCCGAGCGGCATGAACCAGATATTGGCGAGCTTAACTATCCCTACCTGTTTTCGGTGCTCGATGAACTGGGCTACATGGGCTGGGTGGGTTGCGAATACCGGCCACAGGCCGGAACGCAAGCAGGGGGAACCAGCGCTGGATTGGGATGGCTCAAACCCTGGCTTTAACGCGCAGACTATTACGCAAAGTAAATTGACAATCCGGGAATGCCTTGCCTGTCGGCGACGATTGAACATTGGCCCAGTGTGGGCAAGTGACATTGAAAGTAGCGTCGGATCAGCTGGTGCGGATGCGTTTTCAGGCGACCCACGACCGTTTCGGACGTTAGCACCTGCTGATAGCTCAAGGCATGTGCAGAGCCGTACCGGCTTAAAAGCGAGCTGTCCACCGCTCAATAGGCACAGATTTCACGGTAGGAACAGATAATGAATCCATCAAATTAGATATACATCTACAGGTTTGCCGTGGATTCGGGCTGCATCTACGATTCGCGCAACGATGGCTCTGATGCCTCCCGGGCAACTTCGGCATTCGGAAAATTGCACTTCGCATAACTACTGTAGTTTCATTGCCACACAAGCCGTCTATGGTTTGGACATGGAGGCTGTTCCGGTCACTTTCCCATATCAGCAGATTTTGGATGAGAAGCAACGCAGACAACTCAGGAGAAATAGCCGGAACCCATGATGAATGCTTGATGACTTGTAAATTGTTGTATGTCCTACACGCACGCTTGATATAAAGTCACTTTGAGGCTTCGCATTTCATCGATGCTATCGGGTACTGCACACGACAAAACATACTCAGGGGAAAAAATGCAGAGTCACACGATTCCTGTGTCTGGCGATTCCGGGCACTATCTCAAACTGATCGAAGGGGCCACGGCCATTCGGCGGCATGTCGACCTGCTTCAATGGCTGCAAGGCGACGTTCAGCAGTGCATGCCGCACGAAATTCTGCTGGCAGGATGGGGGAACTTTCAGGAAGGCTCCATCCGGCATGACATCGTGTCCAGGCTGCCGGGCGTTCGCTCCTACGCCGTCGGAACAGATGGATTACCGTTTCTGTTGGGCAAATTTCATGAAAGCTGGGTTGTAGGAGGCCGCCAGCCCAGCAGCCTGGACTTTCGCAACTTTGAATACCTTCTGGGCAACGCCAGCTTGCCCGGTTCGTTCAGCAGCGCATTGCGCAGCATGCGTTCAGGATTGATTCACGGCATGCGCGACGAACGCGGTCAGTGTGAGTGCCTCTACGTCCTCCTCAGCAGTCAGAAAATTCCAGCAGAACCAACCAGTACCGCCATCAAGGTGCTGATGCCGGTGATCGACAGCGCATTGCGACAGGTCACCCAACTGCCGCAACAGCAAAAACCCTTTCCGAAATCACTTCGGATCGGTCAGGAGGAAGCATTTGGGCTGAGTGACCGCGAAATTCAGATCATGGACTGGGTCGCCATGGGAAAAACCAACTCAGAAATAGGAAGTATTTTAAATATAAGTGGTTTTACAGTAAAAAATCACATGCAAAGGATATTTCAAAAATTAAATGTATTCAACCGTGCCCAGGCTGTTTCGAAAATAAACGGGGTCATATTTAATGGCTGAAATTCATGGGATAAAGTCAGCAGCTGTCTGGAAAAATAAGCGGGAGCCTCGCTCGGGATTGGGCAGAAGCTATCTTTTCAGAATGATCGAAAGTGCTCTCGATCCGTTGATTCTGATCATATCCCTCTGGATTCTGGCATTTTACGTCGAAGGATCGATCAAGCCGCCTTACCTGATTCTTTCAATGGTGGTTTTTTCGCTCACATTTCCTGGCGCTGCACGTCTGCGATTGTCCGTGGAGCGCATGATTTTCAATATCTTGTTTCACTGGTTCTGGAATGCAGGACTTCTGATTCTGGTTGGCTTTGCTACCGATTATCTTTTTAAATTTTCAGTAGTTTTTACAATTAACTGGCTATGGATCGCTCCTCTTTGCCAGATCGCCGGGAATCTGACATTTCGTGCAGCAAGCACCAAATTGTTGAAATTACAAGGACCAGCCCAGCGGGTCGTGATCGTCGGAATGAATAACCAGGGTGTCTCGTTGGCTGAGAACATAGGCGAATTGGCCTATTCCGGCATGGAAATGCGAGGTTTTTTTGATGATCGTAATGAAGTAAGGCGTCACGAAAATGGCAAATACAAGCTTCTGGGTAAAATTGATGAACTTGCCGGTTATGTAAAAAAGTACCGGATTCAGTATATTTACCTGTCCTTGCCAATGATCGCGCGTCCCCGAGTTCTGCAGATTCTTGATGACCTCAAGGACACTACCGCCTCCATTTATTTTGTTCCTGACATGTTCATTACGGATCTGATCCAGGGGCGAAGTGACTCGGTATGCGGTGTCAACGTGATTTCTGTATGCGACACACCGTTCAGAGGATTCAACGGCATTTTGAAACGTTCGAGCGACATCGTCCTGTCCTTGGTTATTTTGCTGCTTGTTTCTCCGATCATGGTTCTAATTGCCATCTTGGTGAAGCTGGGTTCGCCTGGTCCCGCTATCTTCAAGCAGCGCCGTTATGGGCTGGATGGCGAGCAGATACTTGTTTACAAGTTTCGTTCAATGGCGGTGGTAGAAGACGGAGGCAGCATTCAGCAGGCGAAAAAAAATGACCAGCGCATCACAAAGCTTGGAGCATTCCTGCGAAAAACGTCACTGGACGAATTGCCGCAGTTTTTTAACGTACTGCAAGGACGAATGAGCATTGTGGGTCCACGACCACATGCCGTGGCGCACAATGAGATGTACAGAACCTTGATTAAGGGCTACATGGTGCGGCACAAGGTCAGGCCAGGGATCACAGGATGGGCTCAGGTGAACGGCTATCGGGGAGAAACCGAAACGCTGGACAAGATGCAAGCGCGAATTGATTACGATCTCGACTATTTGAGAAACTGGTCATTGCAGCTTGATCTTTTCATTGTTTTGAAGACCATTCGCCTGGTGTTCAAGGACAGTGCGGCCTATTGAATTTTTTCAATGGCTCAAAAGAACTATTGCTAAGTTCGTCTATTTCAGATCAAAATTGTTATAATTGTAATCGTGTGACAATATTGTTACATCTTAAGTTTTTCAAGTTTTTAAATTTCCCCTGAAATAGGATTTTAATAATGTTGCTTCGTAAATTACTGGTGTTGAATCTGGCTTTGGCAGGTGTAGTTACTTTAAACGCTAGAGCCGATGAGTTGGATACATTTCAATTCAGGGCTGGTCAGACCTGGCAATATGACAGCAACGTGTTCCGCTTGTCCGACGCTGTCAACAGCCAGGCAATAATCGGTTCAGGGTCGTCTTCCGATCATTACGGCGTCACGACAATTGGTGCAAAAATCGACAAGAGTTATGGCTTGCAGAGATTTGAGATTGATGTAAATGCAAATCGGTATGCCTACAAAAACTTTTCAAATCTTGATTTTACTGCTGTAAATTATGCTGCGGCTTGGCGTTGGAGTCTTACGCCATCATTTTATGGAAATTTAACAACTGACCGCCAAGAATACACTGACAACACGGCTGATGTTCAAAATCAGGGACAAGTCAATCGACGAACAGATCGTCTGACTTTACTGGATGCTGAATATGCAATCGACGGTCCCTGGCGTGTTCTGGGTGGTGTTTTTGAGAGAAGCAGTTCAAACAGCCAGGCTGTTACCTTTGAGGGTGACTCGAAAGTTCGCGGCGTTGAGGTTGGCGTAAGGTATGTATTTGCTTCAGACAGCTCATTTGCCTATCGTCTGAAACAAGGAAAAGGTGAATACCCAAACCGTGTCCTGTCATCCACATCGGCAAGCGACTTCAAGGATCGGGAGCATGAGTTCAAACTTGTATGGCCTATTACCGGAATAACGACGATCCAATCGCGTCTGTCTTATTTTGACCGGGCACATGATGGACTTGCCGCAAGAGATTTCTCTGGATTTGTCGGCCAGCTTGAAGCTACATGGAAACCAACGGGAAAAACCACCGTCAATGGTGGAGTGGCCAGGGACTTGGGTGATTACCAGACCAATAATATAAGTTATTTTCAAGGAAATCGTTTCTTTATAGCTCCGACGTGGAAACCAACAGAGAAAACAGCTGTCAAGTTCCGTTATGACCACGGAGTTCGAAATTATAAGGGCTCGTTGCCCGGTTTTATTGCACTCAATCGCCGTGATACCACCGATTTAAGCGTACTGGGTTTCGAGTGGGAAGTGATTCGTGCAGTTAAATTATCGACTTCAGTGTTTAGTGATAGACGTAAATCCAATGAATTTGGTGCCGATTACAAGAGTCACGGTATAAACTTTGCCGTTTTAGCCAGTTTTTAAAACTTTAATCATATTTATACTTAGATAAAGTAATTTCTATTTAATGTATTTTTTTGCCTGAAGCTATTGAATATTTTCTAAATATTCAATAGCTTCAGGCAATTTTCGTTCAAAATCAAATTAGTTTATAAATTACTCAATATTTTATGTAATGTGAACATTGAAATTAGTTTTTTTAATCACTTGAATATTTTTATTAATTATTGCTAATTGTTTATTTTTTTTAAAGTCAGTTTCACAGAAAATAATTCTCACGGTTCTAAAGAATTTTGATCGCCTTTTTGAAATCCACATGTCTCTGATGTACTTTCTGGTTGTCTTGTCTATCCTTATTATTTGCGTTTCAATTCTGATTCCACATTAATAGAATTTTAGATAAACTCCAAAAATTAATTGGAATAATATGATTTAGACTAGAGGCAGTGAGAGCAATTGGAAGCATTAATAAAATCTATAAGGATGATATTAATACTTATATTTATAATTAATTTAACAGGAAAATTCATCGCCCTGATGAGTGTTTAGGATTCTTACTCTGGCTATAGCGTTCAAGGGTTTCACTAATTTCTTCATATAAATTGTTTTAAATGAAAATAAGTGTGTTACCTGGCAAAGGTTAAAGCCGTTTTATTTTGCATACTCTGTAAACAGTTGAAGCATTAGGAAGAAAGAGCTATTGCGGATCTTTCGCTTGCGATCCTAAGATGTAACCTTGTTCTTATAGTTCATCCAAAGGCGCAACGATGAATAACTTCATTCGCTCTCTTGTTTCCATTTTTTTCTTAATTTTTACCTTGACTGCATTTTCCCAGTCTGGTCAGCCTTCTCAAGCTGGGGGAGCTTCAGGCACCGCTGGGCCGCAAGTCCAGCAAGATTACAGACTCGGGGCGGGGGACTCAATTGGTGTTCAGGTCTATCAAAGTCCTGACCTTTCAGTAGATGCTCGTGTGTCCGAAACTGGAGTCATCAGTTATCCCTTGGTTGGTACTCTCCAGCTTGGCGGGTTAACTATTTCCGAAGCAGAGAAAAAAATTGCTGATGCATTGCGAACTGGTGGTTTTGTAAAGCTTCCTCAGGTGAACATCGTCCTTCGTCAGGTTCGAGGAAGTCAGGTAGCTGTTCTTGGCCAGGTTAGTAAACCAGGCCGGTTTCCTCTGGAAACACTCAATACCCGTGTAAGTGACATGCTTGCGGCTGCCGGGGGCACGACTGCTTTGGGTGATGACGTGTTGATCGTTACGGGTCAGCGCAATAGCAAGCCGTTCCGTAAAGTCATTGATATTCCTGCACTGTTTTTGAACGACAAGTCAGAAAACGATATCGTGTTGTCAGGCGGCGACACCTTATATGTCAACAAGGCACCTGTTTTTTACATTTACGGTGAGGCACAACGCCCTGGCCCCTATCGTATTGAGCGTGGTATGACGATGATGCAAGCCTTGGCTTCGGGTGGTGGGCCTACGGTGCGTGGTAGTCAAAACCGTTTGCGCCTGCATAGGCGTGATCTCAATGGCAACGTCGTTGAAACCACTCCCAAACTGACCGACGCGATTCAGGCTGAAGATGTCATTTACGTGCGTGAAAGCCTTTTTTAAGTTGCTATGACCTTACACCAGTTTTTTCTCGTTCTACGTGCCCGATACGGTGTCGTTCTTTTGGTATTGGCCTTTACCTTGACTGCAGCATTGGCTGCCAGCTGGTTGATTCCAAGCAAGTACACCGCCCAGACTTCCTTGCTGGTTGACGTCAGAACGCCTGACCCTGTAGCTGGGGCGGGAATGTCGGGTGTGATTGCTCCTAGTTACATGGCTACCCAAGTAGACATCATTGCTGGTGATCTAGTTGCACAACGAGTGGTAAAGATGCTTAAGCTTAACCAAGATGAGGAAACAAAAGCTGCATGGCAAAAGGCAACTGACGGCAGAGGCACGCTGGATTCATGGATTGCCAAGGATCTTCAAAGCGGTCTTTTGGTGCAACCTTCTCGGGAAAGCAATGTTATTAACATCACCTTCAAAGGCCGAAATGCAGAAAATGTCGCAAAAGTGGCCAATGCTTTTGCGCAAGCCTACCTGGACACCAACCTGTCTTTAAAAACGGAACCTGCTCGTTTATACGCCACATGGTTTGATGAACAAACCAAGGTTTCACGTGCAAAACTTGAAGATGCCCAAGCCCGTTTGTCAGATTACCAGCAAAAAGCTGGCATTGTTTCATCGGATGAGCGAGTTGACTATGAAACGACAAAGCTGGCTCAAATTTCAACACAACTAACGGCTGTGCAGGGTGAAACAACTGACAGTCAAAGCAAGCGTAATGCGCGTGGCGACACGGTTGCCGAAGTGATGCAAAGCACGCTGATTAACGGCCTGAAATCTGACATTGCCCGCCTCGAAGCTAAAGTTAACGAAAACAATGTCAATTTAGGTGTCAATCATCCGTTGCGTCAGCGTGCCGAAGCCGAGCTTGCATCACTTAGAAACCGACTGGCTACCGAGTCAAATCGTATTTCAGCTTCTATTGAAACGGCATACCGCGTTGGCAAGGACCGTGAACGAGAATTGCAGGCAGCGGTCAACGCACAAAAAACAAGGGTTCTTGGGCTGAACAAGCAGCGTGATGAACTCAATGTTTACCGTAGGGATGTAGAAGCTGCACAACGTGCTTATGAAACAGTCAGCCAGAGTGCGTCGCAAACACGCTTGCAAAGCTTGACCAATCAAACTAATGTGGTGCGATTAAATACTGCAATGGCCCCAATTGATCCTTCCAGTCCCAAGCTGTCGCTGAATTTGCTGATTGCAGCATTTATAGGAACATTGCTTGGCGTGGGTTTTGCCATGGTGTTGGAACTCATGAACCGACGTATCAGGTCAACCGAAGATATCATGCAGATGCTTGATCTTCCTGTACTTGCAAGCATTTCCTCTAACGGCGTAAAACGCCGCATGGTGGGTGGCCCCGGTCATCTTGCTTTGCCCAATGGAAGTCCCGCATGACAACACAAAATTCGCAAGTGGTCAGATCGATTCCTTTGGCAAAGACAGCTAATAATTTACTTGCTGAAACAGGTAACGCCAGGACGATGGGGTCGATATTGATGGATTCCGGCAGGCTATCCATTGGAAATGCTGAAAAAATATTGTCATATCAAAGGGAAAATGGCGTTCGATTCGGTGAATCTGGAAGAGCCTTGGGTCTTCTGACTGAAGACGATGTACGGTTTGCCTTGTCAGTCCAGTTTTCTTATTCGTACATTCCCTCAGGAAGCAGCCTGAGCCATGAACTGATTGCGGCATACCAGCCTGACAGTGCTTCAGTGGAGGAGTTGCGCATGCTTCGAAGTCAACTGATGCTGCGCTGGTTCAACAATGGCGTAGATCACAAAGGTCTAGCTGTGGTAAGTGCAGGTTCCGGGGATGGCCGTAGTTATATTGCTGCTAATCTGGCAATTGTTTTCTCCCAACTTGGAGAAAGAACCTTGCTGATTGATGCCGATATGCGGATGCCCAGTCAGCACAGGCTTTTCAGCCTTGGAAAACGAGCTGGTTTGTCGGACATACTTGCAGGGCGGGCTGGATCAGATGCTATTGTGAGCATTGATGCATTGCCGAACTTGTCGGTTATCACGGCTGGCGCTATTCCTCCAAATCCTCAGGAGTTGCTTGGTCGGCAGAGCTTTTCAAAATTATTGCTTGCCTTGGGTGAAGACTTCGATGTCATGATTATTGACACGCCGCCGGCCAGTGTTTGCGCTGATGCTCATACGGTAGCCGTACGTACAGGCGCTGCGTTGATAGTGGCACGACAAGACAAAAGTTCCATGGTTCAACTTGGGAAAATCACCCACAGCCTGCGTGAATTCGGCGTTACTTTGGTAGGTTCGGTACTGAATGATACTTGAGCAAAAATTTTTTACCTATTTAACTTTTTGGATAATTATTTAAGCTTTTTGCGCTTGTAAGATAGTTTCAGTCTGTTGGCGCTCATATTGTTGAGTATTCCGGACCAACGTGACCGGTGATTCCGGGATCGTGACCGACGTTCCGGTGAACGTGAACGGGAGGATTCCGGCAACGTGACCGC
>NZ_JAAFGZ010000034.1 GCF_010365105.1 Polaromonas sp. | reverse complement strand
TCTTCAGTTCGATCGCATCCAGCTTGGCTTTTACGAAAAACCAGTCTTCTGAACCTATGACGCAGAATTGTGCAATTGGCTCTATTCAATAGCATTAAATGCGACTCACCCCGTTCACTCCCTGACCCGCGACGCAAATGTCTTGCGAAACTTCTCGACCTTCGGCCCGACGACAAAGGCGCAGTAGCCGCCGTTCGGATTGTTCTCGAAATAATCCTGGTGGTAATCCTCGGCGGGCCAGTAGTCGGCCAGCGGCAGCACCTCGGTGACGATCGGTTTGCCAAAGGTCTTGTCCTGGCTGGCTTCGCGGATGAAATCGTCGATCACCTCCTTCTGCTCGGGCGACGCGTAATAGATACCGCTGCGGTACTGCGTGCCCGCGTCGTTGCCCTGGCGGTTCAGGCTGGTCGGGTCGTGGATGACAAAGAATATCTCCAGGATTTCGCGCAGCGTGATATCGGCCGGGTCATAGGTCAGCTTGACGACCTCGTTGCAGCCGGTGCGGCCGGTGCAGACTTCTTCGTAACTGGGTCGCGCCGCCTGGCCGTTGCTGTAGCCCGACTCCACGTCGGTGACGCCGCGCACCTTGACATACACCGCCTCGGTGCACCAGAAGCAGCCGCCGCCCAAAGTGATGGTGTGTGATTCGCTCATGAGTAGGGTTTCCTTTTGTGACCAGCCACTTTAGCCGCTTGGCTGCGTGCTTGCATCGCGCACGGCATTGACGAATGACGCCAGTGCGGGATTGTCACGGGCGGTTTTCCACAGGCAATGGGTGTCGTAGGGCGTGGTGGCGCGGTCCAGCGGCACGAAAACCGTTCCCGCCATGGCCGAGCGGCTCAATGCCGCCGGCACCAGCGCCACGCCCATGCCCTGCGACACCAGCGACACCACGCTCAGCCAGTGGCGCAGCTCGTAACGGATCTCGGGGTGAAAACCCGCGTCGGTGCAGATGCCCAGGATGCGCTCATGGTAGTCAGGCGACACAGCGCGCGACACCACGGCAAAGGGCTCGCCCTGCAGCGCCTTGAGCGACAGCGTGTCCTGCTGCGCCAGCCGGTGGCCGGCCGGCAGGCAGCCAACCAGCGCCTGGCTGGACACCAGGATTTGCGACAGCTCGGGCGGCACGCGGGTGGTGTGGACAAAGCCGATGTCGAGCCGGTCATGCGCCAGTTCGACCAGCTGCTCGCTTGAACTGAGCTCCTTCAGCATCAGCCGCAGCAGCGGATGCTGCGCCTGGAAATGCTCCAAAATGTCGGGCAGGCCGCTGTACAGCATGGTGCCGGCAAAGCCGATCGCCAGGCTGCCGGCCATGCCCTGCCCCACGTCCCGCGCATGGCGGGCCGCCTGCGCCGCCTGGTCCAGCAGCGCCCGTGCGGCCGGCACAAAGGCCAGGCCCGCGGCGGTGAGCGTCACCTGCTTGCTGTTGCGGGTAAACAGCCGGGCGCCGATCGATGCTTCGAGCTGCTGGATGTTCAGCGACAGTGGCGGCTGCGAAATGGACAGCCGGCGCGCCGCACGGCCAAAGTGCAGTTCTTCAGCAAGAACCAGAAAATAGCGCAGGTGTCGGAATTCCATGGATACAAATAATATATCGTTGCATTGCTAATTGATATTGGACAAGTATTCATGATGGCCTAACAATCAGGCTAAATGCGAGTGTTGGGCAGGCAAAAAATGATTCCCCTACACTTTGCCCTAGCCCCCCATTCACCCGCCCCACCATCCCTCAAGGACTGCACCATGAAAACCAAATTCAACTGGGAAGACCCCCTTTTTCTGAACGATCAGCTGACCGAGGACGAGCGCGCGGTGCAGGAAGCGGCCCACACGTTCTGCCAGGAAAGGCTGCAGACCCGGGTGCTGATGGCCGCGCGCCATGAAAAGTTCGACCGCGAGATCATGACGGAAGCGGGCGCAATGGGCTTTCTGGGTTCAACGATTGAAGGCTACGGCTGCGCCGGCCTGAACTACGTCAGCTACGGCCTGGTGGCGCGTGAAGTCGAGCGCGTGGACAGCGGCTACCGCAGCGCCATCAGCGTGCAGTCTTCGCTCGTCATGCACCCGATCAACGCCTACGGCAACGAAGCGCAAAAGCAGAAATACCTGCCCAAGCTGGCAACCGGCGAATGGGTCGGCTGCTTCGGCCTGACCGAGCCCAACCACGGCTCTGACCCGGCCAGCATGCTGTCGCGCGCCAAACCGGTTGATGGCGGCTTCATCATGAACGGCGCCAAGATGTGGATCACCAACAGCCCGATTGCCGACGTGTTTGTGGTCTGGGCCAAGCTCGAAGACCCTGATGGCAAGGTCGGCGGCCAGGAAAGCATCCGCGGCTTCGTGCTCGAAAAGGGCATGAAGGGCCTGAGCGCCCCCAAGATCGAAGGCAAGATGAGCCTGCGCGCCAGCATCACCGGCGAAATCGTGATGGACGGCGTGTTTGTTCCGGAAGAAAACCTGCTGCCCAACGTCAGCGGCCTGAAGGGTCCGTTCGGCTGCCTGAACAAGGCGCGCTACGGCATTGCCTGGGGCGCGCTGGGCGCAGCAGAAGACTGCTGGCACCGTGCCCGCCAGTACACGCTGGACCGCGTGCAGTTTGGCCGCCCGCTGGCGCAAACCCAGTTGATCCAGAAAAAACTGGCCGACATGCAGACGGAAATCGCGCTTGGCCTGCAAGCCTGCCTGCGCGTCGGCCGCCTGATGGACGAAGACCGGGCCGTGCCCGAGATGATCTCGCTGATCAAGCGCAACTCGTGCGGCAAGTCGCTCGACATCGCCCGCATGGCGCGCGACATGCACGGCGGCAACGGCATCCATGACGAATACCACGTCATTCGCCACATGATCAACCTGGAAACCGTCAACACCTATGAAGGCACGCATGACGTGCATGCCCTGATCCTGGGCCGTGCGCAGACCGGGCTGCAGGCTTTTTATTGATCATTCATGACTTTTGCGCATGCCCCGCTTGTATGAGTAGCTATTAATTTTATAGCTATTGATGGAACTGGGTGTATTCAAGCCGCTGCTGACCAGTCTGGCCATGCCGCCGATGGCGCCGCTGCTGCTGGCGCTGTTCGGCGTGCTGCTGGACTGGCGCCGAAAACGCGGCGGCCTGGCGCTCATCGCGCTGTCGCTCGCGGCGCTCTGGCTGCTCAGCTGCCACGGCACGGCGGTGTGGCTGGCGCGCCATGCGCTGCCGCAGTTTGAGGCGGTGACCACTGCGCAACTCAAGGCAAATCAGGTTCAGGCTGTCGTCATCCTCGGCGGTGGCGTGCTGCCTGGCGCACCCGAATACGGCGGCGCGCCCCAGCCGTCCCCTGTCACCGCCGCCCGGCTGCGCTACGGCATCTGGCTGGCGCGCCAATCTGGCCTGCCGCTGGCCTTCAGCGGCGGCATCGGCTGGGCCGCCGACGGCATGCAGCCGGCGTCAGAGGCCGACGTGGCCGCGCGCGTGGCGCAGCAGGAGTTTGGCTTTGCATTGCGCTGGAGCGAAGCCGTGTCGCGTGACACCGATGGCAATGCGCGCCTGCTTGCGCCTGTGCTGATGCGCGAAGGCGTGCAGCGCATTGCGCTGGTCACCGATGCCTGGCACATGCCGCGCTCGGTGGCAGCTTTTGAGCGCGCCGGCTTCACGGTGACGCCCGCGCCGATGGGCTTCACGCTGCCCGTCGAAAGCCCGCTGCTGCAATGGCTGCCTTCCGCGCAGGGGCTGCTGGCATCGCGCCAGGTGTTGCGCGAATGCCTGGGCCTGGCGGTCGGGCAGTTCACGCCCCTGTGATTCCAGCGGGAGGTATTGCGCAGAAGCCGCCGGTATCATCAACGATGGCCATTCCGGTGCTTGCTCCCTACTCCCCTCCTCCATGAAAAAGTCACAGGGCTTCACCGTCCACGACGTTGCCCGGCTGGCCGGCGTGTCGGCCATGACCGTTTCGCGCACGCTCAACCATCCCGAAAAAGTTTCCCCCGACGTGCTGGCCCGGGTGCGCGAGGTCGTGACCCGCACCGGCTACGTGCCCAACGGCATGGCGCGCGGCCTGCGGTCCTCGAAGGCCCGGCTGGTGGCGACCGTGCTGCCGACACTGATCGGGCCGGTGTTTCAGGAAACCATCCGCGCACTGAACGAGGCCCTTGACGCGCAGGGCTACCAGCTCATGATCGGCCAGAGCGGCTACGACGCCTCGCGGGAAGACGCATTGCTCGACGCCATCATCCGCCGCCGCCCCGATGGCATCGTGCTGACCGGCATCATGCATTCGCCTGAAGGCCGGCGCCAGCTCCTAGCGTCGGGCATTCCGGTGGTGGAAACCTGGGACCTGACGCCCACGCCGATCGACATGCTGGTCGGCTTTTCGCATGAGCGCATCGGCCAGTCGGTGTGCCATTTCCTGTACAGCCGGGGTTACCGGCATCCGGCGTTCATCAGCGCTGGCGACGACCGGGCACGCCGCCGCATTGAAGGCTTTCAGGGCATGGGCCGCACACTGGGCCTGAACGAGGCGCCCACGCACTTCGTGCCAGCGCCCACCACCCTGGGCTCGGGCCGCGCCGGGCTGGTGGCCATTCTGGACGCGTACCCGCTTACCGACGCGGTGTTCTGCAGCTCCGACATGCTGGCCCTGGGCGTGCTGATCGAGGCGCAAACCCAAGGGCTGACCGTGCCGGGGCAGTTGGGCGTGATGGGCTTTGGCGACCTGGAACTGGCCGCCAGCCTGGAGCCGGCGCTGACCACCGTGCGCATCGACGGCACGCGCATGGGCCGCACCGCCGCGCAGTACATCGTGGACCGTGCCGAAGGCCGAAGCGTCAGCGAGCCGATTGTTGACATCGGCTTCGAGATCATCGAGCGCGCCAGCGCCTGAGTTCTGCCATTTCAGCTGCTCAAGCCACTCCAGCCCAGGGTTTACCCCATCCTCTCCTGTTTTTCAAAATGCTATCCTGCACGCCAATGTTATCGATAACATCGATGCTTAATAAAACTTTTTGCTGGCTGCAATTGCAATGCGGATGCCTTTTCCCACCCTTTTCAATAAACGCTCATGTCCACCCACTCCACACCGCTGATCACCAACCTGCAGGTGATCCCTGTCGCAGGCCGCGACTCGATGCTGCTCAACCTGAGCGGCGCGCACGGCCCTTTCTTCACGCGCAACCTCCTGATCCTGACCGACAACGCCGGGCGCACCGGCGTCGGCGAAGTGCCGGGCGGCGAAAAGATTCGCCAGACGCTGGAAGACGCCAAGGCGCTGGTCGTTGGCCAGCCGATTGGCAGCTACTTAAGCCTGCTGCAGCAAATGCACCAGCAGTTTGCCGACCGCGACAGCGGCGGGCGCGGGCTGCAGACCTTTGATTTGCGCACCACCATCCACGCCGTGACGGCCGTCGAGTCGGCGCTGCTTGACCTGCTCGGCCAGCACCTGGGCGTGCCGGTGGCGGCCTTGCTGGGCGAAGGCCAGCAGCGCGAAGCCGTCGAGATGCTCGGCTACCTGTTTTTTGTCGGCGACCGCACCCGGACCGGTCTGGCTTACCACAGCGAGCCCAATGCCGACAATGACTGGTCGCGCGTGCGCCACGAAACCGCCTTGACGCCCGAGGCCATCGTGCGCCAGGCCGAAGCCGCCCATGCGCGCTACGGCTTCAACGACTTCAAGCTCAAGGGCGGCGTGCTGCGCGGCGAGGAAGAAATCGACGCCGTGACGGCGCTGCACGAGCGCTTTCCACAAGCGCGGGTCACGCTGGACCCGAACGGCGGCTGGCTGCTGAAAGACGCCATTCGCCTGATGCGCGACATGAAAAACGTGGTGGCCTATGCCGAGGACCCGTGCGGCGCCGAAGACGGTTTTTCGGGCCGCGAGGTGATGGCCGAATTCCGCCGCGCCACCGGCCTGCCCACGGCGACCAACATGATCGCCACCGACTGGCGCCAGCTGACGCATGCGCTGTCGCTGCAGTCGGTGGACATTCCGCTGGCCGACCCGCACTTCTGGACCATGGCCGGCTCGGTGCGCGTGGCGCAGACCTGCCGCGACTGGGGGCTGACCTGGGGATCGCATTCGAACAACCACTTCGACGTGTCGCTGGCCATGTTCACCCATGTGGCGGCGGCCGCGCCGGGCCGCGTGACGGCCATCGACACGCACTGGATCTGGCAGGACGGTCAGGGCCTGACCAAAGAGCCGCTGCAGATCGTCGGCGGCCTGGTGGCGGTGCCCCAAAAGCCCGGCCTGGGCGTCGAGCTGGACATGGCCGAGGTCGAGAAAGCCCATCAGCTGTACAAGCAGCACGGCCTGGGTTCGCGTGACGACGCGGTTGCCATGCAGAGCCTGATTCCCAACTGGGCCTTCAACCCGAAGCGCCCGGCGTTCGACCGATAAGCGAGTACACATCGCGAAACCACCCTGCCCGTCTGTCGCGGCGCGCAAAACGGATGGCTATTTGTTGCTATATTATCAATAGCTAACCAGGCATGCCAGTCTTGCGCAAGAGGCGAATTTCATTCTGAAAAAAGTGTTGATGAGCTTAAAACGACAACTTACCAGGCGAAGGCGCCGCTGGCCTCTTTGCTCCATGAAATTTTTTTTGGTGGGCAGTTCACTCTTGCCGCATGGCGGGCCTTGCGGTTGACGGGACAAAGTCAAAAAGCTATATTACTAACCAGTCAGTCAGTAATATAGAAACCCATCCCTTTGCCAGCCGACACCTTACCCATCCAGGGCGCCAAACGCGAGCGCCGCAAGCAAGCCCGGCCCGGCGAACTGCTCGACGCCGCGCTCGACCTTTTTGTTGAAAAAGGCTTTGCCGCCACCCGCGTGGAAGAAGTCGCGGCGCGTGCCGGCGTGTCCAAGGGCACGCTGTTCCTTTACTTTCCCAGCAAGGACGAGTTGTTCAAGGCGGTGGTGCGCGAAAGCATTGCCGGTCGTCTGGTCGAGTGGAACAGCGACTTTGAAGTGTTCAGGGGCAGCAGCAGCGACATGCTGGCCTACTGCATGAACAGCTGGTGGGACCGTGTCGGCGCGACCAAGGCGTCGGGCCTGACCAAGCTGATGATGAGCGAGGCCGCCAACTTCCCGGACATTGCCGCTTTTTATCAGCATGAAGTCGTCCAGCCCGGCCATTCATTGATCCGCCGCATCCTGCAGCGTGGCATCGAGCGCGGCGAATTCCGCAGCATGGACCTGGACTATGCGGTGTACAGCGTGGTCGCGCCCATGGTCTTCATGATCCTGTCACAGCATTCGATGGGCGTGTGCATGCCCATCGATTGCCCGCTCGACCCCCAAAAATACATCGCATCGCAGCTGGGCATACTGCTGGACGGCATGCGCGCCGCGCCCGGCGACCCGGAGGCCTGAACCATGGAGCGCTCGATGCCGTGGGCGCGGGCCCTTTCGTTCACCAATGCCTGCGTTCCCGGCGGGCTGCAGGGTCTGGCGGTGCACAAAAGTGCTGTCCGTCACGGCCACTGGAACGATTTGGCGCAAGGGCTCCCGCGCAGGTTCCGGCGCAAACCGTCGCCGGCAGCGCAAGCCCCGGCGCACAATCAGCGTCAGGCTGGCGCAGCCCACGCCGTCTAAAATCAGCGGCTGCGCTGCATGTCCTCCTCTTTTCAATACCACCGCCTCACCCGCCAACTGCCATGAACTACGAACAAGCCCGCTTCAACATGATCGAGCAGCAAATCCGCCCCTGGGAAGTGCTGGACAGCCAGGTCCTTTCCCTGCTCGCACTGGTCCGGCGCGAGGATTTCGTCCCGCCGGCCTGCAGGGCGCTGGCCTTTGTCGATATGCAAATCCCGCTGCCACCGCAGCACAACCCCGGCCAGTGCATGCTCGAACCCAAGGTGGAAGCCCGCATCCTGCAGGACCTGTCCGTGCAAAAACATGAAAAGGTGCTGGAAATCGGCACCGGCTCGGGCTACATGACCGCCCTGCTCGCGCACCGCGCCCAACAGGTCATCACGCTGGAAATCGAGCCTGCGCTGGTCGAAACCGCACGCCGGAACCTGCAAAAGGCCGGCATCTACAACGCCGAAGTGCGCCTGGCCGACGGCGCAGCCAACCTGGCCGAAGCAGTGTCCGACAACGGCCCCCTGCGCGGCCCGTTCGACGTGATCGTGCTCAGCGGCTCGGTGGCTGAAGTGCCGCCGGCGCTGCTTGACCTGCTCAAGGTCGGCGGCCGCCTGAGCGCCATCGTCGGCTACGAGCCGATGATGCGCGCCACGCTCATCACCCGCGTCACCAAGGAGTCGTTTCGCACCTCGCAGGCCTGGGACACGGTTGCGCCCCGGCTGCTCAATTTCCCCGAGCCATCGACCTTCACTTTCTGACCGTCCAAATCCTCCGCAAGGCCAGCCGAATGATTTCTCAACTCCAACCCTCCGACTTTGCCGCCTGGCGCGACCGTGCCGCAGCCGGTCTGGCACCCACCGTCCTTCCTGTGGTGCTGGATGTGCGCGAACCCTGGGAGATGCAAACCGCTTCGGTCCGGGAAGACGGCTTCAGCCTGCTGGCCCTGCCCATGCGCGAGGTACCAAGCCGCCTGGCTGAACTGAAGGACACGCTCGGCACCACCCATCCCATCGCCTGCCTGTGCCACCATGGCATGCGCAGCCTGCAGGTGGCCAACTACCTGGCGCAAGGGGGATTTGCCGAAGTCGTCAACCTGCAGGGCGGCATTGACGCCTGGACGCAGCAGGTCGATCCGTCGGTTCCCCGCTATTAGGCGGCTTGTTGGCCGGCAGCGGCCGGACTTCCTTCCGTGCGCTGGCCACAGGGTCCGTTTTTTTTGATTCATTCAACCTCTGCAAGACCTCTATGACCCTGCTACCCCAACTGTCGGCACACCGCCTGTCAATGCTGCCCGTTTCGGTCGCATTTGCGCTGGCAAGCCTGGCGCCCCTGGCGCAGGCGCAGAGCCTGGTCGAGTTGTATGAATCAGCGCGCGCCTTTGACGCCACCTACCAGTCGGCCAAGCTGCAATACGACGCCAACCTGGCGCGTGCCGACCAGGCCAGGGCCGGCATTTTGCCAACCGCCGGCCTGTCGGCGGGCGCCTCGCGCGTCAACGTGGACAGCACCACGTCCCCGGCGGGCGGCGGCACCAGCTTCAACACCCAGAACGCCACGCTGAGCGCCAGCCAGCCCTTGTACCGTCCGGGCAACTGGGCCAACTACGAGCAGGGTTTCCGGCAGGTCGATCTGGCCCGCGCCCAAGTGGAAGCCGCTTCGCAGGACCTGATCGTGCGCACCAGCCAGGCCTACTTTGACGTGCTGGCAGCGCAAGACACACTGGCCTTTGTGCGCGCGCAAAAGGAAGCCGTCAACGAGCAACTGGCCTTTGCCAAGCGCAATTTCGAGGTCGGCACCTCGACCATCACCGACAGCCGCGAAGCCCAGGCGCGCTTTGACCTGGTAAGCGCCCAGGAAATCGCCGCCGAAAACGACCTGCGCGTGCGCAAGATCGCACTCGACCAGCTGGTCGGCATCACCGAATCACAGCCCCGTCCCCTGGCCGTTCCGGTGAACCTTCCCGACGTGGTGCCGGCTGAAGTCAGCACTTGGGTCAGCCAGTCCGAAGCGGTCAGCCCGGCGATTCGCCAGGCCAGAAGCAATGCCGAGATTGCTGATCTGGAAGTCAAAAAAGCCGAAGCCGGCCACAAACCCACGCTGGACGCCACCGCCAGCTACAACGTCACCAAAAACCCGACGAATACCGCGCAAGCCGGCATTTCCTCGCGCGCCAACACCGGCAGCGTCGGCCTGCTGCTCAATGTGCCGCTGTTCGCCGGTTTCTCGACGCAAAACCGCATCCGCGAAACGCTGGCGCTGCGCGACCGGGCGCTGAGCGACCTGGAAGGCACGCGCCGCAGCGTGTCGCAGAACGTGCGCACCGCCTATTTCGGCGTGCAATCGGGCCAGGGCCAGGTCCGCGCACTGGAAGCGGCCGAGCTGTCCAGCCAGAGCGCGCTGGACGCCAACAAGCTAGGCTACCAGGTCGGCGTGCGCATCAACATCGACGTGCTGAATGCCCAGAGCCAGCTGTTCCAGACCAAACGCGACCTGGCGCAGGCGCGCTACAACGTGCTGCTAGGCGGGCTAAGGCTGCGCCAGGCCAGCGGCACGCTGACGCCTGATGACCTGCAGCAGGTGAATAACTTGCTGGCCCGGTAGCCAGACACCCGCCCCGTTCCGACCCGCAAAAGCCGGACCCGTGCGCCCGGCGCCTTTCCTGCTGATTTTTTCGTGGATAACCTGAGCGCCATGGTTGACGAACTGCGCGCCGTGATGCACGAGCTCGACGCCATGCCCGGCATCCCGGCGGCAGAGGTCGAGCAGTCCAAAGCGCTGTGGAAAGGCTTGATTGCGCCCAAGCTCAATTTTCTGTCGGGCACGCTCAGCTTCATCTGTACCCGTCGTGCGCTGATGGCCGAAGCAAAAGCGCCACGCTCGAGCAGATTGAAGCCTGTGCCCAGGGTTACCGCTTTTTTCATTTTGAAGTGGCCTTTCCCGAAGCCTTTGCCTGCGACCAAAAGGCTTTGATTCCATTTCTAAAACATTTCGATGATCAGGCGCGAAGCCGCAGACAGTGCTGCAGCACGGCAAGGCAAAGCAACGACATATCCGAAGGATTTAAAAATGGAATCACCGAAAATTCGTTTTCGCCATCGCCCTCCCCTGCGCGCTGGTGAAGGATATCCTTCGAGACTGTACGCATTCATCTGGCCTTGACATTGCGCAATCCCGGCCGTCGCTCCTGCGGCATATTTGATGACAGGGGTGCGTCGCCGCCCAGCGTCCACGCCTGAACCACGGAACTATTGAAACATCTCAGCAAAGGGGAATTCATGGACAAGCCCTGGCTAGCTCAGTACCCGGCCGGCGTTCCGGCCGAGATCGATATCCACCAGTTCGCGTCGCTCAAGGACGTTCTTGCGGCCAGCTGTGTGCGCTTTGCCGACTTGCCGGCCTACCAGTCGATGGGCACGGCGATGACTTTTCGCCAGCTTGACGACGCCAGCTGCGCCTTTTCCGCCTGGCTGCAGAAGGTGGCCGGGCTCAAGCGCGGCGATCGCGTCGCGCTGATGATGCCGAACCTGCTGCAGTACCCGGTGGTGCTGTTCGGCGTGCTGCGCGCCGGCATGGTGGTGGTCAACGTCAACCCGCTCTACACGCCGCGCGAACTCAAGCACCAGCTGATCGACTCTGGCGCCACGGCCATCGTGGTGCTGGAGAACTTCGCGCACACGCTGGAGCAGGTGATAGCCGCCACGCCGCTGCGCACGGTGGTCACGACGCAGGTGGGCGACCTGCTGCCACCGCTCAGGCGGCTGCTGACGAACGCCGTGGTCAAGCATGTGAAAAAGCTGGTGCCGCACTGGCAGCTGGCCGGTGCCGTGGACTTCAGGCGCGCGCTGGCAGACGGCCGTGCACTGCTACCGGACGAGTTGCTGCTGACGCACGACGATCTCGCCTTCCTGCAATACACCGGCGGCACCACGGGCGTGGCCAAGGGAGTGATGCTGAGCCACGGCAACATGGTGGCCAACGTGTTGCAGGTGGCCGCCTGGATGTCGCCCAACCTGAGCGATGGCAAAGAGATTTTGGTCATTCCGCTGCCGCTGTACCACGTGTTTGCACTGACGGGCGCGCTGGCCTTCTTCAGTATTGGCGCGCAAACGGTTCTGGTCGCCAATCCGCGCGACATGCCGGCTTTCCTCAAGGTGCTCAGGGAGTCGCGTTTCACCGCGATCATCGGCGTGAACACGCTGTTCCGCGCGCTGCTTGACGCGCCGGGCTTTGCCAATGTTGAACTGCGCCAGCTCAAGCTCGTGGTGGCCGGGGGCATGGCCGTGCAGAACGTGGTGGCCCATCGCTGGAAGGAGCGCGCGGGCGTTCCGCTGGTGGAAGGCTACGGCCTGACTGAAACCGCCCCGGTGGCCATCGCCAACCCGGTCACCATCCAGGAGTGGAGCGGCCAGATCGGCGTACCAGTCCCGAGTACCGAGGCAGCCATTCTTGACGATGAAGGCGGGCCGGTCGCGCTGGGCCAGGTCGGCGAGATCTGCCTGCGCGGCCCGCAGGTGATGAGCGGCTACTGGCAACGGCCCGACGAAACTGCCAGGGTGTTTACGGCCGACGGCTGGCTGCGCACCGGCGACATGGGCATGATGGATGCACGCGGCAGCATCCGCATCACCGACCGCAAGAAAGACATGATCGTGGTGTCCGGGTTCAAGGTGTTTCCCAATGAGATCGAAGACGTGCTGACGATGCACCCCGGCGTGCTGGAGGCCGCAGCAATTGGCGTGCACGATGAGCGATCAGGCGAAGCCGTCAAGGTGGTGGTGGTGCGCCAGGACCCGGCGCTGACCGAGGCCGCGCTGCTTGCGCACTGCAGGCTGCATCTGACCGGCTACAAGATGCCGCGCATCGTCGAGTTCCGCACGGAGCCACTGCCCAAGACCCATATCGGCAAGATCCTGCGCCGCGCGCTGCGTGACGACAGTGCGGCTGTACCTGTTGCGGCGGCATGATGACGCCAAGCACTTCTTATCACCCGCGCAGCCTGCGCTTGCGCGATGGCCGCGAAGTGTTGCTGCGCGCGGCGGTGTCGAGTGATGCGGCGGAGATCGTCCAGGCCTTTGAACGCCTGTCAGCCGATTCACGCTACAAGCGTTTCATGCAGCACAAGAAGCAACTCAATCCTGCGGCGCTCGAACGCGGTGTGCATCCGCAACCCGGTCGCGATTTCATGTTGCTGGCCACGATCCCGGCGGCCGACGGTATCGACATCGTGGGCGGCGCGCAATACGTGCGGGCAGGCGAGAACAATACCAGCACCTGCGAGTTCGCAATCACCGTGGCCGAAGACTGGCGCGGCAGTGGACTCGCCACCGACTTGCTGGCCAGCCTGGTGCACCGCGCGCCGCACGATGGCTACACAGTGATGGAAGGCAGCGTGATGGCCCAAAACATGCCGATGCTCGCGCTGGCGCGAAAGCTCGGTTTCCAGGTCGAGCCGGTGCCGGAGGATGGCACCGTGGTGCGCGTGACGCGCGCGCTGAAGCAGGAAATGCTGCCGCCTGTGCCGGTCAAACCGGCTGCAAAAAATGCTGCAACGCCACCACCGTCCGGTCCGTAGCCCCCCGGTTGCGTGCCGCGAATGCCAGCCCGGCGGCCACGGCTTTGCCCAGCGCCGCCGAATCCCCAGCCAGCGCCAACCCGGCCTGCACCGCTTCAGCCATGCCGGCCACGCGCAGCGCTGCACCCTCGGCCTCGGCCAGCGCGGCCGCCTCCAGAAAATTGAAGGTGTGCGGCCCCATCACCACCGGGCAGCCGCAGGCGGCGGCTTCGATCAGGTTCTGGCCACCCAACGGGGCAAAGCTGCCGCCCAGCAAGGCCACATCGCCCAAACCGTAGTACAGCGCCATCTCACCCAGCGAATCGCCAAGCCAGACATCGGCTGTCATGGCCCCCACGCTTGCCACTGCATGTGCTGCGCTGGCGGCCGAAGGGGCTGGCCTTGCTTGGGGCAGCCCGGCGCTGGCAGCCGTAGCATCCACGCTGTCGGCGGGGCTGCCCGCCCACTGCGAACGGCGCGACACGGTCAAGCCGTGTTGCGCGGCCAGCGCGGCCACTTCGTCAAAGCGCTGCGGATGGCGCGGCACGATCAGCGCCTTGAACGCCTTGCTTGATTGATAAGCTACTGAATTCATAGCTGCCTGCGCTCGTCCCGCCTGCGAAAAGGCACTTATTTGCTTGAGAAATTCGTCTTCTTCGCCTTCCCGCGAGCTGGCGAACATCAGCACCGGCTGCGCCAGCGTTTCGCGCCACTTCCGGCCTCTGGCCAGCTGGGCGGCGTCCGGCGTGGCGTCGAACTTCAGGTTGCCGAACACGCCAGCGACCGGCGCGCCCAGCAGGCGAAAGCGCTGGGCGTCTTCTTCGGTTTGCGCGTAAACCGCCGACAGCGCACCATAGGCTGGCAGCGACAAGGCCGACAGACGCAGCGCCTGCTTCAGCGATTTGGCCGACAGGCGGCCGTTGACCAGCACCAGCGGCATGCCGCGCCTTTTGGATTCGGCCACGGTGTTGGGCCAGATTTCGGTTTCCATCAGCAGGCCCAGGCGCGGCCTGAAGTGGCTGAAAAAACGCACCACCGCCGCCGGGCTGTCCCACGGCTGCCAGACCTGCACGTCGCCGGGCCGGCCGATGGACTTGAGCAGCGCCCGGCCCTCTTCGCGGCCGGTGGCGGTGCCATGCGTGAGCAGCAGGCGCAGCGCCGGATGCTGCGCGCGCAGCGACCTGAGCAGCACGGCAGCGGTGCGGGTTTCGCCCAGCGACACGGCATGCACCCAAACCAGTTCGGAGGCTGTTTCAGGCGGCTGGCGGTAGTGGCCAAAGCGCTCCTCAACCGCTTCCAGGTAGCCCGGTTCCACACGCCCGCGCCGCGCCAGCTTGCGCCGCAGCAGCGGCTGGCCGAGCGTCATGAGCACCGAATACAGCGCGCCTGCCCAGCCGCTCATGCGCCGTCAGCCCCGCACGCCGACCATTCCAGCACCTCGGATGGCTGGTCCCGCGCCCCCTTCAAGGTTTCCAGGCAACCCAGCCAGGCTTGCCAGACCTGGTCCACGCCGGGCTCGGGCGCGGCATACACACTGACCTGCCGACCGCTGGCCGCGTCGGGTCCGGTACGCCAGGCGGTGTCGAAGTTGTAGACCTGCACATGCGGCAGGTCCAGCGCCACGGCGATGTGGCTGACGCCGCTGTCCACGCCGATGACGCCGGCGCACTGGGCCAGCTCGTTCGTCAGCGCATCGAGCGCCAGCAGCGGCAGGACGACGGCATGGCCGGGCGCGCTTTCATTGAGCGCCCTGGCAATCGCCTGGCTCTTGAGCTTTTCTTTTTCATTGCCGTGGGGCAGCGCAATCTGGTAGCCGGCAGCATTCAGGCGGTGGCCCAGGGCCGTCCAGTGTCCCAGCGGCCATTCCTTGTCGGCGCGCGATGTGCCATGCACGAAAGCCACCCTGTTTGCTATTCTTTCAGGAGCTGAAAGGGTCCGTCCTGCTTGCGCAGGATGCCTTTTCAACCCGTAATCCGGGCTGGGTGCAAGGCAATAGCCCAGTGCCCGGGCCGCCAGTTCGCGCGAGCGCTGCACGGCGTGGATGTGCGGCTTGATGCGAATCGCCACGTCGGCCACCCAGCGCGTGGGAGCTTCGTAGCCGGAACCGTCGGTCTGGTTGCCCAGTGCGTAACGCTTGCCGCCGGGTGCCAGCCGTGCCAGCCACGCCACCACGGCGGATTTGGTCAGGCCCTGCAGGTCGATGATGGCGTCGTACTCGGTCTGCCGCAGGTCGGCCTTGAATGCGCTCCACTGCTGGCGCGTCATCTTCGACAGCGGCGACTTGCGCCAGCGCCGGATTTCGCACGGAATGATGCGATGCAGCCCGGGATGCAACGCCAGCACGGACGCAAACGATTTTTCAACCACCCAGTCGATGCGCGCATCCGGCAGGGCCGCGAGAATGTCCTGCACCACCGGCAGGGCATGCACGACGTCGCCGAGGGACGACAGCTTGACGAGGAGGATTCGAACCCCCGCGCTCCCCGCTTCGCGTGGTTCGCTGCCCTCCGAGGGGGCTGCTCTGCCTGTGGCCCGGCAAAGCCGGTTCCACGGCCCTGACTGGACTGGAGAAGGTCCCTCCACGCTCCCTGCTGACTGTATTGCGCTATGCACTTCTATATTCAATGCGCCGGCGCGGCAAACACCGCATCGGGCTTGACGCTGCGCAGCAGCACCAGCATGTCGGCCTGGATGCGGTCCAGCGCCGCCTGCGTCTGGCCCTCGAAGCGCAGCACCAGCACCGGCGTGGTGTTGGACGCGCGGATCAGGCCAAAGCCGTCCGGCCAGTCCACGCGCACGCCGTCGATGGTCGAAATCTTGGCGGGCGCGTCGAAATGCGCGGCCTTGATGAGCGCGGCCACGGCCGTGTGCTGCTCGCCTTCGGCGCAGGGCACGTTGATCTCGGGCGTGCTGAAGCTGGTCGGCAGGCTGTTGAGCAGCACGCCGGCGTCAGGTGCCTTGCTGACGATTTCCAGCAAGCGGCAGCCGGCGTAGGTGCCGTCGTCAAAACCGTACCAGCGTTCCTTGAAGAAGATGTGGCCGCTCATTTCGCCACCCAGCGGCGAATTGACTTCCTTCATCTTGGCCTTGATCAGCGAATGGCCGGTCTTGTACATCAGCGGCACGCCACCGGCCGCTTCAATCTCGGGCGCCAGGCGCTGCGAGCATTTCACGTCATAGACGATGGTGCCGCCCGGCACGCGGCTCAATACGTCTCTGGCAAACAGCATCATCTGGCGGTCGGGGTAGATGTTCTGGCCTTCCTTGGTGACGATGCCCAGGCGGTCGCCGTCGCCGTCGAAAGCCAGGCCGAGTTCGGCGTCGCCAGCCTGCAGCGCCTTGATCAGGTCCTGCAGATTCTCGGGCTTGCTCGGGTCGGGATGGTGATTCGGAAAGTTGCCATCGACCTCGCTGAACAGCTCGGTCACTTCGCAGCCAATAGCCCGGAAAACAGCCGGGGCCGTGGCGCCGGCAATGCCGTTGCCGCAATCAACCACGATCTTCATCGGCCGGGCCAGCTTGATGTCCGACACGATGCGCGCCTGGTAAGCGGCCGTCACGTCTTCGGTGCGCACCGAGCCGCCGTCCTTTAGCGCCCAGGTCTCGCCTTCCATCATGGCGCGGATCGCCTGGATGTCGTCGCCGTAAATGGCGCGCCCGGCCATGACCATCTTGAAGCCGTTGTAGTCCTTGGGGTTGTGGCTGCCGGTGACCTGGATGCCGGAGTTGCACAGCGTGTTGGCGGCAAAGTACAGCATCGGCGTGGTGACCATGCCGACATCGATCACCTCGATGCCGGCAGCTGCCAGGCCGCGCATCAAAGCAGCGCTGAACGACGGACCGCTGAGCCGGCCGTCGCGCCCGACCGCCACCGCCGTCTCGCCCTGCGCCAGCGCAAGGGTGCCAAAGGCCTTGCCAATGGCCTCGGCAACGTCCTCGGTCACGGTGGCGGGCACGACGCCCCGGATGTCATAGGCCTTGAAAATCGAAGCGGCTACTTGCATGGTGGGGCTCTTTTTAAAGGGGTGGCGGCGCTACAGGGCCGGAGTGCAGAAAAAGAAAAAAACAATGCCTGTCAATTTTATACAGCAGCTGCTGTTGCGAGGAACCCGCAAGCGGCGGGACAAACGGACGTGATGGACCTTATTTATACACGCGCCTGGCTAGCAGACGCCGCCCTGGTGTCCTGGTACAAGGACATGTACTGCGCAGCGGCGGCTTCCCATGAAAAATTCTGCGCCATGCCGCGCAGCATCATTTGACGCCAGAGCGCAGGCTGGCCGTAGGCAGAGACCGACTGGTGCAGCGCCTGCGCCAGGGCGGCGGGCGTGGCCGGGCCGAAGCTGAAACCGGTGGCCTGGTCGTTCAGCATCGTGGCCTGCGTGGCGCCAACCACCGTGTCGGCCAGGCCGCCGACCTGCCGCACCACCGGCACCGTGCCATAGCGCAGCGCGTAAAGCTGGGTCAGGCCGCAAGGCTCGAAACGCGACGGCACCAAAATGGCATCGGCGCCGGCCATCATGCGGTGCGCCAGCGCCTCGTCATACACCAGCCGTACCGCCACACGGCCAGGATGCACGGCCGCCGCCTGGGCAAAGGCGGTTTCGAGCGCCGGATCGCCATTTCCCAGGACGGCCAGCTGGGGGCCGCCCGCCGCCGGAAAATCGAGCAGCGCTGGCAAGGCGTCAAGCAGCAGGTCCAGCCCCTTTTGCGACGTCAGCCGGCTGACGACGGCAAACAGCGGCGCGCCGGCATCGACGTTCAAGCCGAGTTCTTGCTGCAGGGCCGCCTTGCACAGCGCCTTGCCGTCCAGCCGGTCGGCCGAATACGGCGCGGCGGTCAGCAGATCGGTGGCCGGGTTCCAGATGTCGCCGTCCACCCCGTTCAAAATACCGGACACGTCCGTTCCACGGGCGCGAATCACGCCGTCCAGGCCGCAGCCAAAGGCATCGGTGGCAATTTCTTGCGCATAGGTCGGGCTGACCGTGGTGATGCGCCGGGCATATTTCAGGCCGGCCTTCATGAAGGACAGCTGGCCATGGAATTCGAGCCCGACCGGCACCATCAGGCGCGACGGCAGGCCGAGCAGGTGAAAGTCGCCCTCGTCAAACAAGCCCTGGTAGGCCAGGTTGTGAACCGTGAAGACCGTGGCTGCGCGGGTGGCCGGATGGCAGGCGACATAGGCGCAAGCCATGGCGGCATGCCAGTCGTGGGCGTGGAGCACATCGGGCGTCCAGTCAGGGTCAAACTCGCCAGCGGCAAGGTGCGCAGCCACCCAGCCCAGCAGGCCAAAGCGCTGCAGGTTGTCGGGCCACTCGCTGCCACCCGGCATCAGGTAGGGATTACCCGGCCGCTGGTAAAGATAGGGCGCGTCAATCACATAGACAGCGATGCCGTTATGCGCCAGCCGGCCCAGGCGCAGCGTGACGCGGCCGGCGCCGAAAATGGCGCCCAGCTCGCACACAATCTGCTGGCCTTCAACGCCTTTCAGGATGTCGGGCAGGCCCGGCAGCACCAGCCGGACATCGGCACCGACAGCAATCAGGGCCTCAGGAAGCGCGCCGACCACATCGGCCAGGCCGCCGGTCTTGATAAGCGGAAACACCTCGGCAGCGGCATGCAGGACTTTCATGCGGCAATCTTGTCCAGCATGCTCCGGGTGACCAGCGTGATGCCGTTCGGGCTGCGGTGAAAGCGCTGGCTGTCGAGTTCGGCGTCTTCGCCGATCACCATGCCGTCGGGAATGCTGCAGCCCCGGTCCACCACCACGCGGTTCAGGCTGGCGCCGCAGCCCACTTGCACGCCGGGCAACAGCACCGACCAGTGGACCCTGGCATGGGAATGCACGCGCACGCTGGAAAACAGCACCGAGCGGAACACATAGCCCGACACGATGCAGCCGCCCGAGACGGTCGATTCAATCGCCATGCCGCGCCGGTCTTTTTGGTTATGGACGAACTTGGCCGGTGGCAGCTGCGCCTGGTAGGTCCAGATCGGCCAGTGCTGGTCGTACAGGTTGAGTTCGGGTTCGGTCGCGGTGAGGTCGATATTGGCCTCCCAATAGGCGTCGATGGTGCCCACGTCGCGCCAGTAGGGCTCGGCCACGTCGCTGGACGGCACGCAGCTCAGCGCGAACGGATGGGCAGCAACCTGGCTGTTCTTCACGGCGCGCGGAATGATGTCCTTGCCAAAATCGTGGCTCGAATCGGGGTCATTGATGTCGCGCGCCAACTCCTTGTAGAGGTATTCGGCGTTGAAGATGTAGATGCCCATGCTGGCCAGCGCCATGTCGGGGCGGCCCGGCATGGCGGGCGGGTCGGCGGGTTTTTCAAGGAATTCGGTCACCATGCTGTTTTCATCCACCGCCATGACGCCGAAAGCGCTGGCCTCAAGGCGGGGCACGGCAATGCAGCCGACGGTGCAGTCGCGGCCCTTGGCCACATGGTCGGCCAGCATCAGCGCGTAGTTCATCTTGTAGATATGGTCTCCGGCCAGCACCACGATGTAATCGGCGCCGTAGCTCTCCAGGATGTCGTAGTTCTGGTGTACCGCATCGGCCGTTCCCCGGTACCAGCTCTCGTCGTCATTGCGCTGCTGGGCGGGCAGCAGATCGACAAATTCGTTCATCTCGGTTTTCAGGAAGGCCCAGCCGCGCTGCAGGTGGCGCAGCAGGCTGTGCGACTTGTACTGCGTGATAACGCCAATGCGCCGGATGCCTGAATTGAGGCAGTTGGACAGCGCGAAATCGACGATGCGGAACTTGCCGCCGAAATACACCGCCGGCTTGGCCCGGCTGTCGGTCAGGTTCATCAGGCGGCTGCCACGGCCGCCGGCCAGCACCAGGGCAATCGCCCGTTTCGGCAAATCAAGGCTTTGGGCTAGTTCGTTCGGTTTCATTGTTTCCTGGCATGGGAGTGATGAAGGGCGTCACCATCTTAATACTGCAAACCGAGCCGACACAGGCTTTGGACAAGACAAAACCGTACGCCAACCGCCTGCTGCGCCGTGGGCCGGCACCCTTGATTGCGTTCCCGCCGCTCCCCTCAAGGTCGGGCCTGCGGCCTTTTTCACATGCGAGAATCAGCAAAAACTGGCAGATGGCCCGCTCCTTGCTGTCAACCCTGCCTGTCTGCCGCACCTGAAAGAATACCGCCGTGAACTCAATCCCACCCATCGCCAAACATGCCCTGGCAGCGCAAATCGAAGCGAATTTGCTGTGTACTGTCGGCGTGGCTTCCCAGGATGCCACGTCCACCGACCTGATGCAGGCGGTAGCCCAAGTGGCGCGCGAGCAGCTGTCGCAGCGATGGGTCGAAACCCAGGCGCGCCAGCGGGCAGAAAAAGCGCGGCGGGTGGTGTACCTGTCGATGGAGTTCCTGATGGGCCGCACGCTGTCCAATGCACTGGCCGCGCTCAACCTGACCAGCGGCGCCGCGCAGGGCTTGATCCAGCACGCCCAGACGCTAGAAGACGTGGCCGACCGCGAGCCCGATGCAGCCCTGGGCAACGGCGGCCTGGGCCGGCTGGCGGCATGCTTTCTCGACTCGATGGCGACGCTGGGCCTGCCCTCGTTCGGCTACGGCATCCGTTATGAATACGGCATGTTCGCGCAGGACATCCAGAATGGCGAGCAGATCGAATACCCCGACCCGTGGCTGCAGGACGGCACGCCATGGGAGTTTCCGCGCGCCGGCATCAGCTACCCAGTGCGCTTTGGCGGCTGGGTCGAGCACCTCAACGGCACGCCCGTCTGGCGCCACGCTGGCGAAGTGGCCGCCAAAGCCTACGACATGGTGGTGCCCGGCCATGGCACCACACATGTCAGCACGCTGCGGCTGTGGAAGGCCGTGGCGCCCGCGCACATCGACCTGAGCGCCTTCAACACCGGCGACTATGTGCGCGCTGCCAGCACCAAGAACGAATTCGAGAACATCTCGTGGGTGCTCTACCCGAATGACAGCACGCCGGCCGGCCGCGAGTTGCGCTTGAAACAAGAGTATTTTTTTGTTGCAGCGTCGATTCAGGACCTGGTCAAGCGCCACCTGGACGAGCACCCGACCCTTGGCAACCTGGCCGAGCAGGTCGCCATTCACCTGAACGACACGCATCCGGCCATCGGCGTGGCCGAGCTGATGCGGCTGCTGTGCGACGAGCACCACATGGCGTGGGCCGACGCCTGGGCGCTGTGCGGCAAGACCTTCTCGTACACCAACCACACCCTGATGCCCGAGGCGCTGGAAACCTGGCCGGTCGCCTTGATACAGCATGTGCTGCCGCGCCACCTAGAAATCATCTTCCGCATCAACAAGGAATTCCTCGAAATGGCGGCGCGCCACCGTCCTGGCGACAACGCGTTTTTGGCGCGGCTGTCGCTGATCGACGAGCACGGCGAGCGACGCGTGCGCATGGCGCACCTGTCGGTGGTGGGCAGCCACCAGGTCAATGGCGTGTCGGCGCTGCATTCGGACTTGCTGGTGCAGACCATCTTTGCCGACTTTGCCGACCTGTGGCCCGAGCGCTTCACCAACATGACCAACGGCGTGACGCCGCGGCGCTGGCTGGCGCAGGCCAACCCGCAGCTTGCAACCTTGCTGGACAGCACGCTGGGCAGGCAGTGGCGGCTCGACCTGGACCAACTCAAGCGGCTGGACGACTACCGCGCCGACGCCGATTTCCAGGGCCGGTTCATGGCCATCAAGCGCGCCAACAAGGCCCGGCTGGCCGCCTACATCGAAAAGACGACCGGCATCGTCGTCAGCCCCGACACCTTGTTCGACGTGCAGGTCAAGCGCATCCACGAGTACAAGCGCCAGCTGCTCAACGTGCTGCATGTGGTGACGCGCTACCAGGCCATATTGGCAAATCCTGAAGCCGACTGGGTGCCGCGCACGGTGATTTTCGCCGGCAAGGCGGCGTCGAGCTACCACACGGCCAAGTCGATCATCCGGCTGATCCACGATGTCGGCAGCGTCATCAACCACGACCCGCGCATTGGCAACAAGCTGAAACTGGTGTTCGTGCCGAACTACGGCGTGTCGGTGGCCGAGGTCATCATGCCGGGCGCTGATTTGTCCGAGCAGATTTCCACCGCCGGCACCGAAGCCTCGGGCACCGGCAACATGAAACTGGCCCTCAACGGCGCGCTGACCATTGGCACCGACGACGGCGCCAACATCGAAATCCGCCAGAACGTGGGCAATGACAACATCTTCATCTTTGGCCTGAAAACGCCCGAAGTGCAGGCGCTGCGGCAAAGCGGCTACCAGCCCCTGCGCCATTACGAAAGCCTGCCAGACCTCAAAAATGTGCTGGATGCGATTGCCGGCGACCAGTTCAGCCCGCAGGAGCCGGGGCGCTACCGCGCGCTGGTCGATTCGCTGCTGTGGGGCGGCGACCATTACCTGCTGCTGGCCGATTACGAGTCGTATGTGGCGACGCAGTTGCGGGTTGATGCGCTGTACCGCGAGCCTGCGCAGTGGTGCGAACGGGCGATTGCCAACGTGGCGGGAATGGGCGTGTTTTCGTCCGACCGGACGATAAGGGAATACGCCCGCCAGATCTGGAACATTGAGCCGGCCGCGCAATGAGCGCGCTTTCCCCGATGCGCCACCCGCCCCCTGCGCCCCTACCTGCGCCATTCCCGCCTTCGCGCGAATGACGGTTTGCCCGCACCCGAGGACCATTCCATGCTGAACCCGCAAGATATTGAACTGATTTGCAGCGCCCGCCACAGCGACCCGTTCTCGGTGCTGGGGCCGCATGCGGACGATGGCGGCGTGTCGATCCGCGCTTTTTTGCCCGGCGCCCGGCGGGTCGAGGTGCTCGATGCCGATTCGGGCCATCCGGTCGGCACGCTGGAGCGGCTGCATCCCGACGGATTTTTTGAAGGCCTGCTGGCGCTGCCGGCGCCCGACGCTTACTGCCTGCAGGTGCAGTGGGACAACTACCAGACCGCCGTGCTCGAAGACCCCTACCGCTTCGGGCCGGTGCTGGGCGACATGGATGTCTGGCTGCTCGGCGAAGGCACGCACCTTCGGCCTTATGAAATCCTGGGTGCCAACGCGCGCAGCCTGGACGGCGTGGACGGCACCAGCTTTGCCGTGTGGGCGCCGCATGCCGCGCGCATCAGCGTGGTGGGCGACTTCAATGCCTGGGACGGCCGGCGCCATCCGATGCGGCTGCGGCGCGAGTGCGGCGTCTGGGAACTGTTCTTGCCCGGCGTGGCGATGGGCGCGAAGTACAAGTTTGAAATCCTGGCCGCCGATGGCCAGGTGCTGCCGGCGCGCGCCGACCCGTATGCGCGCCAGGCCGAACTCCGGCCCGCCACGGCCAGCGTCGTCGCGGGCATGCCGTCGCGCCAGCCGGCGTCCAGCGAGCGCCTTCAGGCCAATGCGCTGGATGCGCCCATCAGCATCTACGAAGTGCATCTGGGCTCGTGGCGGCGCATCACTGATCCGGCGACCGCTGCAGAACGCTGGCTGACCTGGGACGAATTCGCCGACGAACTCGTCCCTTACGCGCTGGACATGGGCTTTACGCACCTGGAGCTGCTGCCCATCAGCGAGCATCCGTTCGACGGCTCCTGGGGTTACCAGCCGATTGGCCTGTATGCGCCCACCTCGCGCTTTGGCGACGCCGACGGGCTGGTGCGCTTCATGGCGCGCTGCCATGAGGCAGGCATCGGCGTGCTGCTCGACTGGGTGCCGGCGCACTTTCCAAGCGACGCGCACGGGCTGGCCCAGTTCGACGGCACGGCGCTGTATGAATATGCCGACCCGCGCGAAGGCTTTCACAAGGACTGGAACACCCTCATCTACAACCTGGGCCGCACCGAGGTGCGCAATTTCCTGGTGGGCAATGCGCTGTACTGGCTGGAGCGCTTTGGCGTCGATGGCCTGCGCGTCGATGCGGTGGCCTCCATGCTCTACCGCGACTACAGCCGCCAGCCCGGCGAATGGATTCCGAACATTCACGGCGGGCGCGAAAACCTAGAAACCATCGAATTTTTGAAGCGCATGAACGAGGTGATCGTGCAGGAGCGCCCGCAGGCCGTCACCATGGCCGAGGAATCGACCTCGTTTCCCAATGTGTCGCGCCCGACCTCGGCCGGCGGGCTGGGTTTTCAGTACAAATGGAACATGGGCTGGATGCACGACACGCTGCAGTACATCGCGCGCGACCCGGTGCATCGCCAGCACCATCAGGACGAGATGACCTTCGGCCTGAGCTACGCCTTCAGCGAAAACTTCGTGCTGCCGATCTCGCACGACGAGGTCGTTCACGGCAAAGGCTCGCTGCTGGGCAAGATGCCGGGCGACCCGTGGCAGCAATACGCCAACCTGCGCGCCTACCTGGGCTTCATGTGGGGCCACCCCGGCAAGAAGCTGCTGTTCATGGGCTGCGAATTCGCGCAGGCCCGCGAATGGAACCACGACCGCAGCCTGGACTGGCATCTGCTGGACGATGAACGGCATGTGGGCGTGCAGCGGCTGGTGCGCGATTTGAACCGGCTCTACCGAAGCGCGCCGGCGCTGTTTCAGCTTGACTTCGTGCCCGCCGGTTTTCAATGGATGGACCATCAGGATGCAGCGCATTCGGTGCTGGCCTTCGTGCGGCGCGGCCTTGATGCACGCAGCTTCATGCTGGTGGCTTGCAACTTCACGCCCACGGCGCAAACCGCTTACCGCATCGGCGTGCCCGAGCCCGGCGAATACCGCGAACGGCTCAACACCGACTCGGCCCATTACGGCGGCAGCAACCTCGGCACGCCACTGGGCGCCGCCACGGCAGAGCCACTGCCCTGGCACGGCCAGCCGCACTCCGTCCTGCTGACACTACCGCCGCTGGCCACAGTTTTTCTGGAATGGACCGCATGAACACAATTGACCAACTTTTGCCCGGCAAGCCCTGGCCACTGGGCGCCCACTGGGACGGCCAGGGCGTGAACTTTGCCGTCTTTTCAGCCCATGCCTCGGCCATCGAGCTGTGCCTGTTTGATGAGGCCGGCACGCTGCAAACGCGCTGCGAATGCCTGCCCGGCCACACCGACGACATCTGGCACGGCTACCTGCCGAATGCCGCGCCGGGCCTGATCTACGGCCTGCGCGCGCAAGGCGAGTGGCAGCCCGAACACGGCCACTATTTCAATCCGAACAAGCTGCTGCTCGACCCCTATGCCCGCGAAGTGGTGGGCATATTCGAATGGCGCGATGAAAACTTTCCCTATGTCCACCCCAGCCCGCCGGAGACACCGCCCGAGCAGCCGCCTGCCATGGACGGCCGCGACAACGCGCCATGGGCGCTGAAAGCACGGGTGGTGCAGGAGGACAGCTTTGACTGGTCAGGCGACCAGTCGCCCGGCGTGCTGCTGCCTGACACGGTGCTCTACGAGGCCCACGTCAAGGGCTTTTCCAGGCGCAACCCGGCGGTACCCGAAGCCTTGCGCGGCAGTTATGCCGGCCTGGCCGATCCGGCGTCGCTGGCGCACCTCAAGCGCCTGGGCGTGACCAGCGTCAGCCTGCTGCCGGTGCATTACGCGCTGGACGAGGAGCGGCTGGCCGGCATGGGCTTGAGCAATTACTGGGGCTACAACTCGCTGGCCTTCTTTGCGCCCAGCACCCGGCTGGCGTCGCAGCAGGGCGGCGTGAATCCGCGCGACGAATTCCGCGCCATGGTCAAGGCGCTGCATGCCGAGGGCCTGGAAGTCATTCTGGACGTGGTGTACAACCACACGGCTGAGGCCGATGGCGGCGGCCCGTGCATCAGCTTTCGCGGCCTGGACAATGCCAGTTACTACCGCCTCAGCCCGGAGCCGCCGGTCGGCTTCGAGAACCACAGCGGCTGCGGCAACACGCTGGACATTCGCCAGCCCCGGGTACTGCAGCTGGTGATGGACAGCCTGCGCTACTGGGTGCAGAGCATGCATGTCGATGGTTTCCGCTTCGACCTGGCGCCGGTGCTGGGCCGGAGCAGCGAAGGCTTCGAGCGGGATGGCGCATTTTTCACCGCCGTGGCGCAGGACCCGGTGCTCTCAACGGTCAAGATGATTGCCGAGCCGTGGGACATCGGCCCCGGCGGCTACCAGGTGGGCGGTTTTGCCAAAGGCTGGCTGGAGTGGAACGACCATTTCCGCGACGGCATGCGCAGCTTCTGGCTGCAGACGGGCGAGCAGGCCACCTCGCTAGGCGACTTCGCCAAGCGCCTGTGCGGCTCGGCTGATCTTTACCAGGGCAGCGGGCGGCCGCCCAGCACTTCGGTCAACTACCTGGTGTCGCACGACGGCTTTACCCTGGCGGATCTGGTCAGCCACAACGAGCGCCACAACGAGGCCAACGGCGAGGACAACCGCGACGGCCACGGCAACAACCTGAGCAACAACTGCGGCGCCGAAGGCCCGACCGACGACGAACACATCAACGAACTGCGTGGCCACATGCAGCGCGCCCTGCTGGCCACCACGCTGCTGGCGCAGGGTACGCCGATGCTGTGCGCGGGCGACGAACTCGGCCACAGCCAGCAAGGCAACAACAACCCGTATTGCCAGGACAACGAGATCACCTGGATCGACTGGGCAAAAGCCGACGACGACCTGATCGACTTCACCGCCTGGGTGCTGTCACTGCGCCGCCAGCTGCTGCCGTTTGGCAACCACTGGTACAGCGGGCTGAGCGACACGCTTGGCCTGCACGACCTGCACTGGCGGCAAGCCAGCGGCGAAGCGCTGGAGGGCGACGACTGGGGCAATCCGGACCAGCGGCTGCTCGGCTGCCTGATCGGCCAGCCGGGCCGGGCCAAGGCGCCGCTGCTGCTGCTGGTCAACCCGGAGGTTGAAGCCCATGACGTGCTGCTGCCCGCCGGCGTCTGGCAGGCGGTGCTGGACACCAGCCATCCGCGCGGCCTGACGCGCTGGCAGGGACAGGGCGAGGCGCCCTTTGCGCTGGCCGCGCACAGCCTGGTGCTGCTGGTCGCCGCCGGCACCGAGCTGCGTTGCTAGAAAAAATCCCTCTGGACTTCCCTCACGGCCTTCAGTAAATCCGCAAACTGATGATTGAATTTGCTACTGAATTCATAGCTGCTTGCGCATACCCGACGTGCGCAAGTGGCCTGTTTGATGCTTGAAAACCGCTTGCTGGCCACGATGCGCGACGAATACGCCGCCAGCATTTTTTAAGGGACCACCCCCATGACCTTTCCCCGCGCCAGCGGCGTGCTGCTGCACCCGACTTCCCTGCCCGGCCCGCACGGCTGCGGCGACCTGGGACCGGCCGCTTTCCACTTCGTGGACTGGCTGGTCACGGCAAAGCAAACGCTCTGGCAGATTTTGCCGCTGGGCGGCATCGGCCCCGGCAACTCGCCCTACATGAGCAGTTCGGCCTTTGCCGGCAACCTGCTGCTGATCGACCTGGCCGAATTGCAGCAGCACGGCTGGCTGGACGACGCCGACCTGCAGCCGGACGCCCGCTTCAGCGAAGCCCGCGTTGACTTTGGCGCCGTCGTGCCGTGGCGCATGGCGCGGCTGCAAAAAGCTGCCGCCTGCTTTGCACGCCACATCAGCGCCGCCGACCAGGCAGACTTTGCCGACTTCTGCCTGCACCACGCCGGCTGGCTGGAAGACTACGCGCTGTTCATGACGCTGGATGAACAGCATGGCGGGCGCGACTGGAGCGACTGGCCGGCGCCATTGGCCAGGCGCGCGCCGCAAGCCCTGCAAGAGGCCGGCGCCGCGCAGGCCGAACGCATTGCCTTCTGGAAATTCAGCCAGTGGTGTTTTTACCGGCAATGGAAAAAGCTGCGCGCCCATGCCAACGAACGCGGCGTGAAGATCGTCGGCGACGCGCCCATCTTCATCGCCTACCAGAGCGCCGAGGTCTGGGCACGCCAGGAACTGTTCGAGCTGGATGCCGACGGCCGGGCCACGGTGATTGCCGGCGTGCCGCCCGACTATTTCAGCGCCACCGGCCAGCGCTGGGGCAACCCGCTGTACCGCTGGAGCGCGCATGCGGCCGAAGGCTACGCCTGGTGGATCGAGCGCGTGCGGCGCATTTTCGAGCTGGTGGACATCGTGCGCATCGACCATTTCCGGGGGTTTGCCGGCTACTGGGAAATCCCGGCCAGCGAACCCACCGCCATCCGGGGCCGCTGGGTGCCCGGCCCCGGCGCGGCGCTGTTCCAGGCGATTGAAGCGGCGCTGGGCGCGTTGCCCATCATTGCCGAAGACCTGGGGCAAATCACGCCCGACGTGGACGCCTTGCGCCATGAATTCAGCCTGCCCGGCATGCGGATTTTGCAGTTTGCGTTCAATGAGGACGGCGACAACACCAATGCCTACCTGCCGCACAACTACGACAGCAACACCGTCGTGTACACCGGCACCCACGACAACAACACCACGCAAGGCTGGTGGGCCGAGGCCTCGCCCGCGATGCGCCAACAGGTGCTCGACTACCTGGGAACGGGTGACGGCCACGACATCCACTGGCAACTGATCCGCGCCGCCAGCGCCAGCGTTGCCGACACGGTGATCCATCCCTTGCAGGACGTGCTGGGCCTGGGCAGCGAACACCGGATGAACCGGCCCGGCCAGGGCGAAAGCCACTGGGAATGGCGCTTCAGCTGGGCGCAAGTGCAGCCGGAGCATGCCGAGCAGCTGGCCCGGTTTGGCAGCCTCTACCGGCGCGGGTGACGGGCCGCCCGGGCCGTCAAGCCGCGCGTTGACAGGTCCGGAAACGGCCAGTCGCCATCCCGTGCGCGCCGTATCATCGCCGCATGACGACGCAAAACACCCGGCTCGCCGACGACGACTGCTACCTCGCGCTGAAGGCGAAGGACGCGCGTTTTGACGGCCGCTTCTTCACCGGCGTGCTATCGACCGGCATCTACTGCCGGCCGGTGTGCAATGTCAAGACACCGCTGCGCAAGAACTGCCGTTTCTTCAGCCATGCAGCGCAGGCCGAAAGCGCGGGTTTCCGGCCCTGCCTGCGCTGCCGGCCCGAGCTGGCGCCGCATTCGGTGCATTGGTCGATCCAGGATGCGTCGTTCATCCTGGCGCACCAGGCCGCCCGCCTTCTGGATGCACCGGACAGCTGGACCGATGAAGCCGCGTCGATCGAAAAGCTGGCCGCGCGCCTGGGCGTCAGCAGCCGCCATCTGCGGCGAATCTTCGAGGCCCAGTTTGGCGTATCGCCATTGCAGTACCTTCAAACCCGGCGCCTGCTGACGGCCAAGCAGTTGCTGGCCGATACCGACATGCCCGTCACGCAGGTGGCGCTGGTCAGCGGCTTTGCCAGCGTGCGCCGTTTCAATGCCGCGTTCGTGCAGCATTACCGGCTCAATCCAAGCCAGATGCGGCGGCAGCAAGCCCGGCCGCAGCCTGAAGGCATCACCGTACGCCTGGGCTACCGCCCGCCTTACGACGTGCCGGCCATGCTGGCATTTATCGAAAGGCACTGCATCAACGCTATTGAATTCATAGCTACTGATGCCGATCAAACATGCGTAGGAAGAACATTTGGCATCGAATCGGGCGGAAAAGCACACGCTGGCTGGCTGCTCGCCCGTTTTGACGAGGCGCGCAGCCAGCTGGTCTTGCAGGTGAGTGATTCGCTGCGCGAGGTGCTGCCGCTGGTGATCCGCCGGGTGCGCGGGCTGTTTGACCTGGACGCCGACCCGGCGGCCATCAACAGCGTGCTGCACGCCAGCTTTCCCGGTGGCGACGGGCTGCGCGTTCCCGGCGCGCTCGACGGATTTGAGCTGGCCGTGCGGGCGGTGCTGGGCCAGCAGGTCACCGTGGCGGCGGCGCGAACACTGGCGCAGCGCCTGGTGGACCGATTCGGCGAACCGGTTAAAACGCCGTGGCCGCTGTTGACCCGGCTGTTTCCCGCGCCCGCCGTGCTGGCCGATGCCAGCAGCGATGCGCTGGGCCAGCTGGGCATCGTCAGGCAGCGCCAGGCGGCCATCGTCGGCATTGCCCGGGGGGTGGCCGACAGGCGGCTGGAACTGAACGGCGGCGCCGATGTCAACGCAACGATTGCCCAGCTGAAGGAACTGCCCGGCATTGGCGACTGGACCGCGCAGTACATCGCCCTGCGCGCGCTGCGCTGGCCCGATGCGTTTCCGGCCGGCGATGTGGCGCTGCATAAAATGCTGGGCGTGCAGGCACTCAAGGCGCCGGCCCGGGAAGCCGAAAAGGCTTCGCTGGCCTGGAAACCATGGCGCAGCTACGCCGTCATTCGCGCCTGGAGCGGCTTGCTGGTGGCAGCGCCGCCCATGCCGCCGTCACCGGAAAAACCATAAACGCTATCAAACCAATAGCTGCCAGCGCCCGTGCAGTCTGCGCAAAGCCCTTAAAACATCATGAATTTTGGCGATTTCCCCCGCCCGCAAGCCCGCAAGCAAACCAGAGACACGCCCCAGGAGACCCTCATGAAATTCGACACCTCCACCGTTCAAACCACCGTTCCCAGCCCGCTCGGGCCCATCGTCATCGCGGCCACGGACAGAGGACTGGCCGGACTCTGGTTTGCCGAAAACCAGCGCTACCTGCCGCCTGAACTGACGGGCACGGCAGCCTGGCCCGAAGACGTAAATCATCCGGTTCTGCAGCAAGCCAGCGAGCAGCTTGGCGAATATTTCGCCGGCCGGCGCAGCCAGTTCGAGCTGCCGCTGGACCTGGGCTGCGGCACCGCGTTCCAGCAATCGGTGTGGCAGGCGCTGCTCGACATTCCCCAGGGCGAAGTCACCAGCTACGGCGAAATCAGCCGGCGCATCGGCAAGCCGGCAGCCGTGCGGGCGGTGGGCGGCGCCATCGGGCGAAACCCGGTCAGCATCATCGTGCCCTGCCACCGGGTGACGGGCAGCAGTGGCGCGCTGACCGGCTACGCCGGCGGGCTGGACCGCAAGACCGCCTTGCTCCGGCTTGAAGGCGCACTGGCGGAGAGTCTGCTTTGAGTGCCCGGCCTTCTGCCCTGCAAGCACCCGCCGCGGCCGGCATGGCCAAAGCAGGCAAGAGCTGGCTGTCCGACTTCGTGCTGCTGGCGGCCATCTGGGGTTCGTCCTTTCTCTTCATGCGCCTGGGCGCCGTCGAGTTTGGACCGCTGCCGACCGCCGCCGTACGGGTGACGATAGCGGCGCTGTTTTTACTGCCGCTGGTCTGGCTGCGCGGCTTGCTGCCCGTGCTGCAGAAACACTGGAAGCGGATTTTTTTCATCGGCCTGCTCAATTCGGGTATTCCGTTTGCCTGCTTTTCGTTTGCGCTGCTGTCCATCAGCACCGGACTGGCCTCGATCCTGAATGCCACCGTGCCGATGTTCGGCGCGCTGATTGCCTGGCTCTGGCTCAAGGACAAACCAACCGCCTGGCGTATCGCAGGGCTGGTCATCGGCTTCGCCGGCGTCGCGCTGCTGGCGTGGGACCAGGCCAGCTTCAAGCCCAACGCTTCGGGCGTGGCGCCGGGCTGGGCCGTGCTGGCGTGCCTGCTGGCCTGTGTTTGCTACGGTATTTCGGCCAGCTACACCAAACGCTATCTTTCCGGCTTGCCGCCGCTGGTGACGGCTGCCGGCAGCCAGATAGGCGCCACGCTGGGCTTGTTGCTGCCGGCCTTGTGGCTGTGGCCGGCGCGCATGCCGGGTGCTTCGGCCTGGCTGGCGCTGCTGGCGGTCGGCGTGGTCTGCACCGGCATTGCCTACATCCTGTTTTTCAGGCTGATTGAAAACGCCGGCCCGGCGCGCGCGCTGTCGGTGACGTTTGTGGTTCCTGTGTTTGCAGTGTTCTACGGCGTGCTGTTTCTGGGCGAATCGGTCACGCCGTGGATGGTGGGCTGCGCTGCAGTCATTGTTTGCGGCACGGCGCTGTCCACCGGCCTGCTCCAGCCAGGACGCCAGCGCGCCTTGCTGCGCTGAGCTATTGCAACACGCCGGCCACCACGTTGATGCTGAGCGCCAGCACCAGCATGTTGAAGCCGAACGACAGCACACTGTGCACCAGCGTGAGCCGGCGCATCTCGCGCGAGGTGACCTGCACGTCGGACACCTGCGAAGTCATGCCGACCACATGCGCGTAGTACAGAAAATCAAAATAGTCCGGGTCCTGCCCGCCCGGAAACTGCAGGCCCGGTCCATCGGGCTCTTTCAGCTTTTCCTCCTGGTAATAACGATGGGCATAGCGAAACGCAAAAATCGTCTGGATGAACAGCCACGAGGCGATCAGCGCCACCACCGACAGCGCGAGATGAAGCGCACGCGTCGTCCCAGAGAATGCTTTGCCCTGCTGCATCATGACCACGATGGCGGCCACGCAGGCCATCGTGGCCAGCAGCATCAGCAAAAACAGCACCACGCTGGGTTCGTCCTGCGCCTGCGCCCGCTCGCGGGTTTGCTGGGCATCGAAGCGCTCGCAAAGCCACCATGCCAGCGCCAGGTAAACCGCCACGCCGATGCTCCAGCCCAGCAGTCCGCGAAACTGCCAGACCAGCGGCAGCGGCAGCGCAGCACTTGCCAGGCCCGCAAGCAGGCCGTACATCAGTCGCTGCGGGCCGGTGGTTTCCGAAAGATGGTGACGCATGGCGCCATTGTGCAGCCCCGCAGCAGCGGACAATAATCGATATTCCCATTCGCCAGACCCAGGCTGCCCATGTCGTTCAAGAAACATCCCAGAAAAGTCCATATCGCCCGCCAGGGAGTGTTTTATTCGCTGGTCCTGTGCGGTGTGATCCTGCTGCTGGGCGGCTTTGGCTTCTGGATGCTGGACCCGGGTGTGCATACGATGGCCGAAGGCCTGTGGCTTGCATTCACCACGGCGGCCACGGTGGGTTATGGCGATGTGGTGCCCAGCACGCATGCGTCGCGCATGTTCGCCGTCATCGTGGTGCTTCTGGGGCTGGCCGTGCTCTCGCTGGCCACGGCTTCGCTGGCGGCGATCTTCGTCGAGAAGGATGTCGAGGAAGGCGAAGAACTGCGGATCGAGCACGAACTGATGCACGAGATCAGGCAGCTGCGCGAGGAAGTCCAGGCGCTGCGCGTCGAAATCCAGCGCGAAAAATCCGGCCAGCCCTGATGGATAAAGGCGGATATTCCCGGAAAACAAGGGTTTTTCATCCCAATCCCACGCCTTCTCGACGGGCCATTCAACCGATTGAACAATGGACGCACTGAACGCCCCCGATAAGCTGGATCACCTGGATAAGCTGGCGCCGCAGTTGACGCCTCGTGGCCACCTGCTGGCTACGGCCCAGGACGATGCGCCGCCGCTGGCGCCGCAGGTCAGACAGGAACTGCATGACGCTTTTGCGCTGGGCAGCGGGCATGGCCTGCTGCTGCTGGGAACCAGGCTCGTCGGCCAGGCCCTGCCGCCGGCCTGGGCCTGGTGGCGCGCCGTGGCAACGCGCTATGTGACCGCCCTGTGCGCCGTGCCCGAGAACGCCAGGATCGAGCTTGACACGCCCGATGCCGCAGCGTTTGACGCCCTGATCGCCGACCTGCCGCCCATGACCGGCGCCGAGTATGTGACCGCCGAAGGGCTGGCTGAGTTGTGGAACGAGATGGACGCCGCCCTGAAGCAGGAACTGGCAGCGGCCGGGTTGCCGCTGCAGGCCTTTCTCAAATCGCGCCACCCGGCCTGGAACCTGGTCGGCCGCGTGCATTTCAACCTGGCGGAAAACCGCAAGGACCCTGAAGCGCCCTTCGCCTTCCTGGCCACCTACACCGCGCGCCTGTCGGCCCACGGCTCGGCACAGCACCAGCCACTGTCGCAAGCGCTGGCGGAGTTTTCGGGCGGCAAGAGCCGGGCACAACTGCTGTCGCTGCTGCTGCCGGTGCAGCGCGCGGCCGAACACTGCGGCTGGCTGCGCGAGATGGTCGAGGCCGGCGACATTTACCATCCGCTGCGCTGGACCGCGCTGGACGCCTTTCGATTCCTGTCCGACCTGCCGCAACTGGAAGCCGCCGGCATCATCGTGCGAACGCCGAAGGTCTGGAAAGCGGGCAAACCGCTGCGCCCGGTGGTCAAGGCCAGTGTCGGCACGCGCCCGCCGTCGCTGCTGGGCCAGGATGCGCTGCTGGACTTCAGCATGCAGGTCTGCCTTGACGGCGAGGACCTGAACGATGCTGAAATTGAGGCGCTGCTGCAGCGCGGCGATGGCCTGCAGTTCATTCGCGGACGCTGGGTCGAGGTCGATCACAAGGCCATCGGCCGCCTGCTGGCGCGCTTCAAGGCGATTGAAGCAGCCGCCGAAAACGGCCTGCCCTTTGCCCAGGCCATGCGGCTGCTGGCCGGCGCTTCGCTTGACGAAAGCGGCCAGCCGCTGGACGCCGACTGGTCGGAACTGGCCGCCGGCCCGTGGCTGGCCGACACCCTGGCCGGGCTGCGGCGTCCGGAGGGCCTGGCGCAGGTCGATCCCGGGCCGGAACTCCAGGCCACCTTGCGGCCCTACCAGCAAGCCGGGGTGCGCTGGCTGTACCTGCTGACCCGGCTCGGTCTCGGGGCTTGCCTGGCCGACGACATGGGGCTGGGCAAGACGATTCAGGTGCTGGCGCTGCTGCTGGTGCTCAAGCGCGAAAATGCCGGCCCGCAACGCCCCAGCCTGCTGGTCGCGCCGGCCTCGCTGCTGGCCAACTGGGCGGCCGAGGCCGAGCGCTTCGCTCCGGGCCTGCGCCTGCTGGTGGCCCACCCGTCGGCCATGCTACCTGCCGATTTCAAGGCGCTGGATGCTGCGCGACTGGAGGACGTTGATCTGGTCATCACCAGCTACGGCTCGTTGCTGCGCCAGCCGGTGCTGCAGGATTTTGACTGGCGGCTGGCCGTCATTGACGAGGCGCAGGCGATCAAGAATCCGGGCGCCAAACAAACGCGGCAGGTCAAGAACATCAAGGCGCAGTCGCGCATTGCCCTGACCGGAACGCCGGTCGAAAACCGCCTGTCCGATTTGTGGTCGATTTTCGACTTCACCCATCCCGGCCTGCTGGGCACGGACAAGGTGTTTGCCAGGTTCACCAGGCGGCTGGCCGCAGCCGAGCATTTCGGCCCCTTGCGCGCGCTGGTCCAGCCTTACATCCTGCGTCGCCTGAAGACCGACAAGCGGGTGATCAGCGACCTGCCCGACAAGACCGAACTCAAGGCCTGGTGCCTGCTGAGTCCGGTACAGGCAGCGCTCTACCAGCAGTCGGTGCGAGACCTGTCCGATGCGCTCGAAGACGCCGAAGGCATAGGCCGCAAGGGTGTGGTGCTGTCCTTTTTGATGCGCTTCAAGCAGATCTGCAACCATCCTTCGCAATGGCTGGGCGACGGCGCCTGGAAAGCGCCCGACAGCGGCAAGTTCGCCCGCCTGAAGGAGCTGGCCGAGGTGATCGCCGCCAAACAGGAAAAAGTGCTGGTCTTCACCCAGTTCCGCGAAACCACCGAGCCGCTGGCCGCTTTCCTGGGCAGCATCTTTGGCCGCGAAGGTTTGGTGCTGCATGGCGGCACGCCGGTGGCCAAGCGCCGCGAACTGGTCAGGCGCTTTCAGGAAGACGAGCAGACGCCGTTTTTCGTGCTGTCGCTCAAGGCCGGCGGTGCGGGCCTGAACCTGACGGCGGCGTCGCATGTGATTCACTTTGACCGCTGGTGGAACCCGGCCGTGGAAAACCAGGCCACCGACCGCGCCTTTCGCATCGGCCAGCAGCGCAACGTGCTGGTCCATAAATTCATCTGCCGGGGCACGGTGGAAGACCGCATCGACCAGCTGATTGAATCCAAGCAGCAACTGGTCCGGGATGTGCTGGAAGGCGGCGCCGAACTGCTGCTGACCGAGATGAGCGACCGCGAATTGCTAGATCTGGTCAGGCTCGACATTCACGCCGCGCAGGAAAACTGATCGCCAAGGAGGAGAAAAAATGAGTGATGACAACTACGGATGGCCAGCTTATATGCCAATCGCCGAGCGGCGCGCGAAAGCCGAAAAAGCCGCCGCCAAGGCGAAAAAAGCCGGTGCCCTCTTGACGCCGATTGCGCCTTTTCGCGGCGCCTTTGCCAAGACCTTCTGGGGCAAGGCCTGGTGCGACAACCTCGCGAACTACAGCGATTACGCCAATCGTTTGCCGCGTGGCAGCAGCTATGTGCGCAACGGTTCGGTGATTGACCTGCAGGTCACGCCCGGCGAGGTCCGGGCGCAGGTGATGGGCTCCAGCCTGTACAAAGTCTCTGTCAGCGTGACGGCCGTTCCTGAAAAGCAGTGGAAAACCATCTGCACCGATTGTTCGGGCTCGATTGATTCGCTGGTCGAGTTGCTGCAGGGCAAGCTGTCGAATGCGGTGATGGAGCGCATCTGCAAGCGGGGCACCGGGCTTTTCCCCTCACCCAAAGAAATCACCTTCGACTGCAGTTGCCCGGATTACGCATCCATGTGCAAGCATGTCGCCGCCGTGTTGTATGGCATAGGCACCCGCCTTGACCAACAGCCGGAAGTGCTTTTCAGCCTGCGCCGGGTGGATGCCAAGGAACTGGTCCAGCAAGCAGAAGTGGGCCTGAAGCCTTCGACCAAGCGCATGGCGCCGGGTAAGGTGCTCGACGACGCGCTGCTGGGGGATATGTTCGGTATCGAAATGACCGACGCTGCACCGCCTGTCAAACCTGCAACCGTCAGGGTTGCTGCAAAGAAAGCCATGAAACCGGCCCCTCCAGCACCACGGAAAACGACGCTGGCGGCAAAAACGGCCATTGATAAAAAAACGGCTGCCGGCCAGGTGCTTGCTGAACCGCCGGAAAAACTGAAAAAAGCCTCAACCAGCAAAGTCGCTATTGCCGCAACACAGGTGGCGACTTCACCGGCAACGCCAAAAACCAGCCCAGTTGCCAAAAAGCGCGCGCATCCGGCCAAGGTAAAAGCCAATCGCACATGAAAAAGCCGCTGCAACCCATGGTTTGCAGCGGCTTTTCAAATGACTGGCGGAGCGGACGGGACTCGAACCCGCGACCCCCGGCGTGACAGGCCGGTATTCTAACCAACTGAACTACCACTCCTGGTAGCCGGGCGTTCACTCTTGCGAGCCAAGTGCCTGACAAACTTGTGCTTCTTTTCTTCGCCTTGCGGCAAGGAAATTTGGCGACCCTACGGGGATTCGAACCCCGGTACCTACCGTGAAAGGGTAGTGTCCTAGGCCTCTAGACGATGGGGTC
>NZ_JAAFGZ010000033.1 GCF_010365105.1 Polaromonas sp. | reverse complement strand
GCTACTGCCCGGCCGGGGTGTACGAGTACGTGAAAAACCCGGACAACACCGACCGGCTGCAGATCAACGCGCAGAACTGCGTGCACTGCAAGACGTGCGACATCAAGGACCCGACCCAGAACATCGTCTGGGTCACGCCCGAGGGCGGTGGCGGGCCCAACTACAGCGGCATGTAAGGCCACGGCCATTCCTTCAATCTTTCAACGCTTCAACTTAAAACACGAGACAACGACATGAACGACCTGAACGGCTACGACATCGAAGACCTGCACGTGGGCATGAGCGCCACCTTTTCCAAGACCATCACCGAAGCCGACATCGTGCTGTTTGCCGGCGTGTCGGGCGACACCAACGCCATCCACATCAATGAAGAGTACGCAGCCACCACGGCGTTCAAGGGCCGCATCGCCCACGGTTTCCTGTCGGCCAGCGTGATCTCGGCGGCGGTCGCCAACCGCTTGCCCGGCCCCGGCGCCATCTACATGGACCAGCACCTGAAGTTTCTGGCACCGGTGCGCCCCGGCGACACCGTGCACGCCACCGTCACGGTGCGCGAAGTCATCGCCGACCGTGGCCGCGTGGTGTTGCACACCACCTGCAGCGTCAAGGGTGCCGTGGTGATTGATGGCGAAGCGCTGGTGAAGGTCGATTCATCGGTCCGGCGTGCCGCCAAGGCCGCTGCGGCCGCCCAAGCCACCGCCTGATCCTTTCAACCACTCAAGAAAGTCCCCCATGAGCTACCAAGCCCCCCTGAAAGACATGCTGTTTGCCATGCAGGAACTCGCCTGCCTGCCCAAGGTCAGCGCCCTGCCCGGTTTTGAAGACTACGACCTGGACACCGCCCAGGCCGTGCTCGAAGAGTCGGCGAAATTCTGCGAAAGCGTCGTCGCACCGCTGAACTGGACAGGCGACCAGACGCCGAGCAGCTGGAAAGACGGCGTCGTCACCACCACGCCCGGCTTCAAGGAGGCTTTTGCCCAGTTTGCCGAAGGCGGCTGGCAAGGCGTGATCCATCCGGCCGAATTTGGCGGCCAGGGCCTCCCGAAGCTGATCGCCACGCCCTGCGCCGAAATGCTGCACGCGGCCAACATGTCGTTCGCGCTGTGCCCGATGCTGACCGATGGCGCCATCGAGGCGCTGCTGGTGGCCGGCAGCGACGCGCTCAAGCGCAAGTTTGCCGCCCGCCTCATCAGCGGCGAATGGACCGGCACCATGAACCTGACCGAGCCGCAGGCCGGCTCGGACCTGGCCGCCGTGCGCAGCCGTGCCGAACCCCAGGAAGACGGCAGCTACAAGGTGTTTGGCACCAAGATCTACATCACCTACGGCGAACACGACATGACCGGGAACATCGTTCACCTGGTGCTGGCCCGTGTGCCGGGCGCGCCCGAGGGCGTCAAGGGCATCTCGCTGTTCGTGGTTCCCAAGTTCCTGGTCAATGACGATGACAGCCTGGGCGCGCGCAACGACGTGCATTGCGTGAGCATCGAGCACAAGCTCGGCATCAAGGCCAGCCCGACCGCCGTGCTGCAGTTCGGCGACCACGGCGGCGCGGTCGGCTACCTGATCGGCGAAGAAAATCGCGGCCTTGAATACATGTTCATCATGATGAACGCCGCCCGCTTTAACGTCGGCATGCAGGGCATTGCAATTGCCGACCGCGCCTACCAAAAAGCCGTGCGTTTTGCGCATGACCGCACCCAGAGCCGCGATCTGGCGGGCTCTGCCGGCCCGGTCGCCATCATCCACCACCCCGATGTCAAGCGCATGCTGCTGACCATGCGCGCCCATGTCGAAGGCGCGCGCGCCCTGGCCTATGTGGCCGCAGCCGCCAGCGACGCCGCGCACCACGCGGTTGAGGCGTCCATCCAGGCGCACAACCAGGCGGTGTACGAGTACCTGGTTCCGGTCATCAAGGGTTTTTCAACCGAGATGTCCATCGACATGGCCAGCCTGGGCGTGCAGGTGCATGGCGGCATGGGCTACATCGAGGAAACCGGCGCAGCCCAGTACCTGCGCGACGCCCGCATCCTGACGATCTACGAAGGCACCACCGCCATTCAGGCCAACGACCTGGTCGGCCGCAAGACGCTACGCGACAAGGGCGCCGTGGCCAGGGCCCTGTGCGACCAGATCGCCAGCACCGAGCAAGACCTTGCCGCGCACGACAACGACGACTGCAACGCCATGCTGGGTGCCTTGCGCCAAGGCCGGCTGGCGCTTGAAAAAACCATCGACTTCATGGTGGCCAACGGCAGGAGCGAGCCCAAAACGGTGTACGCCGGCGCGGTGAACTACCTCAAGCTGGCCGGTGTGGTGCTGTGCGGCTGGCAGATGGCGCGCGCCTTGATGGTGGCCCAGGACAAGATGGACAGCGACCCGGCGTTTTTCACCGCCAAGGTGGTCACTGCCCGCTTCTACGCCGAATCGGTGCTGACGCAGGCGCCCGGCCTGGCCCAGGGCATCTGCCTGTCCGGCCCCACCACCAACCGCATGCCGGTTGACATGTTCTGAACGGCAGGCTGTGCTGGCGCAGCTTTACGCAAGAAATTGAATTGTTTTTTTAATGGAGGATGAAGCATGAGCTCTGAAATGTATGCCCGGATTCGAACGAATCCGAAATTCAAGGAACTGGTCAGCAAGCGCGAGCGCCTGGCCTGGACACTCACCGGCATCGTGCTGGTGCTGTTTTTCGGGCTGTTCCTGACGGTGGCCTTCAACCCGTCGGTGCTTGCGATCCGGCTGGGCGACAGTTTTGTCACCACTGGTCTGGTCATCGGCCTTTTCGAATTCGTCCTGTTCTGGGCATTGACGGCGTATTACGTGATCCGCGCCAATTCGGAATTTGACGCCCTGACCGAAGCGCTGCTGAACGAATCCATGAAAGCAAAAAAATGAAAAAAATACTTGCAAAACTGGCCGCTGGCCTGCTGGCCCTGGGCGCCACCGGCGCGGCAATGGCTGCGGGCGCTGTGGAAATCACGCAAAAGCAGCCGCTCAACGTTCCGGCCATCATCATGTTCGCCGTGTTTGTCGGCATGACGCTGGGCATCACCTACTGGGCGGCCAGCCGCACCAAGACCGCTTCGGACTTCTACACCGCAGGCGGCGGCATCACCGGCTTTCAAAATGGCCTGGCCATGGCCGGCGACTACATGTCGGCCGCCACCCTGCTCGGCCTGACCGCGCTGGTGTTCACCAACGGCTATGACGGCTATCTCTTCATGATTGCCTTCTTTGTCGGCTGGCCCGTCATCCTGTTCTTGATGGCCGAACGCCTGCGCAACCTGGGCAAGTTCACCTTTGCGGACATCACGTCTTACCGGCTTGACCAGGGCAAGGTCCGCACCATGGCGGCCATCGGCTCGCTGACGGTGGTGTGCTTTTACCTGATCGTGCAAATGGTCGGTGCCGGCCAGCTGATCAAGCTGCTGTTCGGGCTGGACTACCACATCGCCGTGATCGTGGTCGGTTGCCTGATGGTTGTTTACGTGACCTTCGGCGGCATGGTTGCCACCACCTGGGTGCAGATCATCAAGGCGTGTTTGCTGCTGTTCGGCGGCACGGTCATCACCGTGCTGGCGTTTTCGCAGTTCGGCTTCAGCTTCAACACGCTGGCTGCCAAGACCATTGAAATCCACAAGCTCAAAGACATGCTATTTGCCCCCGGCAAGCTGCTGCAGGACCCGGTCAATGCCATTTCGCTGGCACTGGGCCTGATGTTCGGCCTGGCCGGTCTGCCGCACATCCTGATGCGCTTTTTCACCGTCAACAATGCCAAGGAAGCCCGTAAATCGGTGCTGTACGCAGCCGGATTCGTCGGTTTCTTCTTCAACGTGATTTTGCTGATGGGCCTGTGCTCTATCGTCATCGTCGGCACCAACCCTGACTTCTTTGAAGGCGGCACGGTAGGCGGCAAGATCATCGGCGGCGGCAACATGGTGGCCATGCACCTGGCCAAGGCCGTGGGCGGCGACCTGTTGCTCGGCTTCCTGGCAGCGGTGGCGTTTGCGACCATTCTGGCCGTGGTGTCGGGTCTGGCTTTGGCCGGCGCGTCCGCCATCTCGCACGACCTGTATGCCCGCGTGATCAAAAAAGGCAATGTGTCCGAAGCGCAGGAAATCAAGGTTTCCAAAATGGCGTCGTTCGGCATCGGCCTGATCGCTGTGGTGTTGGGTATTGCGTTTGAAAAGCAGAACGTGGCCTTCATGGCAGCGCTGGCCTTCGGCATTGCAGCGGCAGGAAACTTCCCGGTGCTGTTCCTGTCGATGTACTGGAAAGACCTGACCACGCGCGGCGCGCTGGCAGCCGGTTACGGCGGCTTGACGGCTGCCGTGGTGCTGGTGGTGCTGTCCAAATCCGTGTGGGTGACCGTGTTCGGCTACGAAACACCGATCTTCCCGTACGACCAGCCTGCCCTGTTCGCCATGCCTTTGGCTTTCCTGCTGGGTTATGTGTTTTCCATCACCGACAAGAGCCCACGCGCTGCCAAGGAGCGCCTGGCTTATGCAGACCAGTGGGTTCGCGCCCAGACCGGCTTTGGTGCCGATGGCGCTGTGAGCCACTGACCGGCCCCTGAGCTAATGAAAAAGCCCCGAAGTTCGGGGCTTTTTTTGTGCCGTCGCCACCATGGCAACGATTTAGCCCGGGCCGCAAGCGCCTGCCAGCCAAAGCGCGACGGTTCGGGAAGTTATCTCATCCATTGCTGTAGGTCGTCCTACTGTCGAGCCTTGCGGCAGACTACTTGCAATGTGCTGTCGGGCAAGCGATAGTTGCCTGCAAACGGCAACGAAAGGAAGACATGAAGAAGCTGAAAACGACGGTGATCCTGGCGACCCTGTATCTGTCCGGCTGCGCCGCGCCGCCCTTGCCACCCACGACCGCCGACGTTTCAACGCCCGCCCCATCGGCCGGCAAAGCCGCACTGGTCGCGCAGTCCCGCGAACTTCGCACCAAAATCACCGAACGCAAGCAGAAAATCATGGTTTTCGAAGTCATGCTCACCGACGTCGAGCGACGCGCAGCCAGGGCTCAAATTGACTTGACCTACCTTCCCAACACCAATATCGAGCCGGAAGTTGTAACGCAACGCACTGTTACCGATCGATTGTCTGTGGCGGTCAGGCCTTCGCCTGCTGCCGCGTCCGCTGAAAAATCGATAGCTGCAAAACCAATTGTCAAAAAACGTCCAAAAAGGAAGTCGTCATTGAAAAGGAAAAGAATACGGCAGAAATAATCTGCCGTCTCGGTCCGCTTGCTGGCAGAAGACCTGGGCTGTGTGGCAGATACAACTCAAGCCCTGACGGGCTGGACTGAACAATAAAAAAGCCCCGAATAGTTGCACTATTCGGGGCTTTTAATTGGCGGAGAGGGTGGGATTCGAACCCACGGTACCTTGCGGTACGCCTGATTTCGAGTCAGGTACATTCGGCCACTCTGCCACCTCTCCTATGTATCGAGCAGCAATTCTAGCAGGCTGAAATGCTGTTCAGGCCGCAGGCGCTGAAAGAGTCGCCATGCCGCCCATGTAGGGCTGAAGGACTGCTGGTATATCAACGCCGCCATCAGCGCGCTGGTAGTTTTCCAGCACCGCCACCAAGGTGCGGCCCACGGCCAAACCAGAGCCATTCAGTGTGTGCACAAACTCGTTCTTGCCTTGCGCGTTCTTGAACCGGGCTTGCAGGCGGCGCGCCTGGAAGGCTTCGCAGTTGGACACCGAACTGATCTCCCGGTAGGTGCTTTGCGCGGGCAGCCACACTTCCAGGTCATAGGTCTTGGTCGCGCCAAACCCCATGTCGCCGGTACACAGCAGCATGACGCGGTACGGCAGGCCGAGCTTTTGCAGAATGGCCTCGGCATGGCCGGTCATGGCTTCAAGCGCTTCGTAGCTTTTCTCGGGATGGACGATCTGCACCATCTCGACCTTGTCAAACTGGTGCTGGCGGATCATGCCGCGTGTGTCACGGCCGTAGCTGCCAGCCTCGGAACGAAAACACGGCGTGTGGGCAGTGAACATCAGCGGCAATTGCGCTTCCTGGATGATTTCGTCGCGCACCAGATTGGTCAGCGGCACCTCGGACGTCGGGATCAGGTACAGCGCGGCATTCTCGGCCTGGCCTTCCTGACCGCCTTTTTTGACCGCAAACAGGTCTTCCTCGAACTTGGGCAACTGCCCGGTGCCGCGCAACGAATCGCTGTTGACGATGTAGGGCACATAGCATTCGGTGTAGCCGTGCTCGGCCGTCTGCACGTCGAGCATGAACTGCGACAGGGCGCGGTGCAGTCGCGCCAGCGGGCCTTTCATGACGGTGAAACGCGATCCGGTCAGCTTGGTGCCCAATTCAAAGTCCAGCCCCAGCGGCTGGCCGACATCGACATGGTCTTTGGGCTCAAAGGTCAAGGCCGCTGGCTCGCCGCCCAGGCCTTCAAACGGGCTCCACTTGCGCACCTCGACATTGCCAGCCTCGCCGATGCCCAGCGGTACGCTGTCGTGCGGCAGGTTGGGAACGGCCAGCAGCAGCGCCTGCATCTCGATCTGGATCTGGTCGAGCCGGGCCGCAGAGGTTTCGAGTTCGGCCTTGGAGGCCGCGACCAGGGCCATCACGGCGCTGGCGTCTTCGCCTTTGGATTTGAGCTGGCCAATCTGTCTGGACAAGGTTCCGCGCTGGCCTTGCAGTTCCTCGGTCCTGATCTGCACCGCCTTGCGTTCGGCCTCCAGCGTCTGGAAAGCCTCGACGTTGAGGAAGGCTTGCGGATGCTTGCGGGTTTCCAGGCGGGCGATGGCCGTGGGAAGGTCTTTACGGAGCAGGTTGATGTCTAGCATGGCGTCGATTGTATTTTGTCCCGCAAGGGCCAAAAATCAGGATGGCGACTTCAGTTCAGGCTGGCCGGATCGACGTTCGCGCCGCAAATGACCAGGCAGACGGTTTCGTCGGTTCGCGGCACATAGCGACCGCTGTGCAGCGCAGCCAGCGGCAAAGCCGCAGCAGGCTCGACAGCCAGCTTGAGTTCTTTCCACAGCCACAACTGCGCCGCCCGGATGGATTCATCGGTCAGCAGCAGCGCATCGCGCACCTGCGCCTGCGTGATGTCCCAGGCCAGGCTGCCGATGCGCCTGGCGCCCAGCGAATCGGCCGCGATGCCGCTGACCTCGACATCCACCGGCCGGCCGGCTTCACGCGCCCGGAACAAAGCGGGGGCCAGTTCCGGCTCCAGCGCCACCACGCGGCTGCGCTTCCCGAACCAGCTGGCCACGCCGCCAATCAGGCCGCCGCCGCCCACGCTGACCAGCAGCGAATCGGGCAGACCGCCCTGCTGTTCGATTTCCAGTGCCATGGTGCCGGCGCCGATCAGCACTTCGGGCTGGTCGTAGGCATGCGTCAGCAACGCGCCGGTTTCCTGCTGGCGCGCCAGGCAGGCTTGCAGCGCCTCGGCATAGGCGGCACCGCCGACCACCACGCGGGCACCCAGTGCAGCCAGCCGGGCACGCTTGGCCGGGCTGGAGAGGTCGGGAACAAACACTTCGCACGGCACACCGAGTTCACGGGCCGCCGCCGCCGTGGCAATGCCTGCGTTGCCGCCCGACGCCACGATCACGCCGCTGGGCGGAATCGGCTGGCACAGCAGGCGGTTGAGCATGCCGCGCGCCTTGAAGCTGCCCCCGGTCTGCAAGTGCTCCAGCTTGAGCCAGACTTCAGCGCAGTCCACGCCCAGTGCCTTGCCGGGCAGCTTCCACAGCGGAGTTTGATAGATAAAGTGGCTGTAGCGCTCGTCGAACGTACGCTTGCAGCTCTCTATTTGATAGCAATCAATGACTATTGACACTCAGTTCGACTGGTGCAGCTGGCTGCCGCCGAGTTCCAGTTGTTGGCCCTGTGCGTCCAGCTTGAGGCCCTTGGGCAGCGGAAACTTGATGGTTTCTTCAACCCCGTCCATCTTGCGGATCGACACCGCGCCCAGCGACTTGATGCGGTCAATCACCTGTTTGACCAGAATTTCGGGGGCCGACGCGCCCGCCGTAAGACCGACGCGTACCTTGCCGTCAAACCAGGCCTCCTGCAGTTCGCTGGCGTCATCGACCATGTAGGCCTCGGTGCCCAGCTTGGCGGCCAGTTCGCGCAGGCGGTTGCTGTTCGAGCTGGTAGGGCTGCCGACGACGATCAGGATGTCAACCTGCGGGCTGAGCAGCTTGACGGCGTCCTGCCGGTTTTGCGTGGCGTAGCAGATGTCCTGCTGCTTGGGCTTGCGCACCTGCGGAAACCGCGCCACGATGGCCGCGCTGATTTCGGCCGCGTCGTCCACGCTCAGCGTGGTCTGGGTGACCACCGCCAGGCGCTCAGTCTGCAGTGGCGAGATGCGCGCCACGTCGGCCACGTCCTCGACCAGGTGAATGCCGCTGTCAAGCTGGCCCATGGTGCCTTCGACCTCGGGATGGCCCTTGTGGCCGATCATGATGAACTCGTAGCCTTCCTTGTTGAGCTTGGCGACCTCGACATGCACCTTGGTCACCAGCGGGCAGGTGGCGTCGAAAATCTGGAACCCGCGCGCCCTCGCCTCTTCCTGCACCGCCCGGCTGACGCCGTGGGCGCTGAACACCAGCGTGGCGCCAGGCGGCACGTCGGACAGTTCTTCAATGAAAATCGCGCCCTTGACCTTCAGGTCGTTCACCACGTAGGTGTTGTGCACGATCTCATGGCGAACGTAGATGGGCGCGCCAAACTTGGCCAGCGCCCGCTCGACGATCTCGATCGCGCGGTCAACGCCAGCGCAAAAGCCGCGCGGTTCGGCCAGCAGGATTTCTTCAAGCTGCAGGGCGGACGGCACAGCAGACGAGGTGACAGGCGTGGGGTTATTTTTCACAGCACGCCGATCACGTGGACTTCAAACTCCACCGGCTGGCCGGCCAGCGGATGGTTGAAGTCAAACTGGACGGCAGTGCCGTCTTCCTTGACCTGCTGGACCGCGCCGGCGTACTGGCGCATGCCGTCGGGCGTGGGGAACTGCACGACGTCGCCCACGTTGTAACGTTCGTCCGGATCGCCCAGTTCGTTGAGCAGCTTGCGCGCCACCCATTGCACCAACTCAGGGTTGCGCTCGCCAAATGCTTCGCCGGCGGCCAGTTGAAACGTGGTGCGCGTGCCTTCCGGCAGGCCGAGCAGGCGCAGTTCGATGGCGGGCGACAACTCGCCGTTGCCCAGGCTGAGCGTGGCCGGTTTGCCCTCGAAGGTGTTGATGATGCTCGCGCCGCCGGGTGCCGCCATGCGGTAATGCAGCGTCAGAAAAGAGCCTGGCTCGACCACGAGGGGCTGTGCAGGCACGGTTGGGGATTGCAGAGATGACATAAGACTTTCGGACCAGCCAGAGTCGGCCAGCAACATGGACTGAACAGTGCCTATTGTAGAAAGCCAGGCTTGTGCAGGTTGGCCGGCAAGCCTTTTCATGCTTTTGCAGCGGGGTTCACGGCCAGGAATCACCCTGCACTGCGGCATACTGCAATTACTTTTGCTTGCAATTTTCCAAAAACGGCCTTCTCCATGCTTCTCAAAGACCTGCCCGCAGACGCCCGTCCGCGTGAAAAACTGCTGGCGCGCGGCCCTGCGGCACTCAGTGATGCCGAATTGCTGGCATTGCTGCTGCGCACCGGCCTGCCGGGCAAGAACGCACTGCAGATGGGCCAGGAGTTGCTTGACAACTTTGGCGGCGTGGCCGGACTGCTGCACACCGGACCCGAGGCGCTCAAGTGCATCAAGGGACTGGGGCCGGCCAAGCGTGCCGAGATCGTCGCCGTGCTGGAACTGGCGCGGCGCGCACTGGCCGAGGAACTGAAAGAAAAAGCCTTGTTTTCCACACCGCAGGCGGTGCGCGACTACCTTCAGCTGCAGTTGGGCAACCGGCCGCACGAAATTTTTGCGGTGCTGTTCCTCAACAGCCAGAACCGGCTGATTGCCCTGGAGGAACTGTTTCGCGGCACCCTGACGCAAACCAGCGTGTACCCGCGCGAGGTGGTGATCCGGGCGCTGGCGCTGAATGCTGCCAGCGTGGTGCTGGCGCACAACCACCCGAGCGGCGCAGCCGAGCCTTCGCGAGCGGACGAAATGCTGACGCACACCCTGAAAACCGCGCTGGCGCTGGTCGACGTCCGGGTGCTCGACCATTTCGTGGTCACGGCTTCGCAGTCGGTCTCGATGGCCGAGCGGGGACTGCTTTAGGATGGGGACCTTTGGCAATACCGCACGTCCATTTCCACTGTCACCATGTTTGCGCCCTCCTCCCCACGCCAGAAAAGCCTGCTGATCCGGGACTTCAAGGACCTGCTGCCGGTTCGCCGCGAACTGGAACTGCGCGCCCGCCAGGAAGCGCAACGGCAGGCCGAGGTGCGCGCAGCCGCAGCGCTGGTGCGGGCTGAAAAAGAGATGTTTTCACGCGCCGTCGGGCGCGTCATGGCTCTGGCCGCGCAACACCGGCCGGGCCACAAGTCCAGCCTGGAGCGGGCGCGGCCGGCACCGGTGGCCGAGCAGCGCCAGCGCGACGAGCAGGCCGTGATGCAGGAAGCCCTTTCGGACGGGTTCGATGTGGAAAGCCTGCTCGACACCGACGAATCCCTGAGCTTTCGGCGCCCCGGCATCGGACCTGACGTGGTCCGCAAGCTGCGCCGGGGCAACTGGAGCATCCAGCGCCAGCTCGACCTGCACGGTTTTCGGCGCGAGGATGCGCGCAATGCGCTGGGCCTCTTCATTCGCGAAGCCAACAAGGCCGGCGTGCGCTGCGTTCGCGTGGTGCATGGCAAAGGCCTGGGTTCGCCGGGCAAGACGCCGGTACTCAAGGGCCGGGTGCAAAGCTGGCTGGTGCAGAGGAAGTGCTGGCTTTTGTGCAGGCCCGGCCGGCCCATGGCGGCGCCGGGGCGCTGGTGGTGCTGCTGGTGCCGTGGTGACGGGCCAGGGCCTGAAACCGGATGTGCTATTTATTCAATAGCGTTCACCGCCCGTTTTTAAAGTGCAATAGTCATTTTTTACCCATAATTTTTAACTACTCAGCTCGCTTTTCAGGTTAGAGCGCGATGACATAAGGCTCTGTCAACCGGGGCTCGATCCGGAAACCATGAATTCTCCCCAGCGCGGTCATGGATTGCGGATCGAGCCTGCAACGACAAAAGAGAATACGAAGAGCTTCGACGAAGCTGAGTAGTTATTCCATTTTTAAATCATTTCGAGATTAGCCGCAAATCCGCAGACAGTGCTGTAGCACGGCAAGGCGAAGCAAAGGCATATCGGAATGATTTAGAAATGGAATCACCATAATTTATTGATTTTGCGAACATCTGACTGATGGCACAACGTCAGCAACAAAGAATGGTTTGAAGCCGCAGTGCAGCATGCTGTCGCCTTGCATGAAAAGCACTTGAGGAACACGCTGGCCTCAAGCAAACATTGCGGGGCGTCACTCGCCCCGGTTGCGCATCCAGTCGGCTGTCTGGAAAAACGACACATTGAGCCGATTGCGCAAGGCGTCGTCCACGCCGGTTTCCTGCATCGCCTGGTCCATGCAGGCCAGCCACTGGTCGCGCTCTTTGATGCCGATACTGCCGCCGCCGGTTTGCTGCGGCATATGGCGCTGTCGCAGGCGCGGATGGCCGAAGCGATCGGTGTAGTGTTGCGGGCCGCCCAGCCAGCCGCACAGGAACCAGAACAGGCGCTCGCGTGCGTTGTCCAGCGTGCTGCCGTGCGCGGCACGCAAGGCGATATAGGCGGGCTCCAGGTCCATCAGGTCGTAAAAACGTTCGACCAAAGCCTTGACGCATTCTTCGCCACCGATCCAGGCAAAAGGGGTTTCATGGAGCGGCGCTTCAGCGGGTTTTTCTTCAGTGTGCATGCAGAGGATTTTATAAACCCGCCAAACACCTTTGCCGCAAAGCTGAGAATCCGGGGATGGAGAACCGCTAGCAGGACTGGATTCCCGCCTTCGCGGGAATGACGACGCCGCGCAGCTGGCTTTTACTGGGCCTTGCGCAGTGTCTCCACCACGGGCGTGTTCAGCACGGCGCGCAGGCCCCACCAGCCGGCGGCCAGCGCCAGGGCCGCACCGGCCAGGCTGCCAAACACCGGCACGGTCCAGGAACCGGTCCAGCTGAAGTCAAACACATAGCGCGCCAGGCCCCAGCCAACCACCAGCGCCACCATCGACGCCAGGAAACCGGCCAGCAGGCCGACGCCGGCCAGTTCAGCGCGCTGCACTTGCCGCAACAGTGACGCCCGGGCACCCACGGCGCGCATGATGGCGAATTCGCGGGCGCGCTCCTCGCGGGTGGCGGTGATGGCGGCAAACAGCACCACCAGCCCGGCCGCCAGCGTGAAGCCGAACAGGAACTCCACCGCGCGGATCACCTGGTCCAGCACCCGCTGAACCTGCGCCAGCGTGCTGCTCATGTCCACATTGGTGATGTTGGGAAAGGCGCGTACCAGGGTGTTGTCAAAACTCTGCGGCCGGGCTTGCCCCTTGGCCGCCGCATCGGCGGGTTCGGGCGCGCGAAAGGCGCTGATGAAGGTCACCGGCACCTCGGCAGCCAGCTTGGCCACCGGGTACATCACGAAGAAGTTGACATGCATCGAGCCCCAGTCCACCTTGCGCAGGCTGGTGATCTTCGCCTCGCTGGTCTGGCCGGCAATGTCGAAACGCAAACTGTCGCCGAGTTTCAAGCCCAGGGTGTTGGCCAGGCCTTCCTCGACGCTGATGGCGTCTTTCTCGCCAGGGGTCCAGCGGCCGGCCGTGATGTCGTTGTGGACCGGCTTTTCTGCGCTGTTGGACAGGTTGAACTCTCGATCCACCAGCCGCCTGGCGCGGTCATCCTCGAAATTTTCAGGCGTGACATTCTTGCCGTTGATCGCCACCAGGCGGCCGCGAATCATCGGGTACCAGTCGAACTTCGTCACACCGCCCGCCTTCAGCGCCTGCTGGAAGGCTTCGCCCTGGTCGGGTTGCACGTTGATGACAAAACGGTTTGGCGCATCCGCCGGCGTCGACTGGCGCCAGCTGCTGATGAGGTCGGTGCGCAGCAGCACCAGCAGCATCAGTGCCAAGAGGCCAATGGCCAGGGCGCTGGTCTGCACTACCGCATACACCGGCCGGGCCGACAGCTGGCGCGTGGCCAGCACCATCCAGCGCGGCGCCGTGGCTTCGTTGACGCTGGCGCGCAGCAGCCTGACGGCGGCGTAACTGGCAGCGGCAAACACCAGCACCGCGCCGGCGAAGCCGCCGACGGCGATCAGGCCGAGCTTGAGGTCGCTGCTGGCGGCCATCAGCAAGGCGGCAAACCCGAGGATACCCACGCCCAGCACCAGCATCGACACCGGCTTGAGGTTGCCGACATCGCGGCGGATCACACGCAGCGGCGGCACCTGGGCCAGCTGCAGCACCGGCGGCAGGCCGAACGCCAGCAAAAGCGTCAGCCCCATGCCCATGCCGAATGCCGCCGGCCAGAAAGTCGCCGCCGGCAGGGTGGCGCTGACCAGCCCGGCCAGCAACAGCACAAACACGTAATGCACCGCAAAACCCAGCGCCACGCCCAGCGCGCTGGCCACCAAACCGGCCAGCACGAATTCGAAGGTGTAGGCCAGTGCAATCGTTCGCTGCGGCTGCCCCAGCACGCGCAGCATGGCGCAATCGTCCAGATGCTTGGCGGCAAAGCTGCGCGCCACGATGGCGACGGCCACGGCGCTGAGCAGCGCGGCCAGCAGCGCCACCAGGTTGAGGAATTTCTCGGCCCGCGCCAGCGTCTGCTGCATCTGCGGGCTGCCGCTGTCCAGCGATTCGAGCCGAGCGCCGCGCAGCGCTGTTTCGGCGCCCGGCTTGTTCAATTCGTCGGTGGCCCATGTGACATAGGACTTGACGGCTTTCGCGTCATCGCCCGCCACGGCAAAGCGGTAATTGGTCCGGCTGGCCGGCTGGATCAGGCCAGTGGCCGCCACATCCGACTGGTTGATCATGACGCGCGGCGAAAAGCTCATGAAGCCGGCGCCCCGGTCGGGCTCCTGGACGATCACGCGGGTAACGGTGAAACGGGCATCACCCATCAGCAGCGACTGGCCGATTTTCAGGCCCAGCGCATCGAGCAGCGCCGCATCCGCCCAGGCGGTGCCGGGCGCAGGAATGTCACGCGTCGGCTGTCCCGTGGTTTCATCCAGGCTGCCAGCCACTTTCATGCTGCCGCGCAAAGGGTAGCCTTCGGGAACGGCCTTGAACGCCACCAGCTTGCTGGCGCCGCCTTCCTCGTCCCGGGCGCGGGCCATGGTTGGAAAGGTGACGGTGGAAATGCCGTTCAGACCCAGCGACCGGGCTTTTTCAATGAAAACCGCCGGAACCGGGCCATCGCTGCGCACCACGGCATCGCCGCCCAGCAGTTGCAGGGCGTCGCGCTGCAGCCCGCCATTGAGCCGGTCGGCAAAAAATCCGACTGCCGTGAGGGACGCCACGGCCAGCGTGACCGCCACCATCAGCAGCCGCAATTCGCCCGCCCGCAGGTCGCGCAGCAGGGTTTTCCAGCCGAGCTTGAGAAAAAGAGTGTTCATGGCGTGACCTTAGCGCAGAACCGGTATGGGGTGCGCCCTGAAGGGTTGATGTGCAGGGCTGCACATCTTCGCCGCCAGGCTGGGGCTGCTGTGTGCTTAAGACAATTTTTACAAGAAAAATAGGCCTTTTTCGCATATCCAGCGTGCGTTGATAGCTATCAAAATAAGAGTATTTCTCGCGCAGGCCACCCGGCTCATCCCTGAACGGCTGAGGCAGGATGTGCCGCCAGCAAGCCCGGCTCCAGCCTGAGCCGCCCGGCATGGGTGTAACAAAGAAACCGCTTGTTGGTCGCCCGGCCAATCGCACACAAGCCAACCGATTGCGCAACCTGGTGGCCCATCTGCGTGATGCCGCTGCGCGACACCACCACCGGCACGCCCATCTGCGCCGACTTGATGACCATTTCGCTGGTCAGCCGGCCGGTGGTATAGAAGACCAGGTGCTGGGTGTCTGAGGCCGGGGAGCCCTCACCCCTGCCCTCACCCAAAGGGAGAGCGAGCAAGACGGGTACAGCGACATCGCCCAGCGAAGCTTCAGGAAGCAAGGCAGGAGCAGGGGCGTCTTCTCCAGGCGAGCCAGGGCCGCAGAACCGGCTTTGCCGGGCTGCAGGCGCAGCGGCCCCCTCGGGGGGCAGCGAACCACGCGAAGCGGGGAGCGTGGGGGCCATACACCACATCCAGCCGGCAATGGTGTCGATGGCGTTGTGCCGTCCCACATCTTCGACAAACAGCAGCATGTCGGATTCACCTGAGACGGTTGAAAACAGCGCGCAGGCGTGTACCGAACCGGCCGATTTGTACGTCGTTTCCTTGAGCCGGATGGTATTGACCAGCCCGTAGAGCTGGCTTTGCGTGATGACGGCATCTTCGGGCAGTTCGATCTGGTCCACCTCGTCCATCAGGCCACCAAACACGCTGCCTTGACCGCAGCCGGTGGTGACAACGCGGCGGGCGGTTTTTTCCTCGATGTCCTCAATGCCGTGACGTGTCTTGACGGCGGCGGCGCCCACGTCCCAATCAACCGTGATCGATTCGATATCGGCCACGCTGCGCACCAGGCGCTGGTTGCGCAGGTAACCCAGCACCAGCAGTTCGGGATTCGCCCCCAGTGTCATCAGCGTGACCAGTTCGCGCTTGTCCACATAGACCGTCAGCGCACGCTCGGCAGGAATCGAGACTTTTTGCAGTTCGCCAAATTCGTTGACCGCGTCAATTTCGCTGGTCAGGGGCGCCCGGGCTTGGGTCAGAAGGGGAAGTGTCATGAAAAAAGATTACCGTAAAAAAAGGCCGGCGCCTCGCGGCCCGGCCTTTCAGAATAAAAGAAACAGGAAATTAGGGTTTTTGAGCCGGATTCATGACGGCATCGGGCACTTTGCTGCTCGGAGGACTGGTGGCCGTAGCGGCCGGTGAATGAGCGCCTGAAGCTTCCAGGGGCTTGGGCGCTTCAGCCGGTGCGTAGGTGTAAGTGCCCGGATCAGCACAGGGTGGCGTGGCCGTAGCCGACTTGATTTCCTTGCTGGCAGCCTGGGCAGACATCCGGTAGCTGGCGGCCACCCGGTCCTGCACCTGGCACAGCTGGAAGGCATCGACCTTGCCGGCCCATGCAGACTTGGCGGCAGCTTCATCGGACTTGGCCTTCGCCTCGGGCGTTGGCGGCGGGAGCTTGGCCGCCACCAGCGAGCAGGCACCCAGCAGCAGGCTGGAGATCAGAAGTTTTTTCATGCGAATTCTCACTCGTTGGTTTATGCCTGCACGGCGGCAGGACCGGCGGACGGCGCAGGCTCGGTGCGCTGTGCGGGAATACGTCCCGCCTTGATGTCGTCGTACCAGTACTCGTGGTGTTCCCTGGCCCAGGTTTCATCGACGTAACCGGTTTTCATGCCTTGATAGGCGCCTTCCATGCCAATCGTGCCGATGTAGATGTGACCGATGAACATCGCCATCATCAGCACCGTGGCGACAGCATGCACCATGTGGGCGATCTGCATCGTGCTGCGCTCGTACAGCAGGCCGGGCAGCAGCATGTCAAGCACGAGTCCTGAGCCGATCACGACCATGCCCAGGAACAGCACGCCGCCCCAGAACACCACTTTTTCACCCGCGTTGAAGCGGTGCGACGGCACTTCCTTATCCGACAGGATGCCGCCACCCTTGAGCAGCCAGCGCAAATCGCCCTTGCTTGGCAGGTTGTCGCGCACAAAAGTGAAAAACACGACCAGCAGTGAAACGGCAAACACCGGTCCGGCAAAGTTGTGCAGGTTCTTGAGCGCATAAGCCAGCCAGCCAAAGAGCTGGCCACCCATGACCGGCAGCGCAAAGAATTTGCCGAAAGCCATCAAAATGCCGGAAATGGCCAGAATGCAAAACGCAATGGCATTGGCCCAGTGCGCTGAACGTTCAAAGGGCGTGAAGCGCTCGATTTTGCGGCCAGTGTTGGCGCCATGCTGCTTGATGCTGCCCTTACCCAGGTAGAACAGGGCTATGGCGCCGACCACGATCAGCAGCAAGGCGCCGCCGTAGGGAATCAACCAGTTGTTGCGCACCTGGCGCCAGGCTTCGCCGGCGTTGGTCAGGCGCGAACCGGGGTATTGCACAAACGGCTGGATCAGGTTACCCGCTTCAGGCGCCTGGCTTTTGGGCAGGCTGCTGTAGCCGGTCACGCCCTCGCCTACCTGGCGCCACATGGGGGCATTGTTGCCGGGCTGGACTTTGGCGCGTTCGCCATTGGTCTGGCTGGCATAACCGGGAAGCTCGCTGGCATCGGGCTTGACTTCGAAAATATTCTGTCCCTGGATGCCGCCAGCAGACGCAGACACGCCGGGCACAGGCTGAAGGGCGGCCGGTGCCGGTGCCGCCATGACGGGCACGGAAGCGACAGGTGCAGATGCAGGTGCCTGCGCAGCAACCGATCCAGCCAGGCCAATTGCTATTAAAAATATAGCTAATTGCGCATGTTTCATAAGGCCTCCGATCAGTTAATCTTGGAGTACTCGTTCTGGGTGTTCTGCATGCGGGTTTTCAGCCCCTGCTCCCAGCTGTTTTTGTCACCGGCATTCCAGCCCGGCGCGACAAAGGGGTTTTTCGCGCCCTCGAACGCGGCCACATGGCCCTTGTTGCCGCCCATGGTCTGCGGCTTTTCGCCGCATGCAGACAAGCCCGCCAAGGCAGCCAAAACCGGAATCAGCAGTGCAAGCCGTTTCATGATTTCGCTCCTGCTGGCGGCTGACCCGCCTGTTTCGAGCCATAAGCCGTGCCCCAGCCCCAGACTTCCGCGCCTTTGCCGCGCTGCACGACGCGGTTGCGGAAAATATCCGCCACCACATCGCCATCGCCCGCCAGCAAGGCCTTGGTGGAACACATCTCGGCACAAGCTGGCAATTTGCCTTCTGCCAGACGGTTGCGGCCGTATTTCTCAAACTCAGCCTGGCTGCCGTTAACCTCGGGGCCACCGGCGCAGAATGTGCATTTGTCCATCTTGCCGCGCACACCGAAGGTGCCGGTGGAGGGGAACTGCGGCGCGCCGAACGGGCAGGCATACGAGCAGTAGCCGCAGCCGATGCAGATGTCCTTGTCGTGCAGCACCACACCTTCGTCGGTGCGGTAAAAGCAGTTGACAGGACACACCGCCATGCAGGGCGCGTCGCTGCAGTGCATGCAGGCCACCGAAATCGATTTTTCGCCCGGAACACCGTCGTTGAGTGTCACCACGCGGCGGCGGTTCACACCCCACGGGACTTCGTTTTCGTTTTTGCATGCGGTGACGCAGCCGTTGCATTCGATGCAACGCTCCGCATCACAGACAAATTTCATGCGTGCCATTTTTATTCTTCCTTATGCTCGTTCGACATTACAAACGGTCGTTTTCGATTCCTGCATCATCGTCACGCTGTCGTAGCCGTAGGTCGTGCCGGTGTTGACGGCTTCGCCTCGCACCACCGGGTGCGCGCCTGCCGGGTAATAGGCCAGCATGTCGGCACCCTGCCAGCGTCCCGAAAAGTGGAAAGGCATGAACACGGTGTCGGGACCGACGCGTTCAGTCACCAGCGCCTGCACGTTGAGCCGCGCGCCGGTCGGCGTGCTGACCCAGGCGCGCTCGCCATTGCGAATGCCTTTTTCTGACGCGACCTTGGGGTTGATCTCAACAAACATTTCCTGCTGCAACTCGGCCAGCCAGGGGTTGGAGCGGGTTTCCTCGCCGCCTCCTTCGTATTCGACCAAGCGGCCTGAGGTCAGGATCATCGGAAACTTTTCATGCACCTTGTCGGCAATGTTCTTGTCCTGCAAGGTTTTGTACAGCGTGGGCAGACGCCAGAACGCCTTCTTGTCGTCGTGCGTCGGGTACTTTGCGACCAGGTCGGGCCGGATGCCGTAGAGCGGTTCGCGGTGCTGCGGGATTGCATCCGGGAAATTCCACACCACGGCCCTAGCCTTGGCATTGCCAAACGGATAGCAGCCGTGGTTTTTCATGACCACGCGGATGATGCCGCCTGACGCGTCGGTTTTCCAGTTCTTGCCCTCGGCAGCAGCTTTTTCGGGTTCGCTCAACTCGCCCCACCAGCCCAGCTTTTTCATCAGGATGTGGTCAAACTCCGGGTAGCCCGTGGTGATGTCCGCGCCCAACGAGTGCGAGCCGTCTTCGGCCAGCAGCGTCTTGCCTTCGCGCTCGACGCCGAAGTTGGCCCGAAAGTTGCCGCCGCCGTCCATGACGTGCTTGGAGATGTCGTAGAGGTTGGGCGAGCCGGGGTGCTTGAGCGAAGGGTTGCCCCAGCACGGCCATGGCAGGCCGAAGTAGTCGCCGGTGGTGTCGTAGCCGGTTTCCTTGTCTTTTCCGCCTTTGGATTTGAGCGTCTTGACGTCAAACATGTGCATGTTGCGCATGTGTGCCTTCAGGCGTTCCGGGCTCTGGCCGGTGTAGCCGATGGTCCAGCAGTTGCTGTTGATTTCACGCAGAATGTCTTCGGGCACGGGCTCGTCCATGCCCTTGACCTTTTGCATCTTGTAGTTCTTTGACAACTCCTTGCCAAAGCCCAGGCGGTCGGCGAACTGCTGCATGATCATGTGGTCGCTGCGGCTTTCCCACAGCGGCTCAATCACTTTTTCACGCCATTGCAGCGAACGGTTCGACGCGGTCACGGAGCCGCTGGTTTCAAACTGGGTGGCGGCCGGCAGCAGGTACACCGCGCGGTTCGGGTTCAGGTCTTCGGCCTTGCCCGGCATGGCGGCCATGGCGGCAGTAGCCGAAGGATAGGGGTCCACCACCACCAGCAGGTCGAGCTTGTCCATCGCCCGCTTCATCTCCAGGCCACGGGTCTGCGAGTTGGGCGCGTGGCCCCAGTAGAAGACGCCGCGCAGGTTGGAATCCTGATCGATGAATTCGTTTTTCTCCAGCACGCCGTCGATCCAGCGCGACACGGTGATGCCGGGCTTGCCCATCATGGCAGGCGAAGCGTAGCGGCCCTTGATCCAGTCAAAGTCAACACCCCAGGTCTTGGCGAAATGCTTCCACGAGCCTTCGGCCAGTCCGTAGTAACCTGGCAGCGAGTCGGGATTGGGGCCGACATCGGTGGCGCCCTGAACATTGTCATGGCCCCGGAAGATGTTGGTTCCTCCACCGCTTTTGCCGACGTTGCCCAGCGCCAGCTGCAGGATGCACGAGGCGCGCACGATGGCATTGCCAGTGGTGTGCTGCGTCTGCCCCATACACCAGACGATGGTTGAAGGCCGGTTCATGGCCATCATCTGGGCGGCCTTGAACACCTGGGCTTCAGGCACGCCGCAGGCCTCTTCCACCTTGTCAGGCGTCCATTTGGCCAGAACTTCTTCCTTGATCTTGTCCATGCCGTAGACACGATCGTTGATGTACTTGGTGTCTTCCCAGCCGTTCTTGAAAATATGATGCAGCACCCCGAAAAGGAACGGAATGTCGGAGCCGGAGCGGATGCGGATGTATTCGTCAGCCTTGGCGGCGGTTCGCGTGAAACGCGGGTCCACCACGATCATCTTGCAGCCGGTTTCCTTGGCATGCAGCATGTGCAGCATGCTGACCGGATGGGCCTCGGCGGCATTCGAGCCGATATACAACGCACACTTGCTGTTTTGCATGTCGTTGTACGAATTGGTCATGGCGCCGTAGCCCCAGGTGTTGGCCACGCCGGCCACCGTGGTCGAGTGGCAGATACGCGCCTGGTGATCGCAGTTGTTGCTACCCCAGAAACTCATCCACTTGCGCAGCAAATACGACTGTTCGTTGTTGTGCTTGGAAGAACCGATCACATACAGCGAGTCCGGGCCGCTTTCCTTGCGCAGGGCCAGCATGCGCTCGGTGATTTCGCTCAGTGCCGTGTCCCAGCTGATACGCTCGTACTTGCCGTTGACAAGCTTCATCGGGTAACGCAGACGGTATTCGCCATGGCCGTGTTCGCGCAGCGCAGCACCCTTGGCACAATGGGCACCCAGGTTGATCGGCGAGTCAAACACCGGCTCCTGGCGAACCCAGACGCCGTTCTCGACCACAGCATCGACCGCGCAACCGACGGAGCAATGCGAACAAACGGTGCGTTTCACCTCTATTTTTGAGCTGCCAGTGGTTTCACCAGGCGCGGCGGCACTGGCTTTTTTGACCAGAGTCAGCTGGGTCGCTGCCAGACCGACGCCAACACCCAGACCCGAGCGCCGCAAAAAAGCACGCCGGTCCATGGTGGGCAGGGCGTGGGAAAGGCCGCGTGTCAGGCTTTGCACAAAGCGCGGCGAACCTGCAAGGCGCGCTGTCAAGCCCGAAGGGCTGGAAGATTTTTTCGTGAGCAGCATGAAGCTCTCCGTGAGAATTGAAGAACGAATATCCGGAAAGTCGAATCAGACGCGCGCGGTCTTGTAATAGCGCTCGACATGCTCCGAAGCGCTGTAGCCGCCGCCCTTTTCAGGCGCGGGCTTGGGAACCGCAACCGCAACTTCCGCAACCTGCACTCGCGGCAGCGCCATCACGGCAGCAGCAGCTGCGCCAGTGGCTGCGGCACCGAAAAAGAAACCCCGACGCGAGGGTTTGGGCTGGCTTTCTTGCATTTTTTACTTCCTGAAATTTTGTCGATATGTATGTAGCAGTTTGCATAACTTTACGTCAGACCTAAACGCACCACAATGGTTCACGGTGATAGAGTCCAAAAACCAAGGGCAAACCATAGGTCATCTAGCGGCTTTTGCGGCACGCCCGGTGCTGAAAGCCCTTCTCACCCAAAGAGGGCGACCAAGGGCTGAAAGTAAAAGACTTCAGTCCAGCATGTCAAAACCCTGCGTTTCAACGCTGATGAAGGCCTGCGCAAAGCTAGAAAGCGTGCGGTAGAAACGCGCCTTTGGATGCCGCATGACAGCCTCGCACATCATGGGAAACCAGGGCTGCACATGGCGCGTAAAGAACTCGCGCTGGCGCGTCAGATTGGCGACTTCGACATCGTCGCCAGCAATCAGGTAACGCATGACTTCGCACAAATACGCCGCATGGTCTTCGGTCTCGGACATGGCACCGTCGCGCGCCAGGCCAAGGTTTGCCAGGTCGGTGCGCAGCGCTGCCAGCGGTTTTTCATTCAGGAAGCCGCTGAGGTAGTGGGAGCCGAAAAGATAGACCTCGGGCTTGCCCACGCCGCCGAACAGGGCATCGTATTCACGGCAGATTTCGTCCAGCGACTGTTCGCGTGCAGCAGCAACCAGCTCGCCCCATGGGCTTTCCAGCAGCCCGCCGGCTGCCGGGGCTTCGGTCACGGCCACGCGCAGCCTGTCGTACAGGTCGGCAGAGGGCGCCGCATAGAACAGCGCGGCGAGCAGGCCGTAGACCTCGGCACGCGCGGTTTCTTCGTCGAGGGTGGAGGCGGTGAGTTGGGCTTGCATGGATCGTTGCCTGTGAACTGGGGTGAACTGGGATTAACGGATGTCGGAAATCTTGACTTCGTTGTCGGCCGAGTAGATGTCGATCACGCGGCAGTCGCTGCACATCTTCAGGCGGTCAGCCGCCGCACCCTGGAACATGGCATGGCCGGCCAGCTTGCCCAGCATGGATTCAATCGCCTTGAGCGTGCCGAAAGGCTTGCTGCAGCGAATGCAGGCATAGGGCTGCATCTCGTTGATCACCACGGCTTCCTTGCGCTGCGGCGTGAGCCTGAGCTGGGGCACCAGCGTCAGCGCGTTTTCCGGGCAGGTGGTGACGCACAGGCCGCACTGCACGCAGTTCTTTTCAATGAAACGGAGCTGCGGTCGTTCGGCGTTGTCTTGCAAAGCGCTGGCCGGACAGGCGCTGACACAGCTCAGGCACAGGGTGCAGGCGTCCTTGTTGATGGCCAGCGCACCCAGCGGCGATGCAGCCGGGAGCGCAATCACTTCGGTCTTGAGCGACGTTGCCCGCATGGCCGACGCGACCGGCGCCTGCGCCATCAAATGGTCGAGCGCCAGCTCCAGCGTGGCGCGCTTGTCGGCCTGGACGGCAAAGCCGGCAGGCTGGGCAACGCCCTGCGCTGGTGCGGCCTGCAACTGGAGATCAAGCGCCGCCAGATCGCGCGCATCTTTTGCCTCCAGCAAACGGAAATGCTCGCCCGCAAAACCCAGCCCGGTGAGGATGGCCTGCGCCACGTCCATCTGCTCGCGCACGGCTTCACGGTATTGCGGCGCTTCTTCGCCGGTCATCAGCACCCAGACCTGCGACGCGCCATAAGCCACGCTGGAAAGCCACAGGTCCAGGCCGGTGGATGCGGTGTGAAAAAGGCCCAGCGGCATCACGCGCGCCGGCACGCCGCGAATCGCCGGGTCGAGCCGGGCCATGCGGCCCAGGTCGCCGAGCAGCCGAGTGCCGGCCTCCTGGCTGTGCAGCAGCAGCGCGGCGTGCTTGCCGCCGGCTTTGGCATACGTCGTCAGCAGCGTCTTGATTTTTGTGCCCTGCTCGGCAGGGCGCGGATAGGCATAGGAAATGGCGCCGGTCGGGCAGACCGTGGTGCAGGCGCCGCAGCCGACGCACAGGTTCGGGTTCACCTTGATCTGCTGGCGACTTTTTTCACTGCTGATGGCAGAGGCCGAACACACGTCGATGCAGGCGCTGCAGCCCACGGTGTTGTTGCGGCTGTGGGCGCACAACTTTTGCTTGTAGTTGAAGAACTTGGGCTTTTCAAACTCGCCCACCAGCGAACGCAATTGCAGCAGCGTGCGGCTGTCCTGGCCATCCCAGCGGAAATAGCCTTGCGGCAGCGCATGCTGGTTGAAGGCCGGCGCGCTTCGCAGGTCAAGCACCAGGTCGAATTTTTCGCTCAGTGCTTCAGGCTCGCGGCTGAAATCGATGGCGCCGGCGACGCCGCAAACCTTCACACACGCCCGGTGCGACTGGCACAGGCTCATGTCGATCTGGTAGTCAAAGCCGATCGCGCCTTCAGGGCAGGCCGACAGGCAGGCGTTGCAGCGGGTGCACAGGTCCAGGTCGATCGGGTTGCTGCGCGTCCAGTTCAGCTCGAAAGCGCCCAGCCAGCCGGTCAGCTGCCTGATCTGCCCGGCCAGCACCGGATAGCGCCGCTCCTGCAGCCCGCCGTTGCTGCCTGCGCCCAGGCTGAACAGTGTGACGTCGAGCGCATCCGAGACCAGTTCGGCAGCGCGCTCGGCGGCGTCAAGCGGGCCAATGATGAGCAGACGACCGGCGCTTTTATAGCTCACCGTTGGCACCGGCTCGGCATCGGGCAGATGCGCCAACGCCAGCAAGGCGGCGATCTTCGGGCTGGCCTGGGCCGCATCCTTGCTCCAGCCGCCGGTTTCGCGGATGTTGACGAATTTGATGACGGACGTGGCGCCTTCGGTTTGCTGCGCGAGTTCGTCAAACAGCCGGGTTTCCTGGGTGCAGGCGACGATGACGTCGTCGCCTGACTGGATGGCTTTCTGGAATGCGCCAGCTTCGCGCCGGCACAGTGTCGAATGCAGCGTCAGGTTTTCATCAAGTGCCGTGCCCAGCGCTCGGGGCTGAAGGGGCATGGTCTGGTTGCAGTCGCAAATGAGAGTGGGCATGGTCGTCGGTTTGGCTGGCGCCTGGGCTGTCTGAAAGCTCGGGCTGGCTGGAAGGTTCGGTTCCCTGGGGTTCCGCAAGGCTGGCGTCCGGTGAATTACCGGACGGTGCCACGGCTTCGGGCGTGGACTTGTTCAAGGCGTCGGATGGCAGGGGTTCGGGTGGCAGCGTTGCAGCCGCCTGCCTTTGTTCGTCTTCATCTGGCTCGTCAAAAATCTTCAGCATCTTGGCGCCGACCATCTGGCGCAGCATGGATTCCGGAATCGGGTCGGCGATGGAGTAGTCGCTGATGTAGATGTCGAGGCCATCCATCACGTTGTAATGCGGATCCGTGAACAGCTTTTTCATGGCGGCGTTGCGCACGTCGGCACCGACATTGCGGGCCATAAAGGGCTTGAAGTCGGAGTCCTGGGTGAGCACCTTCACATCGTCCAGCGACAGCAGCTTTTCAGATGGTTCTGCCGGCGGCGTCGCAGGCGCAGTAACCTGGGCCGAGTCGGCTACAAGCGCGGCGGGGGAAACGGCAAGGGAAGCCCCTGGAGCGGATTTCGCCGGCGCGGCAGGCTCGTCCAGCGGTTTGCCTTGCCGTACATCCGTCTTGCGCCGCGCCCAGCGGCCCAGGAATCCGGTGGGCTCTTCAGCCATGGCCGCCTCCGCCGCCGAACTTCTTCTCGGTGCTCACGCGGGCCGGGCTGCCGAAGCGGTCCACCAGCGGCTTGAAGCTTTGCGGGCGCTGGCGGCGCTTGGCCTCCAGCACATGGTGTTCATCAACGAAATGCTGCATCCACTGCACCACGTCGGGCGGTGCGGGGACCTGCTCGACGGTTTCCTGCGCGTCGAGCCAGCGGCCGGCGTCGTGGTAGCTCAGGGTGACGATGTGCGGCACGGCTGTAGGCTCTTCGGCCAGCGCCGCTTCTTCTTCCATGCGCCAGACCACCCAGAAACACGGCTGCGGCGTGGTGACATTGAGGTAATAGCCTTCGGCATCGCCTCGGTGCAACTCCACGCGGAAGCCGGGATGCAGCCAGCGCTCCTCGCGCTCGTCCTTCAGCAGCAGGCGCGGTTGCGTGCCAAAACTGGTCTCATGCGGCACCACATCGGCCAGTGTCCAGCGCCACGGTTGCCACACGTTGTCGATGTGCTCGCGGCGCATGACCACGGCCACATCCATGCAGGGGCGGCGAAGGGCGTCATCGGTCTCGGGGGACTGCATCAGGAAATCGGACATGGCCGGAGTGTACGGCGCACCTGATGCCCGCTGGAATCAAAGTCTTTTTCCGGACAGACGTCTGCGGTAGGATGCCACTTCAGCTTGCCTGCCATCTGCGAACGGTTTGAGGCGACGGGCTGGAGCACACGCTGGCAGGCATGGCCTGCTGCAATTTTGGCTGGAGATTCGATGGACCATCAGGCATATTCACGAAGGGGATGGGGTCAGTGGCTGGGCAGCATGACACTGCTGGCTTTCGCCGGTTGCGCCACGCAACCCGACCGCAGCCCGCGATCCCTGGACGCTTCCCGTACCGGGAGCGACATCGCGCTGTTTGCGCTGTCGCTGCTGGACAGGTCTTATGTGTCGGGCGGACGCGGCCCGGCTACCGGGTTCGATTGCTCGGGACTGGTGTCGCACGTTTATCTTGAGGCCGCCGGCATCGCATTGCGGGGAAGCGCAGCATCAATGGCCAAAATCGCGCGCCCGGTCAATACGGCCGACCTGATGGCCGGCGACCTGATGTTTTTCAACACGCTGGGTTATTCGTTTTCGCATGTCGGCATTTATGTGGGCGACGGGCGCTTCGTGCATGCCAGCAACCCGCGCACCGGCGTCAGGATCGACCGGCTCGACAGCAAATACTATGCGGCCCGGTTTGAGGGCGCCAAAACGGTACTGGGTTAAAGGTCGGCCTCCAGACTCAACGTCGCGCTCTTTCGTGGCCACACCGGACCGTCTATTGTGTGTCTTGCGAGCCCGTTTACAAGAAAGTGCCCGGTCTGGGCAAATCCCCGACCCTTCAGTCATCCGCTGCAAAATAAATAGCTGCTTGTGCATACCTGGTGTGCGTAAAACCCGTTTTTAAAACATGAACAACAGGTTTGACATGATCCTGACGGGCAAGGCCTTGTAACGCTAGCGCCACCGTCGTGCCGACTGAGGTCTGCGCCGTCAGAACAAACAATTTTTCCTGACCGGTGTCAGGGTGTTGCGGGTTTGGCTGCGGGTTTGGGTATTGATTTGAGGGCGGCTTTGCGGGTCGCCGGCAATGGCGCCCAGTCTGGTCGCACTTGGCGTTCGGTGTCCACCACTACCAGATAACGTCCCGGCGACGACACGGGTGTGCGGTCCTTGCGCAGCACCCATAACTTGTCACCGTTGGCCAGGGCACGGTCATAGTCTTCATCGAGCAGGCCTTGACGGTCAATGAACTCATTGAGGGTTGCCGGAATGCGCACGCAGCCTTCGGACTGTGCCGTCCCCAGGCGCGGCTCCGCCAGCACCGGGTCAGTGGAATGCATCTGCAGCCGCAGCTTGCCCATCGTCCCATCGGCCCAGCCACGTGGCGAGTCAATCCAGCCAAAGTCATAAATGCGCATGCCTTTGACGCCATAGCCACGAAAGCCGAGCCTGTTTTTCGTGCCCTCTGCACGAAAGTCCGGGTTCACCAACGAATGATCGAACACGCCAAGCGGCGTCAGGAAATGCTCATAGCGGCCCGGCAGGCCGGTCGATACCGGCGTAGCGCCGATGAAACGCCAGCCACTCTCGACCGAACCCCAATAGAGCAGCGCAGCCTGCACGTTGGGGCTGCGGTCCACCATCACAATAAATTGCGGCGCGGCCAGCGTCACTTGCGCTGTAGTCAGCGCGTTTTGGAGGCGCTTGGCATAGGCCTCGCGCTCATCGTCGGGCAGCAGCAAACGCGGCGCAACCTGTTGCGCAAACTCGGCTGCCAGCGGCACCGGGCTGGCAGCCGCCACGCCATCCATCAGGGTTTCCGCAGATGCCGCAGCGCTCAGGCTGCAGGCCAGAAAAGCGCCCAGCGCAAGCGCTGCAGACCGCCTGGATGGATCGCCGCAAGTCACCAGCCCAGCGGGCGTCCTTGACGGGAAATCCAGATCAATCGCGCTCCTGATGTACCTGTTTTCGAGCCATAGCGTGCCGAGGAGTCCAGTTTTCATGCGCTTGATTGTGCGTGTACACCGCCCGGAACACGGTAGGGCAGGACGCCGTGAACCAGAAATATCCAAAGCTTGATCACACCTTGCCCAAACCAGTCTCATATCACCCTTGGTCCTGCCCAGCAGCCGCTCATCAGGCCTTCGGGCTTTTTCAGCGCCCTCACCTGTGCGCTGGATTCCCAGGTGTCCAGCTGCACATTCAGGCCGGCATACACGCCATAACCAGCGCCTGCACGGATTTCATCTTTCGCCGACAGGCTCTCGCCGGCTTTGATGGAGCCATTGGCCTTGATGGATTCGCCGGACTTGATACCCCAGCCGGCTTCCAGGTGCATGCCGCCGCTGACGGACCCGCCTGCCAGCATGCCCTGCCCGGCGCGGATGCTGTCAGCGCAGACGATAGCGCCGCCCGCATTCAGGCCCTTGCCACACTCAAGCAGCCCGTGAACGATCAAATCCTGGCCGACAAAGGCATTGCCCTCTAAGGACAACTTGCCGTGGCAGATCAGGTCCCATGCGGCGCGCATGTCGCCACCACAAACCAGAGCTTGCTGAACCTCGATGCCCCAATCGGCCCGGATGCCGCCGCCCGTCTGGAGCGTGCCGCCGCTGTGGATGCTGCCGGCCACCCGGATATCTTCGCCTGCCACGATGGCGCGACCGGCGCGCAAGCCGCCGCCGGCCCGGATGGAACGCCCGGCCTGAATCACGGTATCGACATCGATGCCGCCTCTAACCTCCACGCTGCCCGCGAAAACAATCGCCTCGGCGCCCAGCGAATCAACGCTCAACACCTCGTTGGTGGGGCCAAACTGCGTCAACAGCCAGCAGGCATCATCGACCCGCCCGGCACTGACCAGCGTGTCCAGCGCGGCCTGGTAGCCGCTGCCGTCTTCCACGTTGCGCACAAACCAGCGAAAGCCATCGGCGCAGGGATTTTTGGCACGAAGAAATCTTTTGGTGAATTCCATGGTCTTCAATCCGGTTCAGTCACGAGGCACACAGCGCATGCGTGCTGAACGGACTCAGGCTTGGCGCGAGCGCTTGAGGCGGTCATGCCGCATGGCGCGGGGGCCGTCGGATGAAAGGCAGTTCGGCAGGCAGGCAAGCGTTCGCCGTCGTTATCTGGATACATGACGCATCTCCGTCGGGTGCGGCCGGGTCTGACGTCAGCAGACGGCCGCTATCGCGCTGAGCGGGTGCCCGGCGATGGATGGTTTGCGCAAAAAAGAGGAAAGGTTATCGCCGGGCGGAGGAATGTGCGACCGGCTTGTACGGCCAGGTCTCGCACGCAACAGCGCACCTCACCACAGGCAAGCGGTGCATGGAGCCTGCTCCAGGGTGAGGAAAAATGGGATGCATGGGTAGAAAACAGTGCCGGGGGATGCTGATAATTTTAGCAGTCTGGATTTTTACGTCAAAAGTCAGCCGTTTTTTGATACCGCCTTGCTGCAAGACAGGTCGGAGATGACAAGCACCTTGAAGCAAACATAGGAAACGAACAGTGCACCTGCACCATGCAGAACACGCATGCAGTTCATGATCAATGCCATCGAAAGCTTGCAAACGCATGCAGCAAACGATGGCGACTGCAACCAATGCCGCTACGATCACATGCCCGCTCAATCTGCTGGCAGCCTTTCCCCGAACGCGCAGCATAGGCAAGGGAAAGCCCATCCCCTACCTGATCAACTCTGGAGTATCTTTAAATGATGACAAGAAAAGTGCTTTTTCTGGCGGCTGCGGCGGCTGCGGCCAGTCTTTCGCTCACGCAGTTTGCGTACGCCGGGCCACGGCTTGACAAAATCATGGCAAGCAAGGTAATCCGCGTCGGCACGCCGGGCGACTATCGACCGTTCGCCATCAAGAGCGATGCGGGCTTTGCCGGCCATGACATCGACGTCATTGAACTGATGGCCAAGGAGATGGGCGTCAAAGTCGAGTATGTGCAGACCTCATGGCCCAACCTGATGAAAGACATCCAAGCGGACAAGTTTGATGTGGCGGTCGGTGGCATTACGCGCAATATCGGGCGAATCCGCTACATCGAGATGCTTCCAGGCTACGCGCCCTTCGGCAAGGTCGCGCTGGTACGTGCGGCTGACAAAGCAAAATACATGAGCCCGGAAGACCTGAACAAACCCGAGGTTCGCGTCATCAAGAATCCAGGCGGCACCAACGAGGCCTATGTGCTGGACAAGCTGAAGTTGGCCCAGGTCAGCACGCATGACAAGAATGCTGAAATTCCCGGCTTGATTGCCGAGGGAAAAGGCGACGTGATGATCACCGAAACCTATGAAGCACTGCACTACAGCAAGGCAGATCCGCGCCTTTATGCGGCCTACATTGATGCGCCGTTGACGCCGAAAAACAAGCTTGGCTTCATGATGCCAACCGATGATGCTGATTACTCCCGTGTCATGGCTTTCACCTGGGATGTGCTGGACACGCGGGGCCAGCTGAAACAGGCCGCTGACAAGTGGCTGAAGTAAGCGGGTCTGTCGCCGGTCGACGCTAAAGGCGAGGCAGTGGCACGGGAAGCAGGGAAATTGCTTTCACTGTGCAAGCGCGCACCGCAAAAGATGCGGTCCGGATCCACAATCACTTGTCAAACTTTTTGACTTTCACTGCGCCATCCTCTGCACGCTGGACTGAGAATTTGACCTGACCGCTCAGCCGGTAAAAACGCCTTGGCTGGCGCCAGCGTAGATTTCATCGCCCACAGCTACGTTTTCGACGCCGCTGTGGACAACAGGTTGACTGGACACCTGGGGCAGTCTGGTTAGGTCAATGAATGCTTGTCAAGGGCGCAATGGTCGCGCCTTGAGACCAAGCTACCTTTTTGCCGCCGTCCGCTCATAGCCTGCCACCTTAGCCACCGCGCCCCCGCGCCTGACGGCCACGGCGCAATACTTGAATTCCGGAATCTTGCCGAACGGGTCGAGTGCGGCATTGGTCATCAGGTTGGCGGCTGCCTCGTAGTAAGCAAACGGCATGAACACTGCGCCGGGCGGCGTGCCGTCGTCGCGGCGCACGTGGATGGCCACTTCACCCCGGCGCGATTGCACGGTGATGACTTCGCCCGGCTGCACGCCCAGCGCCAGCAAATCCGCGCCGCACAGCGAGGCTGTCGCCATCGGCTCCAGTGCATCGAGCACCTCGGAGCGTCGCGTCATGCTGCCGGTGTGCCAGTGCTCCAGCTGGCGACCGGTGATCAGCACAAAGGGAAAATCGGCATTGGGCCTCTCGTTGGCCGGAATGATGTCGGCCGGCACCAGATGCACGCGGCCATCTGCCGTGTCAAAGCGGTCCATGAACACGGTGGGGGCGCCGGGGTCGTCGGCGCTCAGGCAGGGGTAGGTCACGCTGGATTCGCGCTGCAGGCGATCCCAGGTGATGCCGGCAATCGCGCTGTGCATCGCCTGCCGCATTTCCTCGTACACCGCTGCGACGCCGTGATGTTCGCCCGCGTAATGCCAGTCCAGCCCCATGCCGGCGGCCATCTGCTGGACGATCCACAGGTCGGACCGCGCGTCGCCGGGCGGCTCAATCGCCTGCTGGCCGAGCTGCACCATGCGGTCGGTGTTGGTGACGCTGCCGGTCTTCTCAGGCCAGGCGGTGGCGGGCAACACCACGTCGGCCAGCCACGCCGTTTCAGTCATGAAGATGTCCTGCACTGCCAGGTGCTCCAGGCTGGCCAGGGCGTGGCGCGCATGGTTCAGGTCGGGGTCGCTCATGGCGGGGTTCTCGCCCATGATGTACATGCCGCGAATCCTGTGCGGGTCGGTTTCTGGGGCGAGTATCTTGTGCATGATCTCGACCACGGTATAGCCGGGCTGGTCGTCCAGCGGTGTTTTCCAGAAGTCTTCAAACCAGCCGTGCGCCGACTTGTTGTTCACGCGCTGGTAGTTCGGGAACATCATCGGGATCAGCCCGGCGTCGCTGGCGCCCTGCACGTTGTTCTGGCCGCGCAGCGGATGCAGGCCGGAGCCGGGCTTGCCGATCTGGCCGGTCACGCTGCACAGCGCAATCAGGCAGCGCGCGTTATCGGTGCCATGGACATGCTGGCTCACGCCCATGCCCCACAGGATCATCGCGCCCCTGGCCCTGGCAAATTCACGCGCCACCTCGCGCAGGGTTTCGGCCGGAATGCCGCAGATCGGCGCCATGGCCTCGGGGCTGTAGCCCTGCACATTGGCACGCAGCGCTTCGTAATTGCTGGCGCGTTCCTCGATGAACGCCATGTCCGTCAGCCCCTCGTCAATGACGGTGTAGATCAGGGCATTGAGCATCGCCACGTCGGTGTCGGCCTTGAACTGCAGCGTGCGCCAGGCGTGCCGGCCGATGTCGGTGATGCGCGGGTCGGCCAGCACGATTTTTGCGCCCCGCCTGGCGGCGTTCTTCATCCATGTCGCCGCCACCGGATGGTTGGCCGTCGGGTTGGAGCCAATGATGAAAATCAGGCCGGCGTTTTGCACGTCATGCACCTGGTTGCTGACCGCCGCCGAGCCGACGCCTTCAAGCAGCGCCGCGACGCTCGACGCATGGCAGAGCCGGGTGCAATGGTCCACGTTGTTGCTGCCAAAGCCGGTACGCACCAGCTTCTGGAACAAATAGGCTTCCTCGTTGCTGCCCTTGGCCGAGCCGAAGCCGGCCAGCGACTTCTTGCCTTTCGTGTCGCGCAGGGTTCTCAGCGCGCCGGTGGACAGCGCCAGCGCTTCGTCCCAGGTCGCTTCCCGGAACACCTCGGACCAGTCGGCGGTGTGGCGGTTGAGGGTTTGCAGCGCGGCGGGGTCCTTGGCGACGCCGGTCTTGCGGATCAGCGGCACCGTCAGCCGCTGCGGGCTGTGGGCGTAGTCAAAGCCAAAACGGCCCTTGACGCACAGCCGCGAATGGTTGGCCGGGCCGTCGCGTCCCTCGACGCTGGCTATTCTGTTGTCCCTGACGTTGTAGGTCAGCAGGCAGCCGACGCCGCAGAACGGGCAGACCGAATCGACTTTTTTATCGACGATTTGCGAGCCGACCTGCGTTTTCGGCATGAGTGCGCCGGTCGGGCAGGCCTGCACGCATTCGCCGCAGGCTACGCAGGTGCTTTCGCCCATGGGGTCGTTCAGGTCGAACACGATCAGGCTGTGGCTGCCGCGCAGGGCGAAACCGATCACGTCGTTGACCTGTTCCTCGCGGCAGGCGCGCACGCAGCGGTTGCACTGGATGCACGCGTCGAGGTTCACGGCCATGGCGGGATGCGACAGGTCGGCCTTAGGCTGTTCGCGGCGCAGGGCCTGGAGTTCGGGGCGTACGGTGACGCCCATGCGTGCCGCCCAGTCGCTGAGTTCGCCGTGCTGGCCGGGGCCGGGGAGGCCCTCACCCCTGCCCTCTCCCAAGGGGAGAGGAAGTAAAGCGGGGACCGGTGCGGCTGTTGTTCGTACTGCAGCTATTGCGCCCTTTTCTCTTGCGAAAGAGAGAAAAGCGGGAACAGATGCGGCTGTTGTTCCCTCTCCCTTTGGGAGAGGGCCAGGGTGAGGGCTGCCCGACTTCGCATCGTTCCACTTGTAACCCGTGTCGGGCATGTCCGACAGCAGCAATTCCAGCACCATCTTCTGGCTTCTCAGCGCCCGCTCGCTTTGCGACTGCACCGCCATGCCCGCCGTCACGCTGCGGCAGCAGCTGGGCGCCAGGGTGCGCTCGCCTGCGATCTCGACCACGCAGGCGCGGCAGTTGCCGTCGGGCCGCAAGCCGTCCTGGTAGCAAAGGCGCGGAATGTTCACGCCGTGGCGTTCGGCGGCCTTAAGGATGGTTTCGCCCTCGAAGGCGTAAATTGTCTGCTGGTCGAGCGTGAAGGCGACGGAGGGCTGCGCAGCTTCGGCGTCGGTTTGGGCGCGTGCGTTCATGTCAAACCACCTCATGCGAAAAATATTGCTGCACGCAGCGCACCGGGTTGGGCGCCGCCTGACCCAGGCCGCAAATCGACGCATCGGCCATCACGGCGTTCAGGTCTTCCAGCGTGGCGTGGTCCCAGCTTGGCGCTTGCATCAGCTTTGCTGCCTTCGCCGTGCCAACGCGGCATGGCGTGCATTGGCCGCAGCTCTCCTTGGCAAAAAACCGCATCATGTTCAGCGCCGCGTCGCGCGCCTTGTCGTGCTGGCCGAGCACGATGACAGCGGCCGAGCCGATGAAGCCGCCGTGCGGCTGCAGCGTGTCAAAGTCCAGCGGCAAATGCGCATGGCTGGCCGGAAAAATCCCGCCCGATGCGCCGCCCGGCAGATAGGCGTAGAGCGTGTGGCCGTCCGCCATGCCGCCGCAGTAGTCGTCGATCAGTTGCTGCGCAGTGATGCCGGCCGGCGCCAGCTTGACGCCGGGTTGCTTCACCCGTCCGCTGACACTGAAGCTGCGCAACCCCTTGCGGCCGTTGTGGCCGAAGTTGCCGAACCACTGCGGGCCTTTTTGCACGATGTCGCGCACCCAGTACAGCGTTTCGAAGTTGTGCATCAGCGTGGGCCGGCCAAACAGGCCCACTTCGGCGATGTAGGGCGGGCGCATGCGCGGTTCGCCGCGCTTGCCCTCGATACTTTCGATCATGGCGGACTCCTCGCCGCAGATATAGGCGCCCGCACCGCGCCGCAGTTCAATGTGCGGCAAAGGGCATGGCGGATCGGCCTGCAGCTTTGCGATTTCGGCTTGCAGCAGCGCCCGGCAGCCATGGTATTCGTCGCGCAGGTAGAGGTAGCAGGCAGAAATGCCCACGACCTGCGCGGCGATCAGCACGCCTTCGAGAAAGCGGTGCGGATCGCGCTCCAGGTAGGTGCGGTCCTTGAAAGTGCCCGGCTCGCCCTCGTCGATGTTCACCGCCATCAGGCGCGGCGCGTGCTGGGCCTGCACGATGCGCCATTTGCGCCCGGCTGGAAAACCCGCGCCGCCCAGGCCGCGCAAGCCGGAGTTTTCCATGGCATGCAGGACGCGCTCGGCGTCCTCTTTCCCATTCACCAGCGACACCGCCAGCGCATAGCCGCCATGGGCACGGTAGGTGGCGTAATCGGTATGGCCAGGCCATTCCGGAATACTTTTCTCTGCCCAGTCGGCAGCTATAAAATTAATAGCTGCCTGCGCCCGTGGGTAGTGCGTAGAAGCACTATTTAATGCATAAATGATGGATTCCGGGGTGGCCAATGGCACGGGCGTCTGGTGCACCAGCGCCACCGGCGCCTGCTCGCAGCGGCCGATGCACGGTGCGGCAATCACCCGCACATCCCGCGCGCCCAGCAAGGCCGGCAGGCGCGCCAGCACATCCCGCGCGCCGGCCAGCTCGCAGCTCAGCCCGTCACACACGCGCACTGTCACAGCGGGCGCCTGCCCGTCGCCGTTCGCATCGCCCTTGACGACCTCGAAGTGGTGGTAGAACGTCGCCACCTCGTACACCTCGGCCATCGGGAGGTTCATTTCCCTGGCCAGCGCGACCAGGTGCCGGTCGTGCAGGCAGCGGTACGCGTCGTTGAGCTGGTGCAGGTGCTCAATCAGCAGGTCGCGGCGATGGCCGTCGGCAGGCCGGGCGCCGATCAGTGCGCGCACCTCGGCAAGGGAATCCTCGTCGGCCTGGCGCCCTTTCAACTGGCTTTTGCGGCGGATATGCTCGCGCAACTCGCTCGCTGTGACGACGGCGACGACTTTCATGTTGGGAGTCTGGCTGGTTGGATGCATGCGGCACTGTGGCTTGAAGCGGCCTGTGGGTCAAATTGAATCAGTGTATGGGTTCATGCAATCCCAGGTGAATCCTGCCTGTCCGCCTGGTTGCCAAAGTGGATAAATGCCGACACGGCAAAAAATCCGGTTCATGGCATCCAGCGTGTTTTTAAAGCAAGTAACCAGCTTCGCCGCCCCATTGCCGCGGCCCTTTGAGCCTGAGCGCCCCGTCGGGATTCAGCCGCCTGTCAACGCCTCGAAGCCAGCAATCACATCGAACAACTCCTCGTCGATACCACTTTGGCGCAGACGATGAAACGAGCGGTTCAGGTCTTCCAGCAGTTCTTCGATATTTTTTTCAGCGCGCTGCATGGCGGCCAGGCGACTGGCGTTTTCGCTGGCCAGGGATTCGGCGCAGGCCCTGAAAAGCGAGACGAACAGGTATTCCCGCACGAAGGCGAGCAGGGTCGCTTCTCCTGCATTCATGACTTCCGGCAAATTTTTGGTCGGCCAGGCCATGGTCATCAAGTCACGCCGCCAGTCCGCGTCCAGCGGCAGCAGCCGCTGGCAGGCAGGGGTGTAAATGGCCCCGGAGTTGGGGCGGTTATGGAAAACGTAAACCGGCGTGTTTGCATCTATTTCACGCAGTGCCTGGATCTCGATCAGAATTTGTCCGACCAGCGGCGTGATCGCACCAATCGAGCCCGGCAACATGAAGCCCTCCCCCAGCACCAGATCCGTTTCCGCCAACCGTGAGCGGATGCGCTCGCCAACGGGCCAGACGGTCTTTTGACCCGGCAACTCCCCCAGCGTCTTGACAACAAAATCGGCCATCAGGTCGTTGAACTGGCCGACCAGACCCTGGTCGGAGCCGAACACCACGGCCGCAATGGCCCCGATTGGCCTGCGCTGCAACAGCGCCGGGGCAAGGGGCCGCTCCATCTCGCGCAAGCAGGCGGCCAGCCCCAGTTGCACCGTCCGGTAGTAATCATCCAGGGCATGCACGGCGCGCTCGTATTGGCCGATGCTGGACGCGGCCACCGCCTTCATCGTGCGCACCACGGACTGAAGGTCGTCCGCCGTGCCGATCTTGCGGCCGAGGCTGGCGGTGGTGTCGCTCATGTCGACTTTCCGCCCGCAGGTGGGGTCTGGGGCTTACTTTGCGCTTCAGCCTTGGGCGCCGCCTCGGGCTGAAAACCGGCAAGCGCGGTGCGGGCGATCTGGACAATGGCGTCCCGGTCTGCATCGCTCAGTTTGGCGGCGGTATCGAAACGGGCATGCACCTCATCGGGCAGTTGGGCTGCGGCCTCGCGCACGGCGTGTTCGGCTTCTGGCATCCGGTCGAGCGGCACGTTGTCGAAGAGTTTTTCAGTCAATGCCATGAGCACCGCAATTTGCGCGGCCACCGACACCGGCGCAGATTGCGGTTGCTTGAGACAAGCCCGGATGCGCCGGCCGTGCTCGATGATCTGGGTGGTGCTTTCGTCCAGCCGGGCGCCAAAGCGGGCAAAGGTTTCCAGCTCCTCGAACTGGGCGTAAGCCAGCTTGAGGTCGCCGGCCACCGCCCGGTAGGAGGCGCGTTGCGCCTTGCCGCCCACGCGCGAGACGGATTTACCCACATCGACGGCAGGCAGAACGCCCAGCTCGAACAGCGATGGCGAAAGGTAGATCTGCCCGTCGGTAATGGAGATCAGGTTGGTCGGAATGTAGGCAGAAATGTTCTGCGCTTCGGTCTCGACAATCGGCAGGGCGGTGAGCGAGCCGCCACCGCGTTCGTCGCAAAGATGCGTTGCGCGTTCCAGCAGGCGCGAGTGGATGTAGAAAATGTCACCGGGAAAGGCTTCGCGTCCGGGCGGGCGGCGCAGCAGCAGCGACAGCTCGCGGTAGGCGCGGGCATGTTGCGTCAGGTCGTCATAGACGATCAGCACGTCGCGGCCGGCTTCCATGAACTGCTCGGCAATGCTGGTTGCCGCATAGGGCGCAATATAGGCCAGGCCAGGCGAGTCATTGCCCTCGGTGACCACCACGACGGTGTACTCCATCGCGCCCTTGTCCTTTAAGACGGCGACAGCCTTTGCCACGGCGGAAGCGCGCTGGCCAATCGCGCAATACACGCAGACCACATCCTGGCCCTGCTGGTTGAGGATGGTGTCAATCGCAATGGCGGTCTTGCCGGTTTGCCGGTCGCCAAGGATCAGTTCGCGCTGGCCGCGCCCGATGGGAATGAGCGCATCGACCACCTTCAGGCCGGTCTGCAACGGCACGATGACGGGCGCGCGGTCCATGATGGGCGCTGCGGGCCGCTCAACGGGAAAGCGTGTGCTGGCAGCAACCGGCCCCTGGCCGTCGAGCGGGCGGCCCAGCGGGTCAATCACCCGGCCCAGCAAGCCGTCTCCGACGATGACGTCCATCACGCGCCCGGTGCGCTCGACCTTGTCGCCCGCATGCAGACGCGAATAGTCGCCCAGCAGCACCACGCCGATTTCAGTCTCGTCCACATTGAAAGCGATGCCAAACACATTGCCGGGGAACTTCACCAGCTCGTCATAGCCCACGCCGGGCAGGCCGGACACCATGGCGATGGCGGTGGAGACGCTGGTGATCGTGCCGACTTCCTGCGGCGTCAATTGCGCCTGGTAAGCATCGCGCCCCTGGCTCAGGCTGGCAAAGGTGTTGTCCAGGACACTTTGCAGGGTGTCAGCGGGCGCGCTCATGCGGCCTTCTCTGGCGCGGCGGGCTGGACTTGCGGTTCGGATTGCTCCTGGATGCGTTCGCCGATGCGCTGCTCCAGCGAGGCAAGAAAGTCCGCGATATTCCAGGCAACCTTCCATCCGTTGGCCGAGAGTTCGATGCCGCTGATCAAGTCCGGTGTCGTGTCGAAATGGATCTGGCTATTACCCGGGAGGGTTTCACTGAGGGCGCTTTGAATCGCCTCCCGCTGCGCCGGCGACAACGCAAAGGCGCTGCGCACCAGCACGGTGCCGGACGCGTTTTCAAGCGCCTTGGCAAGGCCGGCCTTTGCCGTATCGTCAAGCGCGCGCAAGCGCTGTGCGAACACCGCGACCATGCGTTCTTCAAGCGTTGCGCCCGCCAGATCGGTCAGCACCTTTTGTGCAATGGCCAGCACTTCCTCGCGGCTGCGGCGGGCGATATCCTGGTGCAGGGTTTGCAGTTCGCTGGTCAACGCGTCTTGAGATTTGACGCGCAGGGCATTGGCGGCCTGCCGGGCTTCATCCAGCAAGCGCTGCCGTTCGGTCTTGATCTCGTCCTTGAGCTGGCTCAGCTGTGCATCGCGCGCTTGGTCGAACACCTCATTTTTTTTCTGGAACGCGTCGCGTTCCTTCTGGGCTTCTGCCTTTTTCGCGGCGGCGTCGGCAAGGGCCAGGGCGATCCGCTTTTCGCGCGCGTCGATGGCGTCGAGGACGGGCTTGTAAAGAAAGCGCTTCATCAACCACACCAGCACCAGAAAGTTGAGCGTTTGCGCGCCGACCGTGAACCAGTCAAACAGCATGGCTTACTTTCCGGCAGCCAGAGTGGCCGCCAGGGCGATGCCGTAATTCCAGAACGGGTTGGCAAAAATCAGGATCATCGACACCACGAAGCAATAAATCGCGGTGGATTCGATCATCGCCAGGCCCACAAACAAGGTGCGGGTGATCGTGGCCGAAGCGTCGGGCTGCTGCGCCAGTGCCGTGAGCGCCGTCGAGACGGCGCGCCCTTCTGCAAACGCAGGGCCCATGCAGCCGAAACTCGTGGTGATTCCGGCGATGACGATGGAGGCCACCGCGATGATTGTCAGGCTGTCCATAGCGAGTCCTTGGTAGATAAGTTGGTTTTAAATTTTGGGCGCCAGCTCAGGCTTGAGCTTGGGCTTGCGCACATGGGTGGCGGCGGCGATATAAACCGCCGCCAGGATGCTGAAGATGTAAGCCTGCACCATGCCCGTGAGCAGGCCCAGCACGGTCATGACGATAGGGAAAATGAAGGGCGTGATGCTCAGGAGAATGCCGATGATCATGGCACCGCTCATCATGTTGCCAAACAGGCGCACTGCCAGCGCCAGCGTGCGTGAGATTTCACTGATGAGGTTGAATGGCAGCATGATGGCGGTCGGCTCCAGGTAGGACTTGAGGTAGCCGCCCAGGCCCTGGTCCTCGATGCCGAACAGCGGCACGGCCACCATCACGCACAGGGCCAGCGCTGCGGTGGTGGACAAAGAGCCGGTCGGCGGCTCATAGCCCGGAATGACGGTGCACAGGCTGGCCATGGCAACGAACAGAAACAGCGTGCCCAGAAAGCCCATGTATTTGCGGGGATGGCGCAGGCCGACCTCTGCAATTTGCGTTTCGATGCCGGTCACGACGATTTCAAGCAGGTTCTGCCACCGGGAACGGGTGTGGTTCGTGGAAAGACGGCGCGTGATGAGTCGGGAGCCCACCACCAGCACCAGCATCAATGCCCAGGTGTAGGCAATGGTGGCGTTGAGCTTGAAGAATCCTGCTTGCCAGAAAATGATTTCATCGGGACTAAGGTGCATGACGGGCTTCCTGCGACTTGCGCGCCAGGATTTCTTCAGGCGTGCGGGTCAAGCGCAGCACAATGTGGCGCGCCATGAAAAACCCGATCACGCAAGCCAGCAAACGCCGCCAGTCCGCACCGGCAACAAAGTAAAACCCGGTCATCGTCGCACCCATGCGCAGCAGCAGACTGCAAAACACCCAGACTGCAGGCTGGCGGGACACCAGGCTCTTTCTGACCGTCCACCACAAACCGCCGAAAAAGAACGCACCCAGCGCAGCGCCTGCAAGCCAGCTCAGCACCAGGGCCAGTGTTTCATTCATCATTATTTTCCTGTTCATCGCGCATCGCCTGGTCTTCCTGACTCACCCAGCGCCAGGCATTCAGGCAACCCAGCGTCAGCCCGGCCACCAGCAATGCCAGCGTCCAGGAACGGCCGCCCGGATAATGCCGGTCCAGCCACAGGCCGAGCGCAGCGCCCAAAAGGGTCGGCACCACGACCGACCAGCCGATGACGCCCATCAACCCGAGACCTGACCACACGCCGGGCGCGGGGTTGCGCTGCGCCTTGAGCTTGCGCGCAGCTTTGGCCCCGACCTGCGCGGCCAGGTCGGGTTCTTTTTTCAAGGGTTTTCCGGACTTTTCAGCCATGTTGCAAGGTCGCGAATCGACGCAAAAAACCGGTTTCGAGTTTCGTCAGCACCGAGCGCACGTTTTGCTCCTGCGCGTCCAGCGCCAAAAACTCATCCTCTACCGCCTGACGCAACTGGCCAAGGTCCGCGCCCCGCATGGCCCGCCGCACGGACACCAGCACATCTGGCCCGGTTTTCACCAACACGCCGCCATCAACCGCCACAAAAACTTCTCCTTCAGCGGCTGTCTCGTAAATCAGGATGCCTGGCGTCAAGGCCGCCACGCAATCGCGCCGCAGGGGCAATAACCCAAACGAGCCCGCATGGGTTTCCGAGACGATGCGCGACACGCCTGACTTTTCGGCAAACACCTTGAAAGGCAGAAGAATCTTAAGATTCATGGGTGGCGGCCGTTTTTTTCTCTGGCTGGGTGTCGGCCACTGGATGTTTCACCTTGGCTTCGTCAATCTTCCCGATCATGTAGAGCGCACTCTCCGGGTAATCCTTGAATTCATCGCGCAGGATGCGTTCACAGCCGTCCAGCGCGTCTTCCAGGCTGACCAGCTTGCCCTGCATGCCGGTGAACTGCTCGGTCGTGAAAAACGGCTGGGTCAAGAACCGCTCCAGCCGACGCGCGCGGCCGACCACGTTACGGTCTTCCGGCGATAGTTGCTCCAGGCCGAGCATGGCAATGATGTCCTTGAGCTGCGCATATTGGGCCAGCGTGCGCCTGATTTCCTGGGCCAGCGCGTAATGCCGCTCGCCCACAATGCCCGGCGTGGCCATCTTGGAACTCGACTGCAGCGGGTCAATGGCCGGATAAAGGCCTTCGCTGGCACGCTTGCGCGAGAGCACGATGGAGGCAGAAAGATGCGAGAACGTATGCACGGCCGCCGGATCGGTGAAATCGTCCGCAGGCACATACACCGCTTGAATCGAGGTGATGGCGCCCGTTTCGGTGTTGGCAATGCGTTCTTCCAGCCCCGACAACTCGGTTCCCATCGTCGGCTGGTAACCCAGACGCGACGGCATCTGCCCCATCAGGCCGGACACTTCCGAGCCGGCCTGGATAAACCGGAAGATGTTGTCAACCAGCAGCAGCACATCGCGGTGCTCATCGTCCCGGAAATACTCGGCCATGGTCAGCGCAGCGTGACCGACCCGAAAACGGCTGCCCGGCGGCTCGTTCATCTGGCCGAAGATCATCACCATGTCGGGCAGCACGCCAGCGGCCTTCATTTCGCGGTAAAGCTCTTCGCCTTCACGGCAACGCTCGCCAATGCCGCAAAAAATACTGACGCCCTCCTGATGCCCGACCATGTTGTGAATCATCTCGGTCAGCAACACCGTTTTGCCCACCCCGGCACCGCCGAACAGTCCGGCCTTGCCGCCGCGCTCCAGCGGCAGCAATACATCGATGACCTTGATGCCGGTCTCGAAAACTTCAGACCGGGTGGAGCGTTTTACCAGCGCGGGCGGCGCCCGGTGCACGGAACGCCATTGAATATCCGTGGGTGCGGGCTGGCGGTCAATCGCATTGCCAAACACGTCGAACATGCGGGAAAGGATTCCCTTGCCGACGGGCGCCTTCAGCGGCCCGCCGGTGTCCGTCACCGTCATGCCACGCGCCAGGCCCTGCGTGGGCGTCAGCGCAATCGCGCGCACATGCTGCGGGTCACGCTGCGCCAGCACCTCGACGATGATGCGCCCTTCATCGGCGTGCAGCACGCTGTGGATCGGCGGCAAATTCGTATCGAACCGCAAATCCACGACGCTGCCGCGCACCGAAACGACAACGCCGAGATTGGGAATAGTTGTCTTGACCCCGGGTTCAGCCATCTCACTCCATTCATGCGCCGGCATGGTGGGTGATGTGTCGCATCAATCTGAGCAGCGTCAATTTGACTAAGGGACATCACCATTGACGGCAAACTGCAAAGACAGTAAGTCCGTCCGACGGAAGGCCTATTGTGGGACAAATAACAGGGTTATTCCGGAAACCGGGTTCGCAGGAATGTAGGACAAGGCCGCTTGGATGAAAGAAGGGAGATGCGCAGCGTCACCCCGCGTCACCCGCAGCCCGCTTCCCCGGTCAGGTATTTTTGCTGATCGTGATGCTCGGGAACTTGGCCGAGAAGTCTTTCGCCTTGGCCGCCACGGTGATCGCCACCTTGCGCGCCACGGCCTTGTAAATGCCAGCCACCTCGCCGTCGGGGTCGGCGACCACGGTCGGCATGCCGCTGTCGGCCTGCAGGCGGATCTTGATGTCCAGCGGCAGCGCGCCGAGGTAGTCCATCTGGTAGTCGGCGGCCATTTTCTTGCCGCCGCCTTCGCCAAAGATGTGTTCTGCATGGCCGCACTGGCTGCAGATGTGGACCGCCATGTTCTCGACAATGCCCAGGATCGGCACGCCGACCTTCTCGAACATCTTGATGCCCTTCTTGGCGTCTAACAGCGCAATGTCTTGCGGCGTGGTGACGATCACCGCTCCGGTCATGGGCACGCGCTGGCTCAGCGTCAGCTGGATGTCGCCGGTGCCGGGTGGCATGTCCACGATCAGGTAATCAAGGTCTTTCCAGTTGGTCTGGCGCAGCAGCTGCTCCAGCGCCTGCGTCGCCATCGGGCCGCGCCAGATCATGGCTTCGTCCTGCGCGACCAGGAAACCGATGGACATGACCTGCAGGCCGTAGTTTTCCATCGGCTCCATGTTCTTGCCGTCGATGCTTTCGGGCCGGCCTTCAATGCCCATCATCATCGGCACGCTCGGGCCGTAGATGTCGGCGTCCAGCAGGCCGACCGCAGCGCCCTCGGCGGCCAGGGCCAGGGCCAGGTTGACAGCGGTGGTGCTTTTGCCGACGCCGCCCTTGCCCGACGCCACGGCAATGATGTTCTTCACATTCGGCAGCAACTGCACACCGCGCTGCACGCTGTGGCTGGCGATCTTCACGGTGACGTTGACCGACACATTGCCGACACCGGCGACACCCTTGACGGCGGCAATCAGGCTTTTGCGCAGGCCGGCAATCTGGCTCTTGGCCGGGTAGCCGAGTTCGACATCAAAGGACACGTCGCTGCCGCTGACCTGCAGGTTTTTAAGCGCCTTGGTGGTGACGAAGTCCTTGCCGGTGTTGGGATCGAGCACGGTTTGCAGCGCGTTCAAAATTGCCTGTTGTTCTACAGCCATCGGGGAAATCTCCATGTAATTCGGACAAGGCAGGCCGCTGCTTTTTCAGGAAAGCCTGCGGGCTGCCGGGATTGACACGGAGTCTAACGCCGCCGCGCTGACCATTGTTCGCTGAGGGCTTGCAATTTGCTATACATTTAATAGCTACTTGCCTCCATGCAGTATGCGAAAGAGGCCTGTTTTCCTTATAAAACGTCGATAACCCGGCAGCGCGGATAACCCCCAGGCAAGGGTCGCCCCTTAAAATCAAAAATCAGCCCTCTACCGCCAAAAGTACATCCTATGACCCAGCGCCGCCTGTTTGTTACCACCGCCCTGCCCTATGCCAACGGCAATTTCCATATCGGCCACATCATGGAATACATCCAGGCCGACATCTGGGTGCGCTTCCAGCGCATGCAGGGCAACGCGGTCAACTTCGTCGGCGCCGACGATGCCCACGGCGCGCCCATCATGATTGCCGCCGAAAAGGCCGGCAAGACGCCGCAGCAGTTTGTGGCTGACATTGCCGCCGGCCGCAAGCCCTACCTGGACGGCTTTCACATTGCCTTTGACAACTGGAGCTCGACCGACTCGCCGGAAAACCACGAGCTGGCCCGGCAGATCTACCGCGACCTGCGCGACAACCCGCAAGGCTCGCTGATCGAGACCAAGACCATCGAGCAGTTCTTCGACCCCGAAAAGAACATGTTCCTGCCCGACCGCTTCATCAAGGGCGAATGCCCGAAGTGCCATTCAAAAGACCAGTACGGCGACAACTGCGAGGTCTGCGGCGCGGTGTATGCGCCGACCGACCTGATCAACCCGTATTCAGCGCTGTCGGGCGCGGTGCCGATGCTCAAAAGCTCGGAGCATTTTTTCTTCAAGCTGTCCGACCCGCGCTGCGTTGAATTCCTGCAGCAGTGGACGCAGGACGGCAAGCTGCAACCCGAAGTCGCCAACAAGGTCAAGGAATGGTTCAGCGTGCGCACCAACCCGGACGGCACACAGAGCGAAGGCCTGGGCGACTGGGACATCAGCCGGGATGCGCCCTACTTCGGCATCGAGATTCCGGACGCGCCGGGCAAATACTTTTATGTCTGGCTCGACGCGCCCATCGGCTACCTGGCGTCGCTGAAAGATTTGCTGAAGAAACGCGGCGAGAGCTACGACGACTACATGGCCGACCCGCGTCTGGAGCAGTACCACTTCATCGGCAAGGACATCGTCACATTCCACACGCTGTTCTGGCCCGCCACGCTGCATTTCAGTGGCCGCAAGACACCTGACAACGTGTTCGTTCATGGTTTTCTGACCGTGAACAACGGCGAAAAGATGAGCAAAAGCCGCGGCACCGGCCTGGACCCGCTCAAGTATTTGAGCCTGGGCATGAACCCCGAATGGCTGCGCTACTACCTAGCCGCCAAGCTCAATGCCAAGAATGAAGACATCGACTTCAATGCCGACGACTTCATGGCGCGGGTGAACAGCGACCTGGTGGGCAAGTACATCAACATTGCGAGCCGGGCGGCGGGCTTCATCGCCAAGCGCTTTGCCGGACAACTGGGCCAGGTGTCGGCCGATGGCGCAGCGCTGCTGGACAGCCTGCGCGCCCAGTCAGCCGCCATTGAGTTGCTCTATGAAGGCCGCGAATACGCCAAGGCCCAGCGTGAAGTCATGCTGCTGGCCGACCACGTCAACGCCTACGTGGACCAGAACAAGCCATGGGAACTCGCCAAAAAAGAAGGCATGGAAGCGCGCCTGCATGATGTGTGCACGGTCTGCATCGAAGCCTTCCGCCTGCTGACGCTGTACCTCAAGCCGGTATTGCCGGCCTTGGCCGCGCAAGTTGAAGCCTTCCTGAAAAGCGCACCACTGTCATTTGCCGATGCCGCCAGCAGCCTGGGCAACGGCCACGCCATCGGCGACTACAAACACCTGATGCAGCGCGTCGATGTGAAGCAACTTGAAGCATTGTTTGAGCCTCCAGCGCAGGACACACCTTCGCAAGCAGCTATCGAAACCGTAGCATCTGTCAACGGGGAACCCTCACCCCAACCCTCTCCCGAAGGCAGAGGGAGTCAACCGGGCGGCGAGGACATCGCGCCGGCCATCACCATCGACGACTTCGCAAAAGTCGATCTGCGCATCGCAAAAATCGTCAACTGCGAAGCGGTGCCCGGCTCGGTCAAGCTGCTGCGCCTGACGCTGGACGCCGGCGAAGGCCGGATGCGCAATGTCTTCAGCGGCATCGCCTCCAGCTATAAACCCGACGACCTGATCGGCAAGCACACGGTGCTGGTCGCCAACCTGGCGCCGCGAAAAATGAAATTCGGCATCAGCGAAGGCATGGTGCTGGCCGCCAGCCATGCCGACGAAAAAGCCCAGCCCGGCATCTATGTGCTGGAGCCGCTGCCGGGCGCGACGCCGGGCATGCGGATTCACTGAACCGGTCGCGACCGCCCCACGGAGCCCGGCCATGACCGCATTGCCTCACTTTCGCGCACGCGGCCTGATCGCAGCGGCGCTCATCGGCCTGTCGGCTGCTGCCTTGCCGGGTTGCGCTGTGGTTGCCGTCGTCGATACCGTGGCCTCGGTGGCGGTGGGCACGGTCGGGCTGGCGGCCAGCGCCGTCATCGGCACGGTGCGCATCGCCGGATCGGCCATCGGCGCCACGGCCGATGCGGTGCTGCCCGGCCCGGCCAAATAGCCGGGTTTCACGCGGTGCCAGAGCGCCGCCAGGCGCCAACAAAACAGCGCTTTTGTATCAACTTGTTCTCGCTTCAAAGCGGGCTCAAGCGCACAATCCTGGCTCATGCACCTGCCCATTCAATTCGCCCGGTTTCGTCCGCGTCTGTTGTCGTCGATGGCCGGCTACAACCGCGAACGGTTCTTCAAGGATGCGGGCGCCGGGCTGACGGTCGGCATCGTGGCACTGCCGCTGGCCATGGCGTTTGCGATTGCCTCGGGGCTCAAGCCCGAAGCAGGCATCTGGACGGCGATCATCGCCGGCGCCATCATCGCTTCGCTGGGCGGCTCGGCGGTGCAGATCGGCGGGCCGGCAGGCGCGTTCATCGTCATCGTCTACGGCATCATCGAGCGCTACGGCCTGGCCAACCTGCTGATCTCCACCACCTGCGCCGGGGTGCTGCTGTTCCTGCTGGGGTTTTTCAAGCTCGGCACGCTGGTGCGCTATGTGCCGGTCAGCATCGTGGTGGGTTTTACCAACGGCATTGCGGTGCTGATTGCGCTGTCGCAGGTCAAGGACCTGCTGGGCCTGAACATTCCCAGGATGCCGGCGGATTTTTTCTCGCAGATCAAGGCGATTGGCCTGAACATCGGCACGCTGAACCTGTATGCGCTGGGCCTGGGGCTGGCCTGCCTGATCGGCCTGCTGGTCTGGCCGCGCCTGTTTGACACCCAGACGCGCTATGCCCATGCCCTCACCAACCGCCTGATCCGGCTGATCCAGGCCGGCGAGGGCCTGCAGCTCAAGCGCGCTACCCGGGTGGCCTCGCGCCTGCCGGGGCCGATCGTGGCACTGCTCACCCTGACGGCGCTGGCCTATGCCTTGAGCCTGCCGGTGGAAACCATCGGCAGCCGCTTTGGCGGGATTCCGCGCGCCCTGCCGGGCTTTGAATTTCCTGATTTCTCGTGGGCGACGGTGCGGCTGCTGGTGGCGCCGACCCTCACGATTGCGCTGCTGGGCGCGGTCGAGTCGCTGCTGTGCGCGCGCGTGGCCGACCAGATCTCGGGCTTGCCACGCCACGACCCGAACCAGGAGCTGATGGCCCAGGGCGTGGCCAATTTCGTCGTGCCCTTCTTCGGCGGCATGCCGGCCACCGGCACGATTGCCCGCACCGTGACCAATGTGCGTGCCGGCGCCACCTCGCCCATCTCCGGGCTGGTGCATTCGCTGACGCTGGTGGCGGTGGTGCTGGTGGCCGCGCCGCTGGCCGTGCATGTGCCGCTGCCGGTGCTCGCCGGCATCTTGCTGTACGTCGCCTGGAACATGGGCGAATGGCGCGAATTTGCCGAACTCAAGCGCGCCAGCAACCACTACCGGCTGATCATGCTGGGAACGTTCTTCCTGACGGTGGTGTTTGACCTGACGGTGGCGCTGCAGGTCGGCCTGCTGCTGGCCTGCGTGCTGTTCGTGCGGCGCATGAGTTCGCTGTTCCAGGTGGTCGAGCTGTCGAATAGTGGCGATGAAGCCTGCTTCCGGCTGTACGGCTCGCTGTTTTTTGGCGCCGTGGCCAAGATCGACCCGATCCTGAACGTCGTGGAAAGCGCCCCCCAGGGCATGACCATCCGTCTGGACGTGCAGTCGCTGCAGGTGCTTGATGCCTCGGGCCTGGATGTGCTGGAGCAACTGCAAAAAGCCATCGCCTCGCGCGGCGGCCGGCTGGTGCTGGCCGGGCTGAATGCCCAGCCCCGGCAAGTCATGGAACGCGCCGGTTTCCTTGCACATGTTGAAACGCTATGAAAACAATAGCTGCTTGTACTTACTGCAAAAGCGCCATGGTCATTTTTTTATAAAAAACAACTGCTAAGGCTGCTGATTTGATAGCTGCGTTTTCTGCTTTTTGTTCTTTGGTTTTTTTGGGTTCGGTTTGAGGGGTGAGCGCCTTCCCGGCGGGGGGTGACTTTCTTTTCTGGCAAAAAAGAAAGTCACCAAAGAAAGTTGCCTGGGGGGCGGGAGCGGA
>NZ_JAAFGZ010000032.1 GCF_010365105.1 Polaromonas sp. | reverse complement strand
AGCGCGTTTGATCCATTTGCTGCTCAGCAGCGGCTCGACGAAATCAAGCTCTGATCGACAACTTCGTCAAGTACGGTATTCGCCGGGCTATTACGATGGTCCAGCTGACAACCAGGCCATCAAAGCAATCGATCATGGGCGACAGGTACACCTTGCCAGCCGGGATATGGAATTCCGTGATGTCAGTGAGCCACTTCTCATTCGGGGCTGCAGCCTGGAAGTCGCGGTTAATGAGATTGTCTGGCGCCGGGCTGATTTCTCCCAGATAGGAGCCGTACTTACGTCGCTTCTTAGCAGCAACGACCAGGCATTCCTGCTTCATCAAGCGCCGTACGACTTTCTCCGAGAGGCTGAACTTGTGCCTGCCCAATGCCGCCCGTAACCGTCGATAACCGTAGCAGCGATGATTGCGCTCAAAGACATCTGTGATGGCAAGACGCGAATCCGCATACTTGTCGGCGAGCCGTAGCCGTGCCCGATGATAAAAGTAGGAGCTGCGGGCTAGATCAAGTTCGGCGAACAGCTCTGGCAGCGCGTAGGTGTCTCTCAGGGCGTCAACCAGCCGGTGCTTCTGCTACGCGCAAATCTTAACAGTGTGCGCGTGATCGTAAAACCTGTTGCACTTGCAAGATGCAATCGTTGTAGCCGCATGCACTATATGGCGGCTAAACTTCAGCAGCATGACAATTAAAGCGCGCAGTGCCCTCTCGATCACCGTTGGAGCTTACGGCAAATTGCCCGCAAGCTGAACCGCAGTGAGTTGATCATCTCGCATGAGCACTCGCGCAGCGGTGGTACTACTGCACCTGACGCGTCAGGTGCGTCTGGTTCTGATCGCCCACGCATCGCCTATGACCCAGCCAATCATCGGGCACCTGAAAAGCGACCACTGTATGGATCGCTGTCACCTTAAAGGCGAACAGGGCGACCGGCTCGTGCAAAGCAACAGAGCGCGTTGATGGGGAGTTTGAACACTCCCCCATTCACAAGACCGCAGCGAGCGGCAACCTGCCAGCAGCTTCACCGCCTTTGGCTATTGCGCTCTGAGCCGCAGAAAGCGCGTTTGGGGTTGAACGGTTGCGTCCGTGTAGCAGTTACCTGTCGGCGCGTACTCCGATACCACGCCATCTTTGATGTAAAAAATATTGTTACAAACGATGCGACTGGTTGAACAGGTGGTGAACACGCTGTGGTCATGCTTACCGCCGTTTCTACCGCCCGCACTGCTGAAACAGCGGGCAACGTCTTCGCTGTTGGTGTAGTTCCGAACCTCAACGCCACTCGATGTGGTGCTTTTGTACACCGGCATCGTGAGGAAAACCGAATGGGTGTCCAGCGCCTCAACAGGAATGCCAACCCACGCGTCGAGATCTTGCTTGCGCACAGTGGCGCACGCGGTCATTAAGAAGGCGACAACCAACAAGATGGTGAGTTTTAGAGAATTCATCATTCCTCCAGAGATGTGATTTTCCGTTCGAGCGAAGCGTTCAACCACGAAGGCCGCCAAAACTTCGCATGGAAGTATAGCGACATCCGCTTTGTAGGTCCAAGAAACCACTGCTGACGCTCGGCCTGTCGGAAAGCATATCACTCAGAACGAACGGAGATTGGTGCTGTTGACGTCCACCGAGAACTGACTTTACTCACCAGTCAGTAATTAAGCGTACAAATTTGGGAACTGTGCCGCTCGATATTTCTCATACGTGGTATGAAACGAGATGGACGCAAATTGGCCCACAACACGCTGGAAGAAATGCGAGTTCTGGCGGTGCAACGCATGAACGAAGGCGAGCATCCTGGCGATGTGGCTGCATCGCTGGGAATGCACCGCTCGTGGGGCTACAAGTGCCGTGCGATGGCCAAGGGACGCGGACACGGACTGCGGGCACTGCGCTCGACCAAAGGAACGGGGCGACCTCGCAAGCTCTCCCTCACACAAGAACGCCAGGTCTTTCGCTGGGTCAACGGCAAGCGCCCCGACCAGTACGGCTTTGACTTCGGGCTGTGGACGCGCCAAGTCGTGCAGGAGCTTGTATTCGAGCGCTTTGAAGTATCCCTTTCGCTGGCCAGCATTGGGACGCCACTGGCACGCTTGGGGTTGACAGCGCAAAAGCCCCTGGAGCGCGCCTACCAGCGCGACCCCGACGCGGTGGCCCGTTGGAAGAACGAGACATACCCAGCCATTGCGAGTGAAGCCCAAGGCAGCGGGGCCGAAATTCTGTTCTGGGATGAGTCCGGCTTGCGTGCCGATGCAGTGCATGGCAAGACCTGGGCACCCCGTGGGAAGACCCCGGTGGTTGAACGCCCAGGGCAACGCCAGAGCATCAGTGCAGCATCGGCCGTCAGCGCCAATGGTGCTTTCTGGTTTGCCACTTACAAAGGCGGGTTGACGGGGGAGTTGTTCGTCGAGCTGCTCAAGAAATTGATGCACCGGCGCAAAAAACCGGTGCGTCTGGTGGTCGATGGACTGCCTGCTCACAAGTCAGCTTGCGTCAAAGAATATGTGGCCAGCACCCGCGGGGCAAAACAGGGACAACAAACATGGGCAGTGAAACGCGTGAAGCGGTGGTGTTGGAATTCACTGGCGTTGCGCCAGGACTTTTTGCAGATGACCACCATGTTCGCCGGTGTGTCTGGTGCCGTGCAACTCACGCCTACCAGCATTACCACGACAACGAATGGGAATTTCCGGTCAGCGATGACGGCCGGCTTTTTGAGAAAATTTGCCTCGAAGGATTTCAGGCGGGCTTGAGCTGGTTGACCATCCTGAACAAGCGTGAGGCTTTTCGGCAGGCCTTCGCTGGATTCGACATGGATCGGGTGGCGAAGTTTGGCGAAGCCGATGTCAAGCGGCTGATCCTCGATGCCGGCATTGTTCGGCATCGGGGCAAGATCCGCTCGGCGATCAACAATGCCCATCGGGCCCTCGAATTGCGCCAGGAGTTTGGAACGCTGGCGGCCTATTTTTGGCGTTTTGAACCGGCACCCCATGCCCGGCCCCCTCAAATCACGGGCGAGGTTTTAAGCGGTATGACGATATTGCCAGAATCGACGGCCTTGTCCAAAGACCTGCGCCAGCGTGGCTGGACGTTTGTCGGGCCGACCACGCTGTATGCGTTCATGCAAGCCATGGGACTTGTCAATGATCATTTGCAAGGGTGTGCGGCCCGACGGAGCGCGACGCAGGCACGGTCCTTGTTCACGCCACCTTCTGGCCTGCAAGCAGGTTGATTCGTGCCATGCCAAAAATGGCTGCACAAGCCCCATCCAATGCTCGATCACATGGCTCCCAGCCATTTTGCCGACAACGAGTTCAGCGCGCAAAAAGTGCGCGGCATGCTCGCTGGCCTGAAGTATGGCGGCGTAGCTTGAAAGGACTTGCCGTTAGGCGCATCTGCTTCAAGGGTGATTTGAGCCTGACAGGACTGCCCTATGGCTCCACACTGGGCCCGGGACGATGGCATTTGCCGGCTGCGCCGGGCTTGCCGGTGGTGTATGCGGCTTCGAGCCGCGCGCTGGCACAACTGGAAAAACGCGTGCATGCCAACGGCGTGGCACCGGTCAAGCAGGCGCTCATCCGGCTGGAGTTACCTGCAGGTGCGGTCATTCTTTATGCGCTTGACGACCTAGACTTAAAGTCGCCTCGATGGCGTACGGATGAAGGTTATACACAAGGCATCGGGGTGGACTGGCTGCAGTCGAGCGCCAGCCTGGGTCTATGGGTGCCCTCGGTGGTCGAGCCGCAAGAACGCAATTTGCTGATCAACCCGGCGCACCCGCAGTACACATCCATCACTGTCGTTACGGAAACAGTGAACTTCGAGTTTGATCCGAGATTGTTTTGAAAGGCAAATTCTTCTTTACGCTCATCAGATGTGTTGCCCTGTATGATTGATTCAACAAGAAAACTGGTGGGTAAAAGCAAGCTGTAGGAACCGGACGAGCAGTCCGCGCACACCAGAACTGCTATATATTTTTTACGTAACACCATCCAAGAGGAATGCATATCGATGTCGATCAATTCAATTCTGAAATCCACCGTGGTGGCACTGTCGATCATGATCGGCGGGCCGCTATTTGCGCAAGTCACGACCATCGATGCGACGGCGTTTGACACGCTGGTGGCGCAGGGCCCCGTCGCAGACGCTGCGACTATTCGCTCAAGCGTCTGGGCGAGCAAGATCAAGCAGGCCGGCACGCTGCGCCTGGGCGGAACGCAAACCTCAAATCTTTTCTCTCTACTCAACGAGAAAGACGGCAAGATCCGAGGCTTTGACGCAGGTCTAGCCCAACTCATCACGCGCTACGTCCTGGGCGATGGCAGCAAGTACAAGTTCACGCAGGTGAACTCTTCCACGCGCGAACAGGTCCTGATCAACGACCAGGTGGACATGGTGTTCGCCACCTACTCCATCACCCCCGCTCGCGCCGAGAAGATTTCGTTCGCAGGCCCTTACTACACCTCGCAGGCCGGGGTGCTGGTCAAGGCGAACAACAAGGCGATACAGTCGTACAACGACCTGGCTGGCAAGAAGGTCGCCACGCAGGCTGGCTCCACGGGGCCTGCAATCCTGGCGCAGTTCGCGTCCAAAGCCGTCGTACAAGAGTTCCAGACGCACCAGGAAGCCCTCGACTCGCTTCGCCAGGGACGCGTGGACGCCTACGTTACCGACCACACGCTGCTGCTCAACACCTTGAGCCTCGGAGCTGGCGATGCAAAGCTGGCGGGCGAGCCGTTTGGTGCGCAAGACCTCTACGGCGTCGGACTGACCAAGGGCTCGGACGGTGCGGCCTTCATCAATACCTTCTTGAAGAAGCTGGAAGCCGACGGCACCTGGGCCAAACTTTGGACCATATCGATCGGACAGCGCACCGGCAGCACAGCCGTTCCGACGCCGCCCGCCCTCCCATAGCCGGTGGTCAGTACTCCCAGCCTCCTGGCCGACTATGGGCCTGCCTTCTGGCAGGCCCTTTTGCTGACATGGAAGCTCACAGCGGTGTCGTTCGTGCCGGGCTTTTTGCTGGGCGTGGTTGTGACGGTGCTTCGGCTCTTGCCGCTGCCGCCGCTGCGCTTCGTCCTGACCACCTACGTCGAGATTTTCCGCAACATTCCCGGCGTGGCGCTGCTGATCTTCATCGTGTTCGCGCTGCCCGACCTCAATGTCCTGATCGACTATGAGCCCAGCGTGATCCTGACGTTGACACTGGTTTGCTCTGCGTTCACGGCGGATTACTTGCGCGCGGGCATCAACACCATCGGCGGCGGCCAAATTCAGGCCGCACTCAGCCTGGGCATGCGGCCGATGAGCATTATTTCAGCGGTGGTATTGCCGCAAGCGCTGCGCGCGGTGGTGCAACCGATGACCTCGCTGCTCATTGCGCTGATGTTGTCGACCTCGCTGGCGTCTCAGGTGCCATTTCCAGGGCGGGAGCTCACCGCGCTTGTGTCCAAGATCGCCAACGACTCCGCTGCCGGCATACCTGCGTTTGCGGTGGCAGCGGCGCTGTACGTGGCGACTGGCTTGCTCATCGCCTGGGCTGGCGCCACCCTGGAAAAGAAGGTGCGGATACTGCGATGAGCCGCCCTCTGGAAGACATTCTGTTTGGTGATCCAAGCCTCCAGACTCGGACCACCATGCGGGCGGTGAGCGTGATCACAGCGGCCGTGCTGCTCTTGCTGGCTGCAGGCATCGTGTTCCGGTTCCATGGCGCAGGGCAGCTTGACGCCCGGTTCTGGCAATTCTTTGCCTTCCCCACGACCTGGGCGTTCCTGGCCAAAGGGCTGCTCGGCACCCTGGCATCGGCGGCGATGGCCGGCCTCATCGCGCTGTCCCTTGGGCTGGTTCTGTTGCTGGGGCGCCTGGCGCGGCTGCAGCTGGTGCGTTGGCTGAGCATCGCGGTGATTGAATTCCTGCGTGGCACGCCGACGCTTTTGCTCATCTATGTGTGTTTTCTGGTTCTTCCGCAGGCCGGTATCAAGCTGAGCACTTACTGGATGTTGACGTTGCCCATCGGCTTGAGTACCGCTGCAGTGGTGGCCGAGGTCTACCGCGCGGGTGTGCTCGCCGTTCCACGCGGCCAGAGCGATGCTGCGCGAAGCCTGGGGCTGACCGAAGTTCAGGGTTTCTTTTACATCGTCTTCCCCCAAGCCCTTCGCTACATTGTCCCGGCATTGGTCGCGCAACTGGTCATCGTGGTCAAGGACACCACCTTCGGCTATGTCGTCACCTACGGTGAACTCATGCAAAACGCCAAGGTACTCATCGCCAACTACCATGCGCTGGTACCCGTGTACCTTGTTGTCGCGCTGCTTTACTGTTTGGTGAACTACGCTATATCAAGGGCGAGCAAACGGCTTGGCGAGCCTATGCATTGACGGTTACCATGATGCTCACGTGTCGGTAACGCGGCGCTATGGAAATGAACCGCCCGGGGGTAGTTTGGGAAGATCATAGCCAAACATGGTTATTTAGATTTACTGCGAAACTTGGCATGTAGACTCACTTGCTTCACTGAGGAGACCTAACCCTGTTCTTGATAGATTCTGAATTGGCGGCGCTCGCTGTGCACTTGCGCGACAGGCGCGAAGCTATCCTGTCCGACTGGCGTAGCGCAGTAAAACGAGATCCCTCTCTGACTACGGCGAATTCACTACCTCGCGCGCAACTCAACGACCACATACCCGCACTTCTTACAAGCTTCGAGCACCGGCTTGATCCCAAACTTGAAATGCAGTCACCTGAGGTATTAACCTCTGTCTTTTCGCAGGCCAAGGCGCATGGTCTGCACCGATGGCAACAAGGCTACGACTTGATGGAGGTATCACGGGAACTTGGCCGCCTAAACGAATGCGTGGTGACCGAACTGGAAGATTATTCACGGCAGCATTCAGAACTTCAGCATGAGGTGATGGCGCACGCTCGCCGGATTTGGGCTGAACTGAGCGCATTGGAGTTCAGTGAAAGTATTGGGGAGTACTTCGTGCTCCAGAAGCTCGAAGCTGCCGGCCATGTCAACGACCTTGAACACGCGTTAAAAAGCATCCGGGAGTTGGAGCAGAAACGCGCCGAACTATGGCACGAAGCTGCTCACGACCTGCGAGGCAACGTTGGCGTGGTCGTCACGGCAACGGCCGTGCTTTCCCACGCACCAATTGCCAGCCTGCCGCAGGCGAAGTTCTTGGAAGTGCTCGATCGAAACGTGACGTCGTTGAAGCTCCTGCTCGACGATGTGACGGATTTCGCGCGTCTCCAGGCGGGCAAGGAACGCCTCCAGTTGAGCCAAGTGGACGTTGCGGCACACTTGAGCGAGCTTGCTGGCGATCTTAGGGCAATGGCAGAACAACGCGGCTTGTCGATTACATTCAGCGGACCCTCGCCATTTATTGTCAGCGGAGATAGCGTCAAAATTCGGCGGATCGCCCAGAATTTGGTGCTCAACGCCATAAGGTACACACAGCAGGGCGGCGTCACTGTCGCATGGCACGACAGTGTGGCCAGCGATGTCAAACGCTGGGTACTGTCCGTGAAGGACACAGGGCCGGGCTTTGACAAGGGGCCTGCCAGCCCACTGACCGCTTCGTTTGAGGCTGGCGCGCAGATGATGCACCAGGCTGAGGCCGAATCGTATTCAGGCGATGAGCCATCATTGCCGGCAGACGTCGTGAAGCAAGCATCCATGGCTCCGCTCCACCAAAAACCTGGCGAAGGCATTGGCCTGTCGATTGTCAAGCGCTTGAGCGAATTGCTTGATGCCAGTGTCGAAGTTGAGTCCGCCGCTGGAATTGGCACAACGTTCCGTGTGTTATTTCCCAAGCATTACGCACAGTGACACCAACACGTTGTCGGCGTAGCGCTGGTAAACCACGTTCCATTTTCCTAGCCGCTCGGGCAGGTCGCGCCAGGGCGAGCCCGTGCGGGCCATCCACAGCAGGGCATCGAAAAACGCCCTTTACGCCCCGCCCGGGCGGCCTTTGCAAGGTGGCATTGACGGCTCGATGCGCTGCCATTGCGCATCGCTGAAAAGTTGGCGTTCTTGAGGAGTTTGACGACGTGGGGGTGAGCGGGGCCATCCTGGCTGCGAAACGTCCGGGCTTTGCAAGGCTGCTGGCCTTCATTCGAAAGGGCGACACGCTGCACGTTTATGCCGTTGACCGGCTCGGGCGCGATGCTCTGGATGTCCAGTCCACCGTCCGCTATTTGCTCGACAAGGGCGTGGCCGTTCATGTGCAAGGCCTGGACGTGATGGCCAAGGGCGCCGGTGAGTTGATCCTGGCGGTGCTGGCTCAGGTGGCCGACATGGAGCGCCAACGGATCGCCGAGCGCACGGCTGCCGGTCGCCAGGTCGCCCGCGAGTCGCTTCTACGCACGGGCCTGACACACCGTGGCAAGGAAAGCCTGGGGCGTCCACTAAAAGCTGATGCGACCGAGGTGGCCCGCTGGCGACCCGAGGGCGGCGCGAGCCTGGCCAAGACTGCAGCGCACTGGGGCGTTTCGCTGGCGACGGTCAAGCGCTATTGCGCATCGGGAACCCACACCTTTTCTCAAATTTGACTCAGCTGCATGTGCCTCGTTTGGTCACTCCGTCCAACTTTCTCCCAACGCCTGTGCCTGCTGCAGCACCAGCTCCACCGCCGCATCCTGCAGGTCCGGCGGGTACTTGTACTTGCGCAGAATGCGCTTGACCATCAGCCGCAGCTTGGCGCGCACGCTTTCGCGCTCTGACCAGTCCACACCCAGGTTCTGGCGCAGGTTTTCGGTGAGCTCGTGGGCGATTTTCTTGAGTGTCTCGTCGGTCAGCTCGCGCACGGCCGACTCGTTATTGACCAATGCATCGTAAAAGCGGACTTCGTCATCAGACAAGCCCAACGTTTGCCCGCGTGATGTTGCCTCCCGGAACTTTCTGGCCATCTCCAGCAATTCCTCCATGACCTGCGCGGTTTCAATGCTCCTGTTTTGGTAGCGAGCGATCACGCCGGCGAGCATCTCGCTGAACTTGCGGTCCTGCACCACGTTGGAGGCGAACTTGGCTTTGATCTCACCCTCCAGCAAGCGCTCCAGCAGCTCGACCGCCAGGTTGCGCTCGGGCAGGTTGCGTACCTGTGACAGAAACTCGTCGTCGAGCAGACCGATATTCGGCTTTTCCAGCCCGACGGCGTCAAAGATGTCCACCACGCTGTCGGACACCACCGCCTGGCTGATGATCTGCCGGATGGCCAGCTCGCGCTGCTCATCGGTGCGCCGGCCTGCCGTCGCGTCCTTCTTGGTCAGAATCACCTTGACGCCCTGCAGGAACGCCACTTCCTCGCGCACCAACTTGGCCTCGTCCAGCGTGCAGCACAGTGAGAAGGCCTTGCTCATTTCCAATGCAAGGTCGGCAAAACGTTTCTTGCCGTCACGCTTGCTGTCTTTGTTGTTCGACTTGATGTCCAGCACATGGTTGGCCGCACCCGCCAACGCCTTGTGGCCGCCGGTCAGGAAGCCGCTGTAGTCAAAGCCATGCAGCATGGCGCGCAGCACGTCGATCTTTTCCATCAGCACGCTGTAGGCTTCGTAGGCGTCCACCGTGGGGCGGCCCCGGCCTTTGGAGTTGGTGTATTCCTTCATCGCCGCCTTCAGCTCGCTGCCGATGCCGATGTAGTCGACCACCAGGCCGCCCTGCTTGTCCTTGAACACCCGGTTGACCCGGGCAATCGCCTGCATCAGGTTGTGGCCTTTCATGGGCTTGTCCACGTACAGCGTGTGCACGCAGGGCGCGTCAAAGCCGGTGAGCCACATGTCGCGCACGATCACCAGGCGCAGCGGGTCGGCCGGGTCTTTGAACCGCTTTTCCAGGCGCTTTTTGACCTGGCCGCTGTAGATGTGAGGGCGCAGCAGGGCCTTGTCGCTGACAGACCCCGTCATCACGATCTTGATCGCGCCTTTTTCGGGGTCGGCATCATGCCAGTCCGGGCGCAGCTTGATGATTTCGTTGTAAAGATGCACGCAGATGTCCCGGCTCATGGCCACGATCATGGCCTTGCCGGTTTGGGCAGTGGCCCGGGCCTCGAAGTGCGCGACCAGGTCGGCTGCCACGCTGGCCACGCGCGGTTCGGCGCCCACCACCTTCTCCAGCGCTGCCCAGCGACTTTTGAGTTTGGCCTGGGCGCTGTCTTCTTCATCCTCGGCCAGCTCATCCACTTCGTCGTCAAGCAGCGGCAGGTCGGCGTCCTTCAGGCGCAGCTTGGCCAGACGCGACTCGTAATAAATCGCCACCGTGGCGCCGTCTTCCTGCGCCTGCTGCATGTCGTACACATGGATGTAGTCGCCAAACACCGCCCGGGTGTCGCGGTCTTCGCCGCTGACCGGCGTGCCGGTGAAGGCGACAAAGGTGGCATTGGGCAGCGCATCGCGCAGGTGCTGTGCATAACCCACCTGGTAGCGCTCGACCACACCGTCCACAGCGTAGTCTGGCGGGGCCAGTTCAGCCCGGTGCGGCGTGGGTTCACCATCGCCAGTCGCTACAACATTCATAGCTGTAAGCGCACGCCCTGCCTGCGGAAAAGGCATATTTCGTACTTTAAGCTTGGCTTCAAAGCCGTATTGCGTGCGGTGTGCCTCATCGGCAATCACCACGATGTTTCGGCGCCCCGACAGCACCGGAAAGAAATCCTCGTCCTCGCCCGGCATGAACTTCTGGATGGTGGCAAAGACGATGCCGCCCGAAGGCCGGTTGGCCAGCTTGGTGCGCAAGTCTTGCCGGGTGCTGACCTGCACCGGCTGCTCGCGCAGCAGGTCTTGCGCCAGGCTGAACACGCCAAACAGCTGGCCGTCCAGGTCGTTGCGGTCCGTGATCACCACGATGGTCGGGTTCTCCATCGCGGGTTCCTGCATCACCCGGGCGGCAAAGCAGGTCATGGTGATGCTTTTGCCGCTGCCCTGGGTGTGCCAGACCACGCCGCCCTTGCCCTTGACCGCTGGCGCGCCGCCCGGGCGCGAGGCCTCGATGACCCGGTCGATCGCCAGGCGCACGGCATGGAACTGGTGATAGCCGGCAATTTTCTTGACCAGCGTGCCGTCGTCCTCGAACAGCACGAAGTAGCGCAGGTAGTCCAGCAGGTACTCAGGCGCCAGCACGCCGCGCACCAGCGTCTGAAGCTCGTTGAATTCGCCCAGCGGGTCCAGCGTGACGCCGTCAATGGTGCGCCAGGCCATGAAGCGCTCCGGGTCGGCGGACAGCGACCCCAGCAGCGCCTCGGTGCCGTCCGAGATCACCAGGATTTCGTTGGTCTGGAACACGTCCGGAATCTGCTCTTTATAGGTTTGGATCTGGTCGTAGGCTTTCCAGACATCGGCCTTCTCGTCGGCCGGATTCTTCAGCTCGATCAGCACCAGCGGCAGGCCGTTGACGAACAGGATGATGTCGGGCCGGCGCGTGTGTTTCGGCCCCTTGATGGTGAACTGGTTGACCGCCAGCCATTCGTTGCGTGCGGGCTGGCGCCAGTCAATCAGCCGCACGAAGTCGCCCCGCGTTTCGCCGTCCTTTTGGTACAGCACCGGCACGCCGCCCACCAGCAGCTTGTGGAAATGCCAGTTGGCCGCCAACAGCGCCGGAATCCCCAGGTCCATTACCTGTTTGAACGCATCTTCGCGGGCGGCGGTCGGAATGTCGGGGTTGAGCTTGTTGATGGCCTCGCGTAGCCGAAACGGCAGCAAAGTCTGACGGTAATTGGTGCGCTCGGGCGTGGTGCCGTCGGGTGCCATGTCTGGGCCGTAGCGGTGGGTGTAGCCCACGTCCTGCAACCAGCCCAACGCCTCTTGTTCTAATTGGTCTTCGGTCATGTGGGTTTCATGCCTCAATGGCGGGCGCGCGCGTCAGGATGGCCGACAGCACCGGGTTGACGTAGTAATTGGCCCGCCCCATCTTTTGCTTATTCACAAAGCCGCCCGCTGCCAGCGCGTCCATGTATTTGGTCGCGGTCAGGCGCGACACCTTCAGGTCACGCTGCACGAACTCGATCTTGGTGTACGGGTGCATGAACAGGTTGTTGATCAAATCCTGGCTGTAGAACTTGTAGCCCGCGCGGATGCGGTGCTTGTAGTCGAACAGCGCTGCCTTGATGTCGTTGACCGTGGCAATGGTCTGGCGCGCCGTCACCTCGACGGCGGTGAGCAGATACACCACCCAGTCTTCCCAGGCATCGTCATCGCGCGCGGCTTGCAGCAGCCGGTAGTAGCTGGCCTTGGTGCGCACGATGTAATTGCTCAGGTACAGCACCGGAATGTCCAGCAAGCCCTGGTTGACCAGATACAGCACATTCAGAATGCGCCCGGTGCGCCCGTTGCCGTCATAAAACGGATGGATGCTCTCGAACTGGTGGTGAATCAAGGCCATCTTGATCAGCGGGTCGGCTGGAAACAAGCTGTCATCGTTCACAAAGCGCTCCAGTTCGCTCATCAACCGCACGATCTCGGCCGGGTCTTGGGGCGGCGTGTACACCGTGCGCCCCGCGCCATCCTTAAGCGCTGTGCCGGGCAGCCTGCGAAACCCGGCGTTGTTGCGCTCCAGTTCGGCCTGAATCGTGATGAGGTGATTGGTCGTGATCAAGCCGCTGGCGCGCACCTGCTCAAACCCGACACGCAAGGCCTGGCGGTAGCGCAGCACCTCTTTGGCGGCCGGGCTGGCAAAGCCTTCGGGCAGCACATCGTCCTTGAACAACTCGTCGTGCGTGGTGACGATGTTTTCAATCTCCGAGCTGTCCTTGGCCTCTTGCAGGCCCAGCGTGTTGATCAAAATGCCCTGGTTGGGAATGGACGCCGCGACGCCCTTCAGCTCGGCAAGCGCGCGGCTGCTGCTGGCCAGACGCTTGAGGATGACGGGCGTGTCAAAGCGGGCAGGGTCAAGGGCTTCTAAAGGGTGCATGGCGAAAAGTGGATCAGGTCAAAGAGCAATAGGTATAGGAAAAAGCGATTTCTATGCACATTACACGCCATGTGTATAGGAAATCCGATTTTTTATACACGACGACAGCTATCTGTCTAAAAAAACAGCTTTTGCCCTTTTCAGGCGCTGCCTTGATCGGTCAAGCGGCTAAATACATATCAAATAGGGCGTTTGCGCAATAAGGACGGTCAAAAGCAGCTATTAAATAAATAGCAAAATGCGTGGGTGACGCCCAGTCCTTATGGCTGCTTGAAGCTTTCCAGCTCACGCGCGCGCTCTGCGGTGGCCGTCAGCATGCAGTCGTTGGCATTGACGCGCGCCAGGGTGCCGCCGTCCGGGTCGTCATAGAAAGCGCAGTTGGCATCGCGAAACTTGATCCAGGCGCGCTGCGCTTCAAGCAACTGCTTCTTGCGCGCCGGCGACAGATCGGCCATGACGGCCTTATAGGCTTTGTTCAGGCGCGCATCCTGGCGCTGCGTCTCGGCGGTGATGCACTCGATCATGCCCATCGTCGTGCCGCCGGACTGGTTCATGCAGGCGGCGTGCTGCTTGCTCAGCCCGGCGTCCTGGGCGCTGGCGGCATACGGCGCGCAGGCCATGAGGAGGGTGATCGAGAAGGTTTTGAAGGCGTTCATGCGGCAAGCTCCAGGGGTTCGGATTCGGCGTCGGGCAGCCGCAGCTGGCCTGAAATCAGGCGCGGGAGCAGCGTGTCGCGCAGGGTGGCGAGGGTTTCGGCCATCGACGAATTTTGACTTCGTTGCGCCTCGGTAGTGGATATGACTTCTTCAAACGCCGATAAAACACCATCGGGTGGCAATAACACTGGGACCGACCCAAGAATGGCAGTGTTAATGTTGGGCATTGTTGCTCCAACAGCATGTTGAACTAACCAAGTTCGTGCTTGCGGTGCATCCAGCACCATGGAAAGAAAGGTGGGAGATATCCATGCAGTCCCCGGCCTAAGCAGCAAGCACCCAGTTCCGCAAATCCATCCGACTTCCCGTTCGCTGATCAAGGCGTGTCGCTCAACATCGCCCCGACGGCTGAAAACAATATCGCCTTTCATCAATTGATGACGCGCAAGCCGCTCGGCATCGAACAGGCGGATTCTTGCCACCGTATCCGTTGTGGCACGCCGATCCTTGATGTCTTTCGGCATCACCACGGGGATACCATCTTCTACGTAATCGGAGGCATGAAGCTGACTGCCGAACGGACCAGTTTGGAGACGCCCACCGTATTCGGCAGTTAGCTTGATCAATGTATTTGGCTGCCACCCCCTCGGCACCAACCCCAACGCCGACTCCTCAAACCCATCCGGAAACAGCGCCGCCGTGGCCTCGTCCATGCCTTCGGGGGGGCGGCCTTCCATCTTGGCGCGCACGGGGTCGAAATCGACAAACCACGACTTGAACAGCGCCTGCGCGATGGCTTCAAGCGTAGTGTTGGTTTCGCGCAGGAGGGTAATGCGGTCGTCGAGGGCGCGAAGGATCCCAACGGCCTCTTTCTGCACGTCCAAAGGAGGGACTGATATTGGAAATGTGCCGAACTCAACAAGTGGGATTCGATCAACGGTGCTACCGTGAATTGTTCTCTGCCGAATAACCTCTTGGAAGTCTGGGCTGAGGTAGGCGTAAAGAAGGTAATCAGAAATAACTTTGGCTGGATCAACTCGCATGAGGGCCATACGACGCCCAAGGCAGCAGCGTAATCCAGCAGGAATTACAGCGACCTGTCCAAGCCGCGTTTCGTAGGAAAAAACGATGTCGCCAGCTTGCGGAACAACACGCTTCGTCCATTTCGCAAAATCCTCTTCTGACAGGTACTCAAGCTCGGAAAGGTTTAATTGCCCATCGTTGAGCGAAGAAATTCCAAGAAATATAGGACCAGCTGCTGTCTTTTTTGGTGTGGCGTGAGGGCCATCGTAAATGCCAAGACATAGAGAACCAATTTCTACTGTCTGCCACTCAGAACTCATACCCCAGCCCTCCCAGCCTGAACCGATTCATCCCCGCCATCATCGAGTCCCAATTCCCGCTCTAGCTGCTCAATACTGGGCAGTTTGCCGCGCAGCGCCTCGGGCAGCGTGTGCGACAGGGTGTAGGTCGACAGGCCCATCGGTTTTTGAATGTCGCTCAGTGCGTATTCGGCCACCAGTCGGTCTTTGCTTTTGCACAGCAGCAGGCCGATGGTGGGCTGGTCGCCCTCGCTGCGCAGTTGCTCATCCACGGTCTTGAGGTAGAAGTTGAGCTTGCCGGCAAACTCAGGCTCAAAGTCCACCGTCTTGAGTTCGACCACCACGTAGCAGTGCAGCCGCGTGTGATAAAAAAGCAAGTCCAGATAAAAATCGCGCTCGCCCACTTGCAAGGGCACCTGTCGGCCGATGTAGGCAAATCCCGCGCCCAGTTCCAGCAAAAACTGCGTGATGTGGGCCACCAAATCCGTTTCCAGTTCGCGCTCGGAATGCTCCGGGGTCAGCGACAGGAAGTCGAACACATACGGGTCTTTGAGCACTTGCGCCGCCAGGTCCGATAGCGCGGCGGGCAGCGTCTGGGCAAAGTTGGTGATGGCCCGGCCTTCACGCTGCCACAGCTTGCTTTCGATCTGATGCACCAGCACGCTGCGGCTCCAGCCATGCTGAAGCGCCGCACCTACGTAATAAAGCGCTTCTTCGGGTTTCTTGCACTTGGAAATAATCACCAGATTGTGGCCCCAGGGGATGGCGTGCAATTGGGCAACAGCCTGTTGCCCAATTGCCGCCCCCTGCCAAAACAGATACCACTGGCGGATGTATTTGAGGTTGCGCGGTGAGAACCCCTTGACCTCCGGGAAGTCGCGCACCAGGTCGGCACTGAGCTGGTTCAGGAACCCCGAACCCCAGGCAAAGGCTTGCTGCTTGGCCACCATGTCAGCGCCCAACTCCCAGTAAAACTGCAGCAGCGCGCTGTTGACTGCTACGGCCGCCTTAAGCTGGACCTGCCGAAATCGGGTTTTCAGCTCGCCAAGCCAGCGGCGATAGTCTTGGTTGCTGGGCATTTGTGCAAGCGGGTCTTGCACTATTTGCTTTTTAGAACTCATAGCCCAGCCCTCCCAGCTTTTGCCGAATCAGCGCGTCCAGCTCTGCGCCCTTGGCCATCTGCTCGCCGAGCTTTTCGGTGAGCTGCTGCATCTTGGTGGCAAAGTCTTCATCGTTGTCCTCGACCGCTTCGGCGCCCACGTAGCGGCCGGGCGTCAGCACATGGCCGTGCTGGGCAATCTCTGCCAACGGCACGGTGCGGCAAAAGCCGGCAATGTCTTCATACGCGCCCGCATCGGACTCGCCGCGCCAGGCGGCCACAGTGCCGGCAATGCGTTCAATCACCGCGTCGGTGAACTCGCTCTGCACCCGGCTGATCATGGTGGCGCACTTGCGGGCGTCGATGAACAGCACTTCGCCCTTGCGCTTCGTCTTTTGCTTGACCAGAAACCACAGGCAAGCCGGAATCTGGGTGTTGAAAAAAAGCTGGCCGGGCAGCGCGACCATGACCTCGACCACATCGGCCTCGACCATCGCAGCACGAATCTGCCCCTCGCTGTTCTGGCTTGAACTCATGCTTCCGTTGGCCAGCACGATGCCGGCGCGGCCCGTGGGTTTGAGGTGGTGCAGCATGTGCTGCAGCCAGGCGTAGTTGGCATTACCCGGCGGCGGGTCGCCATGCACCCAGCGCGCATCGCCCATCAGGCTGCCGTGCCACCAGTCGCTGATGTTGAACGGTGGGTTCGCCAGGATGAAGTCGGCGCGTAAATCGGGGTGCTGGTTGCGCGTGAAGGTGTCGCCCGGCTCGCGCCCCAGGTTGAAGTCGATGCCGCGAATTGCCAGGTTCATGGCGGCCAGGCGCCAGGTGGTCGGGTTGGCCTCTTGGCCGTAGATGGACACGTCGCCCAGCTTGCCGCCATGCGCTTCGATGAATTTCTCGCTTTGCACAAACATGCCGCCCGAGCCGCAGCATGGGTCGTACACCTTGCCGCTGTGCGGGCTGAGGATGGCCACGAGTGTCTTGACGATGGACGCCGGCGTGTAGAACTGCCCGCCGCGCTTGCCCTCAGCGCTGGCGAACATGCCAAGGAAGTATTCGTACACCTGGCCCAGCACGTCCCGGGCGGTGCTGGGGGTGTCGCCAAAGCCGATGGTCGAGACCAGGTCAACCAGCTCGCCCAATTTGCCGTCTGGCAGCTGGGCGCGGGCGTAGCGCTTGTCCAGGATGCCCTTGAGCTTGGGGTTCTCTTGTTCGATCAGGCTCAGGGCGTCGTCGATGCGCTTGCCGATGTCGGGTTGTTTGGCCGCAGCGCGCAGGCTTTCCCAGCGGGCCGGCTCGGGTACCCAGAAGGCGTTGACCTCGGTGTAGTAGTCGCGGTCTTCCAGTTCGGCCGCCAGGTCTTCGGGCGCGGCATCGCCGTAGTAGTACTCGTCAGCCGGGTTGCTCAGGCGCGTGGTGAGTTCGGCGCGGCGGGCGGCAAAGGTGTCGGAGATGTACTTGACAAAAATCAGGCCGAGCACCAAGTGCTTGTATTCGGCGGCGTCCATGTTGGCGCGCAGCTTGTCGGCGGTGGCCCAGAGTGTTTTTTTGATGTCGTCGAGCATGCGCGGAGACTTCCGATGTGTAGCTTGTTGTAAGGGAACTATAACGGGGGGGGTAAGAGCGCGTTGATGCTTGGTCGCGCCCATCGCACATGGTGAGACCCGTTGCGGGCCGCATCGACAACGGAAATTATGTTAGCTTTTTGATGCGGTATCGGGGTACATAGCGCTGTTTCTGCGCTGTCCATGGCGATCAATTATTAAGCGTTTCCGGCATTGTTTCGTTCTGTCGACGCCAGCGCCAGAGGGTAGAGCGGCTGACCCCAAGATGCGCAGCCGCCTGGGTGGGGTTGCCTCCACTCTTTTCAAGGGCAAGGCAGGCCCGCCTGAAGTTTGACATGGGTGTCATCTGGGAACCTGAAGGCATGGCTTCGAACAGCTCGGGACAGTCCAGTTCCAGTCCGTTGTACACGATGTCTTCAATTCGGTTGAACTGGAAAAGAAATACGGCGATACGTTCGCTGAAGTTTTCGAGTTCACGCACATTCCCGGGCCATGCATAGGCTTGCAGGTAAGGGCTGACCCCTTCCAGTGCCTTTATGGAATTCAGGCAGGAGCCCATGTGCGTCAGACAGCTTTGCACCAGGCGCTGAGCCATGGGGACAATATCAATCTGCCGCTCTCGCAGCGCTGGCAAGGGCAGGCGCAAGGTATTGATGCGGTAGTACAAATCTTCGCGGAAACGACGGTCAGAGACCATTTCACGCAAGGGTTGATGGGTCGCGACAATCACCCGAACATCGACAGGGATGGCAGTGGTCGATCCCAATCGCATGATTTCGCGCTCCTGCAGTACACGGAGCAAGCGGGTCTGCAGCGTCAGCGGCATGTCGCCGATCTCATCGAGAAACAGTGTGCCTGTGTGGGCGGCTTCAAACAGGCCGCGTTTTCCTCCCCGCCGGGAGCCTGTAAAAGCGCCTTCCTCATAGCCGAATAGTTCGCTTTCGAGCAAGGTCTCCGGAAATGCAGCGCAGTTGACCGCCACGAACGGTCTGTGCGCTCTGACGCTCTCGTTGTGGATGGCTTGGGCGAAAAGTTCCTTACCAACACCGCTTTCACCAACGATCAGCACACCCAGTTCGGTTTTTGCGTACCGCCGTGCGGTTTGCACGGCACGCAGGAACGCCGGACTTTGGCCGATCAGGTTGTCAAAGCAATAGCGCGCCCGGCCTTGATACGTTTGATGTCGACGGTGCTCGATTCGAAGACTGTTGTCAGCTTCGTGGATGGTCCGTGCATCGTAGAGCGTGATTGTTGCACCTACAACTTCCCCATGTTCTCTGATCGGTGTGCGGTTCACAATCCAGTCGCGTCCGACCAGACGTAGAACAACGCCACGCTCCTCCTTGCCATACTCCAGGGCTGAACTCAGGGATAAATCCGGTGCCAGTACCGCCAGAGGACTACCCAGCAGCGACGCTGAATCCTGTCCAAGAATAGCTTTCATGGCAGGGTTGACGGCAATGATCAGGCCTTCATGGTTGACCGCCAGGACAGCATCCTGCAAGTTATGAAGCACCCCGTTCAGCTGTTCATAGCGACCCGCCTCAAGCCGCGCCACCCTGGCAAGTTCCAGCGCATCGTCAAAGCCCTGCCGGATACTCGATAGCGAATAAGCGAGCAGGCCCTGCAACCCTGCGGCTTGCGCCAGTTCGACCACCAGGCTGGAGCCCACAATTACCTCGATGCCACTCGAATGCAATCGTTCGATGCATTGACGTGCACTATCCGGAGTCTGGTAGGCATATTGGTGGATCTCGATATTCAACAGCCCTTTGACCGAATCGAGTTCGGGGATGGTTTGCCCATACATCACGATACCAATGCGATCGGACATCTGCCGCGCCTGGATCAGCGCCTGCAGGATGTCGAATCCGCTCAACTGGATGGTGGCGACGGGCGCCTGCAAGCTGCTCCGCAAAAGACTGGCGTTGGACCCTGCGCTAATAAATACATCGACCTGGTTCTTGGCAATGCGCTCCTTGGCAATCGCCAGGGCACCGTCAAAGCTGCCGTCAATCACTTCAATGTCGGCGCGGTCAATGTATTCAGCGACGATCGGCATGGCAAACATACGAATCTGCCGGTAACTCAGAAAGCACAGCCGAGGCCGACTCTTCGGCATTGCGCCAGGGATTTTCATGGGGCTGGTCTATTGTTTCAATAATACAAATTATGTTTCATCAATGTCTCATGAAACACCTCGCCAGGAGGATTAAGAAATATTTTTCATAAAAATCAAATGCTTAGCACGGGGGACATTGATGGCATGACTCCTGCTGAGTAGCTGCAAACAAAACCTGGAGACAACTATGCAAACCAACTGGATTCGGCGCCGAACTGCGCTGGGCGCTTTCGCTGGCCTGGTCGCATTGGCGTCGACACCTTATGCACAAACTGCAGCAGACAAATGGCCGACCAAACCTGTGACCATCGTCGTGCCCTATTCTGCCGGGGGTGGAACGGACATCGTGGCGCGCGTCGTGGCACAACGCCTGTCCGAGTTGTGGGGCAAGCCAGTGGTGGTGGACAACCGGACCGGGGCCAATGGTGCCATTGGCTCGAGCTATGTGGCCAAATCACCGGCAGATGGGCATACCTTACTGCTGGTGGTCGGTTCCCACGTGATCAATCCGGTCCTGATGAAATCACTTCCTTACGATACGGCAAAGGCATTTACGCCCGTCACCCGGCTCGCGATTTCTCCCATGGTGCTTGTCGTATCAAGCAAAAGCCCGTATCAAAATCTCAGTGATGTTTTGGCTGCCGCGCTCAAGGAAGAGCTTGCCATTGGTTATTCGGAGGGGCAAACGCGCCTCACGGGTGAGCTGATGCGTCAGGCGGGTGGACTCAAGACCATTGGGGTGCCCTACAAGGGAGGCGCGCCCATCATGGTGGACATCATCGGCGGGCATTTGCCCCTGGGATTTACCAGTGTGCTGACGGCGCTGCCGCATATTCAGTCGGGCAATTTGCGCGTCATTGGCGTCGCTGCCAACGAACGAATGGCCATCTTTCCCACTGCCATGACTTTCAAAGAGGCTGGCCTGAAGGGTGTGGAGTCGCTTAACTGGTACGGCTTGTTCGGCCCTGCAGGCTTGTCTGCTGGAGTGGTTTCCCAGATCAATCGCGATCTCAAGAAGGTGACGTCGGACCCCGCTTTGATCAAGCAGATGCATGACCAGGGCGCTGAAATCGTCATGACGCCGCCCACTGAGTTTGTGAATTTCCTTCAGCAGGAAACCACCAAATGGCAGCAGGTTGCCCAGCGCGGCGGATTCAGCGCAGAGTAATCCGGACGATTAAGCACTGTCCATAACCCTTAGGATTTATTGATGACCAACAAGAAAAAAACACTTTGCGAGCGGCTCCAGCAGCCTGGCCTGCTCAGCGCTCCTGGTGTATTTGACATGGTGTCGCTGCGCCTGGCCGACACCTATGGCTTTGATGCGCTTTACATGACTGGCTTTGGTGCCGTAGCTTCACACATGGGGCTGCCCGATGCCGGTTTGGCAACGTACTCGGACATGGTGGGCCGTGTCAAGGCGATGGCGTGCATGGCGCAAACACCGCTGATTGCCGATGGCGATACGGGCTACGGAGGGCTTCTCAATGTAGCCCACACCGTACGCGGCTACGAAGCTGCCGGGGCCGCTGCAATTCAGCTGGAAGATCAGGAATTTCCGAAGAAATGCGGGCACACAATGGGTCGCCGGGTGATTCCGATGGCCGACATGGTGCGCAAGATTCAGGTTGCATCTGACGCACGCAGTTCCAGCGATTTTCTGATCATTGCCCGAACCGATGCCCGCAGTGCGCTGGGCTTGGATGAAGCTTTGCGACGTGCGGAGGCTTACGCCCGTGCAGGCGCTGATATTTTGTTTGTCGAGTCCCCTGAAACAGAAGATGAGATGAGGCAGATAGGACGTAGTTTTGACTTGCCTTTGCTGGCCAACATGGTGGAGGGTGGACGCACGCCCATCCAGACTCAACAGGATTTGGAATCGATGGGCTACAAGCTGGCCATCTTTCCGGTGACGGCGCTGCTCGCGGCGACTGAAGCCATGAAGGCTGTGTATGCGTCTTTCAAGCAAAACGGATCCTCTGCGGGCATCTCAACACCCCTGATGCCTTTCGCCGACCTCACGAAGCTCATGGGGTTCGAGGAAATATGGGAATTCGAAAAACGCTACGCAGATTCCAATTGACCGGTCATTGCACCCTAATCAAGGAGACAAAAATGAATAAAAAATCAAATTCTGTGAACAGCGCTCGCAGGAGCCTGCTTTCTACTGCAGGCCTGACCCTGATCGCAACCCTGGGCGGCCTGCTGGGCATGGCGCATGCGCAGGATGCCTGGCCAAACAAAACGATTCGCCTGGTTGTTCCGTTCACGCCGGGCGGCGTGACGGATACCAGTGGTCGACTGATCGCAGAGTATCTCGGCAAAAGGCTGGGCCAGCCGATTATTGTGGACAACAAACCGGGTGCTTCCGGGAACATTGGAACCAGTTTGGTAAAAACCGCTGTCCCGGACGGTTATACCCTGGTCCTGGGCTTTGATGGCACCATGGTCATCAATCCGCATGTGTTTGCCAAGACACCGTTTGATACCACCACAGACTTCGCTCCTGTCGGCAAGATTGGGGATGCGATTTTGATCCTGGTCGCAAACCCTGAGGTGCCGGTGAAAAGTCTGTCAGATGTCATTGCGCTGTCGAAGGCGCAGCAAGGGGGGCTCTCTTTTGGCACGTCAGGCACCGGAGGGACGCCGCATATCGCTGGTGAACTGCTCAAGGCGCGAACGAATGCAAATCTGACGCACGTGCCTTACAAAGGTGGCGGACAGGCGATGACGGACGTGCTTGGCGGGACCATTCCCCTGGTGTACACCGCAGTTGCCGGGGCCTACGGTCATGTTCAATCCGGGAAGCTTCGTGCGATTGCTGTTTCCAGCGCTCGCCGCGCCACAGCGCTACCGGACGTACCGACCTTCATCGAAAGTGGCGTGCCTGATTTCGTTGTCAATTCATGGGTCGGGATCCTGGCCCCTGCCAAGACGCCAGCGGCGATTGTTACCCGCCTCAATACCGAACTCAATGCCGTATTGAATGACGCGACAGTTCGCGAAAAGTTGCGTTTGATGGGAATTGAAGCAACACCCGGGAGTGCCGAGCAATTCAACAGCGAAATCAAACGCGATCTGGCTCGCTACGGACAGGTGGTCAAGTCTGCCGGTATCCGGATCGAATAAACCAAACTCCGAACGTAAAGGTAGCCCATGGATTTGCAACTGACGCAGCAGCATATTCTCATCACCGGGGGCAGCAAGGGCATCGGCCTGGCGTGTGCCCAAGGCTTTTTGCGTGAGGGGGCCAGGGTGAGCCTGGTGGCGCGAAGTCAGGCCAACCTTGACGTGGCCGTGCAGCAATTGAGCGGCGAGTTCGCTGGCGCAGAGGGGCGAATCGGGGTGTTTGCAGCAGATCTCCAGATCGCCGAGCAAGCCGGTCAGGCGCTCACCCGGGCCGAGCAACTGCATGGGGATGTCGATGTGCTGGTCAACTGTGCAGGTGCGGCTCGCCGTACGCCGCCTGACGAGCTCAACGCCCAAGCCTGGCACGACGCCATGAATGCCAAATTTTTCACCTATGTGCACATGATGGACTTGGTGATCAAGAAAATGGGACTACGGGGTAGTGGCTCTATCGTGAACGTTATTGGGGCAGGGGGGAAAGTGGCCAGTCCCATTCATTTGCCCGGGGGCGCTGCCAACGCTGCGCTGATGCTGGTCAGCTCCGGTCTGGCAGCGGCTTACGGTCCTCGGGGCGTTCGAGTCAATGCCGTGAACCCTGGCGCGACTGTGACCGATCGATTGCAGTCCGGACTGCAGGCGACTGCCAGGCTGGAGCAAATCACGGTGCAGGAAGCCTTGGAGCGGGCGACACGCAATGTTCCCCTCGGACGGCTGGCACAACCGCAGGAAATTGCCAACGCCGTCTTGTTCCTGGCATCGCCTTGTGCCAGTTACGTCACGGGCGCTATTTTGACCATGGACGGTGCGGCGACCCCTATGGTCGTTTGAGCCTGGCAATGCAGTTGAGGATGACTGTCCAGCGTAGGCAAACCTTTCCAACGCCTCAGCATCCTGCACAGGTACCTTGCTCGCAAGGCTGCCATTGCCGTGATCAAATGATGGAACCCGCCGCTGCCCGTTTTTTAGGCGCCGCCTGCCAAGCCAGCAGTGGCGCCGTTTTGGGCACTTGTGCCGGTGGTTATCCACAGGGTAGGGCACCTCGTACGGGGACAACTCAATACTTTCGTACCGACACTTTTAGACTATTTAGCTCACGGAGAATGCTCAGTGCACCGCAGGCACGTGGTGGGGGCTGGCGCATCGCGCGCCTCATGCGCCTGGGACGGACCTGACCGAAGTTGAACGCGCAGCTCATGCTCGAGCCCGATGAATGGGCCGCAGCCTTCATCCTGAACAAAAAGCGACCTCCAGACCAGGCGCCCACGCTCAACCAGGTGGCAAGTCTGGTCGCGCGGGTCGGCGGCTTTCTAGCGCGCACAGTCGATGGCGAGCCGGGGGTGAAAACCATCTGCCTGGGCATGCAGCGCAACCTGGACTTTGCCCCTGGCGTCAGGTTCTCACGCGAGCTTCAGGCGGCAGGCAGTTGTGTATAACGAAGTGGCGTAAAGGGCGCCTGGTGTCCTCAGTCCGCGGTGACGCCTGCGTTTTTGATGACCTTGGCCCACTTCGCGGTTTCGGACGCGATAAAGGCGTCGCAAGCTTGCGGCGAAGTTCCTTCGGCAAAAGTGCCCATGGCCTCCAGCTTGGCCCGGGTTTCGTCGCTGCGGATGATGCGGTTGACCTCGTCCGACATGCGCTGCACCACCTCGCCTGGCGTTCCGGCGGGGGCAATCATGCCGGCCCAGGTGCTGCCGGTGAAGCCCCTGAGGCCTTGCTCAATGAAGGTCGGCACATCCGGTGCTGCCGGCAGGCGTTTCTCGCTGGCCACGCCGATCAGGCGCAGGCGGCCCATCTTGCCGGGCTGGATCAGGTTGGTGGGGGCGTCAAAGAACAGCTGGATATGTCCGCCCAGCAAATCGGTCAACGCAGGCGCCGCGCCCCGGTAGGGAATGTGAACCATGTAGGTGTTGGTGACGGCCTTGAGCAACTCGCTGGTCAGGTGCGCGGCCGACCCGTTGCCTGATGAGCCAAAACTGACCTTGCCGGGGTTGGCCTTGGCGTAAGCCACCAGTTCGGTGGCGTTCTTGAACGGTGCATTGTTCGGCACGGCCGCCAGCAGCGGGGACACGCCCAGCAGGGACACTCCGACCAGGTCCTTGGCCGGGTTGTACGGCAGCTTGGGGTACAACGTGGTGTTGGCCGCATAGGCGGCAATCACGACGCCGAAGGTGTGCCCGTCCGGGGCGGCCTTGGCCACGGCGTTGACGCCGATGATGCTGTTGGCGCCCGGCATGTTCTCGACAATCACGGGCTGGCCGAGCCGGCCTTGCAGGCCCACCTGCACCAGGCGGGCCATCTGGTCGGTAAAGCCGCCGGCCGTGTACGGCACGATGAGGCGGATCGGGCGGCTCGGCCAGGCCGGCTGGGCCATGGACGGCAGTGCGGCGCTCGCCAGGCCGGCGCTGGCAGCTTGAATGAGGGTGCGGCGTGAAAGAAAATTGGACATGGTTGTCTCCTGTCTTGTGGTTAACGATTGATAAAACCGCTGGGCGTTACTGCGCCTGGCTTTGCATGGATCAGGTTGAAAGGTTCAGGTGCAGCGTGCGCAACTCGCGCTTGAGCACTTTGCCAATCGCGCTGCGCGGCAACTCGTCGATGAAATGCAGCGCCGCCAGTCGCTGCGTCTTTCCGGCCCGGGCGTTGTACCAGGCCATGATCTGCGCGGCCTCATCGCCAGCGCCAGACCGGCGACGCACAAAGGCGACCGGCGTTTCACCCCACTGTTCGGAGGGCACGCCCGTCACCGCCACATCCTCGACGGCCGGATGCTGGCGCAGCACGGCCTCCAGGTCGGACGGGTAGATGTTGAAGCCGCCGCTGATGATCATGTCCTTGCGGCGGTCCAGCAGCGTGAGGAATCCCTCGGCATCAAAGCGCCCCACGTCACCGGTGCGGATGAAGCGCTTGCCTGTGGCGTCAAACCATTCGGCCTCTCGCGTCAGGCCGGGCTGGCGGTGGTAGCCCGTCATCATGCTGGGTGAATGCCCGACCACCTCGCCAACCGCGCCCGGGGGCAATTCGAGGCCGGCTTCGTCGATCAGCCGCATGTCGCTGGTGGCGGCGGGCCGGCCCACGGTGTGCAGTTTGTCGGGGTGCTTGTGCGCGACCAGGATGCAGGTGCCGCCGCCTTCGGTCATGCCGTAGAACTCGACCAGGCCGCCCGGCCAGCGCGCCAGCACATCGGCCTTGAGCGCAGCGCTGAACGGTGCGCTGGTGCAAAACTTGAACCGGAACGCCGACAGGTCGTGCGCGCCGAACTGCGACAGCGCCATGATGCGCTGGTACTGGACCGGCACCAGCATGGTGTGTGTCGCACGGTGCTGCTCGGCCAGCTGAAGGTAGTGGGCCGCATCGAATTTGGGCATCAGCTGCACGCAACCGCCAAAGCCCAGCGTGGGAAAGAACACCACCAGCGTGGTGTTCGAGTAGAGCGGCGTGGCCAGCAGCGTCGTGCCTTCAGGGCTGTAGCCGTAGGTGCTGCCCCGCTGCACATGGGCCCAGCGCATGCCGTGCGACTGCACGATGCCCTTGGGCGTGCCCGTGGTGCCCGACGAATAGATGATGTTGAACGGGGACTCCGGCGACAGCGCGACCGGTTGCGGCTGCGCGCCTTCGGCGGCAAGCCAGTCTTCGAAACGAATGCCCTCCGACGCGCCGTCCAGCCAGACGCAGCGGGTCGTTGCCAGGCTAGGCGGCACCAGGCCTTGCGCTGCGCTGTCAAGGAACAGCCACTGCGCCCCGGCGTCATGCAGCATCGACGCCAGGCTTTCCCGGTTGGCCGAGAGGGCCAGAGGCGCCACCACCACCCCGGCCCGCAGCGCCCCGAGGAACAGCGCGGCGTAATGCACCGATGAATGGGCGCAAATCGCAATGCTTTCCCCGGGCAGCACCCCGTCGCGCTGCAACGCTGCGGCGACGCGGTCCATGAGGGCGTCGAGCTGGGCATAGCTCAGCCCATGCTGGTCGTCACGCAGGGCTGGTCGTTGCGGCTGGCGCTGCGCATGCTCGCGGACCAGCGCGGCAACAGTGCGAAAAGGCGCTTCGGGTGATGTCGTGAGGTGGGTCATGCGCGCGTCCGGGCTGTGGTCATGGGGTCCATGAGGTTGTTGGTCTATTTGTCAAAAATGATAGCTGCTTATGTAGACAGCGCAAGCGGAAGATGCCTTTTGAATCAATTTTTTAACTGAAGCCGGCGTATCCGGCTCGCCAGGCTGCCTGGCGGACAGGGCGCGGTGGCTTACTGGCTGGTGATGCCCTTGTCGCGGATCACCTTGCCCCACTTGGCGTAGTCCTGCTGTACGCGTGTGGCCATCTGGCCGGGGTTCTGGTAGTTGGCAATGGCGCCGGCGTTGAGCAGCTTGTCCTGCGTTTCTTTTTCGGCCAGGATGGCCTTGACCTCGGTGCTGATGCGCTCGACGACATCCTTGGGCGTTCCCGCAGGGGCCATCAGGCCGCCCCAGGACACGGCGTCAAAGCCCTTGAAGCCCTGCTCGGCAATGGTCTTGACATCGGGGATCACGCCCACCCGCTGCGGCGAGCCGACGGCAATGGCGCGCAGGCTGCCCGACTGGATGTGCGGCAGGGCGGCCACCAGGTCGGCATACATCATGGGCACCTGGCCGCCCAGGGTGTCGGTAATGGCCGGCACACCGCCCCGGTAAGGCACATGCTGCATGTCGAACTGGCCCATCTGCTTGAGCAGCTCCATGCTCAGGTGGCCGAAGCTGCCGACGCCCGAACTGGTGTAGTTCAGGCGGCCGGGCTGCGCCTTGGCATGCGTCACGAGCTTTTGCAGGTCGGTCACGGTGGGCATCAAGGTCGGGTTGACCACCACCACGATGGGCAGGTCGTAGACCGTGGCAATCGAAGTAAAGTCCTTCACGCTGTCGTAGCCCGTGGTCTTGTACAGGTGCGGCGCCAGCAGGGTCGGCGTGGCCAGCATCATGAGGGTGTAGCCATCAGCCGGCGACTTGGCCACCTGCGCCGCCGCAATCGCGCCGGATGCGCCGGCCTTGTTCTCGACGATGACCGGCTGCTTGAGGCGCAAGGCCAGCTTTTGGCCGACGATGCGCGAGGCGGTGTCGGTCGGGCCGCCGGCCGGGAAGGGCACGATCAGCTTGATGGGCTTGCTGGGCCAGGCTTGCGCAAAGGCGCTGCCTGCCAGCATGGGCAGGGCCAGGGCCAGCAGGACACGGCGGGTCGGGCCGGAGAGCTTCAAAGAAACGGGGTTGGACATGGGTTTTCCTGGGTAGATTGAAAGAATGGAATACGGCGTTGTCTTCAGAGCACGCCAAGCGCCTTGAGCTCGGCCAGGCGCTCGTCGCCCAGGCCCAGCATGCTTGATAACACTTCGCGGGTGCCTTCACCCAGTTCGGGCGGTGCACGGCGCACCGGCAGGCGCTCGCCATCAAGCCGGTAGGGCGGCGCCATCACATGCGTGCTGCCGGCCACCGGGTGGGGCTGCTCGGTCACCAGCCCACCGCGCACGGCACGCTCCGAGGTCAGGGCTTCGTACAGGCCCAGCACCTCGCCGCAGGGAATGCCGGCCGCCTTGAGGCGCTGCAGCAGCAGCTGGCGCGAACGGCGGCCCAGTTCGCGCAGGATCTCCGACATCAGGGCTTCCCGATTGGCACCGCGGCCCAGGTTGGTCTTGAAGCGCTCGTCATCGGCCAGGTCGGGGCGGTCGATCACCTCGCGGCAAAAGCGCTCGAACTGGGCGTTGTTGCCCACGGTGATGACCAGCGGGCCGTCTTCGGCATTGAACACGCCGTAGGGCACGATGGACGGATGCGCATTGCCGTAGCGCGGCGGGTCTTTCTGCATCAGCATGGCTTCGAGCCCGTAATAGGCCGTGATCATGAGGCCGCAGTCGAACAGCGCCATCTCGACATGGCGGCCGCACCCGGTCTTTTGGCGCTGGAACAAGGCCGCCAGGATGGCCTGGGCCGAATACATGCCGGTGAACATGTCGACCGCCGCCACGCCGAACTTCAGCGGCGGCTGGTCGGCCTCGCCGTTGATCGCCATCAGGCCGGCCTCGCCCTGCACCACGAGGTCGTAGCCGGGACGCGCGGCCTCGGGCCCGCTGCGGTCATAGCCGGTGATCGAGCAGTACACGATGTCGGGCCGCACGGCCTTGATCTGCTCGTAGCCCAGGCCCATCTTCTCGGCACCGCCGAACTTGAAGTTCTGGATCACCACGTCGCATTGCCGCGCCAGGTCCAGCACGATCTGCACCGCCTCGGGTTTTTGCAGGTCCAGCGTGATGGAGCGCTTGTTGCGGTTCATGCTGTTGAAATAGGCGGTTTCAGTTTTGCCCACACGCAGGCCCCAGTCGCGCGTGTCGTCGCCGCGGCCAGGGTGTTCAACCTTGATGACCTCGGCGCCAAAGTCGCCCAGTGCCATGCCGCATAGGGGGCCGGCCAGCACGCGGGACAGGTCCAGGACGCGGATACCTGCCAGCGGCAGCGAGGAATTGATGTCTGACATGATGGCTCCAATTTCAAAATAGTCCGGAACGCCCGTGGTGTTCCCTCAAGGGGTGGGCGGTTCTTTTTTGGCGCGCAGCGCCACAAAGTCGGCACTGCGCTTTTCCAGAAAGGCGGCAATGCCCTCTGCCGCCTCGTCGTCGCCCTGGGCCTGCACCATGAACCGCGCTTCGCGTTCCAGCTGTTCCTCCAGCGTCGCCTGGGGCGCGCTGCGGCACAGCGCCTTGATGCTGGCCATGGCCCGCAGCGGGCCGCCCGCCACGCTTGCTGCCAGGGCCAGGGCCTGCGCCAGCGCTTCGCCCGGTTCGGTCAGGCGGTTGACGGCGCCCAGGGCGTGAAGGCACTCGCCAGTGAAGCGGTCGCCGCTCAGGCACAGCTCGGTCAGCACCTGGCGCGAGACAAACTCGGCCAGGAAGGCGGTGGCGCCGCCGTCGGGCGTCAGGCCCACCTTCACGTAGGCCACCGAAAACACGGCGTTTCGCGCGCTCACCAGCATGTCGCAGGCCAGTGCAATCGACAGTCCCGCGCCAGCGGCTGCGCCTTCCACGGCGGCGATCACGGGCTTGGCGCAGTCCCGAATCGTGCGAATCAGGTTGTGCAGGCCTTCCAGGTGCGCCCGCCGCTCGGGCAGCGTCAACGTGCGCCTCAGGGACAGCTGGCGCAAGTCGCCGCCCGAGCAAAACATGCCGTCCACCCCGGTCAGCACGATGGCGCCGACCTGCGGGTCGGCCTGGGCCTCGGCCAGCGCTTGCGTCAGAGCGACGTAGAACGCGGGCGACAGCGCGTTGCGCGCCGCCGGGTTGTTGTTCAGCAGCACCAGCACAGCGCCTTCGCGGCGCGACAGCAGCGGCCCGTTCATGGCCTTACGCATGGCCCAGCGCGATGAAACGCGCCAGGTGGTGGTCTTCGTCGCCGAGGTGGTGGTCGATCATGACCAGGCGCTTGGCGTAGTGGGGCATGGGCAGCTCCCAGGTCATGCCGATGCCGCCGTGCAGCTGGATGCATTCCTCGGCCACCAGCGTGCCGATGCGGCCGATGCTGTACTTGGCGGCCGACAGGGCGCGCTCGCGCGTGCTGCGGTCGGCCTGCAGGGCGGCGGCGGCGTTGATCACGGCCGAGCGGGCCTGCTCGATCTCCAGCAGCACATCGGCCATGCGGTGCTGCAGCGCCTGGAAGCTGCCGATGGCCTTGCCGAACTGCTTGCGCGTCTGCAGGTACTCGATGGTCTGCTTCTTGGCCACTTCCATCGCGCCCAGCGACTCGGCGCACAGCGCCAAAATGCCCCGGCCCACGGCATGCTCCAGCGTGGCCAGGCCCTGGCCTTCGGCGCCCAGCAGCGCCGAGGCAGGCACGCGTACCTGCGTGAAGGTGATTTCGGCGGCTCGCGTGCCGTCGATGTTGGGGTAGGCGCGCAGGCTGACCCCGGCTGTGTCGGCGGGCACCACGAACAGCGAGATGCCGTCTTCGCTGGCCACGTCGCCGCTGGTGCGGGCGGACACGATCACGGTTTGCGCCTGGTCGCCCAGCGTCACCACCGCCTTGGCGCCGTCGATCACATACTCGTCGCCGTCCCTGAGGGCGAGGGTGCCGACATGGTGCAGCACGTAATGCGCGTCGGCCTCTTCATGGGCCAGCGTGGCAATGTGGCTGCCGTCGATGAGGCTGGCCAGCAGTGCCTGCTGGGCGTCGTTGCCGGCATGGGCCAGGGCGCTGCCCGCCAGCACGGCGCTGGCCAGGAAGGGTTCCACCACCAGGCCACGGCCCAGCGATTCGAACACCACGGCGATGTCAAAGCCATCGCCGCCAAAGCCGCCCTGCGCTTCGGTGAACAGGGCGCCGATCACGCCCAACTCGGCGAATTTGGCCCATTGCGCGGGGCTGTAGCCGAGCTTCGATTGGCTGATCTGGTGGCGGGTGTCAATGCTGTACTGCTCGGCCACGTAGCGGTCAAGCGAGTCCGCCAGCATCCGGCGGTCTTCGGTAGGGGTGAAGTTCATGGTGGGGTCCTCGTCAGTGCTGTGCTTTACAGGCCCAGGATCATCTTGGAGATGATGTTCTTCTGGATTTCATTGGAGCCGCCGAAAATCGACAGCTTGCGGTTGTTGAAATACTGGGCCGCAGCCGAGGCGGCCTCCTGCGGGCCCACGCCGGCCTGGTCGTCGCCTTCCTGCAGCGATTCCTCGATGAAGGGCAGGGCGTAGGGACCCATGGCGCGGCGGGTCAAGGCGGTCAGTTCCTGGCGAATCTCCGTGCCGCGGATCTTGAGCATGGAGCTTTCGGCGCCCGGTGCACCGCCCCCTGCCACGGCGGTGATCACGCGCAGGTTGGTGGTCTTCATGTTTTCCAGGTCTATCTCCACCCGCGCCAGGCGCGCGGCGAACAGCGGGTCGCGCGCCAGGGGGTGGCCGTTTTTCAGGGTCCTGGCCGCGATCACCTTGAGGCGTGCCAGCGCGGCATCGGAAAAGCCCACGCCCGCGATGTTGGTGCGCTCGTAGGTCAGCAGGTACTTGGCACAGGTCCAGCCCTGGTTCTCCTGGCCCACCAGGTTGTCGACCGGCACCTTCACGTCGGTGAAGAAGACCTCGTTCACCTCGTGCTCGCCGTCGAGCGTGATGATGGGCCGCACCTCCACGCCGGGCGTGGCCATGTCGATGAGCAAAAAGCTGATGCCTTCCTGCGGCTTGACGTCGCGGTCGGTGCGCACCAGGCAAAAGATCATGTTGGCATGCTGGCCCAGCGTCGTCCAGGTCTTCTGGCCGTTGACGAGGTAGTGGTCGCCGCTGCGCACCGCGCTGGTCTTGACCGACGCCAGGTCGGAGCCGGCACCCGGCTCGGAATAGCCCTGGCACCACCAGTCGGCACCGCTGAGGATGCGCGGCAGCCAGTGCTGCTTCTGGGCTTCGTTGCCGTACTTGATCAGCACCGGGCCCAGCATGTTGACGCCGAAGGGAATGGTGCGGGGCGCATGGGCCAGGGCGCACTCGTGGTCAAAGATGAACTTCTGCACGGTGTTCCAGCCGGGTCCGCCGTATTGCTCGGGCCAGTGGCTGGCCAGCCAGCCCTGGTCGTTCAGCAGCGCATGCCAGGCTTGCAGGTCGGCCTTTCCCAGGTGCTTGCCGCCCTGCACCCTGGCGGTCAGTCGGGCCGGCACCTTGTCGGCGAGGAAGCGCTGCACTTCGGCGCGGAACGCCTGTTCTTCGGGGGTAAAACTCAGGTCCATGGCGATGTCTCCGTCTTTTTTCAGAAAATTTCAAACAAACCGGCGGCGCCCATGCCGCCGGCAATGCACATGGTCACGACCGCGTACCTGGCCTTGCGGCGACGGCCTTCCAGCAGCACATGGCCCACCAGGCGCGCGCCGGTCATGCCAAACGGGTGGCCGATCGACACCGCGCCGCCGTTGACGTTCAGGCGCTCGTCGGGAATGCCCAGCGTTTGCTGGCAGTAGAGGGCCTGCGAGGCAAAGGCTTCGTTGAGCTCCCACAGGTCGATGTCGTCCACCGTCAAGCCATGGCGGGCCAAGAGCCTGGGCACGGCGAACACGGGGCCAATGCCCATTTCATCGGGCTCGCAGCCGGCCACGGCCATGCCGCGAAAGGCGCCCAGGGGTTGCAGGCCCAGTCGCGCCGCTTCCCGGGCTTCCATCAGCACGCAGGCCGAGGCGCCGTCGGACAGTTGCGAGGCGTTGCCGGCGGTGATGAACTGGCCGGTGCCGCGCACCGGCGCCAGCTTGGCCAGGGACTCATAAGTGGTGCCGGCGCGGTTGCAGGTGTCGTGGTCGATCGTCACGTCCTGGTGCGTGACTTCCTGGGTGTCCTTGTTCGTGACGGCCATGGTGGTGGTCACGGAGATGATCTCGTCCTGGAAGCGGCCAGCCGCCTGCGCTTCGGCGGTTTTACGCTGGCTCTCGACCGAGAAGCGGTCCTGCGCCTCGCGGCTGATGCCGTAGCGGCTGGCCACGATGTCGGCGGTCTCGATCATCGCCATGTACAACTCGGGTTTGTGCGCGTTGATCCAGGGGTCGATGCCGCTGTCGACGCCGCTGCCCTCACTGCGTCGGATGCCCGAGATACTTTCCACGCCGCCGGCAATCATGGCCGGGGCACCGTCCACGATGATGCGGCTGGCGGCCATGGCCACCGCCTGAAGGCCCGAGGCGCAAAAGCGGCTGACCGTGGCGCCCGCGATGCTCAGGGGCAGGCCGGCGCGGATCACGCTGGCGCGTGCGATGTTGCGCCCGGAGCGCCCTTCGGGGTAGCCGCAGCCGAGGATGGCGTCCTCGATCAGGCCGGGGTCGATGCCGGCGCGCTCGACGGCGGCCTTGACGGCGAACGAGGCCAGGGTGGCGCCACTGACGCTGTTGAACTCGCCCCGGTGGGCCTTGGTCAGGGGGGTGCGGGCGGTGGATACGATGACGGCTTCACGCATGGCGGGGGTCTCCTGAGGGTGAAAGTTACGGTTTGTTGAGGCTGTCGAAGTCCCGGCCTTCTTCAATCAGCTGGAGCAGCAGCGGGGCGGGTTGCCAGAACAGCGGGTCTTCCCGGGCGAAGGCCTGGATGTCGGCCAGGATGGTGGGCAGGCCGACCGTGTCGGCGTACTTCATGGGGCCGCCGCGAAAGCGTGGGAAGCCGTAGCCATGCACCAGCGTCACGTCCACATCCAGTGGGCGCAGGGCGATGCCCTCGGCCACCACCCTGGCGCCCTCGTTGACCATGGCCGCCAGGTAGCGGCGCATGATGTCCTGGTTGCTGAAGGGGCGCGGCGTGGTGCCGGCGCGCTGGCGCTCGGCTTCGATGATGGCCAGCACCTCGTCGTCCGGTATTCCGACCCGGGCGCCCTTGGGATACAGGTAGTAACCCCGGCCAGTCTTCTGGCCGAACCAGCCGCGCTCGCAGAGTCGGTCGGCAATCTGTACGTAGCGCGCTTCGGGGTCGCGCGTGGCGGCCTTGCGCTTGCGCGTGGCCCAGCCGATGTCGCCCCCGGCCAGGTCGGCCACCTGGAACGGCCCCATGGGGTAGCCAAATTCGCGCGCGGCGGCATCGATCTGGTAGGGCGAGGCGCCGTCTTCGAGCATGTGGTCGGCGGTGGCGCGGTACACGGCCAGCATGCGGTTGCCGATGAAGCCGTCGCACACGCCGGCGCGCACCGGCACTTTCTTGAGCTTTTTGGCCAGCTCAAACGCGGTGGCCACCACATCGGCGCTGACCTGGGCGGGCACCACGATCTCCAGCAGCTTCATGATGTGGGCCGGCGAAAAGAAGTGCAGGCCCACCACGTCTTGCGGGCGCGATACGCTGGCCGCAATTTCGTCGATGTCGAGATAAGAGGTGTTGGTGGCCAGCACGGCGCCGGGCTTGCACACCCGGTCCAGTTCGGCAAACACCGCCTTCTTGACGCCCATTTCCTCAAACACGGCCTCGATCACCAGGTCCGCCCGGGCCAGCGCGTCATACGACGTGCTGCCGCTGAAGCGGGCCATCACGGCGGCCCTGACCTCGGGTGTCATGCGGCCCTTGGCCACGATACCGTCATACACCTTCTCGACATTGGCACGGCCACGGGCAAGGGCGGCATCGTCGCGCTCGACCATGGTCACGGGCAGACCTGCGTTCAGCACGGCCACGGCAATGCCGGCGCCCATGGTGCCGCCGCCGATCACGCCGACGCTGTCGATGGCGCGCGGCGTGGCGTTGCGCGTCTCGGGCGACTTGGCCACCTCGCGCTCGGCAAAGAAGGCGTGGATCAGGCCGGCGCGCTGCGGGCTGTCGAGGCACTGCAGGAACAGCTGGCGCTCCAGCGCCACGGCCTCGTCAAAAGGCAGGTCCAGCGCGCCCTGCACGGCTTCGATGATCTTGAGCGGCGAGAACAGGCCGGCCGTTTTTTTGGCCGTGTCGGCCTTCAATGCGTCCAGTGCGGCCTGGCTGGCAGGTTTGTCGGCCAGGGCTGCGTCTGCCTCACGGGTGGGGCGTACACCGGCGCCGCTGGCGACCAGCTCGCCGGCATAGGCCAGGCCCGCCGCCAGCACGTCAGGGCCTTCGCCCAGCCGGTCGACCAGCCCGAGGGTCAGGGCTTCCCCGGCGCCCTGGTGGCGGCCACTGAGCATCATTTCGAGCGCAGGCTTCACGCCCATCAGGCGCGGTGCGCGCTGGGTGCCGCCGGCGCCGGGCAGCAGGCCCAGCAGCACTTCGGGCAGGCCCAGCCGGGCATCCGGCATGGCCAGCCGGTAGTGCGCCGACAGGGCCACTTCCAGCCCGCCGCCCAGCGCCGGGCCGTGGATCGCCACCACCACAGGCTTGCGGCAGGCTTCAAGGCGGCTGCACACCTCGGGCAGCGAAGGTGCCATGGACGGCTTGCCAAATTCACGAATGTCCGCCCCGGCGATGAAGGCCCGGCCCGCGCCCACGATCAACACCGCCGCCACGCTGGCATCGGCGTCCGCCTCTTGCACGGCGGCCAGCAGGCCACGGCGCACATCCACGCTGAGCGCATTGACAGGAGGGTGGTTGATGGTCACCAGCAGCACGCGGCCCAGGCGTGTGGTGGTGACCACGGAAGGGGTGGCTTCGGTGTTCATGCGCTTGTCTCCAGTTTCATTGAATGAAAATTTATTCAACGCATTGTGATTGTGCAAAACTGTCTTGACAATGGCATAAACAATTGACAGACTGTCAAATATTTTTATACAAAATTCATGGATCTCGCTTCGCTAACCTTGTTGGTCGACATCATTGACGCCGGCAACCTGAGCCAGGCCGCTCGCAAGCTCAAGATGACGCGAGCCAACGTCAGCTACCACCTCAAGCAGCTCGAAAAGTCTGTGGGCGTGCAACTGGTGCGCCGCACCACGCGCCGCGTCGAGCCCACCGAAGTCGGCCTGCGCTTGTACGCCCATGGCCGCAGCATCCAGAATGAAATGCAGGCCGCGCGCGAAACCATCACCACGCTGGGCCAGGGCCTGCAAGGACGCGTGGGCTTGAGCGTGCCCAGCGGCTATGGGGAGATGGTGATGTCCGACTGGCTGATCGAGTTCAAGCGCCAGTACCCCGGCATCGTGCTGGACGTGCTGTTTGAAAACCGGGCCGACAACCTGCGGGACGAAGTGGACATTTCCATTCGCGTGATGCCCGAGCCACCGCCCGCCTTGGTCGCGCGTGAGCTGGGCAGCGTGCGTTATCTGGCCTGCGCCTCACGCGGGTTTGCGCAGCAGCATGGCCTGCCCACCGGGCTGGAGCAGTTGCGCACCACGCCACTGATCACCTCCGGCGTGGTGGGCCAGCAGCTGCGCCTGCGCGCCTACCGGGGCGACGAACGCCACGAGGTCATGCTGGAGCCCACGCTGATTTCCGAGCACTTTCCGTTCCTGCGCCAGGGTATCCTGGCGGGCCTGGGGCTGGGCCTGGTGCCCGACTATGTGGTGATGGACGCAATTGAGTCCGGCGAGGTATTGACCACCCTGGATGACTATCGCCTGAGTATTTTCGGCACGCGCATGTACCTGCTGTACATGCCTAACCGGCACCAGACGCGCGCCGTGCGCACCTGCATTGAGTTTTTGCTGGACAAGGCACGGACAAAAATTGATCACCGTCAGGACAGCTTGGTACCCCTTTAGTTGACAGGCTATGTGCAACTCGATTCAATTTCCCGCTTGTTGCTTTCGTGGGCAAGCCAATTGGTTGGACATCTTCCTACTTCACTTTCGATCCGGTCGAGCCGCACCTCTTGCGCACGGCAGTCCGTATCGTGGGTGTTCCCAGTATGCCGATTTCTATGCACACGATGTGCAACTTTCCGAATGTCAATGTCGCTAGAAAATTCTAATTCTCATTACAAACTGACCTTACGCAGCCCCGCTTCATTACTCAAACTCAGCACAGGCGGTGCGTGAAACGTTAATCAGGAGTTTGATCATCAGAATAAATGGATTGACCCTGTTTTTGATGCTGAGGTATTCGAGATGTGTCACTGAATTTCAGTAATTTGGGACGATTTCGCATGAAAACCAAAAGGCGTTCTGGATACGCCAGCTATGCACGGATGAATTGCCTCAACTTGCAGAACTGCTACTTTTTTGTGGCTTGTAGGAAAAAGGGCTTACCAATCGATTAGGCAAAGCGAACATGCGTTGCCTGTTTTTTAGGCGTCACCTGCCAAGCCCAGAACGGGTCAGACCGAAAGCAGTGCTCGAATTGATCTTAGATTGAGTGTCCCAGCAGGGTAGTTGCTCGGCTGGATGGCAAACATAGGAATGTTTGCTTGGTCAAGCGCCAGCAGGCCATGCGGAAGCCACCATTTTGAAACCGTATATAATCCGTCCGGCATTAAAACTTAACATAAGAAATATCGTGGAATATTAATTCTGTAGGCGCTAAATAGTAATGTCGCATTTGTCCCAAATAGAAATGGCGCATTGTTGCCTCGTCCAGCTTCTGAAGCGATGCCAGGAATGCCAACGCCACTCTTTCAAAACCAGCAAAAGCTTCGTTGAATTCCGGTGTGGAGTTCCCGTAGATCAGGGAAAGCAGAGCGCGCTTGAGTTCGGACATCCGTTTACGCAGTTGTGTTTTGAAGAGCGCTTGCGCGTCTGTTGGCAGCACGATTTTCAGATCAGCATCTTCGGACAGGTGTTTGATGAGACCATGCGCCTTGGACAGGCTGGTGCCTCCGCAAAACGCGAGAGACAGGCCATCTAGCGGCAGCGCCAACAAGGCTCGTAGTGCATCCGTCAGGTGTTCGTCCTTTTCCAGCAGGCCGGCGGTGATGCCTCCTAGCGCCGTTTCGGCGACGAGTGCGTCGATCAGTTCGAGACGCGCTGGGTGCAATGTCCTCATGCGCGTTCGTACTGGACCGCTTTGCCGTTGAAACTCAGTTTGCGGGCAATGCGGTGCTTGCCGGTGTTGAGGACGATTCTGCAAGGCAGTTGGGTGCTGCGGCCGGCGTTGTAGTCCTGGGTCAAGCGGCTGGGCGTGACCGTGATGCCCAGTTTCTTCAAGACCTCGGGCGCCAGCACTTCCAGCGGCCGGATTGGGATGGGTTTGCCGGTGAGCACGCTGGGCTTGGCTTTGGCATCAATGCCCAATCTGCGCCGGACCAATGCGCCTTCGCGGGTGAGTTGGCTCAACGCGTGGCCAACCTGGGCCGGACTGCCAAAGCGCACGAACTCAGCGCGCAGGAAAACGCCACCGTCGCGGTTGACCACGGAGCGTTTGATCCGTTCAGTGATGTTCATCATGTGCTTGAGGTGAATTTTTCTCATTTACCTGTATTGAAAATTCAAGGTAACTTGTTGTCGACAAAGGGAAAACCTCTGTTGATGACGGTCATCATGCTGGCATGAAAGGGAAACAATTAAAAACTCATGCCGTTGCGCTTGGACGGCGTCAAGGCGCAACGGCATGAACAAAGTTGCTTGGGCGCCCGAGCAGGCGTTGGCCCATCTGTGCGACTGGATCAGAGCCCGAACATGCAGCACCTTGGCATCGCCGTTTGGATGCCCGCCTGAGAAACAGTGAGCGTTGTCTTGGCATCTGGCGGTTTCACGGGGAATTGAAGTCGGTCAGCCCAACGCAGGTATGCCTAAAAATGTACCGGCCTCAACAAGCCAGGGCGGCAACCTGCTTGTCGGCAGCGTGCGCAGCCTCTTCACGCGTGGCCCAGGTGGATTCGCTGCCGTGCAAGGGCGCCAGCGAATCCACGTGAATGACATCAATGCGCCAGGGCCCATCAGGCAGGTGAGATAGCCTGGCCATGTAATGCCGGCCATTGGCTACGCCGGGGACGTATTCCTCAATCGGTTCAGGTTGTTCTTGTTCCATGGGTCTTCTTGATAAATCCCGGATTATCCGCAACCCGGTTGCGCTGCCCGCTTCCATCAGCCACAAGGCAATCTGCAGTCCATATCATCCTTAAGTGCGTATTCCGGTGATCGTGACCGATGATTCCGGCATCGTGACCGGTCATTCCGCTGATCGTGACCGACGGGATGAACCGGCCGAACACAGCG
>NZ_JAAFGZ010000031.1 GCF_010365105.1 Polaromonas sp. | reverse complement strand
GCTGCGCCTACTCTTTCACCTCTCAAATTTGCATCTTCGCAAAGCCACTAATTCACCACTTTCTGGATTGTGCAAGTGGCTCTATTTAATAGCGAATGGCAGTGAGGCGCCTTGAACGCCTTGAGGTGACGGCAGTGGTGGTTTTGCTTACGCAACTTGCGTTGCACGTTTTAGGTTGCCGCAAATTCCCCGTTAAGCTTGCCACCCATGCCCGCCTCATTTCCCGCCCTTCGCTCACGCCGTTGCCTTTTGCAGGGCGCACTTGCCACTCTCGGCGCAGCAGTACTGCCGCAAGCCATCTCAGGCGAGGCTTACCAGGTCAGCCCGTGGACTGATCAGGTGGAACCCTTGCAACTGGTGGACACCACCGGCAAGGTTTGGCAACCTGCTGATTTCAAAGGCCGGGCAGTGTTGCTCAACTTCTGGGCCAGCTGGTGCGAGCCCTGCCGCGCCGAGATGCCTTCGCTTCAGCAGGCGGCTGCCATGCATGGCGCCGACAAGCTGCTGGTGCTGGCGATCAACTTCAAGGAAAAACCGGCCAGTGCCCTGCAGTTCGCACAGCAAACGGGCATCACACTGCCGGTGCTTCTTGATGTCGATGGCCGGACCGCCCGGCGCTGGAGTGTCAGGATTTTTCCAACCACGCTCACCCTTGACCGCCATGGCCGGCCCATGCATCGGGTGCAGGGTGAACTGGACTGGACGGGCCCGGCCGCCGGCAAGCTGATCGCCAGCTTGCTTTGACCCTGGTTTTTCAGGTTCTACGCCATGGCACGGCGCCGTTTAAAAAGCCGCCTTGCCAACGCTGCCAAAGCGGCTCCAGCGATAATCGGCGACTGCCCGAGGCTGGCGAGCTGCCCTGCAGCGGTTTTCCAGTCCGGCCTCACTTCCCGGTGCTTCTTCACCTGTGCCGGTGCTGTGACCCTTTCACCATCCTTTCCCGGAGTCCATCAATGACCACCTTACGCCGCAGCTTCCTGAAAAACACGGCCGCCACTGCCTTGGCCGCTTCCCTGCCAAGCTTCGGCTTCGCTCAAACCCCAGCAAACCGCACCCTGTTTGCACCGCAAAGTGGCGCCTGGCGCACGTTCGAGGTCACGACCCGGGTGGACATTGCCCCGTTGAATGGCGCCACCCGCGTGTGGCTGCCGATTCCCTCGGTCAACAGCGACTACCAGCGCTCGCTGGAAAGCAGTTTCTCCGGCAACGGTGCTGCCAGGTTCATGCAGGACGGCCAGGACGGCGCCAAGATGCTGTACGTTGAGTTTGCCGCTGACGAAGCCAAGCCATTTGTCGAACTGACCAGCCGTGTGCAGACGCAAAACCGTGCCACCGACTGGTCGCAGAAAACCGCCCACGTGGAAAATGCCGACACGCTGCGCTATTTCACCCGGTCCACCGATTTGATTCCAACGGATGGCATTGTCCGCACCACCGCGCTGGAAGCGACGAAGGGCGCCCGGACCGACCTGCAAAAAGTCCAGCAAATCTACGACTGGGTGGTCACCAACACCTACCGCGAACCCAAGGTGCGCGGTTGTGGCGAAGGCGATATCCAGACCATGCTGGAAACCGGCAACCTGGGCGGCAAGTGTGCCGACCTGAATGCGATCTTTGTCGGCCTGTGCCGCGCCGTGGGCATTCCGGCACGCGACGTGTATGGCATCCGGCTGGTGCCTTCTGCTTTTGGCTACAAGGAACTGTCGGGCAACCCGGCCAGCCTCAAGGGCGCGCAGCACTGCCGCAGCGAAGCCTACCTGAAGGACTACGGCTGGGTGGCGATGGACCCGGCCGATGTGGCCAAGGTGATGCGCATGGAAACCGCCGACTGGATCAAGAACACCACCAGCCCGGTGGTGGCGCCGGTCAACAAGGCGCTGTTCGGCGGATGGGAAGGCAACTGGATGGCCTACAACACCGCGCATGACGTGTCCTTGCCGAATGCCAAGGGCAGCACGCTGGGCTTTTTCATGTACCCGGTGGGTGAGAACGCCGCCGGACGTTTTGATTCGTATGCGCCGGATGATTTCAAGTACCAGATCACGGCGCGGGAAATCAAGGCTTGAGGCTGATTTCTGGCAGGTGCTGACGCTTGCGCATTGATGGCTCCTTTTTGTACTTCGGCATGGGGCGCTGGGTAATTTCTTCTGTGGTTTGAGGGTGAGCGCCTTCCCGGCGGGGGGTAACTTTCTTTTCTGGCAAAAAAGAAAGTCACCAAAGAAAGTTGCCTTGGGGAGCGGGAGCGGATCAGAGCTGAACGCTCTGACGGGCCATCGCTTCGCTGGGCCTTGGGTTCTCTGATCGGCAGCGGGGAACCCATGCCTTTGCTTGCTGGTTCGACCGCTCGTTCGCCAACAGCTTCACGCTCTGCTTGATCGTTACTTTTGTGCCTCAAGCACTGCTGGCACGATACAGGTCGGGTTAGTGAAGCGTAACCCGGCATCTGCGACTAATGCCAAACGAGGGTTTCCCGCTTGCTGCACAAGTGCAGGAAGCTATCAAAATGAGAGTGCTTAACTCATTTCAGGAATAAGCCAAGCCGGCTTTCAAACCGTCGCGGCTCGCCGGTCAGCGGGTCGGTGAACGCAATCGATTTCGCCAGCAATTGCAGCGGCAGGGCGTAGTCATCGTCAGGTGTCACATCGACAGGCGGGTACATCCGGTCGTTGCAGATCGGCAGGCCCAGCGCGTTCATGTGGATCCGCAACTGGTGCTTTTTTCCGGTCACGGGGCTCAGCGCATACAGCGCCTGTTCGCCCCGGCGCTCCAGCACCTCGACCCACGTCTCGCTGTTGGTTTCGCCCGGCATTTCGCGCTGCCTGAAAAAAGGCGTGTCCTCGACGATGCGGGTCTTGCGCTGCAGGGGAAACTGCAAATCGGCGCGCCACGGGGCAACGGCTTCGTAATGCTTGACGACTTCATGCCGCCGGAACAGCGCCTGGTAGGCATCGCGCTCGTCTGGCCGGACAGAAAACAGCACCAGACCGGCGGTCTCGCGGTCGATGCGGTGGATCGGGATCAAGCTGTCGATGCCGAGCTGGTTCTTCAGCCGCACCAGCAGCGTTTCCTGCAGGTAGTGGCCTGAAGGCGTGACCGGCAGGAAATGCGGCTTGTCGGCCACCACCAGGTGCTCGTCCTGGAACAGCACGGCGGCTTCGAAGGGAATGCGGACCTCAAAGGGCAGGGCGCGGTAGTAGTACAGCCGCATGTGGCCCCGGTACGTGCGCAGCGCCGTCACGGGGCCGCCAAACTCGTCGGCCACCAGACCGGCGGCCATGCGCTCAAGCCAGGTAGCCCGCGTGACGGCCGGAAAGCGTTCGACGAGAAAGTCGGTGAAGGTCGGCCAGCTGCCCGCCGGCAGGCCGACGCAACTCGGGCTGACGCCGTGGCGCGTGGGCAAACCGCCGTGAAGCAAGGGAGCCGTCACACCCGCGTGAACACCAGGTCCCACACGCCGTGGCCGAGCTTGATGCCGCGGTTTTCAAACTTGGTCAGCGGGCGGTAGCCGGGTTTGGGCGCGTAGCCGCCGCTGGCCGCGTCTGCCGTGTTTGCCAGCAACGGCTCGGCGGCCAGCACTTCGAGGATCTGTTCGGCATACGGCTGCCAGTCGGTCGCGCAGTGCAGGTAGCCGCCGGGCCTGAGACGCGCCGCCAGCTTGGCGATCAGGGGCGCCTGGATCAGCCGGCGCTTGTTGTGCTTGGTCTTGTGCCACGGATCCGGGAAAAAGATGTGCGCGCCGTACAGGCTGGCCAGCGGCAGCATGTGGTCGATCACCTCGACCGCGTCGTGCTGCAGGATGCGGATGTTGCCCAGCGTTTGTTCGTCGATGCGCTTGAGCAGCGCACCGACGCCGGGCGTATGCACTTCGCAGCACAGGAAATTCTTTTCAGGCATCAGGGCCGCGATGTGCGCGGTGGCTTCGCCCATGCCAAAGCCGATTTCCATGATCGTCGGGACGTCGCGTTCGTAGATGGCCCTGAAGTCCACGGGCGCGCCGGTGTAGGCCAGCAGGAACTTGGGGCCGACATCGGCGAAGGCCTTGGCCTGGCCGACGGTGGTGCGGCCTGTGCGGCGCACGAAACTGCGGATGGTGCGGGGATGGCTCACATCGGCAGGTGCGCCCTCGTGGCTATCGGGCGTGGCGGACATGGCGGGCGGGGTTGGGGAGGAAGGTTCAATCACAAGGCGATTTTAGTGCGCCGCCTTTTGCCCGCCGGATGCAGGCGCTGGCGCCGCGCGCTTTTGCAGCACCACCAGCGCGATGCCGCCCAAAATGGCGCTTGATGCCAGCACCAGTCGCAGCGTCAATGGCTCGCCCAGAAAGGCGATGCCGCCGAGTGCGGCCAGCACCGGAACGCTCAGCTGCACGCTGGCCGCGCTGGTGGCTTTCAGCGCGGGCACCACGGTGTACCAGACCGCGTAGCCGATGCCCGATGTCAATGCGCCCGACGCCACCGCCAGACAGAAACCCGCTGCGTTCAGCGATGCGCTCCGGGACAGCAGCATGACCACGCCCAGCCCCACAGCCAGCGGCGCCGCCCGCAAAAAGTTGCCGGCGGTCACCCGCGTCGGGTCGCCTGCGCCCTTGCCGCGCAGCGAATAGATTCCCCATGACATGCCGGCCAGCAGCATCAGCACCGAGCCGGCCAGCGGCGGTGCGGACACGCCCGGCAGCAGCAGGCCGGCCAGCCCGCCAAAGGCCAGCGCCAGGCCGGCGAGTTGCAGCGGCCGCAGCCGTTCACCCGACCAGATGCCGTAGCCGATCATCAAGGCCTGGACCGCGCCGAAAAGCAGCAGCGCACCGGTTCCCGTCGGCAGGCTGACATAGGCGAATGAAAAGCAGGCCGCATACGAAAACAGCGCCAGGGCCGACAACCAGTTGCCCTGGCCTGCTTGCGCGCCACGCGTGCTGCGCGCCACGGCCCAGAGCACCAGTGCGCCGGAAACCAGACGGATCGCAGTGAACGACGCGGCATCGATGCCGGTTTGTTTCAATGCCAGCCGGCAGAGCAATGAATTGCCGGCAAAGGCGGCCATCGCTCCTGCGGTGAGGAAAAGGATGCGTAATGGGGACATGTCACTGCATTGCGGGATGGGAAGGGTTGGCAAGCATACCGGTGCCAGTCGCCGGACGGTGTGCGGGACTCGCCAGCGTGTCCTGCCAGGCGTTCACCCAGCGGGCCAATGCATCGGCCACCGGGCCGGTCTGCGCTGCCAGCCCCAGCACGCCGGCCGCCCGGTTCAGCGCTGCGAGCGGATCATGGGTGTCCAGCGCCTGGGCGCCGTTTTGTTTCGACAATTTTTCGCCGTTCGCACCCAGCACCAGCGGCGTGTGCAGGTAGCGCGGCGCAGGCAGGCCCAATGCGCCTTGCAGCAGGATTTGCCGCGCCGTGTTGTCGGCCAGGTCGGCGCCGCGCACCACATCCGTGATGCCCTGAACTGCATCATCGACCACCACGGCCAGCTGGTAGGCCCACAGGCCGTCGGCGCGCCTGAGCACGAAGTCGCCCACCTCGCGGCTGACATCCTGGCTTTGCCAGCCGAGCTGACGGTCGTGCCAGACAACTTTTTCCTCCAGCGTGCCGGCCACTCTATTTGCTATGAATCCAGTAGCTGGTAGCGCACGTCCACCAAGCGGAAACGCCGTATTCGGTTCATTTTTTTCGACCCTGAAGCGCCAGGCGCGCTCCGGCCGTCCGTGCAGGCCCTGGCGGCAGGTGCCCGGATAGACCAGTTCGCCGTGCCGCTGCCGGGAATATCCCGACGCGGCCAGCGCGCGGGCAATGTCCTGGCGCGTGCAGCCGCAGGGATACGCCATGCCGCCTTGCACCAGCTGGTCGAGCGCCTGCAGGTACAGCGCGCCGCGCCGGGACTGGTGAATTGGCGGTTCGTCAGGCTCCAGCCCGCAGGCGGCGAGTTGCTGCAGGATGGTCAGGTCGGCGCCGGGCACGCAGCGCGGCGTGTCGACGTCTTCGATGCGCACCAGCCACTGCCCGCTGTGCGCCCGTGCGTCCAGCCAGCTGGCCAGCGCGGCGACCAGTGAACCGGCGTGCAGCGGGCCGGTCGGGGAAGGGGCAAACCGGCCAAGGTATGTTGCCCCCACGCTCCCCGCTTCGCGTGGTTCGCTGCCCCCCGAGGGGGCCGCTGCGCCTGTGGCCCGGCAAAGCCGGTTCCACGGCCCCTGCTGGGTGGGGGATGCCTCCTCTACGCTTGCTGCGCCTGCGGACTGGCAAAGCCGGTTCCACGGCCCCTGCTGGGTGGGAGGGGATGCCTCCTCTACCCTTGATGCGCCTGCGGACTGGCAAAGCCGGTTCCATGGCCCCTGCTGTGTTGAAGAGGATGCCGCTACGCTCGTCGCGCCGGCCTGCGCCGCATTGCAGCCGCTCGCTTCGGGTAACTTTTTGTCCGGTTGAGCGGCTGCGTTTTCGGCCTTGCAAGGACGATTCAACGGCGCCTGCTGGGTAGCAAAAAACGCCTCCACGCTGGTCGCTTTGTTTGCGGCTCCGGTCGCCATCGCCTCAACCGGTCAAAGAATCGCCAGCGCCATTTCCAGTCCGGACACGAAGCCGTCCTCGACCCGGTGGCCCAGGCACCAGTCGCCGCAGGCGCCGATACGCGATTCGGCATCCCATGCATGTGTCTTGCCGAGGGGTTTGGTGGTCTGGGCATAGCGCCAGCGGTGTACTGACGCGTAGGGCGGCTCGGCGCGGATGCCGGTGACTTCGGTGAAGGCTTTCAGCAGCTTGGCCTTGACGCGCTCGGCGTCGTCTTCAAGGTGGCGCTGCGACCAGGCGGGGCTGGCCTGCACTGTCCAGCGTTCAATCGGGCCGCGTCCGGGCTTGGACGACTCGCGCGCCAGCCAGGCAATCCGGTGGTGGGTGCTGCGCGCCACGTTCCACTGCGGGCCCAGGCTTTGCAGCGTGGGCTGCTGCGCCTGCGGAAAGGCCACCATCAGCGTCCAGCAGGGCGCCACGTTCACGCCTGCCAGGTCGGCCAGCAGCGGCGCAGCCTGCTCCGAATCGCGCAGCAGGGCATGCGCCTGCGGTGCGGGAATGGCCAGCACCACGGCATCAAAGCCGGAATGCACGCCGGCGCCCGGGCCGTCGGTCTGCAACTGCCAGCGCTTCGGGTCCAGCTTGTCTTCCTCGATATAGACCACGCGCGTGTCCAGCACCAGCTGGCCGGCGTCAAGCAAGGGCTGGGCCCACTGGCGAACCAGCGCATTCATGCCCGGCTTGGCCACCCAGTGGGCTTCCTTGGCGGGCAGCGACGCCGCCACGACGCGCCCCAGGTCGTCCAGCACCTGCACGCTGTTGGCGCTCCAGGGCCGCACCAGTCCGGAGGCGGTGGCCAGGGCTTTTTCGAAGCGTTCGTCGCGCACGGTGAAATACTGCGCGCCATGGTCAAAACCGCCAAATTCGGTGTTCCGGGTGGACATGCGCCCGCCGGCGCCCTTGCTTTTCTCAAAGACGGTGACGCGGTGGCCGGCCTGAACCAGCGTTCGCGCGCAGGTGATGCCGGCAATGCCGGCGCCAACGACTGCGATGTGACGCTGTATGTCAGGTTCAAAGAAAGCAGCGGTGAAGGGTTTGTTTGTCATGGCTTTTTTGCTTTTTCTGAGGTGAAGGAAAAGGTCGGGAAGACATGGCATCGTGACGAAAGGTCAGGCATCAACGAACGCCATGCGCACACTCTACACCGCAGCCGCTGCCTGGGGCCCGCTGGCGCGGATTTATAGCGAGTGCGCGCGCTCCAGCAACGCCTTGCGGGTGGCCGGATTGCCGAGCTGCTGCAGCCACCATTGCAGCGCCTGCCCTTCGGCGCTGGGCGTTGCGCAGCGCCAGGCGTAGCGCATCGGAATCATCCGCGTGGCGCGCTGCATCTGCTTTTCGACCAGGCGTCCGGCGTCAATGTGCGGCCGCGCCAGGTATTCAGGCAAAAAGCCGCCGCCCAGCCCGCGCAGCTGGGCATGGAGCTTTTCCTGCATGCCGGGAACGGTGAAAACGTCCTGCCCGCCCAGCAGCCCGCTGGTCACGCCGCTGCCCTGCCTGACCGAATCGGCCACCACCACGGCACGATGCAGCAACAGCTGTGCGTCGGGCACCGGCTCGGCGGCCTGCGCCAGCGGATGGTGCGGCGCGACGGCATAGACAAAGTGAATGGTGCCCAGCGGCCGGCTTTGCACCGACAGGTTGGGCGCAGGATCGAGCGCCACGCCAATGGCCAGATCGGCCTGGCCGGACGTCAGCGCTTCGAGCGTTCCGGACAGCGCCTCCTCGCGGATTTTCAGGCGCGTCGGCGGATTCAGCGCGAAGAATGCTTCGCACAGCTCCAGTACGGTGGTGCGGGAAATGACGCTGTCCACCGCCAGCGTGAGTTGCGGCTCCCAGCCGGTGGCCACGCGCTTGACGCGGTTGGCGATGGCGTCGAGTTCGAGCAGCAGGCGGTTGCCTTCGCGCAGCAGTTCCTGGCCCGCCACAGTCAGCCTGGCCTGGCGCGACGAGCGGTCGAACAGCAGCACGTCAAGCGCGTCCTCGACCTGCCTGATGCGGTAGGTCAGGGCGCTGGGCACCACGCCCAGCGCGCGTGCGGCGGCCGCCATGCTGCCCGTGCGGTGAATGGTGTCAATCAGCCGGATGACGTCGGGCGTCAGAGCGTTGCGCACCGGATTTTGGGGTGCCAGCATGTAAATCCTTCAAAAAATTTGAATGATGCCAGCAAACCTGCGCAACGATGCAAGCGCTGGGGGCACCTAAAGTCAAGGCATTGCAACGCAGCTTGAAAGGCGCACTTCATGATGACATTACGGCCCTCGGGCGAACGCGGCCTTGCCGACCACGGCTGGCTCAAGTCTTTCCATTCTTTTTCCTTTGCGGGTTACCACGACCCGGCGCACATGGGCTTTGGCAACCTGCGGGTCATCAACGAAGACCGCATTGCCGCCGGCCGGGGCTTTGGCACGCACAGCCACCAGAACATGGAAATCATCAGCTACGTGCTGAGCGGCGAGCTGGCGCACAAGGACAGCATGGGCAATGTCAAGGGCATTCCGCCCGGCGACGTGCAGCGCATGAGCGCGGGCACCGGCGTGCAGCACAGCGAGTTCAACCATGCCGAGGGCCAGACCACGCATTTCCTGCAGATATGGATCGAGCCCAACGTCACCGGCATTGCACCCGGCTACGAACAGAAAACCTTTGCCGAACTTGACAAGCGCGGCGCGCTGCGGCTGGTGGCGTCGCCCGATGGTGCGCAGGGCTCGGTGCTGATCCATGCCGACGCCCGGCTGCATGCCGGCCTGTTCGATGGCGGTGAAGCGGCCGTGCTGGCGCTGGACCCGAAGCGCAAAGCCTATGTGCACCTGATTCGCGGCCAGCTGGAGGCCAACGGAAAGGTGCTGCACGGCGGCGACGCCTTGCGGCTCGAAGGCGAAGACCGCCTGAACCTGGCGCGGGGCCAGGACGCCGAGGTGCTGGTGTTCGACCTGGCGCCATGAGTGACCGGTTTTTTGCCGTTTGCCGTGCGGTCCGGCTTGCCCGGCCGCTTTTTTTAATTCATCATTCCATCAAATTTTTCAAGGATTTCCCATGTTTGCTTCGCTTCAAAATCCCCTGTCGCTCATTGGCCGCGTGCTGCTGGCACTGCTGTTCATTCCCGCCGGTTTCAGCAAGATCGGCGGTTTTGCCGGCACCGCAGGCTACATCGCCTCCAAGGGCGTGCCGCTTCCGGAACTGGCCGCTGCCGCCGCCATCGGTGTCGAACTGGGCCTGGGCCTGCTCCTGCTGATCGGCTGGCAGACGCGCTGGGCAGCGCTCGGCATTGCGTTTTTCACCGTCGTCATCACCTTCATCTTTCACAATTTCTGGGCCGTCCCGGTCGAGCTGGCCATGGCGCAGCAGCAAAACTTTTTCAAGAACATCGCCGTGGTCGGCGGCCTGCTGACGGTGGCCGCCTGGGGCGCTGGCGCCTGGAGTGTTGACGGCAACCGGCGGGGTGCGTGATGGCTGGCGCCACCGATTCCCGCGAACCGGTCGTGGTCGTCATCTACCACTCCGGCTACGGCCACACCCAGCGCATGGCACAGGCCGTGGCGGCTGGCGCCGGCGCCGAATTGATTGCCATTGATGGCGAAGGCAACCTGCCGGCAGGCGGCTGGGAGGCGCTGGCCGCCGCCGACGCCATCATCATGGGCTCGCCGACCTACATGGGCAGCGTCAGCTGGCAGTTCAAGAAGTTTGCCGACGCGTCGTCCAAGCCCTGGTACACCGAATCCTGGAAGGACAAGCTGTTTGCCGGCTTCACCAACAGTTCGGCACCCAACGGCGACAAGTCGTCCACGCTGATCTACCTGTTCACCCTGGCCATGCAGCACGGCGGCATCTGGGTCAGCCAGGGCATCCCGCCCAGCAACAGCAAGGCCGCGCAGCGCAACGACCCGAATTTCCTCGGTTCCTACAGCGGCGCGATGGCGCATTCGCCTTCGGACGCCGGCGCCGGTGAAATGGCGCAGGGCGACCTGGAAACGGCGCGCAGTTTCGGCGAGCGCGTGGCGGAGGTGGCGGGCCGTTTCAGCCGCTGATACGCCGGTGCGCTGTGGCGACCACGACCCTTGTCAATGTTTCAAAAGGAAAACGCATGACGATTGAACTCCGGCTTGACCGCACCGCCATACTGGCGCAGACGGTGCATATCCGTACCCACGAACTGGTGGCCGACATCAGCGAGGCCGAAGGCGGCAACGACACCGGCCCCAGCCCGCATGACCTCTACGATGCCGCGCTAGGCGCCTGCAAGGCCTTGACGGTGATGTGGTATGCCCGCAAGAAAGGCATTTCCGTCGATGACATCCAGACGCTGGTCGAGCGCGACGATGCGGACGAGCGCAAGGGTATTTACCGCTTGACCACCACCCTGAAGGTACACGGCGCCCTGAGCGATGCACAACTGAAGGAACTCGAAGCCGTGGCCCGGAAATGCCCGGTTCACAAGCTCATGACCACGGTGACCACTGAAATCACCACCCGGATGGAACGGCTGCCATGAGCATCGACCTCACATTGACGGGACAGGCCAAGGACCTGGGTGGCGGCTTTCTGGTCAGCCGCCTGTTGCCGGCGGCCAGCCGGCAGTCGGTGGGGCCGTTCGTGTTCTTCGACCATTTCGGACCGCTGGAAGTGCAGGCCGGCGAGAATCATGATGTGCGGCCGCATCCGCACATCGGGCTGGCCACCGTGACCTACCTGTTCGACGGAGCCATCCTGCACCGCGACAGCCTGGGCTCGGTCCAGCGGATCGAACCCGGCGCCATCAACTGGATGACGGCGGGGCGCGGCATCGTGCATTCCGAAAGGGCGCCCGAAGACCTCAGGGACAAGGCTTATTTGCAGCATGGCCTGCAGCTCTGGGCCGCGCTGCCCCAGGCGCATGAAGAAGCCGCGCCCGATTTCGCGCATACGCCCGCCAGCGACATTCCGGTCGTGGTGTCAGGCGCGGCCGAGGTGCGCGTGCTGATCGGCGAGGCGTTCGGACAGACATCGCCGGTCAGGACCTTTTCAAAAACGGTTTACCTGGACATTCGACTTGCTGCCGGGAGTCATGTTGACCTGCCGCCGCTGGCCGACGAGCTGGCGCTGTACGGCGTAGAGGGCGATCTGGCGGTGGACGGCGAAGTGCTGGCGGCGCGCACCCTGGCCATTTTGGCGCCGTCTGAGGCGACGCGCATCACTGCCACGGAACCCGCGCGCTTCATGGTGCTGGGCGGCGATGCTCTCGACGGGCATCGCTTTATCTGGTGGAATTTTGTCTCCAGCCGCAAAGAGCGCATCGCGCAAGCCGGCGATGACTGGACAGCCCAGCGCATGGGCCAGGTCGCCGACGACAAAGAATTCATTCCCCTGCCCGAGCGCAGGCTGTAGGGGCGGAATAGCCCCCAACCTTTCAAAAATTTTCAACCTTTCCAAACGCGACCATGCCAACCATTCCTGAAATATCTCCAACACCCGCACAGCCCGAAATGCCACCGGTGACGCCCGCCACACCTGAAACAGCCCCTTCGCCTGCAGTGCCCGAAATGCCCGTCACGCCCGATCTTCCGGAAATGCCCTCAGCGCCGGAGTTACCGGAAATACCGGCAATGCCTCAGTCACCAGCGATGCCCGAGACGCCAGGCATGCCGGAAATACGCGCGACGGGTTCTTAACCCTGAACGTTACGCGCCAGCCGCACGCCGCTGAACTGCCATTGCGCATCCGGCGGAAAAAAGTTGCGGTAGCTGGCGCGGACGTGGCTTTGCGGTGTGGCGCAGGAGCCGCCGCGCAGCACGAACTGGTTGCACATGAACTTGCCGTTGTATTCGCCGACCAGCCCTTCCCACGGCTGGTAGCCCGGGTAGGGGTTGTAGTTGGACTGCGTCCATTCCCACACATCGCCGAACATCTGGGCCGGTGACTCGCGGCTGGCGTGCTGCTGCGGCAGCGGATGGTAAGCCCCGGTTTCCACAAAATTACCCGGCTTTGCACTGGAGGCGGGCAGCCGGCGTGCGGCCAGTTCCCATTCAAACTCGGTGGGCAGCCGCGCCCCGGCCCAGCGCGCCAGCGCATCGGCTTCAAAATAACTGAGGTGGCAGGCGGGCGTGTTCGGGTCAACGTCCTGCAGCCCCTGCAGCGTGAAATGGCGGTAGCTGCCGGCGTCGTCTTCCTGCCAGTACAGCGGAAGCTGCCGCTGCCCGGCCTGCACCCAGTCCCATCCCATCGACAGCCACAGTTCCGGCCGCCGGTAGCCGCCGTCCGCCATGAATTCGATCATTTCGCCGTTGGTGACCAGCCGGCTGGCCAGTTCGAACGGCGCCACATAGGCCGGGTGGCGCGGGGTTTCATTGTCAAACGCAAATGCACCATCCAGCTCGGCGTCAAAGCCATGCGCGACCAGACCGCCTTCATAGCCATGCCAGCGTAGCGGCTGCGGCGCGGTGCTCGCCAGCGGCCAGTGCCGGGCATAGGCCGGACGCTGCGGATTGAACGACAGCGCATGCTGGATGTCGGTCAGCAGCAGTTCCTGGTGCTGCTGCTCGTGCTGCAGGCCCAGGCTGATGAGTTGCGCCAGTGCCGCGTGGTCAGCCTCGTCGGCCCTGGAAATGACACCCTGGACGCGGGCATCGACCTGCGCCCGGTAGGCCAGCACTTCCTTCAGCGACGGCCGGCTGATCAGGCCCCGCTGCGGGCGTGGGTATTTGTCGCCCACGCCGTTGTAATAGCTGTTGAACAGGACGCGAAAACTGGCGTCAAAGGGTTTGAACCGTGCTTCGTAACGTTCCAGCACGAAGGTTTCAAAAAACCAGGTCAGGTGGGCCAGGTGCCATTTGGCCGGGCTGGCGTCAGGCATGGACTGCAGCTGGCAGTCCTCCGCGCTCAGCGGCTTGACCAGCTGCACGGTTTGGGCGCGAACGTGCTCGAAGCGCAGCGCCAGCGGCGATGACGCTGCGGCGTTGGGGAATGCAGTTTGAAAGGAAGGCATGGTGGGCTCCGTCAGGTTCAGGCTGCCAAGCTTTACACGGCGTGTGCGGCGTCGCTGTCAGACGATGCCCCAATTTCGACGCGGGGTTTGAGCGCTGAATCCACCCCGCGCCTGTCGTCAAACACAAAGCATTCGCCATCAAAATGCGCTGGGCCGCAGTCCTCAAAGTATTTGAGGATGCCGCCGTCGAGCTGGTAAACATGCGCAATGCCTGCTTCGCGCAGGTAAATCGCCGCTTTCTCGCAGCGGATGCCGCCGGTGCAAAAGCTCACGATGGTCTTGCCGGTCAGCTCGTCGCGGTGGTCCAGCACTGCCTGCGGAAACTCGGTGAATTTTTCCAGCCGCCAGTCGATGGCCTGCCGGAAGGTGCCCGCATCGACTTCATAGGTGTTGCGTGTGTCCAACATCGCCACCGGCCGGCCGTCATCGTCCCGGCCCTGGTCCAGCCAGCGCCTGAGCGTGGCCGCGTCCACCGCTGGCGCGCGGCCCGCTGCGGGCTGGATGGCCGGATGGTTCATGCGGATGATTTCCGGCTTGATCTTGACCAGCAGCTTGTGAAAAGGCTGCGTCGCCGACCAGCTTTGCTTGATGTCAAGGCTGTGGAAACGCGCATCCCGCTGCAGCCATGCCAAAAAATCATGAATCGCGGCGCTGTCGGCGGCCAGGAAAAGATTGATGCCTTCTTCGGCCAGGAGCACGGTTCCCAAGATGCGCCGCGCTGCCAGCGCCTGCGCGATTCCGTCCTTCAGTTCGGTCAGGCGGTCGAGCGCCACAAACCTGTAGGCAGCAATATTCAGAATTTTCATGATGCCGCAATTGTAGGCAGGCGCTCTGGCGTATGGCCCGGGCGCGCTGGCGGGATGGCGGCGTCCGGGCCGCATCCCAGACCTAAAATGAAGCGCATGTTTGTCCATTTAAGAATCCACACCGAGTTTTCAGTCGTTGACGGTACCAACCGCATTGATGAAATTGTTGAAGCCGCTGCCGCCGACCAGCAACCCGCGCTGGCCATCACCGACCTGAGCAACCTGTTTGGCACGGTCAAGTTCTACAAGGAAGGGCGCAAGGTCGGTGTCAAGCCGCTGATCGGCGCCGACATCTGGCTCGAATCGCCCGGCAAGGACGCCAGCGCGCCGGCGTCGCGCCTGCTGCTGCTGGTGCAGGACAGCCAGGGCTACCTCAACCTGTGCGAGTTGATCACCCGCGCGTGGACCCAAAACGTGGTGCGCGACCAGGCGGTCGTCAAGCTGCAGTGGCTGCAGGAACTCAACGAAGGCTTGCTGGCCCTGTCGGGCGCGCAGCGCGGTGCCGTCGGCCAGGCTCTGGTCCAGGGCGACAGCGCGCGGGCGGCCGAATGTGCGCAGCACTTTGCCAGCATGTTCCCGCAGCGCTTTTACCTGGAGCTGCAGCGCTCGGGGCATGCCGATGACGAACGCCATGTCAGGTCCGCCGTCCAGCTGGCGGCGCAACTCAAGCTGCCGGTGGTGGCCACGCATCCGGTCCAGTTCCTGACCTATGACGACTACGAGGCGCATGAAGCCCGGGTCTGCATTTCAGAAGGCGAAATCCTGGGCAATGCTCGCCGGGTGCGCAAGTTCACCCGCGAGCAGTATTTCAAGTCAACGGCGCAGATGGAGGCGCTGTTCGCCGATGTGCCGTCGGCGCTGGCCAACACGGTTGAAATTGCCAAGCGCTGCAACCTGACACTGGAGCTGGGCAAGCCGATGCTGCCCGAATTCCCGACGCCCGAGGTCAATGGCGTTCGCATGGCGCCTGAAGACTATTTCCGCCACACGTCCTTCGAGGGGCTGGAAGAGCGGCTGCTGCATCTTTACCCGAGTCCGGCCGTTCGCGATGCCAGGCGGCCCGAATACGTGGCGCGGCTGGAGTTCGAGATCAACACCATCCTGAAGATGGGCTTCCCCGGCTACTTCCTGATCGTCGGCGACTTTATCCAGTGGGCCAAGGCCAATGGCTGCCCGGTCGGGCCGGGACGCGGTTCCGGTGCCGGCTCGCTGGTGGCGTATGCGCTGAAAATCACCGACCTGGACCCGCTGCGCTACAACCTGCTGTTCGAACGGTTTTTGAACCCCGAACGTGTGTCCATGCCCGACTTCGACATCGACTTTTGCCAGAGCAACCGCGACCGCGTGATTGACTATGTGAAAGACAAGTACGGCCACGCAGCCGTCAGCCAGATCGTCACCTTCGGCACCATGGCGGCGCGCGCGGCGATTCGCGACGTCGGCCGGGTGCTGGATTTCCCCTACGGCTTTTGCGACGGCATTTCCAAGCTGATCCCGAACAAGCCCGGCCAGGCCGTCACGCTGCAACTGGTGCCGGCCGACCGCAAGAAAAACGACAAGATGGTCTATGCGCTGGAGGCCGAGCCGATTCTGGCCGAGCGCGAAGCCAAGGAAGAAGACGTCCGCACCTTGCTGGAGCTGGCGCGCAAGCTCGAAGGCCTGACGCGCAACGTCGGCATGCATGCCGGCGGCGTGCTGATTGCACCGGGCAAGCTGACCGACTTTTGCCCGCTGTACCTGCAGCCTGGCAGCACGTCGGCCGTCAGCCAGTTCGACAAGAACGACGTGGAGGCGATTGGCCTGGTGAAGTTTGACTTCTTGGGGCTGGCGACGCTGACCATCCTGGAAATCGCACGCGAGTTCATCATCGCCCGCTACCCGGCGCAAAAAGACTTCAAGTTTGAGGACCTGCCGCTTGACGATGCGCGGGTGTACCGGCTGTTTGCCGACGGCAAGACCGAAGCCGTGTTTCAGTTTGAAAGTATCGGCATGCAGCGCATGCTGAAGGATGCGCGACCCGACCGGCTCGAAGACCTGATCGCGATGAACGCGCTCTACCGTCCCGGCCCGATGGACCTGATTCCGACCTACATTGCCCGCAAGCAGGGCAAGGAAGTGCCCGAATACCCGGACCCGCGCGTCAAGCCGATGCTGGAGGAAACCTACGGCATCATGGTTTACCAGGAGCAGGTGATGCAGACCGCGCAGATCCTGGGCGGCTATTCGCTGGGCGGCGCCGACATGCTGCGCCGCGCGATGGGCAAGAAGGACGAGAAGGAGATGGCCCAGCACCGGGAAATCTTCCGCAAGGGCGCCGGCATCAATGGCCTGACCGAGGAAAAGGCCGACGAGGTGTTCGACCTGATGGAAAAGTTCGCGGGCTACGGCTTCAACAAGTCGCACTCCGCCGCCTATGCGCTGCTGGCCTACCACACCGCCTGGCTCAAGGTGCACTTCCCGGCCGAGTTCTTCGCGGCCAACATGACCGTTGAAATGGACGACACCGACAAGCTGAAGATCCTGTTCGGCGACGCGCAGAAGATGGGGCTGACGTTCGAGGTGCCCGACATCAACCAGGGCGACTACCGCTTCGAGCCGATCACCGCCAAGTCGGTGCGCTACGGCCTGGGTGCCCTCAAGGGCACCGGCCGGCAGGCGATTGACGCCATCGTCGCCGCCCGGAAAGAGGGTGGCCCGTTCACCTCGCTGTTTGATTTTTGCGTGCGTGTGGACCGCAGCAAGATGAACAAGCGCACGGTGGAAGCGCTGATCAAGGGCGGTGCCTTCGACAAGCTGCACCTGAACCGGGCCGAATTGATGGCCTCGGTCGAACGCGCTTTTGATTTTTCTGCTGCCACGCAGGCCAATGCCAACCAGGGCGGATTGTTCGACATGTCCGACTCGCACGCAGCCAGCACGCAGGAGCCGGAACTGGTCGAAATGCCGATGTTCGGCGTCAAGGCGCGGCTGGTGCTGGAGAAGACTGCCATCGGCTTTTACCTGTCGGGCCACCTCTTTGACGAGGTGGAGCAGGAAGTGCGGCAGTTCGCCAAGCGAAAGATCGACGACCTGATTGACTCGCGCGACTCGCAACTGCTGGCCGGCATCGTGACCGACCTGCGCATCATCAACGGCAACCGTGGCAAGCTGATCATCTTCAAACTGGATGACAAGACCGATGTGCTGGAAGCCTCGGTGGACGAGGCGACCTACAACGCCAACCGCAATTTGCTGAAGGAGGACGAACTGGTGGTCGTGCAGGGAACACTGCAGGGCGCGTCCGAGCGCTTTGGCCGGCGCTTCAAGCTCACGCAGGTCTGGGACCTGGAGTCGGCGCGCTGCCGTTTCGGCAAGTTCCTGCGTGTCGCGGTCAATGGTACGGCGCCGGACATTTCAAGGCTGGTCCGGGACTTTCCGCCGCGCCAGAGCGGCCTGGCCGATGCGTCGGAGCCGGTCCGTGGCCTGCCGGTGCGACTGAGCCTGCGCCGCCAGGGTGCGACAGCAGAGCTGCACCTGGGGGACGCCGCCCGGTTTTTCCCGACCGACGCGGCGCTGGCAAGCTGGACGGCGCAGGCCGACAAGGGCCTGGCACGCATCGTTTATGAATGAAATAGTGCTTTTGCGCAGACTGGGCGGGCGCAACCAGCTATCTATTTGATAGTGACGGCCGGGCCGACCTAATTGGGCCGAAATTCGATGATCATGGGTGTCGGCACCCGGCCATCGACATCGCGCGGCAGCGAGCCGGTGCGAACGATGGCCTTGAGCACGGCATCATCCCAGGCCTTGTTGCCACTGGAGCCGATCAGGCGCTGACTCATGATGGTGCCATCGGCGGTGGTCCGCACCTCGACTTCCGCCTTGGGGTTGCCGGGGATGTCGTCGTTGAACACCACATTCGGCAGGACCCGCGCCCTGACCTTGCCGGCATAGCCCGCCGAAGGGCCGCTGGCTTTTCCTGCGCCAGACGATCCGTCGGAATTTCCCGCGCCAGCCATGTCCATGATGCGCTTCTGGATGGCCGCCTGGCGTGCCTTTTCCGCGCCTGCGGCGGCAGCAGCCTTTTGTTTCGCCGCTGCAGCGGCCGCTGCTGCCTCTTTCTGCTTTTCAGCATTGGCCGCAGCCGTGGCGGCAGCAGCCTTTTGCTTCGCGGCTGCAGCGGTCGCTGCTGCTTCTTTCTGCTTTTCGGCATTGGCCGCAGCAGCCTTTTGTTTTTCAGCGGCTACCTGCTTCTGCTTTTCAGCAGCAGCCGCAGCTGCCTGCTTTTGTTTTTCTGCGGCGGCGGCATTGGCGGCGGCGGTGCGTTTTTCCTTTTCCTTTTCTTTTTCCTTCTCGATAGCCAGTTGCCGGGCTTCCTGCTTTTTGGCTTCGGCTTTTTCAGCCACTTCCCGGGCCTTGCGTTCGGCCAGTTCCTCGCGGGCCTGCTGTTCCTTTTCCTTCTTTCGTTCCAGTTCCCTGGCTTGCCGGGCCTGCAACTCGGCCTCGCGTTTTTCCTGCAGTTTTTGCGCCTTCAGCACTTCGGCCTCTTTTTGCTGCTGGAGCAGCTTGCGTTTCTTTTCCTTTTCCAGCGCAATGTCCACATCCGGCAGCGGCGGCGTTTCCTTGATTTCGGGAGCCTTGGCCACGGGCGGGGCCGGGCGGGGCGGCGGCGCTGGCGTGGGAACTGGCGGTGTTGGCTCTGGCGCCGGTGCTGGCGGTGGCTCGGGCGCTGGTGCGGGCGGTGGTGGCGGCGGCGGCGGTGGGGCCTGAATCTGCCGGGGTGCGGCCGGTTGCGGCACGCCAGACCACAGTTCTGCTTCAAACGATGCCGCGTCGTCGGTACGCTTCCAGTTAACGCCCCAGGTCAGCGCGGCAATCAGCAGGGCATGGACCAGCAGCGCCAGCCCGAACGCGCGCGGCGAACCCTTGTCGCGCGGCGGGGCAAATTCAAGACGGTCTGCGTTGCTGGACATGTTTCAGGGGGCGCTTGAGGTTGAAAGGGACAAAGTTACTTGCTGGTTTGCACCGAAAGGCCGACACGGGCCACGCCGGCTTTTTGCAGCGTGTCCATGACCTGCACCACAGTTTCGTACTTGATCGACTTGTCGGCGCTGATCACCACCGGCACGGCCTCGGCGCCTTGCGCTTTCACATCGGGCTCCCGGCTGACAATATCGGCCGCCACGCCGCGCACGGTGCTGGACACCGTGTCGGACTTGAATCGGATCTGCACGCTTTCGTCTTTCTGGATGTCGATGCGCACCGGGCTCTGGGGCTGTTTGGACGCCTGGCCGACCTTGGGCAGGGCAATCATGCTCGGCGTGATCAGCGGCGCTGTCACCATGAAGATGATCAGCAACACCAGCATCACGTCGATGAAGGGCACCATGTTGATTTCACTGATGGTGCGGCGACCCCGGCCGCGTGAACTGACTGCTGGCATGGTGGTTTCCTTAATTAGGCAGAGGGCTGCAGCGCAGACCACATTGTGAAGGCGACTCGGGACTCCATACCAGCAGGCGCAGCGCCCCCTCGGGGCGCAGCGCAGTACGCGAAGTGACAAGCGTGGGGGTCATCTCTAGTGGCCTGAAGGTGACTGCGCGCCCAAATTTCGCTGCAAAATGTTCGAAAACTCTTCAATGAAGGTTTCCAGGCGGTTGGCGATGCGATCGATGTCGTGCGCAAAGCGGTTGTAGGCCACCACGGCCGGAATTGCCGCAAACAGCGCAATCGCCGTAGCCACCAGCGCCTCGGCAATGCCGGGCGCGACGGTGGCCAGCGTCACCGATTCCATCGCCGCAAGTCCGGTAAAGGCATGCATGATGCCCCAGACCGTACCGAACAGGCCGACATAGGGCGACACCGAGCCGACAGTCGCCAAAAACGACAGGTTGGATTCAATCGCATCCATCTCGCGCTGGTAGCTGGCGCGCATGGCGCGCCGCGCGCCGTCGAGCAGCGTGCCGGCGTCGCTGATATGGCGCTCGCGCAGCTTCTGGTATTCGCGCATGCCACTGGCAAAGATGCGTTCCATCGAGCCCGAGGTCTTGGCGTTTTGCGCCGCGCCGGCAAACAGGTCGTTCAGGCTGGTGCCCGACCAGAAGCCGCGGTCAAAATCGTCATTGAGCTGCTGGGCACGTTTGAGCGCCACGATTTTTCGGAAAATCGCCGCCCAGCTGGCAATCGAAATGCCAATCAGCAGGGCGACAACGGCCTGGACAACCCAGCTGGCATGGAGGAGTAGGCTGACAATGGAGAGGTCTTGGTTCATGTTGAAGCTTTTTGTGTCATCAGTTTTTCAAGCTGTCCAGAATGGAAACAGGAATGCGCCGGGGTTGCAGGCTGGCGCCGTGGACCCAGCCAATGCGTGTCAATCCTTCGCAGAGCAAGGTGGCCGGATGCTCACCGGGCTGCTCTGGTTTCAGTAGCGCCTGGTGGTTGAGTGTCAAGGACGCACGGCCGGTTTCTATCATACGGGAGGTCACGATCAGCGCATCGTCCAGGCGGGCAGGGCGGTGGTAACGGAGCGTCGTTTCTGTCACGACAAACATGCATCCTGTGCTGTCCTTCAATTGCTGCTGTCCAATGCCCCGTGATCTGAGCCATTCGGTGCGCGAACGTTCAAAAAACTTGAGGTAATTGGCATAGAACACGATGCCGCCCGCATCGGTGTCCTCCCAGTAAACGCGCACTGGCCACTGGAAGATGGCCCCCACGCTCCCCACTGCGTGTGGTTCGCTGCCCCCCGAGGGGGCTGCTGCGCCTGCAGTCCGGCAAAGCCGGTCCTGCGGCCCCTGCTGGTTTGGAGCGGGGGCATTCACGCGCGCCGCTTCGTGCGGCTTGCTGTTCGTGGAAGACGCTATTTCGCCTGCGGACCCGCGAATGCTGGGTTGGCTCATCTGTTGGCTAGCCCAGGAGGGACTCAAGCCGGGCCACGGCTTCTTTGAGTTGGTCCATTGAACTGGCGGTTGAAAACCGCACGAACTGCTCCGGGGCGGCATGGCCGAAATCCCTGCCTGGCGTGACGGCCAGGTGCGCGCGCTCCATCAATGCGAAAGCGAAATCCCAGCTGCCGGTCACGCCGAGCCGGGCCGCTGCTTCCGTGCAGTCGGCATAGGCGTAGAACGCGCCGTCGGGCATGACGGGCACGCGCAGGCCCAGGCGGTTGAGTTCGGGAATGAAGTAGTCGCGCCTGGCCTTGAATTCAGCCCGGCGGCGTTCGTATTCGGCCAGGCTTTCCGGCTCGAAGCAGGCCAGCGCCGCATGCTGGGCGACCGTGCTGGCGCAGATGAACAGGTTTTGCGCAATGCGCTCGATGACTGGCGCCAGCGCTTCCGGCACCACCAGCCAGCCCAGGCGCCAGCCGGTCATGTTGAAGTATTTGCTGAAGCTGTTGATGCTGATCACGCTCTGGCCGAGTTCGCCGGGCAGGGCCAGTGCCGAATGGCCGAAGTGTTCCTCGTAGCTCAGGCCCAGGTAAATCTCGTCGATCAGCGTGATGCCGCCCCGGCTGTGAACGAATTCGTGAATGCTTTTGAATTCTTCGGGGGCAATCGAGGTGCCGGTCGGGTTCGATGGCGACGCCAGCAGCACGCCGCGCGTTTTATCGTTCCACTCGGCTTCGACCTTTTTGCGCGTCAGCTGAAAGCGTTCGTCGGCGGTGGTCGGAATCAGCACCGATGTGCCGTCGGCCGCAGTGACGAAATGCCGGTTGCACGGATAGCTCGGATCGGGCATCAGGATTTCATCGCCTGACTCGATCAAGGCCAGGCAGGCGAGTTGCAGCGCGGCCGATGCGCCCGCCGTGATGATGATGCGGCCGGGCGCCACGTCTGCACCAAAGCGCGACGCATACCAGCCGCTGATGCGCTCGCGCAAGACGGGCAGGCCCATCGCCTGCGTATATTGCGTGTTGCCCTGTGCAATCGCACGGCTGACCGCTTGCTGCACCAGCGGCGGCGCGGTGAAATCAGGCTCGCCGATGTTCAGGAAAATCATCGGCGAGGCGGTATGGGCCACCTGCTGCGCCAGCGCACTGGCGGCCTTGGCCACTTCCATGACGTAGAAGGGCTCAATGCGGGCAGCCCGCTGGGAAATTTTCAAAACGGGGCTTTCAAAGAGAGGCAAGGAGCAGGTTCTCAAGCCTGGCGCGACTGGTCGGCCGCGACTTCCGCAGCGCGCAGCGAAGGCGCCATCTTGTGCAGTACGCCATTGACGTACTTGTGGCCGTCGGTGCCGCCAAAAGCCTTGGCCAGCTCGATGCATTCGTTGATCACGACACGGTAAGGCACGTCCAGGCAATGGGTGAATTCATAGGCGCCAATCCACAAAATGGCATGTTCCACCGGGGAAATTTCGGCCATTTTCCGGTCCAGCAAGGGAATGATGGCGGCGTCGAGCGTTGGCTCCGATTCAATGCAGCCGTGCAACAAGGCATCGAAATGGGCCGAATCGGCTTTGTGGAATCCGACCAGGTCGCGGGTGAAGGCATCGATCGAGTCGGCCGGGTTCTTGCCGACCAGGTGCTGGTACAGGCCCTGCAGCGCAAACTCGCGCGCACGGGTGCGGGATGATTTGTCAGCAGCTTTTTTCACACCGGTATCGGTCAGGCCGGTGCGGATTTGCGGAGGTCGCTTGGTTTTGATGAGGGGTTCAGCCATGAAGCTCCGTTGAATTTTTGTAGGAAAGGATGTTCAGGCAAGCGCTTCAAGCAGATTCGCCATTTCGACCGCCACGCGTGCCGCATCACGACCTTTTTCTTCCTGCCGCGCCTCGGCTTGCGCCAGGTTTTCGACCGTCAGGATCGCATTGGCAATCGGCAACTGGTAGTCCAGCGCCAGTCGGGTCACCGCCGAACCGCTTTCATTGGCGACCAGTTCGAAATGGTAGGTTTCGCCGCGAATGATGCAGCCCAAGGCAATCAGGGCGTCGAAGTTTTCGGTTTCAGCCAGCGCCTGCAGGGCGCAAGGCACTTCCAGCGCGCCGGGCACCTTGACATGCGTGATGTTTTTTTCTTTCACGCCAAGGGCTTGGAGTTCCTGAAGACAGGCTGCCGCCAGGATATTGGTGATGCCTTCATTGAAGCGCGCCTGGACGATCCCGATCGAGAGTTTTTTGCCATCGAGCTTTTCGCCCAGGCCTTTGTCTGCATTGAGCATGGTGCGTTTTCCTTATACGGTTTCAGGCTGGGTCTGGTGCTTGCCGATGTAGCCGACAATCTCCAGGCCGTAGCCATTCATGCTCGGCATGCGGCGCGGATTGCCCATCAGGTGCATTTTCTGCACGCCGCATTCACGCAGGATCTGCGCGCCCACGCCATAGGTGCGCAAGTCCATGCGGCCGCGCTCGGGCGCCTGGGCGGCGCGGGCGGTGCCTTCGAACTGCGCCATCAACTGGGCTGCGCTTTCGCCGCAGTTCAGCAGCACCACCACGCCCCGACCTTCGGACGCAATGTGCTTCAGGCTCTGGTCCAGGCTCCACGAATGCATGGTACGGCCGGTCTCCAACAGGTCGAGCACCGACAGCGGCTCGTGCACGCGTACCGCCACGGTGTCGTCAGCGGCCCATTGCCCCGTGACCAGCGCCAGGTGCAGGTCGTGGCTGGTCTTGTCCTTGAAGGCATGGGCGGTGAATTCGCCAAAGGCGGTCTGGAGCGTGCGACTGCCGACTTTCTCCAGCAGCGACTCGTTGCGGCTGCGGTGTGCAATCAGGTCGGCAATCGTGCCAATCTTCAGGCCGTGTGTGGCGGCGAACACCTGCAGGTCCGGCAGCCGGGCCATGGTTCCGTCGTCATTCATGATCTCGCAGATTACCGCTGCCGGTGAGCAGCCGGCCATGGCAGACAAGTCGCAACCGGCCTCGGTATGGCCAGCGCGCATCAGCACGCCACCATCAACCGCCTGCAGGGGAAATATATGGCCGGGCTGGACCAGGTCGCTGAACGTCGCGCCAGGCGCCACGGCGGCCTGCACCGTGCGCGAGCGGTCGGCAGCCGAAATGCCGGTGGTCACGCCTTCGGCGGCTTCAATCGACACCGTGAACGCCGTCGAATACTGCGCGCCGTTGCGCGCTGCCATGGGCGGAAGCTTCAGCAGTTCGCAGCGCTCGCGCGTCAGCGTCAGGCAAATCAGGCCACGGCCAAATCGGGCCATGAAGTTGATGGCTTCGGGCGTTACATGGTCGGCAGCCAGCACCAGGTCACCTTCGTTTTCGCGGTCTTCTTCGTCAACCAGAATGACCATGCGGCCGGCACGCATGTCGGCAACGATGTCTTCAACAGGGGAAATCAGTGGGGTCATTTAGAGGCTTGCTTGTTTGAGAGGGGAGTCCTGCAGCATGCGCTCGACATAGCGCGCGATCAGGTCGATTTCCAGGTTGACCGGTGAGCCCTGGGTCAGCTGGCCCAGCGCGGTGTTTTCGACGGTATGGGGAATCAGGTTGATACTGATCTCGCAGCCTGGTGCCTTGTCCGCATGGCCCGCCAGGTCCTGCACCCGGTTCACCGTCAGGCTGACACCGTTCACGGTGATGGAACCTTTGTAGGCCAGGTACTTGCCCAGCGACAGCGGCGCACGGATGCGAAGCTCCCAGCTTTCACCCACCTGGGCGAAGTGCGTCACGCGGCCGATGCCATCGACATGGCCCGACACGATATGGCCGCCAAGCCGGTCATGGGCGCGCAGGGCTTTTTCGAGGTTGATGACGCCGGGTTCCGCCAAGCCGCAGGTCTTGTCCAGTGACTCGGCGGAAATGTCGATGGTGAATTGATTTTGGGCAGGGTACAGCGCTGTGGCCGTCATGCAGGCGCCGTTGAGCGCAATGCTGTCGCCCAAGCCCACATCATCGAGATAACCCGGAGGTGTTTCAATGGTGAGTCGCTTGCCATGATCTGAAGAGCTGCCCAGGCGATGGATGGCGACGATGCGCCCCATGCCGGTGATGATTCCGGTAAACATACGGGTATTTTCGCAGGGAAAAGAGGTGGAACGCCCGCAAGAGTATGAAAGGCGTGGAAAAGGCTGTCAGTTTGCTTTGAACTGGCGTGAAAGAATGTGGCTAAAACTGGTCCCGCCCAGTGGCGCGGGCGACTATCCGCAGGTCGGCGCCCACCCGCTCCGTGGATTGAAACTGCAGCTCAACCGCATCAGAAAGTGCCTGCAATGGCCCGAACGACGCCATGCCCTGGCCCGTCCCGAGCAGCTTGGGCGCCAGGTAAAGCAAAAATTCATCGACCAGACCTGCGCGGATCAGCGAGCCATTGAGCTTGCTGCCGGCCTCGACATGCAGCTCATTGATTTCGCGGGTTCCCAAGTCTTTCATCATGGCCGCCAGGTCAACCTTGCCATTCACGTCAGGCAGCATGACGACCGTGGCACCGCGCGCTTCCAGTGCCGCTTTTTTAGCCTCATTTGGCACTGCAGCGTAGATGATGCAAGCGCGACCAGCTATGAAAAGATGAGCGTCCAGCGGCGTTTGCAGCCGGCTGTCCACCACCACGATGTGCGGCTGGCGAGGCGTGGCCACTTCGCGCACGTCGAGGCGCGGGTTGTCTTCAAGCACGGTGCCGATGCCTGTCAGCACAGCGCAGGCGCGCGCGCGCCAGGCATGGCCGTCAGCCCGCGCTTCGGGCGAGGTGATCCACTGGCTCTGACCATTCGCCAGCGCCGTCGTGCCGTCCAGCGAGGCGGCCATTTTCATGCGCACCCAAGGGGTTTTGCGGATCATGCGGCTGAAAAAACCGATGTTGAGTTCACGGGATTCGGCGGCGCCGGGGCCGACTTCGACTTCAATGCCGGCAGCCCTGAGCCGGGCGAATCCTTGGCCTGATACTAGAGGATTGGGGTCAGCGATGGAGGCCACGACTTTTTTGATGCCTGCGGCAATCAGGGCGTCGCAGCACGGGCCGGTGCGGCCGTGGTGGGAACACGGTTCGAGCGTGAGGTAGGCAGTGGCGCCTACAACTGGATGTCCTCGTGCGGCTGCGTCGCGCAGGGCCATGATTTCTGCGTGGGGGTCGCCGGCACGCTGGGTGTGGCCTTTGCCTAATGCAATTCCCTGGGTCGAAACCAGAATGCAACCGACCCTCGGATTCGGTTGACTCAGGTTGAGAGCTGATTGGGCCATAGTGAGTGCCTGCGATACAAAGGCAGTGCTTGTCGCTGAAATGGGTTGCGGGCTCACAAGCTTAACGATCCCAGCATTCGCGGGTGGTTTGATGCCGGTTGTTTTGACCTGCCGCGCCTTTTAGGTTCCGGTTGTCAAGCGACATCACGCCGCAAGTGTCACTAGCCTGGGCGCCTGTCGGCGTGGCAATCAGGGTGAAAGTCGTTGCAGTAGGGTTGGCCAAAAAAGTAATGTTGTAACGCGCATTTCCATTCAAGGGTGTTTGATTTAAACCCCATGACGTAATCAATGCGTCATTTACGGCTATTGCAACACCCGCTGTGTTTCTGGTCGTTACGTAGCTGGACTCCAGCGTATAAATTTGTTCAAGCCGCTGTGCCACGGCCAGCAAGGTGTTTTTAGCCTCCGCCCGGTGGCTTCTGAGCACATAGGCGTTGTAGCTGGGAAGCGCAATGGCAGACAAGATGGCGATGACGGCCACCGTGATCATCAACTCGATCAGCGTGAAGCCGCGATGTTTCTTCAAAATTGATTGGCTCATGGCAGGCTCCGGGTCAAAATTTCACGCCATGAATAACGCCCCTTGGGTGCCACGCCCCGGACAAAAAACGGGCTGTTTGGGCCTTTGCAATCGTCCTGGTTGCAAAGTATTTTCTCTCCTTTCTCATTTGAATAAGTGCTACTAACCTTGATCACGCCGGTAGAACTGAGGCCTACGCCGCCCACCAGCACGCTTCCATCAACCACCATCTCACCAATCTTGCCTTTGCAGATATCAACAGCCATCAAAAACCCAGTATTGCCCGGCGTGCACACATCTCCGGTAGGTCGGGTGGTGGCAAACAGCACCTTGCCGGTGTCGGGCGGCAGGGTGGAGTTGGAAAGTAAGCGTTCGCCCCCTGCAAAAAGCATTTTCCATCCTCGCTTGTTTGTCAGGTTGGGAGTGGTCCAGGTTCTGACGGCGGTCGCTGAAACAGTGGACGATGTATAAGGGATATTCACAATCTCCCCGGCACCGACGGTCAACGCAGAAGATGCGCCTTTGTCGACCACGGCATAAAAGCTTCTGGCCACTGAATCCGAGTAGTCCGTATCTTCGTTAAGTTTTCCCGTGCCAAAAAATACATTCCAGCCATTGCCGTCGCAAGCCGGAGCGACGGATGGTGCGGTGGTGATGGGCTCTCCGGATGCGTAAACTTTTCCAATGTAGCGCCATGCACCGCCATCTGCCGGACCGGATTTTGCAACCACATAGTCTGTTCGGGCAGGATTTAGTTTGGAAAACTGGAACTTGTGCATGTTTCCCAGCAAATCTCCGGCATAAACCGTGTCGATCAATCCATCCCTATCGGTATCGACCGGCCGGGGTGTTGAAAGGCCATTGCCGGAACTGATGCTGTCAGCCATCAGTTTGGACGCGCTGCTGCCCGTATTGGCATCCAGCAAAAACAGCGCAGCCCGTCCTGCAGTGGAGCCATAGCCATTGCCAACAATGACACGCCAAGCGCCGGTGGCGGTCGTGCTATCAGCCACCTTGGCAATCTGCGTGCTGGCGTTGTTGACCGGGTCTATCGCTGATTCATTGAAGGTGTAGCCCAAGTCGCTGTCTTGTGCGGAAGTGAATTCCCACAAGGGCAAGGTGGAACTCAAGGTGGCTTCGGTTGAACTGGCAAAGCTGCTCTGGTTGGTAAGGTCCAGCGCGTAATAGCCCTTGCCACCGGCACCCAGACCGCCTACCAGCACAGTACCCCAGGCACCGGTGGTTTTTTGGATATCCGCCACCATTGGTGTGCTGTCCACAAAAAACTTGTGCTCGAAATTCAAGGCAGTCAGTGCAGGAAGATTGGCAAAGACAGAGCCGGGAATGTAGCCAAACAATTCCTTGCCATCGGCGCCTGAAAACGCATGCAGCATGCCGTCATTGGCACCTACGTAAATCACGGGAGGCCGCGTCTTGTTTAGGGCGCGGTACGCGGTATGACCTGAAAAATTCGGCCCTGAATAGGCAATACCTGCACCCGACACATAAGTGATGCCGGAGTTGACAATGTCACCCAGCAAGCTATTTTCCCTTCTGCGGAAAAGACCGTTGTCTTCACCCGTCCGGTCACCACGCAAATAATCCAGACGGGCTTGGCCCTGGCTATCTGATGCAGCAAGAATACTTTTCTGTGCGCTGTTCAGGCTTGTCCACTGCAGTGGCATCGTTGTAAAGGATGCAGTGCGTGATGAAGTGAATACTTTTCTGGTGGAGGGCAGCAAAGGCGTTGTCACATAGGCAGGAAATGGACCTGTGGTTTTAAACCAGCTTGAGGCTTCCCAAGTTGGCGTGCTGGCGCACTGGCTCGCACTTTGAGTAGGGGAGCATGAAACAACCGAACCGGTCCAGCCTTTGGGGTTGTAACTGGCATACAGGCTTTGGCTCCCAGCTGTCTGGCGGGTTGAGTTGACTGCTGCGCTGGAAGCGGAATTGGCGCCGGAACGGCTGGCAATGTCGGCAAATGCACCACTGAGACCTGCACGCATTGAAATGGGATCGTTTCCCGCAAACCAGGTATCGGGGATGCCGTTCCTGACGCCGTTTTTCAGGGCATTCCATGAATCAGCATTGGTGTTGGGATTGTTTCCTGTCACTGCATCGGTCCTGAAACCACCGTATTTGGTGGCAAGCCAGTATTGGCTTTTTTTGCCGGGTGCAGAAGGCGACTCCAGAACGTCGACCCAATAGGTGCTGATGTTCTGATTGCCAACCAAATCGGACCGAATATCGTTGGTGTTGGCCCAGTGCGCCAATCCGGCTATGTAAGGCGTGTTGCCGCCGCTGACACCGCTTCCGGAACCAACGCCAAAAGCTCCGTTGTCTGCCATGCCCTCTAGGCCGCGCGTGATGTCCCAAAGACTTTGAACATTCAGGTTGTCCGGGTCTGCAGGTATGTCTGCTGAGCATTTTGTGTTGGTCGACCCCGGCAGATTGCCGTCGCAGTGGGTATTGATGTCACCAATGCCCAGAATGAAATTCTTCTGGCATGAGTTGATGATGGGGTCACGCGTACCCCCTCTTAGCAAATTGTTGCCTGTGATCACCGGAAAATTATCGGTAATGGCGGTCGTCAGGGAGCTTGAATAAGAAGCAGGAGGAGCCCTGCCACGAAGATAAAGCTGGGCTGCATAAAACAGTTCGCTTACGTTGTCATATGTTTCATAACTACCGGAATATCCAAACTTGTTCAGGTAGTTGATCAAACCTGATTTGGTGTCGGTTCTGCCAATCAATGCATCCGTGGCTGATGCGTCTGCAGCATCCGGATTTTCATAAATGGTGCCGGTGGCAGAGTCCCATTCTGGAACCGGGTTAGCTGATACTCCCCCTCCCGCAATGGCGGCGTTGGGACCTACGCTTTTCATGGCAGAGCGCAACACGGCACCATCACGGTAATTGTTCACATTGAGATAACCCAACGCAGCAAACCGCATGTTTCTGCTGTACTCCTGAATCAACCCTTCCGGCTTGGCCACGCCAGAATACTGGTTTTTGCAGTTGGCTTCCCGGTCCACATCCGGAATGGTTGCACCGACTGGAACCGCTAAACAGACTTCCACGCGTATGTTGAAGCAGTTGCTGGTGGCCGCCAGGGAAGGTGTCGATGCCAAACAACTGGCCTGTTGGTTGGCTGCTGATAAATTGACAAAATTGTTGCTGTCTGACACCACAAATTTTGAACCATAGCCAAAAGAGCGAACGGTTTTATTGGTACCGGTCAACGGCATTCCCGGCGTGCCGACAATCAAATCCTTCAATGGATTGTTGTTGAGGCCTCCCTGCTGGCTGCCGAACGACCGGATCAACACCGTGCGACCTGTCGTATCTCCATTGTCGGGATTGGGATTGCGCTTGGCCATGGTGGAAAAATTGTCGCGTGTGCCACCCGTCATGACAGACCTGAACTGGTCCAGATTGGTCATGGTGAGCCAGTTCAGCAGGTTTCCACTCCATTCGCTGGAGCTTGGGCAGGCGCCGGTGTTGATAACCTGCTTGCTGACGGGTTTGAACACTTCGTTCGTGGTGTCGTAGGAATAGCATTTGCGGTTGTCGAAATAGCCGTAGTAACGTGTTGCAAACGTATAGCCGGTGGAAGTATAGGAAATCTGGTTTCCGGTGGGAAACTCCACCGACAAGGCCAGCACCACATTGCCAGGAATGGAAATGCCTTCCGGTGGTCTTTGGCTGGGCATGAAAGCAGATGCCAGCGAGGAAAATGCCAGGACTGCCATCAGCAAGGCAGCTTTGAGGCTATATTTATTTTGAACAAACGAAGTCATTGTGATTTCCTTGCCCGAAGACTAAAGAGGAGAAAAAACCGATTGCAGCGTGACGGAAGTAAGAGCATTGCCACTTCCCGCCGTGCGTCCGAATCCCACTGCCGTTATCCTGAAGAAGATTTTGGCTGACGTGTTTCTGATCTTCAGATCGTCGGGCGTGAACATTTCAATCATGTAGCGCGGGGGCCGCGATCCTTGCGCGTTGGCCGGGGCAAATGACGTCACAGGCGCATTGGTAAATGTGCCGTACTGGATGGTGGGGACCGCCTGCGTGATGGTTCCGTTGCAAGGATTTGAAGCGGTATTGGAACCCCAGTTGGCGCCACTCCATAGCGGTCTGGCGATGCCAGTAACTGCGTTGATGCCACAAGCACTGCCGGTCATGTCAACGGCATAAACGCCCCGGTTTTCGGGTGTCAGGCTCAAGCCGCCATCCTGAAGCGCTATCGGAGTGATAGGGTCCGTGAGGGCGTCGTTTCGGGCAGACCAGAAAGTGGCTGCTTCTGCGGCATTCACTGGCCGCGTGCCAGCCGGACGCAACAAGGCACACAGTCCGGCCGCGCAGAACTGCCCATCAAAGCGTATGCCCAGTATGTCGCGCTCCGCGTCGCGCAAGGCAAGCTCTGCACTTTCGCGGGCCAGCGAAAGGTCGCGCTCATTGGCCGCTGACCGCTCTTCAAAAAGCGATCCCCGAACGGCCATGACCCCGAGCAGTGACAGCACCATCAAAAAAATGACTGCTGTGACCAGCACAAACCCTTCCTGTTTCGCAGGTGGGCGGATGGACAAATCAGTTAGGCGTGGAGTAAATGGCATTTCTTAGCGTGGTAACAGAGGTAAAGCGTTTCCAAAGCCGGTTGTCGCCTGCAGCCCTGGCAACGTCAGCAATGAAATTGCCTTTGTTGTCGCGCCGGCAGGTGGGCCGCAAAGGCTGAAGCGCTGCAGTACCGATGGCTGCAGAACCGCTGGTGGTGGCGGTAGCGGACACCATACACACCTCCACCGCCGAAACATTGGCCCAACCCAGTGCCGAGGCTGCCACTGCGGTCGCGTTGATATACTGCGACTGGGCTCCTCCGGCCGCTGGAGCAGTGTTGCCAAGCGCTGCTGCCACGCCCGGCTGGGCTGTCTGATAACGCAGCACAAATTCCTCAACGCCTCGTGCCAGCGGTTGCTGAGTGGAATTTCCAGAACCGGCACAGTACAACTCATTGATGTTGTCAGTACTTGTCTGAATAAAGTACCTGTTGATGATGAACTTTCTGCCGGGAACCGAAGCGTTGTTTGGGGCACCCTGCTGGTTGCAATCGCGTCCTTCACCTGTGTTAGCGTCGGGCGGTAATAAGCTTTTGATGGGATTAGGAATTACACTGGAACTGGGTACCGCCTGAAATGCCATTTGCAGCGATTGCTGTGTTGCACTTGCGGCACCGCAGGTTGGTACCACCGTCCCTGCAACCACAATGGCATTGGGTGTTCCAGCCATCGCACCATCGCAGCCGAATACCGGCATCACGCCCGGAAAAAATTGCGTCAGCGGTGCTTCAAGCGTTGTGGCTTCTGGCACTCGCTGGTAAAGATTCATCAATTTGGTATCACCAGGATTGAACAGGGAGGATGCCTGGGGCTGACCAGTTGGATCCCAGTCGAAAATGTCGACGTAGCCTGCCAAGGACAGGTCATGTTGCAGCATCCGCATCACCAGCGTGGCAGGCTCATTGAGTTCCGACTGGTTTTCACGCTGCCGCGCCAGGTTGGCGCTGTTGAGGTAGCTGGTGCCAATGGCAATCAAAATTACCAGTCCGATGGTGAGGGCGACCAGCACCTCGATCAGCGTCATGCCGCCTTGGCATTGGCGGGGTTGAAAAAATTTGCCGGTTTTCATGGAGTCACCAAAACAGTAAAACAGCGCACACCGGCAAGTTGCGGCGGAGGGCACCCTGCATCCACGGAAGCGGTAGGGTCGGAATTGGCGGCCGTGCCGACTTCGTTTTGCTGCTTTTCTTGCCACATGACGACCACCTGGCGTGTTGCCTGGTCCGTTGCGCCGCCTGCAGCGGTTACAGGAAAGATAGCGCCGCGACCGCCGGGGAGTGCCTGAATCGAGGTACGCCAGTCACGCATATCCTTTACGGCCGCTTGTGCCGATGTACAGGCCGTGGCCACGCCGCAATTGGGATCGGCAGGAAGTACTGCAAGTGTTGCAGCCGCATATGCCTGGGGCGCAAGGTAGGCGCTGGTGGCGTTGGGCGGGGCAGCGTCCATCACCGCATTGCTGTTTGCCCTGATCTTTTCAGTGATGAACTTGGCCTGAATCACGGCCTGGGTGCGTATCTGGGCTGTCTGCTGGAAGCGGGTGGCTGACAACTGAAGGCCCGCCGCTCCCAGCAATCCGATGGCCACCACCAGCATGGTCACCAGAATTTCAATCAGCGTAGCCCCTTGCTGCGCCTTCGGGCAAAGCCTTGCTGTCGTCAATGGTGCGTTGTTCATTTGCTGGTTCCACTTCAAAACCAATCCGCCGACAAGTTGTTGCTTTGCGCGTACACACCTGGGCGCCACGTCCGGAACTTCGCGGTCCATCGCTTTGCAGTTAAGTGCCACTCTGATCATCATTAGCATGATCCGCTCAGGGCCAGATACTGCGCATTTGTATAGACCCTGGCGCGTCCTGTGCGTGCAACGCAGATGTATTTTGAGAGTGCATCGTCCACCGCCGGGTCATCCCGTACCATCAAGCGAAATCCCGCAAAGTTACCCTCCGGCAGTCCGTTCGGCAAAAAAGTAATGGAGCGTGCCGAGTTGGTATTGGGGGTGAGGGTTGCACGCTGAACGGGCAGCGTGTCTTGCAGGATGGTGCCAGTAATAGCCGGAAGTTCCGTCTTGACGATCCAGCCTGCTTCATAGCCTGAAGCGGTGCAACTCGATCCGTCGCTGCTGGCACAAATCGTAATGCGGGTGTTTTGCCGGATGGCCTCGCTCCGCGCGAAGTAAAGTGACTGTGTCCAGTCGTTCACCGCAGCGCGAATCCGATTGTTGACTACCATGGTGTTCCATGAGGGGATGGCCAAGGCTGCAATCAGGGCGACCATGCTCATTACCACCATGAGTTCAATCAAGGTAAATCCTACCTGGATTCCTTCAGGCAGTTTGCGGATTGAACAGGGCTTCATGGGTTGCAATGTAAAACAAAATTTACATGCAAAGAGTAGTTTTCGCCAAACGGTTATTTTTGAATGCTGAATGGTCGAGTTTTTATCTCGGATGGTTAACCGCCGTGTAGTTTGCCTACCGCCCCACCTCATCAACGAGCATCCTGAACTCGTCAATGTCCTCAAAGCTCCGGTACACACTGGCAAAGCGGATGTAGGCAATCTTGTCGAGCTTTTTCAACTCCAGCATGACCAGTTCGCCCAGGCGGCTTGAAGCAACTTCACGCAGTCCGAGATTCAGCAGCTTTTCCTCGATCTGCTCGACCGCTGCATCGACCTGCGCGGTGCTGACCGGGCGCTTGCGCAGGGCCAGGGTCATCGAACCCAGAATCTTGCTGCGCTGGTAATCAGTGCGCCTGCCGTCTTTCTTGACGATGGACGGGAAGCTGACGTCGGCGCGTTCATAAGTGGTGAAGCGTTTTTCGCACGCGCCGCACTGGCGGCGGCGGCGAATGAAGTCGGCGTCTTCGGAAATCCGGGTTTCGACCACCTGGGTTTCAAGATGACCGCAAAAAGGACATTTCATGCGTCCTCCTGGCAATTTATCAAGTGTTTCAGGTCGTTCGCGCAATATCCACGGGCGCAAGCAGCTATCAATTCAATAGCTTCTGCGCCGTTCACGGGGTTCAGCCGTAAACCGGAAAGCGGCTGGTCAGGGCGTGAACCTTGGCGCGAACCGCCTCAATGTTGGCCGCATCACGCGGGTTGTCCAATACATCGGCTACCAGGTTGGCGGTCATGCGCGCTTCCTCATCGCCAAAACCGCGTGTGGTCATGGCGGGAGTGCCAATGCGCACGCCGCTGGTGACCATCGGCTTTTCCGGATCGTTTGGAATGGCGTTCTTGTTGATGGTCATATGGGCGCTGCCCAGCACCGCTTCGGCTTCCTTGCCAGTGATGCCCTTGGCACGCAGATCGACCAGCATGACGTGGCTTTCAGTACGGCCGCTGACGATGCGCAGGCCGCGCTCGGTCAGGGTTTCGGCCACGATTTGCGCATTTTTCAGGACCTGCTGCTGGTAAATCTTGAACTCGGGCGACAGTGCTTCCTTGAAAGCGATGGCCTTGGCGGCAATCACATGCATCAGCGGTCCACCTTGCAGGCCGGGGAAAATCGCGCTGTTGATGGCTTTTTCGTACTGGGACTTCATGAGGATGATGCCGCCGCGCGGACCGCGCAGGCTCTTGTGGGTGGTCGATGTCACCACGTCGGCATGCGGCACCGGGTTGGGGTAGATGCCGGCGGCAATCAAACCGGCGTAATGCGCCATATCGACCATGAAAATCGCGCCGACATCTTTGGCGACTTTGGCAAAACGCTCAAAGTCAATTTGCAGGCTGTAGGCTGAGGCACCGGCAATGATCAGCTTGGGTTTGCTTTCGTGGGCCTTGCGCTCCATGGCGTCGTAGTCGATTTCTTCCTTGTCGTTGAGACCATAGGAGACGACGTTGAACCACTTGCCGCTCATGTTCAGCGCCATGCCGTGCGTCAGATGGCCGCCTTCGGCCAGGCTCATGCCCATGATGGTGTCGCCGGGTTTCAGAAAGGCGAGGAAGACGGCTTCGTTGGCAGATGCGCCGCAATGCGGCTGCACGTTGGCGGCGTCGGCGCCAAAGATCTGCTTGACGCGGTCGATGGCCAGTTGCTCGGCCACATCGACATGCTCGCAGCCGCCGTAGTAGCGGCGGCCGGGGTAGCCTTCGGCGTATTTGTTGGTGAGCTGGGAGCCCTGCGCGGCCATGACGGCAGGCGAGGCGTAGTTTTCGCTGGCAATCAGCTCGATGTGATGTTCTTGCCGGGCGTTTTCAGCCTGAATGGCGGCAAAAATTTCGGGGTCGGTTTGTTCAATCAGAATGTTGCGGTGGTACATGGCAGTCCTTCAAGACTTCGGTTCCTTGTCCTTTGGCTTTGCTGCAAAGCAAAGGAAGCAAGGGCTGCCCAGGCGAACGGCTGAACGCTTTTTGGCCCAATGGCCGCAAACGGTGCGCTTCCCCGTGGTGTCCCACGTCCGCATCGATGGTGGTAAAACCCCGATGCCTATCGCCAGTCGCGCACCGCGCTAGTGTAGCGCAGGGTACACGGCGGGCACGTTCACGCCCTCAGGATTCGTCCAGTTGCGCCACATCCTGCGTGGGCTTGCGCTCTGCGGGAAAGGACACCGATGTGGTGTGCGCAGGCGCTGGCGCTGCAACAAAGCGAGGTGTGGTCGTCGGCGGGCGCTTGCCGCCGACGACGGCCAGCAGGCGGGCGCGTTCGGCCATCACCTTGTTGGCATAGCCGCCGTCGCTTTCCAGGTTGGCGGCACCAACATAGTATTTGAGTCCGCCTTCGATGGAGCCCGCGCGCGTGATGCATTCCTGCAGCACCTTGACACCGACCCGCAGGTTGGCCACCGGGTCGAAGGCCGCGAGCCGGCCGCCGATCTTGGCGTATTTGTCATGGTGAACCTGCGTCATCACCTGCATCAGGCCCTGGGCGCCGACCGGGCTTTGGGCAAAAGGGTTGAAGCCCGATTCAATGGCCATGATCGCCAGAATGAGCGTCGGATCAAGCTTGACGTTTTGGCCGATCTCGAAGGCTTCGGCCACCAATGTTCCGACCGGCTCCTGCGCCACTGAATACTTCTTGCTGATCCACGAGGCGACGGCCGCCTGCTGGGTGGAAAGGGCCTTGGGCTTGTCGGCCACCGGGCGCTCGGCCACCACGGATTTCGGGGGCGTGATGCTTTCCGGTTCGACCACGGTGCCGCGCCGCTCTTGCAGCCAGGCCATGAGCTTGACCTCGCCGGTATCGCGCAGGTCGGGCCGGGCCATCAGCGTGACCACGGCAAAGGCAACGACCAGGCCCAGGAGGGCAAAACTGCTGTGCGTGATCACAAAAAATCCACGGGCAATGTCGTCGGCAACCGTCCCAAGGCCGCTTTTCAAATTCTTCAGACAAACCTTGACGTTGAAATCAAGACGGTTATTCACTAGCGCTGTCATAGCACTCCTTTCTTTGCATGCAACCCTTGTGGGGTGGCGCAGGCTTTGATTGGGTCGCCATCAAACCAGGCAGATGCCTGCCGGTTGCTGACCCTCGTTGAGGCTGCCGGGGAAGGCAGCGAGTTCGGGTAAGCCCTTACGTTTGTAGGACTTGTGGGCATTCTAGTTTCCGCTCAAATAACCTGTCAATAATAAAGAATTAGTTTGATATATGAATGTGTATTTTAAGAAGGCATTTTTCAATGAAAAACACCTCATTTCACGAAGTTCTGTGTTTCTTTGCAAAGCTTGCTTAAGGTAACGTTTGCCACCGATGTGTTGGGGAGTGCGGGCTGTCCTGGTGTTGAAAAGGATTGAAGAAAATCTCAATCACCCCGGTTTGCGTGATTGAAAATTTAGGCTTGCCGTCGTGAAGCAGTGGCTTTAACCTTCAGTTGTCCGATTTTTTCGGACGACCACCGGGTAACCAGTCCCGGTAATAAACGGAAGCAATCACTTGCTTCCATCGCACTGCGAGACGATTCATCTCTCCTTTTGCGAAACCAGATGGCATGGGTTTTATGCCCGCCATCAACCCCGGTCAGTGATGCTGGCCGGGGTTTTTCTTTATTCCGGCAAGCCACTTCACGGCAGGGCATTGACCTTTGGCGCCGGGTGTCAAAAACTAGGTGGCTATGACAGGCAATGCAATCAATACCGGGTGGCGGAACCGTCTAAACACTTTTTGGGCCAGCGTCGTCGCCGTGCTTCGTTCGCCTCGCTGGCATCGACGCGTCGCTTGGGCCATCGGCATCTGGCTGCTGGTCTGGGCGCTGGCCTATGCCGCCGTGCCGCTGGTTGTCAAGTCGCAGCTTGAACGACTGGGTTCTGAAAAGCTCGGGCGCCGGGTGAGCGTCGGTTCGGTGGATTTCAGGCCCTGGTCGCTGGAGCTGACGCTTCATGACCTGGCGGTTGCCAAGGCCGGTTCAGCCGCTTCACAGTCGGCTGCGCCACAGGCCGTTCCCCAGCTGAAAATCCGTCGCCTCTATATAGATGCGGAACTGGTGTCGCTGCTGCGGCTGGCGCCTGTGGCCGACGCGCTGACGGTCGAGGAGCCGGCGCTCTCGCTGACCTATTTCGGCCAGGGCCGCTACGACATCGATGACATCCTGGCGCGGCTCAAGACGCCTGATGCGCAACCGGCCGGAGACGGCGCGCGGTTTGCCCTTTACAACCTGGTGCTGAGCGGCGGCCGGGTGGATGTTGTCGATGAATCTGTCCACACCACGCATGCCCTGCGCGACCTGCAGCTGGCGGTGCCGTTCCTGAGCAATCTGCCCTCGCAGCGCGAGATCAAGACCGCACCCCGGCTGGCTTTCGTGCTCAACGGCAGCCGGTTTGACACGGCGGCCGTGGCCACGCCGTTTGCGCCGACGCGCCAGACCGATGCGACGCTGCAGCTGCGCGGTCTTGATTTGCAGCCTTACCTGGCGTACTGGCCCGACAGCCTGCCATTCCGGTTGCAAAGCGCCGTGCTGCAGGCCGACCTCAAGCTCGCGTTCGAGCAGAATCCCGCGCCGGCCGTGACGATTTCAGGAAGTGTCACGGCTGAAAAGGTCAGGCTGCTGGAGGCCGGGCCAACGGGCAGCGCGCCCGGCGCCGAGCTGCTGGCCTTTGACCGCCTGCATCTGGCGCTGGACGATGTGCGGCCGCTGGAGCAACTGGTCAAGCTGTCGGCGGTGGAACTGACTGCGCCCATGTTGTCCGTGGCACGCGACCGGGCAGGACGGCTCAACCTGCTGCCAGTCAATCCACCGGTTGCTACAGAAAATGTAGCTGCAAGCGCACGTCCGGCAAGCGCAAAAGGCCGAAATGATGCAAAAAAGGAGGCTGCGGCAGCTTCCGCCAAGCCCTGGCGCATCCAGGTGGGCCGGGTGGACGTCAAGGGCGGCGCGCTCGACTGGCGCGATGAAACGCTGCCGTCGCCGGCGCGGATTCGCCTGAAAGACCTGACGCTGAATGCCACGTCGATCGCCTATCCGTTTGCCGACATCGCGCCGTTCCAGTTCAGCGGCTCGCTCGGGCTCGACCCGTCGATACCGAATCAGCCGGCAGCGGGCAAAACCGCCGCGAAGTCCGCCGCGAAGCCGCCGCTCGGCGTGGCCACCGTGGCGCCGGCAAGTCCGCCAGCGGCGTCGCTGGTCACCTTCAGGGGCTCGGCCACCGACCGCTCGGCCGATGCCACGGCCACCGTCGGTGCCTGGCCGCTCGACATGGCGGCGAAATACGTCGGCCAGTTCTTGCTGCCGTCGCTCAGTGGCCGGCTGGATGCCGACGTCGGCCTGAAATGGCAGGCCGCCCAAGACGGTAAGCCGCAGGCCCTGCGCATCACCGCGCCCGCGTTGGCGCTCAGCGACGTGCGGCTGGCGCAGGGCGGCGCTTCGCTGGTGTCGGTTCAGCGCGCGGAACTGGCCGGGGTGGACATCGACCTGCCGGGCCAGTCCTTCAGGGCCACCAGCATGCAGCTCGGCCAGCCCCGGGCCCAGGTCGAGCGCGATGCCGGCAAGCGCTGGATGTACGAGCGCTGGCTGGTGGCCCGCGACGCGGCAGCGGCAGCACCCGCCGCCGCATCTGCCACGCCCGCTGCTGCGCCGTGGGCCGTTGCCATCGATGAAGTGGTACTGGACGGCGGCGCCATGTCGTTTCTGGACAAGGCCGGCGCCAAGCCGGTAGCCTTTGAGGTCACGGCCGCCAATGCCCGGCTTGGCGCGCTGGTGCTCAACGACAGCCCGGCCGGCCAGAAGCAGGCCGCGCAGGCCATGCCGCTGTCGGCTTCGCTGCGGCTGGCCACGGGCCGGTTCCCGCCGGGCAAGCTCGACTTCAAGGGCAGTCTGGGCCTGGCACCGCTGCAGGCCAAGGGCCAGCTGGCGGTCGAGCGCCTGCCGGTGCAGGCGTTCGAGCCTTACTTTGGCGGTGCGCTGAACATCGAACTGCTGCGCGCCGATGCCAGCTTCAAGGGACGGGTGGCCTACCGCCAGACCGACGCCGGGCCACAGGCCGATCTGTCCGGGGACGCCGCGCTGGAGTCGTTCAGCGCCAACACCCTGGCACCGGCCGAGGAACTGCTGGCCTGGAAGTCGCTGAACGTGCGCGGCCTCAAGGTGGCGCTGGAGCCGGCCCGGGCGACGCGGGTGGACGTGCGGGAAACCGTGCTGAGCGACTTTTTTGCCCGCGTCATCATCCTCCCCGACGGCCGCATCAACCTGCAGGACCTGGTGAAGCCGGCGGCGCCCGTGGCCGGTGCCAAGGCCGACGATGCGCCTGCCAGCACTGCCACTGCCGATGCTACGAAAAATAGAGCTGCTAATGTAAGCCAGACAAGCGTAAATGGCATAAAAGGCTTGAAAAATCCGGACATCGCCGCCGTGGCGCCGCCTGCCGCCACTGCCGCGCCGTCCGGCCCGTCGCCAATCATCAACTTCGGCCCGATCAGCCTGCTCAACGGCCAGGTGCGGTTTTCAGACCGCTTCATTAAACCCAACTACTCGGCCGACCTGAGCGAATTGACCGGCACGCTCAGCGCGTTTTCATCCGTCGCGCCCGACGCTGCCGGCACTGGCGCGACGGCGGCGCCCGCCATGGCCGACCTGGAACTTCGCGGCAAGGCCGAAGGCAGCGCGTCGCTCGAAATCATGGGCAAGCTCAACCCGCTGGCCACGCCGCTGGCGCTGGATATCACCGGCAAGGTACGCGACCTGGAACTGCCGCCGCTGTCGCCCTATGCCATCAAGTATTCCGGCTACGGCATCGAGCGCGGCAAGATGAGCGTCGATGTGAACTATGTCGTATTGCCCGACGGGCAGCTCACCGCCAAAAACAAGCTGGTGCTGAATCAGCTCAGTTTCGGCGACAAGGCCGAGGGTTCGACGGCCAGCCTGCCGGTCAAGCTGGCCGTCGCGCTGCTGGCCGACCGCAACGGCGTCATCGATCTCGATTTGCCCATCAGCGGCTCGCTCAATGACCCGCAGTTCAGCCTCGGCCCGGTCATCATCAAGGTGATCCTGAATGTCATCACCAAGGCGATCACCGCGCCCTTCAGCTTGCTGGCCCGCGCGCTGGGCGGCAGCGGCGACGAACTGGCGACGGTGCAGTTTGCTGCCGGCAGCGCGCAGCTCACGCCGGACGCCCGCGCCGGACTCGACAAGGTCGCCAGGGCGCTGGCCGAACGCCCGGCGCTGCAGCTGACGGTGGTTGGAACCGGCAGCCTGGACGCCGAGCGCGACGCCTTCCAGCGCGAGCAGCTGGCCGAACGCGTGCGCGCCGAAAAGCGCCGCCAGCAGGCCCGGCAGGGCACTGCTGCGACCGAACCCGCCAGCGTCAGTGCGGACGAATACCCGGCACTGCTCAAGGCGGTGTACCGGCAAAGCGAGCTGCCCAAGCCGCGCAACCTGGTCGGCCTGGTCAAGGATCAGCCGGTCGGCGAGATGGAAAAGCTGCTGCTTTCAAGCATTCCGGTCAGCGGCGAAGACCTGCGTCAGCTGGCTTTCAAGCGCGGCCAGGCGGTCAAGGATTACCTGGTTTCGCGTGATTTGCCGCCCGCCCGGCTGTTCCTCGGCGCTGCCCGGAGCGTGCCGCCAGACGCCAAATGGACACCGCATGCCGAACTTAATTTGGCAATGCCGTAAAAACAGCGAAAATAGGCGGATTGCTTTAATGTCTAAAGCTGTAGGTAGCCAGGCCTTGCAAGCCACAAACCAAATTTTTCTTCGCTGACAGAACTTCCTGTTCTTCGCCCCTTGAGTCTTGACGCTGCCGGCAGGCACGCCCGTCGGGGGCTTTGAATGCGTGGCGCAGGTGCTGTTGCTGGCGGCTTTTTTTCCGAAACGATTGTTAACTATGCTGCGCTTTCCCTTGTCCAAATCTTCCAAAGCCGACACCACGCCGGCCGCCGCCGTGAAAACCGGCAGCGCCAAAACCACCGAAGCCCATCCGCTGGACGGCCTGACGGGCGGCGCTTTTTCAGCCTCCACCTCGGGCGAGCGGGCTTCCCGCATCCGCCAGTGGCTGGCCACCGACCCGAGCGTCGAGCAGATGGCCGAGGTCTACAAGGACCTGGCCAACCGCGACAAGGGCGCGGCCAAGCCGTTGAAGGAAAAGCTCGACGAAGCCCGTCGCAGCAGGGGACAGGAAGCCGTCGCCGCCGAATGGGCCGAAAAGGCCCAGGCGCTGCTGGCCCTGCCCAAGCTCAACCTGGCCAATGCCCTGGCCTGGCAGCGCGACGCCGCCAAGGCCGGCGCGCCCTTGTCCAAGGAGCCGCTGGCCGGCCTGAAGGTGCAACTGGCCGAGCGCGTCAAGACGATTGAAGACCTGCAGCACCGCACCCAGGTCCAGCGCGAAGCCGCCGTGCTGATCGCCCAGCGCATCGAAGTGCTGTCGATCAAGCCATGGCGCGACGCCGAGTCCGTACTTGAAACGCTGCGCACCGACGTGGCGCACTGGCAGGCACAGGCCGACGAAGTGGCGCAGGACGCCAACTGGGCCAGCGTCGATGCCAAGTTCCCGCCGCTGCTTGATGCCTCGCGTGGCCAGCTGCTGGCCGTCTGGGAAGCCTTTCAAAGCGCCCTGGCCGTGGCCTTGAAAGCCGCTGAAGACAGCGCTGCGCCGCTGCCCGCCGTGCCGGTCTGGGCCGATGAGCTGCGCGCTGCACGTGGCCTGCCGACTTCGAAATCCGAGCAGCAAGGCGCTGCCGACGCTGGCCAGCCGGCCCGTGCGCCCAAGACCCGGATGGACCCGGCGGCGCTGAACGACCTGCGCGCCAAGTCGTCCGCCTTCGTGCAGCAAGCGCTGGCCAAACTGGAACACGAAGTCACCGAAGGCCACGGCAAGTCCACGCCCAAGGTCGCCGCCGAACTGCGCCAGGCACTCAAGGACAACATCCGCAACATCGACAGCAAGCTCGAAGCCGCCGCGCATGCCGCGCTGACCGCCGCTGGCGAACTTGAAGGCTGGCAGCGCTGGCGTGCCGACCAGATCCGCGAGGAACTGGTCGTCAAGGCCGAGGCGCTTCTGGCCAAGCCGCTGGGCGGTCGCAAGCAGCAGGACGCGCTGCGCCACATGCGCGAGCAGTGGAAAACTAGCGACCAGGGCGGCACGCCCAACCACGCGCTGTGGAAGCGTTTTGACGATGCCTGCAACGAAGCACACAAGGTCGTCGAAGCCTGGCTGGAAAAGGTCAAGGAACAGGCCGAAGCGCACAAGGCCCAGCGCCAGGCGCTGATCGACGAAGTGCTGACCTGGGCCGAAACCCACAAGGACAACAGCGACTGGAAGATGCACATTCGCAGCCTGAATGGCTTTGTCGAAAAATGGCGCGAAGCCGGCCACCTGGGCGACAAGGCGTTTGCCGAAGTCCAGCCGCTCTGGAAAGCCGCCATGGACCAGGCCGATGCCGGCCTGACCGCCGCCCGAGGTGCCAGCCTGGCACGCCGCCGCGCCATGATCGAGGAAGCGCAAGCGCTGGGCGCCGAGCCGCAGCTGCGCATCGACGCCGTCAAGTCGCTGCAGCAGCGTTGGCAGCAGGAAGCCCAAAGCGTGCCGATCGAGCGCAAGCAGGAACAAAAGCTGTGGGACGCCTTCCGCAAGCCGATTGACGACGCCTTCCAGCGCAAGACCGTCGAGCGCGAAAAAGCCGCCTCCGCCCTGGGCGAACACGACCGCTACGTGCTCGATGCCGCCAAGGCCGTCGAGCAGGCCACTGCCAGCGGCGACGCGCAAAAAATCCATGCGGCCGCCAAGGCGCTGGAAGCCGCCGTGCGCGGGCAGGTGGCCGCCGCTGCCGCCGATGCCAAGACTGCCGCTGACGTGGCCGACGCTGCCGCCAGCGGCGTGAAGCCATCCGATTCTGAACAAAATCAGCCTTCCGCGCAGGACGCGCCTGCGCAAGCAGCTACTGAAAGCATAGCAACCGACGCTGCTGTCGATGCCGACGGCAACCCGACGCCTGAAGCCATCGAGGCTGGTTTTTCCGAATCGTCGGAACCCGCCATCCCGCCCGCAGAGCCTGCCGCCCCGCCAAAACCGGCGCCCAAGAAGGTCATCGCCATGCGCGGCGACGACCGTCCCGGCGCCCGCAGGGCCGAGCCCGCCGCCGCTGCCGGCCGTGGCGGCAAGTTTGGCGACCGCAAGGACGCACGTCCGGGCGGCAAGCCCAGCGGCCCGCGCCAGAGCACCGACAACAAGTTCGAGCCTTACCGTCCCGAGCGCACCGAGCGTTTCAGCGAACGCAACGAGCGTCCGGCCTTCGAAGATCGCGGACCGCGCCTGGGCGATGCCGCCTTCCGCGCCCAGCGCGAGGCGTTCGAGGCCGCCAACCATGCGCTGAAAAAGCTCGCCATGCAGGCGCACGGCGAAGTGCTGACCAACCTGCTGACCGCCTGGGAAAAACGCGATCCCGAGCAACTGCCCGCCGCGCAGGAACTGGGCAAGCAGGTCGCGCCTGCGGTGCGCGCTGGCTGGGTGAAGGCGCTGGGCGCCCCGGCCGGAAAAGATGCTGTCGAATCGCTGCTGCGCCTGGAAATGGCCGCCGAACTGCCAACGCCGGCCGAGCACATCAGCGCGCGCCGCATGCTGCAACTGCAGTTGCTGACCCGCCGCAATGCGCCAGCGCCGGCCGAGACCTGGGGCGAAGACACCGCCAAGGTGCTGGCCGCCGAGTTTGACGCCGGCAATGCCCGACGCCTGCAGAACGCGCTCAAGGCCCTGCTCAAGCGCTGAGCAGGCAGGCCCGGTTGCCGGGTTGACGACTGCGTCAATCCGGTTTCAACGGCTGAACTGTGCAGCCGTCATTTCCCTGCGCACCATGAAGCCGGGCCGTCAGGACTTTGTTCAACAATGAAGTCCCGGCGGCCCGGCTTGTTCGTTTGCTCAATCAATCCGATATGTTGCTGCTTCACCATGCCGTGCTGGGCATTTTGTGCGGCTTCGTGCCTCAATCACGGATTGATGTGGAAACGGAAGAAGGCACCTTCAAGCGGCTGCTGGCGCGGAGCCTGCAGCGCGCCACAGTGCGGAACGCTATTAAATAGAGCCACTTGCACAATCCAGAAAGTGGTGAATTAGTGGCTTTGCGAAGATGCAAATTTGAGAGGTGAAAGAGTAGGCGCAGC
>NZ_JAAFGZ010000030.1 GCF_010365105.1 Polaromonas sp. | reverse complement strand
ACGTCATCAAGGTGAGTATCAAAGAAGCCGCTCCACGTGGCCGCGTCAAAAAAGGCGAGGTTTACAGTGCTGTGGTCGTTCGCACCGCCAAGGGCATCCGCCGCGGTGACGGCTCGCTCGTCAAATTCGATGGCAATGCAGCAGTGCTGCTCAATGCCAAGCTGGAGCCTATCGGCACCCGTATCTTTGGACCAGTGACGCGCGAGTTGCGCACTGAAAAGTTCATGAAGATCGTGTCCCTGGCTCCTGAAGTTCTGTAAGGACCAAAGGCAATGAACAAAATTCGCAAAGGCGACGAGATCATCGTGATCACCGGTCGCGACAAGGGCAAGCGCGGCACGATCACGCAGCGCGTCGATGACAGCTATGTGCTGGTGGACGGGATCAATCTGGTGAAAAAACACACCAAGCCCAATCCGCTCAAAGGCACTACGGGTGGCATTGTTGAAAAAAGCATGCCGATTCACCAGTCCAATGTCGCTATCTTTAATGCGGCTTCGGGCAAGGCGGATCGTGTTGGTATCAAGTTGTTGGCTGACGGCAAGAAAACGCGCGTCTTCAAGTCCAGCGGCGAAGAAATTAAGGCTGCATAAACATGGCACGCTTGCAAGACCAGTACCGCGAGAAAATCGCGCCCGCCCTGATTGAAAAATTCGGCTACACGACACCCATGCAGGTGCCGCGCATCACCAAGATCACGCTCAACATGGGTGTGAGCGAGGCAGTCGCGGACAAGAAAGTCATGGACAACGCCGTGGCCGACATGGCCAAGATCGCAGGCCAGAAGCCTGTGGTGACCAAGGCCAAGAAGGCTATCGCCGGTTTCAAGATCCGCGAAGACCTGCCAATTGGCTGCATGGTCACGCTGCGCGGCGTGCAGATGTACGAATTCCTTGATCGTTTCGTGACCGTGGCCCTGCCCCGCGTCCGTGACTTTCGTGGTATTTCCGGCCGTGCCTTCGATGGCCGCGGCAACTACAACATCGGCGTGAAAGAGCAGATCATTTTTCCTGAAATCGAGTACGACAAGGTTGATGCCTTGCGCGGTCTCAATATCAGTATCACCACAACGGCCAAGACCGATGAAGAGTGCAAAGCCCTCCTCACCGCCTTCCGTTTTCCGTTCAAGAACTGAAGGCGCAAGATGGCAAAACAAGCCCTGCTGCAACGTGAACTGAAGCGCGACAAGCTCGTCGCCAAGTTTGCCAAGAAACACGCTGAACTCAAGGCAATCGCCAATGATTTCAAGCGTACCGATGACGAGCGCCATCTGGCCCGTCAAGAGCTGCAAAAGTTGCCGCGTAATGCGAACCCGACCCGCCAGCGTAACCGCTGTGCCATCACCGGTCGCCCGCGTGGTACGTTCCGTCAATTCGGCCTGGCTCGCGCCAAGATCCGCGAGTTGGCTTTCGCTGGTGATATCCCTGGTATCACCAAGGCAAGCTGGTAAGCAATAGGAGAACCCCAGATGAGTATGAGTGATCCTATCGCCGACATGTTGACACGCATCCGCAATGCACAAATGGTTGAAAAAGCCGTTGTGCTGGTGCCTTCGTCAAAAGTCAAAGTCGCCATTGCACAGGTTCTGAAGGATGAGGGCTACATTGATGGCTTCTCCGTCAAGGCCAACGATGGCAAGCCCCAGCTGGAAATCGCCCTGAAGTATTACGCAGGCAAGCCCGTGATTGAGCGCATCGAGCGCGTCAGCCGCCCCGGCCTTCGTGTGTACAAAGGCCATGGTGCCATCCCCCAGGTCATGAACGGCCTTGGCGTGGCAATTGTCACGACGCCCCAGGGTGTCATGACTGATCGCAAAGCACGCGCTACCGGTACCGGTGGCGAAGTGCTGTGCTACGTGGCCTAACGGCGGCATTGAGGAGTAACTGAAATGTCTCGTGTAGCAAAAATGCCGGTTTCCATCCCTCAGGGTGTGGACGTCGCAATCAAAGAAGACCAGATCAATGTCAAGGGAGCCCTCGGCACTTTGGCGCTGACACAAAACGCGCATGTCGTCGTCAAGAGTGAAGACGGCAAGTTGACTTTTGCGCCAGCCAATGATTCCCGTGAAGCCAACGCCATGAGCGGCACGATGCGTCAGCTCGTGAACAACATGGTCGTCGGTGTCACGACCGGTTTCCAGAAAAAGCTGAACCTGGTCGGCGTGGGCTTCAAGGCCCAGGCGCAGGGCGACAAGCTGAACCTCACGGTGGGCTATTCCCATCCTGTGGTCATGGCGATGCCTGCGGGCATCACGGTCACCACCCCGACGCCCACCGAAGTGGTCATCAAGGGTTCTGATCGCCAACGTGTAGGCCAGATTGCCGCTGAAGTGCGCGCAGTTCGTCCTCCCGAGCCTTACAAGGGCAAGGGCATCCGTTATTCGGATGAAAAAATCACGATCAAAGAAACCAAGAAGAAATAAGGAGCTGCATTATGTTGACCAAAAAAGCGCAGCGCCTTCGTCGTTCACGCCAGACGCGTATCCGCATTGCCAATCAAGGCGTTGCCCGTCTGTCCGTCAATCGCACCAATCTGCATATTTACGCCAGTGTTATTTCTGGCGACGGCACCAAGGTTCTGGCGTCCGCTTCCACGGCTGAAGTGGAAGTGCGTAATGAAATTGGCGGCTCTGGCAAGGGTGGAAATGTTGCTGCTGCGCAAGCCATTGGCAAGCGTATTGCCGAAAAGGCAAAAGCAGCAGGTGTAGAAAAAGTGGCGTTCGATCGCGCCGGTTTTGCGTACCATGGCCGCGTCAAAGCGCTGGCTGATGCGGCTCGCGAAGCTGGTTTGCAGTTCTAAGCAGACTGGAATCAAGTATGGCTAAGTTTCAAGCTAAATCGCAAAACGACGCTCCAGACGATGGTCTGAAGGAAAAAATGATCGCGATCAACCGCGTGACCAAAGTGGTGAAGGGCGGCCGTATCCTCGGCTTCGCCGCACTCACGGTGGTCGGCGACGGTGATGGTCGCGTCGGCATGGGCAAAGGCAAGTCGAAAGAAGTGCCTGCTGCCGTGCAAAAAGCCATGGAAGAGGCGCGCCGCAACATGACCAAGGTGTCATTGAAAAACGGCACGCTGCACCACAATGTGTTTGGTCACTGGGGTGCAGCCAACGTCATGATGGCGCCGGCTCCCAAGGGTACCGGCATCATTGCTGGCGGCCCGATGCGTGCAGTGTTTGAAGTCATGGGCATCACCGACATCGTGGCCAAGAGCCATGGTTCGAGCAACCCGTACAACATGGTGCGCGCCACCATGGACGCACTGAAAAATTCCACCACGGCCTCCGACATCGCGGCCAAGCGTGGCAAATCAGTCGAAGAAATCTTCGGCTAAGGCGGACAGTGAAATGACCCAAGAAACCAAAGTAAAAGTCAAACTGGTTCGCAGCCCGATTGGCACCCAGGAATCCCATCGTGCCACCGTGCGCGGTCTGGGCCTGCGTGGCGTCAACAGCGTCAGCGAATTGCAGGACACGCCCGCAGTGCGCGGCATGATCAACAAGATCAGCTATCTGGTCAAAATTATTTGAGGCTTTGCGGGAGAGGGCTGGTTGCTTAGCAGCCAGGCTTTTTTCTCAACGGCTTAAGGACTCATCATGGAATTGAACACAATCAAGCCTAGCGAAGGCGCCAAGCATGCCAAGCGGCGTGTCGGTCGCGGCATCGGCTCTGGCTTGGGCAAGACAGCTGGCCGTGGCCACAAGGGACAAAAATCCCGTTCGGGCGGCTACCACAAGGTTGGCTTTGAAGGCGGTCAAATGCCTATGCAGCGTCGCTTGCCAAAGCGCGGCTTCAAATCGCATCTGCTGAAATTCAATGCCGAGGTCACCCTCACGGCACTGGAACAGCTCGGCCTGGCCGAAGTCGATCTGTTGACACTGAAGCAGTCGGGTCTTGTGGGCCAGATCGCCAAGAACGTCAAGGTGATCAATACCGGTTCGTTGTCGCTGGCTGTCAAGCTCACAGGCATTTCTGCATCTGCAAGTGCCAAGACCCTGATTGAAGCCGCTGGCGGCTCCATCGCTTAATACTTGACGGAACCAATCAGTGGCAACCAACTCGGCTCAAATTGCAAAAACCGGCAAGTTCGGCGACTTGCGCAACAGGCTTGTGTTTTTGCTGCTGGCGCTGGTCGTGTACCGTGTCGGCGCGCACATTCCGGTTCCCGGGATTGACCCCGGTCAATTGAAGGAACTGTTCAAGGGCCAGCAAGGCGGCATACTGAACTTGTTCAATATGTTCTCCGGTGGCGCTTTGTCAAGATTCACGGTGTTCGCGCTGGGTATCATGCCCTACATCTCGGCTTCCATCATCATGCAACTGCTCACCTATGTGGTTCCCACATTCGAGCAGATGAAGAAGGAAGGCGAGGCGGGAAGGCGCAAGATCACGCAGTACACGCGCTATGGAACGCTCGGGCTCGCGCTGTTTCAGTCGATGGGTATTGCCGTGGCCCTGGAAAGCTCACCTGGCTTGGTGCTTGATCCGGGATTCGGATTTCGGATGACAGCAGTATTCAGTCTGACGGCTGGAACCATGTTCCTGATGTGGCTGGGTGAGCAGATTACCGAGCGTGGTCTGGGTAATGGCATCTCGATCCTGATCTTTGCAGGCATCGCCGCTGGTTTGCCCAGTGCGCTGGGTGGACTGCTTGAACTGGTTCGTACCGGAGCCATGAGTATCCTGATCGCAATCGTGATCGTGGCGGTTGTGGTGGCAGTCACCTACTTTGTGGTGTTTGTCGAGCGGGGGCAGCGCAAGATTCTTGTGAACTATGCCCGCAGGCAGGTCGGCAACAAGGTGTACGGTGGACAGTCGTCGCATCTTCCGTTAAAGCTGAACATGGCGGGCGTGATCCCTCCGATTTTTGCTTCTTCGATCATCTTGCTGCCGGCAACGGTTGTGGGCTGGTTCAGCACAGGCGAAAGCATGCGCTGGCTGAAAGACATCGCCAGCACGCTGACGCCAGGTCAACCCATCTATGTGTTGCTGTATGCCAGTGCCATCATCTTTTTCTGCTTCTTTTACACGGCCCTGGTGTTCAACAGCCGTGAAACTGCAGACAACCTGAAAAAAAGTGGCGCGTTCATTCCCGGTATTCGTCCTGGCGACCAGACGGCTCGCTACATTGACAAGATTCTGGTCCGGTTAACACTGGCTGGTGCGGTTTACATCACCTTTGTATGCCTGCTGCCCGAGTTTTTGATTTTGAAGTACAACGTGCCGTTTTATTTCGGTGGAACGTCGTTGATGATTATTGTTGTGGTCACCATGGATTTCATGGCCCAGGTTCAGAACTACATGATGTCGCAGCAGTATGAGTCGTTGCTGAAAAAGGCCAACTTCAAGACATGATGTTTTGGACAACCATGACGATTTATCGCGAGCACAGGGTGTGTTCCGTTCCAAGCAAGCACAGAGTAAAAGTTTAGGAGAAAAAAATGAGAGTTTCAGCTTCGGTCAAGAAAATTTGCCGCAACTGCAAGGTCATCCGCCGCAAGGGCGTTGTCCGTGTGATCTGCACAGATCCACGTCACAAGCAGCGCCAAGGCTGATTTTTAAGAGATTTAGAGGACGCACATGGCACGTATCGCTGGTATCAACATTCCGCCGCAGAAGCACGCCGAAATCGGTTTGACTGCAATCTTTGGCATCGGTCGCACGCGCGCTCGCAAAATTTGCGAAGCCTGCGAGATCGACTACGCCAAGAAAATCAAAGACCTGACCGATGGTGACCTGGAAAAGATCCGGGACCACATTGCTCAGTTCACCATCGAAGGTGATTTGCGTCGTGAAACCACGATGAACATCAAACGCCTGATGGACATCGGCTGCTACCGTGGTTTCCGCCATCGTCGTGGCTTGCCCATGCGTGGCCAGCGTACCCGGACGAATGCCCGCACTCGTAAGGGTCCGCGCAAGGCCGCCCAGTCCTTGAAGAAATAATTGAGAGATCGTCATGGCAAAATCACCCAATAACAGCGCCTCACAGCGCGTTCGCAAAAAAGTTCGCAAGAACGTGGCCGATGGCATTGCCCACGTTCACGCTTCTTTCAACAACACCATCATCACGATTACCGACCGCCAGGGTAATGCCTTGTCGTGGGCATCGTCGGGTGGCCAAGGCTTCAAGGGTTCGCGCAAGTCGACACCTTTTGCTGCCCAGGTCGCTTCCGAAGTCGCTGGCCGTGCCGCCATCGAACAAGGCATCAAGAACCTTGATGTCGAAATCAAGGGACCCGGTCCCGGACGCGAATCTTCTGTTCGTGCGCTGGGCGCGTTGGGCATTCGGATCAATTCGATTGCTGACGTGACACCGGTCCCGCACAACGGTTGCCGCCCACAAAAGCGTCGCCGCATTTAATTCGTGCTGTTTCGCCCGGCCGCTTGCTCAGCAAACGGTCGGGCGTCAGCATTTTCACCAAGCCCACCGCCATCAGGTTACGACCTGCGGCTCCTGCAGAAATTGCAGCAGATGACAAAAGGATATTCAAGTGGCACGTTACCTCGGCCCCAAGGCCAAACTTTCCCGCCGTGAAGGCACTGACCTTTTCCTGAAAAGCGCCCGCCGCTCAATCAGCGACAAGGCCAAATTTGACTCCAAGCCAGGTCAGCATGGCCGCACTTCGGGCACCCGCACTTCCGACTACGGTCTGCAATTGCGTGAAAAGCAGAAGGTCAAGCGCATGTACGGCGTCCTGGAAAAACAGTTCCGCCGTTACTTCGAGGAAGCCGATCGCCGCCGTGGCAACACGGGCGCCAACTTGCTGTCGGTGCTGGAATCGCGTCTGGACAATGTGGTTTACCGCATGGGCTTCGGATCGACCCGCGCCGAGGCGCGCCAGCTGGTTTCCCACAAGGCCATGACGGTCAATGGCCAGTCGGTGAACATTCCGTCGTACATGGTCAAGGCTGGCGACGTGATTGCCGTGCGTGACAAGTCCAAGAAGCAGACCCGCATTGCCGAGGCGCTCGAACTTGCCAAGCAGGTCGGCCTGCCAGCCTGGGTGGATGTCAATGCTGACAAGGGTGAAGGCACCTTCAAGAAAGTGCCTGATCGTGATGAATTTGCCGCCGATGTCAACGAATCGTTGATCGTCGAGCTGTATTCACGTTAATTTTCCGTTCCTGGCGACACGCTTGTCGTGCCGCCAGGTGTGCTTCGCCAGCCTTATCGGTGTAACGAGCCGAGGGTATTGAGAGGAAGACTGCATGCAGACAAATTTGTTAAAACCAAAAACTATCAATGTTGAGCAGCTTGGCACCAACCGTGCCAAGGTGACTCTGGAGCCCTTCGAGCGTGGTTACGGCCATACGCTGGGCAACGCGCTGCGTCGTGTGCTGCTGTCATCCATGGTGGGCCACGCTGCAACTGAAGTGACCATCGCAGGTGTCTTGCATGAGTACTCTTCGATTGACGGCGTCCAGGAAGATGTCGTCAATATCTTGTTGAACCTCAAGGGCGTGGTCTTCAAGCTGCACAACCGAGATGAAGTGACCTTGAGCTTGCGCAAGGATGGCGAAGGCCCGATCACGGCTGCCGATATCCAGACGCCGCATGACGTGGAAATTGTCAACCCTGACCATGTGATCATGAATCTGTCGCATGGCGGCAAGATCGACATGCAGATCAAGGTCGAGAATGGCCGCGGCTACGTGCCCGGCAATGTTCGCCGCTACGGTGACGAGTCGCCGAAGTCGATTGGCCGGATTGTGCTTGATGCATCCTTTTCTCCGGTCAAGCGAGTCAGCTATACCGTTGAAAGCGCCCGCGTCGAGCAGCGTACCGACCTGGACAAGCTGGTTCTGGAAATCGAAACCAATGGTGCCGTTTCCGCAGAAGACGCGGTGCGTGCATCGGCCAAGATCCTGGTCGAACAGCTGGCGGTATTTGCGCAGCTCGAAGGCAATGAACTCGGCGCCATCATCAATGATCCTGCACCTCGCAGCTCGCAACAGTTTGACCCGATTCTGCTGCGTCCTGTGGATGAGCTGGAACTCACGGTGCGTTCGGCCAACTGCCTGAAGGCCGAAAATATCTACTATATTGGCGATCTGATCCAGCGCACCGAAAATGAGCTGTTGAAGACACCCAATCTGGGCCGGAAATCTCTCAACGAGATCAAGGAAGTGCTGGCTTCCCGCGGTCTGACACTGGGAATGCGCCTTGAAAGCTGGCCGCCGGCCGGCCTCGACAAGCGTTAATTTTGATTAAAACTCTTGTCTTCGGATGAGAAAGTGCACGGGCAGTACCTGATACGGCTGCTTCGATATTACACAAAGGAAGCACTATGCGACACGGACACGGACTACGTAAATTAAACCGCACCAGCGAGCACCGCCTCGCCATGTTGCGCAACATGATGAACTCGCTGCTCCAGCACGAAGCCATCAAGACTACATTGCCAAAAGCCAAAGAGCTGCGCCGCGTGGTCGAGCCCATGATCACTCTGGCCAAAACACCAACTCTGGCTAACAAGCGCCTGGCATTTGACCGTCTTCGCGATCGCGACATGGTCGTCAAGCTGTTTGCTGAACTGGGCCCGCGCTACCAGACCCGTCCAGGTGGCTACACCCGCATTTTGAAGATGGGTTTCCGCGTGGGTGACAATGCGCCCATGGCTTTGGTTGAACTGGTTGACCGTCCTGATGTTTCGGAAGAAATAAAAGACGAAGCAGCTGCAAAGTAAGCTACAATAACTACATACCGCGCGGTGGAGCAGCCTGGTAGCTCGTTGGGCTCATAACCCAAAGGTCGTAAGTTCAAATCTTGCCCGCGCAACCAACATCTGGTTGAAAAAATCAGTACAAAAAGCCTACTCAAAGTAGGCTTTTTGCTGTCCTGTTTTTATTTCATTGATGCTTTCCGTTGTTTCTTTTTCACGGCCTTGCGCACTTCGTAGTGCTGCATCAGGGGTGTCACTGAAATGCCGTGCACGATGATGGACGCGACGATCACTGCCAATGTGATCGACAGCAGGCGTTCGGCCAGTGCCGACTGAATGTCGTGGTTGATGGCGTAGAGCAGGTAATACAGCGAGCCAATGCCGCGTATGCCAAACCAGCTCATCAAATTTCGTTGTGACCCACTGACCTGCGTGCCAATCAATCCGGCGTAAACAGCCAGTGGCCGCACCAGCAGGAAAAGCACCGGCACAAACCACAGCACATCGCGTTCAAATTCAACAGTCGCCAGCAACACGCCAACGGCCAGCACCATCCCGACTTCAACAAAACTTTCCAGTTGGCTGTTAAATCGTTGCACGGCATTCATCATGTTGGCAGGCGCTTCGGCCCCTGCAGCGGCCTGCTCGTCAAGGCTCAAACCGGAGTTGGCGTCCTGCGTTTCGGTTTGCGCGGCCTGTGCCGGCGAGGAGACTTCGTCGATGCGACGCAATGCCAGTCCGGCGGCAAACACCGCCAGAAAACCGTACGTGTGGCACAGCAATGCGGCGCCATACGTCAGTGCAATCAGGCCGAGCGCAATGAATTCGTCAGACCGCAACGCTTCCCGGTGGCGCATGCGCAAGTAGATGATGGCGCGGCCCACCAGTGTTCCCAGCAGGTAGCCCAGTCCCAGGCCGCCCGCTATTGCCCAAAGCACGTCCACCGTCCACCAGCGCCAGCCAGCTTCGCCCAGTTCATGCACGCCCAGCAATCCCAGGCCCAGCATGACAAAGGGAAACGCCGTGCCGTCGTTCAGTCCGCCTTCTCCGGTCAGGCCGAAGCGCAGACGGTCGCGGTCTCCGGGATTGGAAACCTGGACATCCGAAGCCAGCACCGGATCGGTTGGTGCCAGGATGCCTCCCAGCAGCACTGCAGCGCCCAGCGACAGGCCGAGTGCGTACACGCCCAGTGCCGTCACGATCACCACGGTCACGATCATGGAAACCGTGGCGAGTTGCACCGGAATTCGCCAGCGCCGGTCGTGCAGTGGCAGTTCGAGCTTCATGCCTGCGGTGAACAACGAGATGAGTACGGCGATTTCGGTCAAGCGCTCCAGCAGCACCTTGTTTTCCAGTGCATCGAGTCGGAGCAATCCCAGCCCCATCGGACCGACCGCCACACCGACGCCCAGGTAGAGCATGGCCGCGTTCAACGGTAAGCGGGAGAGATAGGAACTGCCCATGGTCATGGCAATCAGCAGCAGGCCGATGAGGAGTGCGCCCAGCGCAAAGGCGTTGGCTTCAACCATGAACGGACCACGGGAAACCGGCTGGCCGCCCTGAAGAGAGTGAAATCATATTCCGAGCTTAAAGCACGCAGCCTTTTGCCCGCCAGTGCGGTCCGGGCCGCCGCCGGGCAAACCGGTTCAGCTGAGCAAGGAATTTGCTACAAAAAAAAGGCGTTAGCGCAAGCTGGTATTGAGTGTGTAGCTATACAAAAAGTAGCGACCATGAAATCATCAGTCGCTGTTTTACCAGTCCACCAGGCTCAGGCCCACGCTCAGGACATTGCGCCGTTTGTTGTAGTCCAGCAGGCTGTCTCCGTAACCGGTGAACAGCTGCACGTGGTAGCGCAGGCCTGTGTAGTTCGGCGATGCCGCGGGGGCCATCAACCAGTCCACACGCGTTGATCCGCGGGCTTCGCTGCGCAGCGAATGGCGCAGTGTGACGCCAACGGTGTTCGCCTTGTTGATCTGCCAGTTGGCGGTGAGTTCAGCCCGGCCGACGTAGTTTTCAATGCCCGGGTTGTTGTCATCGCCCGACGATTCGCGCATCCGGTCCCAGATGCGGCCCTGCAGACGCAGACTGGAATCGGGACCCAGTTCCTTTTCCGCCGCACCCATCAGGTAGGTACGGTTCCAGCTGCGTGACAGCGGATCGGACTGGCCGTTGGACTGGTGCACCAGCCCCAGGCCCGAGAGCCGGTAATTCCAGCCGCCGGGCAGCGCGATCTGGTGCGGGTAAATATAGACCAGTTCGGGCTCATGGTCGGTCGTGCGGAACGGCCGCGAGATGTTGCCGCTGAACAGTTGCCAGTAGCTTTGCTGTGTATAGCCAAACCAGAGCGAATCCTGGTCATCCCCGTCGGCTTCTCCACTCTTGAGCAGTCCCTTGGCCACCTTGGTGCGCACCGACAGCTGGATCTTGGTTTCGGCGTGGCGGTAAGCCGGCGGCGCGGAAAAGCCGGTCTGCGGGGGCGAGACGCCGCCGGACATGACAAACGCCACCGACATCGGCCGGTAGCCGCGAATCGCAAAGGTGTCGCAATCGGTGCCGCGCTGGAGTTCCCAGAACCTTGACAGCTCGGAATACTGGATGTTGCGGCAGCCAATGGGCTTGCCGTCAGGCGCTTCGGTATTGAGCGATGGCAGCAGCAGGATTTCGGTTTCCGGCTTGCCGGTGGCCAGGTTGGCCGGTGCGGTGGTCAGGGCCGCAGGCGGCGTATTCGGCGGCAACTGCGAATCGGCCCATTGCTGGTAACAGGCCAACTGGGCGCCGGTGTCGTTCTTGATGGCCTGGCAAACCTGCCAGCCCAGGCTGGACGGTCGGTTGGCCGGCATGTTGACGGCCGGCACAGCGGTCTGCGCTTGCGCCAGGCTGCCTGCAAGCAGGCCGGAGGCGAGCAGAAGTTTGCTCAGGGGGGAAAGTTGGAGGGTCATGGGAGTTCAGTGCGCAGGCTTTGAATCAAAACCTGGGGTCAGGGGCAAGTTCAGGGTGAGGGAAGTCGGGTCAGTGTGAAGGGAACGTCGGCGGCATCGGGTGCGGCGCTTGCGCTGGTGTCTTTCCAGCGGCCTTGGTAGACGCGGCCACATGAGCCGGGCTGCATTTCACCGTTCCAGGTGCCGGTGATGCTGATCCTGTCGGACGACTCATCGAGCAGCAGCATGCCTTCGTCAAGGTCGCCGGCCAGCGCGGCTTCGGCTGAATGCCCGGCAATGGCCGGTGTGCCGGCAGCCTGCCCTAGGTCGCGGGTGACCGTGCCGGCCAGGCTTTCCGAAAATTCGGCATGGCGCTGAAGCAGCATCGTGGCCCGCTCGGGCAGTCCGGCCGGCGGATGGGTGAATCGGACGGCCCACCGGCCATACAACTGCTCGGCTTTCATAATGAGCGCCGGCGGGCATGCAGTTTCGGCCTTGTTTTGGGCATTGGCGCATGCTGCGAGGGTGCTGGTTGCTATAAAAAAAATAGCAAGTAGGGAAATTCTGGATGGCATGGATCGATGGATGCCTCAAGCGGTTGCGCAAGGCAGGGCGGTCTGAAAGGACGCCATGTGGCGGCGGATGCCGTAAATCACGGGCGGACCATGTTAGCTGAAACCGTATTCCCGGGTTTCTGCCACGGCTGAATGCGCGCGGCCGCGGTAGCCGCAAACCCGCCGGTGTCTGACTGCCGGGAGTTGTCAAAAATCGCATGCATGCCGGTGCTGCAGCCTTGTATTTCCGCTTACCGGCCGTCGTAAGCCGCCTTGGCGGCCGCCGCTGCCGCCACACCGTCGGCAGCCTTTTTGGCAAATTCGGCGCGCAGGGCCTTGAGCTTTTCGCGAGGGTCTTCCTTGATGGTCGCCTTGTCCAGCGCCATTTCGGCAATGAAACGGCTGGGCACGCCGGCAATCATCTCGCGGCCTTTCTTGCGCTTGCGCAGCCAGTTCACCGCCAGCGTGCGCTGGGCACGTGTGATGCCCACGTACATCAGCCGGCGCTCTTCCTGCAGCCGCAGGGCGATGCTGTCGGTGTTGCTGCCGTCGTCGTCATCGAGTTTGAAGGGCAGCAGGCCTTCGTTGACGCCGGCCAGCACCACATGCGGCCATTCCAGCCCCTTGGATGCATGCAGCGTCGAGAGGGTGACGACGTTCTGGTCGCCCTCGCGCTCGCTGATGGTCGACAGCAGCGCAATCGTCTGCACCACCTCCAGCATGGTCTTGGTGGGTTTTTCGACCGTGGCGCCCGAGGCGTCGTCAATCTGCCCGCCGCAGCGCTGCGACATCCAGTCGCAAAAATCCATCACGTTGCTCCAGCGCGCAGCTGCCACCTTTTCACTGTCCTCGCCGTCGTAGAGATGCTTTTCGTAGTCGATTTCTTTCAGCCAGTCGGTCAGGAAAACCCGTGCATCCTCGGCGCCGACGGTGCGCTTGGCGCGGTATTCGAGGTCGTTCAGGTAGCGGCCGAACTCCTGCAGCGAGCCGACCGCCTTCGTTGGCAGCACCGAGTCGAGTGAATGGCTGAACAGCGACTCGAACAGGCTGAGCTTGTAGGTGTCGCCAAAGGTGGCCAGCGCGCCCAGCGTGGTGTGGCCGATGCCGCGCTTGGGCGTCTTGATGGCGCGGATGAAGGCCGCGTTGTTGTCGTTGTTGACCATCAAGACCATCCAGCTGCACAAATCCTTGATTTCGGCGCGGTCGAAAAAGCTCTGCCCGCCCGACACCTTGTACGGGATATTGGCCTTGCGAAAGGCTTTTTCAAACGGCTTGGCCATGTGGTTGGCCCGGTACAGCACGCAAAAGTCTTTCCATTCGCGGTACTGCTGGCCTTCGGTCTGCAGGCTGCCTTCGGCGCGCAGGCTCTGGATGCGCGCCACCACGCGTTCGGCCTCGTGCTCTTCGCTGTCGCAATCGACGACCCGCACCGGCTCGCCTTCGCCCAGTTCGCTGAACAGCGTCTTGGGGAACAGCTTGGGATTCGGGCCGATGACGTTGTTGGCGGCGCGCAAAATCGCGCTGGTCGAGCGGTAGTTCTGCTCCAGCTTGACGACTTTCAGCGTCGGAAAGTCCTGCGGCAGTTTTTTCAGGTTGTCCAGCGTCGCGCCGCGCCAGCCGTAGATCGACTGGTCGTCGTCGCCCACCGCCGTGAAGCGGCCGCGCGCGCCGACCAGCAGTTTCAGCACCTCGTACTGCGTGGCGTTGGTGTCCTGGTATTCATCGACCAGCACATGGCCGAGCGCCGCCTGCCAATTGTTGCGCACCGCTTCATGCTCTTGCAGCAGTTTCAGCGGCAGGCCAATCAGGTCGTCAAAATCGACACTCTGGTAGGCGGCCAGCCGCTCTTCGTAGTTGGCCATGACCCGCGCCACCAGCCGTTCTTCGTCGCCGCTGGCCTGCGCTTCGGCCTGCGCGGCGTTGAGCCCCTGGCTTTTCCAGGCGCTGATGGTCCACTGCCACTGGCGCGCCGTGGCCACGTCGGTGCTGCCGCCCGCGTCCTTCAGGATGCTGGTCACGTCGTCACTGTCGAGGATGGAGAACTGCGGCTTCAGGCCCAGCGCCGCGCCGTCTTGCCGCAGCATGCGCACGCCCAGCGCGTGAAAGGTGCAGATCAGCACGCCCTTGGCCTGCTTGCCGATCAGGCTCTTGGCACGCTCGCGCATTTCAGCGGCGGCCTTGTTGGTGAAGGTGATGGCGGCAATCTGCTCGGGCCGCATGCCGGTCTGGATCAGCCGGCCGATCTTGTGCGTGATCACCCGCGTTTTGCCCGAGCCGGCGCCGGCCAGCACCAGGCAAGGGCCGTGCAGGTAGTTGACGGCTTCCTGCTGAGCCAGGTTCAGGCCGTGGGCGATGGGCGCAGTTGAAGAAACGGGAGGAGGTGAAGACATGCGGGCAAGGAATTTGAAAGGGTGCAAGCCGGCGCACCGGAATAAAGACCACGACAGAAGGCCGTGGCGGCAGGCAAGCCTGAAAAAGCTGTCGGGGCAGGGCGGGCCAATGCAGCGGTCATCATAGCCAGTCGCTGCCAGTCGCTGCCAGTCGCTTGCAGACCCGACCCGCCTGTAACAATACGCCCCGTGCTCAACATCCTTGCCGTCACCTTTCCCTTCTTCGCGCTGGTACTGTGCGGTTACGTCGCTGCCCGGCGGGCGCTGCTGCCGCAAGCCGCCATTCCGGGGCTCAACACCTTCGTGCTGTATTTCGCACTGCCCTGCATGCTGTACCGCTTTGGCGCCGGCACGCCGATTGCGCAACTGCTCGATTTCAGCCTGGGCGCGGTTTATTTGCTGTGCGCGCTGCTGATGGTGGGGCTGACGATCGCCCTGACGCGCAAAGGGCCGATTGGCTGGAACGATGCTGCGTTCGGCGCATTGGTCGCCGCTTTTCCCAATACCGGCTTCATGGGCGTGCCGCTGCTGGTGGCGCTGCTGGGCGCGCAGGCGGCCGGACCGACCATTTTGACCATCGTCATCGACATGCTGGTCACGTCGTCGCTGTGCATTGCACTGTCGCGGCTGGACGGCGCTGATGAACACGGCGCGGCACGGGCCGCCAGGCTGGCGCTCAGGGGCGTGGTGGTCAACCCCTTGCCATGGGCGATTGCCTTGGGTGCCCTGGCTTCCGCCGTCGATTTTGCGCTGCCAAAACCCATCATGACAACCGTCGGCCTGCTCGCCGATGCGGCCTCGCCAGTGGCGCTGTTCACTATTGGCGCAGTCCTGGCGCGCTCCCAAATGAATAGCGGTATGCGCACGCCTGCCGTGCGCTATGTGCCTGTAGCGCTTATAAAGCTGGTGGTTCACCCCTTGCTGGTTGGCAGCGTGGGCTTGGGCGCCATCGCACTGGGCTTGCCGCTGGAGCGCTCTAGCCTGACCGTGGTGGTGCTGGTAGCGGCCCTGCCCAGTGCCAGCAACGTGGCCATGCTGGCCGAACGCTTTGGCGCTGACAACGGGCGCATTGCACGCATCATTTTGCTGTCAACGGTACTGGCATTTTTTACCTTTTCAGCGGCGGTGGCCCTGCTGGTGTGAGCGGGCTGACGGCAGCGGTTTGCGCAGCGTGCGCATGACCGTCGTGGTGCTGTGCGTTGCGCACCGTGTCATAGTGCGATTTGTCCAACACGTCGCGCGCCTCCCGTACAAACGCGGCTTTTTAATGGAAAGAGATCTCATGCCAAACACTTATGCCATCCAGGACAACACCCCTGATCTTGGCCCTGATGAACTGGCCGCCATGCGGTTGGCCATTGCCGCCTCCCGCGAGGCGCTGGACGCGGGTGACGGGCCTTATGGTGCGACGCTTGTGTCGGCCGCTGGCGAAATTTTGCAGGTGGCGCGCAATACAAAAGTCACCAGCGGCGACAGTTCGGCGCATGCCGAAATGGTCGCCGTGCGCGAGGTTGCCGCCCGTCTGGGCGCCGATGCCGTCAAAGGCAGCACTGTCTTCGCCAGCGGCGAGCCTTGCGCCATGTGTGCGGGCGCAATGTTCTGGGCCGGCGTGAAGCGCGTGGTGTATGGCGCCACCAATCCGCAAATAGCCGCGCTGTTAGGCGGTCAGTCGTTGCCAATACGCTGTGCCGAGGTGGTGGCAGGCGCATCTCCCGCCATGCAGGTGGACGGTCCGGTGCTGGGTGACGAGGCGATGGCCGTGTTTCAGGATGCCGTAGCACGTCGCACCCGCTGAGCGTCGGCAACCATTGGCGGTTTCAGTCGCGCGCAGGGATGTGTTTGACGGGCGGTGCGCTGTCTTGCGCGGCTTGGGCCAGTGCCACGCAACTGGCTGCATCCGACAGCAGCTTGCGGAACCAGCGGTGCGCCGGCGCGTGGTGCGAACGCTCGTGCCACAACTGGTAAAAGCGCATGCGGGGAAAGTCAAACGGCGCGGTTGAAATGGCCAGTGGCATGGTGCGTGCAAAATGCGCCGCAAAATGCCGGCCGGTGGTGAACACCAGGTCGGTGTTCACCAGCAGGTGCGGCGCCAGTTCGAAATACGGCACCACCACGCGGGCATCGCGCGCCACGCGCTGGCTGGCCAGATAGGTGTCGACCACGCCGCGCTGCGATTGCGAATAAGGCAGCGGCACCAGGTGGCGCGCTGCCAGGTATTGCTCGCGCGTCAGCCCACCCGCGCGCGAATCGTTGCGGTTCATCAGGCAGACCACCTCGTCTTCCAGCAGCACCGATAGGTGCAGTTGCTGCGGCGGCTGCGGCCAGTTACCAATCACCACGTCCAGCTCGCCCGTGGCCAGCGCACTTTCATAGTCAAACACTGCGCCCAACGGCTGCACCACCAGCCGGGCTCGGGGGGCGGCACGGCAAAAGCGCTCGACCGCCCCGGCCAGGAAGGAGGCCACGATGAAATCGGGCGAGCCCAGACGAAAGGTTTGCTGGCTGGAGGCTGGCTCGAACGCTTCAGCGCCGGTCAGCATCGCGTCAATCTCGATCAGCGCGCGTCGCGCCTGTTCGCGCAACACCAGTGCACGGTCGGTTGGCGCCATGCCGCCTTTTTCGCGCACCAGCAGCGGGTCGTCAAAGACCTCGCGCAAGCGCTTCAGTGCGGTGCTGATGGCCGGTTGGGACTGGTTCAGGCGAATGGCGGTACGCGAGACATTGCGCTCGGTCACCAGCGTGACCAGCACGCGCAACAAGTAACTGTCCACCGGATCGGCGAGGCGACTCATGGGGTGATGGCGGTGGTCATCAAGGCATGGTATTCGATTCCGCTATGTGCTTCATAACAATAGATGCGCGCATTGTTCAAGACTTGTTCTTAGACTTGATCCACCTTTCGCAAGGCACTGTCTGCATGAGCGGTGATGCGTCAGATACAGGCTTTTCAAGCCTGGCCCCACCACTATTTCATGGAGACAAGCATGAGCATTGCAAACCCTGCGCTGCCGGCCGATCAAGCACCCGCCAAGACGGAACTGGACGGCATTTACAAGAAAATTTTCATGCGGTTGATTCCGTTTTTGATGATGCTGTGGATTCTGGCCTGGCTGGACCGCGTCAACATCGGTTTCGTCAAGCTGACGATGCTCGACGACCTGAAATGGAGTGAAGCCATCTACGGACTGGGCGCAGGCATCTTTTTCCTGGGCTACTTTTTCTTTGAAGTGCCCAGCAACCTGCTGTTGCAAAAAATCGGTGCCAAGAAGACCATCATGCGCATCACGATTGGCTGGGGCCTGACCAGCATCGCCATGATGTTCGTCAAGACGGCGGGAATGTTTTATTTCCTGCGCTTTTTACTCGGCGTATTCGAAGCGGGCTTTTACCCCGGCATCATTCTTTATCTGACTTTCTGGTTCCCCAACGACCGCCGCGCCAAGGCTTTTGGCATGTTCATGTCAGCGTCGGCGTTTGCTGGAGTGATTGGCGGGCCTCTGGCGGGCGCCATCATGACCAACCTGAACGGCGTCAACGGCTGGGCCGGCTGGCAGTGGGTGTTTTTGATCGAAGGTGTTCCTTCGGTGCTGGCCGGTATCGCAACCTATTTTTACCTGACCGACAAGCCCGATCAGGCCCACTGGCTGACCGAGCGTGAACGCTCCCTGGTACACGCCGATCTTGAGCGTGATGCCGCATCGCTGGGTCGCCGCGAGCACAGCCTGCTAGCCTCGTTGAAGGACGGAAAAATCTGGCTGATGATCATGATCTACTTTTGCATCGTTGCTGCCAACTCTTCGCTGACGTTCTACGGTCCGACGCTGGTGAAGGAAGTCGGCTTCACCAGCCCGATGGCTGTTGGCTGGATCATGGCCGCTGCCTATTTGTGCGGCGCTGCGGGGATGATTTTCAACGGCTTTCATTCCGACAAGCACCAGGAATCGCGCTACCACTGTGGCCTGGCCGCAGCGCTGGGTTCGGCCTCGCTGCTGGCCGTCGCCTTGCTGCTCAAGACCAGCCCCTTGCTGACCCTGGTGATGCTGGCATTGGCCATTGTGGGCACCATGAGCGCCATTCCGGTGTTCTGGCAGATGCCCAACCGTTTCCTGTCCGGTGCCGCGGCCGCCGGCGGTGTGGCATTGATCAACTCGGTTGCCAACCTGGCCGGCTTTGGTGCGCCGTGGATGCTGGGCGTCATCAAGACCTCGACCGGACAACTGACGACGGGCCTGTACGTCGTGGCTGCGTTTGAAATCTGCGCAACCATCTTGATCTTGATGTTCGTTCCAGCCTTCAAGAAAAGCTCCCCGGTCGCAAGAACCACGCCTCAAGAAACCAGAATTCCCCCGCAAAAATGGACGACAACGCATGACTGAAACGACATTGGGCCTCGGCGCCGTCAACACCTTGCAGCAAGACGACTTTGTAGCCGCCTTTGGCAGCACTTTCGAGCATTCGCCCTGGGTAGCCCAAGGCGCGTGGGGCGCGCGGCCGTTCGCGAGTATTGACGCCCTTCACGGCGCGATGATCAACATGGTGCGCAATGCGCCGCGCAAAACACAAATCGAGTTTTTGCGCGGCCATCCGGAACTTGCCGGCAAGGAGGCTGATGCTGGCACGATGACGACTGAATCCGTGGGCGAGCAGGCCAGCGCCGGCCTGGATGCATTGAGCCGGCATGAGATCGACGAGTTGCGGCAGCTAAACCAGCGCTACCTCAAGAGCCACGGTTTTCCGTTCATCATTGCCGTGCGCCGGTATAGCAAGACTCAGATTTTTGACCAGTTGCGCCGCCGCATCGAACGCGACAGCGACGCTGAACTGGATGAGGCCCTGGCGCAGATCGACACCATTACGCGGTTGCGCGTGCAGGCCAAGCTGGCTGCTTGAAAGCCTGGCATATCGACGCAATGGTCAGATGCGGACCCTTGTGACCAAGGCTGTTACTGACAGCAGGGCGTTTGCAATGGGTTTTCGCATGCGCTTGAACGCCACATCTCGTCAGAGTCGCTGATGCTTTGGCATAACCCTTGATCACATAAAAAAAAGGCCGCGATCTTCGCGGCCTTTTTTATTTTTCCACTTTGACAGTCCGCTGCCGGACTGGCATTGGCCTTTCCCTGTTCACTTCAGCAGTTCGAGCAGTGCCCGGGCCACGACCTTGGTCGCGCAGCGCAGGTCCTCCAGCACCAAATGCTCGTCCGAGCGCTTGGCGTTGCTTTCAAACACCGTGCGCGGACCGGCACCATAGATCGCCGAGGGCACGCCGGCAGCGCCGAACAGACGCACATCGGTGTACAGCGGCGTGCCGCATGTGGGAACCGGCTCGCCCATCACCTGCTCGCCATGCTTTTGCAGCGCTTTCACCAGCTCGGCATTGCGTGAGTCTGGCTTCCACGCCTCGGCCATCAGCAGGCGCTTGATGTCGACCGTGATGCCGGGCATGGTGGCGGCTGCCTCGGCAATCACGCGGCGCACGGTGGCTTCGACTTCAGCCGGGTTCTCCTCGGGAATCATGCGGCGGTCCAGCTTGATGACGACCTTGCCGGGGACCACGTTGGTGTTCGTGCCGCCTTCGATGCGGCCGACGTTGAGATAAGGATGCTCGATTCCATCGAAGCTTGAAGTGACCGACTGGTACAGCTGGTTTTGCTGGTACAGCGCGTTGAGGATGGCAGTGGCGCCCTGCAGCGCGTCGATGCCGGTGTGGGGAATGGCCGCGTGCGCCATCTTGCCGTGGACGGTGACTTCCATTTGCAGGCAGCCGTTGTGGGCCGTGATGACCTCGTAGGCAAATCCGGCGGCAATCAGGAAGTCGGGCTGCGTCAGCTTGTGGCGCAGCAACCAGCCGGGCCCGAGTTCGCCTCCAAATTCCTCGTCGTAGGTGAACAGCAGCTCGACGCCGCCCTTGAGTGGCAAGCCAAGCGCTTCAAGGGCGCGAACGGCAAAAGTGTAGGTGGCAAAGTCGGACTTGCTGACCGCCGAGGCGCGGCCATAGAGCTTGCCATCAACGACTTCGGCACCATACGGGTCGTGCGTCCAGCCGTCGCCCGGTGGCACCACGTCGCCGTGTGCGTTCAACGCGATGGTGCGGCCTTCGCCGTACTTTCGCCGAACCACCAGGTTGGTGATCGACTCCATGCCGTAGTCCTTGACTTCCTGGACCGGCACCGGATGCTTTTCAGCCTCAAAGCCAAAATCCTTGAGCAGTTCGGCTGTGCGCTCGGCATGCGGCGCATTGTTGCCGGGCGGTGTGTCGGTGGGCACGCGCACCAGTTGCTGCAGGAACTGCACTTCTTCGTCAAAGTGCGCGTTGATCCAGGCGTCAAGCGCCGTGTTGTTGTTGGTGTTGATTTGGGTATTGGTCATGGTCATTCGGTGGCAAGTTGTTCAAGCAGGTTCTGGAAGGCGCGCACGCACAGGTCGGTGTCGTCATTGGTGATGGATTCCAGCGGGTTGTGGCTGATGCCGGCGTTCAGGCCGCGCACAAACAGCATGGCTTGCGGCATGATTTCATGCAGTTTCATGGCGTCGTGGCCGGCGCCGCTGGGCATGCGGAACACCGGCAGGCCCAGGGTCTCGACCGCACGTTCCCAGCGTTGCTGCCATTCGGGCGCACTGGGGGCTGCGGCGGCGCGCATGGTTTCTTCCAGTTTGTAATGCACGCCGCGACGCTCGCAAAGGGCTTGCAGTTCTTGGCGGATGTCGGCGGCGCAGGCGTCGCGCACTTCATTGGTGGTCGCGCGAATGTCCAGGCTGAACTTGGACCGGCCCGGCACGACATTGATCGAGCCGTTGGGCACCTCCAGCATCCCGACGGTAGCCACCAGATGCGGCACGCTGGCGCCGCGCTGCTCGACAAACAAGGCCAGCTCGGCAGCAGCGGTGGCCGCATCGCGGCGCCGGTCCATGGGCGTGGTGCCGGCGTGGCTGGCCATGCCGATGATTTCGCCCACGTAGCGAACGCTGCCATTGATCGAGGTGACGATGCCCAGGGGCAGGTCGATTTCATTCAGGACCGGGCCTTGCTCGATATGCACCTCGACAAAGCCGAGGTAATTGACCGGATCGCGCTGCAGCCCGCCAATGTCGTCAATGCACAGGCCGGCATGCGCCATGGCGTCGCGCATGGTGATGCCATCGGCATCTTTTTGCGCCAGCCAGTTCATGTCAAAGTGGCCGGTCAGTGCGCCCGAGCCGAGAAATGTTGCCTTGTAGCGCTGGCCTTCTTCTTCGGCGAAACCGACGACCTCGAAGCCGAACGGCAGGCGGCGCCCCTGGCGGTGCAGCTCGCGCACGCAGGCCATGGGCGCCAGGATGCCCAGGCGGCCGTCGTACTTGCCGCCATTGCGAACCGTGTCGTAGTGCGAGCCGGTCAGCAGCCGCCTGGCCTTGGGGTCGCTGCCGTGGTAAATACCCACCACGTTGCCGACTGCGTCAATCGATACGTCGTCAAAGCCGCAGTCCTCGCGCATCCAGTGTGAGAGGCGCTGGGCGCAGGCGCGGTGCGCATCGGTCAGGTAGGTCACTGTCAGCTCGCCGCGCTCGGCATAGCCGGGGTCGCTGTGGGTACTCAGGCGCTCATGCCAGTCCCACACCAGGTTGCCAATGTCCGGCGAATGGCCGAACTTGTCGTTCAGGCGGATTTCGGCAATGCGGTGAATGTTGCGCAGACACTCGGCCAGCTCGAAGTCGGGATGGTTGTCCAGCCGGCGGGCAAAGGTCGCGATGATCTCGGCCTTGGGCAGGCCCAGGCCGCGTGGTCCGCGAACTGCCAGGGTGAAGGGAAAACCGAACCTGGCGTTGTAGTCGGCATTGAGCTGCTGGATTTGCGCGAATTCTTCGGGCGTGCAGTCGGTCAGGCCGGCCTTGCCCTGCTCGTTCGTTGACTCGGCGGTCAGCGACTTGCTGACCATCGCCTTGCCGGCCAGCTCGGGGTGGGCGCGAACCAGGGCAAGCTGGGGCGCGCGTCCGGCATGGCGCACCACCTGGACCAGCGCCAGCTTGAGCTGGTCCAGGTTGAGGAAAGGACGTTCGGCCCAGGCTTGCTCCGCAATCCAGGGTGAATGCTCGTAGGTGCCGTCCAGCAGCTGGACGAATTCGGCCTGCGAGGCGGCGTTAAGTTGGGTCAAGGTGGTCATTTGGAAGCAGGCCAGACAAAGGCCGTTTCAGGGTTGAAGGGATGCGCCTGTTTCCAGTGGCGCGCGATGTCGATGCGCCGCGTCACCCAGACGCGGTCGTGCTGCTCGATGTGGTCCAGGAATCGCTGCAGCGCCCGCATCCGGCCCGGGCGGCCCAGGATGCGGCAGTGCATGCCGATGCTCAGCATGGCGGGCCGCTCGTCGCCTTCGGCATACAGCACGTCAAAGCTGTCGCGCAGGTAGGTGAAGAAATCATCGCCCTGCGAAAACCCCTGCGGCAGCGCAAAGCGCATGTCGTTGGTGTCCAGCGTGTACGGCACCACCAGCTGCGGCGCCAGCGTGCCGTCGGTTTTTTCAACCCGCAGCCAGAACGGCAGGTCGTCGCCGTAGTAGTCGCTGTCGTATTCAAAGCCGCCAAAGTCTGCGACCAGCCGGCGCGTGCGGGGGCTGTCGCGGCCGGTGTACCAGCCCAGTGGCCGCGTGCCGGTCAGGCGCTCGATGGCCGCCATGCCTTGCACCATGTGTTCGCGCTCGGTCGCCTCGTCAATGCCCTGGTAGTTGATCCAGCGCCAGCCGTGGCAGGCGATTTCATGGCCGAGTTCCTGAAAAGCCGCCGTCACCTCGGGGCAGCGCTCCAGCGCCATGCCGACGCCGAACACGGTCAGCGGCAAGCCACGCTTTTCAAACTCGCGCAGCAAGCGCCACACGCCGGCGCGTGCGCCGTATTCGTAGATGCCTTCCATGCTCAGGTGGCGCTCGGGGTAGGCCGGCGGGCTGGCCATTTCGGACAGGAACTGCTCGCTGCCGGCGTCGCCGTGCAGCACCGAGTTCTCGCCACCTTCCTCGTAGTTCAATACGAACTGCACGGCAATGCGCGCGCGGCCGGGCCAGTTGGCCTGCGGCGGGTTGCGGCCGTAGCCGGCCAGGTCGCGCGGGTAAGCGCGAAGGAGGGGGGTATCAACATTCATGCGAGAGTCCGTCAAAAGGGCCGAAGTGCATCGGCAAGGTCCGTCGAATTGGGGTTGAGCCGCAGGTTGCGTTCAACATTGGCGATGTGGTGCTCCATCAGCCGGATCGCCGTGCGGGCATCGCGCTTTTCGAGCGCGTCCACGATGTGCAGGTGCTCGTCCTGGGAGTGCACGGCCGAATGGGCTGACTGGTACATCAACGAGATCAGCGACGAGCGGCTGAGCAAGTCGGCTAGCAACTGCGCCAACACCTCATTGCCCAGCAGGCGCGCGAGCAGCACGTGAAAGTCGGCCAGCAACCGCGTGCGGCCGGGAACATCGGTACGCCTGACGGCTTCCTGCTCGTCACGCAAGTGGGCACGCAGTTGCACGATGTGCGCATCGGTGATTTGCGCACAGAGCTGGCGCACCATCGCTGCTTCGACCATCGCGCGGACCTCAAACACCTGGCGGGCCTCTTCGATGCTGGGCATGGCAACAGATGCGCCCCGTGCCGCCTCTAGAACGACCAGGTGCTCGCGGCTGAGCTGATTCAGGGCCTGGCGCACGATGGTGCGTGAGACGTCAAAAATATCAGCGATCTTTTGCTCGGTGAGCTTCGTGCCCGGCATCAGCCGGCGCTCAACAATGGCGGCCGTGATGGACTCCACGATGCGTTGCGTCGAGCCAGGTGATGCAGCCGCTTCCCTGGCACCGACAACCTGAAGATGGTTAAGACGCTTCATGAATTTTTGTGATTGCGTATTCATTATGATTTCTAAAGTGTATACAATTTATTTTGGTAAAACAAGTTTTTATCATTTTCGGAGCCCGATGTTCGGGGATCGTGTCGGTTGCGTTGTATTTTAAAAAAGGAAAATTTTTATGGGCCATCTCAGTACCCATGTGCTCGACACCATGAACGGTTGCCCCGCTGCCGGCATGAAGGTGACGCTGCAGCGCGTTGAGGGCGCAAACTTCAAGACCCTCAAAACCCTGACCCTTAATGCCGATGGTCGCAACGAGGGCGGGCCGTTGCTGGACGCCAGCGCCATGGCTGTCGGGCGTTATCGCCTGCTGTTCGACGTTGCGGCGTATTTCCGTGCCCGTGGCGTCGTGCTGCCTGAGCCGGCCTTTGTCGATGTCGTGCCGATTGATTTCGGCATCGCCGACGCACAGGGCCATTACCACGTGCCCTTGCTGGTGACGCCCTGGACCTACTCGACTTACCGGGGCTCCTGAACACCAGCAGGTTGGCCAGGTTCTTGCATGCGGTGCGGCGATGCAATATTTTTTTACACGATGCCGGGAAAACCCTGTAAATCCGTGCTTTAAAAACTGTATACATTAATTCCACGTCGCCGCGGAGCCCGAGTCGGCCGGCCCTTCTGGAGCTGGTAAACCCGGTTGCGATGTCCACTCCTTAGAGAGCCCGCAGTGGTAAGGGGAAAGCGCAGCGCATGGCGGCTGTGCATTCCTTGACTGTGAGCGTGCAAATGGATACCGCATACCTTCTCGACTGGGCCAACCTGCTGCTGCGCTGGGCCCATGTCATCACGGCGATTGCCTGGATCGGCTCGTCGTTCTACTTTGTCTTCCTGGACAGCAGCCTGACCAAACCCGAAGACCCGGAACTGGTCAAAAAAGGCGTGGACGGTGAACTCTGGGCCGTGCACGGCGGAGGTTTCTATCATCCTCAAAAATACCTGGTCGCGCCCAAACAGATGCCCGAGAACCTGCACTGGTTCTACTGGGAAAGCTATTCCACCTGGCTGACCGGCTTTGCGCTGTTCACGGTGCTCTACCTGTTCAACGCGGCCACCTTCCTGGTCGACAAAAGCGTGTATGACTGGTCTGCCAGCGCGGCCATCGGCGCTGCGCTGGGTTTCCTGGTGGCAGGCTGGGTGGTGTACGACACCATCTGCCGCACCTTTGGCCGGCGCAAGAACGGCGACCTGATCGTTGGCGCCGTCTTGCTGGCCTTCGTGGTGTTTGCCGCCTGGCTGGCCTGCCAGCTGTTCGCCGGGCGGGCGGCCTTTTTGCTGGTCGGCGCCATGCTGGCCACCACCATGAGCGCCAACGTCTTTGTCTGGATCATTCCCGGCCAGCGCAAGGTCGTGGCCCAGCTCAAGGCCGGCCAGCCGGTCGATCCGGTGTATGGCTGGCGCGCCAAGCAGCGCAGCGTACACAACACCTATTTCACGCTTCCGGTGCTCATTGCCATGCTGTCCAACCATTACGGCTGGCTGTATTCGGCCAAGGGCAACTGGCTGGTGCTGGTGGCCCTGATGCTGGCCGGCGCCCTGATCCGCCACAGCTTCGTCGCCCGGCACAAGGCTGGCGTTCAGGGCAAGCGCGCACCCTGGGAATATGCGGGTCTGGGCGTGGCCATGCTGGCCGGGCTGGTGGTGTGGATGGCCCCGCCGCCGCCGTCTGCTGCCGCCATTGCGGCCGCGGGCAAGCCGGTCAGTTTCGCCGAAGTCAAGACCGTCATCGACCAGCGCTGCGCCTTGTGCCACAACGCGCAGCTGCAAAGCAAGGGTGTTGCGCTGCACACCCCCGAGCTGATCAAGCAGCATGCCCAGGCGCTGTACCAGCAGGCGGTCGTGCTCAAGATCATGCCGATGAACAACGCCACGCAGATCACCGACGACGAACGCGCCGTGCTCAAGCGCTGGTTCGAAGCCGGCGCCCCGGTCAACTAGACCGCTGGCGCACAGCATCCGGCACCGCATTCCAGGCAGACATCGCCCCCGGCCCGTGGCGTGAACGGGCTTTTTTTTCCAGCCCCCCAAAACGACCCCAAGGAGACAAGCATGACCCCTGACACCGTCCATCCGGTAGATGAAAAGCTGCCCATCGGAAAACTCACCGCGCTGGGCTTGCAGCATGTGATGGTGATGTATGCCGGCGCCATCGCCGTGCCGCTGATCATCGGCCGCGCCCTGAAGCTCTCGCCCGAGCAGGTGGCCATGCTGATCTCGGCCGACCTGTTTGCCTGCGGCATCGTCACGCTGATCCAGTCGCTCGGCTTTGGCCGCTACTTCGGCATCCGGATGCCGGTGATGATGGGCGTGACCTTTGCCGCCGTCGGGCCGATGGTGGCCTTTGCCAATGCCATGCCCGGTGTCGAGGGCGCGCGCGCCATCTTTGGCGCCATCATCGGGGCGGGCGTGCTGTCCATGCTGATCGCGCCCATGATCAGCCGGCTGCTGCGCTTTTTTCCGCCGGTGGTCACTGGCACCATCATCGCCATCATCGGCATCAGCCTGATGCGGGTTGGCGTGGGCTGGGCAGTGGGCGGGCCTGCACCCATGGCGCAAACGGTCGATGTGCCCAAGCTGGTGGCCATGGTCGACAGCGCCAAGGCAGCGGCCGCCACGGCTGCAGCCTCGGCGCCAGCGGGCGCTGCTGCGCCGGCACTCAAGCTGCCCGGGCCGATCCCGATGCTCGACAACCTGGCCTACGGTGCGCTGGACAACCTGGCGATTGCCGCCTTCGTGCTGGTGATCATCCTGCTGCTGGTCAAGTACATGCGCGGCTTCGTCGCCAATATTTCGGTGTTGCTGGGCATGGCCGCCGGCTGCGTGCTGGCCATCTCGCTGGGCAAGATGAACTTCGACAAGGTCGGCAAGGCGCACTGGTTTGATGTGGTCACGCCGTTTGCCTTTGGCCCGCCAACCTTCGACATCGTGATGATCCTGACCATGACGCTGGTGATGATCGTCGTGATGATCGAGTCGGTCGGCATGTTCCTGGCACTGTCGGACCTGACGGGCAAGAAGATCAGCCAGGCCGAGATGGCCGCAGGCCTGCGCACCGACGGCCTGGGCACGCTGATTGGCGGCATCTTCAACACCTTTCCCTACACCAGCTTTTCGCAAAACGTCGGCCTGGTCGGCGTCACCGGCGTCAAGAGCCGCTGGGTCTGCGTGGCCGGCGGTGTCATCATGATCATCCTGGGCATGCTGCCCAAGATGGCCGCCTTCGTCGAGTCGATTCCCATCTTTGTGCTGGGCGGCGCCGGGCTGGTGATGTTCGGGATGGTCGCGGCCACCGGCATCCGCATCCTGTCCACGGTGGACTACAAGGGCAACCGCAACAACCTCTACATCGTCGCGCTGGCCATTGGCTTTGGCCTGATTCCGCTGGTGGCGCCGCGCTGGATGCAGCAGATGGCGCACAGCCTGCATCCGCTGCTCGAATCGGGCATCTTGCTGACCGCCGTGTCGGCGGTGCTGCTCAACCTGTTCTTCAATGGCGCCAAGGCCGATGTGGCCAGTTCCATCGAGGCGGCCAAACTGGCCGAGGCGCATTGACCACGCAACTGTTGAAAAATTTCTTCAACCGCCTGAAAGAAAGAACCCGATCATGACCTTCCAGCCCAACCGGCGCCAAGCCCTTCAGGCCTTGGCCACCTTGAGCCCCCTGGCCGCTGCCGGATGCTCCGTCATGGCGCCCCGCGACCCTGCGTCGATCACCATTGCCGCGCTGTTTGCCGGAAACATCCGCGACCAGGGTTTCATGCAAAGCGGCTACGAGGGGCTGGTCCAGGCGCGGGCATCCCTGGGCGTCACCACCCGCTACCTTGACGGCATTGCGCCGCAAAAAGAGCTGCTGGTGGCGGGCCTGCGGCAACTCGCACAGGCCGGCCCGCAGATGGTGATTGCCCATGGCGGGCAAAACAACGCGGCCGCGCAGCAGGTTGCCGGCGAGTTCCCGGCGATTCACTTTGCCGTCACCCAGGGCGACGTCACCGGTGCCAACCTGTCGAGCTATGAGGCGCTGCAGGAGGAGTCGGCCTGGCTGGCCGGTGCGCTGGCCGGACTCAGCACCCGCAGCGGCGTGGTCGGGCACATGTCCGGCATCCGCGTGCGCCCCGGCCTGAAGGGTCGCGCAGCCTTCGCCGACGGGGTCAAAACAGCCAATCCCGGCGCCCGGCTGCTGACCAATTTTTCCGGCAACCAGGACGACAACGCGCTTTCGCGCCGCATTGCACTGGCGCAGATGGATGCCGGGGCCGACATCATTTTCACCATGCTCAACGCCGGGCGCGACGGCGTCACGCAGGCCTGCCGGGAACGCGGCGCGCGGCAGATCGGCAATGTCAGGGACTGGACGGTGGGCGATCCCGGCGTGTTCATGGCGTCGGCCATTGCCAACGTCAGCCGGGCGGTGCTGATGGCGGCGCAGGACGAGGCGGGCGGCCGGTGGAAGCCCGGCGTCATCCGCACGCTGGGGCTGGCCGACCCGTCGGCCGTCAGGCTGGCCATGGCCCCGGACGTGCCGGCCGGGCTCCGGCAGAAAATTGCGGTTTACACGGACGCCATCATTGCCGGAAAAATCGCGGTGCCCGACAGCTACGCCGGCCCCGAGTTCATGCTCGCCGCCTGACAGTCAGGCGCTATCTATTCAATAGCTGACTCCAGTGGTGGCACTGCGCTGAATGCATCGAATGGCACACAGCCTGCATCCGCTGCTGGAGTCGGGCATCTTGCTGACCGCCGTGTCGGCGGTGCTGCTCAACCTGTTCTTCAATGGCGCCAGGGCCGACGTGGCCAGTTCCATCGAGGCGGCCAAACTGGCCGAGGCGCACTGAGTCACCTGCAACCGTTTTTTCTTTGTTTTCGATTCCTTCCCGTGCTTCCTTCCTGATCCCTACTTCAAGGCCCCACCATGATGAAACCTCTCCTGCGATCCCACTCCCTGGCCTGCCTGGCCTGTCTGGCCGCCACTGCATTCAGTGCCCAGGCGCAAAGTTCGGTCACCCTGTTCGGCCTGGTCGATATGAGTATTGGCTCGAACAAAGCACCAGGGGGCCTGCGCCAGACCGGCGTGGACAGCGGCAAGCTGACCACCAGCCACTTCGGCATGCGTGGCGCCGAGGATCTGGGTGGCGGTTTGTCCGCCGTGTTCCGGCTTGAGGGTTTCTTGCTGGCCGACACCGGCGCTTCGGGCCGCTTTACGGGGGATACCCTGTTTTCGCGCACCGCATCGGTGGGCTTGTCGAGTAAAAGTCTGGGCACGTTGACGCTGGGGCGCAACACCACGCCTTTGTTCATTTCCACCGTGTCGTTCAACCCCTTTGGCGACTCTTACGGCTATTCACCCAGCATCCGTCACTACTTCACCAGCGGCACGGCCACCGGGGACTCGGCCTGGAACAACTCGGCGCTTTACGCCAGCCCCGATGTTGGCGGCTTCAAGTTCGGCCTGATCGGCGCCGCTGCTGCGACCAAGAGCACTGGCGCTGGTTCCAGCAACGGCTCGAACTGGGGTGCCAACGTTGGTTATGCCGGCGGCCCTTTGTCTGCTGCGCTGGTCTATCAGTCGGTGAAAAAAGACGAAACCAGGTCCGTGCCGGCGGCGGTGCAGGCCGACACGCGCACCTGGCAGCTCAATGGCGCATACGACTTCACGGTCGTCAAGGCTTTCGCCCAGTACGGCGAAGTCAAGAACACGACGATTACCAATACGTATCGCATCTCCGAACTGGGTGCCCGGGTGCCGGTGGGGGCGGGCGCGGTGCTCGCGGCGTGGGGACGTGTGGCACCCAAAACCGGACCTGACCGCAACACGGTTTCCCTGGGATACGACTACAACCTGTCCAAGCGCACCGATATTTATGCCGTTGCGATGCGCGACAAGGTCGAGAACCTGTCGAATGGCAGCAGCTATTCGGTGGGTGTGCGCCACCGGTTCTGAGGGGCGTCGAAAGCCGTTCACCCGGTTTATGCTATTTATCCGATAGCATAAAGTGAGCGCCCAGTCTGCGCAAAAGGCCTGAAAGGCTTGAAATATGCGCCGAAAGACGTCAGGCCTCATATCGCCTGACGCCACCAGTCGCCGGCCAGCGACTGCTGCAAAAACCCGCTGAAGCTCGTCACCTTCAGCGGCACCAGCTTGGGCGAGGGAAACACGGCGTGGACCTCCTGCTCGGGCAACCCGTGGTCGGCCAGCACCGGCACGACCGCGCCATCGGCCAGCGATTCGCGCGCCACATACCAGGGCAGCACCGCCAGACCCATGCCGGCGCGCGTGGCTGCCAGCACTGCCGACAGGTTGTTCGAGCGCAGCAGGCCCTTCACCGGCACCGACTGCTTCTGGCCCGCCGGGCTGACCAGGCTCCAGCGGTCGTCGCCTTGCACGCTGCTGTACACCAGGCAGGCATGCGACGCGAGGTCGGCCGCATTGCCCGGCGTGCCGCGTGCCTGCAGATACGACGGCGCCGCGACCATCAGCCACGGGTTGGTGCCCAGGTAGCGCGCGCCCAGGCTGGAGTCGGCCATCGGCCCCATGCGCACCGCCAGGTCAACGCCCTGCTCGACCAGGTTCACATAGCGGTCGTCAAAGCTGAGGTCCAGCGTGATATCCGGGTGCTGCTGCATGTAGCGCAGCGCCAGCGGCACCACCACGCGCCGGCCGAAGGCCACCGAGGTGCTGACGCGCAGCGTGCCGCCCACGCCGCCCTGCAGCAGCGTGGCCAGGTTGTCGGCCTCGTCGATCTCGCGGGCAATGCGCTTGCATTTGTCGTAATACAGCGCGCCCGTTTCGGTAGGCGTCACGCCCCGGGTCGAGCGGTGCAGCAGCCGCGCGCCCAGGCGCTGCTCCATGGCCGCCACCGCCTTGGTGGCCGTGGGCTGGGTCACGCCCGCCTCCAGGGCCGCCTTGCTGAAGCTGCCGGTCTCCACCACCCGGATGAAAAGTCCTATGCCCGTGATTCTGTCCATGGTACCGACTGTAAACCGTTGCCGCGCCAGTATTCCGCCACGGAATAGGAGTTATCGCCAGCGTGGCATTCCCAAACCGGCCTGACCGGCCAATCATCGAGCCTTCTTACACAAGGAGCAACGCATGGCAAAAATGAAGGCCGCAATGGCCGCCGTTCTGGTAATGGAAAAAGAAGGCGTGACGCAGGCATTTGGTGTGCCGGGCGCCGCCATCAACCCGCTGTATGCGGCCATGCGCGAGCGCCAGTCGATCGCCCACATCCTGGCGCGCCATGTCGAAGGCGCCTCGCACATGGCCGAGGGTTACACCCGCGCCAAGGCCGGCAACATCGGCGTGTGCATCGGCACCTCTGGCCCCGGCGGCACCGACATGGTCACCGGCCTGTACTCGGCCAGCGCCGACAGCTGCCCGATCCTGTGCATCACCGGCCAGGCGCCGCGCGCCCGGCTGTACAAGGAAGACTTCCAGGCGGTCGACATTGAAAGCATTTCCAAGCCGCTGACCAAATGGTCTTACATCGTGCGCGAACCCGGCCAGCTGCCGCGCGCCTTTCAGCAGGCCTTTCACCTGATGCGCTCGGGCCGGCCCGGCCCGGTGCTGCTCGATTTGCCCTTCGACGTGCAAATGACCGAAATCGAATTCGACATCGACACCTACGAGCCGCTGCCGGTGTACAAGCCGTTTGCCACGCGCAAGCAGATCGACAAGGCGCTGGACATGCTGGCTGCTGCCGAGCGGCCGCTGATCGTTGCCGGCGGCGGCATCATCAATGCCGATGCGTCCGACCTGCTGGTCGAGTTTGCCGAACTGACCGGCGTGCCGGTGATTCCGACGCTGATGGGCTGGGGCACGATACCCGACGACCATCCCCTGATGGCCGGCATGGTCGGCCTGCAGACCAGCCACCGCTACGGCAATGCGACCATGCTGGCCAGCGACTTTGTGCTGGGCATCGGCAACCGCTGGGCGAACCGCCACACCGGCTCGACCGAGGTGTACTGCAAGGGCCGCACCTTTGTGCATGTGGACATCGAGCCGACGCAGATCGGCCGCGTCTTCACGCCCGAGCTGGGCATTGTCTCGGACGCCAAGGCAGCCCTGCAGCTGTTCGTGGAGGTCGCCCGGGAGCGAAAAGCCGCCGGCAACCTGCCCGATCGCGCCGACTGGGCCGGCCGCTGCGCCGAGCGCAAGCGCCTGATGCACCGCAAGACCCATTACGACAACATTCCGATCAAGCCACAGCGCGTGTACGAGGAAATGAACAAGGTGTTCCCGCGCGACACGGTGTATGTCAGCAACATCGGCCTGAGCCAGATCGCGGCCGGCCAGTTCCTGAACATCTTCGGCCCGCGCCAGTGGATCAACTGCGGCCAGGCCGGCCCGCTGGGCTGGTCGATGCCGGCAGCGCTGGGCGTGGTGGCGGCTGACCCGACCCGCACGGTGGTGGCCATCACCGGCGACTACGACTTTCAGTTTTTGCTCGAAGAGCTCGCCGTCGGGGCGCAGTTCAAGCTGCCCTATGTGCATGTGCTGGTCAACAACTCCTACCTAGGGCTCATCCGCCAGAGCCAGCGCGGCTTTGACATGGACTTTTGCGTGCAGCTGGCGTTTGACAACATCAATGTGCCGGACTCCGACGACAAGCTGCGCAGCTACGGCGTCGACCATGTGGCCGTGGTCGAAGGCCTGGGTTGCAAGGCGCTGCGCGTCAAGGACCCGGCCCACATCGAGGCGGCGCTGCGGCAGGCGCGGGTGATGGCTGCCGAGCACCGGGTGCCGGTGGTGGTCGAGATCATCCTGGAGAAAGTCACCAACATCGCCATGGGCACCGAGATCAACAACGTCAACGAGTTCGAGGACATTGACTGCCGCCATCCCGAAGGGCTCAAGGGCCTGGAACTGGCCGGCTTGCTTGAATAGTCTTGGTGCCATCCCGTAAACCAACAACTTCAAGGAAATAGACATGCCGCGTTTTGCTGCCAACCTCACCATGCTCTTCACGGAAGTGCCGTTTCTCGAACGCTTCGAGCACGCCGCCAAGGCCGGCTTCAAAGCCGTGGAATTTTTGTTCCCGTATGCCTGGCCCGCCGAAGAAATTCGCCAGCGACTGGATGCCCATCACTTGACGCTGGTGTTGCACAACCTGCCCGCCGGCGACTGGGACGCAGGCGAGCGCGGCATTGCCTGCCTGCCTGAGCGGGTGGCGGAATTCCGCGAAGGCGTGGCCAAAGCCATTGTTTACGCCCAGGCGCTGGGCGTGAAACAGCTCAATTGCCTGGTTGGCAAGGCCCCGGCCGGCGTTGCCGACGACGTGCTGCGCCAGACGGTGGTCGAGAACCTGCGCTTTGCCGCTGCCGAGTTGAAACAGGCCGGTCTGCGCTTGCTGATCGAGCCGGTCAACACCTTTGACATTCCGGGCTTCTACCTGAACCGCACCGCCCAGGCGCTGTCGATTCTGGACGAGGTCGGCGCCGACAACGCTTTCGTGCAGTACGACATCTACCATGCCCAGCGCATGGAAGGCGAGCTGGCCGCGACGATGCAAAAGCATTTGCCGCGCATCGGCCACATCCAGCTGGCGGACAACCCGGGCCGCAACGAGCCGGGCACCGGCGAAATCAACTACCCCTTCCTGTTCGCGCAGCTGGACCGCATCGGCTACGACGGCTGGATCGGCTGCGAATACAAGCCCGCCACCACGACCGAAGCCGGACTTGGCTGGCGCGAGCAGCTGGCCGGTTAATCAATCACAACAAAAAGGAGAACACCTCATGACTTCACAACCCCTCAAAATCGGTTTCATCGGCCTCGGCATCATGGGCGCGCCCATGGCCGTCCACCTGATCAATGCGGGCCACCAGCTGTTTGTCTACACGCTGGGCAAGATGCCGGAAGCCATCGCCAGCAGCAGCGCCACCCAGTGCATCAGCGCACGCGGCGTGGCCGAACGGGCGGACATCATCATCGTGATGGTGCCCGACACCCCTGACGTGGAGGCGGCACTGTTTTCTGAAAAAGGCATTGCTGCCGGTCTGACCGCCGGCAAAGTGGTGGTGGACATGAGCTCGATCTCGCCGATTGCCACCAAGACGTTTGCGCAAAAAATCAATGCGCTGGGCTGCGACTACCTGGACGCGCCCGTGTCCGGCGGCGAAGTCGGCGCCAAGAACGCCACGCTGTCGATCATGGTCGGCGGCCCGGAGGCGACGTTCGAGCGCATCAAGCCTTTGTTCGAGCTGATGGGCAAGAACATCACGCTGGTCGGCGGCAACGGCGACGGCCAGACGGCCAAGGTGGCCAACCAGATCATCGTCGCGCTGAACATCGAGGCGGTGGCCGAGGCCTTGCTGTTTGCGGCCAAGGCCGGTGCCGATCCGGCGCGCGTGCGCCTGGCCCTGATGGGCGGATTTGCTTCCTCCAAAATTCTGGAAGTGCATGGCGACCGCATGGTCAAGCGCACTTTTGATCCGGGCTTTCGCATCGAGCTGCACCAGAAGGATTTGAACCTGGCGCTGTCCAGCGCCCGCGCGCTGGGTGTGGCCCTGCCCAACACCGCGATGGCTCAGGAGCTGTTCAATTCCTGCGTCGCCCATGGCGGCAAGGCCTGGGACCATTCAGCCATGGTCAAGGCACTGGAGAAGATGTCGAACTTCGAGATTGGCCAGAAGGTCGACTAAGCGTTACCAACTGACCGAACCCGCGCCACCATGAAAACCCCCGACGTGTCTTTTGCCAAACAACAGGCGTTGCTGCGCTGCATGTTTGATGCCGCCATTGCCTCGGCCCAGCCGGCGCTTTGCATTCCTGCCCATTTGCCGGATCCGCAAAGCCTGGGAAAAGGCCGGCTGATCGTGATTGGCGCCGGCAAAGCGTCGGCGGCGATGGCCCGGGCCGTCGAGGATCACTGGCCGGCGCCGCTGTCCGGTCTGGTGGTGACGCGCTACGGTTATGCCGTACCGTGCGAACGCATCGAGATCGTCGAAGCCGCTCACCCGGTGCCCGACGCCGCCGGTGAAGTCGCCGCCCAGCGCATGCTGCAACTGGTGCAGGGACTGACCGCCGACGACCTGGTGCTGTGCCTGATTTCCGGTGGCGGCTCATCGCTGCTGCCGCTGCCGTTGCCCGGCTTGAGCCTGGAACACAAGCAGGACCTCAACCGGGCTTTGCTGAAGTCCGGCGCGACCATCAGCGAGATGAACTGCGTTCGCCGCCACCTCTCGGCCATCAAGGGCGGGCGGCTGGCCGCTGCCTGCCATCCGGCCCGGGTGCTGACGCTGCTGATTTCCGATGTGCCCGGCGATGACCCCATGGACATTGCCTCGGGGCCGACCGTGGCCGACCCCACCACCTGTGAAGATGCACTGGCCGTGATTCGCCGCTACAACATTGACGTGCCGGCCCAAGTCATGAACGTCCTGCAAAGCGGCCGGGGCGAATCCATCAAGCCGGGCGACCCGCGCCTGGCGGGCACCGAAGTGCGCATGATCGCCACGCCCCAAATGGCGCTGGAAGCGGCTGCAGCTGTCGCTGAAAGTGCGGGTTACACCGCCTATATCCTGGGCGATGCGCTGGAAGGCGAAGCGCGGGATGTGGGCAAGGTGCTGGCCGGCATGGCGCTGCAGGTGGCGGGTCGAAGCCAGCCGTTTGAAGCGCCCTGCGTGCTGCTTTCGGGCGGCGAAACCACCGTCACCCTGCGTGGCAACGGCCGGGGCGGGCGCAATGTCGAATGGCTGCTGGCAACCGGCATTGCCCTGAACGGCCATCCGCGCATTCATGCAATGGCGGGCGACACCGACGGCGTTGACGGCCAGGAAGAAATCGCCGGCGCTTGCCTGGCGCCCGATTCGCTGGACCGCGCCTGGGCGCTGGGCCTGCGGCCCAGAGACAGCCTGGCCAACAACGATGGCCACGGCTTTTTCCAGGCGCTGGGGGACTCGGTCATCACCGGCCCGACGCTGACCAATGTGAACGACTTTCGCGCCATCCTCATCGACGCACCAACAGAGAACTAAAAAATGCGCAGAACCCGAAATGCCAAAATTGTGGCGACCCTTGGCCCCGCCAGTTCCGACAAAGACATCGTTCGCGGGCTGTTCATGGCCGGCGTCGACGTGTTCCGGCTGAACTTCAGCCACGGCAGCGCCGACGACCACCGCGCGCGCTTTGCGGTGCTGCGCGAACTGGAGCAGGAAACCGGCCGTCCCATCGGCATCCTGGCCGACCTGCAAGGCCCCAAGCTGCGCGTAGGCGTTTTTGCTGACGGCCCGGTCATGCTGGTCGAGGGTCAGCCTTTTCGCCTTGACCTGAATGAAGCGCCCGGCAATGCCCAGCGTGCCCGCTTGCCGCACCCCGAGATTTTTGCCGCACTCGTGCCGGGTGCCGAGTTGCTGCTTGACGACGGCAAGCTGCGCCTGGAAGTCGTCAGCTGCGGCCCTGACTTTGCCGAAACCAAAGTGATGGTCGGCGGCAAGCTGTCCGAGCGCAAGGGCGTGAACGTTCCTGGCGTCGTGCTGCCCATCACGGCACTGACCGAAAAAGACCGTCGCGACCTGGCGCTGGCACTCGAGCTGGGCGCCGACTGGATTGCCCTGTCCTTCGTGCAGCGTCCCGAGGACGTGTCCGAGGCGCGTGCGCTGATCGGGGACCGCGCTTCCATCGTCTCCAAGCTGGAAAAGCCTTCGGCCATCGAGCGCCTGGACGAAATCGTCGCGCTGTCGGATGCCGTGATGGTGGCCCGTGGCGACCTGGGGGTTGAACTGCCTGCCGAACGCGTGCCCGCTATCCAGAAACGCATCATTCGCAGCGCCCGTCGCTTTGGCAAACCCGTGATCGTCGCCACGCAGATGCTCGAATCCATGATTGACAGCCCGGTGCCCACCCGCGCCGAAGCGTCTGATGTGGCAACGGCGATTTACGACGGTGCCGACGCCGTCATGCTGTCGGCCGAATCAGCCTCGGGCAAGTTCCCGATCGAGGCCGTCAGGATGATGAACCGCATCATCGAGCAGGTCGAGGGCGACCCGCAATACCGCCAGTTGATTGATGCCTCGCACACTTCGGCCCGTCCGGGCGGCGATGTGGCCGAGGCCGTGTGCTGCGCCATGCGCCGCGCCGTCACCTTGCTGCAAGCGGCGGCCATTGTTTGCTACACCAGCTCGGGCCACACCAGCCTGCGTGCTGCGCGCGAACGTCCCGAGTCGCCTATCCTGAGCCTGACGCCCGACATCGGCGTGGCGCGCCGCCTGGCGCTGGCCTGGGGCGTGCATTCGGTGCATATCGGCAATGTGTCCGATGTGGACCAGATGACCGAAACCGCCTGTGAAGTGGCGCGCAGCGAGAAGTTTGCCACGGCTGGCCAGATCATCGTGGCGATTGCCGGCATGCCGTTTGGCACGCCGGGCACCACCAACCTGATCCGTATCGCCACGGTTTAAGCCGATCACCCACTGGAGACTTTCCCCATGAGCCAGATCACCGGCCTTCGCGGCCTGGAAATTCTCGATTCGCGCGGTAACCCCACGGTTGCCGCTCACGTCACCCTTGCCTGTGGTGCCACCGGTTATGCCGCAGCCCCGTCGGGTGCCTCCACCGGTTCGCGTGAAGCCATCGAACTGCGCGACGGCGATGCCGCGCGTTACGGCGGCAAAGGCGTGCGCACCGCCGTCGGCCATGTGAACGGCGAGCTTCGCGCCGCACTGCTGGGCCAGGACGCCAGCGACCAGGCCGCGCTGGATGCGCGCCTGATCCAGCTCGATGGCACACCGGGCAAATCCCGCCTGGGCGCCAACGCGCTGCTGGCAGTATCGCTTGCCACGGCACGGGCTGCCGCTGCCAGCCAGGGTGTACCGCTGTACCGGTATCTCGGACGGCAGGACGCCTTCAGCTTGCCGGTGCCGATGATGAACATCATCAATGGCGGCGCACACGCCGACAACAACGTGGACATTCAGGAGTTCATGATCCTGCCGGTAGCCGCGCCCAGTTTTGCCGAAGGGCTGCGCTGGGGCGTCGAGGTGTTTCATGCGCTCAAGTCCCGGCTCAAGGCGGCCGGCATGGCGACCTCGGTCGGCGACGAAGGCGGCTTTGCGCCCAACCTGCCGTCCAACACGGCGGCGCTGGACGTGATCCTGCAAGCGATTGAAAGCGCAGGCTTTCGGCCCGGGCGCGACATCTGGCTGGGCCTGGACGCTGCCAGCACCGAGTTTTTCCATGATGGCCAGTACGTTCTGGCGTCGGAAAACAAACGCTTTGACTCCGGCCAGTTTGTTGACTGGCTGGCCGGGCTGGTGCGCCAGTACCCTATCCTGTCGATTGAAGACGGCATGGCTGAAGACGACTGGGCCGGCTGGAAGCTGTTGACCGACAAAGTCGGCCAGCAAGTTCAGCTGGTGGGCGACGATTTGTTTGTCACCGACACCGCCACGCTGAGCCAAGGCATTGCAGCAGGCGTGGCGAATGCCATCCTGGTCAAGCCGAACCAGATCGGCACGCTCAGCGAGACGCTGGCAGCGATTGAGCTGGCCACCCGCAGCGGTTACGCCGCCGTGGTGTCGCACCGCTCGGGCGAAACCGAAGACACCACCATTGCCGACATTGCGGTGGGCACGCTAGCCACGCAAATCAAGACCGGTTCGCTGTGCCGCTCCGACCGCGTCGCCAAGTACAACCGCCTGCTGGTGATTGAAGACGAACTGGGCAGCGCCGCTTCTTATGCCGGACTCGCGGCATTCGAACGCTTTATCAGTCCGGCTTAAATTCAAGTCAAGCCAAAGGTTTGGTGTCACCCTGCGCTGCATGTCGGCGCAGGGTTTTTGTCGTAGCGGGAGTCATTGCATGTTGTTGGGACTGGTGCTGTTTTATGTGGGGGCAGTGCTCATCCTCAATGGCTTGTGGATGCTGGAGCGCATCAGCGACTGGGAAATCTGGGTCATCAACCTGTTCGTGGGCGTCATCAGTCTGCTGGCCTCTTTCAGGCAAGCCTTCGGCGCGGATGCGGATGCAGCCTCTGTCAAGGCGGCTGCGCTCTCGCTGCTGTTTTCCCTGACCTACCTGTGGCTTGCCGCCAATCGCTTTAGCGATGTCGATGGTCGCGGGCTTGGCTGGTTCAGCCTGTTCGTGGCCATCACCGCCTTGCCCGTGGCCGCCGACATACTTCGCGGCGCACAAAACACCGGGGATGTCTGGCTCGGCTTGTCCTGGGCGGCCTGGGCGGTTTTGTGGCTGCTGTTCTTTTTGCAACTGGTGCTGCGCCAGCCGGTCACGCGCATC
>NZ_JAAFGZ010000029.1 GCF_010365105.1 Polaromonas sp. | reverse complement strand
TGGGCTACGGCAAGATGGAAGGCAGCAACGACGACCGCGCCATTGCCTACATCATCGAGCGCGACAGCTACACCGGCCCGGCCTACCACCAGGAATGGTTCGGCATGAAGCCAACCACGCCCATCATCTCGGGCGGCATGAACGCGCTGCGCCTGCCAGGTTTCTTTGAAAACCTGGGCCACGGCAACGTCATCAACACCTCGGGCGGCGGCGCTTACGGCCACATCGACAGCCCGGCGGACGGCGCTGCGTCGCTGCGCCAGGCTTACGAATGCTGGAAAGCCGGCGCCGACCCCATCGAGTGGGCCAAAGAGCACCGGGAATTCGCCCGCGCCTTCGAGTCCTTTCCGGGCGACGCCGACAAGCTGTTTCCGGGCTGGCGCGACAAAATCGGCGTACACCGGTAAAAGTTGAGAAGAAATGCCCTGCAGCCCACATGGAACGTGCGCAAGCAGCTATTTATTTTGTAGCAGGTACCACGATGGAAATTCCTTTTTACCAGCCGCAGGGCAACGAGGTGGCCTTGTTCGAGGCGGCTTATGCCGCGCGCCTGCCGGTGATGGTCAAGGGACCGACGGGCTGCGGCAAGTCGCGCTTCATCGAAGCGATGGCGCACCGGCTGCAGCGCCCGCTCATCACCGTGGCCTGCAACGAAGACATGACCGCCTCTGATCTGGTGGGCCGCTACCTGCTCGACGCCAATGGCACGCGCTGGCAAGACGGCCCGCTGACCCGCGCCGCCCGGCTGGGGGCGATTTGCTACCTCGATGAAATCGTCGAGGCGCGGCAAGACACCACGGTCGTGATTCACCCGCTGACCGACCACCGCCGCCAGCTGCCGCTGGACAAGAAGGGCGAAACCCTTGAGGCGCACCCGGATTTCCAGCTGGTGATTTCCTACAACCCCGGCTACCAGAGCCTGCTCAAGGACTTGAAACCCTCGACCAAGCAGCGCTTTGTGGCCTTTGAGTTTGACTACCCCGCCGCACCGCTCGAAGCGCAGATCGTCAGCCGCGAAACCGGGCTGGACAGCGCCCGCGCCGCGCAACTGGTGCAAATCGCCCACGCCGCCCGCCGCCTCAAGGGCCACGGCCTGACCGAAGGCATCTCAACCCGGCTGCTGGTCTATGCCGCCACCTTGATGCAGGGCGGAATTGCCCCGCCCGAGGCCTGCCGCATGGCGCTGGTGCGCCCCATCACCGACGATGCGGACATTCGCCAGACGCTGGACCATGCGATTGACGCGGTGTTCGGCTGAGGACCGGCAACGTGGCCGCCGCATCCTCACTCTCACTTTCTCCTGAACGCGCCCTGGCACCGGCGCAGCTTGAAGCCTGCCGCGCCCGGCTGGACTGCGGCTTTGCAGCGGTGCAGGCCGTGCTGCTCGACTGCCTGCGGGAAGCTGAAAGCCTGCTCAGTCCGCCCGGCCTCAACGCCTGGCTGGACTGCGCCCGCACGCTGGGCAAGATGGGACGCGGGCCGGAGCCGGTGCTGGCACTGCTGCAAGCCTGGCCGCAGGTGGCGCACAGCGTGGGCGAAGACCTGCTGGACGAGGTGGCCGGCCTGTTGCAACTGATGCAAAAGTCGCCCAACAGCGGCGCGATGGCCCCTTTGCTGCAGACCCTGCCCGCCGTCGCCCGCCGCCTGCAGGGGCCGGACCCGCTGCGCCGCTACCTGCGCACCGTGCAGGAGGTGATGCGCCGCAGCACCGTCTCGCTGCACGGCCACCACGCCACCTTTGCCAGCCCCGGCCTGCCGGTGCTCTTGGTGCAAGCGCCCCGGCTGCTGGGCTTGCTCAACGTCACCGGCTTGGCGCGCTGGGCCGACTACGGCCTGCGCCACTACCTGCACCACCCCGAACGCCAGCGCGAGTATTTCGCCGTCCAGTTGCCCGACAGCCGCGCCGTGTTGCAGCGCGAGCGCCACGGCACGCTGCTGGCCGATGTCGAACGCCAGTTGGAGCTGACCCTGCGCGGGCTGTGGCAAGACCAAAACCCGGCCCCGCTGCGGGCCTACGCCACCGGCTTTGACGGCCTGCCCGCGCCCGCGCCGTGGAGTACCCACCACACCCCGCACGACAGCCTGTGCCTGCCCGATGTCTATGACGACCTGAACGGCATCAGCGGCCTGAACCGCTACCGGCTGGCGCTGGCCCATCTGGCCGGGCACCGGCGCTGGAGCCAGCCCCTGCTGGCCGACAACCTCAGCCCGCTGCAGCGCCTGACGATTGAATGCCTGGAAGACGCCCGCATCGACCACCTGCTGCTGCGCCGCTACCCCGGCCTGCGCCCGCTGCTGCTGGCGCTGCATCCAACGCCCGTCGAAGGTGCTTGCGACCCGACCGTCACCAGCTGTCTGCGCCACCGGCTGGCCCTGCTGTCACGCGCCCTGCTCGACCCGGCCCACGGCTACCGCGATGCGGCGCTGAACGAGTGCGCGGCGGCTTTTCATGCGCTGCTGGCGCGGGATGAATCCAGCACGCAGGCCATGCAAGCGCTGGCGCTGCAGCACGCCACCCGCACCCGCCGCCAGAGCGACCAGCTGGCGCGCGTTTTTTTCGACAACACCGTGGTCAGCTACCGCGACGACAACCGCCACCTGTGGCGCTTCATTGAAGCGGGCGACGAAGAAGACAGCTTTGCCGACGAGCGCCCCGCCGCCGAGCCGGAAACCCCCGGCCTGCCGCCGCGCCACTACCCCGAATGGGACGCCGCCAGCCAGAGCTACCGGCCCGACTGGGTCAGCCTGTACGAGTCGCTGCATCCGCGTGGCGACGCCGCATTCATCGACGCCCTGCTCGCCCAACACGCCGCGCTGGCGCGCCAGTTGCAGCAACTGCTCGACCGCCTCAAGCCGCAGCACCGGGTGCGCATTCGCCATCAGGAAGACGGCAGCGAGCTGGATTTGGATCAGGCGATTCGCTCGGTGATCGACTGGCGCGCCGGTTGCACGCCCGATACGCGCATCCTCATGAGCCACCGCACCGACGGGCGCAGCATTGCCGTGCTGGTGCTGCTGGACTTGTCGCAGTCGCTGAACGACGCCGTACCCGGCACCGGCCAGACCCGGCTGGCACTGAGCCAGCAAGCCGTGGCCCTGCTGGCCTGGGCGATGGACCGGCTGGGCGACCCGTTTGCGCTGGCGGGTTTTCATTCCAACACCCGGCACGACGTGCGCTTTATGCACCTCAAGGGTTTCGGCGAGCGCTGGGACGAAACCCCCAAAGCCCGGCTGGCCGCGTTGCAGGCGCAGTATTCGACCCGCATGGGCGCAGCGCTGCGCCATGCCGCCCGCAGCCTGAGCGCGCAAACCGCCGACAAGAAACTGCTGCTGGTGCTGACCGATGGCCGCCCGTCCGATGTGGACACGCCCAACGAGCAAACGCTGGTGGCCGACACCCGCCAGGCGGTGCAGGAGCTGGCCCAGTTGGGCATTCACAGCCACTGCATCAGCCTGGACCCGCAGGCCGATGCCTATGTGCATGACATCTTCGGCCAGCATGCCACCGTGGTGGACCGGGTCGAGCAGCTGCCCGAGAGGCTGACCCGCCTGTTTGTCAGCCTGACGCGCTGAAACGCCCCGTTTAGGCATCAAAATAGGCTTTTGCGCAGGCTGGACGGGCACAAGGTGCTATTAAAAAGTGAGTGTTTTGCAAAGGTGCTGAGGTTTCTTCCGTGCCTTTGCCTATTGCGGCCTGCTTCTGCGCGGCTGTTCAGGGTCATTGAAGTCATGGACAAACTGGGCGACTGGAGGCTATTGATCTGAAGCAGTTCTTCAATATGGAAAACCGTAGGTCTGTTTTAGACTGGAAGCCGCCGGTCGGGATTTACTTACCAATTGCTGCTCCCGACCCACAGCCGAAGTTCGCAGTCCTCGATTGCTGGCCGCAAAGCAGACGGTCATCTGGCTTGAGGTCACTGCTGCCGCGCAAAGGTTGACACGCTGGGGGCAGCGAACCCGCAAGCCTGCTGGGCCGACTTGATCTTAGTGCGAGCATGGGCGGAGCAAGGACGAGATTCGCCAGCATTCCTTACCACGTGCATCACGGGTGATCTGCTTCGCCAGCTGCGGGCAGCCTCATTGGGTTCGCCGATCGCATCGGGCGTGGGCGGGCGCTTCATTGAAAGCCAAGACCCGCGCCTTTTACGCCCCAACATCACCACGGCCACCGCGACCCACAGCACAACGGTAAAGCCGGTTTGCCAGACGAGGCCTTGCTCCAACGATGTCGCCGGGTACAGCACGAACAGCCAGCCTGTGTAGCTGGCGTGCATCAGCACGGCCAACAGCAGACTCTGCGTGTTCGCATAGACCCAAGTCATCAACAGGCGATAGGCCGTCAAGGCCCCGACATAGAAAACCGCGAACTCCAGCAACCAAAGGGTACCCAGTGCAGAAGAGTTCTGGCGAAAGTCGACCAGCACATGCCAGAGCGCCCACAGGAGACCGAGCCACAAGCCAGCAACGAACAACCGCTGCCGATGCAACAACCGCGGTGCCGCAAAGCCTGTCCAGCCGACCTCCTCGAAGCTGCCGGCAACAAGGCCGATCGCGAACAGCGGCCACTGAAATCGCGGCGAGAACGCCGGATCCAAGAAGATGCTCAAGGGCCACAGCGTCGCGAGCAAGAGCAGGGGCATGGTCATCAACGCGACCAGGTACCAGCGAAGACCGGCTCGCCACTGTGCTGAGCGCGCCCGGAGCCGGTGCAACCCGGCCCGACCCTCGAGTAGCGCCGTCAACGCCAGCCCAGCCACGCTCGGACCCAGGAGCATGAGCACGAAGATGAGGCCGGTGTCTAGCGGCCTCAGGTCGAGCAGATTGAAGTCCGTAGCATTCAGGACGAACAGGATGCCGCCCCAGCTGATGCCGAATGCCAGGGCGAAGAAGCTGCACACGGGGTAGCGCCGCAGTAATGTCTCGAACCTCATGGCCTGACCGTCGGATCGAGTAGCATCACGATTTCAGCCATGATGACGTCGTCATGCCCGACCCAAGTGTGACCGCCTTCATCGAAGCCGACGAACTTCGCCCCGGCGATCTGGCTCGCGGTGTACTGCGCGCTGGCATAGGTGCCGTAGCGATCGTCGCGTGCACTGACGATGAGGGTTGGCAGGTGGATGGAGCCCAGCGGCGCGGGCACCAGGTGCTTGCCGACCGCCGTATCGCTGCGCAGTCCCTCGGCACGGGCGGATACAGGGAGGATGTTGTCGAGCATCGCGTTCACCCGCGCCCGCTCCTGCGGGCTGGCCGTCGCGAGCAACTCCGGCGGCGTGGCCAGCACCACCCTGATTACCTGATCGCGCGAGACCTGCAACGCCGCCCAGAAGAGGAAGTCCGAACCGATCAGCCGCATCATCGTGGCCTCGACCCACGCGGGCATCGGGGGCGCGGAGTCGGCCTGCGACGGCGGCTTGTAGGCCAGCGGTACCAGCAGGATCAGCGCACTGACCCGATCGAGGTGGCGGATGGCCATCTGCAGCGCCGACGGCGCGCCGGCCGAGCCGCCCATCACGGCAGCACGCCGAATGCCCAGTGCGTCAAGCAGGCACACATGCGCATCGGCCTGTGCAGCTGCCGATGAGTCCGCGGGCATCGGCGTGCGCAGGTAGCCGAAGCGCGACATCGCGATCACGCGGATGCCGTGCTGCGCCAGCGCCCCCGCGAAGGCCATGCCCTGGTCGTGGCCACCGCCACTGCCGTGCACCACCAGCAGCGGCACACCGGTGCCTGCCTCCTGAACCTCAATGGGTCCGCAGCGCGTCTGCAGCAGCACGGCGCCTTTTGCCGCGCGTGCCCGGGCTTGTGCCATGTCGCTGTTGAATTGCCAGCCGACCAGGACCACCGCGCCTACCAGACCTAGGGCCAGCAGGGCAAGCACGGACCGTCGCATGCTCGGCTTCATGGCGATCCGATACGGTTGCCGCGCACGGGAAAGCGGCCGTTGAACAGGATTGGCAAGGGATCGCCGCCCAACGGCGCGCCAACAGGGCCGGGCCGCTGTGCGTGGACATGCAGATGCGGCTCACCGGTGTTGCCCGAGTTCCCGACCGAGCCCAGCCAGACGCCCGCGGCGACCGCGTCCCCCACGCGGACCCGCACGCTTCCCGGGCTCAAGTGGCCGAGCAACACGTCAGCCTGCTCGCATCGCAGCAAGACGTGGTTGCCCGCCATGTGCGCGCGATCCATCTGCGGAACCTGCATGTCGGGCAGTCCGTCCACTGCGAGCACGACCCGGCCGGCGCAAGGGGCCAGCACGAGTGCGCCATAGATGCGATAGGCACGCGGGTCTGCAGGCTGCAGACCCTTCGCGCGCAACCCGAGGCCATCGATTTGCACGAGGTCGATGCCATAGGATTGCCCGCGCCAGTGGCGGAACCGAGACTCGCTGCCATCGAGCGTTTCGATATGGGCGTTTGTGCTGGAGTCACTGCCACCATTTACGACGAGGTAGTGCCCCGGCCCCAACGGGAATACCAGGTTCACCAGCGGCAGGGGCGCCGGGGTGCGGCTGTGCCATGCGGTGACGATGCCGTAGGCAGATGCCACACCCAGCGCGGTGAACAGGGCTGCAACGACCCACGCACCTAGGGTCCGAGGCCATGGCGACGCAAACGGGCGGCGCTGACGCAGCCCTAGCCAGGCAGCGGCCAGGAGACCCGCACCGAACCCCCACGGTGCCCACCAAGGCGGCACCAGCCAGATGCCAAGCCAGGCAGCGGCCCACAGACTGGCAGCGCTAGCGGCAAGTTGGATGCAGAAGCCTGAAGTGCTGCGTGGTGAAGCCAGCGCCATCCACAGGATGAGGGCCAAAGGCACTGCGGCCTGCACGAGAAACAAGGTGTTCATGGCTTCGCCTCAACGAAACCCTGAGCCGGGCCGACCGCGCCGCGCTTGACCATCAGCCCTAACGCCAGCAGCGCCAGCATGGCAACGACGAACGCGTAGGCCCGGAAGCTGACTTCGCTGGGCAACACCGGCACGACGGTCGGCCAGAAGTTGATCGTCGTGTGGAGCACCAGTGCCGCCACCACGCTGCCCGCGGTGCGATTGACCAGCCACGCGAACAAGACGGACATGGCCACGACGCTCAGCAAGAACAGGGCGAGCGGGATGTGGGCTTGCGAAGTGCCGTCGATGAAGAACAGCGGCAGGTGCCACACGCCCCACACCAACCCCAGACCCAGGCTGGCGGCGCGCCACCCGAATCGATCTTGCAGAACCGGCAATGCATAGCCGCGCCAGCCGAACTCTTCTCCCATGGGTCCGCCCAGCAGCAGGATCAGCGGCAGATTCGCGAGGGTCATCAGCAGGTGCCCGGATGCCGGCGAAGTTGCGATGGTGCCACCCCACGCGATGTGCAAGCCCGCCGCCATAGACATCACGGCCAGCGGCAAAAGCAGGGCGAAGGCCCACCAACCCCAGCCGATGCGCCACTGCAGGCAGTGCGCCAACCAGGCGCGCAAACCCACCCACTTGCGGGTGCTCGCCACCACCACGATCGCGGCAAGGCTTGGCCCGAAGCTGCCGGCAAACATCAGCAGCGCCGCGAGCCACGGGAGCTGCGGTTTGATGGCCGGCGACAAACCCCAGCAAGCCCAGGACCAGGCAAATGTCAGCGCAAAATAGCCTGCCAGGGGTGCCTGCCGTAGCCATTTCGTCAGAATCATGGCAAGAACGTGTAGCGCAGCTTCTGGACATGTCCAACGAAGTACGCCTTGCGGCCTTCAGGCCGAACCCAGTCCGCTTCACCGGCCATCGGAATCAGCATGCCGTCCTGCGTCCGGTAGTCGGACAAGCCGCAGTCCCAGGGCAGCATCAGCATGTTCCCGTCCTTGCCCACCCCGGCACCCCGCGCCTCTGCACGCACCGAGGCGATCAAGCCGGCATCGTTGAAGCGGAACAGCAAGGTCAAACTGATTGGGCCATCGACGATGGTGGCGTTGGCGGAAGCGTCGTCAACTGCTTCCCACCGCACGCCCTGACTGGGCAGCAGCGCAGTGGGATACCACGGGCTTTCAGCAAAGTAGCGCATGAACTCGCCGCGCGCGATCTCGCCGTCGCCGTGTGAGTTGGCCACCGTAAAGAGCCCGAACAGCTTTGCATACAGACTGCCGTTGCCGGCGATGTAACTGTCTTCCACGTGCGCGGGCACGCCGGGAAACATGTCCACCTGGGCATCCCACAAGAAACCTGGTCTACGGGTGACAACTCGCTGACGCGACGTGAACGGCTTCCATTGCTCGGCGGTGGCCGACATGTTGATGGTGCCAGTCATCTCGATAGTAGCCCCGGCAATGATCGGCTGTCCGTCCGTCAGCACCGTGCGGAAGTAGCGTTGCACCGGCGCAGGGAGCCCTTCGAGTTCATGCGCGTCATAGCGCGTGTGTGACGGGAACCGACCCTGCGCCCCAACGTTACCCGATTCGAGCAGGCTGGTGTGCGTGCGAACCAGCGCAGCCCATCGGGCAGTGCCGACTACGCGCAATCCTATGGCAACGACGACCAGCACCCCAAGGGCGATACCTAGCCACATCAGCACTGTCATTGCATTTCCTTTGGTTTGATGCCTGTCGCTCACATCAGAACGGCCTCGACCGGCCGCCGCAGTGAGCGTGGCAGCAATGGGCCGCGACCGAATCGCACGACGAGGTCCGGCCGTTGGCCGGTCAAGCCCAGTGCGGCGGCGAAGGGCGGACGAAGTGCCGCCACTTCAATCGGCTGGTTCAAGAAGGCATTGCGAATGCCCAGCGCAGTGGCCTGCAGTGCGAAGCGCTCGTAGCAGCGCCCCACGTCCACCCAGTGCATCTTGTCGGCAGTCTGCCCGACGAACACCGCGATACCGGCGGAGCTGCGCACCTGCCGCGCGTACTTGTCGTTCTCGCCTTTCGGCGTGAAGACCCAGCGAAACGCCAGATCACCGATCCATGACGGAATGTTGGGGTTGCCAGAGGACGCGCTGTACAGGCCATCGCGGGTGCGAACGGCATCGGCGCCATTGAAGCGGATCCAGTCCTTCAGCTCCTTGACGAAGGCTGCGTCGGCCATCTGCGCCGTGTTGCCTTGAACCACGTAGTCCAGCGTCTGCTCCATCGCCTGGCGCTCTGTCAACAACAGCAGGCGCACCTTATCCGAACTGCCGGCGCGTTGCAACAGCGTCAGTTCTTCGCCTGACAACGGCTTGCCGTCATAGTCACCGCGCGTGCATTGGCGAAGGGGGATTGCCGTAAACAGTGGTGTGGTCTGGGCTTGCGTGGGTTCGAGCGTCACACGCACCGCGTCGCTAGCTGGGTCGAACTGCGCCTCACCCTTGAGGCCGTGAGCAAGCGCGGCCTGGGTCAGGTTCTCGGTGGCGCAGCCCAGCGAGACGAAAACGTGATGGTCGTCCGGATCTACCGCAGGGCAACGACGCGTCAGGTCGGGCTGGATGGTGATGGACCGGCCGCTGCCGTCAAGTGCGAACTTCCAGCACTGCGTGTTGTGGCTAGACGGGGCCAGCGTGGCGTAGCGAACCAGCTCCCGACCGAGTGCAGCGCCACTGAGACCCGTTACGGGACCCGACTGCCAAGTGCGCGCGGCGACCGCTTCGTAGCCGTCCGCTGCATACTCTTGGGAACACCCCGAAAGCGCCAGCGGGCTGGCTACCAAGTACGACGTCGAAGCGGAGAACTGTCTGCGTGTGATCATGATTTCACTTTCCGTTGCGTCTGACCGGCGGTCGCCAGAAGACCTATTCCCACCAAGCCGGTAGGAATGAGGCCGAGGTCAGGCTGCACGCCGATGAGAAACGCAGCCTGGGCACCGACAAGGCACCACAGCAAAGGAACGATCAACGGGCTGCGCGGCGTTGGCGGCACTGCGAAGCACAGCATGCCGATGATGAAGATCGTCGTCGGGCAAGGCAGACCGAAAGTCGGTGTCGCCGGATACGGATGACCAGCGTAGGCCGACCAGACCGGGTAAACGACCAGGGCGAATACGATGAGCGCAGCCCCTGTCACCGCCTTCGGGCCGGGGGCCCACTGGAAGGTGAGCCTGCGTCGAATCACGCCCTGCCAGATGAACGCGGCTGCGCCGACCATCGAGAGGGCGGCAAACGCATAGGCCGCAGGACTGATGCGTGCGAAGAAGGCGAGGTGGTAGGCCAAGGCGATCCAGGCCCAAAGCACCCCGAGGATGGCGGACACGGCAACACCAGACCAGGGCCGAGGCCTCAGCGCCGCTACCATTGCGGCCAGGGCCATGACGACGAGTAACCACTGTGCCGGCCATATGGAAGTGTTGTAGTCACGAAAGACTCCGTAAAACTTTTCGATCGTGAACGGAAGCTTCATAGCCGTTCAGGCTAGGTGCCAAAGGCTGCGGCTGTCTGTGCGCTGCCGCACACGGCGCGACGGCCCTGGGACAAGCCAGTCGAACACCTTGCCAGAGCAACCGGCGCGCGGGCCGCCTGCAAGAGTCCGGTTCTCGACGCCACTGGTCACCAACGAGAGCAAGGCGATCGCTGAAAAGAACGCTGCCCAGACAGTGGCGATTGAAGTTCGTTGGGCTGCTTGAAAGCTGACGGCCGTGAACGGCAGGAACTGGCCGAGTCCGGTAGGTCGCGCCACCAACGTCAATGACCGCTCCCGCTGCATTCCGGCTGTTCAAATCCAAAAACTGTCGGGCTGCTTTAGACCCAAATTGGCTGTTCATAAATTCAGTTGCCAGCCATAACGGCTGCGCGGGTGAAGACGCAGCCACCTGACGCTACGGCCAGACCTCGCCCACCTGCTCTACCGACTACGCCAGCCGTGTAGTTCCGTTTGCAGCGGCAGAGCACTGCAGCCAGCCCCCTCCCCCGAACACACATCTTGCAAAACTTGCCAGCAACTGCAAGCCAACTATCCACCTGCTTCTTCACGCCGCTGGACAGTCATTTTCCCCACGCTTATTTCTCCAATAAAAACAAGCACTTAAATCAAGCCTTCAGGGTATTCCCGGGGTTTCTTGTTTCTGGCGTGTGACTTGCAAAACAGAACGTGCCTGCGCCTAACGCCAGGTCCGTACACCCGGCGGGTTTAACCGCCGGTTGGTTGGCAAAGAGCAAGAAGCAACTGGAGACATCCCACCATGGAAACCTTTTACGAGGTGATGCGCCGCCAAGGCATTTCCCGCCGCAGTTTTTTGAAATACTGCTCCCTGACGGCCACCTCGCTCGGACTGGGCTCGTCCTTCGTGCCGCAGATTGCCCACGCGATGGAAACCAAGCCGCGCACCCCGGTGCTGTGGCTGCACGGCCTGGAATGCACCTGCTGTTCGGAATCCTTCATCCGCTCGGCGCATCCGCTGGCCAAGGATGTGGTGCTGTCGATGATTTCGCTGGACTATGACGACACGCTGATGGCCGCCGCCGGTCATCAGGCCGAAGCCATCCTTGAAGAAATCATGGTCAAGTACAAGGGCAACTACATCCTGGCGGTCGAGGGCAACCCGCCGCTGAACCAGGACGGCATGAGCTGCATCATCGGCGGCAAGCCTTTCATTGACCAGCTCAAGCATGTGGCCAAGGACGCCAAGGCCATTATTTCGTGGGGTTCGTGCGCTTCGTGGGGTTGCGTGCAGGCCGCCAAGCCGAACCCGACCCAGGCCACGCCGATACACAAGGTCATTTTCGACAAGCCGATCATCAAGGTGCCGGGCTGCCCGCCGATTGCCGAAGTCATGACGGGCGTGATCACCTACATGCTGACCTTCGACCGCATCCCGGAGCTGGACCGTCAGGGCCGCCCCAAGATGTTCTACAGCCAGCGCATCCACGACAAATGCTACCGCCGCCCGCACTTTGACGCGGGCCAGTTCGTCGAGAAGTTCGACGACGAATCGGCGCGCAAGGGTTACTGCCTCTACAAGGTCGGCTGCAAGGGACCGACGACCTACAACGCCTGCTCCACCACGCGCTGGAACGAAGGCACGAGCTTTCCGATTCAGGCGGGTCACGGCTGCATCGGCTGCTCGGAAGACGGTTTTTGGGACAAGGGTTCGTTCTATGACCGGCTGACCGGCATCAACCAGTTCGGCGTCGAAGCCAACGCCGACCAGGTGGGCGGCGTGGCCGCCGGTGTGGTGGGCGCTGCCGCCGTGGCGCATGCCGCCGTGTCGGCCATCAAACGGGCCACGCAAAAGACCGACAGCCCGGCCAAGGCACCTGCCGAACACTGAAGCCGCAACCCCGACAAGAACAACAGAAAAAGGACTGAAAAATGGGTGCTTATGAAACTCAAGGCTTCAAGATGGACAACTCGGGCCGCCGCATCGTGGTGGACCCGGTGACCCGCATTGAAGGCCATATGCGCGTCGAGGTGAACCTTGACGCCAACAACGTGATCCGCAATGCGGTGTCCACCGGCACCATGTGGCGCGGGCTGGAAGTGATTTTGCGGGGCCGCGACCCGCGCGACGCCTGGGCCTTTGTCGAGCGCATCTGCGGCGTCTGCACCGGCTGCCACGCGCTGGCCTCGGTGCGGGCGGTGGAAGATGCGCTGGGCATCGTGATTCCGAAAAACGCCTACCTGATCCGCGAGATCATGGCCAAGACGCTGCAGGTGCATGACCATGCGGTGCATTTCTACCACCTGCATGCGCTGGACTGGGTCGATGTGGTGTCGGCGCTGAAAGCCGACCCGAAGAAAACCTCGGAGCTGCAGCAGGCGGTGTCGCCCAGCCACCCGATGTCTTCGCCCGGCTATTTCCGCGACATCCAGAACCGGCTGAAAAAGTTTGTCGAAAGCGGCCAGCTCGGCCCGTTCATGAACGGTTACTGGGGCAGCAAAGCCTATGTGCTGCCGCCCGAGGCGAACCTGATGGCGGTCACGCATTACCTCGAAGCGCTGGACCTGCAAAAGGAATGGGTCAAGGTCCACACGATTTTCGGCGGCAAGAACCCGCACCCGAACTACCTGGTGGGCGGCGTGCCCTGCGCCATCAACCTGGACAAAGACGGCGCAGCGGGCGCGCCGGTCAACATGGAGCGGCTGAACTTCATCGAGGCGCGCATCAAGGAGATGATCGAGTTCAACAACAACGTCTATATCCCGGACGTGCTGGCCATTGGCACCATGTACAAAAATGCGGGCTGGCTCTACGGCGGCGGGCTGGCGGCCACCAACGTGATGGACTACGGCACCTATGAAAAAGTCATGGGCGACGCCAGCACCCAGAAGCTGCCAGGCGGCGCGATTCTGAACGGCGACTGGGACAAAATCCTGCCGGTCGATGTGCGCGACCCGGAGCAGGTGCAGGAATTCGTTACCCACAGCTGGTACAAGTACGGCGACGAAACCAAGGGGCTGCACGGCTGGGACGGCGTGACCGAGCCCAACTATGTGCTGGGCGACAAGACCAAGGGCACGCGCACCAATATCGAAGAAATCGATGAAAGCGCCAAGTATTCGTGGGTCAAGTCGCCGCGCTGGCGTGGTCATGCGATGGAGGTCGGCCCCTTGTCGCGCTACATCCTCGGCTACGCGCATGCGCAGCAGGGCAACCAGAACTGCCTGCGGGTCAAGGAGCAGATCGACAGCTCGGCCCAGATCATCAACCACGCCTTTCCCAAGGCGCTGGGCCTGCCCGAGACGCAGTACACCGTCAAGCAACTGATGCCCACGACCATAGGCCGCACCCTGGCGCGGGCGCTGGAGTCGCAGTATTGCGCCGAAATGATGTACGACGACTTCAAGGAACTGGTGGCCAACATCAAGGCCGGCGACACCGCCACCGCCAACGTCGAGAAATGGGACCCGGCCACCTGGCCCAAGGAAGCCAAGGGCGTGGGCAAGGTGGCCGCGCCGCGCGGCGCGCTGGGGCACTGGATCAAGATCAAGGACGGCCGCATCGAAAACTACCAGTGCGTCGTGCCCAGCACCTGGAACGCCAGCCCGCGCGACCACAAGGGCCAGATCGGCGCTTTCGAGGCCAGCCTGATGAACACGCCAATGGCCAACCCGGAGCAGCCGGTCGAAATCCTGCGCACGCTGCATTCGTTCGACCCGTGCATGGCCTGCTCGACCCATGTGATGAGCCCGGACGGGCAAGAACTGACCTCGGTCACGGTGCGCTGAAACGCGCCGGTTCAACAACTCAATTGGCTAGGAGACTCTCATGACATTTATTCCTCTCAAATCGTTGCGCGGCGCGGTGGTGGCGGTATCGGCTTTTGCGGCCTTTGCCGCGCAGGCGCACACCGGCCACGGCACGTCCGGGCTGGCCGAAGGCCTGGCGCATCCGTTCGGCGCGGACCACTTGCTGGCGATGGTGGCGGTCGGCGCGTGGTCGGTGTCGGCGCTGCCTGCGGGCAAGGTCTGGCAAGGCCCGGCAACCTTCATGCTGGCGCTGGTCGTCAGCGCCGCCATTGGCGCCGCAGGCGTCCATCTACCGTTTCTGGAGCACCTGATCGCACTCAGCGTGGTGGCCTTCGGCGCCATGCTGGTGTTCACTCGTCAGAAGCTGCCAGTGCCGCTGGGACTGGGCCTGGTGGCGCTGGCCGCCTCGCTGCACGGACTGGCCCACGGCGCTGAAGCGCCCGAAAGCGGCTTTGCCCTGTATGCACTGGGTTTTCTGGCTACCACGGCGGTGCTCCATGGGGGCGGCGTTGCAGCGGCGCTGGGGATTCGCCGCTACCTGGCGAGCCGGGCAACGCCGGTTCTGGCGGGACTGGGCACGCTGTGCTGCGGCGCGGGCGTGTACCTGCTGAGCCAGCTCTGAGGCGCGGCTGATACCGCCCCGGCATCCATCCATACAAAAAAAGGAGACCAGCATGAACAGCAATGCGGCTGCCGACACGGGCAGACTTCACGCCATCGGGCAGACCATTGACCCGGATGACCAGGAGCTGGCGCGCAGCGCATCCCTGAAGTCCGTCTATGTCTATGAAGCCCCGGTGCGCGTCTGGCACTGGGTCAACGCCCTGGCCATCACGGTGCTGGCGGTGAGCGGCTATTTCATCGGCTCGCCGTTGCCGACCATGCCGGGCGAGGCCAGCGATCACTTTGTGATGGGCTACATCCGGTTTGCCCACTTTGCCGCAGGCTATGTGCTGGCGGTTGGTTTGCTGGGGCGCATCTACTGGGCCATCGTGGGCAACCACCATGCGCGGGAGATGTTCTGGGTGCCGATTTTTCAGCGCGCCTACTGGGTCGAGGTGCTGGGCATGCTCAAGTGGTATGCCTTCCTGACCGAACGTCCGGGCCGTTATGTGGGCCACAACCCGCTGGCGCGCTTTGCCATGGTGTTCACCTTTTTGCTGACCGCCGTGTTCATGGTGCTGACCGGCTTTGCGCTGTATGCCGAGGGTTCGCAAAGGGGTTCATGGCAGGACAAGGTGTTTGGCTGGATCATTCCGCTGTTCGGCCAGTCGCAGGACGTGCATACCTGGCATCACCTGGGCTTGTGGGTGCTGGTCTGCTTTGTGATTGTGCATGTCTATGCGGCGATCCGGGAGGACATCATGGGACGCTCCAGCGTCATCAGCACCATGATTTCGGGCCACCGCACCTTCAAGGACTGACGCGGCCAGTGTTTCGGCATCAAATAGGCTTCTTGCGCAATATGCACGGGCATTGCCAGCTATTAATTAAATAGCAAAACAACGGATCACATTCATATTTTTTCGAGGGACACCTTATGCACACACCCCCATCTGAAAACGCCCACGACGGCGCGGGCGACAATCCGGCCGCGATCTGCGTGATGGGCATCGGCAATGTCCTGTGGGCCGACGAAGGCTTTGGCGTGCGCTGCATCGAAGCCTTGCAGCAGCGCTATGAATTTGCCCCGCATGTCAGCCTGATTGACGGCGGCACGCAGGGCCTGTACCTGATCCAGCATGTGCAGTCGGCCTCGCACCTGCTGATTTTTGATGCCATCGATTACGGCCTGGAACCCGGCACTTTGAAGCTGATCGAAAACGACGATGTGCCCCGCTTCATGGGCGCCAAGAAAATGAGCCTGCACCAGACCGGCTTTCAGGAAGTGCTGGCCCTGGCGCTGCTGACCGAGCAATACCCGCAAAAAGTCCTGCTGATCGGCTGCCAGCCCGAGTACCTGGAAGATTACGGCGGCAGCCTGCGGCCCCGCATCAAACTCGCACTGGAAGACGCACTGGCCCACGGCCTGGCGACGCTGCGCGAATGGGGCGCCCGGCCCACGCTGCGCACCCGGCCCCTGAGCGCGCAGGAGGCGGTGACATTCGGCGAACTCGACCTGCTGCGCTACGAAGGCGAGCGCCCGTCAGAAGCGCTGGCCTGCCGCTCGGGCGACGAGCGCTTTTTCCCCACCCCGCAAACCGCCTGAGGCCGCCCATGTGTATCGGAATCCCCATGCAAGTGCTGTCGCTTGAACCCGGCCATGCCCGCTGCCACGGCCGCAGCGAGCTGCGCCGAATCCGCACCGCGCTGGTCGGCACGGTGGCGCTGGGCGACTGGGTGCTGGTTTTTTTGGACAGCGCGCAGGAAATCATCAGCAGCCAGCGCGCGCAGGAAATCAATGCCACGCTGGACCTGCTCGCAGCCGTCATGCGGGGCTACGAAACCGGCACGCCGCCCTCGCACGAGGCCGCGTCCTTCGATCTGCCTTCCCGCATGAGCCGGGAGCAACTGCTGGCGCTGTCCGGCGGCATGCATTAACTCTTTTGGAGAATTCCCCATGAACACCGAAACCTCCGGTTCCGAATCCCTCGTCAAGCTGCCTGTCCAGCCCCCCAAAGCCGTAGCCGAAGAATCTGCGCTGGTGCAGCGGCTGGTCAGCGACTGCGGCGCGACCTGGGTCGATGAAAAAAGCGTCAGCGACTGGGCCGCGCTGGGCGGCGACCGCGTGGTGCTGCTGGCGGGCGATGCCGTGCGCTTTCCTGAAGGGCAGGATGTGGCGGTGGTCTTGCCCGAGCTGCGCCGCTCGGCCTCGCGCCCGTTTGAAATCGCGGTGGTTCCGCGCCAGAAAGAAGAACTGCTGGCACGGCGCTACGGCTCGAACCGCTGGCCGACCCTGCTGTTCTTGCGCGATGGCCAGTACGTCACCACACTGCCCGGCATGCACGACTGGGATATGTACCTGAACGAAGTCGAGCGAGCCTTGGCCATGCCGATTTCCCGGGCGCCGACCATCGGCATTCCGGTGGTGAGCGTCAATGCTGCCACCGATTCTTCCTGCCACTGAACATCGAGGTCCACCCCATGAAAGACTTTCCCATTCCCGTCCGAACCATCGGGCCGGGCAGCCAGGCAGAAGAAGACGTGCTGGACTACATGCCGATGCCCCAGGGCATGGAAACCTTCCGCGCGCCCATCCTGCCCGAACTCGACGAAGTGGTGAGCCTGGTGCGCGGTTGTGCCGCGCTGCGCGAAGCCCTGGTCCAGCTGGGCGATGCGGTGCAAACGGGTGAAAACCGCAGCGTCAGTCTGGACGGGCTGCCGCAAGCTGACCTCAAGCTCATCAATACCGTGCTGGGCGAAGGCGAAGTCAGCGCGCTGGTCAGCAGAGCAGGCGACAATTCATTTGAATTGCGGGTGCAGGAATCGGTCTTTGCGGGCGTCTGGCGGGTGGTGCAAACCGTCGGCGGGCGCGTGGTGTCCGACATTCTTGAGCTGGGCTATGTGCCGCAAGCCCTCAAGGACACCGCCCGGCAGGACATCTGGGAGGCCGTGCCGCGCTGGCAGGGCGCGCTGCCACCCAATGTGCAAAATGCCCCGCTGCTGCTGTCGGAAATCGAAGACCAGTGGAAACAGTGGCAACCCGGCCAAGCCGCCTACGTGGTCAACCTGACGCTGCTGCCCATGTCGGTCGAAGACATAGGTTTCATGGACCACCATCTGGGCACCGGGCGCGTCTTGATTTTGTCGCGCGGCTACGGCAACTGCCGCATCACCAACACCTGCATGCCCAACACCTGGCGCGTGGTGTATTACAACTCGCAGGACCTGGTCATTCTGAACACCGTTGAAGTGACCGAACTGCCCGATGTGGCGCAAGCCGCCAAGGAAGACTTGGAAGATTCCTACGAGCGGCTCAAGGAAGTGCTGGAATGGGTAGAAAGCGCATGAACTCCGCCGGCGCAACGCACTTTGAAGGCAGCTACCTGGGCGACCGGCACAAGCTGGCAGCCTCGGCACGGCTGGAGTGCAAGATTTGCTGGTGGGTCTATGACCCGGCGCTGGGCGACGACATCTGGCAGATCGAACCCGGCACTGCCTTTACCGACCTGCCCGCGCACTGGCGCTGCCCGGTCTGCGACGGCGAGGCCGATCAGTTCATGGTGCTGGTCGATAGCGGCGAGGCCTGAGCCATGAGTTGCGCTGACACGGCCCTTCTCCCTGCGCGGGTGAATGCGCTGACGGCCCTGTACCGGCACATTGCCGAGACGCGGATGGAAGGCATTCCCCTGCTGAACCCGAAAATCCGGGTGCAGGCCGTGGGGTTTGAAGCGGTTCAGTCGGCTGCCGCACTTGACACGGATGAACCCGATTCAGCCTTCGCGGCGGCGGTGGGCGTGCTGATCACGCCCTGGTTCATGAACCTGGTCTGGCTGCCGCTCCAGCCGCAACACCAGTCGGACGCTGTGGGCTGCAAACTGCCGCGTTATGTCGGGCCCGAGTGTTTCGAGTTCATCGGTGCTTATGAGAACGGTTTTGGCAGCTACGCATCGTGTTCCCTCTTTTCGCCGGTTTTTGAGTTTGACAGCCATCAGGCCGCGCTGGACGCGGCGCAGGCGGTGCTGGACACCTTGCGCCAACCCGTGCCTGCGCCCGTGCCCCTCACTCCAACGGCCATCCCCGGCACCCCGGCGGCCCACGCTGCGCCGGTCCCGGCACGGCGGGCGTTTCTGTTTGGCCGCAGCAGTGTGTCTGCCGTACCCGCTATGCCCGCGAGCGGACAGCGGCATGAAGGGAATCGGCATGGCTGACCACATGCCGGAGCCGTTTGGCGGCAGCTTGAAAGTTAGCCCCGGACTGCCCCGCCCCTTCAACCTGACCAGCACCCGGCCCGACTGGGCCGACCGGCTCACGCACGGGAAACCGCTGGCCAGCGTGCCCGATCTTCTGGCCAGCCTGTTCAACCTATGCGGCCATGCCCATCGGCTGTGCGCCACGCTGGCGATTCAGGCCGCGCGCGGCCAGGCCGTTCCTCTGGACGCCGCCGCCCGCCGCCGCCTGCAAACCGAAACGCGGCAGGAGCATCTGCGCCGCATCTGCCTGGACTGGCCGCTGCAATTGGCCGCCAGCGCCGAGGCCCGCGCCAGTGCGCAGGCGGCGGCCCACCAGGCGCTGCGGGCCTGTCCCGTGGCGTCGGGTCTCTCTGCGGCAGCGCTGGAGGACTTTTCCGATGCCACCGACTGGCTCGGCCAGCACCTGCTCGGTGGACCGGCCAGCGAATGGATAGGCCACTGGGAGCGCGAGCCTCAGGACTGGATGCGCCACTGGTGCGCCAGCACGCCCGGCTGGCTGCCTGAACTGCTGCAAAACGCCCGCATGGCGGCGGCTACGCCCCTGCCCGGCCTGCGTGCCCTGCGGGTGCATGCCAGCGAGCAGGATTTGCGGGAACTGGCGGACCAGTTGCAGCGCAACCCGTCGTTCAGTCGGCAGCCGGTCTGGCATCAGCAATGCGCCGAAACCGGCCCCTGGACGCGCCTGAACCAGCCCGACCCCGAGCGTTTCGACACGCCTTGGTTGTGTCTGGGTACGCGGCTGGCAGAACTGGTTCGCCTGTGCCTGCCTGATGAACCCCGGCGCAGCGGCTTACAGTGGCTGCAGGCGGGCAGCGTCTGCACAGGCAAGAACGAAGGTCTGGCCTGGGTGGAAATGGCGCGTGGCCTGTTGATCCACGTCATCCAGATCGACGGCCACGGCACTGAAGCCCACGTCCAGGCTTGCCGCGTGCTGGCGCCCACGGAATGGAATTTTCACCCCGAGGGGACCGTCGCGCAGGTGCTCGAAGCGCTGCCATCAGACATCACGCCCGCTGTGGAACAGCGCATCCGGGCTTTAATGACGGCTTTTGACCCCTGCGTCAGGTTTGACCTGCCGCAGCATCATTTTTTACAAGAGAACCTGTATGCATGAAGCCAGCCTGGCCGGGGGCATCCTCAAACTGGTGGAAGACAGCGCCCGGCGCGAGGGCTTTCAGCGCGTGACAGTGTTGCGCCTGGAAGTGGGCAAACTGGCCGGCGTCGAACTGCGTGCGCTGCGGTTTGCGCTGCAGGCGATAGCGCCCGGCACACATCTGGCCGGTGCGCGCCTGGAGTTTGAAACGCCCGAGGGTCAGGCCTGGTGCCTGGGCTGCAGCCAGACCGTACCGCTGGCTGAACGCGGCATGGCGTGCCTACACTGCGGTAGTTACCAGTTGCAGCCCACGGGCGGTACAGAATTGCGCGTCATTGATATGTTGGTAGCCGACGAATAAAGGAAAAAATCATGTGTGTCATCTGCGGTTGCGCCGACAGCGGCGAGAAAATCCACGCGCCTCATCATCCCCACAGCCATAACCATGCCCCTGAGGCACGGCCTGCCCCGGCGCATTCGCCTGCCACGCCCGGCAGCTCCGGCGCGCAAGTCAACGCGCAGACCGGCGACCTGCATTTCGGCGCGGGCGCTGCCCGTGTCTCGGTGCCGGGCATGAGCCAGGAGCGCGCCATCAAGCTCGAAACCGACATCCTCGGTGAAAACAACCGCATAGCCCGGCAAAACCGGCTGCATTTCGAGGCCCACGGCGTCACCGCCCTGAACCTGGTGTCCAGCCCCGGTTCGGGCAAGACCACGCTGCTGTGCGCCACCATTGAAGCCCTGAAGCAGCGCCACCCCGGCCTGGGCGTGTCGGTCATCGAAGGCGACCAGCAAACCAGTTTTGATGCCGACCGCATCCGCGCCACCGGCGCCCCGGCGATTCAGGTCAACACCGGCAAGGGCTGCCACCTGGACGCGCCCATGGTGGCCGAGGCGTTTGCACAACTGCATTCGCACGATCACGGGCATGGGCCCGCGCACGGCCATTCAGACCATCACGACCACGCCCCGCATCACGGCGACGGGCACAGCCTGCTGTTCATCGAAAACGTCGGCAACCTGGTTTGCCCCGCCGCCTGGGACTTGGGCGAAGCGGCCAAAGTCGCCATCCTGTCCGTCACCGAAGGCGAGGACAAGCCGCTCAAGTACCCCGACATGTTCGCCGCCGCCCGGCTGATGATTCTCAACAAAACCGACCTGCTGCCGCACCTGCAGTTTGACGTGCAGCGCTGCATTGACTTTGCCCGGCGCGTCAACCCCAGCATCGAGATCATCCAGCTCTCGGCCACCACCGGCGCGGGCATGGATGACTGGCTGCACTGGCTGGAGCACGCGCTGGACTGGCAGCACGCCCACGCCCACGCCAGCGGCCACAACGCCAGCGACGCCCCCGGCGCAACCGAAACCGCCCTGCGCCAGCGCATCGCCGCGCTCGAAGCCGAACTGGCCACCGCGCGCGCCGCCGCATGAGTTCACGCAAACCGCGCCAAGAGACGATGCCCGCCACCGGCGCATGGCGCGTGGCGCACGGCCATTAACGGGGTTTTGATGCAAAGCGCAACCGTTTCGATCACACCGCCAACCGCCCGCCCCGTGCTGGCCGTCGGTGCCTGGCTGAAAAACACCGCCTGCCTGCTGGATGCCGACGGCACCGCCCACGGGTCCGCCCTGCACGGCGACCTGCGCGATGCGCAGGCTTGCCGTGCGCTGGAAGCTTCGGCGCGTGCGCTGGCCGCCCGCGCAACCCAGCCGATAGCCGCCATTGCCCACGACCTGCACCCCGATTTCTTCAGCACCCGGCTGGCCCTGGCGCTGGCCGAGGAATGGCACATCCCCGCCATCGGCGTGCAGCACCACCACGCCCACATCGGCGCGGTCATGGCCGAGCATGGTTTGCGCGAACCGGTCATCGGGCTGGCGCTGGACGGCGTGGGCTTGGGCAGCGACGGAACAGCTTGGGGTGGCGAGCTGCTCCGGGTCGCGCCCGGCGGCTGGGAGCGGCTGGGCCACCTGTGGCCGCTGGCCTTGCCGGGCGGAGATGCGGCGGCGCTCGCCCCGTGGCGCATGCTGGCTTCAGCGCTGCATGCCATGGGACGCAGCGCCGAGATCGTGCCGCACCTAGCGGCGCAGGTGGGTGCGGCCCCGGCCCGGATGATTCAGCGCATGTTGGACGCCAAGCTGAACTGCCCAACTGGCACCAGCGCCGGACGCTGGTTCGATGCCGCCGCCGCCGCCTTGGGCCTGCACCTGCTCGAACAGACCGAAGCCGAAGCCGCCATCGCGCTGGAGCAACACGCCGCCCGCTGGCTCACGGTCCACGCGCCAGCGGACCCCGCAACGGCAGACGCGCCCGCCGCCCTCGTCCTTCAGGCCGACACCGACGTGCTCGATCTGCGCCCCTTGATCGCCACCCTGCTGGACTGGCCGGACACGCCCGAGCGAAGCGCCGCCGCAGCCGCCTGGTTCCACCTGACGCTGGCTCACGCGCTGGCCGACTGGGCCGCCCACGCCGCCCGTCGGGTCGGATGCCGCACCGTCTGCCTGGGCGGCGGCTGCTTCATGAACGCCATCCTTGCGCGCGAAGTTACTCGCCGACTGGAAAGCCACGGCCTGCGTGTCTGCAGGCCGCAGACCACGCCTTGCGGCGACGCCGGACTGGCGCTGGGCCAGGCCTGGATCGTGGCGCAGCAGCTGAAAGGGCTGGCCGCTCCGGTCAATCTCCAACGTCCCCTCACCCTTCCTGAAAGCCTGCCATGTGCCTAGCCATTCCTGCCCGGCTCGTAGAGCTGCTGCCTGGCGAAAAAGCCATCGTCAACCTCGGCGGCATCCGCAAGACCATCTCCGTTGCCCTGATCGACGACGCCCGTGTGGACGACTACGTCATCGTCCATGTCGGTCACGCCATCGGCAAGATCGACCCCGAAGAAGCGGCCCTCACCCTCGCCATGTTCGGTGAACTGATGCAGGCCGAAGCCAACGATGTTTCACCCACCCAGAAGGCCCCGGCATGAAATACATTGATGAATTCCGCGATGGCGACATTGCCCGGAAAATCGGCGAGCGGCTGGCCCAGGAAGTGCAACCCGGCCGGCAGTACAGCTTCATGGAGTTTTGCGGCGGCCACACTCACGCGATTTCACGCTACGGCATTGCCGAAATGCTGCCGCCCAATGTGCGCATGGTGCATGGGCCGGGCTGCCCGGTGTGCGTGCTGCCGATTGGCCGCGTTGACCTGGCCATCAAGCTGGCGCTGGAATTTGGGGTGATTGTCTGCACCTACGGCGACACCATGCGGGTGCCCGCGTCCAACGGCATGTCGCTGGTCAAGGCCAAGGCCCGTGGCGGCGACATCCGCATGGTCTATTCAGCGGCTGATGCGCTGGAAATCGCCCGGAAGAATACCGAACGTGAAGTCGTCTTTTTTGCCATCGGCTTTGAAACCACCACGCCGCCGACCGCGCTGGCGATTCGTGACGCGCACCGGGAGCAACTGCAAAATTTCAGCGTGATGTGCTGCCATGTGCTTACCCCCTCGGCCATCACGCATATTCTGGAGTCGCCCGAAGTGCGCCAGTACGGCACCGTGCCGATTCATGGCTTCATCGGCCCGGCCCACGTCAGCATCGTGATCGGCTCCGAGCCGTATGAACACTTTTCCGAGGAATACCGAAAACCCGTGGTCATTGCCGGTTTTGAGCCGCTGGACGTGATGCAGGCCATCTTGATGCTGGTGCGGCAAGTCAATGAAGGGCGGGCGCAAGTCGAGAACGAATTTTCAAGAGTGGTCACGCGCCACGGCAACCAGAACGCCCAGGCGCTGGTGTCCGAGATTTTCGAGCTGCGCCCGACGTTTGAATGGCGCGGCTTGGGTGAAGTGCCCTACAGCGCGCTGAAAATCCGGCCTGCCTACGCCCGGTTTGATGCCGAACGGCGCTTTGACCTGCGCTACCAGCCGGTGGCCGACAACAAGGCCTGCGAGTGCGGCGCGATTTTGCGCGGCGTCAAAAAACCCACCGACTGCAAGATTTTCGGCACCGTCTGCACGCCGGAAAATCCGGTCGGCTCGTGCATGGTGTCCAGCGAAGGAGCCTGCGCCGCCCACTATTCCTATGGCCGTTTCCGGGATATTCCGGTGGTGGTGGAGGCCGCATGAGCGCCGTTAAAAAAGATTACATCCGGCCGCTGGACATTCGCCACGGCCGCATCGACATGGGCCACGGCGCGGGCGGGCGCGCTGCCGCCCAGCTGATCGAGGAGTTGTTTCTGGCCGCTTTCGACAATGAATTCCTGCGCCAGGGCAATGACGGCGCGGTGTTCGCCCCGCCGCCGCTGCCGCCAGGCGCGCGGCTGGTGCTGGCGACTGACGGCCATGTGGTGTCGCCACTGTTTTTTCCGGGCGGCGACGTGGGCTGCCTGAGCGTGCATGGCACGGTCAACGACGTGGCCATGTCGGGCGCGGTGCCGCTGTACCTGACGGCCAGCTTCATCCTCGAAGAAGGCTTTCCCTTGGCGGATTTGAAGCGCATCGTCGAGTCGATGGCGCAGGCGGCGCGTGAAGCGGGCGTGCCCATCGTCACCGGCGACACCAAGGTGGTCGAGCGCGGCAAGGGCGACGGCGTGTTCATCAGCACCACGGGCTTGGGCGTGGTCGCGCCCGGCGTGGACATTGCGGGCAGCAACGCGAGGCCCGGCGACGTGGTGCTGCTCTCGGGCACGATTGGCGAGCATGGCGTGGCGGTGCTGTCGCAGCGCGAGTCGCTGGAGTTTGAAACCACGATTCAATCCGACACTGCCGCCCTGCACACGCTGGTGGCCGCCATGCTGGCCGCTGCGCCGGGCGGCGTGCGCGTGCTGCGTGACCCGACCCGTGGCGGGCTGGCCACCACGCTCAATGAAGTGGCGCGGCAGTCGCGCGTCGGCATGATGCTCGAAGAATCGCGCATTCCCGTGCTGCGCCAGGTGGATGCGGCCTGCGAACTGCTGGGTCTGGACCCGCTGTATATCGCCAACGAAGGCAAGCTCATCGCCGTCTGTGCGCCCGAAGCCGCCGAGGCCGTGCTGGCCGCCATGCGGGCGCATCCGCAAGGCAAGGCTGCCACCCGCATTGGCGTGGTGATTGAAGACGCGCACCATTTTGTGCAGATGAACACCCGCTTCGGCGGGCGGCGCGTGGTGGACTGGCTGAGCGGCGAGCAGTTGCCGCGCATCTGCTGACACGAGCCCGCCTGATGGAGACAACCCCGGATGACGTCTATAAAAAGTCCATCAAAGGCTTGGACGCGTTGAAAATGCGCACGGGCGGACTCGATGCCAGCGCCCGCGCCACCCTGATCCTTATCAACGGCAGCGATTCGCTGGCGGCTTTGCAGCGCAAGCTAAGGCGCGACCTGGCGCCAGCCATGAAAACCCTGCTGGCGGTGGGACTGGTTGAACCGATCACGGTAGCGGCCTTGCCGCCCAAACACCCGGCAGCGCCTTCTGCGCCGCCTGACAAGCCCCTCTCCCTAGCGCGCCATCAGCCCGACGGGCCATCACGGCACACTCTGAATCCAGCCTTTTTCGCTACTGAATTAATAGTTGTCAGCACTGATGCATCTTGCGCCAGAGGCATTTTTGATGCTGAAAAATCGTCTGCGGGCCAGAATGCATGCGCCCCAGCCCTGGAGGCGACCCCGTCAGCCAGCGCCAGCCCGCAACCGATGACGGACCCCAACGCCCCACCGGCCCGCCGGAGCGCCTTGCGGCGTGAAGCCATCGTTCGGCTGGCGCCGTATTTCGGACCCGACCTGATGACGGTGCTGGACCCCCTGTTGAAAGCCACGACCGATGCCGATTTTCTCGTGGCCATCAACGCCCTGGAAACCAAGATTGCCCTGTACCAGGGGCGAAAATCTGCAGCCAAGCTGATGGACGGCTTAAGACCATGACAGCACCTTCACCCCTGCGCATCTTGCTGCTGTGCCACAGCTTCAACAGCCTGAGCCAGCGCCTGATGGTGGCGCTCAAAGCCCAAGGCCACGAGGTGTCCGTGGAGCTGGATATTTCCGACACCGTGACCGAAGAGGCGGTAGCGCTTTTCAAGCCCGATCTGCTGCTGGCGCCTTTTCTGAAGCGCCGCATTCCTCAGAGCGTGTGGCGCCGGTACCTGTGCCTGGTGCTGCACCCCGGACCGCCGGGCGACCAGGGGCCCAGTGCGCTGGACTGGGCGCTGCTTGACGGTGCCCCGCGCTGGGGCGTCACCGTCTTGCAGGCCACCGCTGACTACGATGCCGGGCCGGTGTGGGCCAGCGCAGAATTTACGATGCGCGACGCGCCCAAAGGCAGTATTTACCGCCATGAGGTGGCCGACGCCGCCGAAGTGGCCGTGCTGCAGGCCGTGCGCCAATTCATGCTGACCGGCACCGAAACCCTCAGCGCCCCAGCCCCGTTGGCACCGGCCCGCTGGCGTCCTTTGGTGCGGCAGGCGGATCGCGCCATTGACTGGACCCGGCACACCACCGCGCAGGTGCTGGCCCGGCTGCACAGCGCCGACGGCCAGCCCGGCGTGGTGGACCAGTTGTTCGACCTGCCCTGCCGCCTGTGGGACGGTCATGCCGCCACCGGGCATTCGATGCAATCCTTCGGCGCTGTGCCGCCTGGCACCCTGCTGGCGCAGCGCGACGGGGCCGTGCTGCGCGCAACGGTGGACGGCGGCGTCTGGATCGGTCAGGCCTGCCTGCTGGACGAGGCTTGGGCGGCGGGCGGCACCACCGATTCTTCGGAGGAATTGACCGCGCCCCGGTTCAAGCTGCCCACCACGATGGCCTTGCCCGCCCTGTGCGCGGCACTGCCGGAGCGGGCCGTGGCACTGGAGCGTGACCGGGCCGAATGGTCTGAGCTGCATTACACCGAGTCCGGCCCGCCGGAGGCCCGCGTCGGCAGCTTGTCCTTTGACTTTTACAACGGGGCCATGTCCTCACGGCAATGCAAGGCGCTGCTCGCAGCACTACGAGAGATCCGGCACAAGCCGCTCAAAGTCCTGCTCTTGCTGGGCGGACAGGATTTTTTCAGCAATGGCATCCACCTCAATTGCATTGAGGCCGCAGCCTATGGCCTGGGCGAGGACGGTGCGGGCAGCGCCGCCGATGCGTCCTGGAACAACATCAACGCCATGAACGACGTGGCCCACGCGTTGATCACCACGACCGACCGCCTCACCGTGGCCGTGCTGCGCGGCAATGCCGGTGCGGGCGGCGCCTTCCTGGCGCTGGCAGCCGACAAGGTCTGGGCGCACCAGGGCGTGCTGCTCAATCCGCATTACAAGAACATGGGCAACCTGTATGGCTCGGAATACTGGACCTACCTGCTGCCCCGGCGGCTCGGGCAGCAGGCGGCGCAGCACCTGATGCAGCAGCGCCTGCCGGTGTCGGCGCCCATGGCCCTGAAAATGGGCCTGATCGACCGCTGCCTGGATGGCACGGTGGCAGCCTTTGAGGCCCAGGTGCAGGCGCAGGCGCAGGCGCTGGCCAGCACCTACAATTTGCCGGAACGGTTGTTGCGCAAGCAGGAACAACGCGCCCGCGACGAAGCGGCGCGGCCTTTGGCGGCTTACCGCCAGGAAGAATTGTCCCGAATGCACCGAAACTTCTACGGTTTTGACCCCAGCTACCATGTGGCGCGCTACCATTTTGTCCACAAACTGGCCCATGCCTGGACGCCCCGGCACCTGGCCCTTCACCGCGCATGAACCCACTTGAAGCCTTGCCCCATGTGCTGGTGGTGGATGACGAAGTGCATTCGCAATCGGCCATGCGGCGCACGCTGGATGAAGACTTCACCGTACACACGGCCAGCAACGCCGATGAAGCACGCGCCCAGATGGAGCGCCATGCGGTCAGCGTGATCCTGTGCGACCAGCGCATGCCCGGCCTGAGCGGCGTCGCCTTTTTGAAGGAAGTGCGCGAACGCTGGCCGGACACGGTGCGCATCGTGATTTCCGGCTACACCGACACCGAGGACATCATCGCCGGCATCAACGACGCGGGCATCTACCAGTACATCTTGAAACCCTGGGTGCCCGACCACCTGCTGCAAACGGTGCGGACCGCCGCCGAGGCGCAAACCCTGCAGCGCAGCATGAACCGGATGGACCTGGACATGCGCACCAGCACGCCGGTGCTGCGCCAGCGGGTGGCCCACAAGCTGGCCCATGTCCGCAGCATGTTTGACTTTGACCGCATCGAGCGCGGCTCGAACAGCCCGCTCAATGCCGTCTGCAGCATGGCCGAGCGCGTGGCCCGCTACGACCTGAGCGTGCTGGTGCTGGGTGAATCAGGCAGCGGCAAGGAGTTGATCGCCCGCGCCATTCATTACGCCAGCCCGCGCGGCGGCGGGCCGTTTGTCGTCGAAAACTGCGCCGCCATTCCCGACAGCCTGCTGGAGTCCGAACTCTTTGGCCACAAGCGCGGGGCGTTTACCGGGGCTTACGAAGACCGGCCCGGACTGTTTCAGCGCGCCCATGGCGGCACGGTGTTTCTGGATGAAATCGGCGAGACCTCCCCGGCTTTTCAGGTGCGGGTGTTGCGGGTGCTGCAAGAAGGCGAAGTGCGTCCGGTGGGCGCGCCGCGCCCGGTGCCGGTCAATGTCCGGGTGATTGCCGCCACCCACCGCGATCTGGAGCAGCGGGTGCATGAAGGCCTGTTTCGCAAAGACCTGTACTACCGCTTGGCGGGGGTGTCGATCACCGTGCCGCCGCTGCGTGAGCGTGCGGGCGACATCGCACCGATTGCCCGGCGTTTGGTGCGTGAAGTGGGTGCCGAGCTGGGACGGCCGGGCGCCGTGCTGAACGACGAAGCCATTGCCTGCCTGATGGGCTACCCGTGGCCGGGCAATATCCGCGAACTGCGCAACGAGATTGCCCGTGCCGTGGCCCTGAGCGACGGCGACGAGGTGCAGGCGCAGACTTTCTCATTGCGGGTATTGCACGGCCATGCCGGTCTGGCGACCGGAAGCCCGGCATCAGGCCAGGCACTGCCGCTACCAAGCACCGGCACCCTGAGCGAGCGGCTCGACGCGATTGAAACCATGGTGCTTAGGGAAACCCTGCTGCGCCACCGCTGGAACAAGACCCATGCGGCCAAGGAGCTGGGTTTGTCACGCGTCGGCCTGCGCGGCAAAATGGCCCGCTTCGGCCTGGAAGGCTAAACGATGACACTCTCTTCTTTTTCACCGCGCCCGGCCTTCAATGTGCTGTGGCTGCAGTCAGGCGGCTGCGGCGGCTGCAGCATGTCGCTGCTGTGCGCCGACACCACGGATTTTCATGGCCAGTTGCGCGATGCCAGGATTCATCTGCTGTGGCATCCGTCCCTGTCGCTCGAAAGCGGCCACGAGCTGACCGCTTTGCTGGCGGGCATTCTGGCCGGACAGATACGTCTGGATGCGCTGTGCATCGAAGGCTCGTTGCTGCGCGGCCCGCAGGGCACCGGCCGTTTTCATGTGCTGGCAGGCACCGGCGTGGCCATGATCGACTGGGTCCGGCAGCTGGCGGCGCAGGCGCGGCATGTGGTGGCGGTCGGCAGCTGCGCGGCCTGGGGCGGCATCACCGCCGGAGGCAGCAACCCGACCGATGCCTGCGGCCTTAAGTACGAGGACGACCGGCCGGGCGGCTTGCTGGGCAGCGAGTTTCGCGCTGGCAGCGGCTTGCCGGTCATCAACATTGCCGGTTGCCCCACCCATCCGGGCTGGGTGATTGACAGCCTGATGGCCCTGGCCGACGACACGCTGGGCGAAGCCGACCTGGACACGCTGGGGCGGCCACGTTTTTATGCCGACCAGCTGGTGCATCACGGCTGCACCCGCAACGAGTATTACGAATACAAGGCCAGCGCCGAGAAACCTTCCGACCTGGGCTGCATGATGGAAAACATGGGCTGCAAGGGCACGCAGGTCCATGCCGACTGCAACACCCGGCTGTGGAACGGCGAAGGCTCCTGCACACGCGGCGGCTATGCCTGCATTGCCTGCACCGAGCCGGGTTTTCAGGAGCCTGGCCATGCCTTTCATGAAACCCCCAAGTTTGCGGGCATCCCGATTGGCCTGCCCACCGACATGCCCAAGGCCTGGTTCGTGGCCCTGGCCTCGCTGTCCAAATCCGCCACCCCCCGGCGGGTCAAGCTCAATGCCGTGGCCGACCATCTGGTGGTCGCGCCGGTGGCCCGCAAAACCCGTCTGAAATGAAGTGCCCGCCATGACCCGCCTGCTTGTCGGCCCCTTCAACCGCGTCGAGGGCGACCTGGAAGTCTCGCTCGACATTGAGGATGGGCGCGTCACTCGCGCCCACGTCAATGCCCCGATGTACCGGGGTTTCGAGCAGATTTTGCAGGGTAAAAAACCGCACGATGCGCTGGTCTATGTGCCGCGCATCTGCGGCATCTGCTCGGTGTCCCAGTCCGTCGCTTGCGCGCGGGCGCTGGCCGATCTGGGCGGCATCCAGCCACCGGCCAACGGGCAGCACGTCACCAACGTGATCCTGGCGACTGAAAACCTGGCCGACCACCTGACGCACTTTTACCTGTTCTTCATGCCCGACTTCACGCGTCCGGTGTACGCCCATCAGGCGTGGCATGCCGAGGCCGTGCGCCGTTTTGACCCGCAAACCGGCGAGCAGACACGCGCGGCGACGGCGGCGCGCCAGCGCTGGTTCACGCTCATGGGCACGCTGGCCGGAAAATGGCCGCACACGCAAAGCATCGAGCCGGGCGGCTCGACGCGTCCGGTCGAGGCCGCCGAGCGCATTCGCCTGCTGGCCAAGGTGCGCGAATTCCGCAGTTTTCTGGAGCGCCAGTTGTTCGCCGCGCCGCTCGAACTGGTCTCCAGTCTGGACAGCGAACAGGCGTTATGGACCTGGCACGCCCAAGACCCGTGGCGCGGCGATTTCCGCCTGTTTCTGAGCATGGTGCAAAGCCTGGGCCTTTGCAGCCTGGGACAGGGGCCGGGCCGTTACCTGAGTTACGGCGCCTATCCGCAGCCCGAGGGCCATTTTGAATTTGCCAGCGGTGTCTGGCACGCCGACACCGCCCGCCTCACGCCGCTCGATGCAAGCGCCATTCGCGAAGATGCCACCCATGCCTGGCTGTCCGATGCCGCCGGTCCGCGCCATCCGCTCGAAGGCATCACCCTGCCGGAGGCGGACAAGCCCGAGGCCTACACCTGGAACAAGGCGCCCCGCCTGGCCGGTCAGGTGATCGAAACCGGTGCCATTGCCCGGCAGCTGGCATCGGCCCATCCGCTGGTGCTCGATGCCGTGCAGCGCCACGGCGGCACGGTTTTTACCCGCGTCCTGGCCCGTGCGCTGGAGCTGGCCCGCGTGCTGCCCCTGATGGAAAAATGGCTGGGGCAACTGCAACCCCAGGCGCCTTATTGCCTGCCCAGCCCGGCGTTGACCGAAGGCGTGGGCGTGGGCCTGAGCGAAGCGGCGCGCGGCAGTCTGGGCCACTGGGTGGTGGCCAGCCGGGGCCTGATTGCCAACTACCAGATCGTCGCCCCGACGACCTGGAATTTTTCACCCCGCGATAAGGCTGGAACGCCCGGCGCGCTGGAGCAGGCGCTGCAAGGCGCCCTGGTGCAGCCGGGCGAACTCACGCCGGTTTCGGTGCAGCACATCGTGCGCTCGTTTGACCCCTGCATGGTCTGCACGGTGCATTGAGCGCCCACTCACTTCCTGCTGCCGCACATGCCCGACACCAGTCCACTCCAGCAGGCGCCCGTCTCTCTGGGCAGCCTGCCGCAAGAGTTGATGCCGGCCAGCGCTTTGGAGGGCATCGACGAATCCACCTGGGTGGATGTCATCCAGAAAATGGACGAGGTGTATTCACAGCTGATTGATGACGAGATCGAGCTGGAGAAGAAAAACGCAGAGCTGGAGCAATCCCAGCAGTTCATCTTCAGCGTGCTGTCGGCCATGTCCGACGTGCTGCTGGTGTGCAACGAGCGCGGTGTGATCGAGGAAACCAATGCCGCGCTGTGTGAGCTGGTCGGCCGCACCGATGCCGAACTGCACGGCACCTCGTTGTATGAACTGCTGGCGGACCCGCTCAGCGTCGAGCGGGCGCGCACCGTACTGGGCAACACCAACCCGGCGCGCCGTGGCGAAGGGCTGGAGCTGAACCTGTTCGACGCGCAGCGCCAGAGCGTGCCGGTCGATGCCAACTGCACGCCCCGCGTGGCCGCCAGCGGGCGCCGCGTCGGCACGGTGTTTGTCGCCCGCCCTACCGCCGAGATCAAGCGTGCCTACCATGAACTGCGCAGCGCCCATGAAGCTCTCAAGCGTGCCCAGCAGCAACTGCTGCACTCCGAAAAAATGGCTTCGCTGGGCCGCCTGGTAGCCGGCGTCGCCCATGAGCTGAACAACCCGATCAGTTTTGTGCTGGGCAACGTCCATGCCCTGAGCCGCTACAGCAACCGCCTGCGCGCCTATCTGGCCGCAGTGCATGCGGGCGAGCCCGCCGAGCAGCTGCAGGCCCTGCGCGGCAAACTGCGCATCGACCACATACTCGACGACCTGCCCTCGCTGATCGAAGGCACGCTTGAAGGAGCGCAGCGTACCGCCGACATCGTCAACAGCCTCAAGCGCTTCTCCGCGATGGACCCGGAAGACCGCATCCCCGTCGATTTGAACGAAGTGATCAAGCGCGCCATTCACTGGATCGGCAAAGGCGCTGTGCCGGATTTCGAAATGCGGTGGCAGCCCGGCCCGCCTTTGATGGTCATGGGCAGTGCCGGCCAGCTCCAGCAGGTGTTGATGAACCTGCTGCAAAATGCCCAGGATGCCACCGCAGCCCATGGCAAGGCGGACAAACTGGTCTCGATAGAAACAGAAGTGGTGGAAAACTGCGTGAGACTGCACCTTCGCGACAACGGCCCGGGCATTGCCCCTGAGCACCTGTCGCATGTCTTTGATCCATTTTTCACCACCAAGCCCGTGGGCAAGGGAACCGGCCTGGGGTTGTCCATCAGCTACGGCATCGTGGAACACCATGGCGGTGTCCTGAGCGTGTGCAACCAGATTGACGCCGGTGCAGAGTTCCTGCTGGAACTGCCTTTAGCCCATTAACCCCCCGTGTCAGACTAGATGCTATGGATGCCTCCCCTTTTTAAAAGGGAAGCGAACTGGAGCGCTGAGATTGAGCAGCCGTTGATCAGGAAGAAAAGCCTCGCTGGCGGGGTGGATCCTCTGATGGATACGGCATCAAAGTGCCCAGGGCGTGATAGACCACGGTCTTCACAAACACCACAGAGGATCCACCATGAATGGTAATACGGGTATGAACGTTGGACAAGTGATCGGCACCATGAACGGCCTGCAGGTGGTCGGTCTGGATATTGCCAAGCAGGTGTTTCAGATGCACACGGTGGAGATGAACACGGGCGAGATCGTCAACGTTCAGCTCAAGCGGGCCAAGGTGCTGGAGCGCTTTGCCAACAAGCCAGCATGCCTGATCGCCATTGAAGCGTGTGGTGGCGCTCACCACTGGGCGCGTGAGTTGAGTGCGCTAGGCCACAGCGTGCGGCTGCTGCACGCCAAGATCGTGCGTCCGTTTGTCAGCGGCAACAAAACCGATGCGACTGATGCGCGTGCGATTTGGCTGGCAGTGCAGCAGCCCGGGGTGAAGTTTGTGGGGATAAAGACCACGGCCCAGCAGGCGACCTTGACGCTGCATCGCCAACGCGAGGCGTTGATGAAGATGCGGATCATGCAAACCAATGCGTTGCGTGGACTGCTCTATGAGTTTGGAGCAACGTTTGCCAAAGGAAAAAATGCGCTGCTCAACGACATTGAGACCACGCTTGACGCGCTGGCGGACACATTGCCGCAGATGGTGGCCGATAGCCTGCGCGAGCAGGTGTTGCGCATCAAGGCCATTGAGGTAGACATGCAGGCTATCGAGAAGCGGTTGCAACTTCAACTGGGGCAAGACCGGCAAATGCAGCGCATCGCTCAAATACCGGGGGTGGGACTGCTGACGGCGACGGCGGCCATCGCCACCATGGGCGAGGCCCGTGCGTTCAAGTCGGGAAGGGAGTTCTGTGCCTGGCTGGGGTTGGTTCCCAAACAAACGGGCACGGGCGGGAAAGTCAAGTTGCAAGGGATCTCCAAACGGGGAGATGCGTATTTGCGCACTTTATTGATTCACGGCGCCCGCAGTGTGCTCAGTCATACTAGGCGGTGTTCGGAAAGTTTAGTGGAGCCACTTCATCATGCCAGCGATGTGTACAAAGCCCAAAAACCGGCTGTCGAGCTTGTCATAACGAGTGGCAACCCTACGAAAGACCTTCATGCGCTGGAAAAGATTTTCAATCAGGTGGCGCGCCTTGTAGCGGTGCTTGTCCAACGCACGCGGTTGCTTGCGATTGGCTTTGGACGGGATGATGACCTCCACGCCTTGGGCCTGCGCGGCTTGGACAATCTTGTCTGAATCGTAGGCCTTGTCTGCCAAAATTGCCTTGGCTGGCGGCAGGCCTTCGAGCAGTTCAGGCACGGGTTTGGAGTCGTGGCGCTGCCCCGGCGTCAACACAAAGCGCAGCGGGTTGCCCAGGGCGTCGCAGACGGCGTGGATTTTGGTGTTCAGGCCCCCGCGCGTGATGCCGATGGCCTGCGGGCCGCTGATTTTGCGGGCGCCTGCCGAGGACTGGTGCGCCCGGCAGCAGGTCGAATCCACCATCACCTCCTCCAGGTCGGGCTGCTGCACGCCTTGAAAAAACCGCTCGAAATGCCCCTTTTTGCACCAGTAGGCGAAACGCTGGTACACCACGTTCCAATTGCCAAATCGCTCGGGAAGATCCCGCCAGGGTGCGCCTGCGCTGGCCATCCAGAGCAGGGCATTGAGGAAGGTTCTTTGCGCCCCTCCGAGACGGCCTTTGCAAGGCGGCAGCTGCGGCTCAATGATTTGCCATTGTGCATCGGAGAAGATGTGACGTGTATCGGTCATGCTGGAAAAATCGAAGGATTACAGCACGGTGCTGCTTAAAGAAAATGCCTGCGGTTGTGCCAAGAAATGCATTCCCCCCTGAAAAATTTTCTTTGGCATTCGTGCATCAAACTTTCCGAACACCGCCTAAGCAGCCCGGCCCCTGGCTCGAACAGATCAAAAGCCGCCGGCCGACCAACGTCGTGTGCGTGGCGCAGGCGGCCAAAATGGCCAGAACGATCTGGGCGGTCACGGCAAAAGAGCAGGACTACAGTCAAAGCTACGTGAGCGTCAGACCGCTGGCGTAATGCGGCGACACCGTCGGTTGAATCGTCAAGCAACCAAAGGAAAGGGTGTGATGCAGTTAAAGGCAGTGAGGCAGCAAGGCGCAATGTGATGTGAAATAGGTCAGACCGGGGCAAGCTAAACCTGAGCGACAACAAGGGCATCGATAGCCCGAAGACTAGATGAGGTGTTTGCCAGCGGATATGCATCAGGGCCAGTGGAACAATCAGGAAAACTGAAAAATTCCACACGCAAGGCCGAATATAAGTTTGCAGCCGACTTGATCACAAAACAATGCAAATTGCTCTTGATTGCCGGGAGGCATCCATATAAGTTGCCGCTTCCGTTTTTTCGCGGGTTATCCGCACCGGAGCGACATTCATACACAGAAAACTTCATTCACACCACTCCCCCGAATTCAAAAAGCAAGCACTGCTCAAAGCTAGGCATCGCGGTGTCGGTTTACCTTCAATCTGTCACTTTTGAACTTTCATTTGGCACCAACCCCTTCAATGTGTCACCAAATCAGTCGGTGGCCTCCCATTTCGAGCGCACGACGCTTCCTCCCCCATCCTTACAAGCCTTGCGTTTCTGATTCCGATGGGGCCAGTTTGTAGATGCCGTTGGCTGCCGCTTGGTCAATCAGCTCAGCGCTGATGAATTCGGTTTTCTGGCGGATCGCCAACTCTGCGGCCTGCGTCAGCAAAGTCGTGACCTTGCCAGTCAACCCGTTGCTTAAGCCCATGAGTTTTTGGATGACGGCCTTGCCTGCCATTGGCGACGGTTTTTCCAGGGGCAGCAGCCGGCCAAAGCTCACCACGAATTCCCGGAATTCCGGACTTTCGCGCCACTTCGGCAAGGAAAATGGTTCGAACCGGGAGGCAATCTGCGGATCAGTTTGCATGGCATAAAGCGCCTCGCTGGTGCCCAGTGCCACGATCGGCATACGCAATTCATTGCTGATGAATTTAAGCTGGTTCAGCAGTTAACGCTGCTCGCGAACCGAACCGGCCAACAAGTGATGGACCTCGTCAATGATCATCAACTTTGGCGGCTGGCGGTGCAGCAAGCGCAGTCCGAGCAACTCCATATCGGTACCGCGGCGATTAACCGGCAGCTAGAACACCCAGGCCTTCGGTAACCGTCCGTCCAGTACCCATATTGAAATTCAAGACTCTGTGTGGTTGAGCCACTGGTTGATTTCGGCCACGTCGAATGCGGCAGGGTCGAACGGGCGGCCGATCCATTGCTTGAGTTCGTCGTGCTCCGGGTGGGCTGGATCGGCCAATGCTTGCAGGAAGTCCTCGTAGCCCGGCGCGCCGCCCACGTCCTCGGGCGGACAGGCGTTTTCTCCAGCCAGGCACAGCGCAAGCGACAAGGGCGCGCCCAGCGTGACGGTTTTCTCCACCTTGACCTTGTGGCGCCAGTTGTCCCCGAAGTCGTAGATATAGAGAAACGTCCTGCGCGCGTCCTGCGCGCGTCCAGCGCCTCTTCCAGCGTGACGGTGGACTCATCGATCACGCCTTCGGGCAAGTCCCAGTCGGGCTCCAACGGACCGTAATTAGCATCGGCAAAGACGAACTCATGCAGGTGTCCGCCTTGCCAGCCCGTACCCCACAGGAGCGCGACATGCAGGCGCGAGAGGTCGATCGTGGTGGGCACCAAGAGGCGGCGCCAGACCCGGGGGCGGACCCATTCGAGCTCGACATGAAGCTGGTACGCCTGCAGGCCAGCGCTGGCGTTGGCCGTGGTTTGTGCCCCGGATTTCTTCGCGCCTCCTGGCAGTCGGTACAGCTTGGCCGTCATGCTTGGGGACTACTGTAGCGAAATCGGTGGACACGCCGTGGCCCGCATCAAGCCGCGCGCGCCATGTCCTGAGCTTGCTGGGTCGCTTGCCACGCAGGCCGGAGCCGCTCTGCCACCCGCCAGGGCAGCAACTCGTCAATCCTGTTGATGGGATGGTCGGCAATGCGCCCCAGCACATGGTGCAGGTAGGCCTGGGGATCAATGCCGCCGAGTTTGCAAGAGCCGATCAGGGTGTAGATCACGGCGGCGCGCTCGCCGCCGGCGTCCGAGCCAAAATGCAGGTAGTTCTTGCGTCCGAGGACGACTGCGCGCAGCGCCCGCTCGGCCGCGTTGTTGTCCATCTCGATGTGCCCGTCGTCCACGAAACGCACAAGGGCTTGCCAGCGATTGAGCGAGTAGCCAATGGCCTGCGCCATGGACGACTTGGCCGAGATATGGCCCAGAGCTTGCTGGAGCCAGCCGTGCAGCGCATCGACCAGGGGTTTGGCGCGGCTTTGCCGCTGGCGCCGGCGCTCCTCGGCGGATTTTCCCCCGATATCTTTCTCGATGGCGTACAGCGCCCCGATGCGCAGCAGCGCCTGGTGCGCCAACGTGCCGGGCATCTCACCTTGGCCCTTGTGGATTTCATAGTATTTGCGCCTAGCGTGAGCCCAGCAAGCCGCTTCGACGACCTGGCCATCGGCAAACAAAGCGTCGTAGCCGGCGAACGCGTCGGCCTGCAAGGTGCCGGCAAAGCCTGCCAAGTGACCCCTGGGATGCTCACCCTTGCGGTCCGGGGAATACTCAAACCACACCGCTGGCGGCGACGCATCGCCGCTTGGCCTGTCATCGCGCGCATACACCCACAGCCGGGCCGTGCGCGTCGTTCCCCGGCCCGGGCTCAGGACGGGCACGGGCGTGTCATCGGTGTGGATCTTGCCCGCCCGCAGGACGTAGCGGCGCACCGCGTCGGCCAAGGGCTGGAGCAGCCGCACCGCGCCGGCTACCCAGTCCGCCAGCGTGGAGCGCTCAACCACCACTCCCTCGCGGGCGTAGATCTGGCTCTGGCGGTAAAGGGGCAGGTGGTCGCAGAACTTGCCCACCAGCACCTGCGTGATGAGGCCGGCGCCGGCCAAGCCGCGATCAATGGGACGGCTCGGCGCGCTCGCCTGAACGATGGTGTGGCAGCGGGCGCAGGCGAGTCTGGGGCGCACGTGGCGCACGACCCTGAAGCTGCCGGGCTGGTACTCCAACACTTCCGAGGCATCCTGGCCAATCTGGCGCAGTTCGGTGCCGCACCCCTGGCAGCTGCAGTCGCTTGAGGCGAGGTGTACCACCTCCTGGCGCGGCAGGTGCCCGGGCAGTTGGCGGGGAGCGGTGCGGCGGGAAGTGGCCTGGCGCTTTTGGCGGGCGTCCTCAAGGTTGGCCACCTGAGCAGCGCCCGGGGACGGCTCAGGCGCGGCAGGGGTGGGCTGCACCGCCGCCAGCGCCATGCAGGGCGGCTCCGGCTGCACAGCGCCATTGTCCATCTGCTCGCTCGAGCGCCCGTAGCGCATGCGCCTGAGATGGAACAACTCCAGCGTGAGCTTGTCGATCGCCAGGCGCAGCGCGCCGATCTCCAGGTCACGCTGCAGGGCATCTTGCTTCAAGGCATCGATTTGTTGCAGCAGCGCGTGTGAACTCATGGCCACCACTTTGCCAGCAAAACCGGCCCGGCAACAGAAGGGGTTTCACGGTTGCGGGTAGCCCACGCATGTGGTGTTGCGTCCGCCCGGCTCCCTGTGCGCGCCCCTTGGGCAGCAGGTCATTCGTTCATCAACTCAGGCGGCGAGCGTGGGCTGCCAGGTGCGCACGGGCATGCGCCAGTCGATGCCTTCGAGCAGCATGGACAGCTGCGCCGGGGTGAGCGAGACCGCGCCGGCGTCGGCCTGCGGCCAGACGAAGCGGCCCCTCTCCAGGCGCTTGGCAAACAGGCACATGCCCTGGCCGTCCCACCACAGCAGTTTGACGATGTCGCCGCGCCGGCCCCGAAACACAAACACGTGGCCCGAAAAGGGATCTTGCGTCAGCGCGCCTTGCACCAAGGCGGCCAAGCCGTCAAAGCCGCGGCGCATGTCCGTCAGGCCTGCAGCCAGCCACACGCGCGTGCCCGCCGGCAGGCCGATCACGACGCGTCCCGCAGCGCCTGGAGCACGCAGCGCACGCTGGCCGCGTCGACGCTGCCGCGCAGTCGCACGCGCGCGCCGCCCACTTCAATTTCGATGACGCCGGCCGCCGCCGCCCGTGCCGGGCTGGCCCGCACTGCTGGCATTGGCGTTGGCAAATCAATGACCGCGCTTGCCGGTGGCAAGGGATCCATCGTGACGGGCAGCAGTACGGCCTGCGTGACGGGTTTGAGCCGTGCCGGGCGGGCGGCCTGCGCACGGCGCCATTTAAACAGCAAGTTGGCATTGATGCCGTGCGCCAGCGCGATGGCTGCGACCGAGGCGCCGGCCTGCTCGGTCAGCTTGACAAGCTTGCGTTTGAAGGCTGCGTTGTGTCTGCGCTTGGTGGCCTTGAGGGGATCTTTGGGAGGTTCCATGACGGTGTGCACTTGTCCGGGTTGAGTGCACACCATCGTGGTGGGCAACTCCCCGGATACTGCCCGGCCCATCAAGCCCGCGCAAGAATGGTATCCGTCGGACGGTTACACTGATGGTGCCCACAGGCCAACAGCTTTGAATCCGATCCGTCTGCTTAGGGTCGCTGCCATTTATTTACAGAATACACAGGCGAGAACGCCCACCCTGAACCAGCGAAGGTGTCACTCTTGCCTGAGTAAACATAACGCCTGACGCGAATATATGACATGACTGGCTGCAAAAATCTCATGCTGCCGCTTCGTGCCAAGGCTTGAGTAGCAACACGCCGGTATTTGGCTTATGGCTAGGTCTGCCTGGTGAGGATTGATAATGCAGCGCGCGACTGAACCTTGGTTCGTTGTCTTGTCCTATTGCTCTCCGTCAGCAAATGCAAAACTTAACAACCTCAACGCATCAAACGTAGGTTCAGACTGCGTCCGCAACGAGCAGCATTGGCTTGGCCTCTCGGCCGATGGGGTCAATCAGCACCAAGGCGACACCGACCACGGGAACAGCCGGCGCTGCACGTTCGAGGCTCAGGGCCAGGCGGCCATCGACCAGCGCGCCCTCGCCAGCTTCGGGACTCCAGTCGCCGCCATCGAGCTGGACGTGCAGGCGAACGCCAAACGAGCCAACCGCCTTGCTAGAGACTGTGGGCCCGCCGGCGATGGCCAGTGTGAGCCGCCAGGTGCCGGCAGCGGCCCCAGCACCAACAGTCGCCGTCACCTGAGCCCCAGCCAAAGTCGGCACGATCGCGGGGACGAAGATCGCTGTGGCAGGTGCAGACAAGCGACTAAACGCCGCCGGCGCGTCCTCGCGTTGTGCTGCCTGCGTGGGTTCAACAGCACCCGCCGGCAGTGCCACTTCAGCCACACCCCGGGGCAGGCGTCGCTCGGCCGGGTGGCGAATCTCCGCCCAATAGGCATAGCGCACGTAGGCACTCATCCCGGCTGGCGTGGGTGCATCCTCGATCGTGGCCGCGAAGTCATCCGCGACGCGTTCCAACGGGCCGCGTCCAATCTCCCGCGCGTACAAAGCATCCGGAACGCCTCCACTGGCCCGCCGCAGCCTGAACTCCGGTCGCGACGCGTCGGCTGCAGGTGGCTCGTCGAACAGACCTGGCTCGGCAGCACGCAAAGCCACGAGATCAAGACCGATCGCGCGGATCGTGACGCTGGCAATCGACGTCAGCGGATCGACTGTCACCTCCACTTGCGGAGCCGGCGGCCGGCGATCACTGGGCACCGCAATCGGCAACAGTGGGCAGCTTTCAAACGCTGCTTCGCTGCCGTGCTCGCTGAGTGGCACGAAGCGTAGGAATTGAACCGTCTCCAGCGAACGTGGCAGCCGCGTGTCGAAAGCCACACTGCCATCCGCTGCGCAAATCAGCGGAAGATCGGTCAGCAGACGGAAGCGGTCGCGCATGCCCAGTCCCGCGAGGCCGCGCTGGGCGCCATCAACCGCGATCTCCGCGCGACTGCGCAAGCGGTCGCCGTCGATTAGCGCGATCTCCAAGCCTCGGGCATCGGCCATGTATGCGCGGTAACGCGCGCCGGGCATGCCTGTGAACATCAGGCGCAGCTCGACATCGATGGCCGGCGCCGGGCGGCTGCTCCAGACAATGCCAATGCCGGTGCGCGGCACCGGCGGCGCGCGAGGATCGCGAATCACGACTTGCAGTTCGGCCGCCGGACTGATGTGGCCGTCCGCGTCCTCGAAGGTCGCGCTGCCGTTGAGTATGCGCGACTCCAGCGGCAGCAGCGCCGGCAGCGGGAAGTCGAAGTGCAGCAGGCCTCCGGCGTCGGACGTGGCGGCGTCCTGGGCTGCACCATCGAACAAGGCCAAGGCGCGCGACAGGGGCCGCGAGCCAGCGGCCATGTCCATCCAGGCAGGAACCACCACCGACAAGCGAATCGACCCTGCGACCACTGGATCTTCGCCTTCAGGCCGATCCGCCAGCGTCAGATGTGACTGCACGACGGGCTGAGGGATGTCGGGTCGGGGCGGCGTCGGCACTGTGATGTCTGATGGCGCGCCGAAGCGCCCGAACACATCGCTCAAGGCTACACGGTAGGTCCACGGTGCGCCCTCGGCCGGGATGTCTTGGTCGGACACGATGCCATATCGGCCATCGGCCAGAGATCCGGTGCTTCCGATCATGCGGGGTGCTGCGCGCTCGCTCGGGTCGGCGCCCGGCGTAGCGATCGTCAGGTCGACCGTTTCGTGCCGCGATGTCCATACCGCCGACTCCAGCCTGCCCACTGCTAGGAGCGTGGTCAACGGCGGGGCGAAGATACGCAACTGCTGCCGGAACAGCGCGCAGGAGCTATCGTCAGCGCGCTGCCAGCCTGAGTCGCCTAGCTTTAACTGCGGCGCTGCGAGCAGGTCGGGCGGCGGCGCTGCCAAGGCTGTGGCGACGAATGCACGCAGCGTCAGACCGTGGCGCTGAACGGCCAAGGCAGCTGGGTCGCGAACGCCGGGCTGCAGTTCCATCAGGCGCTCGATCAGGCGCTGCTCCTGCGCGTCGGGATCGGGTAGTTCGAAGCGCATCGCCGGTCCGGTCGCGAACAGGCCAGCAGCCAGCCAGCCTCGGGCACCTGGTGGCTGGAACGGGTTGGTAGGTACCAGCAGGTCGGCCAGGTTAGCGGCGAGACCGAGATAGTGGGCTGCTCCAGGATCCAGTGCCTTCATCAACAGGCTTTCCTGAACGCGCTCAGTGGCGCGTTGCCAAGCGCGTTTTTTGCCGCTGGCCATGACCTCGGCGAGCCACAGGTGCGTGCGCTCGACAGCACCGGGCACCACATCGGCATCGCCGAGCAAACGCTCAATTTCGTCATCAATGTCTGCCTGCGCGGCCCTTACGCGGGCCAGTTCGGCGTCGGGCCCCAGAGAGTCGAAGGGTCCGTCTGGCCGGTCAGGCCGCGTCCAGCGTCGCGGCGCACCCTCTTGCACGCGGCGCAGGCCGACGTCGGCGCCCTCGCCGCCGGAGTACCACGCCCGCACTCCCGTGATGGGCAGGGAGAGCGCAGCGAATGGTAGCTGCCCCAACAGGGCTTCAATCACACGGCCACCCGAAATGACCCAGCTCTGAAGACTCACCTGTCCCTGACCGCGCAGACGCAGGCGGCTCATTTGCGGCGCGGCCACCAGCCAGCGCACGGTGGAGCGCGCAGCCACGACGCGATCGTCCCTGCCGAAACGCGCGGTCAGGCCCTGGTCGTCGATGCGGTGCAGCAAGGCTAGTTCGCCGGCGCCACGGAAGCGCGCCTCGATGCCCACGATACGGCCGTCGCTGGGCACATCATCCTGGCGCCAGCCGATCAATTCCCCACCCGCCGCGTCGAGATCCGGTGTAGCGAAAGACCGGTGGTCGCGGGACATCCAGGCAATCGGCGGCAGCTCGCTGGCGAAGGCATCGACCGGCCACAGCAGAAAGGGTGCCAGCGGGAAGCCGAGCGCAGCACACGGGAACAGGCGCAGGTGCGTTCCCTTGGGCAAGTCGGGATCGCTCGCCACTGCACCCGCTGCGGCGGCGTAGGCCGAGAAGTACCTGGCGTGGATCATCCAGCTGTTCATTGCGCCTCCTCGGCAAAGCTCGGTTGCAGCGGCAGCTCAAGCAGGCCCTGCAGCACGCGGGCGGCGCCGACCAATGGCATGTCGTTGCAGCGCAGACGCAGCATTGGCTTGAGGGACTGCAGCCTGCCGCGACGCGTCAGGCGCGGAACGAAAGGCAAGCTCGCGGCGATCAACAGGCGCGATCCGCTGCGGTCACGCCAGCGCACATTGAAGTCGATCTTGGCAGCGCCCATCACCAGCTGCAGTTCGATGACCTCAAAACGCATTGGTCGATGGATGGCTTCGGGCGATTCGAGCATCAGGCCGGCGCAGCGCCAGCTTAGGCTGGGCGCGATCGGCGGCAGCCAAACCAGGCTGGCCCTCGGCGCGCTCGCTGCTGGCCAACCCTCAAGTCCCAAGCTGATGAGAAATGCGTCGAAGGCACCGTCGTCGCCCTCGCTGACCTGCGGTTTCAGAATGGTGTCGTGTGGCAGCGCAATGCCGCCGTCGGCATGTCCGGCGCCACTGATCGGAAAGTGCAGGCCTTGCATCATTTCTTCGCCATTGGCCCAGCGAGAAGTTCGGAAGCTCACGCCTGGCAAGCGTCCGTCCATGACGCCCTCGCGCTGTGACTTGGCGAGAACAAAGACCTCGTACCAGGTGTCGCGTGTCAGCATCGGCTTGGCCAGCGAATCGACCGCGTTCGGCGCCAGGCCGCACGCCGAGGCGATGTAAGCCTGCGCGATCACCGCGTCGCTGACGTGCATCTGCGCAGTGCTCGTGGCCCACGCCAGGGAAGGAACGAGGAACTGGTCGGCTTCGACCGCCTCGGGCTGGTCGAGCCGGCGCAAGGCGCACAGCAGATCGAATTTGTAGGCGCCGGCCAGCAGCGCCACATGGCCGGGACTGAAGCGCACTTTCACGGGATCGTGCGCGAAGCGCTGCAATTCGCTCTGCGCCGGCTCGTAGCCGAGCAGGTGGCGCTCCAGCATCGCCGGATCGAAGAGGTCTTGGCGCCGGTGCAGGAACGAGAAGTACGCCTTACCACCACCCGGCCCGGCACCACCTGCAGGCTGCAGCGGCGCGGTACGGAACCAGAACTGGCGAGTCGACTCGGTGTCGTCACCGGCCGCCTTTGATGCTACGACCTGTCTCTTGTTCTGGTCGTCCATCCGCCAAAGCGTGCCCGACCAGCGCATCCGCACGTCGATGCGGTAGAGGCGGCCCGGCTCCAGCACGCAGCGCCGATCCGCTGCCGGCACCGCGTTGGCGTCGGGCGGGCCGGCGCGGGTAGCGTTGTCCTGTTTGACCGCCTCGGCGGCGGTGGCCGCATTGCGTTGATCGGCAGCCGCCGCCGCACTGCGCGTGATGCCACCGAGCGCCAGCAGTCCGATGCGGACGCCGGCGGGCGATCGCGCCTGGACGCGGTCAACGAAGCCTGGCGCGGGCGGTAGCCAGCGCACGGCCACCAGACCGTCGCCGAGATCGGCCTCACGGTCGTGCAGCCAAGCCTGGCCCAGATTGTCCGAGACCGAGAAAGGTCGCACACCTGCGGCATTGGCGGCCCAGAGGTTGGCATCGAAAACCAGCCAGACCCGCGCTTGCGTCAACGGATCTTCGGGCGCGATCAGCAGTTGCTGAAGCGGTCTGAGGCGGACGAAGAGGAAAGCATTGCTGGGCGGCAGCAGCGTCGTGCCAGGATCCAGCCAGGCCCCGAACTCGCGGCCGTCGAGTGCCCGAGGCACGAAGGCATGCACACGCGGCCCGGCGTAGGCGTACTGCAGCGGCAACAGTTGGGCCGTCTGGCGGCTCAACACCCGAGCGGGCTGGGCCGGCGTTGCCAACAACGAGAGTTGAACGTGCGCACGGATCTGACTCTGCACGGGATCGGCGCTGCGCGGGTCAGGCGGCAGGCGGTAGCCGTCGCCCTCGTCAGTGGCCGATGCACCCAGGGCCCAACCGAGTCGGGCCGTGGCCTGTGCATGGCAAATATCAGCGAGGGCTGCCAGTGGGCTGGGCTGCAGGCTGTTGCCCGCGTCGCCTAGCGCATGCAGCCAGAGATCCCCGGAAGGCGTCATCAACGCCAGCTCTGCGGGCTGCGGCTGCCCGCAGGCATCGCCCATCTTGCCTGTTTGCCAGGCATTGCTGAAGGCGCCCGCGACGACGACATCACCGGCCGTCGCGTCTATCAGATCCAGTCCCACCAATGACCATTCGTAGCTCAGCAGATCGCTGCCCAGCGGGCGGGCGCGCAAGCCCGTGGGATACCGGGCAATGTCTGGGAACTGTGCCGTGGCCAGGCTCAGTGTCGGCGCGCTGCTGAAAGTGAGGAGCGGGATGGAGTCCGGCCACACCGTATTTTCGGCTGTAGCGTCCTCGAGCTTGGTGGCCAGTGGCGCGAGGCGCCGGTAGCGATCGTCGACGAGCGACTGAAGTCCGTCCAGCGGATGCTCGGATGGCTCCGGCATGTCAGGCGAGGACGGGCTGCCGTACTCCAGCGTCACGCACTTGCGTATCTCGTCGAAGAACAGATCAATGCTGCCGCACAGCTCAGCCTTGAGGTGCGGCGGCTGGCCACTGACCAGTACCACGAAGACGGTGGCATCGATGCCCACCGAGAAGGGGCCGATATGGAGCCCGCCACCTACCGTGCCCATGCCAACGAAGCTCATGGGATTCGTCGCGACCAGAATGTCCGCGCGCGCGAACACGTCAGCCCACAGCACCGGCTTGAGTCCATAGACGATGTCGAAGCCGACCCCGAACGCAATGATGAAGCTGCCGGGCGCGGCCGTATAGTTGCCGTTGCGCGGCCAATTCGTGATGCCGTCCCCGCGAATCATGAGATAGGCGTCCGACTCCTGACCGACGATGTCAGGCAGGAACACCGATCGCACCGGCCCGCGCTCGCGACTCTCGCTGGGACCGCTCGACGGCGTCCAGCCGTCCGACCCGAGATGGATGAACCAGTTAGCGGAATGTGTCGGGAAGTGCGCGCCCACCGGCACTGTGGTCACAACGATGTGCGGGATCTCGTACTTGCCCTCGACGGCTACTGTCACGCCGTCGGCTGGATCAACCAGAATCACGCCCTTGGCTTGCAGCACGGACAGATCATTGCCGCCGCGCGCGATTTTCATACGCGGGCCCATGTAACGGCCTTCGACCGAGCCGCGCACGACGATGTCCGGCGTCGTGACGAAGAGGCCGGCGCGCGCGCTGAAGGTGAAGCCCAGGTCTGCTGCTGTGCCGATGACCGCCTCAAGTCCGAAACTGAAGGTGGGCGCGGGAACGAACGCGCCTTGCTCGGTGTAGTCCCAGTCCAATGCCGACTGCACCGGGTCGGCTCCAGGCTGGACCGGTTTCGGGCGTCCGTTTGCCGCGAACACGCCACCCAGCCCGTAGATCGCAAGCCCTGAATTGGCTAGGGGCAGCGGCCCGGGGAGATCGACGCCGAGCGCGAGCTTGACCATGTCGGCTGCGGTTTCGACATCGGCCATCGCGCCGATGTTACCCAGCGGCAGGATGTAGGCCTGGAGCGCGGCATGGAAGCCGTCAGCCGTCAGACCGACAGCGCCATCACCAGAGATCATCGGATCCAGCGCGATCGAAGCCGCCAGCCCGCGCAGCGAGCCGTTGAGCTTGCCATCGTCGCCAAGGGTCGCGCGGATGGTGGCGCCGCTAACCTTGACCGGACCGAGGTCGAGCTTGAAGCGCAGGTCGACCTCGATCCACATCGAACCCCGACCCGAGCGCGTGCCGAGCACGTCGAACAGGGAGTCCGGACCGTGTACCTTCCAGCCACCCGGGTCTTCGATCTCCATAGAGCTGCGCGAGTAGTCGAGATGGATCATCTCCAAACCGGACTTCTCCGGAAAGAAGCTCAGTACCACCTCGCGCACCCGCACGCGCAGCGGCTGGTTCGGATTCATCTTCACTGACATTACGCCAATATCGATGCCGGTGACCGTAGCGGCCACAGAGTAGTCGATCTTCAGCCGCATCGCCTTGCCAGCGGGGATGACGCCCCCCGTGGTTATCAGTTCGGCGCCATGCAGCACCAGTTCGCCCCGCTCAAGGAAGCTCGACAGGCCGACAGCCGCGACCAGCAGCGTGTGCAGCACCACTCCGCTGCCATCCTTGTCGGGCGCATCCACCTGCTCGGCGCCGTCTGCGATCAGCGCCGTGGCCAGCGTGGCCGCAGTGACGGCGATCTTGGCACCGAGGTCGCCGGCGCCGCTGTCGGTCTTCAGGATGCCATCGGGACCCTGGCTCTCCAGCGCGAGGCTCAGTTCCGACGACGGTGCCGTTCCGGCGCCGCCAGGCTTGCGCGCATAGCGAACGCGGGCTCGCACAGGCACGCCCGCGACGAAAGTGAAGCTCTTGCCGGGTGCAATGTCACCGAAGCGCCCCTTCAGCGGCAGATCCATGACAGCCTCGACCAAAGTTGGCACGAACCCGTCGAGACCGGTGGCCGTGGGGTCGCGGCATTCGATGCGCACGTCGATGGCCGGACGGTCTCCCTCGGCGGGCACCTGCGTCTGCACGATGAGATCGATGCCCGGCGTCGGCGGCAGGCCGATCTGCAGCCAAGCGTCGACCGGATGACCACCGAGAAAGGGTACGCCCTTGGGCAGGAAGAGCCGTACCCGGTTAGCCGCAATTCCCTGCCACGTTGGCGCATCGGCCGGCGTAGAAAGCACGACACCGCCAACCTGCACCGGGTCGGCCGGGCCGGCGTTGTCGGCGAAGTCGAACACCAGACCGTGGGAGAACTCCAGCCCGAATCCCGTTTCACCAATTAACACTGTCGGTGGCTGTACAGCCAGCACGACCACGTCGTCTGGAGCTTCCAGGTTAGACGACAGGCGCACGCCGATGCTGTCGTGGATCTGACCTTGAAGCACGAGAAAGATACCCAGACCAACGATCTGGACATCGCCCGCTCCCAGGTCAGCCTCCAGCGACTGACCATCGGCCGACAGCCTGGCGGCTACGAGGCCGTGTGACGGCAGCTTGTGCAGCAGATTGAAAAGCGGCCGCGGCACCGGCCCCTCTTCGAGAGACACCGCAAGGCGAAAGCCGGTTCGCGCGCCGGGCGGCCCGTCGAACGAGAGCAGATAGTCGCGCGACGGGTTGATCCCGGATGGCGGAATCAGCTTGAGATCAAAAACGCCGAGCGCTTGCTCCTCCACGCCGAACAGCACCTGGCCTTGCTCCCGGCTATCGTCGATCGGCGGCTGCAGCGGCAACTGGATCTGTAAGGTCTCCAGAAGCGCATCCACAGGCATGCTGGAGATCATGCGGCTGAGCAGTTGCTCAGCTGACACGCGATCCTTGATGCTAGTCATTCGATCTCCTCCTTACCCAGTCGATGCGACAAACGGCGGTGGCGAATCGGGCAGTGTATGAGCTTGCCAACGCTGGCGCAATCCCGCAGAAGTTAAAATCTGAGAGCATAGTTTTAAACTCGATGGTGTCCCGAATTCTGTGTAAACCGGGCGAGAGTTTTAGGGCGTAGGCATCCTTTCCTCAAACTGGATGGTAAACCGGGTCAACTCCATTTCATTCGATTCAGCCTTTGCAGAGCGCCAGATGCCGAGATTTTTGCGAGTAGCCTTGCTTGTTTTTTTAGTGGGCTGCTTTGGCACGGCTCAAGGGGCGGGGAAGAAGGTTTCAAAGCCCTCCGCACCGAAGGCTGCAAAGGCCCATGAGAAACATCCCGTCCACCACCGTAACAAAACAAGGGGAGTCGTCAAACATCCAGCCGACACCTCTGGCAAGACCCGCACGGGCAAGGCGTCGATCTACAGCCACCGGTTAGCGGGAAACAAGATGGCCAATGGCGCGCGGATGGACCCGAACTCGAATAATGCGGCGAGCAAAACGTTGCCGCTCGAAACAAGGGCGAGAGTCACCAACTTGAGCAACGGCAAGAGTGCCGTCGTCGTCATCAAGGACCGAGGCCCCCACATTAAGGGCAGAATCGTCGATCTGTCGCCTGCGACTGCCAAGATGATAGGGGCCGGCAAACAGGGAGTTGTACCGGTTGAGATCACGCCTCTCAAAGCGCCACAGGTCGGCAGCCAAGGAAAGCCCGCAAAGGCTGCTGCCGGTTGAAGTGTTGGCGCTTACTGGAATTTGCCCCTAATGCCGCCCGTAACCGTCGATAACCGTAGCAGCGATGATTGCGCTCAAAGACATCTGTGATGGCAAGACGCGCATCCGCATACTTGTCGACGAGCCGTAGCCGTGCCCGATGATAAAAGTAGGAGCTGCGGGCTAGATCAAGTTCGGCGAAGAGCTCTGGCAGCGCGTAGGTGTCTCTCAGGGCGTCAACCAGCCGGGTCTTCTCCTGGTTGCTCAGGAGCGGCAGGTCGACGCCCAGGCCTTTTTTTAACAGTTCATTGGCCTTCTTCAAGATGTCGTGTTCAAGCTGCAGTTGCCGGACGTCGCGTCGAAGCGATTCGACTTGCCGCTCCAGCTCTGCCCGCTCAGGATCTGGCGGTGAATCGTTGTTGGGTTTCATGGATGCGGGAGCCTCAGTACCCAGTAATTGATTTTTCCATTGGTATGTGGTGGTCTAATTTAAAAAGACACAACGATAGGTTGTCAAACTGAAACGGCAACTAACGTGAATGATTCCAAATCCAGAAGAGTCTTTGACC
>NZ_JAAFGZ010000005.1 GCF_010365105.1 Polaromonas sp. | reverse complement strand
ACAGGATGTGCGCGCCGGGCTCGGAGCCTTTTTCGAGCACGACGACGGAAAGCTCGGTGCCTTTTTCAGCGGCGAGTTGCTTGAGGCGAATGGCGGCCGACAGCCCGCCCGGGCCGCCGCCCACCACGACCACGTCGTAGTCCATCGATTCTCGGGGGCCGTACTGGGCCAGGATTTCTGCTGGAGTCATGATTTTAAGTAAAAAAGGCCTGTTCCGCAAGCCAGTCGTGCGCAAGCAGCTATGAATTCAGGAGTAGTTGCCGGCGTGGCGCCGGCAACTTCAGGGGCTTTAGGCCGGACGCCTGGGGTTCACGCCATGCTGGACGCCGAACGCATCTGCTCCCGGAGCACGAATTTCTGGATTTTTCCGGTCGAGGTCTTGGGCAGTGTGCCGAACAGCACCTGCTTGGGCACCTTGAAGCGCGCCAGATGGGCACGGCAGTGCTCGATGATCTCGGACTCGGTGGCGCTGGCCCCATCACACAGTTCGACATAGGCGCAAGGCACTTCGCCCCATTTGTCGTCGGGCTTGGCGACCACGGCGGCGACCATCACGGCCGGGTGGCGGTAGAGCACTTCCTCGACTTCCAGGCTTGAGATGTTCTCGCCACCGGAAATGATCACGTCCTTGCTGCGGTCCTTGATCTTGACGTAGCCGTCGGGGTGCACCACCGCCAGGTCGCCGGTGTGGAACCAGCCGCCGGCAAAGGCTTCGGCCGTGGCCTGCGGGTTTTTCAGGTAGCCCTTCATCACCAGGTTGCCGCGGAAGAAAATCTCGCCCATGGTCTCGCCATCGGCGGGCACCGGCCGCATGGTTTCGGGGTTCAGCACGGTGATGGCCTGCTGCATCGGATAGGCCACGCCCTGGCGCGCATTCAGCGCGGCACGCTCGCCAATCGGCAACTGGTCCCAGCCGGCCTGCTTGGCGCAGACGGCAGCCGGGCCATAGACCTCGGTCAGGCCATAGACATGCGTGATGTCGATGCCGATGCGCTCGCAGCCTTCGATGATGGCGGCCGGTGGCGCGGCGCCGGCAATCAGGCCGGCAATCGGGTGCGAGATGCCTGCGCGCAGCACTTGCGGGGCATTGATCAGCAGGCCGTACACGATAGGCGCGCCGCACAGGTGCGTGACGCGGTGCTCGCGGACCAGCGAGAAGATCAGCGCCGGATCGACCTTGCGCAGGCAGACGCTGACGCCCGCCTGAAGCGCCAGCGTCCAGGGAAAGCACCAGCCGTTGCAGTGGAACATCGGCAATGTCCACAGGTAGACCGAATGGCGCGGCATTTCCCAGGTCACCACGTTGGACACGGCGTTCAGGTAGGCGCCCCGGTGGTGCGTGACCACGCCCTTGGGGTTGCCGGTGGTGCCGCTGGTGTAGTTCAGCGCAATGGCGTTCCATTCGTCCGACGGCAGCGACCATTCGTAGGCTTCGTCACCGGTCTGCAAAAAGTTTTCGTAGTCCATCTCGCCCAGCAGCGTGCCGCCTTCGTGCATCGGGTCATCGACGTCTATCACCAGCGGGCAGGGCTGGCGCATCAGCTTCAGTGCCCGCTCGATGAGGGGCGAAAACTCGCGGTCGGTCAGCAGAACTTTGGCTTCGCCGTGGTCGAGCATGAAGGCCAGCGCTTCGGCGTCTAACCGGGTGTTCAGGGTGTTGAGCACCGCCCCCAGCATGGGAACGCCGAAATGCGCTTCGAACATGGGCGGCGTGTTCGGCAGCATGGCCGCGACGGTGTCGCCCACGCCCACGCCGCGCCGCGCCAGCGCGCTGGCCAGGCGGCGGCAGCGCGCATAGGTCTGCGCCCAGGTGAAGCGGATGTCGCCGTGAATCAGCGACTCGCGCTCGGGGTAGACGTGCGCCGACCGTTCCAGGAAACTGATGGGGGACAGCGCGGTGTAGTTCGCGCTGTTGCGTTCGAGTCCGTGGTCATAGGCGGTCGTGGGCATGTCGGCAGTCTCCTGGTTGTTATGGTGACTGCATCAGGCTTGAAGGCCTGGGCAGTCATTGACAATCTGGATGATGGCAGCGGACTGTTGCGCAATTTCGGGGCAAATGTATCGAATGATTGCGACCTTCCGGCCAACGTGGCAGCGCCCTAGAATGGATAAATCCGCCGGAGCCCGCCTTTCATGCCATCACACGTTTCACCCGATTCCCCGAAAATCCACAACCGGCACGAATTGCTGCAGGCCGGGCTGGACCGGCTTGACCAGGGGCTGACGGTGATCGACGGCAACCTGCGCATCGTTGCCTGGAACAAAGCCTTCCTGCGCCTGCTCGATTTTCCCGAGGACATGGCGTTTGTCGGCGCCACCTTCGAGTCCTTCATGCGCTACAACGCCGAGCGCGGCGAATACGGGCCGGGCGATGTCGAGGAACTGGTGGCCGAGCGCATGCGCCTGGCGCGGCATTTCACGCCGCACTACACCGAGCGCGACCGGCCCGACGGGCAGATCCTGGCGGTGCGCGGCGAGCCGCTTCCGCACCATGGCTTTGTCACGCTGTACACCGACATCACCGCCAGCCGGCGCCACGAGCAGCAGATCGAGCAGCAGAACGTCGAGCTGGAGCGCCGGGTGGCCGAGCGCACGCATGAACTGCAGGCCACCAACCGGCGCCTGATCGTGGCCGACGACGCCAACCAGCGCATCACCGAGGCCCTGCGCCGCAGCGAGGAAAACCTGCGCCTGATCACCGACACCGTGCCGGCGCTGATCGGCTACTTCGACCGCCAGGAAATCTACCGCTATGCCAACAAGGGCTACGCCGACTGGTTTGGCACGGTCCGCGAGGGCGTGGTGGGCCGCGCCATCCGCGACGTGGTGGGCGACGAGGTCTACACCGATATTGCGCACCATGTGCACCGGGCGCTCCAGGGTGAGCGCGTCAGCTACGAATACGCCATGCGCCGCCCCGGCGGACGGCTGGTGTATGCGCGCAGCGAACTGGTGCCCGAACTCGACGCCGAGGGCAGGGTGGCCGGCTGCTTCGTGCTGTCGGTCAACATCACCGACCTCAAGAATACCCAGGCGGCGCTGGTGCATGCGCAGAAAATGGAAGCCGTCGGTCAGCTCACCGGCGGCCTGGCGCACGACTTCAACAACCTGCTGACGGTGGTGATCGGCAATTTGGTCACGCTGCAGGAGCGCTACCCCGACGAGCCGGACATGGCCGAATTCGTGCTGCCGGCGCTGAAGGCCTCACGCAGGGGCGCCGCGCTGATCAAGCGTCTGCTGGCGTTTGCGCGCAAGCAGCCGCTGTCGCTGCGCTCGGTGAACATGGCCCACATGGTGAATGAAACATTGTTGCTGCTCAAGCGCACCCTGCCGGCGCATGTCGCCGTGACGGCCACGCCGGTGAACGAGCCGGTGTTTGCCATGACCGACGCGCAGCAGCTTGAAAATGCACTGCTCAACCTGGCGCTGAACGCACGCGACGCCATGCCCGAGGGCGGCCAGTTGACGATCAAGGCCACGCGCATGGTGCTGGGCCCGGCGCAGGCGGCCGAATTCGACGTGGTGCCGGGTTGCTACGTGGCGCTGAGCGTGTCCGACACCGGCATCGGCATGGACGCCGCCACGCAGGCGCGCGCCTCCGAACCTTTTTTCACCACCAAGCGTTTCGGCTCGGGCAGCGGCTTGGGGCTGTCGATGGTCTATGGCTTTGCCAAGCAGTCGGGCGGCGGCATCTGCATCCAGAGCGCACTGGGCGAAGGCTGCGTGGTCACGCTGGTGCTGCCGTGCACCGACGACGAAGCGCTTGAAGCCGAAACGCTGCCCGGCCCGCAGAAGCTGGCCGGCCGGCACGGCGCGCAGCGCCCGCTGGTGCTGCTGGTCGAGGACGACCCCGACGTGCGCCGGGTGATCCGGCTGCAACTGGTCGGCCTGGGCTATCCGGTGATCGAGGCCGACCATGCGGCCGATGCCCTGCAACTGCTGGCCAGCGTGCCCACCGTCGGCATCCTGGTGTCTGACCTGGTGATGCCCGGCGGCATGGACGGCCGGGCGCTGTGCAGCGCGGCCAGCCAGCGCGCACCGCATGTGAAGGCCCTGCTGATCAGCGGCTACGCCGACGGTGATGCCGCACCCGGTGGCGCACCCGCCGGTATTTCGCTGCTGAAAAAGCCGTTCACCGCCAACGAGTTGCAGCAGGCGCTGGACGGCCTGGGCGTATGACGGCCGGCATGTTCCGCCAGCCGGAGGGGCCGCGCTGCATCTACCTGCTGGACGACGATGTCGACATCTGCCGGCTGGTCGGCAGCACGCTGCGCGAGTTTGGCTTCGAGACCGTCGAATGCCACACCGCGGCGGAACTGCGCCGGCTGCTGCTGGTGCGGGTGCCCGACCTGTGCATCGTGGACCTGGGCCTGCCCGATGCCGACGGCATGGACGTGGTGCGCGAGTTGCAGGCGCGCCATGCCTGCGGCGTGATGGTGCTGACAGGGCGCGGCTACCTCAGCGACCGGGTCATGGGCCTGGAGCTGGGCGCCGATGACTATGTGGTCAAGCCCTTCGAGCCGCGCGAGCTGGTGGCCCGCGTGCGCAGCATTCTGCGGCGCCGGGACAAGGCGCCCGGCGCTCAAACGCAAACGCCCGCGCGTTCGCACATGGCCGAGTTTGGCGGCTGGCGTTTCCGCGCCGACTCCAACCTGCTGACGTCGCCGGGCGGCGAGGAATGGACACTGAGCGCCGGCGAGTCGCGCATGCTGCTGCAGTTTTTGCAGCGGCCCAACCGTATCCTGGACCGCGAGCAGCTGTGCGGCGACCGCGATCTGTCGGCGCTGGACCGCAGCGTCGATGTGCGGGTGTCCCGGCTGCGGCGCAAGCTCGAATCCGACCCCCAGCATCCGACGACCATTCGCACCGTTTACGGCGCGGGTTATCTGCTGGCGGCTGAGGTGACGTGGATGTAAGGAAGGGGTCGGCGCTTCAGCCGGGAGTCCATCGAGCGCGGTTTTCATATCCGCCTGAAAGATTCATCTCACTGGTAAAATAAGCCTCTTGCGCAATGCTGGCGTGTGTAAGTAGCTATGAATTAAGTAGCAAAAACCCGTCACGCAGCGCTGGCGCTTTCGACCATGACGCGCACCAGCGGCTGGCCGGTCAACCAGGCCCTCAAGCATTCGCTCACGCCCGAGGCAAAACGCGCGAACACCGGCTCGGCGACAAAGCCCAGGTGCGGCGTCAGCAGCACGTTGGGCAACTGGCGCAATGGCGAATCCTGCGGCAGCGGCTCGACATCGAACACGTCCAGCGCAGCAAACCCCGGCCGGCCCTGTTCGAGCGCGCTGACCAGCGCCCCGGTAGCGATCAGTGCCGAGCGCGAGGTGTTCACCAGCAGGCTGTCCGGCCGCATCAAGGCCAGATGCGGTGCATCGAGCAGATGGCGCGTCGCCGGGGTGGGCACAAGGTGCAGGCTGACGACCTTCGACGTGGTCAGCAGTTCTTCCAGCGTCACGGCAAGCGCACCGTGCGCGGCGGCGCGCTCGGGCGTCATGCGCGGGCTCCAGGTGATGACCTTCATGCCCAGCGCATGGCCCACACGGGCCACGCGCCCGCCGATTTCGCCCAGGCCGATCAGCCCGAGTGTCTGGCCGTGCAGCACGCCGGCGAGCGGCAGCGCGTTGTCTGGGCGCCACTGGCCCCGGCGCAGCAGCGCGGTTTGGGTTTCCAGCTGGCGGGTGGCGGCCAGGATCAGCGCCCAGGTCATCTCGCAGGTGCTTTCCTTGGACGGACCCCATTCGGTATGGCTGACCGGTATCTGGCGCGCCGCCAGCGCGGCCAGGTCGAGCGTGGTGTTGCGCGTGCCGGTGAAGACCAGGTAGCGCAGCCGCGGCAGACGGGCCAGCAGTCCGGCGTCGAACGGCGTGCGGTCGCGCACCAGCACCACGGCATCGGCACTCTTCAGCGCCTCGACCAGCGCCTCGCCGCTCAGCGGCTGGTGGTGCAGGGTCACGTCGGCCAGCGCCTGGATCGGTGCCCAGTCCACCAGCCGCTGCAGCGCCTGCTCGGCATCGCCCACGACGACGATCACCGGCCGGGCGCCTGGCGTGGCAAGTTTCAAAGGCACGTTCATGATTGCGGCACCGCCATCGCGGCCAGTGCGCGAACATCATCGGCCGCGGCCAGGTTCCAGCAGGCGCTGATCAGCGCGCTGGTTTGCGGCTCGCCCAGCACCGCGTCCGACAGCCCGTGGAATTTGGCTTCCAGGTTGGCATCGGTCATCGGGTTCTGCAGCGAGCCGATGGCGTGCTCGACAAACACATGCACGCGCTGGCCGTCATTCAGCACCGCCGTCACATCGGCACTGGCCTCGTCGATGGAGTCATCGACCGTCGCCACCACCTTGCGGCGCAGCGCCACCATGTCGGCGCGGTTCACGACTTCGTCGGAGAACTCGTCTTCCGCCGCGCGGCCGAAGGTCAAGCCCGCTGCGCAGCCGTGGTAGACGCTGAACTTGGCCTGCAGGCCGTCGGCCGGCTCCTTCTTGCCGGTGAGCTCCAGCACCAGCGAATGCACTTTCAGTTCGATGCTTTCCACCTGGTCGGGCGTGACGCCCCGGCGGCCCAGTTGGACACAGGCATCGATGCTGGGATGGATCACGATGCCGCAGGCAAAGGGTTTGTAGCTGTTGAAGGAAATTTCAAAGCGCTTGCCCAGTTCGTCGGTGATTTCCAGCCAGTCGTTCTTGGTGGACACCGTCTGCATCATGCCGCGCGGCGCTTCCAGTGCCCGGGGGCTGGCGGTGTAGCCCTGGGCGGCCAGCAAGGCGGACATCAGGCCGGCACGCGCGGCGGCGCCGGGGTGGAAGGGTTTGGTCATGGTGCCGAACTGCTCGCGCATGCCAATGGGCTGCGAGGCGGCGATGCCCAGCGCCATGGCCGTTCTGCCGGCGTCGAGCTTGAGCAGGCGGGCGCACGCGGCGGCGGCGCCCAGCGTGCCGGTGGAGCCGGTGATGTGCCAGCCCCGGTCATAGTGGTCGGGGTACATCGCATTGCCGACGCGGCACGCCACGTCGATGCCCAGCACCAGCGCGTCGAGCAGTTCGCGGCCGCTGGCGCCCGTGTGTTCGGCCAGCGCCAGCAGGGCGGAAGCCACCGGCCCGGCCGGATGGATGATGGTTTTGAGGTGCGTGTCGTCGAAGTCGAAGGTGTGCGAGGTGATGCCGTTGATCAGCGCGGCGCTGGCAATGTCCACCTTTTCACTCCGGCCGGGCAGCGTGGCCTGGGGCGCAGGCTGCAGGAACATCACCGCCGCAACGGCAGCTTCTGCCGCCTCGTGGTGCGCGGCGCCGACCGCGCAGCCCAGCCAGTTCATGAAGGTGCGGTGGGCCTCGTGGTCCACCGCGTCGCTCCAGCCGCCGGCCAGGAAGCCGGGGTGGTTGGCGACAAATTCAGCCAGGATGTGGGTGATGGGCGGGGCATGGTGGTCGGCGGCGACCTGGGTGTTGCGGGCCATGGAGTGGTTTTTCCCAAAAAAAAGGCTAAGAATTATGAAGATGCTGAGTCGCTATGAAAAATATAGCTACTCATGCAACAGGGGTATGCGCAAAGAGGCTTTTTTGCTTGAAATTCAGCTGTCCAGCTCGATCTTGCGTTCCCTGGCGAGCTTGGTCCAGCGCGCAATGTCGGTCTTGATGAAAGCCGAAAATTCCTCCGGCGACATCACGATCGGCTCGATCGCCTCGACGGCCAGCTTCTCGCGCAGGTCAGGCGCCCTGAGCACGGCGGCCAGGGTTTCATTCAGTTGCTTCACGATGGGCGCGGGCATGCCGGCCGGCCCCACCACGCCGTACCACTGCTGCGCATCGAAACCCTTGAAGCCCGACTCGTCCAGCGTCGGCAGGTCCTTGAACTGCGGGTGGCGCGTCAAGCCGGTGACGGCCAGCGGACGCACCCGGCCCGAGCGGATGTGCGGAATGGCGGCGGCGAGGCCCGGAAACATGGCCTGCGTCTGCCCGCCGATCAGGTCGGTGAAGGCCGGCGCCACGCCCCGGTACGGAATATGAACCATGAACGAGTCGATCTGCTGCTTGAACAACTCCATCGTCAGGTGGGTCAGCGAGCCCTGGCCCGCCGAGCCGTAGCTGATGCGGCCCGGATTTTTCTTCACGTAGGCGACAAACTCCTGGACGGTCTTGACCGGCAGGCTGGCGTTGACCACCAGCACGTTGGGCGTCGCGCCGATCATGCCGATGGCGGTGAAATCCTTGATGGCGTCATAGGGCAGCTTGCGCGTGGCCGGGCTGGTGCCGTGCGTCGCCACATAGCCCTGCATCAGCGTGTAGCCGTCGGGCGCCGCGCGCGCCGTGGTCTGGGCTGCAATCACGCCGCCGCCGCCGCCCTGGTTGTCCACGATGAAGGACTGCTTGAGCAGGCTGCCCCAGCGCTCGGTCAGGGTGCGCCCGACCATGTCGCTGCCGCCACCCGCCGACACCGGAACGATGTAGCGAATCGGCTTGCCCGGGTAGGGCGTCTGGGCAAAGGCCAGGCCGGGGGCGTAAATGAGTGCAGGGGCTGCCTGCAGCAGGGTGCGTCGTTTCATGGGGTTGTCTCCAGCAATTGATGGACGGATAAGGGGGAATGCCGCTGCCGGCTTGGAGCCGGTCTTCGGGCTGCTTTTTATTCAGGGGTTCATGCCGGCAGGGGCCGGGCGGCTTCCTGCGGTGGTGGCAACACTGCCTCCAGCAGTCGCGCATAGGCGCCGCCCACGTGATGCGCCATCAGGGCTTCGCAGCGCACCGGATCGCCGTCATGAATCGCCCGCACGATCTCGACATGCTCGTCCATCGACGCCTGCATGCCCAGGTCTTGCGACAGGTTCTTCAGGCGCGACAGGTGCAGCTTTTGCACGATGCTGCGGTAGGTCTCAAGCAGTTGGCCGTTGCCCGCCGACGCAACGATGGCCCAGTGGAAATGCAGGTTTTCACCATAGTAGCCCTGCACGTCGTGCCGGCCGGCAGCTTTCAGCATGGCTTCGACCGACTGGCCCAGAAGCGCCACCAGCGCCTGGCGCTCGCGGTCCGGCAGGCTGGCCGCGCAGCGTCCGGCAAAGCCGTCGAGCAGACCGCGCATCTGGTAAAGGTCGCGGATTTCAGCATCCTGCAACTGGCGCACAAAAACGCCCGAATGCTTGCGCGACACGACCAGCCCGGAACTCTCCAGCGCGCGCAAGGCCTCGCGCACCGGCACGCGCGACACTTGCAGCCGGCTGGCCACGTCGGGCTCGTTGATGCGCTGGCCGGAGACCAGTTCGCCTTTCAGAATCAGTGCGAGCATGTCGTCCCGCACCAGTTTGGCCAGCGACGTGTCGCGAACATCGACCAGTCGGTCGGCAGGGGATTCGGTGAACCAGGGCAGCATGGGCGTCCAGATTTGTATTTGTTATATCGTATACGAAAAAAATCAGCTTATTTCTCAAGGGCTGACTGCGAGGACACGGCGAGGCTTTTCATCAGAAAGCAACTGCTTTTGATCACAGCACTTGCCTGTAGGAAGCTGCCCACGCATTTTTGCGCCAAACCCCTGCTTTCTGGATGACCACGGGCTATTAGCCTGAACACATCATCAACTTGTAAAAGGATTTCGTCATGAACAAGGATCAAGTCAAGGGCGCCGTAAAGGATGCTGCAGGCAAGGTGCAGTCCAAAGTGGGCGAGATGACCGGCAACACCGAACAACAGGTAAAGGGCACGGTCAGACAAGCTGAAGGCAAAACCCAGAAAAAGGTGGGCGATGCCAAGGAAGTTGTGAAAGACAAGATCGACAAGGCCTAGTGCGGCGATACCAATCTGCACACATACAAAAAAGCCGGTTGTTCAACCGGCTTTTTTGCGTTTTTCCCTGACGTGTCAATCAGGCTTGCGAAATGCCAAAGAACGCCAGCGCCGTGGCAAGTTCGTCCTGTGCAATGCCCGGCGCGGTTTCCAGCATGTTGCCCATCGCCGTCAACGCCACCGCACCGCCCTGCTGCAAACTGGAAATGACCAGTGCTACTTCTTTGGGGTCTTCAAATCCACGACTTCGCAGCAACAGCCTCCCCTCCGCATCCAGCAGCTTGAAGTAGAACCGGCCGTCTTTTTCACGATATTGCTTGAAAGCCGGAGCGGCTGTCTTGATGGCCTTGCTTTTAGCGGCAACAGGGGCTGAAAAACCCAGGTTGCGCAGGCCGACAGCGCGCCGCAATTCGCCCATGAACGGCGCCGCCACTGCCCGTGCCTTTGCAGCACCGGCTTGCAGCAGCTTTTCGATTTCCTGTGGATGGGCTATCAGATCCTGGTAGCGCTCGCGCATCGGGGCCACTTCCTGGTCGATGCGCTCGAACAGCATCTGCTTGGCATCGCCCCAACCAATGCCGTCGGCATACGCCTGGCGCAGCGCGGCGGTTTCGCTTTCTTTCGCAAAGGCCTGGTAGATCTGGAACAGGGCAGAGCCTTCGGTGTCCTTGGCTTCGCCGGGGGCACGCGAGTCGGTGACGATGCCGGCGATCAGCTTGCGCAACTGGTCGCGCGGCGTGAACAGGGGGATCGTGTTGTCGTAGCTCTTGCTCATCTTGCGGCCGTCCAGCCCTGGCAGCAGGGCGACGGATTCCTCGATGGCCGCTTCGGGCAGCACCAGGTGGTCGCCGTACAGGTGGTTGAAGCGTTGTGCCATGTCGCGCGCCATTTCAATGTGCTGGATCTGGTCACGCCCGACCGGCACCTTGTGCGCCTTGAACATCAAAATGTCGGCGCCCATCAGCACCGGGTACATGAACAGGCCGGCCGTGACATCGGCATCCGGGTCATTGCCGGCGGCTTCGTTCTTGTCTACCGACGCCTTGTAGGCATGGGCGCGGTTCAGCACGCCCTTGCCGGTGACGCAGGTCAGCAGCCAGGTGAGTTCAGTGATTTCCGGAATGTCGGACTGGCGGTAGAACATCACGCGTTCCGGGTCCAGACCGGCGGCCAGCCAGCTGGCGGCAATTTCCAGCGTCGAGCGCTGGATGCGCGCCGGGTCGCCGCACTTGATCAGCGCGTGGTAGTCGGCCAGGAAGTAAAAGCTCTGCACGCCGGGCAGGCGGCTGGCCGCCACGGACGGGCGGATGGAGCCGACGAAATTGCCCAGGTGCGGGGTGCCGGTGGTGGTGATGCCGGTCAGGAAACGCTGGAGCGGTGCGGAAGAAGTGGAGGTCATGCGGAAAATGGAAATGAAAAAATCAGCCCAGCAGGGACAGCAGCGGAGAAATCAGCGTGTTGATCACGGCATAGCCCAGAGTCATGAGCGGGCGCAGCCACAGGGTGCCGACAACACCGGCCAGCACCAGGCCCATGACGATGAAAAAACCCCACGGTTCAAGGCGCGAGACCATCTGCGCCTGCTTCCAGGGCAGCAGGCCGACCAGGATGCGGCCACCGTCGAGCGGCGGCAGCGGAAACAAATTGAACGCCCACATCACCAGGTTGACCAAAATCCCGGCCTGCGCCATCTTCAGGAAAAAAGGCTCTTCAATGCCTGTGGCCGCCAGGACCACCAGCATCAGCGCCCAGAAAATGGCCTGCGCAAAGTTCGACGCCGGACCGGCCAGCGCCACCCAGACCATGTCGCGCTTTGGGTTGCGCAGGGCGCCGAAATTCACCGGAACCGGTTTGGCGTAACCAAACAAAAACGCGCCCGAGGTGGCAAAGTAAAGCACCAGCGGCATCAGGATCGTGCCCACCGGGTCGATGTGCTTGAGCGGGTTCAGCGTCATGCGGCCCTGCAGATAGGCCGTGTTGTCGCCAAAATGGCGCGCTGCGTAGCCATGCGCGGCTTCATGGATGGTGATGGCGAACAGCACGGGCAGTGCGTAAAGGGCGACGGTTTGAATCAGGTTGGCAATGTCCATGGCCTGATTGTGTCAGACGCCCTGCTGTCGGCGCCTCACAGCCCGAGCAGCGCCAGTTCGCCCCGGCCCTGCCGGACCACCACCGGGTCGTCGCCGTTGGCCATCGGCGTCAGGTCGACCACGGTGGTCGGTTCCTTGTAGCAGGCGCCGGCGTCTATGACGGCGGCAAGTTCGCGTTCCAGCGGGCCGGGAATGTCCTGCGGGTCGCTGATGGATTCGGTTTCGCCGCGCGGAATCAACGTCGTGGCCAGCAACGGGCCGCCATGCAGTTCCAGCAGGGCTTGCAGGGTCTTGTGGTCGGGAACGCGAAGGCCGATGGTCTTGCGCGACGGATGACTCAGGCGGCGCGGCACTTCCTTGCTGGCTTCCAGAATGAAGGTGTAGGGACCGGGGGTGGCACCCTTGAGCAGCCGGAACTGCTTGTTGTCGACCCGCGCATAGTTGGACAACTCGCTCAGGTCACGGCACAGCAGCGTGAGGTGGTGCTTGTCGTCCACCCCGCGAATGCGGCGCAGGCTGTCGGACGCTGCCTTGTCGTCAAGCTGGCAGACCAGCGCATAGCTGGAATCGGTCGGCACGGCGGCAATGCCGCCGCGCTGGATCAGGGCAACGGCCTGCTTGAGCAGACGCGCCGGTGGATTGTCGGGATGAACTTCAAATAACTGGGCCATGGCCTTCCTTTCAGGATTCAGGGGCTTGGATAAGGACGCGGCTTTCGCGCACGGCCAGCCATGCGCCCGTGGCACCGCACACGGCGATCATGCCCATGCCCAGCAGCGACAGTTCATCGGGCACATGGGAAAACGCCAGCCAGCCACCCAGCATGGCAAAGCCGATCTGGGCATACAAAAACGGCGTCAGGGTGGAAACCGGCGCGCGGGCATACGCCAGGATCATCATGAAATGCCCCACGGTGCCCATCAGGCCCATCAGCCCCAGGCCGGCCCACAGCGTCCACGAGTTCAGCCAGGTCCAGGCAAACGGCAAGGCCAGCGATGCCAGCAGCGTGCCAACCCAGCCGGTGTAGAAATGCATGGTGACCGGGTCTTCGGTGCGTGCCAGCCGGCTGGTCAGGATCTGGAACCAGGCATGGGAAATCACCAGGCCCAGCGGCAGCAGCATGGCCCAGCTGAATTGGTTTCCGCCTGGCCGGATGATGATCAGCGTGCCCACGAAGCCGCCAATCACCAGCATCCAGCGCAGTACCGAAACCCGCTCACCCAGCGTGAGCGACGCCAGCAGTGTGATGACCAGCGGCGTGATCATGACAATCGCGGTGAATTCCCCCACCGGCATGTGTTTGAGGCTGAAAAATGCAAACACGCTCGTCGTCAGCAGCAGTACGCCGCGCAGGCACTGGAACTTGGGATGGGCAGTTCGCAGCAAACTCCAGCCGCGCGAAGGCAGCATGGCTACCGTGGTGGCAATGGCCTGGAAGGCGTAGCGAAACCACAGCGCCATGACCACAGGAACGCTCAGGGAGATGATCTTGGTGGTGGTGTCGAGGACGGCAAAGCAGGCCACGGCCGCCACCAGAAGTCCAATCCCCGCCAGTGTGTTCGGAGGTGTTCTGCCCGCGCCGCTCATGCCTGGATTCGGCCAGCCACCAGTTCCCACACCGGCGTCAGGTCGCCCGGCAGGAAGGGCAGCGTGCCCAGATCGGTATGGCTTTCGTCGGGGCTGTGAAAGTCGCTGCCACGCGAGGCCCCCAAGCCGAATTCCTTGGCGGTTTCGGCATACTTGATGAATTCCTGCTTTGTATGGCTGCCCGTAACCACTTCCACCCCGCGCCCGCCATGCTCCTTGAACTCGGTGAACAGCGCATATTCGGCATTGGCCGAGAAGTTGTAGCGGCCCGGGTGGGCAATCACCGCAATGCCCTGTGCCTGCGTGATCCAGGTGACGGCATCCTTCAGGGTCGCCCAGCGGTGCGGCACGTAGCCGGGCTTGCCTTCGGTCAGGTATTTGCGAAAGACCTCGTTGGTCTCCTTGCAGATGCCGGATTCCACCAGGTGGCGGGCGAAGTGGGTTCGGGAAATCAGTTCAGGGTTGCCGACAAATTTCAACGCGCCTTCAAAAGCGCCATGTATGCCAACCTTGGCCAGCGAGTCCGACATTTCCCTCGCGCGTTGCTCGCGGCCATTGCGGGTGTTGTACAGGCCCTGCTTCAGTGCCTCGTTGTCAGGATCAAAGCCCAGCCCAACGATGTGAACCGTTTCGCCGGCAAAGGTCACAGAAATCTCGGTGCCGGTCAGGTAGGCCATGCCTTGCGCCCTGGCAGCGGCGGCAGCCCGGTGCTGGCCGCCGATTTCGTCATGGTCAGTCAGCGCCCACAGCTCGACGCCATTGATTTTGGCGCGCTCTGCGAGTGCTTCGGGTGTCATGGTGCCGTCGGACACGACGGAATGGCAATGCAGGTCGGCGTTCAGGATGTTTTGGGGGTTCACCGCTTAATTTTAGGCTTTATGAAGCGGCGCCGCCTTGTTGTGTGATTTCTTCCCGGTGCGTTGATGCACAAGCCATGGGTTGACGGGTCCGGCCGTGGCAATGCCTCGGGGGACGGCGCCTGCGGGCACGGTGCCCGTCATGTGCCGGTCAGTACGCGTGCCACCCCATTGAAAACGACCTCTTCAGAGGCCGTGCGTGCGCTGTGGAGTCCAGGCGGTCAGTTTCTGTTTTTCACCCCGCAGGTGTTCCAGCCGAAGAGTGCATACGGCGGGCACCAGCCGATGAAGCCGGTTGCCAGCGGCACAACGCCCAGCCAGCCCCACATGCCGATGGTGCCGCTCACGGTCAGGCCGATCAGCACCAGTCCGATGGCGATGCGAAGGATGCGGTCAATGCCGCCGACATTGGATTTCATGGCTGTCTCCCTTTGATATGAAGTGGTTGATGGCTTGAATTGGACGCCTTGCCGAACGCCCGGTCTGTGACCTGGGTCACGCAACCCTCATATTGGCGGGCGCGCGGTTCAGGCGGGCAGGCCGGCGGCCACGGCGCGCAGCGCGGCGCTGTTCCGGATGTGAATGTGCTCGCGCGCCAGTTCCACCCAGTCTTCGCGCTCGAAGCGGCGCAGCAGGCGCGAGACGATTTCGCGCACCGTGCCCAGCTCGTCGGCCAGCGCCTGATGCGTCAGCGCCAGGTGGGTTCCCCTGCCCAGCAGCACGGCGGCCAGCCGCTGGTCCAGCCTTTGAAAAGCCACCGCGTCGATCAAGCCGGTCAAATCGGCCATTCGTTCGGCGAACAGGCCCAGCACTTCATTGCGAAATGCAGGGGTTTCCAGCCAGCGGTTGAACAGGTCGGGCGGAATCAGGAGCAGCTTGCTGGGCCGGGTCGTCACGCCATGCGCGGACAGCGGCTGCGTGCGAAACAGGCAGGCCGACGACACCAGGCACAACTCGCCTGGCACCACCCGATACAACTCCAGCGAGCGGCCATCACTTGAACTTCGCGACACCTTGATCTCGCCCTCCAGCACCAGGGGAAAGCCCAGGCAGGGCGCGTTTTCCTCAAACAGCATCACGCCGGATGGCACGCTGACGGGGGCGATAGCCGGCTGCAGGTCGGCCAGCGAAGGCTGTACTTGCGCCAGGGCGGGGTAGATGCGCTCAAGCCTGATCATGCGCATATTCTGAGAACCCATGTTGAACCGTTCGCTGGCCTCCACGCGGATTTCCACCAAGGCCGTGCCATCGTGCGGGCACACCCGCCAGGACTTCTATAGTCCATAGCGCACCACATCTCTGGCCAAGGATGCATCAAGCAATTTGCGGCCCTGCCTATCGCGCTGGTCGTGGTGGGTGCCAGTGTCTTTGCTGTCGCCTGCTTCTCAGTCATGCTCAACCTCTTGCAAAGTGGCTGGCTTACTAGTGGAATCCAGCACCTCAGCTTTGTTGAAGAATATGTCCTGGTTGGGCTATGTAATCTCTGTGTAATGTCTAAGAAGACCATGAAAAAAAAATCAGGTGTAGCCGTATTGAACGGCTGTTGACAGCAATTCATAGACACTGGCCGTACGCCATGGTGGCGCTTGATGACTGCGTATCCCAACGCTGAGCTTTCGCGAAGCACACAGTCGCTTTCTTCAAAGTATTGAGCTCCGTTTTCACACGCGTCAGTTCAGCCAGAACGGTTGATCTCTGTCCGTCAGGCGCTTACAGGATTGGCCAGCAGCGCCTTTGTAAGTTTGCCTTGCCTGTCGGTCTTGACCCAGTTAAGCGATGTTTCATCGACCACGCCCAGCGTTCTGGCGATCGCTGCGATGCCCTGGCTTCCATCGATCAGCCGCACGAACTTTTGCTTGAATTCGAGCGTGTTGCTGTCTCTTAATGTTTTTGTCATTTTCGTTTTTCTTGTATGAATCAAACCCATTCAGGAATGTATACGTACTGCAGGGGAAAGGCCGGTACTGCCCAGCCCATGAACGGCTCTGACTGCGCAACTCCTATTGTCAGCAAGCTTTGTAAGCTGATGTATCTACGTTGCGCTGACGGACGATCTCCGCCAACGTCTGAAACAGGTATTCGGGTGATACCGGTTTGTGCAGCAGTGGAATGCCGCTGGCCAAAGCATCGCGCAAGCGTTCAGGCGCAGTGTCTCCGGTGATCAGCAAGGCCGGTAGGTTTTCACCCTGTAGAGCGCGCAGCGCCATAATCGCTTGTGCGCCCGTATGCTGCTCACGCAGCCGGTAATCGCTGATCACGATTGCCGGTTTTTGTCGTCGTGACAGCTCTAAACATTTGGTAACGGAGTCGGTCGTATCGACAGTGCAGCCCCAGCTGTGCAGCAAGTGCGCCATCCCTAGCAGCACGGCCTCGTCATCGTCAATGACCAGCACATGCACCCCCTTTAGACAATGCGCGTCGTAGATGAATGCGGGCATATCGTGCGTAATAGAAACGCTTGTCAGGGGCAGCACCAGCCTGAACACGCTACCCTTTCCAGGCCGCGAAGACAGTGATAATTCATGTCCTAACAGCATAGCCAAGCGCTGCGAAACGGCCAAGCCCAGTCCCAGTCCTTTACATCGGTCACGCTCAGGGTTTCCAAGCTGGTGAAACTCGCGAAATATGTTTTGCTGCTGGGCCGGGTGGATACCTATTCCGGTGTCCCACACCTCAACCACGACATGGTTACCGCGGCGGCGGCAAGCGGTCAACACGCCACCAAAATCGGTGTAACGGATCGCGTTGGAGACCAGGTTTCGCACAATAATCTCAACTAGAGAAGCGTCTGAATTCACCACGATAGTGGTGTCGCGGGAGCGGTACACCATGTCTTTGATATCGGCTTGCTGCGCCAAATCATTCTCAATTTTATTGAGCATAATTTGCAATTGAAATGGCTTCACATTAAGTCTCATGACTCCCGCTTCAATACATGAGAAATCCAGCAGTGTGTTGAGCATCTCACTCGACGCCAGAGAAGCCGATTGCGCGCTGGCAAGGACATTGCTTTGGTAGGCCGATAAATTAGTACGGCCCAATATACCCAGAAACAGGCCTTGCGCATGGATTGGTTGCCGCAAATCATGGCTTGCAGCAGCCAGAAATTTGGATTTGACCTGGTTGGCCTGTTCCGCGTCGAACTGCGCTTTATTTGCCAAGTTCACCAGAGCGTCGTTTTCAAAGCGCAACTCTATTGCCGCCCGGGCTGCCGTCGCGCAGTTTCGCGCTTGCACCAGCATGCTGATCAGATACAAAACAGTGACAGCCAGCAGCGCGCCGTAGTTCGTATCACTCATCAACAAGGGATGCATCCCTAAGACAATTGACCCGGCCAGCATGAAAGATATGAAAACGGGTAGTACCGGCGATAGCAACGCCATGCTGTTGCCGAGAACGCCCGCCAACACGGCCAACACCAATACGTTGTCGGACACGTTGGCTTTGCCCAGCGCGACCCAAGCCAACGCACCCCAACAGGCGCCATGGACAGCTTTCATTAGCATTAGCCGATTGACCAGGCGATCTGCCTTGTCCGTTGGGATGCCAGCAGACAACTGTCGCCTTGCATGAATGACCATATAAAGTTTGGAGGTCATCACGGAGGCGCACCACAGCAATAACTCACGCCGGTTGGAGTCGTTGGCCAGCGTGATGACACAAAATATCGCGAGGGCGACGGCTGGTATCATCGAATTACCCAGGTTGCCATACAACAGACGCAGTTGTTCCACCAGAATGCGATCTACGGTCGGATAACAAAAAAACCTTTTCATCAGCCAACCAAGCCGATCCGGCGTGCCGCAAACGTGGCTTGTGCACGACTGCTTACCTGCAGCAGGACAAAAACGGACTGGACATGGCCACGCACGGTGAACTCAGACAGTTCTAGACGACGGGCAATTAGCTTGTTAGACAAACCTTCACACAGCAGGTCCAGAACTTCGCACTGGCGCGGTGTCAGACGCGGCTTGGCGTCCCCCTCGCTGGCACTGCTGTGCGGAGTTGCCCCGGCTGGGACGGGCAGGTGACCTGCCAGTGTTCGGTAAATGACCTGGATAATTTTTTCTGCCGTGTCGGCTTTGGACACAAAGGCGGCTGCGCCGCGCTGCAGCGCCAAGCGTGCAGTGGCCGGATCCAGGTCCGAAGACAATATGATCAAAGGCACCTTAGGCCAGCGCTGTTTCAGCAATCCAATGCCCTCTAACCCGTTCACACCTTGCAGTTGAATGTCCAGCAACACCAGCGCGGGGGGCTCTATGCGCCCGCGCACTGCCTGCTCCAGTGACGCCGCTTCCAGCACCTCGACATGTGGCAGGTAACTTTGTAGCACCAGGCGCATGCCAGAGCGAAACAGGGCGTGGTCGTCAACAAGAAGGATACAAAAAGATACCATTTCTAATTTAACCACCGCATGCAACGCTTGCCAAGCAGTCAATTTTGACCATTAACCCATAAGAACAACAATTCTTACATTTTACAGAACATTAAAAGATGTTCGAAGCCACCTCTGATTGGTTGGACAGAAAGTAAAAAGCTCACCTCAATTTGTCCACGGACTATTTGACGAGCTCGTTCGGTGCCTTAACGGCGACAGGCCTGTCAGTGACACGACCAATGGCGTGAGGCGCTGGGGAAACGCTGTAAACGCCGAATCGATCACGGGCACCACCAAGACCGACAACATGAACGCAAAGAACGGCGGCACATGGGTGTCCAACAGCTGCAAGGCCACGACCAATATTGAACTGATCGCTGATGCCGGGCTGACCGCCGCAACGCTGACAAGCACCATGTCAAGCATCGATCTTGAACTCTGAAGTGGACTCCTTGAGTCAGGACAGACTTGATGGCAGTTCAAGTTGCACTCGACTTCTCGCGGCTGGACTGCGCTGCCCCGGTTTTTGCAATTGGTATTGCTGACTCACTCTGAATCCTGACGTCCTCAATCTCCGTCACGCTGGAGAGAAGCGCAACCGTGAGTCTTTCTTTGGCCCGGTATTTATCCACGATCATCGCACCGCCCCCGTTTGAAGTCTTGTGATCCTCCTGCGGGGTTTGATTTCCCAGGGACTGGTGTGGGTACTCGGTGTTGTAGAAGGCAAAGTATTTCGTGAGCCCAATCAGCAGCTCGCCCATCGGGCTATAGCCGTTAAGGTACACGTCTTGGTGTTTGACGCTCCTCCAAAGCCGTTCCACAAAGAGGTTGTCGTAGGCCCGGCCACGGCCGTCAATGCTGATGGCGATGTCCTCGCGCTTGAGAACGCCCGTGAAGACCTCGCTGTTGAACACCTCAGGCTTGCCATGCGCGCGTAAGGCATCTTCCAGGCAGTCCACGCAGAAGGCCGCTTCCATGCTGTTGCTGATGCGCCAACTGAGCACCCGCCGGGAGAACCAGTCAATCACGGCCACCAGGTAGGCAAAGCCTCTGTGCAGCCTCACATAGGCGATGTCCGTACTCCAGACCTGATTGGCCCGCACCACAGGCACCCCACGCAGCAAATACAGGTACACCTTGTGCTTTGGGTGAACTGCGCTCATGTTCGGTCCTGGCGCCATTTCTGCCAGGAACATGGAGCGCATGAGGCGCTGTACCCGCTAGCGGTTGACCCGGTGGCCACAGAGAAGCAGGTACACCACCATATTGCGGCTGCCATAAAACGGATGGCGCATGTACGCCTCATCAATCAGGCGCTTGAGCACTTCGTCAACCTCGACGAACTCCATCGGCCGGCGCTTGACATAGACGGTCGTGCGCGATACGTCGGCCAGCACGCACTGGCGCTTCTGCGTGATATCGGCATGGGCGCTGATCCAACCGCGGCGGATCATGGCAGGCTGATCCCGGACTTTTTTTGAGCCAGTCGAGCTCCATCTTCAATCACCCGATCTCGCCGTACAGCCTCTAAGGCGCACTCTCAGCCGAAACCGGCTGTGGCCCGCGCTTGCCTTCAAACAGGCTTTTGGCCTGGGCTTGGATCTCGCGTTTCCATTGCCCGACCTGCACCGGATGAACTCCATATTCCTGTGCAATCTGATTGATGGTCTTCATCCCGCCGAGCGCCTCTAGCCCCACCTTTGCCTTGAACTCCGGCAGATGAGATTTTCGCTTCTTTGATTCCGTCATGGGTGACCCGTTTCTTTAGACAGTGTCCCACTTAGACACCTGTCTTAAATTCCGGGTCCATTTCACTACGCAATAAAGATTTTTTAATAAAAAACGTAACGACTCAGGTCATCAGGTGGCATCTACCCCGAGTCTGAATTTCTTTTCCACGCGTTTTTTTGGAGTGGGGTGGGGTGGGGATTTTTGCAGTGTTGGAAAAGGATTGAAGTCAATTGAAACTGCGCTTGCGGTCCAGAACAGCATCGGCGACAGCGAGCATTTGACCTCTGCCGGCCCGCATCCCAGCCTCAGCGGGAAATGAGTCATGCGCGGAACCGTCAGGATATTTCTTGCGAACAAGCTGCTTAGTTATGAAGAACATGAATCAGCATGTTTTGCGCACACCTGAACATGATAACTTGTAACTTGATGTATAGCATTTGCCGAAATTAAATCAACAGCGTACCCAGTTCGCGATACCTGGTCATTGACGGTCCTGGAGCTTTTGCGGGTGGTGGCAGAGCGGGCTTCAGAGTGCGCCAATCCCATTCCGTAGCCGGAACGACGCTTGGGCGTTCAGTCCCAACCGGTCACTATTGACTATAGATTCAAAAAAACAGGTGATGTACAAACCTGTAATCAATGTAACCAATTAAACATATTTTCGGGAATTCATTCTTCGCAAGCGGTGCGGCTCCTCAAGCCACTATTTATTCGAGAGTCAAGACGGGGTAAGCCCTGACCCGCCCCAACGCCGTTGGGTTACTTCTAACCGGGATTCCTTTTTCATGAAAACAAAACTATCTTCAGACGCAGCACGTCTCCTAACGATTCCTCTGCTGGGCCGTCGCAACCGCCTGCTGGTGGCACTGCTCGCCATGGTGGCGGCTCCTGCCGCACTGGCCAATGGCGTTGGCGAAAACATTTCCTGGCAATTCCAGACCAGCGCCGACAAGGTTAACCAGGCCGTCGTTCAGGACATGATCCAGAAGCGCAAATCGGGTTACTACAACGCGCCGAGCTACACCACCAACATCGACCGCCAGATCAACTGCAACCAGTCATCCAACGCCACCGGAAATAACAGCAGCCAGGGCGCCGCCGCCCTGTCGCCGTCCAACAGCGGCGCCACCTCCGACGCCACCGGCAATGCCAACGCCAACACAGACAGTGCTGGCGGCACGGCCAGCAACAGCCAGGGCAACAGTGGCAGTGTGGGCTCCAGCATCAAAGGCAGCACCACCACCGATGTGAATGGTTCCTCCAGCCAGGCATTGAACAACCACCAGAACAACAGCGGCACCCAAACCGCCAGTTTGGCAGGCAGCACCGGCTGCACTTTTGGCGTACTCAATTAAGCGGCGGACCCAGAAAATGATCATCAAACCCAATCACTTCGTCGCCGCTACTTCTGCAGCTTCCGCCACTGTTTCCACTGTCGTGGGTTCCTCCGGCGTGCGCCTGCTGTCGGCCGTTGCCGCCGCCGCCATGCTGGCCGGTTGTGTTTCCGCTCCTATTCAATATTTTGGCAAGCTTGAAGCCCCTGTCGTCCTGGGCCCTTCGGTGCGCGACAACGTCACGCCCATGGAGCCGCTGATTGCCTGCTTTGCCGACCATGTGGCTGCCACCGGGCGTGCGCCCGTGGTCGTGGCGGTCGGCGACGTAAAGGACTACACCGGCAAATACAGCATCAACGAAGGCAACGCCATCACCCAGGGCGGTGCGCTCATGGTCTATTCGGCACTGGGCAAGCTCAGTGGTGCCGTTCGTATTGCCGAACGCTTTGACCCCGTGATTGCCGAGCGCGAACTGGGCTACGCCGACCGCCGGCAACTCGGCGACGGCCGCAACCATGCGCTGGCCGGCGCCAACGGCAGTGCCGGCCAGAACGTGCCGTGGCTGCCTTACTTTGGCGGCACCATCAACAAGTCCGACTATTTCATCGTCGGCGGCATTACCGAACTCAACTACAACATCAACTCCGGTGGCGCCGAAGTCGGCGTCAACCAGGTCGCGCTCAAGGCGCGTACCTTCAGCCAGTCGGTTGGTGTTGATTTGCGCATCGTTGACACAAAAACACTGATGGTCGTTCGGACCGTCAGCCTGACCAAGCAGTTCAACGGCTATGAAGTCGGCTTCAACGTGTTTCGCTTTTTCAACAGCAAGCTGTTTGATATCGACATTGGCGGCAAGGGTCAGGAGCCGGTGCAGCTCGGTGTGCGCGCCGCGCTTGAAGAAGGCGTGGTGCGCCTGATTGGCGCCGTTACCAAGGTCGATTACGAGCCCTGCATGGTGATGCGTCCAGGCGCTGGCGAAAAAATCCAGACCACGCCTGCCTCGCAGTTGCGCAAGGTTGACAACCCATTGGTGGATGTTTCGGGTACGCCGGTGCAAGCCGGCCAAAGCGGCACGGCCGTCAATGCCGCCAGCCAGACCGGCGCGCCGCTGACTGGCGGCCTCCAGCAACTGCCGTTCGAGTTTGGCGCGACGGTGCTGGGCGGCGGAACGCTGGCACTGATCGACCAAATTGCAGCAGCTGCCAAAAAAGGGCCGACCGAAGTGATGCTGGTGGCGCGCGACACCGAAAGCTGGGACGGCCGCAAACGCGACGACCTGACCAACCAGCGCATTGCCTCCTTCACCTCGGCGCTGGCCAATCGCGGCATTGCGCCAGCCGCCATCAGCGTGACCTGGCGGCCTGATGCGGCTGACAGTTCGATTCACCGGGATGGCCCGGGTTTACAGGAGATCGCCAAGTTGCGCATAGGCGGCTAAAAAATTTTTGAGCCGTTTCAATCGTTTTATATCGTTTACGCAAGTCGTTTTTTGCTGTCACAGGCATTTTTAACCCGGGAATCTTTCATGAAAAACAATCAACACCACAACTGCACCGGCCGCAAGCCAGCCCTCAGCAGCATCGGCCTGGCCGTCATTGCCACGCTGATCGCCAGCGGTGCCCACGCTGCCGACACGACTTACAACTTTGATGGAACACCTGTTGCGACTGCGAACGGCAACATCACCCAGAACTTGCCACTTAACAATTCCGGCGCGGTCAGTGCAACGATTGAGAATGGCGTCGCCAGCATCAATGCCAACGGTACCCAAACCGGCAGTACTGCCTCCGTCGTAGGCAACCTCGTGGATGCCAACGCCATCGGCAACATGGCCAAACCTGTAGACACGTCGATCGACCTGTCCCTGATCAACGGCAGCGGCAACGGCAGTGGTGGCACGGGTGAGGCCACGCTGCTGCATTCCACCAACTCCGGAGCCATCGACAGCCGGGTGCTAAACAACAATCTGTCCATTAGCCTGACAGGCTTCCAGACCGGCAGCGCCGTCAACAAAGACAACACCATTTCCGCTGGAAGCGTCGCCAACCAGGGCGCATCGTCCATCGCCGGCACGGTGCCCAACGGCTACACCTCGACCACCCCGGGCAGCACGGGCGTCTCAACGGCTGGCGGCACCACAACGTCCGCCGCCCAGGGCACCGTCGTGGTGACCACGGCACAACAAACCAAGGGTGCCGCCGCCACTGCCACCGCCTTGGACAATGCCGTCACGCTGACATTAACCGCCAACACCCTGGCCGCAGCCATCAACTCCGGCGCAGCGCTCACCGGCAACACGGTTTCGGCCAGCACAAAGGGCAACAGCAGCGCCAGCACCATCGACATCCAGGCCGGTGCTGCCCCTTCGTTCACCGGTTCGGCCGTGGTCAGCAACACCCAGATTGGTGTGGACGCCGGGGCCACAGCAAACAACACCTCCTCCAATGTCATTGCGACCGTGACCGGCCCCGCGGGCGCCGGTGGCGTCACCTCACTGGGCGGATCACTGGCCGTCACCGGCAACAACATCACCAGCGCCGCCACCGGCAATGAAGCACTGGGCAGCGGCCTGTCATCAGTCGGCAACCGCATCCTGCTGGCCAACGACCTGGCGTTTACCGGTACCGGTGCCACTGCTCCAGGCGCCACCCTCAATGGCTACACCAATGGGACCGCCGTCGCGGCCGACCTGCTGATTGCCAACACGCAGAGCAACCAAGGCCCCATTGCTGGAACGACACCGGTCTTGAGCCAGACCATCGATGGCGTCGTTCGCACCAATGTGGATTCCCTGGTGAATGGCGCCATTGATCTGTCAACCAACACCATCACCTCCAGCGCCACCGGCAATGCGGCCAGCAGCGCCATGGCCAGCGGCACGGGCAGCGCGTCCTTCAGCGGCAGCGTCGCACTGGCCAACCAGCAAGACAACAACAACGTCCCCGTCACCGCGACCAATACCGGGTCCGCCATCGAGGTGAGGGTTGGCGCCGTCACCGACATCCGCCCGACGGCAGGCAACGTGCAGGCCAGCAGCGTGTCGGTGGCCGGCAACCGCAGCAGCGCCAGCGCGCGTGGAAACGAAGTGGGCCAGAATCTGTCGCTCAACGCCACCACCCTGGCGCTTGGCAACGGGACTGCCACATTGAGCAGCCAGCCCAGCCTGCTGCAGGCCAGCGGTGCCGCCACGGTCAGCAACCGTCAGGTCAATACCGGCGCACCGGTGTCTGCTTCCAACACCGCCTCATCGATTGGCCAGTTCGCCGGCACCGTCACCGGCCCGTCGCTGTCGGTGAATGGCAACACCCAGGAAGCCGTGGCGCTGGCCAACAACGCCTCGAACCAGCTCACGCTCGCCGGCACCACCGTGGGCAGCGGCGCTGGCATCTTGAGTTTGCAGCGGGTTGACGGAGGCGACACTCCTGTCCCCGCATCCTTCGTCAATGCCACGCTCGACGGCGCCCGCGCCTTCCTGGAAGCCGGAAATGGCAACCCGCTAGACAGCGTCACGGGCAGCACGCTGGCGTTGACCAACAACCGGCAAAACGCCATCGGCTACGGCAACCTGGCCGACAACGCCATGGCTGTCTCGGGCACCACGGTGGCCGCACCCGTCACCTCGGGTCCAGCCTCCACCGTCGCTGTCAACTTTGGCATTTCCAAAGCGTTGAGCGGCAGCGTCGCGGCTGCTCAGGGTGTTCTCAACGACCAGGCCGTGCTGTCCGACGTGAGGGCCCGCGCCCTCAGCAGTGGCGCCTCTGCCGAGGTCATCGTGACCGGTCCCCTGGGCAACAGCTCGGTCCTGAACAATGCCAACACCCTGGCTTCCGAGGCCTACGGCAACTTTGGCACAAGCGGCCTGACACTGAACGCCACCAACCTGACCAGCACCGGCTTTTCTTCCGTTGCCAACGTCACGAACCTGCAAGCGGTGAACGCGGGTGTTACGGCCCAGGCCTCCACCGGGGCGGTGGCCCTGACCACCATCACCGGTTCGGTCGGTTCGACGGCACCTGACATGGTCTCCAGCGTGACGACCTCGGGCAACCGCATCGACGCGCAAGCCAACGGCAGCCGCGCCGTCAATGCGTTGAACGTCCAAGCCACCAACATCGCCACCGCCGCTGCCACGCCGCTCGGTGCCTCGTTGTCCGGTAATCTGGGCTCCGGTAATTTGAGCACCAACGCGTCGTTCAGCCTGCAAAACGCACAACTGGGCGGCGGCAGCGTGACCGCCACGCTGCGTGACCCTTCCAACAGTGCCTTGCCGTCCGACGTGCGCATTGCCATCAGTGGCGATGTGACGCGCTCGTCCGTGGCCGCCGACAGCAACGCCGCCAGGGCCTCGGCCACCAGCAACAACGTGTCCAACACGCTGGCCATCGATGCCCTCAGCAGCCTGGCCAGCAGCAGCGCGCTGCAAAACGGCCAGCTCACCAATGCGAATGTGAATGCGCTGATTGGACGGGCAGGGGTGGTCGGCGTGCCATCGACAGCGTATGCCTTCAATGCAACTCCGGTCAACACAGATTTCAATGATGCGTCTTCGCCTGGTTCAACTAGTTCAGCCGGGAATGGCACTACTATTCCTTTCACCTACATCTACTCAGGGTGGGTTCGCACAGCAGACGCAGCTGCAGCAAATGTGGCTGGTTGGATACAAGGCACCGGTGCAAATAATGGCTTTTACTACCGTCAATTAAATTCAGAGAGTACTGGTACAGCGAACCCAACAACCTTTGCAGCATTCCCCTACAGCGGCACCTATGGCGGCACTCTCAGCACCCCCAACCTGGGCGGCGTGAACCTGGCCGTCGGCGGCGCGATTACCCGCTCGACGCTCTCGGTCCAAAACAACACCACCTACGGTGTGGCCCAGGGCAATGCTGCCACCAACGTCATCTCCGTCAAGGGCAACGCGATCGCGGCGGGCAGCAGCTCCACCCTGGCGACTGCAACCGATGTGTTCTCCGGGTCACAGGCAGTGGTTGCCGACCACGCACTGTCCAACTCCCAGGGGGTGGGGGTTGCGGGCGCCCAGTCCATCGACAGCAATGTCTATGGCCGCTTTGCCATCGATGCCCAGCCGGGCGCGGCCATCACCCGTTCCTCGCTGAGCGTGTCGGGCAACAGCCAGATGGCCGAGGCCCGGGCCAACATCGCCAGCAACAGCCTGGCGCTTGAAGGCACCGGCGTGACAGCCGTGTCCGCCCTGCAATCGGTGCAGTCCAGCGGTGCGGCGGTCAGTGCCTTGTCTAACGTGAGTCTGTCTGCTCCGGGCGCGGTCACCGACTCCAGCCTGCTGCTGTCCAAAAACAGCAACATCGCGCTGGCCGTCATCAATGACGCGACCAACAGCCTGACGGCGACCGGCAGCCAGGTCGGCACCGGCCGGGTGGCAAGCATCAACAATGGCGGGACTTCGGCCGCCGTGGTGACGGCCGAGCAGCTGCTGGCCAATCAGCAGAGGTCAACGACCAGCGTCAGCAGCACGGCCACCACCAGCCTGAGCAACCAGGAAGCCCTTGCCGTCAACACCGGCGGCGCCATCCGCAGCACGCTGTCCATTGTGGACAATACGACAGCCGTGGAGGCAACGGCCAACAAGGCGTTCAACATGGCGGCCATCACGGGAACGGCCAGCCAGACGGCCAGCGTGGCGCTGCGCAACCTGCAGGACAGCAGCTCTGCTGTGACGGCCAGCGCCACCACCACGGCCCGCATCGCGCTGGCTCCAGCCTCCGGTCTGGATGCGCTCAACAGCGGCAGCGCGCTGCTGGATGGCAACAGCACGACCGCACTGGCTCGCGGCAACACCGCCAGCAATGTGCTGAACTCGCTCGCCGGCAGCGCTTACGGCTCGGCACTCGGCGGGTCCGTCGTGTCGGGTGGCGCTGGCATGGCCGTCAGCGCCAACACGGGCATCCTGAACAGCCAGACCAACAGCGGTCCGGTGTCGGCTTCGAGCACAAGCGCGAGCTACCAGGTCGCGCTGAACTCGACGGGCTTGGCAACCACCGGCAGCAGCGTGGGCGTGACCGGCAACCAGGTGGCTGCGCAGGCCTATGGCAACAGCGCCGTCAACCAGCTGACGCTGAACGCGCTGAACACCGGCACGCCAACGGCGGCGGTGGGCAGCTACCAGAGCAACAGCGGCGCAGTGACGGCAACCGTCAGCAGCGTAGTCTTTGGCGCCGGCATCACGGGCGGCATGACGGGCAGCACGGCGCGTGTCAACGGCAACCAGATCACGGCCACGGCGGTCGGCAACTCGGTGGTGTCGTCCATCCTGGCCCGTTAAGCCGTTACTTTCTGGCAGGTTTCCCTGCCCGCCAGAATTTCAGCCCGCGCCGCTTTTGCTGCGCGGGCTTTTTTTTGGGTGTCTTGCGAAATTCTCTGGCGCAGCAACAGCATGGCGTTGTCTGCGCCAGGCATCGGCTTGTCAAGTCGTCTTAATTTTCAAGATAAATCGGCCTTTTGCGCAGGCTGCATAAACGTAAGCAGCTATTAAAATAATAGTAAAAAAGCGCATATATTGACCACGGTGTCGCAGAGGCCATCGGTCATAATTCAATTTTTCCTCGATCAAAAAAACAGGGAGTTGGCAGCGCATGAACCATTTCATCATCGGGCTGGGCGGCACGGGCGGCAAGATCATCCGCGCCCTGCGCAAAAGCCTGTACCAGGAATTCCACGGCAGCCCGATTCCCGACGTGGGCATCGGCTACCTTTATGTCGATTCGTCCAGCGAAATGATGTCCATTGACGACCCAAGCTGGAAGACGCTGGGCACGTCGGTGCAGTTGCCCAAGGCCAGCCAGCTGCTCATCACCGACGCCAACCTGACCTCGCGGCTCGACAACCTCGACAGCTACCCCGGCCTCAAGCACTGGCTGGGAAGCCCCGAGGCATGGCGCGACATTTTGAACAGCATCGTCGGCGCCACGCTGGGCGGCCAAAAGCGCCGGCTGGGGCGTTTTTTGTTTGCCTGCAAGGCCGGAAACTACCGCGAACAGGTGCAAACGCAGGTCAAGCTGCTGCAGCAAAGCGGCGAGACCGACGTGACCTTTCACCTCGTGCTGGGGCTGGCCGGCGGCACCGGCAGCGGCAGCGTGATCGACGCGGTGGCGCAGCTGCGCGATCTGTATCCCGACTCGCGGCGCTTTCGCATCCTGGTCTATGCGCTGCTGCCCGACGCCTACCCGCATCCGAACTGGGACACCGGCAACTACCACGCCAACGGCTTTGCCGCGCTGACCGAGCTCAACGCCCTGTCGGTGGGCGCCTACCAGCCCTACGACGTGACCGGCGTGAAGGAGCGCCTCACGCTGAATGACCCGTTCAACGGCTGCTTCGTTTTCAGCAACGAGAACGAGAACGGCCTGACGGTCGATGTGGACCGCGACTTGCCGGGCATCGTCGCCGACTTTTTGTACCAGAAGATTGTTGCCGTTCACAACGTCAACTGGGCGTCGCTGGGCCGCATGGAAAACGCCGAGAACGGCGACGGCTCGCCCGAAACCGCGCCGCAGGGCCGCATGCCCGAACGCTCCAAGCGCTTCCTGACCTTCGGCATCAAGCGCCTGGCGATTCCGGAAGAGGAAATCAGCGAATACCTGACCTACAGCTTTGCCCGGCAGGCGGCGCTGCAACTGCGTTTCAACCACTGGCAGCCGTCGTCGGGCTTCATCGACGAGCCGCGCAAGCAGGATTTTCACGAGTTCGTGCAGCAAAAGGAAACGCAGCAGCGCTGGCTGCTGTCGGACGACCACCTGACGCTGGCGCTCGGCATCCTGCCCGAGGACGTGGCCAACAAGCGCTGGAAATCGTTCACCGGCGAATGGGAGGCGGTGATTCCGAACTTCAAGTCGCTGGTGCGCGAACGCGACCGCGCCACCTGGCTCGACGAGCTGACCAAGCTGTGCGAAAAGCGTTTCCAGGAGGACTACCGCACGCTGGGCGTTCCCGGCTTTTACCGCACCAAGCTCAAGGCGCGCAAGGATATGGCGCGCGAGATTCGCAGCCGCATCGAGCAGGAACAGGTCAATGAATGGAAGGTCGGTGCCAAGTCGGCGTGGGACGTGTCGCGCCTCCTGATTGCCCTGACCGAGACGCTGGACGAACGCCTCAAGGCCTGCGACGAAAACGTCGTGCGTGCCCGCAACGCCGAAGAGGAAGCCCAGTCTCGCGTGTTGGGCAACCTACAGAAATGGTCGGGCATGAGCCTGCTGTCCAGGCATTTGCTCGGCACGCCCGACAGCCTGCTGGACGCGCAGGGCGTGCATTTGCAGGAAATGTATGTGTACCGCACGCGCGCCGAGGGCTGGGGCTTTGCCAAGTCGCTGCTGATCGAGGTGATTGCCGAAATCACCGACCTGAAGGGCGAGGTGGACCGCGTCGCCAACACCTTGCAGCAGGCGCTGAAGAAGTTTGAGACCGGCATTCAGGCGCGGCTGACCGATGGCGGCTCGGGCGACCTGCGCCAGCATTTGATCCGCTTTTACGACCCGCTGCAGGTCAAGGCGGTCAGCCGCCGGCTGGTGCTTGACGAGGCCGAGCAAAAGACGCAGACCGGCCGGGTGCGCGCCGCGTTGGTCGACAAAATCGGCCCGGACGGCGGCTTTGCGCAGTTCAACCAGCGCGTGCCCGAATCGACCTTTCTCGATGTGCTGGAAACCGTGTGCGAAGACAACGCGCGCATCGCGCACCAGAACCTGGTGCAAAACCCCAAGGAGCGGCTGCTGGGCATGTCGATCATCGACAAGCTGCGCGACCGCTACGGCGCCGACCCGCAGGAGCTGAAAAGCTACGTCAGCGACCTGGTCAGCCGCGCCGGCAATTTCATGGCGCTGGAGCCGCTGGAAATGCACCGGGCCGCGCCCGGAATTCCGGTCGGTGTGCCGACGGCCATCAGCAAGTTCACCGTCATCCTGCCCAGGGCGCCGGAGCAGGCCGAGTTTTCCAAAGGGCTGAAGGACGCGCTGCGCGAAGCCCGGACCGGCGACGTGGAAATCATCGAGTCCGACGGCCGGCCCAACGAGATCACGCTGGTGTCGATCACCAACCTGTTGCCACTGCGCTACCTGAAGCCGCTGAAGTTTCTGGAAGAAAAATACCGCCGCCGCATCGACACCGGCGGCCCGCGCGCCCGGCTCGAACTGCACACCGAAGGCGATGGCAGCGCCTGGCCGCGCCTGTTTGTTGCCTCCAGCGCCGAAGTCAGGGTGCAGGCGCTGCCCTACCTGCTGCTGGCCAAGGCGCTGGGTTTCATCCACGAAGGCAGGAACCCGGCAACCGGTGCCGATGAAGTGCTGCTGCTGACCAAGGATGCCGACGGTTTCGACAACGACCCGGTGGCGCTGGGCAAGAGCTTTGTCGCCAGCGCCGAGGGTATCGACCTGGACACGCTGCACACCGTCAAGTCGGTGTGCAACGCCATGCTGGCCGGCGCGGCCTACCAGCACCAGGACCGGCGCCAGGAATTGCAGCGTGCCATCCTGGCCGAGGTCGAGTCGGTCAAGGCCGCGCAAGGCGGCAATATCCAGGACGAAACCTACCGCCGCTTTCTGGACGCCGGGCGGCGCGCCGTGGCCATCCTGAAGGGCGAGGCGGCTTGACCGCCTTTGGTTTTTGCAGCTTTCTGTCACCACACAAGGAAATTCCCGATGGCATCTTTCACCGGAAAAGCCGGCAAGTGTTCGAACTTTGGCAACTGTTCGCTGGCCGATGCGCGCACCACGATCGAGGTGCCCAACGGGCAGGATTTCGTCTGCACCGAATGCGCCAAGCCGCTGCTGCTGATGGACGACGGCCCGCAGGGCGGCGGCAACTCGAAGGCACTGGCTGTTGGCGCACTGCTGCTGGTCCTGCTGCTGGCCGCCGGCGGCATTGCATGGTCGCTGATGTCGGGCAAGAAGGCACCCGAGCCAGCGCCGCCGGTAGTTGTGGAGCAGCCCCAGGCACCCCAGGCGCCGCAAGCGCCCAAGGCCGAACCGGCTGCCCAGCCGCCGGTCAGCGGCAATTGTTCGGTGTCCGATGAGCGCGTCGGCCTGTGCCGTCGCCCGGCCCCCTGAGTCCTTTTAATTTTTCCAGAGGGTTACCAAAAATGAACCAGCTTTCCAAAAAATGGACGCCCGGCCTGATCATCCTGGCCGGCATTTGCGCTGCTGCTGCCGCGCTGCCGGCCCGCGCCGAAAGCATCGTCACCGGCGGCAAGACCGGCACTTACTTTGCCATCGGCAACAACCTGCGCGAGTTCGTCAATCCGGCGCTGGAGGTCAAGGACTCCAAAGGCTCGTGGGCCAATGTCGAAGACATGAGCCGCACCAAGGGCGTGACACTGGCCATCGTGCAGTCCGATGTGTATTCGTCGTTCATCCAGCTGCGCGATTCGAAGGACGTGCCAGACGCCACGCGGCGCGAATACGCACAACTGCTCGCCAACCTGCGCGTGTTCATGCCGCTCTACAAGGAAGAAATTCACTTTATCGTGCGCAAGGACGATCCGATGGAGTTCATCCACCAGATCAAGGGCAAGGCGTTGTGGATGGACGCCGAGAAAAGCGGCACCTACCTCACGGCGCTGAACATCTACAGCAAGCTGTTCCAGGAGCGGCCCAATGCAGTCGAGCCCTTCATCAACACCACGGCCACCGGCGAGGACGAAGGCACGCGCCGCCGCCGCTCGGCGCTGATGTCACTGAGCGATCCGGCGTATTACAAGGACTATCCGAAGGTGGACGTGATGGTGCTGGTGGGTGGGCAACCACTGAGCCTGCTGGAGAAAAACATGCCGCCCAACCTCAAGCTGCTGAAATTTGACCCCACCCAAGCCGGCGCCGCCAAGGTGCTACAGGATTACCAGAAGGCGGCGATTCAAAAATCCAGCTATCCGCTGCTGAATATCGCGGGCACTGAACTGCCTTCGCTGGCAGTGGACTCGTATCTGATCACGGCCAATTTTGCCGACCCGCAAAGAAACCAGTTCATCAAGGACTTCGCCGACCAGTTCTGCAGCAAATTTGGCGTACTGCAGGAGCGCGGCCATGCCAAATGGAAGTCACTGAGCTGGCAACCCGGCTCAAGCCTTCCGCCGCTGGCTGCAGGGTGGCAGTATTCGGACAAGGTCAAGACGGAGTTGGCAAATTGCCGTGGAAGCTCTGCGTCTGCCACAAGCGTCAAGCCCAGCGCCTGCAGCCCTCAGGACCGCGTCACTGGCTTGTGCCGTTGAATCTGAATGAAAAGCGGCCCTTGCGCATATCGGGCCTGCGCAAGTAGCTATTTAATTGATAGCGGCCGCCAATCTTTCCCTTTTCTGGCTTCAGCGCAGGCCGAAATAAGACAGGATGACGCCGATGATGACGACAAGGCCGACGATGTAAATGATGGTGTTCATGATTTCCTCTCTGGGATGCTGGACGCTCCGGTGCGGGCTCCTTATGAACATCGATCATGGCCGCCGGTTTGGTTGCTGCCTGTAGGCAGCGCGACTGAAAAATCGTCGGACAAATCCCTTACAGCTTGGGGGGGTGAATTTCCGCCGCTTCGATGAGAAACTGCACGCGCCGCACGCCTTTCCATTCGTTGGTATCGAGCCGGAACGCCAGCGTGACGCGCGCCGGCAGGGCTTCGGTATGGCCGAACCAGATGCCGTCCACCGGCTCTCCCTGGTGCTTGAGCTTCAGCGACAAATGCTTGTCGTCACCCACCAGGCGCTGCGACACCACCTCGACTTCCTCGCTGAAGGTCGGGGCGGCAAAGCCCTGGCCCCAGACTTCCTTGTGCAGCGTGTCGACCAGGTCGGCGCGCCGGTATTCGGGTGCCAGCGGGCCGTCGGTGTCCAGGCGCCGCGTCAGCGTGGCGGCGTCCAGCCATTCGCGGGCGACCTGCTGCAATCCATGTTCAAACTGCTCGAAATGTTCTTCGGCAATCGTGCAGCCGGCCGCCATCGCATGCCCGCCGAAGCGCAGCAGCACGCCCGGATGGCGCTTGGCGACCAGGTCCAGTGCGTCGCGCAAATGAAATCCCGGAATCGAGCGGCCCGAGCCTTTCAGCTCATGTTCCTTGCCCGGCGCCTGGCTGGCGGCAAACACGAAGGTCGGCCGGTGCAGCCGGTCCTTGATGCGCGAGGCGACGATGCCGACCACGCCTTCGTGGAAGTCGGGGTCAAAAATCGCAATCGCCGGCGGCGGCTCCTCGTCCTCGTCGATCATCGCGTCAGCCGCCAGTTGGGCCTGGTCGCGCATGCCGGACTCGATGCTGCGGCGTTCGCGGTTGATACCGTCGAGCATCTGCGCCAGCTCGTCGGCCCGTGCCGTGTCGTCGGTCAGCAGGCATTCGATGCCCAGCGTCATGTCGGCGAGGCGGCCGGCGGCATTGATGCGCGGGCCAAGCGCAAAGCCAAAGTCGAAGGTCGTCGCCGTGGGTGCCTGGCGACCGGCGGCCTTGAACAGGCTGGCAATGCCGGCGGGCAGGGCGCCGGCGCGGATGCGTTTCATGCCCTGCGCGACCAGCCGGCGGTTGTTGGCGTCGAGTTTCACCACATCAGCCACCGTGCCCAGTGCCACCAGCGGCAGCAGCGTGTCGAGCTTGGGCTGGTGGGCGGCGTCAAACACGCCGCGCGTGCGCAGTTCGGCGCGCAATGCCAGCAACACATAGAACATCACGCCGACGCCGGCGATGGACTTGCTCTCGAAGCTGCAGCCGGGCTGGTTCGGGTTGACGATCACGTCGGCGTCGGGCAGGCTGATCTGCTCGTTGAACAAGGCGGGCAGGTGGTGGTCGGTCACCAGCACCTGCAGGCCCAGCGCCTTGGCACACGCCACGCCGTCGATGCTGGCAATACCGTTGTCCACCGTCACCAGCACATCGGCGCCGGTGGCTTTCACCCGCTCGGCAATCGGCGCGGTCAGGCCGTAGCCGTCAATGATGCGGTCGGGCACCAGGTAGCTGACGTGCCCGGCGCCCAGGAGCTTGAGCCCGCGCAGCGCCACGGCGCAGGCGGTGGCACCGTCGCAGTCGTAGTCGGCCACCACGCAGATGCGTTTGCCGGCGGCCATGGCATCGGCCAGCAGCACGGCCGCTTCCTGCGTGCCTTTGAGCGACGACGGCGACAGCAGCCGGGCCAGCCCGTCGTCGAGTTCGTCGGGTCCGTGGACGCCGCGCGCAGCATACAACTGCGCCAGCAAGGGATGGATACCGGCCTGCTGCAGCGCCCAGACGCTGCGCGGGGGCACGTCGCGTACCTGGATTTTCATGGTGTGGATCTCGAATCGGTTGAAATTATCACTATGGTTTTCATAGCTGCCTGAGCACGTCCAGCGAGCGCAAAGGGCTGAAAAGGCTTGAAATTCTGGTCCACAGGCCGGTGCGGTGCGTCTCGAAGGTCTGCGCGCTGCTTTCGCCGCACAGCGTCAGCCGCACCGACTCGCCGCGCTGTTGTCGGGTCAGCAGCGCGGCCATGTCGCCCGCCTCCAACGCGGCCCAACCCTGCGCATAGCCGGCCCAGTCTTCCCGGAAAACTGCCTCCGCCAAGCTGCGTGGCGCGCTGACTGGCGCTTTAAGAAGAGGGCTGACTTGCTCCCTCTCCCTCAGGGAGAGGGCAGGGATGAGGGGCTCCCCGAGCCCGGCAGGCAAAGCCCCGGTGCCGCTGATCCAGAACGAATTGACCGGCAACTGGCGCCGCGCTGCTCGCTCGTCATTGGACGGATGCGTGTACATCAGCATCTGCATTTCATTTTGCAGCCGGCGCAAGGGCGCGGCGCTCTTCGTGTCGGGCAGCCACGCGTCCACGTTGCGCGCCAGCACCCGGTCGATCGAAGCCGTCGGCAGGCCACGAAACAACTCGCCCTCGGCCAGCCAGCGCCCCGGCGCCAAAAAATGCAGCGTGATGCCGTCGGTTTCAAAATAAGGCTGCATCAGCGCCAGCAGGCGGCGTGATTCATCTTCCTGCAGATCAAGCAGCGTAGGGTCGCTCAGCGTTGCATGCAGGTGTCCCATGGCCCAGTGGCACGGCATGATCCAGGCCCAGGCCTTGTCAACGCCGGCCTGCAACTGGTCCATCGCCTCGCTGGCAGCCCAGGGCAGCAGGCCATCCGGGGTGTCCAGCGTGGCCAGGCCCAAGGCGCGGGCCAGGGCGCGCTCATGTGGTGGCGAGAGCGATTCTGCATCGTGGGTGTCGGTCTGCACCAGCTTCATGCCCTGCAGCAGCTGGTCGAGACGCTTGAAGCTGTCGGGCGGCAGCGATTGCATTGTGGGCAGCCAGGCTTCGGCGCTGCAGGCGGCAAAGGGGATCAATAAATGGGGGGTCAAATCGGGGCGCATCGGCCTATTGTCCGGGATGCCACAATCGCTGCCATGCAAATCCCCTATGAGCTGATTTTGGGCTGGCGATATACCCGCGCCGGTCGCGCCACCCGGCGAAACGGTTTTATTTCCTTCATTTCAGGCGTCTCCATGCTCGGCATTGCGCTGGGCGTGGCGGCGCTGATCATCGTCCTCAGCGTGATGAACGGTTTCCAGAAGGAAGTGCGCGACCGCATGCTGGGCGTGATCTCGCACATCGAGGTGTTTGCCCCCGGTGGCGGCGCCCTGCCTGATCCGCAGAAAACGCTGGCCGAGATTCGCGCCAATCCGAATGTCGTCGGCGCTGCAACGTTCATCTCGGCGCAGGCCTTGCTGGCGCGCGGTGAGGACATGAAAGGCACCCTGGTGCGGGGCATTGACCCGCTGCTGGAGGGCCAAGTGACCGACCTGGCCGTGGAACTGGAAAAAACCTCGTTTCCCAAGCTCGTCAGCGGCGAATTCGGCGTGGTGCTGGGCGGCGAACTGGCGCGGGCCATGGGCGTGCGCGAAGGCGACCGAGTGACTCTGATCGCACCTAGCGGCCAGGTGACGCCGGCTGGCGTCGTGCCGCGCCTGAAGCAGATGACGGTGGTGGGCACCTTTGACTCCGGCCATTTTGAATACGACTCGGCGCTGGTCATGATGCACCAGGACGATGCGGCGAGGATTTTCCGGCTTGAAGGGCCGACCGGCATCCGCATCAAGCTCAAGGACCTGCACCAGGCACGGCAGGTGGCGCTGGAATTGTCGAAAACCCTGAGCGGCGACCTCCTGATTCGCGACTGGACGCAGCAAAACAAGACCTGGTTTGCCGCCGTCGAACTGGAAAAACGCATGATGTTCATCATCCTGACGCTGATCGTCGCGGTGGCGGCCTTCAACCTGGTCAGCACGCTGGTGATGACGGTGACCGACAAGCGCGCCGACATCGCCATTTTGCGCACGCTGGGCGCCAGCCCGAAAAGCATCATGGGCGTGTTCATGGTGCAGGGCGCGATGGTCGGCGTGATTGGCACGCTTTCCGGCCTGCTGCTGGGGCTGGGCATTGCCTTCAATATCGATGTGATCGTGCCGGCGCTGGAGCGGCTGCTGAACGCCAGCTTTTTGCCCAAGGACATTTACCTGATCAGCCGCATGCCCAGCGAGCCGCAGTACAGCGACATCATGCCGATAGTGGTCATCTCGCTGATCCTGGCTTTTCTGGCCACCATTTACCCGAGCTGGCGCGCCAGCCGCGTGAACCCGGCCGAGGCGCTTCGCTATGAATAGGTTGGCCCCCACGCTCCCCACTGCGTGTGGTTCGCTGCCCCCCGAGGGGGCCGCCCCGCCTGCGGACTGGCAAAGCCAGATCCGCGGCCGGAACTTGGATGAGAGGGGACAGGCGTGTGCTTCCTCCGAAGTTTTGAAAGATGTTGTTTCTATGCTGCCCATATCAAGCAGTTCGATGATTTCTGAAGGAGCCACTTCGCAAGAACGCGGGTCCGACTCCGACTTGCTCCCTCTCCCTCCGGGAGAGGGCAGGGGTGAGGGCCTCCCCGCATCCGTGCCACAGCCCCGGGGCGAAGTGGTGCTGCGCGCCACTGGCCTGACCAAGCGCTTCACCGAAGGCCGGCTCGACGTGACGGTACTGCAAGGCGTGGACCTGCAGGTGCATCGCGGCGAGACGCTGGCCATTGTCGGCACCTCGGGGTCTGGCAAAAGCACCTTGCTGCATTTGATGGGCGGGCTGGATGCGCCGACCAGCGGGCAGGTCGAGCTGAAGGGCCAGCTCCTTTCCAGCCTGTCGCCCGCGCAGCAGGGCGAGCTGCGCAACCGGCACTTGGGCTTTGTCTACCAGTTCCACCATTTGCTGCCCGAATTCAGCGCGCTGGACAACGTCGCCATGCCGCTGTGGATTCGCCGCCAGGACCGCGCCAAGGCGTCGGAAGTTGCCAGCAGGATGCTCGCCAGCGTAGGGCTTGAAGACCGGATACATCATCGCCCGTCCGAGCTTTCAGGCGGCGAACGCCAGCGCGTTGCCATTGCCCGCGCGCTGGTGACGCAGCCGGCCTGCGTGCTGGCTGACGAGCCGACCGGCAACCTCGACCGCTCGACCGCCGACGGCGTGTTCCAGCTGATGCTCAAGCTTGCCAGAGAGCATGGCACGGCGTTTGTCATGGTCACGCACGACGAGGCGCTGGCGGCGCGCTGCGGGCGGCAGTTGCGTCTGGTGCTGGGTAAGCTGTCTGAAGGCGGTTAACTGCGGCTGTTTTTCAATGAGCTGATAAACCTGACTGCCCATAAAAAAAGACAGGCCGAAGCCTGTCTTTTTCATCTAGCAAGCGTCAATTACTTGACGGTGGCAGCTTTCACATCAGCCTTGCCTTCGGCCTTGACGGCACCGGTAGCCGTTGCGGCATTCATTTTGTCGGCTTTGGCATCGATCTTGACCTTGTCGGTCTTGGCGGTGGCGTTGACTACAGCCTTGTCGGCTTTGGCATCGGCCTTGACGTCAACCTTTTCGGCCTTGGCATCAGCCGCTACTTTGTCTTGAGGTGCAGCAGCAGCTGCCTTGGCATGGGCTTTCGTCTTGGCCTTGGTGGCCTTGGCGTGTGCCTTGGTCTTGGTATTGCTGGACTTCATTTCAGCTTTGCCCACTTTGGCGTCTGCCTTGGCATCGACCTTGGCTTCGGACTCAACGGCCTTGACCGTGGCTTTGTCGGCCTTGGCTTCTGCTTTCACGACGGCAGGGGTGGCGGGCGTGGTGGCTGGCGCAACAGGCGCCTGGGCAAATGCGCCCGAAACAAACAGACCGGCGATCAGGGTGGCGAGTAACTTGTTCATGGTAGCCTTTAGTAAAAATCAATTGACGCAGCGGTTTTGTTGCATCTGCTCTATTAACGAAGCGCATCCCGATGCAGTTGACTGGCTTTACAAGGCCTTTGCAATTCAAGTTCGGATCGGTGCTCTCGCTTAAAGGGGGCTGCTCGCGGGCTTGACCTTCATGAACCGCTGGCGTCCTGCCGCGTTCCTGCTGGCGTGCTGCGCCTCAAGCATAATCACCGGCTTCGCGCATTGCGCATTTCGGTGGAACCTTCCGGCCCGAAGGGTATGGCAGCAGGCCCTGCCAGTGCGCCGCTTCCCGTTCCAGGACGAAATCACCCACGCATGACGGATCACTACACCACCCTTGGGCTCAGCAGCGCAGCGACGCTGGCCGACATCAAAAAGTCGTTTCGCCAGAAGGCGTCCTACTGGCATCCGGACAAAAATGCGGCGCCGCATGCCGCTGCGCGCTTTCGGGCCGTGCAACAGGCCTACGAAGTCCTGTCCGATCACGACCGGCGCCAGGCTTACGACGACAACCGCCGGCGCAACCTGCTCGACAGTCCGCTGGAGACGGCGCAGGACATCTGGCAAAACTATTTCAATTCCCTGCTTTGAAAACCATCCGCACCATGACTATTTCCCCGTTTTTCCGCAACCTGCGCACCGCCTACCGCGCTGAAATGGACGACCTGACGTTTGACTCCGACGGGCGCGACGTGCTGCGCCAGCGGCTGGCCGAAAAGCGCAAGGAAATCGGCTTTCTGGTGCAAATGATGGAACTCAGCCCTGAAATGGTAGCGGTCATTTTTCACCAGGGCCTGCGCTTCACCGAGCCTGCGGTGATGGAACACCTGCTCAGCCATGAAGCCGATGAATTCCCGGAGTGGGCCAGCGTGTGCGGCGGCATTGAGCTGACGCCATGGGCGCGCGACCTGAGCCAAATTATTTTGCAGGCTCCTGCCGGCGAGTGGTTCCTGACCGTGGCGGCGGGCCTGCAGTACATGGCGGACAAGCCGGACAATTCGGATAAGGCATTCGCCGGGCAGGACAGTGACGAAGACGACGACACCGATCAAGAGGACGACAGCGATGACATTGACGACTTCAACGACCACGAAAGCGATGAGGTGCGCGGCGACGCCCGTGACCGCAAGGAAGCGGGCGCCAGCTGGCTCGAAGGGCAGGGCTTTGACCACAAAGACTGACCGTCAGATGTATCGCTGTATGCACCGCCAGAAAACCAAACCAAGCGACTTCAAGCCCTTATGAACCACCTAGCCCTGATTGAAAAAACCCAGACCCTGATAGCCGCTGGCGACATCGTCGGCGCCGAGTCGGCGCTGGTTGAGCTGGCCGATGCCGAAGGCGACGCCGCGTTGATGGTGGTGCTCGACATGCTGCCGGCCAAGGACATCCTGGCCGTCATCCGCGAGTACGACAACTCGAAGGAATCCATCGTCAACCTGCTGGTCACGCCCGAGCAGTTCGCTAGAGCCGTGGTGATTGAAAAGCAGTACAAGGACCTGACGCGCACCCACCTGCGCGGCATGATGAATGCCATCATCTTCCGCGAGGACGCCGATCCGCTGGAGTTCATCAATGCCATTGGCGACCTCGAAGGCGGCAGCGAGGCGCTGGCCGATTACTTCACCGATAAATGGGACCGCATCGAGGCTTTTGCCTTCAACGGCAGCTTCGACGCGATGAAAGACACCGGCGAGCTGATCTCCAAGGCCGACCTGCAGGCCAGAAGCTACGAACGGCCGCAGGTTGAGCAGGACGAGGTGGCCGACCACGACTGGATGGAACTGGCCTGGCTGCTGCGCTACCAGAACCCGGACCTGTTCATCGAGATGCTGACCGTGCTGCGGGCCAAGGCGCGCGCGCATGACCTGGGCGCCGAGGACGACGAGTCGCTGGACGACGAGGACGACGGCAAGGTCGAGACCGGCGACACCGACCGGGGCAAGGCCACGCCGGCCGCTCGCGACTCGGACGAGGAATCGGCCATCTGACGCGGGCGCCCTCCGCACAGAACGCCTTGACCATGACGATGAACCCTTCAGATTCCTCCGCTCCTGCTTCCCCCGCTTCGGTGTCGCTCTACGATGCGCGTCCGTTTTTTGAAAAGGCGCTGCAGTTCGGCGTGCAGAACGGCATCCTCGACACGGCAAAACTTGACGCTATCCGCACCGACGCGCCCAAGGGCATGGTGCAGATTGCGCGCTATTTCGGCAACGAGTTCCTGCGTCCGGACATTGAAAAAGCCAGGGAACGCATCGTCAACCTGGTGAGCCTGTACCTGGAGGCTACCTGCGGCGGCGACCTGCGGCAGGCTGCCGAGTTGCTGCGCGACCATTCCTTCATGTCGCGCTCCAAGGCCGGATCGGACATGCTCAGGGCGCTGCTGGCGCTGCCCGAGAGCACCGGTTTTCATAGCATTCTGGACAGCGGCGCCGAGGCTGGAGGTCCGCCCAAAGGGCTGGCCGAATGGTCGCTGAAAAGCCTGGCTGACTACCAGGCCGAACTGTCCCGGCGCCAGCCCCTGCAGCAGGAAAAAGAAGCCGCCGTCTGGCTGGCCGGGCAACTCGGCCTGGACGCAGAGGCTTTGGAAGAGGCGCACACCCATGCCGAAGCGGTGATCCGCAGCGCCTTGCTGGCGCTGGCGACGCGGCACACCGAAATGCCCGACTGGGTCGCGTTTGAAAAAATGGTGGCCGACCTGCGCAAGAAATACCAGGCCGCCCGGGCGCGCAGCGACGCCAAGACGCAAAAGGCCGCCAGCGCCCGGGCGCAGACGCTGTCCCTCACCATTCCGCAGGACTTGCCCGATGAATTCCGCGACGTGGTGCAGGCCGTGCGCAAGTCCGTGCTGGCCGACCTGCCGCAAATCCTGGACAGTGCGCTGACCGCCCGGGCACTGTTCGCCAATGACAGTGAAACCCACCATGCGCCGCTGCTCGGCCGTTATTTCTGGCTGGAAGACATTGCCAGCGAGATGCTCCACCACGAGCAATCGGTTTCCCTTGCCTGGGACAAGGTGACAGGCGGCAACTGCGACGACGGCTCGCTTCTGACGCTGCTGGTCTGTGTGGCGGCCGGTGCCGCACCCAAAACCGTCCTGACGGAAAAAACCGCTGCAGCGCTGGTGCGCAAGATGCAAAAGCCGGGTGCCGAGCCGGGTTTCAGCCCCGCTCTGGCCAGCCAGTACATCGCTGACCATGCGCCTGTCGAGCACCAGAACGCCTACCTTCAGCTGTGGGAAGAGTTTGTCGAAGAAGCGGGCAATACGCTGCTAAGCGATTCGACCTATGCGCGCAAGGATGCGCTGGCGCTGCTGCGGCGCGAATGCCATGTCATTGCCTGAACCGGTGTGCGCAGCGCTGCCGGGTGCTTGCCTGTCCAACTTTCAGGACAATTCCTGACGCAGTGCCTCCCGGTCTGCAATGCTATGCTGCACTGCAACATAGTCGCACGCGCTTGAACCTCGGGCGTATCGCGCAAGCACCGACAAGGACGCACTTTGCTTTTTGGAAGACGCAGTCAGCAAACCATCAACCTCGCCCTGCAGGGCGGCGGCGCACACGGCGCCTTCACCTGGGGCGTCCTTGACCAGTTGCTGGAAGACGGCCGAACCGACTTCGAGGGGGTTAGCGGCACCAGCGCTGGCGCCATGAATGCGGTCGTCCTAGCGCAGGGCTTGATGACCGGCGGCCGCGACGGCGCACGGGCCGCGCTGGAGACGTTCTGGACCCAGGTGGCCAGTAGCCTGCCGTTTGAAATTGCCACATTGTCCAAAAACGGCCAGGATGTCAATCTGGTGCCGGCTTTCAAGATGATGTTGCAGTTTGCCCATTACTTTTCGCCGCACCAGCTCAACCCCTTCGATGTCAATCCGCTGCGCAAGATTTTGCTGGCGCAGGTCGATTTCGAACGTCTCCGACGCGAAAGCCCGGTCAAGCTCTACATTGCCGCGACCAATGCCAATTCAGGCAAGGTGCGGCTGTTCCGCTCGCCGGAGATCAGCGCCGACGCCATTTTGGCCTCGGCCTGCCTGCCGCAGATGGCCCGGCCGGTCGAGATTGAAGGCGAGCCCTACTGGGATGGCGGCTATGCCGCCAATCCGGCGGTTTATCCGCTGTTCTACGAATGCAAGACCAGCGACATCCTGATGGTGCTGCTCACGCCTCTGAAGCACAAGGGCACGCCGAACAGCGTCCAGGAAATCAAGGATCGGGTGCTGGAACTGGCGTTCAATTCGACCTTCCTGCGGGAAATGCGCATGTTTGCCCATGCCCGCGAATACGCCAGCGAATCGTTTTTTACTATCGGGCGGCTGGAGCGGCGCCTGGTGCGCCTGAATTTCCATGTGATCGATGCACCGGAGCAGATGAATGAGTTCAAGACCGAAACCAAGCTCGCAGCCAACATTGGGTTTTTCGAGTTGCTGAAAAATCTGGGGCGCCAGCGGGCCAAGGCCTGGCTGGAAGCGAATCATGGCGAGATTGGCAAGCGTTCCACCGTCGATCTGGCCGAATTGTTCTATTGAAGGTGAAGGCCAGTGGATTGGCCAATGGGGAAGCAGTCCATTTTTTAAAAGGAGTAGCTGTCATGAAAAATCCGTTTATGAGCATGTTTCTGAGTGGCGCCAACAAGATTGCCGGATCGGCCCGGGCCCAGGCCACGGCCGCCGTCAAGCGCGAAGCCGCCAAGAACACCCGTCAGGCCACCAAGGCCTGGACCGATGCGCTGATGCCCAAGGCGGCAGCCCCCAAAAGGAAGAAATCGGCAAAAAAGTAGGATGCTATTAAAAAAATAGCTAACTTCGCCCGCCGGTATTGCGCAAACGGCTTGTTTTTCTTGAAAACGCGTGTCAAGACCGGCTTGAAGGACGTCAAAGTATCCGGTTGAACCAGAGCAGCGACAGGCTGGCCGACAGCAATCCCAGGAGGGCGGCGGCCAATGCCAGCAGCCCGGAAATCTCGGTTTCCTTTTTCTCCACCGTCAGCCGGGAACTGAGTGTCTGGTAAACCTTTTTCAGGTCGCCCGCCGTGCCGGCATAAAAGTATTCGGCCTGGGTGGCCCGGGCAATGCCCTTGAGCGTTTCCTCATCTAACTTGACGCGCATCGACCAGCCTTCGAATCCGATGGTCTCGCCTTCGACCGTTCCCACGCCCACGGTATAGACCCGAACGCCCCGGTCTGCCGCCGCTTTGGCCGCGTCGAGCGAATCGACGCCGGTGGTGCGCTGGCCGTCGGTCAGCAGGATGATGGCGGCGGAGTTGTAGGAGCCGGGCGCGACCGGCGTGAACGGTTTCTTGCCGCTGGCATCGTCCTTGCCGGCCTGGTCGAGCGACAGCCCGCGCTTCTTGTCCCGGCCTGTTTCCAGCGTTTCCAGGTCGATGCCCGCGTCGGGAAACAACTCGCCGAGCGACACGATGATGCCGTTGCCGATGGCCGTTCCGCGCTGCAACTGGAACTTGTCAATCGCCACCGTCAGGTCCTCGCGGCTCAGGGTGGGCGGCTGCACCACGGCGGCGGTGCCGGCAAAAGCCACCACGCCCACCCGAACACCGCGCGGCAGGTCGGCCAGGAAGGCCTTGGCGGCATTTTGCGACGCCACCAGCCGGTTGGGCTGCACATCGGTCGCCCGCATGCTGCCCGACACATCCATCGCCAGGATGATGGTTTCATTTTGCGACGGCAGCGTGATCACGGCGAACGGGCGTGACGACGCCACCAGCATGGCGGCCAGCGACAGCAGGAACAGCAGTGGCGGGATGTGCCGGCGAAAGCCCTGGCCCTTTCCCATGGCTTCCCGCACGATGGACAGGCTGGCATAACGCAGCGCCATTTTTTTCTTGCGGCCCAGCAGCCAGACATACACGGCCACCAGCAGCGGAAGGGCCAGCAGCAGCCACAGGAACTGGGGCCAGAGAAAAGTCATGGGAAGTGTCATGGTGGTGTCTCCACGCTGTTCAGCCTGCACGGGCCAAATGGGCCGGCAGCCGGCCTGCGGCAGCAGAAGCGCCGGTCAGGCGGCTGCGCTGTTTGCGCAGGTCGGTAAAACGCATGATGGCGTTGGTCAAATCGTCGTCGGTTGAAAGCTCCAGCGTGTCCACGCCCGCATTCCCCAACGCCTGGCGCAGGTCGGCTTCGCGCTGGGCGGCAATGCGCGCAAAGCGTTTGCGAAAGCCGGCATCATGGGTATCGACCAGCAACTGTTCGCCGGTTTCGGCGTCCGTGATCGGGATCAGGCCCAGGTCGGGCAACTCCAGTTCCAGCGGGTCGAGCAGGCGCACCGCCACCACGTCATGCCGCTGGGCCAGTTGCCCCAGCGGCGCTTCCCAGCCCGCTTCGGTGATGAAATCGGACACCACGAACACCGTGGAGCGGCGGCGTACCAGGTTGGCGGCCGACGCCAGCAGTTCATGCAGGCGGGTCGGTCCCGCGCTGGGCGCTTCCGGCCGCGAGCGCAGGGTGTGGAGCAGGTTCAGCACATGGGGGCGGCCGCTGCGCGCGGGCAGTACGGCATCGACACCCGAACCATAGAGCATTGCGCCGACGCGGTTGCCATGCCGCGTCAACAGGCGCGCCAGCACGGCCACGAAGTCGGTCAGCACCTGGCGTTTGCGCTGGTCGCTGGAGCCGAAATCCATCGACGGGCTCAGGTCAAGCAAAAACCAGGCGCTCATCTCGCGGTCCTCGGTGAACACGCGCACATGCGGCTGCTGCAGCCGGGCCGTCACGTTCCAGTCGATATGCCGCACGTCATCGTGGTACTGGTATTCGCGCAGGTCGGCCAGGTCCATGCCGGTGCCGCGAAAAAGCGTGCGGTAGTCGCCCTGCAGCAGCCCGTCCAGCCGGCGCAGCACCGTCCACTCCAGCCGGCGCAAGAGATGGTCAGCGCTTTCGGCAGGGGCAGGGAGTGGCGCCACCGGCGGCTGCGAAGCCAATGACAGCCTAGCCATGCATGTCCTCGCAGGCATTCTTCAATAGCTCAGCACGATCAAGGCAAATCCCCCGAATGCCCAAGCACCGGCCACGGAACCGGCTTTGCCGGGCCGCAGGCGGGGCGGCCCCCTCGGGGGGCAGCGACCCGCGAAGCGGCGGAGCGTGGGGGTTAAGTACTCGGGCCGCAGGCGGGGCGGCCCCCTCGGGGGGCAGCGACCCGCGCAGCGGCGGAGCGTGGGGGCTTGTTCTAGGCCACGAGTTTTTCATGCGCAAGCGGCTTGGCGGGTTGCGGGATTCTGGCCATGATTTTGTCCACGATCCGGTCGGCGGAAAAGCCTTCCGACAGCGCTTCATACGACAGCACCAGGCGGTGGCGCAGCACGTCGGGAATCAGGTCGGTCATGTCTTCGGGCAGGGCATAGCTTCGGCCGCGCAGCATGGCCAGGGCTTTGGCGCCTTCGGTCAGGTTGATGGTGGCGCGCGGGCTGGCGCCGTAGGTGATGAAACGGGCCAGTTCGTCCAGGCCATGCCTGGCCGGGTTGCGTGTGGCCGACACCAGCCGCACTGCATACTGGACCAGCGACGGATCGACATAGACGCGCCGGCACTCGGCCTGCAGCGCCGCCAGCTGCAGGGTAGTCGCCACGGCCGACACCGCCACCGCCGAGCCGGTGACGCGCTGGACGATGACAAACTCTTCCTCGTCGGTCGGGTAGTCCACCATCACCTTCATCATGAAGCGGTCCACCTGTGCCTCGGGCAGCGGGTAGGTGCCTTCGGTCTCGATCGGATTCTGTGTGGCCATGACCAGGAAAGGCGCGGGCACCTTGTGGGTGATGCCGGCAATCGTCACCTGGCGCTCCTGCATCACCTCCAGCAGCGCGCTTTGCACTTTGGCCGGCGCCCGGTTGATCTCGTCGGCCAGCAGCAGGTTGGTGAACACCGGCCCCAGCGAGGTAGTGAAGTCGCCGGTCTTCTGGTTGTAGATGCGTGTGCCCACCAGGTCGGCCGGCACCAGGTCGGGGGTGAACTGGATACGCTTGAACTGGCCATGAATGGTTTCGGCCAGCGTCTTGATCGTCAGCGTCTTGGCCAGGCCGGGAACGCCTTCGACCAGCAAATGTCCCTGCGCCAGGATGGCGACCATGACGCGTTCCAGAAACCGGTCCTGCCCGACCACCACGCGCTTGACCTCGTAGAGGATCTGCTCCATCAGTTGCGCGGTGTCGTGGCCGGCAGCGGACGAATGCTCAAAACTGTTCGAATCCATGAAAAAAAGCCTTTCAAAAACCTTCAAAAAGGATGCATGCCGGCTGCCGCGGCGGCATTTTCAATCGGTACCGCAAAACCGATGCCGACAAAAGAGCGCTGCCCGTTGGGGTTGTAGATGGCCGTCACGATGCCGATCACCTCGCCTTCCATGGTGACCAGCGGGCCACCCGAGTTGCCGGGGTTGGCGGCGGCATCGAACTGGATCAGGTTGGTGATGGCTTGCTCGCCCTCGGGTGAACGAAAGCTGCGCTTGAGCCCCGAGATGACGCCGCTGGACGCCGATGGGCCAATGCCGAAGGGGTAGCCTACCGCCACCACGCCGTCGCCCGGCACCAGGTCGGCCGTCGAGCGCAGTGTGGCGGCGATCAGGTCGTCGGGAATCTTGTGGGCCTGCAGCACCGCCAGGTCATTTTCGGGCTGCACGCCGGTGATGCTGGCGGTGGACTCCAGCCCGTCGGCAAAGGTGAGCTTGATGGTTTGCGCACCTCGCACCACATGCAGGTTGGTCAGGATGATGCCCTTGTCCGTGATGACGACACCGGTGCCCACGCTGCGGTCGGCATGTTCGTCGCCGTCCTTGTCCCTGGTCGGCTTGCCCAGCCCGACGACCCGAACGACCGATGGAATGATGGCCTCGTAGGCTTTCACCGCCGGCGAGGGAAGCACGGTCGTTTCCAGGGTCTTGAGCACGGCGGCGTTGATGTCCTTCTGGGTCAGCTTGCGTGCGCCAGGTTGCAGCGAGGAGAACAGGCTGATCGCCAGCAGCAGGGCCAGCATCCCGACCACCGACCACAGCAGGTGGATGTTGTGCAGTGACAGGTGCCGCATGAGCCGCGAGGTGCCCGACGGGGACGGGCCCGCCGCTTTGTTTTCTGGATGCGCCTGCCGTGCCCGGGATGGCGGTGCAGGCTCGGCATCATCAGTTGCTGCAGGCGGCGCGGGACCCTGGCGTTGGGCACTACTGTAGAGGGCGGGCCTGCGCATTCGTTCACCTGTTAGGTTATGTGAAAAACCAGCGGGACAAGAAATGCACCGTAGCATGATTTCTGCTTTGCTGCACACGCTCAAAGCCATGCAAGGGGCTTGTTGAAACATCCACTTTCGGTTTGTTTCAACTGGTCTCAGGAAACGCTGGCTGGCGTGTCAGCGCTTTCACCCGTGCAGCATTTCGCCTTGAAAAAAAAGCGCCTGAGCCGGTTGGCTTTGTGTGTCACCATGCCGGACCAGACCAAGCCCTGCTCTCTTGCAAACATCTTCATGACCTTCTGGATCGACACGCATTGCCATCTTGACGCCGCCGAGTTTTCCGCCGACCTGAGCGACGTGCGGGCGCGCGCTTTTGCCGAAGGCGTGGCGCATTGCGTGCTGCCGGCCGTGGCGGTGGGAAATTTCGAGGCGGTCCGGCTGCTGGCGCATCGTTTTTCGGACAGTTATGCGCTGGGCATCCACCCGCTGTGCGTGCCCGGAGCGCAGGACGCCGACCTGCAGGCGCTGGATACGGAGCTCAGTCTTCGCCGGGACGACCCGCGCCTGGTGGCAGTCGGCGAGATCGGGCTGGATTATTTCGAGCCCGCGCTCAAGCAAAGCCCGATGCGCGAGCGCCAGGAGTTTTTCTACCGCGAGCAGCTCAAGCTGGCGCGCCAGCATGGCCTGCCGGTCATGCTGCATGTGCGGCGTTCGGCCGACAAGCTGCTCAAGCACCTGCGCGAGCTCCAGCCCGCAGGCGGCTGGCGCGGCATCGGCCATGCCTTCAACGGCAGCGAGCAGCAGGCGAATGAATTCATCAAGCTGGGGCTGAAGCTCGGCTTTGGCGGCAATGTGACGTTTGACTCGGCGCTGCAGATCCGGCGCCTGGCCGGTTGCCTGCCGCTGGAGGCGCTGGTGATGGAAACCGATTCGCCCGACATTCCGCCGTACTGGCGCTACCGCACTGCAGCGCAGCGGCAGGACGGGCAGGGCCAGGGGCGCAACGAGCCGGCCGAACTGCCGCGCATTGCCGGCGTGCTGGCGCAGCTTCGCGGCCTGACGCCCGAGGCGCTGGCCCGGGCCACCACGGCCAATGCGCTGCAGGCTTTTCCCAAGCTCCAGGGATTGATAACGTGCTGACCGGCCTGGCGCCGCTGGTATCTGGCAACACCCGGCTTCTGATCCTGGGCAGCTTTCCCGGTGTGGCCTCTTTGGCTGCGCAACAGTACTACGGCCATCCGCAAAACCGGTTCTGGACGATTTTGCAAGCCATTTGGCCCTCTTGCGCAATGCCCACGGGCATTAATAGCTATAAAATCCGTAGCGAATGGCTGCTGGACAGGGGTCTGGGCCTGTGGGACGTGTATGCCGCCTGCGAGCGCGAAGGCAGCCTGGACAGCAGCATCCGCAAGCCGCAGGTGAATGATTTTTCGCAGTTGCGCAACTGGTGCCCCGGCCTGCAGGCGATTGCGCACAACGGGAGCGAGAGCTTCAGGCATGCGCGCCATACCCAGCGGCTGGGCCTGCCGGTGTACCGGCTTCCGTCCACCAGCCCGGCCAACGCGTCCTGGTCGTTTGAACGCAAGCTCGCCGCCTGGCGCGAGGTTTTTGAGCAACATGGATTGACCGACAAGCAATGAGCAAACTCCCGTTTCCCTCCACCACCGAAGACGTCTTCAAGGCCTGGGCGCTGGAGCGCGCCACGCAACGCAAGGGCGGCCTGTCGCCGCGTTCGCTGGCGTCCTACCACTCGCTGTGGGCCGGTTGGACCGAATTCCTGCTCGCCCACGGCCCGCTGTCCTGGAACGAAGCCAAGTCTCCTGACGTGCGCGCCTACCTCGAAGCGCTGAGCCCGCGCGGTCAGGCGCGCGGCATGCTGCAGGTCAGCACCGTGACCCAGCGCCGCTACTTCCGCGTGCTGAAGAAAATCTATGCCTTTGCCCAGGCGCAGGACTGGGTGGCCGACAACCCGGTGGACGCTGGCGCGTCGGTGTCGCCGACCGAGCAGATGGATTCGCTGGTGTTCCATGCGCTCGACTGGGACGCGCTGCTGCAGGCCGTGCCGCCGCCCATCGACCCGCCGCCGCAGGACCAGCCCTGGCTGGAAGTTCGCGACCAGGCGATCCTGCGCCTGATGATGCAGTCGGCGCTGACAGTGGCCGAACTGGCCGGGCTGGACATCGGCGACGTGCAGCATCCCCGCCTGGGTTCCTCGCACGGCGTGGGCGAACTCTGGCCGGCAGAAGAAGCAGCCTCCAGCGCAAACGCACCGGCGGTCATGCTTGACCTGAGCGGCGCCCGCAAGGCGCAGGACCGGCGCATCACCCTGCCTGTCGAAGCCAGCGCCGCCGTGCTCGCCTGGCTCACGGTGCGTAGCGCGCTGCCGCTGCCGCAGGACGCCGGCACGCCGCTGTTTGTCTCGCGCAAGAAGGCCGGCCGGCTGACGCCGCGCGCGCTGTTCCACCTGGCCAACCGGCATGTCAGCGCCACGCTCGGGCCGCGCTACCCCGATACCGTACTCGCACATGCCGGGCCGATGACGCTGCGCAATTCATGCATCGTTCGCTGGCTCGATGCCGGCCTGCCCGACGACGACATTCTGGCCCGCGCCGGCCTGCGTGAAGCCCAGGCTTTGTTGCGCCTGCGCAAGCATGTGCATGCAGCCGATGCAGCGGATTCGGGCGCGCCGCAGGCATGAGGTGAAAATGGGGTTTGCGCCTGTGGCGTTTCCCCTTGAAAAAATCCCTGATCGCGATCCATGTCAACCAAAGAAAATCCAAATGCCCGGCTCCTGCCCGAAGTCAACTTTTCCGACTTCGGCGACGTGCGCTTTTTGCACCTGGGCACCGAATGGGTGCAGGGCTCGATGCTGAAGGACGCGCCTTACGACATCGAGCTGGAGTATGTGCAGCGCATGATGGCCGGCCTGCTGTTCCTGGACGCCGAATCGGTGGCCAAGAAGCATGCGATGCAGCTCGGGCTGGGGTCGGCTGCGCTGACCAAGTTCTGCCACAAGAAGCTGCGCATGAAAACCACCGCTATCGAGATCAATCCGCAGGTGGTCACCGCCTGCCGGCTCTGGTTCAAGCTGCCGCGTGATGATTCGCGGCTGAGCGTCATCGAGGCCGATGCGGCCGATGAAATCAAAAAACCGGCGCACCGGGGCACGGTCGATTTGCTGCATGTGGACCTGTACGACCATGAAGCGGCTGCGCCGGTGCTCGACGATGCCGATTTTTACGCCAACTGCCGCGAACTGCTGACCGAAGACGGCGTGATGACGGTCAACCTGTTCGGCCGCGATTCGAGCTACGAAGCATCGCTGGTCAAGATGGCCGAGGCCTTCGGCCCGGAGTCCATCTGGGCCTTCAGGCCGACGCGCGAAGGCAACACCGTGGTGCTGGCGCAGTTCGAGCCGACGCGGCCGGAACGCGAGGAGTTGCTGCAGCGCGCCGGCATCATCGAATCGCGCTGGGACCTGCCGGCCAAAAAATGGCTGCGGCTGTTCAAGCCGGTGCTGTGACTCGCCGTTGTCCAACACCGCCTCTCCTTTGAAAGGCTTCCATGAATGCCGTCCTGCCGCCCAAACCAACTCTGAATCCTCCGGCCTCCAAGGCGCATGCCGGTCCGCTCGACTGGCGCCGGCTGGTTGAGTGGCTGGCGCAGGACGGCGTCATCAGCGCCGCTGACGCGCAGCGCACCATCGCCCGCTGCGCACAGGTGCAAAGCGCCCAGCACCCGGTCGTCAGGCTGGCCAGCATCGGCATGACGCGTCTGCCAGACGGCAAGCCGCTGGACGCCGAAGCCATCAGCGAGTGGCTGGCCGGATGCGCGAGGCTGAAATATATGCGTATCGACCCGCTCAAGGTCGATGTGGGCAAGGTGGCCGACTCCATGTCGGCGGTGTACGCCGAGCGCCACAAGGTGCTGCCGGTGCAGGTCACGGCGCAGGAGCTGGTGATTGCCACGTCCGAGCCCTTCGTCACCGACTGGGTACCCGAGGTCGAGCGCCAGTCCCGGCGCAGCGTGCGCCTGGTGGTGGCCAATCCGCTGGAAATAGCCAAGTTCACGGCCGAATTCTTTGCGCTGGCCAAATCGGTCAAGGCCGCGCTCAAATCGAACAGCGGCTCGGGTTCGGCCAGTTTCGAGCAACTGGTCGAGCTGAACAAGAGCAGCCGCCAGCTGGACGCCAACGACCAGGGCGTGGTGCAGGTGGTGGACTGGCTCTGGCAATACGCCTTTGACCAGCGCGCCAGCGACATTCACCTGGAGCCGCGCCGCGAGCAGGGCGTGATCCGCTTTCGCATTGATGGCGTGCTGCATCCGGTGTACCAGCTGCCGATGGCCGTTCACAACGCCATGACGGCGCGCATCAAGCTGCTCGGCCGCATGGATGTGGTCGAAAAGCGCCGCCCGCAGGATGGCCGCATCAAGACCCGCAACCCGCGCGGCGACGAAATCGAGATGCGCCTGTCCACGCTGCCGACGGCCTTCGGCGAAAAAATGGTGATGCGCATCTTTGACCCCGACACGACGGTCAAGAACCTCGATGCGCTGGGTTTTTCATTGCACGACGCCGAGCGCTGGGAGCAGCTCGTCAAGCGTCCGTACGGCATCGTGCTGGTGACCGGGCCTACCGGTTCGGGCAAGACCACGACGCTGTATTCGACCCTGAAAAGGCTGGCGACCGAAGAGGTCAACATCAACACGATCGAGGACCCGATCGAGATGATCGAGCCGGCGTTCAACCAGACGCAGGTCCAGCCGATGCTGAACTTCGGCTTTCCCGAAGGCCTGCGCTCGCTGATGCGCCAGGACCCGGACATCATCATGGTTGGCGAGATCCGCGACCTGCAAACTGCCGAAATGGCGGTGCAGGCCGCGCTCACCGGTCACCTGGTGTTCAGCACCTTGCACACCAACGATGCGCCGTCGGCAGTTTCGCGGCTGATGGAACTCGGCGTGCCGAACTACCTGATCAATGCCACGTTGCTCGGCGTTCTGGCCCAGCGGCTGGTACGCACGCTGTGCAGCCATTGCCGCCAGCCTGACGAAAATGCCAAGCGGGAAACGCTGGCCGAAATGGTCAAGCCCTGGCAGATCACCGGCAGCTACCGGCCTTACAAGGCGGTGGGCTGCGTCGATTGCCGGATGACCGGGTTCCGGGGGCGCATGGGGCTGTACGAGTTGCTGACCGTGACCGAAGCCTTCAAGGACAAAGTCTCGAAGGAACCCAACATGGACGCGCTGCGCCGCCAGGCGATCAGCGAAGGCATGCGCCCGCTGCGGCTGGCCGGTGCGCTGAAAGTCGCCGAGGGGCTGACCACCATCGAAGAGATACTCGCCACCACGCCGCCCCTGTCCTGACAAGGCGTCTTCAAAGCCCGCACGTTGCCCTGATTCCTGCTCTCCGATATGCCGTCTAGGGGTATCCCCGATGTAGGTGGAAGCCACATCCTTTGGCAAGGTCTTTGAATGCACAATCCAGCGATTCATACTTTTTCGAGGAGACAAACCGTGAGAATCAAGAGTCAAAAAGACTTTTTTTCCGGGCTCATGTTCATGGGCATCGGGGTGGCATTTGCCTGGGGAGCCACGACCTACAACGTCGGCAATGGCGCGCGCATGGGACCGGGTTACTTCCCGCTTTATCTGGGTGTCCTGATGACCATTCTGGGTGCGGCCATCACCTTCAAGGCGATGGTGGTCGAAACCATGGGCGGTGACAAGATCGGCAAATGGGCCTGGAAGCCGCTGTTTTTCGTGATTCTGGCCAATCTGGTGTTTGGCGCGCTGCTGGCCGGCCTGCCGTACTTTGGCTTTCCTGCGATGGGCCTGATCGTCGCCATTTATGCGCTGACGTTCATTGCCAGCATGGCCGAGAAAGGCTGGAAATTCAAGGCCACGTTCATTCTGGCCACGGTGCTTGCCGTTGGCAGCTACCTGGCCTTTGTGGTTGCGCTGAAGTTGCAGTTCCCGGTGTGGCCCGAATTCATCACCGGCTAAGGAGAATAAAAAATGGAACTGATTGAACACCTCTCGCTGGGTTTCGGCGTGGCCTTCACGCCGATCAACCTGCTGTATTGCCTGGTCGGCTGCATCCTGGGAACGCTGATTGGCGTGCTGCCCGGCATTGGCCCGGTGGCGACCATCGCCATGCTGCTGCCGGCGACTTATGCGCTGCCGCCGGTGTCGGCCCTGATCATGCTGGCCGGCATTTATTACGGCGCGCAATACGGCGGCTCGACCACGGCCATCCTGGTCAATTTGCCGGGAGAATCGTCCTCGGTCGTCACCTGTATTGACGGCTACCAGATGGCCCGAAAAGGACGAGCGGGGCCGGCGCTGGCGGCGGCCGGTCTGGGTTCGTTCTTTGCGGGCTGCGTGGGTACCCTGATCCTGGCGGCGTTTGCGCCGCCGCTCACCGAACTGGCCTTCAAGTTCGGCCCGGCTGAATACTTTGCGCTGATGACCCTGGGCCTGATCGGCGCGGTGGTGCTGGCTTCCGGCTCGCTGCTCAAGGCGATTGCCATGATCGTACTCGGCCTGCTGCTCGGCCTGGTGGGCACCGACGTGAACTCTGGCGTGGCCCGTTTCAGCTTTGACGTTCCCGAACTGACCGACGGCATCGGCTTCGTGGTGATTGCCATGGGCGTGTTCGGCTATGGCGAGATCATCAGCAACCTGGCGCAACCCGAGGAAGAACGTGAGGTGTTCACGGCGGGGGTCTCAGGCCTGTGGCCGACCAAGCAGGATTTCAAGGACATGACGCCTGCCGTGTTGCGCGGCACCTTCCTGGGCTGTGCGCTGGGTATCCTGCCGGGCGGTGGCGCCTTGCTGTCGGCGTTTGCCGCCTACGCGCTGGAAAAGAAAATGAAGATGAAGCCGGGCGAAGTCCCGTTTGGCCAGGGCAACATCCGCGGCGTGGCCTCTCCCGAGTCGGCCAACAATGCCGGATCGCAAACCTCCTTCATTCCGCTGTTGACGCTGGGCATTCCGCCCAATGCCGTCATGGCGCTGATGGTGGGCGCCATGACGATCCACAACATCCAGCCCGGCCCGCAGGTCATGACCAGCAACCCCGAATTGTTCTGGGGCCTGATCGCCTCGATGTGGATCGGCAATGCGATGCTGGTGATTTTGAACCTGCCGCTGATCGGCATCTGGATCAAGCTGCTGACCGTTCCCTACCGCTACCTGTTTCCGGCCATCGTGCTGTTCTGCGCGATTGGCGTGTACTCGACCAACAACAACACCTGGGACGTCTGGATGGTGGGTCTGTTTGGCGTGATCGGCTACATCTTTGTCAAACTGGGCGCTGAACCCGCTCCCTTGCTGCTGGGCTTCATCCTGGGCCCGATGATGGAAGAAAACCTGCGCCGGGCGCTGCTGCTGTCGCGCGGCGACTGGAGCGTGTTCGTGACCCGTCCGATTTCTGCCGGCCTGCTGGCCGTGGCCGTGCTGATGCTGGTGATCGTTCTGCTGCCCTCGGTCAAGAACAAGCGGGAAGAAGCCTTCGTCGAAGAATGACGCTGGCGCCCTGACATCCTCCACAAAAACGGCATCTTCAGGTGCCGTTTTTTATGAACGCCGCCGATTCGAACCAGCAGCGCGACAAGGACCGGCCGGCCTTCTCTACTCAAGAGGAGTGACGCCCAAATGCTAGATGCCACCAGCCGCCCGGCACGTGCCAAACTTGAGGCCACACGACATGCCCGATGTCGCGGCGGCCTGACCGTTGCGAGCCAACCCCACCTTGAACCCTATTTCCGAATCAAATATGCCTCCACCGCAAGTGGAGCCTGTACAAACAGCTCCTAAAAGCATAGCTGGCGGATTGCTGCTGGCGAGTTTTGGCGCAATTGCCTTCAGCGGCAAGGCGATCATCGTCAAGCTGGCTTACCGCTATGGCGTCGATGCCGTCACGCTGATCATGTACCGCATGCTGTTTGCACTGCCGATTTTTGCGCTCATGGCCTGGTGGGCCAGCCGGGGCAAGCCGCCGCTGTCGCGCCGCGACTGGCTGGGCATCTTGTGGCTGGGCGTGACCGGCTACTACCTGGCCAGTTTCCTGGACTTTGCCGGCCTGGCCTACATCAGCGCCTCGCTGGAGCGGCTGATCCTGTACCTCAACCCGACACTGGTGCTGCTGCTGGGCCTGGTGTTCTACCAGCGGCGCATCACCGCGCCGCACCTTATCGGCATGGCGCTGAGCTATGCCGGCGTGGCGCTGGTGTTCGGCCACGAGATCACGCTGCAGGGGAGCGAAGCCGCCTGGGGTGCGCTGCTGGTGTTCGGCAGTGCGATCAGCTATGCGCTGTACCTGGTGTACAGCGGCGAGATGGTCAAGCGACTGGGCTCGATGCGGCTGGTCGGGCTGGCCACGACGGTCGCCTGCCTGTGCTGCCTGCTGCAGTTCGCCGTGTTGCGCCCCTTGAGCGCTGCAATTGTGGCGCCCGAAGTGATCTGGCTGTCGGTGCTGAACGCCACGCTGTGTACCGCCGTGCCGGTGCTGATGGTGATGATGGCGATAGAACGCATAGGCGCCAGCCTGGCTGCCCAGACCGGCATGATCGGCCCGCTCTCAACCATCCTGATGGGCGTGGTGATTCTGGGCGAGCCGTTCACCGCCTGGGTGGCCGCCGGCACAGTGCTGGTGATCGCGGGGATTTTTGTCTTCACACGGACGGCGCGCTAGCTTTTTCTGGTGAATGCCAGCGGGCCAGACTTCGTATCATGGGCATTTTTCCTCTGCTACGCTCTTTAAGGAACCAACATGGATTTAGGGATTGCCGGTAAATATGCACTGGTCTGCGGCGCCAGCAAGGGCCTGGGTTTTGGCTGCGCGCAGGCGCTGGTGCGCGAAGGCGTGCATGTGCTCATCGTGGCGCGCGGCGTCGAAGCACTCGAAGCCGCTGCCAATAAATTGATAGCTGACAGCGCCCGTCCAGCAAGCGCAACAGTCCAGTTTGTTGCCGCAGACATCACCACCGTCGAAGGCCGGGCCGCCGTGTTTGCGCTGCGCAAGGATTTCGATATTGTCGTCACCAACGCTGGCGGCCCGCCCACGGGCGACTTCCGCGACTGGGACCGCGATGCCTGGATCAGGGCGGTTGATGCCAATATGCTGACGCCCATCGAGCTGATCAAGGCGACGGTCGATGGCATGGCCGCGCGCGGCTTTGGCCGCATCGTCAACATCACGTCCAGTTCGGTCAAGTCGCCGATTGACATCCTCGGCTTGTCCAACGGCGCGCGCAGCGGCCTGACGGGTTTTGTCGCCGGCGTGGCGCGTACCACGTTGGCTGCGCAGGGCGTGACGATCAACAACCTGCTGCCCGGCAAGTTCGACACCGACCGCATTGCCAGCACCGTGCGCGCCGCGTCCGAGAAGTCGGGCAAGAGCGTTGAAGAAATCCGCCGCGCACAACAGGCGCAAATTCCTGCCGGCCGCTACGGCACCCCCGAAGAATTTGGCGCCATCTGCGCCTTCCTGTGCAGCCAGCAGGCCGCCTACATGACCGGCCAGAACGTGCTGGCCGACGGCGGGGCGTATCCGGGGACATTCTGACCTTCTGCCAGTCAAACCAGGCAAGACAGGCGGCCTGAGCCGGGCATGGCCGTGACGGCTGCCGGCGCAAACTTCCCTTAGTCCCAGAGGTAGTAGGCGTTTCCTTGCGTTTGTCTGGCTACCGGCTGACGCTCATGCGCGAAGCCGGCGCATTTCGCGCCGGCGGACACCGGGTAAATTCCGAAGTCTTGCGGTTTGCCGGACAGGGGCAGCGCCTACTGCCAGCTTTCCTTGGATGCGCGCCAGGGCTGGCGCCACGGTCCCATTGAATTGGTGGCCGAACGAACAATAAAGACATTGCATGGCAAAGACGGCATTTTTCAAGTTTGCGGCAGCAGCCCTCATGCTGCTTGCGGGTACCGGTTGCAGCGCGCTTTTCGAAATGTCCGGGCTGTCCGCACCTTCATTGCCGGCTTCGGTCAAATACCTGCTGTTTGTCCTTCAGGACCGCAGCGGTGAATACCTGTTTTTCATCGGGGCCGTCTATGTCAGCCTGGTGTTGTTGAAAAAACACCGCTGGATCGGGGCGGGCGCCGTTTTCCTGTTGGGCTTGGTCTGGCTGGCCTTTCATCTGCCAGTGTCTCTTTATCTGGAATCGCTCGGTGTCGATTCCTTCGCCGAAACCAAAAACTTCAACCTGGAAGAAGCCCGGTTCTGGTTGCACACCCTGCGGGAAACCATCCACCCCGATTTCAGCCTGAAGAAGCTGGCGGTCTACCTGGTGTTTTCATTGCTCAGTTTTTATGCGTTCCAGCGACTGCTGGCCCGCTGGGAACGCTCCCGGCGCCATGCTTCGCTTCTCAAGCTGTGCATGGCCGGCGTGCTGGTCGGACTGGCCTTTCAGCACACCAGCTCAAAAGCCCTGGCCGTCTACTTTGACAATTCCGAGAAATACCTGAGCACGGCGCGCAATTTCGACCAGCCTGTGCCCGAAGTCAGCGTGGCGCGCAGCCAGCCCGACCTGCTGGTCTACATCGGCGAGTCCACCTCGACCATGAACATGGGCGTTTACGGCTATCCCCGGCCCACCACGCCACGGCTGAGCGAACGCGCCCGCCTTGACGCCAACCTCATCGTGTTCGAGCATGTGTTTGCGACCCATGCGCACACCAGCCGCTCCTTGCTCGAAGCGCTGTCGCTGGGGGTGGACGACGGCGAGCGATTCCTGCCCATCACGCAAAGAAAACGGGTGTCTGTCGTGGACGTGTTGAACAAGGCCGGCGTGGCGTCCTCGCTCATCAGCAACCAGGGCATCGGCGGCTCCTGGGACCAGGCGTCTTCGGTGGTGTTCAAGAATGCCCACAAGCTTTTCAGGCAAAAGCCTAACGCCAGCGCAACCGAGGCGGACCTGGTCGAAAAGGTCTGGGACCATGAATTTTTCGGGCAACAGCTTGACACCCTGGAAGTCGGCCACAACACCCGGACCGCGACCTTCCTGCATTCCTATGCCGGCCACGGCCCCTACCATGCCAACATTCCGGAACGCTTCAGAAAGCCCGTGGACGGGCTGTTCACCCAGCTCGATCCTGCACAGATCAGGGGCAATGCCAGCGGTGAGGCCGGTTCCATTGAGGAATACGATGCGGCCATCCGGTACGTCGATTACAGCCTCGACCAGGCCATCAATCATGTCAAGCAGGTGGCCCGGCCGCTGGTGCTGGTTTACTTTTCCGATCACGGAGACGATGTTTTCCTGGGCTTGGGACATGACTCGGCCCGCTTCCGGCACGAAATGGCGCGGGTTCCGTTCCTGATTTATTTCAACGACGCGGCCCGCAAGGAAAATGCCGGTCTGTACGAAAAATACCGCCAGCTGGCACGCCAGAAGGAAACTTCGACGCTGGCGCAACTTCCCGCCACGCTGATGGATTTGATGGGCATCGGCATTCAGGGCGCGGCAAAGAACGCCGTCGTCGTCACGCCCGTGATGGGCGAGAAAACGGTGCTGCCGCCCATCATGGTGCGCGACACCGCCGACGGCACGACCTTTGTCAATGTCAATGACTTTGCCCTTCTGCCGCCTGCGGTGGCGGGGCGAAAGATCATCGACAAGACCGATGACGACACCAGGATCTATGCGGCCGTTCGTTCCGGGCGCATGAGCGTGGCGCAGGCCTGCCAAAAAACGCCGGTGTCGTTTGAGGGAGTCAGCCGGGGCATCATGCTGGCGGGCTGTCCCTATGCTTCATTCGCTGAAAAAAAGCAGTAGCCGAGCCGGCAAGTGGTGCAGGCGCTGGACCGCAGGGCGCGCCGCTGAAGGCAGCCAGGACAGGCTGGTGCGCCTGGCTCAGCGCCGCGCCGACACCACGATCCCGCCGACGATCAGCAAGAAGGCCAGCCCATGGTAGAGGTGCGGCAACTCGCCCAGAAAGGCCGCTGACAGCAACGCGGCGAACAGTGGCGTGAGGTTGGTGAAAAACCCGGCAACGGCCGGGCCGACCCGCTGCATGCCCAGCCCCCAGCACCGATAGGCGATGACCGCCGGCCCGATGGCGATGTACAGCAGCGCCGCCACCAGCGGCCAGCCCCAGGTGATGTGCGCATCCACCAGCGCCCATTCACCCGCCGCGAACAGGCCGGACCATCCCAGGCCAAAAAAAATCTGTGCGATCAAAAAAGCTGCCCAGTCGCTGCGAAATTCAGCCGGCTCCCTGGGTTGCGACAGCAGCCAGCTGTAAAACGCCCAGGCCAGCGTGGCCATCAGCACATAGAGGTCGCCCGGCACCAGTCGAACTTGCAGCAACAGCGACCACTGGCCGCGCGACAGCACCACCAGCACGCCGGCCACCGACAGCAGCGCGCCGGCGACCTGCCGGCGCGACACCGGCCTGCCGAAGCAGACAGCGCCCACCCCCAGCATCCACACCGGGATGCTGGACGCGACCAGCGTCACATTGAGCGGCGTCGAGGTCTGCAGCGCCAGGTATTGCAGTGCGTTGTAGCAGCCGATGCCCAGCAGGCCGAGCATCGACAGGCGCTTCCAGTGAGCCCACATGCTGCTCCCCGGGCGCAGCGCCCGCCAGGCCAGCGGCAGCAGGATGGCAAAGGCCAGCACCCAGCGCAGAAAATTCAGCGTCATCGGCGGAATCAGCTCATGGACCACGCGGCCCACCACCGCATTGCCGGCCCAGAGCAGGGGCGGCAGCGTCAGCAGCAGGGCGGTGGCGGGGGTCAGGCGTTGATTCATGGGCGTGACTTTACCAAGCTGCCGGCCGGTTTTCGCGCAGGCGCCTTGGCGCTCTGGGGACGCCAGCGGCCAGCCGCGATTCGTGTCACCATGGCGGCCCAGCGCCTCCCGCTGATTCACTGACAACCCCAAGGAAATACCTGATGACCGTCATGACCTCCCAAGCCGTCCGCATCGACCAGTACGGCGGACCCGAAGAACTCAAGCTGGTGGAAGTCGAGGTGGGCGAACCCGGCCCCGGCGAGATCCGCATCCGCCACAAGGCCATCGGCCTGAACTTCATCGACGTGTACCAGCGCAGTGGTCTTTATCAGTTGCCCATGCCTCTGCAGCTCGGCATGGAAGCGTCGGGCATCGTCGAAGCCGTCGGCGAAGGCGTGACGCATCTGAAAGTGGGCGACCGCGCCGCCTATGCCAGCCAGCCGCCGGGCAGTTACTGCGAAGTGCGCGTCATGCCGGCCAAATGCGTCTGCAAACTGCCCGACGCGATTTCGTTCGAGACCGGCGCGGCCATGATGCTCAAGGGTCTGACCGCGCAATACCTGCTGCGCCGCACCCAGCCGCAGGGCGGGCTGAAAGCCGGCGATTTCGTGCTGTTTCACGCCGCTGCCGGCGGTGTCGGCCTGATTGCCTGCCAGTGGGCCAGGGCCATGGGCCTGCAACTGATCGGCACTGCCGGTTCAGATGAAAAATGCGCGCTGGCCAGGGAACACGGCGCGGCGTTTGTCATCAACTATGCGAAAGAAGATTTTGTCGCCCGTGTGAAAGAAATCACCAGCGGCCAGGGCGTGAAGGTGGTCTATGACTCGGTCGGCAAGGACACCTTTGAGCGTTCGCTCGACTGCCTGCGGCCCTTTGGCCTGATGGCCAGCTTTGGCAATGCGTCCGGCCCGGTCGCACCGTTTTCGCCCGGTATCCTCGGCCCCAAAGGCTCGCTGTATGTGACGCGCCAGACGCTGTTCAGCCACATCACCACGCGTGAAAGCACGCAGGAAATGGCCGACGACCTGTTTGAAATGGTCGTCAGTGGCAAGGTGAAGATTCGCATCGACCAGCGCTTTTCCCTGGCCGATGTGGCCGAAGCGCACCGGGCTCTGGAAGCGCGCAAGACCACCGGCTGCACCATCCTGACGCTATAGCTTTTGAAGGCGTGCGCTGGCGTCGTGTCAGCGCCTGCGGTAAATCTGTGTAAAGCCGCAGATGTAAGGCAACGCACCCTGCCGTCCGTGCGTTAAAAGTTCTGGCAGGAGATTTACATGCACAAAACCTTCATCGCAAGCCGCCTGGTCGCAGCCACTGTCGCTGCGCTGACCAGCCTGCTGGCAAGCGCACAAGCCCTATCCGTCGTGCCCGTCGGCATGATGGACAGCGCCCCGCCTGCGGTGTGGCGTGCCACCTCGCGCTTGGGTTATGCCCCCACGCCTGACCAGACGGCAGCGCTGACGCCCCGGGCATGGGCTTTAAACCAAATTGATCTGGCCTACGCGGCGAGTCAGCAGGCGCCGGCCATTCCTCCCGAGCTGGCCCGGATCAATGCGCCGCTGGGCGATATTGCGCGTGACTTTCAGGCGGAACGCGAAGCCCGCAAGATCTTGCGGACACAGGCTGTGCCCGACGCTTCAGGCAAGTTGCCCCTGTCTCCACCGGCAGCAGGCGTACCGGCGTTCAGCCTCGAGATGGCGCAAAGTGCCGCCGCCTGGCGCGTCATGGCCTGCAGTGACCCGGCGCTGGAAAATCCCTTGCTGGCGCGCATGACAGAGTTCTGGTTCAACCACCTGAATGTGTTTGTCGGCAAAGGCAATGTGCGGCCGTTTGTGGGGCATTACGCGGTCAATGTGATCCGTGCCCATGCGCTGGGCCGTTTCGAGGATTTGCTGCTTGCCAGCGCCAGGCACCCGGCCATGCTGTATTACCTGGACCAGGCGCAAAGCAGCAATCGGGGCCTGAACGAAAACTATGCGCGTGAACTGATGGAGTTGCACACGCTGGGCGTGGGCGGCGGCTACACGCAAAACGACGTGCATGAACTCGCGCGCATCCTGACCGGCTGGACGGTCAACCTGCGTGACGGCGAGGGGTTCCGGTTTGCAGAGCGGCTGCACGACAAGGGCAGCAAGACATTTTTGGGAAGAAGCTATATCAGCGAGGGCATGCAGGAAGGCGAGGACGCCATCCGCTTCCTGGCGCGCCAGCCGGCAACAGCGCACCGGGTATCCGAACGATTGGCAACTTTTTTTGTAGCAGACAGGCCGCCGCCCGCGCTGGTCGAGCGCTTGAGCCAGACCTTTCTGGCCAGCCAGGGTGACATTCGTGCGGTGATGCGCACGCTGGTGGCGTCGCCCGAGTTCTGGGCAGCCGACAACCTTCTTTTCAAAACCCCGCTGGACTTTGCCTGCTCGGCGCTGACCGCCGCTGGCGGCGTGAAAGACCGGCGCGACATGGTTCAGGCACTGGGTTTCCTGGCCCAGGCCGGCCAGCCCATGCATGGCTGGCAGACCCCCGACGGTTACAAAACCGACGCTGCCACTTGGCTGGCGCCCGAGGCACTGACCCGGCGCGCTGACTTTGCCATGGGCCTGGCCCAGCGTATTCCCGAGCCGGTTTACCTGAATGCCTTTTTCAGCCTCGCCACGCAGCAGCGCATTGCCCGCGAGCCAGAGAAGATGCGCACCGGCCTGATGCTGGCAAGTCCCGACTTCATGCGCAAATAAACCCGAACGCCCCCCATGAAAAACTCCCCTTTTATTGCACACGGCCTGCCGCGCCGTCGCAGCCTGCTTGGTCTGGGGGCGCTGTCCGCGCTGGCGCTCGCCAGTGGCCGGCGCGTGTGGGCGCAGCCCGCGCCCGCTGCCGGCAGAACGCTGCTCGACGGTGGCCGCCTGGTGGTGGTGTTCCTGCGCGGCGCGTATGACGGACTGTCGGCTTTCGTGCCCTATGCTGACCGCGACTATTACGCCATCCGGCCCAACATTGCCATTCCCGCGCCCGACGGCTCGGCGCAAACCAGCCTCCGGCTTGATGGCACGTTTGCCATGCATCCCGCGCTCAGTCCCTTGCTCCCCTTGTGGCAGCAGGGCGTGCTCGGCTTTGTGCCCGCTGCCGGGTTGCCCGCGCCCAACCGCTCCCACTTCGATGCCCAATACCAGATGGAAATTGCCCGGACCGGCAAGACCAGCAGCGCGCCGGGCTGGCTCAATACTGTGGCCGAACTGAATGCCGGTGGGACAACGGGTGATAGCAGCGCCGTGGCCATCGGTGTCGGCGAAGCCAATCCGGTCATTCTGGGCGGGCCGGCGCCCGTCAGGCTGATTCCTCGCGGACAGACTGCCGAGAAAACCGGTGTGCTGGCCAATGACAAGACCCGTCATGCCCTGCTGGACCTGTATGGCGGCAATGACAGCATCAGCACGGCATTCCGGCAGGGCGCGGACAGCCGCATGCAAAGCGCGCAAGAGCTGAGCTCCGAAAAAGGGGTGGCTGAGGCACGCCGTGACATGGCAACGCAGCCCGCCCAGCGCATGCCAGACCGCGGTCTGGACCGCGACGGTGCACCTGCCAACCTTCAAATGCCTTCAGCGCAGATGGTTGCAGCCAGCAACGGCGCGCCTGACCCGGTCGGGCTGCAGCTCGATGCGCAGCACCTGGGCACCTTGATGCGCAACGACCGCAAGCTGCGGCTGGGTTTTTTGTCGGCCGGTGGCTGGGACTCCCATGCCAACCAGGGCGCTGTCACGGGGCAGCTGGCCAACAACCTGGGCAACCTGGCACGTGGCATCGCGCAGCTGCGTCAGGTGTTTTCGGAGCCGGGCGACATCATCGTGGTGATGAGCGAGTTTGGCCGCACCAGTGCCGAGAACGGAACCCGCGGCACCGACCACGGCTTTGGCAATGCCCTGTGGCTGATTGGCAACCGCGTGGCCGGCGGGCGATGGCATGGTGACTGGACCGGCCTGGCGAGCGGCAACCTCAACGACGCACGCGACCTGCCTGCGCATCACGATTACCGCGCGGTACTGGCGCAGGTGCTGCGCGCCAGCTTTTCGCTGGGCGACTCGCAACTGGCCAGCATCCTGCCCGACACGCGGTGGGACAGCCGGCTTGACGGCATGCTCAGGAAGGCCTGAGCCAGTGATAATTTTGATAAAAAATGCCGTTTGCGCAATGCGGACAAGCTTTAATAGCTATTAAAAAAAGAGCATCTCAGGTTTTTTCCGCCAGCGTGGCGGGCCGCAGCCGGTTGGGCGCCAGCGCCCCGGCCGAATCCAGGATCGGGTAGGCAATCGAGCAGATGTGCGAGTTGATGCGTTTAAGGTCGCTGATCAGGTCGATGTGCAGCGAACTGGTTTCCTGGCTTTGCAGCGTGTTGGCCGACAGCCTGCCCAGGTGGCTGGTCGCGTAGGCGCGCTCCAGGTCGCGAAAGCGCGCTTTTTCTTCGAGCAGCTTTTGTGCATCGCGCACATTGCCGTTCAAAAACACGCTCATGCCCAGCCGCAGGTTGTCGCGCAGGCGCTGATGCAACTCGGTGATCTCGGCCATGCCGGCTTCCGAAAACTGCCGGCCGTGCTTGATCTTCTTGTCCTCGATGTCGATCAGCACCCTCTCGATGATGTCGCCGATCTGCTCCATGTTGATGGTGAAGCTGATGATGTCGGTCCAGCGGCGGCTTTCCTGCTCGTCCAGCGCTTCGAGCGATATTTTCGTCAGGTAGTACTTGATCGACGAATACAGTTCATCGACCGTGTCGTCCATTTTGCGCAGGTTTTGGGCCAGCCGCAGGTCATCCTTGCGGATCACTTCGAGCATCCCGGCCAGCATGGTTTCGACCACGTCGGCCTGGTGCAGCGCCTCGCGCGCCGCGCACGAAATGGCCAGCGAAGGCGTGGCAAGGGCGGACGGGTCCAGGTGGTGCTGCCGACCGCTGGCGCTGCCTTTTTCGGGCGTTGGCATCAACTTTTGAACCCATCGTGCAATCACCTGCGTCCAGCCGATGAACACCAGGCCGACCAGCACATTGAAGGTCAGGTGAAACATCACCACCACCGTCGCAGGCTCGCCCAGATACGGGCGGACATGGCGCAGCCACAGCCCGGCGAAGGGTGCGGCCACCACAATTCCCAGCGCCTTGAACATCAGGTTGCCCAGCGGCACCTGACGCACTTCGATGGCCGAACGCGCCGTGGTGATCACCGCCAGCAAACCGCTGCCCAGGTTGGCGCCCAGCACCAGGCCCAGGGCGACATCGCTTGGAATCACGCTGGTACTGACCAGCGTGGCCGTCAGCAGCACCACGGCCAGGCTTGAATACGACACCACCGCCAGGAACGCGCCCACGGTGATTTCAAGCAGCAGGTCGCTGCCCAGAGACTCCAGCAAGGCCCTCACGGCCGGTGCCTGGGTCAGGATCTGCGTGGACGCGCTGACCAGTTTCAGCGCCATCAGCATCAAGCCCAGGCCAATCAGCACCCGGCCCAAACGCCCGGCATTGGTGTCTGGCCGTGAAATGAACAGCACCACGCCCGTGAAGATGCACAGTGGCGACAGCCAGGACAGGTCGAACGAGAACACCACAGCCATCACGCTGGTGCCGATGTCGGCGCCCAGCATCACGGCCAGCGCCAGCGGCAGCGACACCAGGCCCTGGCCGACGAACGAGGAAACAATCAGCGAGGTGGCGGTGCTCGACTGCACCAGCGCGGTCACGCCGACGCCGGACAGGGCTGCCGTGAACCTGTTGCTGATGCTCTGCGCCAGGATCTGGCGCAGGTTGGCGCCAAACACGCGCAGGATGCCGGTGCGCACCAGGTGCGTTCCCCACACCAGCAGGGCAATTGCGGCCAATAGATTCAAAAGATGCTTCATAAACTTGGAGTAGGACGCATCTTCATAGTTTCGTCCTGAAATGTCGTCTGGCGCATGCGGCCAATAAATTATCTTGTCGCCTGCAGGCAGAAGGTTCGGCGTGGGCAGGTGTCGGATCACCATAAGTCCCTGCAGTGGCTGCACACGGCTGGGAAAGGGCGAACGTCACCTGCTGACCGATGCCGCACGCCAGCCTGCCGACAGGAAAGAAAGTATTGTTTGCACGGTCTGGGGTTTCGTGAAGCATAATGGGGGGTTGCTGGTAGGAAATCTACCCGCACAGGACAGGTGATCGGTTCGTTTCGCGCGCTACGGCGGTACTTTTCGGGTGTGTTGTGCTTTCGGGACCCCATCGCTTTTGTTTTTATGTATTTTTAAGGAGTCCCCATGGGCAACAAACTTTACGTCGGCAACCTGCCATACACGGTTCGTGACGAAGATCTGCAACAGTCTTTTGGCGAATTTGGTTCTATCACCAGCGCCAAGGTCATGATGGAACGCGACACCGGTCGCTCCAAAGGCTTTGGTTTCGTCGAAATGGGCAGCGATGCCGAAGCACAAGCTGCAATCGCCGGCATGAACGGCCAGTCGCTTGGCGGCCGCAGCATCACGGTCAATGAAGCCCGTCCGATGGAGGCACGTCCTCCACGCACCGGCGGCTTCGGCGGCGGCGGTGGCGGCTACGGCGGTGGTGATCGTTCCGGCGGTGGCGGCTACGGCGGCGGCGGTGGCGATCGCTCCGGCGGTGGCGGCTACGGCGGCGGCGGCGGTCGCGGCGGCTACTAAGCCCTGCAACTCCGTCAACGGCAGCGATGTCGTTGCGCCATAGCTTTCTCAGTCTTGTATTGAGAAAAGCCAAAAAGGCTCCGAAACTCAGGTTTCGGAGCCTTTTTTGTTTTGGAAGGGGCAAACGGCGTTGCCGAAGTTGGCTTGCGGGAATTGATGCACGCATTGCGGTGCCGTTGCACTTCAGCTTTTTTCAGCCGCGTTGCCATTGCCTAAACATCAGGCCAAACGCCTCATATCCTTGTCCAACTATGGATTGGCGATAGATTTGCAGTCGATGAAAGTTCAGCCGTTAACTGCGTGGGCGGTCTATTCGCTACGATGGTCCCGCGCCATTTGCGCAAATACTTTCCAGACCCAAGGAGACATCATGAACCTTCGAATTTCAATCATCACGGCCCTTGCTGCGCTTGTCGTTGCCGGTTGTGCCAGCGTCGCGCCACCCGGCAAGCGTGAACTGATGCTGGTGGCCAACGACGAAAAACAGTCTTGGGACAAAGACGGGAAGGTGGTGCTCAGCGCGGCGGGCCGCGACACGCTGTCAATTATTGACATTGGCACTGATCCGCTGGCGCCCCGCATCATTGCGAATTTGCCGCTGCCCAACACGATCGCCGGCCCGCCGGTGAACCTGGCGATCACGCCTGATGAAACCCTGGCCATCGTCGCCAATTCGCTCAATGTCATCGATGAAAACGGCGTCCTCAAGCAGGTGCCCGACAACCGCCTGTGGGTCATTGACCTTACGGCGTCGCCGCCCCGGCTGATCGACACCGTGCTGGTCGGCAAGCAGCCTTCAGGCCTGTCGATCAACAAGGCCGGCAACCTGGCACTGGTGGCCAACCGCGCCGACAACTCGGTCAGCGTGCTGCGCATCAGCGGCAAGAAGGTCGAGCTGATCGACACCGTGGCCATGGGCGAATCCGTGGCCCATGTGCGCTTCACGCCGGACGGCCGGCGGGCGCTGGCCGCCAAGTTTCCGGGGCACAAGATTGCCTTCCTGGACGTGAATGGCGAGAAAGTCAGCTACGCCAAACAAGATGTTCCGGCCGGGCTGTGGCCGTACAACGTGGACGTGACGCCTGACGGAAAACTCGCGCTGACCGCCGACAACGGAAATTCGGGCGCGGCCGACGGGCATGTGGATACGGTCAGCGTGATCGACATCGAAGCCATGCCGCCCCGGGTGATCGACAAGGTCGTGGTGGGTGATGGTCCGGAAGGCCTGGCGATCAGCCCCACCGGCAAGCTGGCGGTTGCCGTGCTGCTCAAGGGCAGCAACTCGGCCACGTCGGCGCCGTTCTACCACCGCAATGCGTCGGTGGTGGCGCTGAAGATCGACGGCAAGAAAGTCACCCGGGGCAATGAAGTGGAGGTGCGCGGACTGCCCGAAGGCGCGGTCTTCAGCCAGGACGGCCGTTATCTGTATGTCGGCAATTTCATCGACCAGGACATCACGATCTTGCGGGTCGATGGCGACCAGCTGGTGAACACCGGCAAGTCGCTCGCGCTGCCCGGCCATCCCGCCGCCATGCGCGGCAAGATGACGCACTGAGCCCGTGTCGAAAGGGCCGTTATTTGGCCCGGCGCACCCGGGCCAGCTCATCAAGGATCAGGCAGACGGCGCCGATGGTGATGGCACTGTCGGCAATGTTGAACGCCGGGAAATGCCAGTTGCCGTAATGGAAATCCAGGAAATCGACCACATAGCCGTGCATCGTGCGGTCAATCACATTGCCGATGGCGCCGCCCAGGATGCAGGCCATGGCAAACGAAAACAGCTTTTGTCCCGGATGCGACTTGAGCATCCAGACGATGAACGCCGCCGCCGCCACGCCGATACCGGTGAAAAACCAGCGCTGCCAGCCCGATTCGGAAGCCAGAAACGAAAAGGCCGCGCCAGTGTTGTGTACCCGCACAACGTTGAAGAAGCTGGTGATGTAGGTCGCATCGCCCAGTTTGTAATAACCCAGGATCAGCACCTTGGTGAACTGGTCGGCGATCAGCAGGATCAGCGCCAGGCCGAGCCAGGGCAGCATGGCGGTCGTGGTGGACGTTTTCTTGAGGCTCGTCCGGGTGCCTGTGCCGGCCTTGGGCGCTGTGCGGGTGGCCATTATGCGAACTTCCTGTCTTCGCCCAGGCCAAACAGGTTGCTCGTGCAGCGGCCGCAGATCGTCGGATGCGCCGGGTCAATGCCAACGTCGCTCCGGTAATGCCAGCAACGCTCGCATTTGGCATCAATACTGGTTCTTACGCTTGCCTGTATTGCTTCACCAGCTATTAATTCAATAGCGGAGGTGATGAACACGAACTTCAGGTCATCGCCCAGGCTGGCGAGCAATGCATGGTCGTCGGCGTTCACCTGCAGCGCCACATTGGCCTGCAATGACGAGCCTACCTTTCCATCGGCACGCAGGGTCTCGATGTCCTTGTTGACCGCGTCGCGCAGCTCTCGGATGCGGGTCCATTTGGCCAGCAGTTCTTCGTTGGGCGATGGCAGTTCAGCGTAGGTTTCGATGAAGATCGATTCCGACGAACCGAAAATTTTCCACGCTTCTTCGGCGGTAAAGCTCAGGAACGGTGCCATCCAGCGCAGCATGGCGTGGGTGATCGCATGCAGCGCGGTCTGTGCGCTGCGCCTGGACAGCGACTTGGGGCCGGTGGTGTAGAGCCGGTCCTTCAGGATGTCGAGGTAGAACGAGCCCAGGTTTTCACTGCAATAGATTTGCAGTTTCGAGACCACAGGATGGAATTCATAGACCTCGTAATGCGCCAGAATGTCGGCCTGAAGTTGCGCTGCGCGGCTCAGCGCGTAGCGGTCGATCTCCAGCATCTCCTCAAACGGTACGCTGTCCGTTTTCGGGTCGAAGTCGCTGACATTGGCCATCAAAAAACGCAGCGTGTTGCGGATGCGGCGGTAGGCATCCACCACGCGCGCCAGGATCTTGTCGTCGATGGCCAGGTCGCCCGAATAATCGGTCGAGGCGCACCACAGGCGGATGATCTCGGCGCCCAGCTTGCCGCTGACGGCCTGCGGCGCGACCACATTGCCTTCGCTCTTGCTCATCTTGCGGCCCTTGCCATCGACCGTGAAGCCATGCGTCAGCAGGCCCTTGTAGGGCGCGCTGTCGTACATGGCGCAGGCGGTGAGCAATGACGAGTGGAACCAGCCCCGGTGCTGGTCGTGGCCTTCGAGGTACAAATCCGCCGGCCATGCAGACTGCACGGTATGGCTATGGCGCAACACATGGTCGTGCGTCGTGCCCGAGTCAAACCACACGTCCAGAATGTCGTTGACCTTGGTGTACTGCGCGGCGTCGGCTTCGCCCAGGATGTCGGCAGCGCTGACCTTGCTCCAGGCTTCCACGCCGCCGGCATCCACCATGTCGGCCGCCTGGTCCATGATTTCCATGGTGCGCGGATGCAACTCGCCAGTGGCGGTGTGCAGGAAAAACGGCAGCGGCACGCCCCAGTTGCGCTGGCGGCTGATGCACCAGTCGGGGCGCCCGGCAATCATGCTTTGCAGGCGCAGCTTGCCGTTTTCCGGATAAAAGCGCGTTTCGTCGATGGCGGCCAGGGCCAGCTGGCGCAGCGTCTTTTCAGCCTTGTTACTGGCAAACACGCCTTGCGTGCCGGCGGTTTCGGCGTCCATGCGGATGAACCACTGCGCAGCGGCGCGGTAGATTACTGGCGTCTTGTGGCGCCAGCAGTGCGGGTAGCTGTGAACAATGTCGTGTGTGGCAAACAGACGGTTGTGTTCGCGCAGCTTGTCGATCACCAGCGGCGCGGCTTTCCAGATGTTCAGGCCGCCGAAGAACGGCAGTTCATCGACATAGCGGCCATTGCCTTGCACCGGGTTCAGGATGTCGTCGTAGGCAATGCCGTTGGCGACGCAGGAGTTAAAGTCTTCCACACCATAGGCGGGCGACGAATGCACGATGCCGGTGCCGTCGTCGGCGGTGGCGTAGTCGGCCACAAAGACCGGACTCAGTCGGCGGTAGCTGTAGTTGCCGCCTTCATCGCTTACGTCATGAAACGGATGCTGGAAGTTCAGCCGCGCCAGGGTCTTGCCCTGCGTGGTGGCCAGCACGGTGCCGGTGAGCTGGTAGCGTTCCAGGCATTTTTCGACCAGCACGGCAGCCAGCAGCAGGATGCCGCGTTCCGTATCGACCAGCGCGTAATCCAGTTCCGGGTTCAGGTTCAGCGCCTGGTTGGCCGGGATGGTCCAGGCAGTGGTGGTCCAGATGACAGCGAAGGCATCTTTGTTCAGGCTTTCAAGTCCAAAGGCGGCGGCCAGCTTTTCCGGCTCGGCGCATTTGAAGCCGACATCCAGGGTCTGCGATTTCTTGTCGGCGTATTCGATCTCGAACTCGGCCAGCGACGAGCCGCAGTCGAAACACCAGTACACGGGTTTGAGACCCCGGTAGACAAAGCCGCGTTCGATGATGCGTTTGAGCGCGCGGATTTCATTCGCCTCGTTGGCGAAATCCATCGTGCGGTACGGGTTGTCCCATTCGCCAAGCACACCCAGGCGCTTGAAATCGGCCATCTGGCCGGCGATCTGCTCGGTCGCAAAGGCGCGGCTTTTAGCCTGCACTTCATCGCGCGGCAGGCTGCGACCATGCAGCTTTTCAATCGCGTTCTCGATCGGCAGGCCATGGCAGTCCCAGCCCGGCACATAAACGGCGTCCAGCCCCTTGAGCTGGCGCGCCTTGACGATCATGTCCTTCAAAATCTTGTTGACCGCGTGGCCGATATGGATCTGGCCGTTGGCGTACGGCGGGCCGTCATGCAGCACGAACTTTTCAGCGCCACAGCGGGCAGCGCGCAGCTTCTTGTAAATGCCCTGGTCTTCCCATTCCTGGGTCCAGCCAGCCTCGCGTTTGGGCAGATCGCCGCGCATCGGAAAGGGTGTGTCGGGCAGGTTCAGGGTGCTGCGGTAATCGGTTTTTTGGTCGGACATGAGGTACTTTGATGGCGCTTTGGGAAGCCGGCCTGAAGAGGCGCAGCCGCTGGGACGGAAGGCGAAAGGGGATGCCGTTCTCAGAAACGGGGCAAAGGCAGAGGCGACGAGATCGTCTAAATTCGGTCGCGCGTGGTCTGGCGGGTGGTCTCAAGGTGCATTGAGGCGAAAAACGCACGCGCGTCAATGCAGTCCCGGGCAATGCCTGTTGTCAGGCTTTCAAGACCGTCGTATTTCAATTCGTCGTGCAGTTTATGTAGCAGTTCCACCCGGATGATTTTACCGTACGCTCCTTCCGCGCCGAGGCTGGCGGGCCAGTCGAGGCAATGCGTTTCCAGCAGCACGCGGCCGCCGTTGACATCGTCCGGGTCAATCGAAGGCCGGATGCCCAGATTCGCCACGCCTTGCAAGGGTTTGTCGTCCAGGCCATGCACCAGCACCGCAAAAATGCCGCTGGCCGCCGGTTTCCAGTGCGAAAAGCGCAGGTTGAGCGTGCGAAACCCCAGGTCGCGCCCGAGCTTGCGCCCATGCACCACGTGGCCCGAGATGCTGTAGGGACGTCCCAGCAGGCTGCAAACCCGGGCCATGTCGCCATGCGCCAGCGCATCGCGCACGGCCGAACTCGACACGCGGGTGTTGCTGACTTCGTAGCTGTTCATGCGCGCCACGTCGAAATCCAGCCGGTCGCCGGCGGCGTCGAGCATGACGTAGTCACCAGCGCGCTTCAGGCCAAAGCGGAAGTCGTCCCCCACCAGGACATAGCGTGCGCCCAGGCCCTTGAGCAGTACTTCCTCGATGAATCCTTCGGGCGGCTGCGACGCCAGGCGCGCGTTGAAGGGCAGGATCACGCATTGGTCAATGCCGCAGCGGTCGAGTTCGACGAGCTTGTCGCGCAGGGTGGCAATGCGTGCCGGCGCCAGTTCAGGCTTGCGGGCGAGTGCCGCAAAATAATCGCGCGGGTGTGGCTCGAAGGTCACGGCGCAACTTGGAACGCACCGGTGCCGCGCTTCGCTTTTCAGCAGGGCCAGCATCGCCTGGTGGCCCCGGTGGACGCCGTCGAAATTGCCGATGGTCAGGGCGCATTCGGGCGCCAGCTGAGGGTGGTGGTGGCCGCGAAAAATTTTCATGCAGGGGATTATCGTTTTTATGGCGCCACGGCCCGGCTTGCAAGATACGAAAGGCGGGAAAAGTCGGTTGAAGCAGTTTTCACACCAGTTGCATCATTTCACTGTATATTGACCCATTGACCGTTTGCCCTTGTGTTTCCATGTTGACGGAGGTTCGTTTTGAAGGTCCTGAAACTCTCAGCCCAGGGATTGCCTCAAGCCTGGATCAGCCTTGAACTGGCCGTGCTGCATTACGCGGCCGACGAGGTTCGCTGGGAAATGGGCGCACGCATTGCCACCTTCCATGGCGGGCACAACGCCATCACGGGCGAGCAGTCGATCATCCATGTCAACAGCATCATTGGCACCAAGGGTGTGCCCAGCATCAACCCTTTCGACCTGGTGCCCGGGCTGACCAACAGCAAGCTGTTCATCCGCGATCGCAATGTGTGCGCCTACTGCGCCGACCATGTGGACGAGGACGACCTGACGCGCGAGCACATCATCCCGCTGGCGCAACGCGGTGTGGACGGCTGGATGAACGTGGTCACCGCCTGCCGCGCCTGCAACCACCGAAAAAGCAACCGCACGCCCGAGCAGGCCCACATGCCGCTGCTCTACACGCCCTATGTGCCCAGCCTGTGGGAAGACTTCATCTTGCGCAACCGCCGCATCCTGGCCGACCAGATGGAGTTCCTGATGGCGCACGTTCCCAAGTCCTCGCGCCTGCTCAGTTGAGGCGGCTTCGCGGCCAGCCACAGCATTGCCGCCACCGGAGCTGTGGTTCAATAAGGGTTTTCCCTTAATCATTTTCTTATGATCGTTCGTGATCGGCCTTCCGGAATCCGGCTTTTTCTTGTGGTGCGGGGCTCGATCCTGAAGCGGATCAGGTTCACGTTGCTGGTCAACACGCTGAGTGCGGTTGTGGTGACGGTGGTGCATGGCAATTTTTTTGCCCTCAAGATCACGCTGACAACGATTCCGTTCACCCTGATGGCCTTGCCGCTGGCCATCTTTCTGGGTTTTCGCAACTCGGCCGCCTATGACCGCTACTGGGAAGGGCGCAAGCTGTGGGGCGAACTGGTGCTGCGCTGCCGCTCGCTGTCCCGGCAGTGCCAGAGCTTTATCCAGCCGGTTTCAGGAATGTCCACCCAGATGCCCGAGGTGCTGGCAGCTCGCCAGCGACTGGTGTACCGCACCATCGCCTTTGTGCATGCGCTGCGCCTGCAGTTGCGCGACCAAAGCGATTACAGCGAAATCCGGCGCTGGGTGCCCCAAGCCGAGTGGTCCCAGCTTCAGGCCTCGTCCAACAAGCATGACCGGCTGGTGCTGGAAATGGGCAAGGAACTGGGGCAATGCCAGCGCATGGGCTGGATCGACCCCTGCCTCACCGTGACTCTTGACAATACCTTGTCGGCCCTGAACGCGGCGGCGGCCTCTTGCGAACGCATCAAAAGCACACCCGTTCCCTTTTCCTACACACTGCTGCTGCACCGCACGGCCTACCTGTACTGCTTTTTGCTGCCCTTCGGTCTAGTCGATACGATCGGCTTCATGACGCCGTTCGTCGTCGCCATCGTCGCTTACACCTTTTTTGGCCTGGATGCGCTGGGTGATGAAATCGAAGAACCTTTTGGCCTGGAAGCCAACGATTTGCCGCTCGACACGCTGTGCCGGGCGATTGAGATCAACCTGCTCGAATCGCTCGATGAAACCGTGCTGCCGCCCAAACTGGAGCCGGTCAACTATTGCCTGACCTGACCTGACCTGACTTTGGACGACAGGGCATTTGCGCCCCATCGGCAGCAAAGCCAGGTTCATCAGGCGAAAACGCCCGCCGTGTCCTGCATCCGGCTGGAGACTTCGCCCAGCTGGTGCAGCGTGTCGCCAAAGGTCATTTCAAGCTGGGTGAGTTTCTTGAAATAATGGCTGACGATGTATTCGTCGGTCACGCCGATGCCGCCGTGCAGCTGCACCGCCTGCTGGCCGACAAAGCGCATCGACACACCGAGCTGGTACTTGGCCCGCGCCAGTGCCCGGCGGCGTTCGTCGGCCGGCGCATTGAGCTTGAGCGATGCGTAGTAGCTCATCGAGCGGGCGAGTTCGAGCTGCATCTTCATGTCGGCCACGCGGTGGCGCAGCGCCTGAAAGCTGCTGATGGCGACGCCGAACTGCTTGCGGGTGTTCATGTACTCGACCGTGATGGCCAATGCCCGGTCCATCACCCCGACGCCTTCGGCGCAGACGGCCGCGATGCCGATGTCGATGGCGTACGCCAGCGCTTCCAGGCCGTCCAGCGTGACCAGCGTGGCGGGCGCGTTGTCCAGCGTGAGGTCGGCAGCGCGCGCGCCATCCTGCGTGACGTAGCCGCGCGTCGTAACGCCGGCTGCGGCGCGCTCCACCAGAAACAGCGCCATCTGGCCGTCGGCCATGGCCGGAACGATGAAGGCATCGGCCTCGTCCCCGGCAGGTACTATGTTTTTGATAGCTGTCAGCGACCATCCATCCTGCGCAGAAGCAGCTTTTGCTTCACATTTTTCGAAATGGTAGCGTGCGGCGCGCTCCTGGTGGGCCAGCACGACAAGGCTTTCGCCTGACGCGATTCTGGGCAGCCAGGCAGACTTGACCTCTTGCGGCGCATGCGCGGACAGCACGCCGCTGGCAATCAGCGTCTGGGCAAAGGGTTCGAGCACGATGCCGCGCCCGAGTTCCTCCATGACGACCATGCCCTCAACCGGCCCCATGCCGATGCCGCCGTCGTCCTCGGCAATGTAAAGGCCGGTGAGGCCCAGGTCGGCCAGTTCGCCGTAGGCTTCGCGTGAAAAGCCGCCTGCCTTGAGGATGCTGCCACGCCGCTCAAAGTCGTAGCCTTTGTCAACCCACTTGCGTGTGGCGTCGCGCAGTGATTCCTGATCGTCGGTGAAGTCAAAATCCATGATGTTTGTCCTTTAAATCTTGTTCACTCAACCGAGCGCGAACTGCGCGACGATGTTGCGCTGGACTTCGTTGGAGCCGCCGTAGATCGTCGTCTTGCGCAGGTTGAAGTAGGTCGAGGCCAGCGGCGCATCCGCCACCACGCCGCCAGGGAAGTCGCCCTGCCAGCCGGCTTCCATGGCTTCTTCGATGAAGGGCAGGCTGAACGGGCCGGCGGCCAGCATCATGAGTTCGGCATAGCGCTGCTGGATTTCGCTGCCTTTGATCTTGAGCAGGCCGGCAATGTCGAGCGAGTTCTTGCCCGACTTGTCGGCCGACAGCACACGCAGCACCATCATTTCAAGCGCCACCACATCGACTTCGAGCTTGGCGATTTCGTCGCGAAAGCGCAGGTCGTCATAGACGCCTTCGGTCTTGGCGATCCGCTTGAGGCGTTCGAGTTCGCGTTTGGAGCGGTTCACGTCGGCAATGTTGGTGCGCTCGTGGCCGAGCAGGTATTTGGCGTAGGTCCATCCCTTGTTTTCCTCGCCAATCAGGTTTTCTGCCGGCACTTCGACGTTGTCGAACCAGACCTCGTTCACCTCACACTCGCCGTCGAGCAGTTTGATCGGACGGACGGTGACGCCAGGCGAGGTCATATCGATCAGCAGAAACGAAATGCCGGTTTGCGGCTTGCCTTCACTGGACGTGCGCACCAGGCAGAAAATCCATTCGCCATACTGGCCCAGTGTGGTCCAGGCTTTTTGACCGTTGACAATAAATTTGTCGCCCTGGCGCTCGGCCTTGCATTTGAGCGATGCCAGGTCAGATCCCGCGCCTGGTTCGCTGTAACCTTGAGACCACCAGACGTCTCCGCTGGCGATACCGGGCAAAAAGCGCTGTTGCTGCTCGGGCGTGCCAAAGGCCATGATGACGGGCGCCACCATCACCGGTCCAAATGGCACGACACGCGGCGCTCCGGCCAACGCGCATTCTTCCTCGAACAGGTGTTTTTGCACCGCGTTCCAGCCGGGTCCGCCAAATTCCTTGGGCCAGCCGTGGCCGAGCCAGCCTTTTTTGCCCAGAATCTTGGCCCAGCGCTGCATGTCGTCACGCGACAGGCGCAGGGCGTTGTGAACCTTGTGCGAAATGTCGGCTGGCAAGTTGGCATTGACCCAGGCGCGAATTTCTTCGCGAAAGGCCTGTTCTTCGGGGGTAAACGCTAAATCCATGGGTGGTGTCTCCAGTTGTCTTATTTTTAGCACGGACCAGCGTGCCGAACTGTCAGGCCTGTGACAGCCCGAGTTCTTTATACAGGTGCGCCACCTGGCTTTCAAGCAATTCAATACGCTGTTGCATTCGTTCGGCCTGGCCCAAAGATACAGGCTCGGTTTCCCGGTTGACGGCCTCATCGCCCGTGCCTGCCTGCGGGTAGGGCGTCAAGAGCGATTCGCCGCACAGCAAATGCGCCCAGCGCTGCTCGCGCATGCCGGGCGCGCGCGCCAGTTGCACGACCATTGGCGCGCCGCTGTCATCGCCGCGCGCCTTCAGTTCGGCCAGCGCGTCTTCCACGCTGGCGATGTCGGCAAACTTGTACCAGCGCTCGCTGCTCAGCCGCAACTCGCCCGGCGTCTGCGGCCCGCGCAGCATCAACAGGCCCAACAGCACCGCTTGGGGCTCGCTCACGCCAAAGCCGCGCTGGAAATTGTGCTCGAAGCGTGGCACGCGGCTGGAACTGGCCTCGAACACTAGGCTCTGCTTTTTCAGCGTGTCGATGGCGGCCTGCGCCTGGGCTTCGGTCAGGTCCATCACCGGATCGCGGCTGGTTTTCTGGTTGCAGCCCAGCACCAGGGTGTTGAGCGACAGCGGATAGCTGTCAGGAACGGTGCGGGCTTTTTCCATCAGGGTGGCGAGCACCCGGGCTTCGTGGGGAGTTAGTGGTCTCATGGGGATAATCTTAGAACAATGAAAAACATCGTCATCCTGATTTCAGGCAGCGGCTCGAACATGGCCGCTATTGCCCGCACTGCACAAAAAGAGCACTGGCCAGACACCTTGGGCGTCCGGGTTGCCGCCGTCATCAGCAACAAGCCGGATGCCGGAGGCCTTTTGCTGGCCAAAGGCCTGGGCATTGCCACCGATGTGGTGAACCACCGCGACTTTGTGTCGCGCGAGACCTTCGACGCGGCCTTGATGTCTCGCATCGAGGCGCATTCGCCGCAGCTGGTCGTGCTGGCCGGCTTCATGCGCATCCTGACGCCGGGATTTGTCGCGCACTATGCCGGCCGGCTGGTCAACATCCACCCATCGCTGCTTCCGGCCTTTGCCGGCCTGCACACGCACCAGCGTGCCATCGACATGGGCTGCAAACTGGCCGGCACCACAGTGCATCAGGTCACGGCCGAACTGGACCACGGCCACATCCTGGCGCAGGCAGCAGTGCCGGTGCTGCCTTTTGACACGGCCGACACGCTGGCCGCCCGCATCCTGACACAGGAGCACCTGATTTATCCGCAGGCGGTTCGCGCCTTTTTTGCGCGCAGCGCACAGTGATCAGGCGGACAGGGCCTGCGTGATTTCCGAGGGGCTGGAAGGATGAAATTTGTTGCAAGATGTAAGGCAATGAATCTGACAGGTTCATGGCGCCGTATTCATTACAGCCGGCCACGAATCCATCTTGATTCCGGCGGGCGAGGAAACTCAACCCACCTCAACTTCATTTCAAGGATTTCACATGCAGACAAAATACAAACTCGCGTCCATCGGCCTGGCCATGGCCCTGTCGTTTTCGGCTGTGCCCTCGTTTGCACAGGTCATGGTGGGCGGCGCTTCGATGCTGCCGACCAAGGACATCATCGACAACGCCGTCAATTCCAAGGACCACACCACGCTGGTCGCTGCCATCAAGGCCGCCGGACTGGTGGACACGCTGAAAGGCCCGGGTCCGTTCACCGTATTCGCACCAACCAACGCCGCCTTTGACGCCCTGCCCGCCGGCACGGTCGACACGCTGCTCAAGCCTGAAAACAAGGCAATGCTCTCTGGCATCCTGACCTACCACGTCGTGCCCGGCAAGATGGACGCCGCCGCGCTGACCAAGGCAATTGCCGCAGGCAAGGGCAAGGCCATGCTGAAAACCGTGGCCGGCGGTACCCTGACCGCCACCGCCAAGGGCGGAAAAGTCATGGTGATGGATGAAAAAGGCGGCTCCGCCACCGTCACCATCGCCGACGTGATGCAGTCCAACGGCGTGATCCACGTCGTGGACAAGGTGCTGATGCCCAAGTAAGCCTTGCCAGTGAGGCGCCTGCCCTGAAAAGGCGGCTTGCGGTCCGAGGACTGCAAGCCGCTTTTTGCATTCAGGATGTACGGTTTCCGGGGTCGCGCGTGTAGCACCAGGCCCAGACGACAGGCACCAGCTGCAGCGGCAAACGCAGCCAGAGCCCGGGAACACTGAACTGGGGAAACAGTTCGGAATGCAGCGCCATCTGTACATTGGCGGGAAACACCGCCACCGAAACCGCGATGATTCCCCAGGCGCCCGCTGCCTGCCAGCGTGGCCACAGCAGCAGGGCGCCGACGCCTGCTTCGGCTACGCCGCTGGCATACACCAGCGCCAACGGCCACGGCAGGTAGGGCGGCATCATGGCCACATAAAAATCGGTGTGCCAGAAGTGGTTCAGCCCCGCGACTATGAACAGCGCGCCCAGCAGGTAGCGGAAAAGTGTTTTGAGGCTTTGCATGCCGAAATTATCAAACAGATGCAAAACGCTATAAAAAAAGTAGCTATCAGCGCACGTCCAGCATGCGCAAGAGCCCTAAAACACTACATTTTTGACTGGAACACCAGCCCGGCGTGTTCGCGCAGCGCGTGGAACTTGATCTTGGGCCATTGCTGCTCGACGGCGCGCAGCGTGGCGCTGTGGTCCACCAGCAGCGTCGGCGCATCGACCGCGTCCAGCGCGACCCGATGGGCGTTGGCATCCATGAATTTTTTCAGCTCGTTCGGATCATCACTCGTCACCCAGCGCGCCAGGTTGAAGTTGCTTTGCATGATGCGTGCCTTGACGCCGTATTCATGCTCCAGCCGGTGCGCCACCACTTCAAACTGCAACTGGCCAACCGCGCCCAGCAGCAAGAGCGATCCGGCAATCGGGCGGAACACCTGGATCGCGCCTTCTTCGCCCAGCTGCGTCAGCCCGGCGCGCAGCTGCTTGCTTCGCAGCGGATCGGCCACCTCGACGGCGCGGAACATTTCCGGCGCAAAGAAGGGCAGGCCGGTGAACTGCAGCGCTTCGCCTTCGGTCAGCGTGTCGCCCAGCTGCAGCACGCCGTGGTTCGGGATGCCGATGATGTCGCCGGCAAACGCCGTGTCCAGCAGCTCGCGGCGCTGGCTCATGAAGCTCACCACCGTGTTGGGCCGGATTTCCTTGCCGCTGCGCACCACCTTGAGCTTCATGCCGCGCGTGAATTCGCCGCTGGCGACGCGCAAGAAGGCAATGCGGTCGCGGTGCGCCGGGTCCATGTTGGCCTGGATCTTGAACACCACGCCGGAAAATTTCTTTTCTTCCGGATGCACGATGCGCTGCATGGCCGGGCGGTCGGCCGGAGCCGGCGCCAGATCGACCAGCGCATCGAGCACTTCCTGCACGCCGAAGTTGTTGATGGCCGAACCGAAGAACATCGGCGTCTGCTTGCCCGCCAGGAATTCCTCGCGGTTGAATTCGGGCGACGCGCCTTCGAGCAGTTCCAGCTCGTCCTGCGCCTGGGTGAATTCGGCGCCAAAGCGCTTGGTGGCTTCGGCATTGTCCAGGCCGGCCAGGATTTCGTCGTCGCCGCCGGCCTTGTCCTCGCCGGGGCTGAAGACGCGCATGCGTTTTTCGCGCCGGTCATACACGCCGTGGAACAGCTTGCCCATGCCGACCGGCCAGGTGAAAGGCACGACGGCCATGCCGAGTTCGCGTTCGATCTCGTCCATGATGTTCATCGGGTCCTGCACCTCGCGGTCCATCTTGTTGACGAAGGTCAGGATCGGCGTGCCGCGCGCGCGGCAGACCTGCAGCAGGCGGCGGGTTTGCGGCTCGACGCCGTTGGCCGCGTCGATCACCATCAGCGCCGCATCGACGGCGGTCAGCACGCGGTAGGTGTCTTCGGAAAAATCCTGGTGGCCGGGCGTGTCGAGCAGGTTGATCACGCAGTCGCGGTATTCCATCTGCATGACCGACGAGGCGACTGAAATGCCGCGCTGCTTTTCGATTTCCATCCAGTCGGACGTAGCGTGACGCGCGGCCTTGCGTGCCTTGACGCTGCCGGCAATCTGGATGGCGCCCGAGAACAGCAGCAGCTTTTCAGTCAGCGTGGTCTTGCCGGCGTCGGGATGGGAAATGATGGCAAACGTGCGGCGGCGCTTGACTTGTTTGGCGATTTCAGTGGTTTCGGACATAACCGATGATTATCGGTGACAGGCATGGCCCCCACGCTCCCCACTTCGTGTGGTTCGCTGCCCCCCGAGGGGGCGCTGCGCCTGCAGCCCGGCAAAGCCGGTTCTGCGGCCCCGGCTTCTGAAGAAAACTGCCCCACGCTGGCCTTTGTTTTCCTGGCACCACCTTGGGTTCTTCGGGACAGTTAATCGGGCAAGCGCGCAAAACGCGGCTGGCTTACGCCGTCAATCACCACTTCCTCATTGAACATCGCCGCCGGCCGCACCCACAAGCTGCGCTCGCCATACAGCGCGCGGTACAGCGTCATCGGCTGCAGCGTTTCACTGTGGCGCACCGTGCCCACCACGTCGTACAGCATGCCCTTGTAATGCCGGTAGCGCCCGGTAGGGGTTTCGATGAGTGGCGGAAGGTGTTCTGGCATGGTCAATCGGTGCTGGAGAAAATGCCGGGTTCGGCAGTGGGACAATAGGGCGATGCATCCTAACGCCTTACTCGACTGTTGTACCGAGCTCCTCAAGCAGGTTCTTAAATTTGATCATCCCGCCGACATGGTGGTGTCGCGCTATTTCCGCGAAATGCGGCTTGGCCCACGCGAGCGGGCTACCGTCGCCGAAACCATCTACGGCGTGCTGCGCAAGAAAAACCTCTACGTCTACATGGCCCAGCATGGTTACGGCGTGCCCGAACGCCGGTTGGCCATCCTGGGCTTTGCCGCCCCGCGCGACTTTTTGCAGGGCGCGCTGACCGAGCAGGAGGAAGACTGGCTCTCGCGCTGCGACCAGGTCAAGCCGGCCGACTTGATGGAACTGCACCGCCACAACCTGCCGCAGTGGCTGGTCGAGCCGCTCAAAGCGCAGCTGGGCGATGATTTCTGGCCGCTGGTCGAAAGCCTGAACAAGCAGGCCGGACTCGATCTGCGCGTCAACACCTTGAAAGACAAACGGGCTGATGTGCAGAAGGAGCTTGCACGAGCAGCTATTAAAACCGTCGCAACGCCGTATTCGCCGTGGGGCTTGCGGTTGACCGACAAGCCGCAGCTGGCGAACGTGGATGCCTTCAAGCGCGGCGCCATCGAAGTGCAGGACGAAGGCTCGCAGTTGCTGGCGCTGCTGGTCGATGCCAAGCGCGGCGAGATGGTGGTCGATTTCTGCGCCGGCGCCGGTGGCAAGACGCTGGCGCTGGGCGCCTCCATGCGCACCACCGGCCGGCTGTATGCCTTTGACACTTCGGCGCACCGGCTGGCCGCGCTCAAGCCGCGCCTGGCGCGCAGCGGTTTGTCGAACGTGCATCCGGTGGCTATTGCGCATGAGCGCGACGACCGTATCAAGCGGCTGGCCGGCAAGATCGACCGGGTGCTGGTCGATGCGCCGTGTTCGGGCCTGGGCACGCTGCGGCGCAACCCGGACCTCAAATGGCGCCACAACCCCAAGGCGATCGAGGAACTGACGGCCAAGCAAACCGCCATCCTGCAAAGCGCCGCGCGCCTGGTGAAACCGGGCGGTCGGCTGGTGTATGCCACCTGCAGCATCCTGCGCCAGGAAAACGAGGCGATTGCCGAGGCTTTCAGCGCCGCCAACCCCGATTTCCAGGTGCTGGAAGCGGCGCCGCTGCTGACGCACCTGGGCGTCGAGCATGCCGAAAAACTCTGCCGGGGGCCCTACCTGCGGCTCTGGCCCTACCTGCACCAGACCGACGGGTTTTTTGCGGCGGTCTGGCAAAAGGCCTGAGGTTTCGTCTGCCGGGTGCCCCCTGGAGAAACAGGACTTGCCTTCTTGCTGAAAGCGGTTCCACCGCGTTGCTGCTGCCGCTTTCTGTATGAAGGGTCTTTGTAATTCAGGCGCATCAATTTATAATCAAAGGTTGTCTGGCGCCACCCTTGGAGACAAGCCTTGATTACGTGGCGGTCCTGGACTTATTCCAAAGGACTTTTATGTTTTTGTTCGATGCCGCTCTTGACTGGCTGGCTCATGGCCTGTTCGCCGCAAGCTGGTGGCAAATCGTGCTTTACGCGCTGGTGACGACTCACATCACCATTGTCAGCGTGACGCTGTATCTGCATCGCCATCAGGCGCACCGCTCGCTCGACCTGCATGCCATTCCTGCGCATTTCTTTCGCTTCTGGCTGTGGCTGGCCACTGGCCAAGTCACCAAGGAATGGGTTGGCGTTCACCGCAAGCACCATGCCAAATGCGAAACCATGGAAGACCCTCACAGCCCGCAGGCCCATGGCATCAAGACCGTGCTGTTCACCGGTGCCGAGCTGTACCGGGCCGAGACGAAAAACCTCGAAACCATCGCCAAGTACGGTCGCGGCACGCCCGATGACTGGATCGAACGCAACCTTTACACCCGCTACAGCTGGCAGGGCGTCGGCCTGATGCTGATCATCAACCTGGCGCTGTTCGGCGCGGCCGGGCTGAGCGTGTGGGCGGTGCAGATGATGTGGATTCCCATCACGGCGGCCGGCATCATCAACGGCATCGGACACTACTGGGGCTACCGCAATTTCGAGGCGTCCGATGCCAGCACCAATGTATCGCCGTGGGGCATCATCATTGGCGGCGAAGAATTGCACAACAACCACCACACCTATCCCACGTCGGCCAAGTTCTCGGTCAAGCCCTACGAGTTTGACATCGGCTGGGGTTATATCCGTGCCATGGAATTGGTCGGGCTGGCCGCTGTGAAAAAAGTGCCGCCAAGGCTCACGCTGGGCGTGGTGCAACCGGTGGCTGACGAGAAAACGCTCGAAGCCCTGATTGCCCACCGCTATGAGGTGATGGCCGGCTACGCCCGCGAATTGCGCCGCGCCGGCGAGGTGGAAATTGCCTTGCTGAAAGCCAAAAAAGCCGATGTCTCGATGTTGAAGCTGGCCAATCGCTGGCTGCACCGCGATGAAGACAAGGTGCCGGCAGCCGCCAGACCGCAAGTTGCCCAGGTGCGTGCCGAGTATCCGGTGCTCGACAAGATGGTCACGATGCGCGAGGAGCTGCGCCAGTTGTGGCTGAGCACGTCTGCATCGCGCGAGCAACTCGCTGCGGACCTTCAGGCCTGGTGCCATCGGGCTGAAGAAAGCGGCATCGCTGCGCTGCGCGAGTTCTCGATGAAGCTGCGTTCTGCCCGCGCTTGATCATTCTGCACTGACATTTTTGAAAATCGGCAAAGCCCCCGCAGCGAACCATCGCTGCGGGGGCTTTTTTTGTGCGTTGACCACGCACGGCAGGCAAGGAAAGTGGCAAGGCGCAGCTGCGCTCGCTGTGAATGCCCGTAATCCTTCCCGGCTGGCGCCCGGGTTGATCGACTCCAGGGCATAAAAAAACCCGCTGTGATGACAGCGGGTTTTTTTGGCAACACCGGAAGGAGTTGCGCGGGCGTCAAGCTGAATTACTTCAGCTTGATTTCCTTGTATTCCACATGCTTGCGTGCCTTGGGATCAAATTTCATGATCAGCATTTTTTCAGGGGTGGTTTTCTTGTTCTTGTCGGTCGTGTAGAAGTGACCGGTTCCGGCTGTCGATTGCAGCTTGATTTTTTCGCGTCCGCCTTTAGCCATGATAGTTCTCCTTAAACTTCACCGCGGGCACGAAGGTCCACCAGGACCGCATCGATGCCGTTTTTATCAATCAAGCGCAGGCCGGCTGCGGTGATGCGAAGGCGCAAGAAACGCTTTTCGCTTTCGACCCAGATACGGCGGTACTGCAGGTTGGGCATGAACCGACGCTTGGTTTTGTTGTTTGCGTGAGAAACATTGTTTCCCACCATCGGGCCTTTGCCCGTTACCTGACAGACGCGTGCCATGAGCGCACTCTCCGTAAAAAATTAGAAATAGGATGCTGATAAACCCGATAGGCCTGTGCTGGACAGACCCTACGAATGCTCAGCTAAGCCACAAATTATAGCCCGAAAACCAAAATAGCCGAAATCCGGCGTTTTGGCGGCCTGGGGAACGGGTAATCCGCTGCCAAGCCAGGAGGCTGATTTATTCGTTCTGCTCCAGAAACCGCTGGGCGTCCAGTGCGGCCATGCAGCCGGTACCGGCGCTGGTGATCGCCTGGCGGTACACATGGTCCTGCACATCGCCCGCCGCGAACACGCCCGGAATGCTGGTCATCGTGGCCATGCCCTGCAGACCACCGTGGGTAATGATGTAGCCGTCCTTCATCTCCAGCTGGCCGCTGAAGATATCGGTGTTCGGATGGTGGCCGATGGCGATAAAGCAGCCCTTGAGCGCGAGGTCCTGCGTGGCGCCGGTTTTCGTGCTTTTCAGCCGCACGCCGGTCACGCCGGATGCGTCGCCCAGCACCTCGTCGAGCGTCTGGTGCAATTGCAGCTCGATCTTTCCGCTGGCGACTTTTTCATGCAGCTTGTCGATCAGTATGGCTTCGGCCTTGAAGGTGTCGCGGCGATGCACCAGCGTGACCTTGCTGGCGATGTTGGACAGGTACAGCGCTTCCTCGACCGCCGTGTTGCCGCCGCCCACCACGCAGACTTCCTGCTCACGGTAGAAAAAGCCGTCGCAGGTGGCGCAGCCGGAGACGCCGCGTCCCATGAAGGCGGTCTCTGATTCCAGCCCCAGGTATTTGGCTGACGCGCCGGTGGAAATGATCAGCGTGTCGCAGGTGTAGGTGCCGCTGTCGCCTGTCAGCGTGAACGGGCGCTGGCTCAGGTCCACCTGGTTGATGTGGTCAAAAATGATTTCGGTCTTGAAACGCTCGGCATGCGCCAGGAAGCGCTGCATCAGCTCGGGCCCCTGGACGCCGTCGACATCGGCCGGCCAGTTGTCCACGTCGGTGGTGGTCATCAACTGGCCACCCTGCGCCATGCCGGTGATCAGCATTGGCTTGAGGTTGGCGCGCGCCGCATAAACGGCTGCGGTATAGCCAGCCGGGCCTGAGCCAAGAATGAGAACTCTGGATTGTTTCATGATGTAGCACCTGATAAGTAATGTTGGAACTCAGGTAGAGTCAGTTCGCGTCTATGTTCAGCAAGGTAAAAACTTTGACAGTATCTGTATTTTGTAAAAGCGCGGCCATTGTAAGAAATCGCCCGGCAGTTGTCGGCCATGGGGTTGAAGGGGCCAACGCATGACCTCCACCATGGTGTCCCGGCTGGAGCTGATCCGGCGCGTGCCCCTTTTTTCAATGCTGACCACCAGCCAGGCAGTGTTGGTTGCCGATGCCGTGGTGAAGCAGCGCTACCGCAAAGGCGAGACCATTCTTGAGCAGGGACAAAAATCCTGCGCCCTGACGATTTTGCTGACCGGCCGCGCGCGCGTGGTGAGCCGCGATGCGCGTGGGCGCGAAGTGATCCTGGCGACGTTGCGCCCCGGTGATTACGTCGGCGAAATGAGTCTGATCGACCAGTCGCCGCACTCGGCGTCCGTCGTCGCCGAGGTGCAGACCGATACGCTGGTGATGGACCAGCTGGCGTTCACGCGCTGCCTTCCCGAGAGCGACTCGATGGCCTACGCGATGCTCAAGGGACTGGTGCATCGTCTGCGCCAGGCGGACCGCAAGATCGAGTCCCTGGCCCTGATGGATGTGTACGGCCGGGTGGCCGGCGCACTGCTCGACTTCGCCGCAGAGGCCATGCCCGGCGCCGACGGCGCGGCAATGATTCGCGGCAGGGTGTCGCGCCAGGACGTGGCGAAAATGGTCGGTGCTTCCCGCGAGATGGTCAGCCGGGTGATGAAGGACCTGGAGGAGCGCGGCTTCATCGAAACGCAGGACGACGGTTCGCTGCTGGTGAGGCCGCACCTGGATTCGCTGGTCTGACCGCACGCGCTTACAGTCAGGGGCCTGCCCCGACCTGAAAGCTTCACCCAACTGCGTTAAGCTCCAAGACCCGTTTATGACTTACTCGCTAGATACCCTGAACTCCAGAAATTCTCCTGCTGCGGGCGCGCCCGGCGGCTTTAAACGTGTAGCCCGCGAAGTTGGCCTGATCCTGGGGCTGGTCGGCCTGATTCTCTGGATGGCCGCCTTGCTGAGCTACTCGCCGCAGGATGCGGCCTGGTCAACCTCGGGTAACCCGGACGCCGCCAGCGGCACGCTGGTGGCTGCCAGGAACTGGGGCGGCCACCTGGGCGCCTGGCTGGCCGATGCCAGCTACTTCTTGCTGGGCTTTTCGGTCTGGTGGGCGCTGGCAGCCGGCGGCTGGGTCTGGCTGACGTCGGTGACGCGCGGTTTGCGCCGCGATGTGCTGTCGCCCGAACCCGCCGCGAGCCGCCTCCGGTTCTGGCTCGGGCTGCTGCTGCTGCTTGTGGCCAGTGCCGCGCTGGAATGGTCGCGCCTGTACCGCTTCGAGTTCAGGCTGCCTGGCCATGCAGGCGGCGTGATAGGTTATGTGCTCGGCAACCTGGGCGTCAAATGGCTTGGGTTTGCCGGATCGGGCCTGGTATTCATTGCGCTGAGCCTGATTGCCGTGGCCAGCGTCTTCAATTTTTCCTGGGCCCGCGTGGCCCTGCGCCTGGGCGCCAGGATAGACAGCGTCGTGGCCCTGCGCCGCGAAAAGCGCGAGCTGGCGCAGGATCTCGCGGTGGGCAAGCAAGCGCTCCGCGAACGCGAGGAGACGCTGAGCGATGAACGCATAGAGATCGGGGCACACCACCCGGTGCCGATCATCATCAATCAGCCGGTGGTTGAACTGCCGAAAATCGAGCGCCCCGCCAAGTCCAAACCAGGCGTGCCGGCAAGCGCCACGGCCACTGTGGCAGCCGCCACGCCGGCCGCCCATTCGCCCCCCGTGTCCGGGGTGACACATGTCCCTGCCGCTCCGACTTTTCTGGCCGCTGCGCCCTCGTCGCAAACAGATTCCCATTTGCCACAGGTCAGCCTGCTCGACACCGCCCTGCTGCGGCAGGAAAGCGTCGCGTCCGAAACGCTGGAAATGACCTCGCGGCTGATCGAGAAAAAGCTCAAGGATTTTGGCGTCGAAGTGCGGGTTGTCGCCGCAGCGCCCGGCCCGGTGATTACCCGTTATGAAATCGAACCCGCCACCGGCGTCAAGGGCTCGCAGGTCGTTACCCTGGCCAAGGATCTGGCGCGCGCCCTGAGCCTGGTGTCGATCCGCGTGATCGAGACCATTCCAGGCAAGAACTACATGGCGCTGGAATTGCCCAATGCCAAGCGGCAGATGATCAAGCTCAGCGAAATCCTGGGCTCCAAGGTCTACCACGATGCCACCTCGCTGCTGACCATGGGTCTGGGCAAGGACATTGCCGGCCATGCGGTCGTTGCCGACCTGGCCAAGATGCCGCACTGCCTGGTCGCCGGCACCACCGGTTCGGGCAAGTCGGTGGGCATCAACGCGATGATTTTGAGCCTGCTCTTCAAGGCCGATCCGCGCGACGTCCGGCTGCTGCTGATCGACCCGAAGATGCTGGAAATGAGCGTCTATGAAGGCATTCCGCACCTGCTGGCGCCGGTCGTCACCGACATGCGCCAGGCGGCCCATGGCCTGAACTGGTGCGTGGCCGAAATGGAAAAGCGCTACAAGCTGATGAGCAAGCTCGGCGTGCGCAACCTGGCCGGCTACAACGCCAAGATCGACGAGGCCAATGCCAGCGAGGAATTCATCTACAACCCCTTCAGCCTGACGCCCGACGAGCCCGAGCCGCTGGAGCGTCTGCCCTACATCGTCGTGGTGATCGACGAGCTGGCCGACCTGATGATGGTCGTCGGCAAGAAGATCGAGGAGCTGATCGCGCGCCTGGCGCAAAAGGCCCGTGCCGCCGGCATCCACCTGATCCTGGCGACGCAACGCCCCAGCGTCGATGTGATCACCGGCCTGATCAAGGCCAACATTCCGACGCGCCTGTCCTTCCAGGTCAGCAGCAAGATCGACAGCCGCACCATTTTGGACCAGATGGGCGCCGAGGCCTTGCTGGGCATGGGTGACATGCTTTACATGCCGAGTGGTACAGGCTATCCAATTCGCGTGCATGGTGCGTTTGTGAGTGACGAGGAAGTACACCGGGTCGTGTCCTACCTCAAGCAACAGGGAACGCCCAATTACATCGACGGCGTGCTCGAAGGCGGCACGGTCGAAGGCGAGGGCGGCGACCTGTCGGGCGATGCGGGCGGCGAGAAAGACCCGATGTACGACCAGGCGGTGGAAGTGGTGCTGAAAAACCGCAAGGCCAGCATTTCCCTGGTGCAGCGTCACCTCAAGATCGGCTACAACCGCGCCGCGCGGCTGGTCGAGGACATGGAAAATGCCGGGCTGGTCAGCGCCATGAGCGGCAGCGGCCAGCGTGAAATTCTGGTGCCCGCAAGGGCGGAGTGATGTCGATGAAACGCTTTTTTGCTACTTTATTCATAGCTGGTTGCGTCCATGCAGCCTGCGCAAACGGCCTGGAAAGCCTTGAATCCTTCGTTGGGACGGTGAGCAGCGGCCGAGCCGAGTTCACCCAGGTGGTCACTGCACCGGCCCGGGAAGGCCAGGCGCCGCGCAGCAAGACCTCCAGCGGCACCTTCGAATTCTCGCGCCCGAACCGCTTCAAGTTTCTCTACCAAAAGCCTTTCCAGCAAAGCATCGTGGCCGACGGCCAAACACTCTGGCTCTATGACACCGACCTGAACCAGGTCACGGCGCGCAAGCAGTCTGCGGCGCTGGGCTCGACACCCGCCGCCTTGATTGCCGCCGCGCCCGACCTGCGCGCGCTGCAGGCCGATTTCACGCTTGCCGCCGCGCCTGCAAAGGACGGTCTGGAATGGGTGGTGGCCACGCCCAGGGCAAAAGACGGCCAGTTGCAGGCGGTGCGCGTCGGCTTTCGTGCCGGAGAGAAGCCAGCCGCGTTGGCAGCACTCGAAATTCTTGACAGCTTCGGCCAGCGCTCGGTGCTGAGCTTCAGCAAGGTCGAGGTCAACCCAAGCCTGTCCAAAGACGCGTTCCAGTTCAATCCGCCCAAGGGCGCGGATGTGATCCGGCAGTAAACCGGCTGCCTTGCCGCGCAGGGCTGCTGTCAGCAGCGTGGCAGCAGCCAAAGCAAGGCGCCTATTTCATGGCCAAGTCCACCACATCGTCTCATCCCCCCCTGGCCGAGCGGCTGCGGCCGAAGAACCTGGGTGAAGTCATCGGCCAGCAGCATTTGCTGGGCGACGGCCTGCCGCTGCGTATTGCTTTTGAGTCAGGCGAGCCGCACAGCTGCATCCTGTGGGGACCGCCCGGCGTGGGCAAGACCACCATTGCCCGGCTCATGGCGAGCAGTTTCGACGCGCATTTCATCACTATTTCCGCCGTGCTTGGCGGCGTCAAGGACATCCGCGAGGCGGTCGAGCAGGCGACGATCTGGCAGGCGCAGGGCGGGCGGCGCACCATTGTGTTTGTCGACGAGGTACACCGCTTCAACAAAAGCCAGCAGGACGCCTTCCTGCCGCACGTCGAAAGCGGCCTGTTCACCTTCATTGGCGCGACCACGGAAAACCCTTCTTTTGAAGTGAATTCGGCCCTGCTGTCGCGTGCGGCGGTCTATGTGCTGCAGCCGCTGACGGAAGAAAATCTAAGGCAATTATTGGACCGTGCGCTTGACCAGCATGAGATTGCAGCTATTGAAAGCATAGCGAATGAAGCTGCCGTCCGCCTCGTGTCCTATGCCGATGGCGATGCCCGGCGGTTGCTCAATACACTCGAATCGCTTGGCGTCGCCGCCAGAGCCGAAAAGATCACCGAGGTGACAGATGCCTGGCTGCTCAAGGTGCTGGGCGAGCGCCTGCGCCGCTACGACAAGGGCGGCGAGCAGTTCTACGACACCATTTCGGCACTGCACAAGTCGGTGCGCGGCTCGGACCCCGATGCCGCACTGTACTGGTTCATGCGCATGCTCGACGGCGGTGCCGAGCCCAAATACATGGCGCGCCGCCTGATCCGCATGGCCAGCGAGGACATCGGGCTGGCCGACCCGCGCGCGCTGCGCCTGGCGCTCGATGCCGCCGAGGTCTATGAACGGCTCGGCTCGCCCGAGGGCGAACTGGCGCTGGCGCAATGCGTGGTGTACCTGGCGGTTGCGCCCAAGTCGAATGCGCTTTACAAGGCCTTCAACGAGGCCAAGGCCTTCATCAAGCAGGACGGCACCCGGCCGGTGCCTCTGCACCTGCGCAATGCACCGACAAAGCTCATGAAGCAGCTCGACTACGGCAAGAACTATCGTTATGCGCATGACGAGGAGGGCGGTTTTGCGGCCGGGGAAAACTACCTGCCTGAAGGCATGGCCGCGCCGGGCTTTTACCGCCCCGTCAACCGCGGCCTGGAGATCCGGATCGCCGATAAGCTCAATGAACTGAAGGCAAAAAACCATCAGAAGAACTGATGCGCTCGAAATCCCGCTGATACAGGCGGATTCCGCCAAAAAATGCGAATTCGCCAAGGGTTTACCCCGGAAAAACGGCTTCGCTGGCGCGATTCTCGCTAGAAACCAGTCGCTACAATTCGCCCATTAGCTCGCCACCTCCCCCGGTCATCTCACCGGAGACAGGCGGGCTTTTTGTTAACTCGCGTGTTTTCATGGTGATCCCGTGCAAGCACGACGCCGGCAGAGTTGGCTCATTCAAACAAACGGAGCGAATATGGAAGTTTTGCTACAGCAAATCATCAACGGACTGGTCCTGGGCAGCATGTATGCCCTGATCGCCCTGGGCTACACCATGGTGTACGGCATCATCAACCTGATCAATTTTGCGCATGGCGAGGTACTGATGGTCGGCGCGCTGACCAGCTGGACCATCATCCGCTGGATGCAGGAAGCCATGCCCGGCGCGCCCGGCTGGCTGGTGCTGCTGATTTCGCTCCTGATTGCCTTCATCGTCTGCGCAGCGCTGAACTTCACGATTGAAAAGGTTGCCTACCGCCCGCTGCGCAACTCGCCCAAGCTGGCCCCCCTGATCACAGCCATCGGCATGTCGCTGCTGCTGCAGACGCTGGCCATGATCATCTGGAAGCCCAACTACAAGCCTTATCCGACGCTGCTGCCGCCCGAGCCTTTCCAGATTGGCGGCGCTGTGATTACCGTGACGCAATTGTTTATCCTGGGCACCACCGCCGTGTCGCTGTCGATCCTGATGTGGCTGGTGCATTACACCAAGCTCGGCCGCGCGATGCGCGCCACGGCCGAGAACCCGCGCGTCGCCGCCTTGATGGGCGTACGCCCCGACACCGTGATTTCCGCGACCTTCATCATCGGCGCCATCCTGGCCGCGCTGGCCGGCGTCATGTACGCCTCCAACTACGGCACAGTGCAGCACACCATGGGTTTCCTGCCCGGCCTCAAAGCCTTCACCGCCGCCGTGTTCGGCGGCATCGGCAACCTGGGCGGAGCGGTGCTCGGCGGCATCCTGCTGGGCCTGATCGAGGCGATTGGCGCCGGCTACATCGGCCCGCTGACCGGCGGCGTGCTGGGCAGCCAGTACTCCGACATCTTTGCCTTCATCGTGCTGATTTTTGTGCTCACGCTGCGCCCCTCGGGCCTGCTGGGTGAACGTGTGGCGGACCGGGCCTGAGGCCGGGCAATCAACCGATCCACAAGGAGAAAATTGATGAAAACCAAAAAAATTGCGACCTTTTTGATCGTGGCGCTGGCCTTGCTGGTGCTGCCTTTGCTGCTGCAACAGGGCGGCAACGCCTGGGTGCGCATCGTCGACATGGCGCTGCTGTATGTGCTGCTGGCCCTGGGCCTGAACATCGTGGTCGGCTATGCCGGCCTGCTTGACCTGGGCTATGTGGCCTTCTTTGCCGTCGGCGCCTACCTGTTTGCCCTGCTCGGCTCGCCGCACCTCGCCGAGGCCTTTCCCTGGGTCGCGGCCAATTTCCCCGAAGGGCTGCACCTGCCCATCTGGGCGACCATTCCGCTGGCGGCCGCGCTGGCCGGCCTGTTCGGCGTCATGCTGGGCGCACCCACGCTCAAGCTGCGCGGCGACTACCTGGCCATCGTCACACTGGGCTTTGGCGAGATCATCCGCGTGTTCCTGAACAACCTGGACCGCCCGATCAACCTGACCAACGGCCCCAAGGGCATCAACCAGATCGACTCGATGAAGTTCTTCGGCTTCGACCTGGGCAAGTCGCATTCGTTCTTCGGCATCGAATTCACCTCGGTGTCGATGTACTACTACCTGTTCCTGGCGCTGGTGATTGTTTCAGTCATCATTTGCGACCGGCTGCAAAAGTCGCGCATCGGACGCGCCTGGATGGCGATCCGCGAGGACGAGATCGCCGCCAAGGCCATGGGCATCAACACCCGCAACATGAAACTGCTGGCCTTCGGCATGGGCGCCACGTTTGGCGGCGTGTCGGGCTCGATGTTCGCGGCCTTCCAGGGCTTTGTCTCGCCCGAATCGTTCAGCCTGATGGAGTCGATCATGATCGTCGCCATGGTGGTGCTGGGCGGCATCGGGCACCTGCCCGGCGTCATCCTGGGGGCGCTGCTGCTGGCCGCGCTGCCCGAGGTGCTGCGCCACGTAGCCGGGCCGCTTCAGGCCATGACCGATGGCCGGCTGGACTCGTCCATCCTGCGCCAGCTGCTGATCGCCCTGGCCATGATCACCGTCATGCTGATGCGCCCGCGCGGCCTGTGGCCGTCGCCCGAGCACGGCAAGTCGCTGAACAAGCGCCCCGGCAAAGACCCCATCCAGTCCATCAACCCTTAAGGAGAATGGACATGAGCGAAACCATTCTGAATGTCTCGGGTGTCTCCAAGCGCTTCGGCGGCCTGCAGGCGCTGAGCGATGTCGGCATCAAGATCGAACGCGGCCAGGTCTATGGCCTGATCGGCCCTAACGGCGCCGGCAAGACGACGTTTTTCAATGTGCTGACCGGCCTGTACACGCCGGACAGCGGCACGTTCGAGCTGGCCGGCAAGCCCTACAAGCCGACAGCAGTGCATGAAGTTGCCAAAGCCGGCATTGCCCGCACCTTCCAGAACATCCGGCTGTTTGCCGACATGACGGCGCTGGAAAACGTCATGGTCGGGCGCCATGTGCGCACCCATTCGGGGCTGATCGGCGCCGTGTTCCGCACCCCCGGCTTCAAGCGCGAAGAGGCGCAGATCGCCGAGCGCTCGCAGGAACTGCTCGACTACGTGGGCATTGGCAAATACGCCGACTACAAGGCGCGCACCCTGAGCTACGGCGACCAGCGCCGGCTGGAGATTGCCCGGGCGCTGGCCACCGACCCGCAGCTGATTGCCCTGGACGAGCCCGCCGCCGGCATGAATGCGACTGAAAAAGTCCAGTTGCGCGAGCTGATCGACCGCATCCGCAAGGACAACCGCACCATCTTGCTGATCGAGCATGACGTCAAGCTGGTCATGGGCCTGTGCGACCGGGTGACGGTGCTCGACTACGGCAAGCAGATTGCCGAGGGTGTGCCGGCCGAGGTGCAGAAAAACGAAAAGGTGATCACCGCCTATCTGGGCGCAGGCCACTAAAGGAAGCAAAACCATGGCAGCAACAACAAAAACACTTCTGAAAATTACCGGCCTGCAGGTGGCTTACGGCGGCATCCAGGCGGTCAAGGGCATTGATTTCGAGGTCCATGACGGCGAACTGGTCACGCTGATCGGCTCCAACGGCGCCGGCAAGACCACCACCATGAAGGCCATCACCGGTGGCCTGCCTATACTGGGCGGCGACATCGAATACCTGGGCAAGAGCATCAAGGGACGCGGCGCCTGGGACCTGGTCAAGGAAGGCCTGGCAATGGTGCCCGAGGGGCGCGGCGTGTTCGCCCGCATGACCATCACCGAAAACCTGCAGATGGGCGCCTATATCCGCAACGACAAGGCCGGCATTGCCGACGACATCGAGAAGATGTTCGTGCTGTTCCCGCGCCTGCGCGAGCGCAAGGACCAGCTGGCCGGCACGATGTCGGGCGGCGAGCAGCAGATGCTGGCGATGGGCCGGGCGCTGATGAGCCGGCCCAAGGTGTTGCTGCTGGACGAGCCGTCGATGGGCCTGTCGCCGATCATGGTGGACAAGATTTTCGAGGTGGTGCGCGACGTTTCGGCGCTGGGCATGACGGTGCTGCTGGTCGAGCAGAATGCCAGCCGGGCGCTGGGGATTGCGAACCGGGGCTATGTGATGGAGTCGGGCAACATCACGATGAATGGCGACGCCAAGCTGCTGCTGGACGATCCCCGGGTTCGGGCGGCTTATCTAGGCGAGTGATTTTTGGTTGTTTTGGCTGTTCCCGCTTATTGGGCTTGCCTGGATTGCTATTGAATTCGTAGTAATCTAGCGCTGCATGGTTGGGCTGGTCATCACAGGCCCAGACAGAACGGGTGGGAGAGGAATGCCGAAGACCGGTCAACTCAAATTGCCTTGCGCTGGATTACCATGAATTCAATAGCTGCTTGCGCAGGCTGAATGAGCGCTACAGCACTGAAACGCCAAAAGCTTATAACTGCTCAGCATTATCGAATGCAGTCGCGTCTTACTCCTTCTCCCTCCGGGAGAGGGCTGGGGTGAGGGCTCCCCGATGGCGATTTTGATGATCCGCAGGCGATGCGGACAGGTGACAAAAATCAATCCACCCGCGCGCCGGAAGCCTTCACCACTTTTTCGTACTTCGCCCGTTCGCTTTTCATGAAAGCATCGAACTGCTCGGGTGAACTGGCGACCGGTTCGGCCATCAGCGTGCTGAACCTTGCCTTGTTTTCGGGTGCCTTCAGCGCCGCGACAAAGGCCTGGTTCAGTTTGGCGACCACGTCGCGGGGTGTGGCCGCAGGCGCCACCAGCCCCCACCAGGTGTCAATCTCGAATCCTTTGAGCGTTTCCGCAACGGCCGGCACGTCGGGCAAAAAGGCGCTGCGCTGGGCTGTCGTCACCGCCAGCGCTTTCAGCTTGCCGGCCTTGATGTTGGCAGACGCCGTGGCCAGGTTGTCGAAATTGAAATCGACCTGGCCGCTCAGCAGCGCCAACTGGGCCGGGTTGCCGCCGTTGTAGGGAATGTGCAGCGCAAAGATGCCGGCCCGCGACTTGAACAGCTCGCCGGCCAGGTGGCCCGCGCTGCCGTTGCCGCCGCTGGCGTAGTTGAGCTTGGCCGGGTTGGCCCTGGCGTAGCGGATCAGGTCGGCGAGCGTGTTGATGTTCAGTCGGCGCGCGGTGTCCGCATTCATCACCAGCACATTGGGCACGCGCACCATTTGCGTGATGGCGGCAAAGTCGCTGGCCGCGTCGTAGGGCATCTTGCTGTAGAGCCAGGGGTTGATGGCGTGCGTCGCGACCGCCGCAATACCGATGGTCAGCCCGTCGGGCGCGGCCTTGGCAATCGCATCGACGCCAATGTTGCCGCCGGCGCCGGGCCGGTTTTCAATGATCACCGTGCCCAGCGAAGCTTTTACGCTGTCGGCCATCAGCCGCGCCGTCACGTCGATCGGGCCGCCCGGCGCATAGGGAACGATCAGCCGCATGACCCGTGCCGAAGACGCGGCCGGCTGCGCCAGGGCCGCCGGCGAGGCAGCAGCCCCCAGGACGGCGCCCAGTGCCAGCGCGCCGGTGGCAAGCAATGAGGTGCGGCGCTGCAGGCAAAAATTGGCGGGAATTTTTTTCATGGTATTTTTTCGATAAAAAGTGCCGCTGGCGCATGGCCGGCTTGCACTGTCTGCTATTAATTTTGTACTCAGGCGCTTCAGGTGTTCAAGTCGCTTCAGTTTTTTGCGCCTTGTCGGCTTCGGTGGTGAAGGCATCGGCAAAGAACTCTTCCGCCGGCAGGCCCGCCAGTGCGGTGAAGTCGTCCCGCGCCGACTCGACCACGATGGGTGCGCCGCAGGCATACACCTGTTGGCCCGAGAGGTCGGCAAAATCTTCCAGCACGGCCTTGTGGACAAAGCCGGTGCGGCCCAGCCAGCCGTCTTCGGGCAGCGCGTCGGACACCACTGGCACGTAGCGCAGGTTCGGCATCTCGGCCACCCGGGCCTCAATCCAGTCGTTCATGTACAGGTCGGCGGGGCGGCGCCCGCCCCAGTACAGCACGGCGGGACGCACGATGCGCTTGAACTGCATGTGCTCGATGATGGCCTTCAGGGGTGCAAAACCGGTGCCGGATGCGACCATCACGATCGGTTTGGCGCTGTCTTCACGCAGGAAGAAGCTGCCGTAAGGCCCTTCGATGCGCAGGATTTCCCGTTCCTTCATGGCGGCAAACACATGGTCGGTGAACTTGCCGCCCGGCATGTGGCGGATGTGCAGCTCGATGCCCGGCGTCTCCAGCTGGGTGTAGGGCGCATTGGCCATCGAGTACGAGCGCCGGTCGCCATCGCGCAGCAAGAACTCGACATACTGGCCGGCGTGGTACTTCATGGTGTCGCTGGCGGGCAGCTGAAGGCGAACGACCATCACGTCGGGCGACGCGCGCACCAGGCTGGTCACGCGCACCGGCATCTTGCGGATCGGGAAGGCGCTTTCGTCGGTCACCTGGCGCGACTCCAGCACCACGTCGCTGTGCGCCACGCCGCAGCAGGTCAGGATGAAACCCTGGGCTTCTTCCTCGGCCGACAGCGCCTTGGACTGGTGGGCGCCATGCGTCACCTGGCCCTCGAGTTTTTTGCATTTGCACGAACCGCAGGCGCCGTCCTTGCAGCCGTAAGGCAGGCCGATGCCCTGGCGGATGGCGGCGGCCAGCATCGGCTCGCCGTCATCGGCAGTAAAGCTGCGGCCACTGGGCAGCACATTCACGTTGAAACTCATAGTCGGTATCCTTGGGCGTTTTGCTGTCTGTCGTTGTGTCACCTGACGGGCCGTTCCCCGGCCACCCCCAATTTTGCCTTCAAACCTGAATCCCCTCGGCGCCCTGCCTGCGCGTTTTCGCCGCCAGCGCGTTCTCATCATCGGTTGTGGCGATGTCGGCCTGCGCGTGGCGCGGCAACTGCCGTCCCGGCTCAAGGTCATCGCACTGACGTCGTCGCCGGAGCGGCTGCCGGCCTTGCGCCGGGAGGGCATCACGCCCTTGCTCGGCAACCTCGACGCGCCGGTCACGCTGCGCCGGCTGGCGGGCCTTGCGACGCGCGTGGTGCACCTGGCGCCGCCGCCTGGCCACAACCCGAACTGGCGCAACGACCCGCGCACGCTGGCCTTGCTGCGCGCCCTGCGGCTGCGCAGCCTGCCAAAGGCGCTGGTGTACGGCTCGACCAGCGGCGTCTATGGCGACTGCGGCGGCGCATTGGTTGATGAAACCTGGGGCCTGAGCCCGAACACGCCGCGCGCGCAGCGCCGGGTGCATGCCGAAGGCCAGGTGCGATTGCTTGGCCGCGCCACCGGGACGCCGGTGCATGTCCTGCGCATTCCCGGCATCTATGCCACCGACCGCGAAGGCGGCACGCCGCGCGGCCGGCTGCTCAAGGGCACGCCGGTGCTGCGCCATGAAGACGACGTGTACACCAGCCATATCCATGCCGACGACCTGGCGCGCGCCTGCATCGCGGCGCTGTGGCGCGGCAAGCCGCAGCGCATCAGTAACGTCTGCGACGACACGCAGTTGCTGATGGGCGACTATTTCGACCTGGCTGCAAACCTGTACGGCCTGCCCCGGCCGCCCCGGGTTGCGCGCAGCGCGGCCAACGAGCAGTTGCCGCTGATGCTGCTGAGTTTCATGAGCGAATCGCGCCGGCTTGACAACCAGCGGATGAAAAAGGAACTCCGGCTGGTACTGCGTTATCCGACCGTCAGCGACGGTTTGGGCGGTTTGAAGGGCTGAAGCAGCCCGATTGATCCGATGCCGGCTGCCAGAATGCGCCTGGCCTCTGAAAACATAGACGTTTAGCCATTTTCCGCATATCCAGTATGAATTTCAAGCTATTGAATGAATAGCATTGAATGCCAGTTTCATGGCCCTGCTTGCAAACCTGAGCGGCTGGCTGCAAGCACTGTGAAACGGCCCAAAAAGCCTGAAGCACCCAAAGTGCGACAATATAAAGCTAAATGACATCATCTTTTTCGAACCTTTCGCTGGCAGAACCGCTGGCACGCGCCGTAGCCGAAATGGGCTACGAAACCATGACCCCCATCCAGGAACAGGCCATTCCGGTCGTGCTGCAAGGCAAAGACGTGATGGGCGCCGCCCAGACCGGCACCGGCAAGACCGCCGCGTTCACGCTGCCCCTGCTGCAGCGCATGATGAAGCACGAGAACGCCTCGACCTCGCCGGCGCGCCATCCGGTGCGGGCGCTGGTGCTGCTGCCCACGCGCGAACTCGCCGTGCAGGTGGCCGAACAGGTCAAGCTCTATTCAAAGTACACCAACCTGAACTGTGCGGTGGTGTTTGGCGGCATGGACATGAAGCCGCAGACGCTGGAACTCAAAAAAGGCGTCGAGGTGCTGGTCGCCACGCCGGGCCGCCTGCTCGACCACATCGAGGCCAAGAACACGGTGCTCAACCAGGTCGAGTACGTGGTGCTTGACGAGGCCGACCGCATGCTCGACATCGGTTTTTTGCCCGACCTGCAGCGCATCCTGAGCTACCTGCCCAAGCAGCGCATCACGCTGCTGTTTTCGGCGACCTTCTCGCCCGAGATCAAGCGCCTGGCGTCAAGCTTCCTGCAGGATCCGGTGACGATCGAGGTGGCGCGTTCCAACGCCACGGCCTCCACGGTCGAGCAGCATTTCTACAGCGTCGGTGCCGACGACAAGCGCCGCGCACTGCACCAGATCCTCAAGGCACGCGACATGAAGCAGGCCTTTGTCTTTGTCAACAGCAAGCTTGGCTGCGCCAAGCTGGCGCGTTCGCTGGAGCGCGAAGGCCTGAAAACCACCGCGCTGCACGGCGACAAGAGCCAGGACGAACGGCTGAAAGCGCTTGAAGCATTCAAAAGCGGCGAGGTTGACCTGCTGGTCTGCACCGACGTGGCCGCGCGCGGGCTTGACATCAAGGACGTGCCGGCGGTGTTCAATTTCGATGTTCCCTTCAACGCCGAAGACTACATTCACCGCATTGGCCGCACCGGCCGCGCCGGCGCCTCGGGCCTGGCGGTGAGCTTTGTCGCCAGCAGCGACCAGCGCCTGGTGACCGATATTGAAAAGCTCATCAAGACCAAGATCGAGATCGAGCCGCTGGAGTTCGAGGAAGACACGCCGCGCATCAGCCTCCAGGGCCGCATCAACGACGGCCGGCGCATGTACCGCGAAGGCGAAGAGGGCCGGGCGTCCGAGCCGCGTGCGCCCCGGGAGCACACCGAGCGCCGGGAACGCCGCGAATACACGCCGCACCGCCAGCCCGCTGCATCGCGCGATCCGTTTTTCGACCGGCCTTACGAGCCCGGCGCAGCGGCAGAGTCCCTGCCTTCGTGGGAAGCGTCGTCCAAATCCAATCCTGCGCGCAACGGCGTGTCGGCCAACATCAAGCCGAAGAAAAAAGTCGCTGCGCTGTTCAAGGCTTCCTGACATGCCCCGGGCGATGCCAACCGGACGGCGGTCCTGGCCAGCCGCTTGGCCATCGGCTCTTGCCTACTCTGCCTGAAGCGGCTGTCCGGTGACCGGTTTTTGAAGCAGCTGTACGATATTCGAATGATGGCTGCTCCTTCCTCCCGACGCCAAACGCTGGCTGCGTTCGGGTTTTCCCTTCTCCAGAAAATCTTCCGCCCGCTGTGGCGTGCGGTGAACCAGTGGGTCGATGCCGATGGCCTGCGGATGAGCGCCGCCATGTCGTTCTACGGCATCCTCAGCCTGGCGCCGTTGCTGGTGCTGCTGGTGGCCGTCATGGGCTGGTGGCTGGACCGCACCTACATCGAGAGCAGCCTGATCACGCAGATTGCCAGCGTCATCGGCGAGCAGGGCGCTCAGGTCATCCAGCAGGCCATGACCAGCGCCCAGGAGCCGTCCGAAGGCATCACTGCCTCGCTGTTTGCCTTCGGATTGCTGATTTCCGGCGCGACCGGCGTCTTTGCCGAACTGCAAAATGCGTTCGAGCGTCTGTGGCGCAATGGCAGCGGGGAAACGCCCAAACAGAAGTGGTGGTACGGCGCGAGCCTTCGGCTGCGCGGCGTCGCCTACATCCTGGCGCTGGGGTTCCTGCTGCTGGTGTCACTGGCCGTCTCGACGTTCACCAACCTGATCTCAATGTGGGCCGGAAGCTACCTGCCGCTGGAAAAAGTCGTCTGGGTGCTGAACGAAGTGGTGTCGATTGCCTTTTGCATGGCGCTGTTCCTGGGGCTGATGCGCATGAGTTCCGGCCCCAAGCCCGCCTTGCGCTTCCTGGTGATGGGTTCCGTGGCCGGAGCCATCCTGTTTCAGGTGGGCAAGTACCTCATGGCCTATTACCTGTCTACCGCGGCAGTCGTGTCGGCCTACGGAGCCGCCGGCTCGCTGGTGGTGATCCTGATGTGGATTTATTTCTCGTCCGGCGTGCTGTTGCTTGCGGCCAGCATGGCGCGCGCATGGGCTGACGAGGCGGCGCTGGCAGAGAAAGAAGCTGCAACGGCTTTGACGGCGTAATCGGGAAAATCTGCCGGTCTGGCGTGTCATCGAGGCGCAGCAATGCAAGCAGGAATCAAACCTGCTTATTCTTCACTTGCCCGGCACTTGCGCTTGCTCGCAGTCCACCTGAATCAGCTCGAACGCACCGCCAGTCCCCAGCTTGGCCGCCGTCAAACAGCCGCCCCAGACGCAACCGGTATCCAGCGGCAGCACACGGTGCCGCAGGCCGGTGTGACGGCGGGCATCGGCCACCAGCGTGGACCAGTGGCCGAACGTGACCAGTGTGTCCTCAGTCGCCCGCCCCGGCACTTCGAACCACGGCAGGTAGCCTTCAGGCGCGCTGCCGGCGCCTTCGTTGCTGCCGAACTCCATCGCCCCTTGCGGCGTGCAAAACCGCAGGCGCGTCAGCGCATTGACGATCACCCGCAGCCGGTCCGCGCCTTCCAGGCTGTCCTGCCACTGGCATGGCGTGTTGCCGTACATGGCGCTCAGGAAGCCCTTCAGGTCAGGACCGCGCAAGGCGTCTTCCACCTCCGAGGCCAGCACCAGCGTTTGCGCTGCGCTCCACTGCGGCAAGACACCGGCATGCACCATCAGCCAGCCGTGGTGGTGCATTGCCATGGGGCGGTGGCGCAGCCAGTCCAGCAGTTCATGGCGGTCTGATGCCTGCAGGATGCCCGTGACCGTGTCGTGACGGCCCGGCGGGCGCACCCCCTGCCACAGCGCCAGCAGGTGCAGGTCGTGGTTGCCCAGCAGGCATTGCGCGGCATCGCCCAGCGCTTTCAGGCTGCGCAGCGTGCCCAGCGAGTCGGGTCCCCGGTTCACCAGGTCACCCAAAAGGTACAAGGTGTCGCGGCTCGGGGAAAAATCAATTTTTTCCAGAAGCCGCTGAAACGGGGCATTGCAGCCCTGAAGGTCGCCGATACAGTAAAGTGCCATGGTCTTCATTTTGCCTACGGATCCATGGATTTCCTTCTTATCGTCTTCTTAACGCTGCTCAATGGCGTTTTCTCCATGTCCGAACTGGCCCTGGCCTCAAGTCGAAAAGCCAGACTGAACGCTATGGCCGAGGAGGGCGACAAGGGCTCCAGGGCCGCGCTTGACCTTCTCACCAATCCCACTCAGTTTCTGTCGTCGGTGCAGGTTGGCATCACCTCGATCGGCATGCTCAACGGCATCATCGGTGAGGCGGCCTTCAGTGGCGGCGTGTCGGTGTGGCTGCAGACCTTTGGCGTGTCGGACCGGGCGGCCGATATTTCAGCGACGGCGATTGTCGTGGCGGTGATCACCTACGTCACCATCGTCTTTGGCGAACTGGTCCCCAAGCGCATCGGTCAGCTTTACCCCGAAACCGTGGCACGCCTGGTGTCGCGGCCCATGATGTGGGTGGCTGCCGGCGCCAAGCCCTTTGTCTGGCTGCTGTCTGTCAGCACCCAGGCCGTGCTCAAGCTGCTGCGCGTGGACAACAGCGCTGGCCGCGCCGTAACCGAAGAAGAAATTGCCGCCAGCCTGGTGGAAGGCGTCGATGCCGGCCTGATCGAGGCGCATGAGCACCAGATGGTGCAAAACGTGTTTCTTCTGGACGATCGCTTGCTGACCTCGCTGATGCTGCCGCGCGCGAGCATTGAATGGCTCGATGCGTCCGATACGGTGGCCGATGCGATTGCCAAGGCCGGCGCTACCGGCCACTCCTGGTACCCGGTCTGCCGGGGCAGCCTGGACGATGTGGTCGGCGTGGTCAACGTGGCCAAGCTGCTCGCCCTGCGCGGCCAGATACAGGAGGCATCGTCCGGCGAGTCTTCAAGCTCGGTTCCTGCGGTTGCCGACCGCATTGGCCCTTATGCCGTTCCAGCGGTATTCGTTCCGGAAACGCTGACCGGCATGGAGCTTCTGGAGCAGTTCCGCGCCCGCTCCACCCGAATCCTTCTCGTGGTCGATGAATACGGCGTGGTGCAGGGGTTGATGACGCCCATGGACATGCTGGAGGCCATCACGGGCGAGTTGCAGACAGGCACCACCCAGGACGCCTGGGCAACCCGGCGCGAAGACGGCAGCTGGCTGATTGACGGCCTCATGCCCGTCTCCGAGCTGAAGGCGCGGCTGGACATCAGGGACTTGCCGGAAGAAGACCGTGGGCGCTACAACACCGTTGCCGGCCTTTTGCAGTCGGTTTCGGGTCATTTGCCATCCACCGGCGAGCGCATCGCCTGCGCCGGCTGGCAGTTTGAAATCGTTGATCTCGATGGCAAGCGTATCGACAAGGTGCTGGTGACCGAAGCCCGCTAGTGTCGCGTCACGCGCAAAGTGTCGGCAGATTGCGTCGGGAGCCAGCCGTAACCGGCAGTTTGCGCATGGCGCGAGACCAGGGATGCGGCCAGGATCACCTTTCCCCTGTGTGACCAGAATGCGGTGCCGCCAAATGGGTAGCCTGCAGAAGCACAACTGCCGGAGGAGCGAGTGCGAACATCAAAGCGATGACATGTTTCCTGAATTAGGGGCTTGCCATCGTGAAAAAATGTAACTGCTCCGGTCGTTCACAAGCCTGAACCCTAGGCTTGCCCGTTTGGCTCCTTGCCCCGTTGGGGAAGACAGGGAGGGACAGCGCACGTCTTTCATTTTCCACCCCCTGATTTCACCCTTAGACCAAGGTTCAGGCTCAAAAGATTTCAAGCCTTTGCCGACGCTGCACAAGCTTCCATGCCCCCTTCCCGCGAAGCGAGGATGGAAAAATTCAGGCACACGGAAGCGTCAACCTGATGCCGTAACCAATTACAAAAAATTGGCAACATTGCGTTAAGGGATCCACAGAATTGCTGCGAAAAATGATGAAAATTTTTTATCGAAACTATTCACACATATTTTCAATATTGTTAATTTATGTGTTATTTGATGCAATTAGAAATTTTTATGTTTAAAATGTGAGAAATATCACGCAAATACTCCTAAAAGCAAGCTGAAGAGTGTGCATTCCATTCGTAATCAGTAATTCGTGATGCTTCTTGACGCTCCCAAACTTCCAGCGCATCAGGTCAAAGCTGTGTCACGACGAAGCGGAGGCCATCTTTTGCATAGACAGCTTGAAAAACGACGAGAAATCAAAACCATCTCGTCGTCGTGCTGATGCATCACCCGTTCGCGGCAAACCCATGCTTGATTGCTTGCGGATGTTGCGAACCACCCACTCAATTTCCAAAAAAAGTTTTTCAAGTTTTTATCAGATTAATTACTTGTAATTCAAAAGAATTAAAATTCTTATTAATCATCAATTTTCGCAATTAATGTTCATATTTCTGAAATCAAGATCGATTTATCATCATTCATGCGCACGATGGGCTCTCGCCGCCCTGGCGCTTGCATGGCTGGGCGGTTGCGCGCTGGCTCCCGGACTGTCCATTGGCAAAGGTGTTCAGCAGTCGAGCCAGGCAGCAAGTCCAGCCCAGACTCAGACCCAGGATGGTCAAGCACCGCCCCCTGGTGCGTTGCTGGCCATTACGCCCGAACTCATCAGCAAACAGCGTGCTTTGCAAAAAGCCGAACTGGGCATGGACGTTAAAACGCTTTTCGGTGATGCCAAGCCCTATGGCATCGGCCCAGGTGACGTGATCAACATTGTCGTGTGGAACCATCCCGAACTGGTGCTTGCCCCCGCAGGTGCTACGTTAACGACCGACGCATCCGGTCTGGCGTCTGTCGGCAATGGCTACAACGTCAGCCCCGATGGCCTGATCCAGTTTCCGCTGCTCGGAACTTTCGAAATTGCCGGTCTGACAGAAAATTCGGCCCGCCAGGAAATCACCCGCCGCCTTTCCAAATTCCTCAAGGATCCGCAAGTCACCCTGCGCGTGCAGGCGTATCGCGCAGGCCGTGTGTATGTCGATGGCGAAGTGCGCAACCCTGGCCTGCAGGCCATCAACGACATTCCGATGACGCTGCCCGAGGCCATCAGCCGCGCGGGCGGGCTGACCGCCACCGCCGACAGGGCCACGGTGGCCGTGACCCGCAAGGGCACCACCACCCTGATCAACATGCCGCAGCTGGCGACGCTGGGCGTCAACCCGTCGCGAATCATGCTGGCTGCAGGCGATCTGGTACGCGTGGGCAGCCGTGACGACACCAAGGTGTATGTGCTGGGGGAAGTCACCAAACCCATGACATTGCCGTTGCGCAACGGTCATCTGACGCTCAACGAAGCGCTCGGCGAGGCAGGCGGCGTGAATGCCACCAGTGGCGATCCGCGCCAGATTTATGTCGTGCGCAGCCGCAATGGCGACAGCGCAGCCTTGGCCGATGCCAATGGCCTGGCCACACCCACCACGCCCGAGATCTATCACCTTGACGCCAGTTCCCCCACGGCGTATGCGCTGGCTGAAGGGTTCGAACTCAAATCCAGGGATGTCGTGTTTGTCGATCCGGTCAAGCTCGTCCTGTGGAATCGCGTGATCAGCCTGATCCTGCCAAGTGCGCAGAGCATCAGCACCACGCGCAGCGCCTTCAATTGAGCGACCGCAGCCAATGAACAACATCCTGACTGTCTGCGTAGGCAACATCTGCCGCAGCCCTGTTGCTGAAGCCATGCTGAAGGAACGCCTGCCGGGCCGCAAGATCTGGTCGGCCGGTCTGCATGCGGTGGTCGGCCATGGCGCCGAAACCACCGCGCGCGAAATCGCCAGGCAACACGGCCTGGACCTGTCCGCCCACCGCGCCCAGCAGATCGCCGGCTGGATGTGCAGCCATGCCGACCTGGTGCTGGTCATGGAAGCCCGCCATCAGCAGGAGCTTGAAAAGCTCTACCCCACCGCACGCGGAAAAATCCACCGACTCGGTGAGTTCGGCGCGCCAGGAGGGTTCGACATTGCCGATCCTTACCGCCAGCCCCAGGCTGCCTTCGAAGCCGCCCATGCCGCCATCGCCCGTGGCGTGGACGAGTGGGTGCGCCGTATCAAACTTGTTTCGTGATGTCCGACCGTATGAATGCTCCCCAATCCTCCGTGTCCACCATGCCTTTGGCTGAGATGCAAGACGACGACGAAATCGACCTGTTGGGCCTGCTCGACGTGCTGCTCGATGCGCGCTGGCTGATTGCCGGCGTTACGGCGCTGGTGCTGCTGCTGGGCGGCGCCTATGCCTTTTTGAGCCGCCCTGTCTATCAGGCCAACTCATTGATTCAGGTTGAAGACAGCAAGCCCGGAATCTCTGGCGCCGCTGGCGCCCTGGGCGAGGCGTCCAGCCTGTTTGAAATCAAGTCGCCGGCCACGGCCGAGATGGAAATCCTGCGCTCGCGCCTGGTGGTCGCCAAGTCTGTGGACGACCTGCAGTTGTATGTCACCGCTGTCCCCAAGTACCTCCCGCTGGTAGGCAACTGGCTGGCACGCCGCGCCACGGCACTGTCCGATCCGGGTTTCATGGGCATGGGCGGCTACGTTTCAGGGAAGGAATCGATTCGCCTTGGCCTGCTGGAAGTGCCCGTGCAACTGGAAGGAAAACCGCTGCTGCTGGTGGCCACCGAAGGCGGCTTCGAACTGCGTGACCCTGACGGCCAGAAGCTGGTCCAGGGCAAGATCGGTGCGCCGGTCAGCTTTGGCAGTGGCGAAGATGCCGGTCGCATCCTGGTGACCGAGCTCAAGGCCAAACCTGGCGCGTACTTCAACGTGGCGCGTTATTCCCGTCTGGACGTGATTGAAAAGTTGCAGACTGATATGACCATTTCGGAGCAAGGCAAGCAGTCTGGCGTGATTGCCCTGCAGTTGCAAGGTACCGACCCTCAAAAGATTGCCCGCACCCTGAATGCCGTGGGCACCAACTACGTACGCCAGAACGTCGAGCGCAAGTCCGCCGAGGCTGAAAAATCCCTCGCCTTCCTGGGCGATTTCTTGCCGCAGCTTAAAAAGCAACTCGAAGACTCCGAGGTGCGTTTCAACAAGTTCCGCAATCAGAACGGGACGTTTGATCTCAACGAAGAAGGAAAATCCTACCTGGAAGTCTCTATCAAGCTGCAAACCAGCCTGCTGGAATTGCAGCAAAAGCGCCGGGAGCAAAGCGCGCAGTTCACTGCCGCCCACCCGGTCATCCAGACGCTGGACGCGCAGATTGCCGCTGTCAGCAAGGAAATTGCCGGCCTGACCAGCAAGGTCAAGACCCTGCCCAACACCGAACAGGACTTGCTGCGCCTGACGCGCGATGTCAAGGTCAACAGCGAGTTGTACCTCAACCTGCTGACCAGTTCGCAGCAGTTGCGCCTGGTGAAAGAAGGCAAGGTCGGCAATGTGCGCGTGGTCGATGCGCCGGTCGTGCCAGAGCGATCCATCAAGCCGCAACGCGCGCAAATCCTCGCGATCAGCGGCGTCCTTGGCCTGCTGCTGGGCATGGGCCTGGCCTTCCTTCGCAACAGCCTGCGCCCCGGCATCAAGGACCCGGCCGACATTGAGTCAGCCACCGGCCTGCATGTGTTTGCCACCGTGCCGCATTCGGCTGAACAGGACAAGCTGTCCAGGTTGATCAAGAGTCATGCGCAAGGCACCCATTTGCTGGCTGTGGCGCATCCCGAAGACCCCGGCGTCGAAAGCCTGCGCAGCCTGCGCACCGCGTTGCAATTCGCCATGCTGGACGCTAGAAACAACATCGTGTTGTTCACCGGCCCCACGCCCGGCATTGGCAAGTCCTTCACCAGTGCCAACTTTGCCGCCGTGCTGGGCGCAGGCGGCAAGCGCGTTTTGCTGATTGACGCCGACATGCGCAAGGGCCACCTTCACCAGTTCTTTGGCATGAAGCGCGGCCACGGTCTAAGCGAATTGATTACCGGCACCCGAACGCTGAGCGATGTGGTGAACCGTGCCGTTGCGCCCAACCTGGATCTGATCACCACCGGCACCATGCCGCCCAACCCCGGCGAATTGTTGATGTCGCCCGCAACGGTGCAACTGCTGCAGGACCTGTCAGCCGAATACGACCTGGTGCTGATCGACACCCCGCCCGTGCTTGCCGTGTCTGACACACAAGTGCTGGCGCCGCATGCCGGCACCGTGTTCCTGGTGGCGCGGGCCGAAGTGACCGCGCTGGGCGAGCTGCAGGAAAGCACCAAGCGCCTGGGCCAGACCGGCGTGCCCGTCAAGGGCGTGGTGTTCAACGACCTGGACACCAGCCGCCAGCGCTACGGCGGCTACGGCTACAAGTACAGCCGCTACCGCTACACCAACTACCAGTACGGCAAGATAGCCGACGGGCAGTAAAGCCACCATGCAAGACACACAGCCAGCGGCCATGCCGCAACACGTGGCCATCATCATGGACGGCAACCGGCGCTGGGCCACCCAGCGCAGCATGCCGCGTGCCCTGGGCCACGCCAGCGGTGCGCGGCGGGTGCGCCAGATCGTCGAGGCCTGCTCGGCACGCGGCGTGCGCTACCTCACGCTGTTCGCCTTCAGCACCGAAAACTGGAAGCGCCCGGCCGAAGAGGTTTCCAGTCTTGTGGGCCTGCTGGTGCATTACCTGCAAAAAGAAGTCAGCGACATGCATCGCACCGGCGTGCGCCTGAAGGTGGCGGGCGACCTGAGCCGGTTCGACCAGCGCCTGCAAAACCTCATGGCCAGCGCCCAGGCCCTGACCGCCCAGAACAGCCAAATCACCCTGACCATTGCTGCCAACTACGGAGGCCGCTGGGACATGATGCAGGCCGTGCAGGCCTGGCAGGCCGCCAACCCGTCCCTGACCGTGGCCGACATGGACGAAGCCGCGATGCGCCCGCACCTGAGCATGGCGTATGCCCCCGACCCCGAGCTGCTCATTCGTACCGGCGGTGAGTCGCGCATCAGCAACTTCATGCTGTGGCAAATGGCCTATACCGAGCTTTTTTTTACCGACACCCTGTGGCCCGACTTTTCTGCACCGGTGCTTGACCAAGCGCTGGAATGGTTCTGCGCCCGCGACCGCCGCTTCGGCGCCTCAAGTTCCCTAGTTGCCTGCTAATTCCAACCGGACAAACCCATGCAAATTTTTATGAATCCAGACCTTCTTTCGGCATTCATGGCCGGCAGCATTGCGCTGCTGGTGGCGCTGTTGCTGGTGCGCACCCAGCACTGGCATGGCCACCTCAGCATGGACAGCGACCAGGGTGTGCAGAAGTTCCACACCAGCCCCACGCCCCGGGTTGGCGGCATTGCCATTGCCATGGGTGTTGTCGCGGGCTACCTGTTTGCAAACGATGACAGTCAAACCCTGCTGGGACCGCTCATTTTGGCCGGCATTCCGGCTTTTGCCTTTGGGCTGCTGGAAGACGTGACCAAGCGCGTCAGCGTGCGCACGCGCCTGCTGGCCACCATGGGCTGCGGCGTGCTGGGCTGGGCCATGACCGGTTATTCCATCACCAGTGCCGACCTGCCGGGGCTGGACTGGCTGCTGGGCTTTACCCTGTTTTCGGTACTGTTCACCGCCTTTGCCGTGGGCGGCATTGCCAACGCCATCAACATCATTGACGGCTTCAACGGCTTGTCTGCAGGCACCGTCATCATCATTTTGACGGCCTTTGGCGTCATGATGACGGCCCTGGGCGACCACGACCTGGCCTTAGTCTGCCTGATTCTGGCGGGTGCCGTGGCCGGCTTTCTGCTGGTCAACTGGCCGATGGGCAAGATCTTTCTGGGCGATGGCGGTGCTTACTTTGTCGGCTTTGCCCTGGCCTGGCTGGCGGTGCTGGTCCTGGCCCGCCATGCCGAGGTGTCGGCCTGGGCCCCCATGCTGGTGTGCGGCTATCCGATTCTGGAAGTGCTGTTCAGCATCGTGCGCCGCCGCCGCCGGAACCTGAGCCCTGGCGACCCGGACCGTTTGCACCTGCACAGCCTCGTCAAGCGCCGCCTGGCCCGCCGGCTCATGCCCAATACCAGCAGCCTGTTGCGCAACTCACTCACCGGCGCGCTCATGTGGCTGGCGGCATTGCTGCCCGCTGCCATTGCTGTGCAGTGGCCCACCAACACCTTCATGCTGGTTGCAGGCTTTGCCTTTTGCGCCTTTGTTTACTCGGCTGTTTATGCACGGATGACGCAATTTCGGTGGTGCTTCAGCCCTGCGACGTTGGTGCCTCAAACAGCTTAAAAACCCAAATCTTTTCATTCCTGTCTTTTTGGTAATCCTCTTCCGGTTATGACGTCAACAAAAAAATCGCTTTCTTCTGTGTCCAGCCTTTCACTCGCCGTGATCGGCCTTGGCTATGTCGGCCTTCCATTGGCGGTCGAATTTGGCAAAAAACGCTCCGTGGTCGGGTTTGACATCAATGAAAAGCGCATCGCCGAGTTGAAAGCCGGCCATGACCACACGCTGGAAACCGAGCCTGAAGAACTCCAGGCCGCCAGCCTTCTGCGCTTCACCACGCAGCTGGAAGACCTGCGCGCCTGCAACTGCTACATCGTCACTGTGCCCACGCCGATTGACGAACACAAGCGCCCCGACCTCACGCCGCTGATCAAGGCCAGCGAAACCGTTGGCAAAGTCCTCAAGCCCGGCGACATCGTGATTTACGAATCCACCGTGTACCCCGGCGCCACTGAAGAAGACTGCGTGCCCGTGCTTGAAAAATTCTCGGGCCTCAAGTTCAACGTGGACTTTTTTGCCGGCTACAGCCCAGAGCGCATCAACCCCGGCGACAAGGAACACCGCGTCACCACCATCAAGAAAGTTACTTCCGGCTCAACGCCCGAAGTGGCCGACATCGTCGATGCGCTCTACAACGAAATCATCACCGCCGGCACCCACAAGGCGGCCAGCCTCAAGGTAGCCGAAGCCGCCAAGGTGATTGAAAACACCCAGCGCGACCTGAACATTGCCCTCATCAACGAGCTGGCCATCATCTTCAACAAGATGGGCATTGACACCGAAGCCGTGCTGCAGGCCGCTGGCAGCAAATGGAACTTCTTGCCGTTTCGTCCCGGTCTGGTTGGCGGCCACTGCATTGGCGTGGACCCGTACTACCTGACCCACAAGGCCCAGGCCATTGGCTACCACCCCGAAATCATCCTGGCCGGCCGCCGCCTGAACGACAACATGGGCCCCTACGTGGTGTCCCAATTGGTCAAGGCCATGACCAAGCGCCGGGTGCATGTCAATGGTGCGCGCATCCTGGTCATGGGCCTGGCCTTCAAGGAAAACTGCCCCGACCTGCGCAACACCCGCGTGGTGGACATCGTGACCGAACTGCAAGACTACAACTGCCAGGTCGATGTGTACGACCCCTGGGCCGCACCGGCCGAGGCCCAGCACGAATACGGCATTACCCCCGTTGCCCAGCCCGAACCCGGCACCTACGACGGCATCATCGTGGCCGTGGCCCATCACCAGTTCAAGACCATGGGCGCTGCCGCCATTCGCGCCCTGGGCAAGCCCAACCATGTGCTGTACGACCTGAAATACCTGTTGCCCGCTGCCGAGAGCGACTTGCGGCTGTAAAACCCCCGAATTCAGAAAAAAAATCGGGCCCTGCGCACGCCAGTCGTGCGCAAGCTGCTATCAATAAAGAAGTGAAATGACCGCCTACCAACAACTGCAAACCCGCCTGCCCACCGAGCCCCGCACCTGGCTCGTCACCGGTGTGGCCGGCTTCATCGGCAGCAATTTGCTGGAAACCTTGCTCAAGCTTGATCAGCGTGTCGTCGGCCTCGACAACTTTGCCACCGGCCACCAGCGCAACCTTGACGAAGTGCAAGCCCTCGTCACCACAGCGCAGTGGACCAACTTCAGTTTCATCAAAGGCGACATCCGCGAGCAGGCCGACTGCCAACGTGCCATGGTCTGGAATTCCAGCGACCCCGCCTTACTCCCTCTCCCCCAGGGAGAGGGCAGGGGTGAGGGCTCCCCGAATCGTATCCCCGTCGATTACGTCCTCCACCAAGCCGCCCTCGGCAGCGTCCCCCGCAGCCTTGAAGACCCCATCACCACCAACAGCGCCAACATCACCGGCTTCCTGAACATGCTGGTCGCTGCCCGCGACGCCAAGGTAAAAAGCTTCACCTACGCCGCCAGCAGTTCCACCTACGGCGACCACCCAGCGTTGCCCAAGGTCGAAGATGCCATCGGCAAACCCCTCAGCCCCTACGCCGTCACCAAATACGTCAACGAGTTGTATGCCGAAGTGTTTGCCCGCTGCTACGGCTTCAACACCATCGGCCTGCGCTACTTCAATGTATTCGGCCCGCGCCAGGACCCCAACGGCGCTTATGCCGCCGTCATTCCCAAATGGACCGCCGCACTGCTGCAGGGCGAGCCGGTGTACATCAACGGCGACGGCGAAACCAGCCGCGATTTCTGCTTTGTGGCCAACGCCGTGCAAGCCAACCTGTTAGCCGCCACCGTGTCAACCCATTCCCCGACTTCACTCCCTCTCCCTTTGGGAGAGGGCAGGGGTGAGGGCTCCCCGGCTCAGACCCCAACCCCAACCCCAACCCCATCCCCCGCAGTCAACCAGGTCTACAACGTAGCCGTAGGCGACCGCACCACGCTGAACATCCTTTTCGCCCTGCTGCGCGACAACCTCGCCGCCCACGGCGTCAGTACCACGGCACAGCCCGTGTACCGCGACTTCCGCGCAGGCGATGTGCGGCACAGCCTTGCCGATATTGGCAAGGCAGAGCGACTGCTGGGCTACGCGCCGACGCAGCGCATTAGCGAAGGGCTGGCGTTGGCCATGCCTTGGTATGTTTCACAGGAGAAAAAATCATGAACATGCGATTGCCAGACGTGGTTGTTCAAAAACCCATTTACGTCACCCAGCCAGCTTTGCCCCCGCTGGAAGAATTCATTCCCTACCTTCAAGAAATCTGGGACAAAAAAATCCTGACCAATGGCGGCCCGTTTCACCAACAGCTTGAAAAGGCCTTGTGCGACTACCTGGGTGTCAAGCACCTGGCGCTGTTTTCCAACGGCACGCTTGGCCTGGTCACTGCGCTGCAAGCCTTGCGCATCACAGGTGAAGTCATCACCACGCCGTATTCATTCGTAGCCACGGCGCATTCGCTGTTGTGGAACGGCATCAAGCCCGTGTTTGTGGATGTGGACCCGAACACCCTGAACCTGGACCCGGCCAAGATCGAAGCGGCCATCACCCCGCAAACCACGGCCATCATGCCCGTGCATTGCTATGGTCACCCGTGCGACACGAAGGCTATCCAGAAAATTGCCGACAACTACAACCTGCGCGTGATTTATGACGCTGCCCACGCCTTTGGTGTCAAAGACGAAGGCGGTAGCGTGCTGCGCCATGGCGACCTCTCGGTGCTGAGCTTTCATGCCACCAAGGTGTTCAACACCTTCGAAGGCGGCGCCATCATCTGCCCCGACGCCAAGACCAAGCTACGCATCGACCAACTCAAGAACTTTGGCTTTGTCGATGAAACCACCGTGGTGGCCCCAGGCATTAACGGCAAGATGAGCGAAATCAATGCCGCCTTCGGCATGCTTCAACTGAAGCATATTGACGCCGCACTGGCTCGCCGCAAGGAAATCGACGCCACCTACCGCGAATTGCTCAAAGGCGTCAAAGGCATTCGCTGCCTGCAGGACGCAGGCGAAGCAGTCGCCAACTATTCCTATTTTCCGATTCTGGTAGATGCCGATTACCCGCTCAGCCGGGACGACCTGTATCAAAAGCTCAAGGACAACGGCATTTTTGCGCGCCGCTATTTTTACCCGTTGATCACGGATTTCCCCATGTACCGTGGCTTGCCTTCGGCACACCGGGACAACCTGCCTGTGGCAACTGCTGCATCGCAAAAGGTGATGTGCTTGCCGATTTACCCCAACCTGACAATCAACCAAGCCAGTTCAATTGCACAGTTAATAGCGGTTCAATAAAAATGAAGCTCGCGATTATGCAGCCCTATTTATTTCCATATATAGGGTATTTTCAGTTGGTTGCAGCAGTTGACAAGTTTGTATTTTATGACGATGTTAATTTCATCAAAAATGGCTGGATTAATAGAAACCGTTTATTTCTGGCAGGCGATGTTCGTTATATCACTGTTCCTTTGTCGGGTGCCAGTTCATTTTTGAAGATTAATGAAGTCGGTGTACAACCGGGGGACATATGGCGGAGGAAAATAATTGAATCGATGCGCCAGTCCTATTCAAAAGCCCCCTATTTTAATAATATTAAAACCCTCGTATCAGAGATTTTATTTTTAGAAGAAAATAAAATCGCTAACCTGGCAAAAGCCAGCATTGTAGCGGTGTGTAATTATCTTGATTTAGATACACAATTCGTGTTTACCTCAACAACTTATGAAAATAAATACCTAAACAGTGCAGCGAGAATTATTGATATTTGTCGTCAAGAAAAAGCGGATAGCTATTTTAATCTTTCGGGCGGAAAAGAGTTGTACGACGAAAGTCTATTCAAATCAAATGGAATAGACCTGTATTTTATGGAGAGTCAGCTAAAAAAGTACCAGCAATTTTCCGAAGAGTTTCAGCCAGGATTATCAATTATTGATGTGCTTATGTTTAATGATATCAATGCTGTACGTGAGATGGTCATTGCAAATAATATAAATCATGAAAATACCTGAAGATATTGTTTGTCTTATTTGTGAAGAACAAATTCGTCAAAACGGAAATTTTTTCCCTGGTGAGGATTATTTGCAAAAACTTTCAGATAAAGCAGAGTGTATTGTTTATTACTCACCTAGTGGTATTTCTGGTTTTGTATTTTTTTACTGTAATGATGAGAAAAATTTTTCAAGTTATATATCATTATTAATGGTAACTTGTGCGGAAAGAAAAAAAGGCGTTGGCGCTGCATTAATTCGTAGCGTTTTGAATTTTACTAAACAAAAAAGATTTAATTATTGTCGTCTTGAAGTACGAAAAGAAAATATAGCTGCAATTGGTTTGTATAAGTCAATGGGTTTTCGATCAATCGAAGATCGAAGTGATAAGTATCTAATGGAAGCGACTGCGAGTTAAAAGAGTGTCTCTCAAAAAAAATGTTCTCGCGAACTACGCTAGCCAGATCTACGTCACGCTAATCGGCATCGTAATGGTGCCTCTCTACGTCAAATACATGGGCGCGGAAGCCTATGGGTTGGTCGGTTTCTTTGCCATGCTGCAAGCCTGGTTCCAGTTGCTGGACATGGGGCTCACGCCCACCATGGCCCGGGAAACAGCGCGGTTTAACGGTGGCGCAAGCGATGCGCTCAGCCTGCGTCGCCTGCTGCGGGCGCTGGAAGGCATCTTTATTGGGATTGCTGTGCTGGGTGGCGCCGCAATGATGTCAGGCTCCGGTGCCATTGCCACCGGTTGGCTCAAGGTGCAGCAGTTGCCGTTGGCCGAAGTGCAGCACGCCATCATGCTTATGGCCGTGATCATTGCGTTGCGCTGGGTGTGCGGCCTGTATCGCGGTGCCATTAATGGCTTTGAGCGCCTGGTGTGGCTGAGCGGTTTCAATATCACCATAGCGACAGCGCGCTTTGTACTGGTCATTCCGCTCTTTATGTATATAGGTACCAGCCCGACTGAATTTTTCAGCTATCAGTTGGTGCTGGCGGTGGTCGAGTTGGTGGTGCTGGTGACAAAAACCTATCGCCTCTTGCCCAAAACGAATGCAGGCCAGCGCACACCTTGGCAATGGGCACCGCTGCGTGGCGTGCTCAAGTTTTCTCTGACTATTGCCTTTACTAGTTCAGTCTGGGTACTGGTCACGCAGACCGACAAGCTGGTGCTGTCCAAATTGCTGCCGCTGGCCGATTACGCCTATTTCACCCTGGCTGTGCTAGTGGCAAGCGGCGTGATGATTATCAGTGGCCCTATTAGCGGCGCCTTGCTACCCCGTCTGACTAGGCTTGCTGCCGTGGGCGATGAAGCCGGGCTGATTCGCCTGTACCGCAACGCGACCCAATTGGTGGGCGTGATTGCCATTCCTGCCGCGTTGGTGCTAGCTTTTTTTGCAGAGCAGGTGTTGTGGGCCTGGACAGGCGACGCTGCAATCGCCCGCAGTGCAGCCCCGGTGCTGACGCTATATGCATTGGGTAACGGCATCCTTGCCTTGGGCGCTTTTCCTTACTACCTGCAATTTGCCAAAGGTGATTTGAAGCTGCACTTGATCGGCAATGCCTTGTTTGTATTGCTGCTTATCCCCTCATTGGTTTGGGCCACTTGGCAATACGGCGTAATCGGTGCGGGTTACGCCTGGCTGGGTGCGAATTCCGTTTATTTTTTGATCTGGGTGCCCAAAGTGCATCGCCGCTTTGTGAAAGGGTTGCATACGCAGTGGCTGCTAAGGGATTTAGGGACCACAGTCTTTTTGACGGTAGCCGCCGCAGCGTTGGCGCATGGCTTGGTGACTTGGCCGCACGAACGAGCATCTCTCGCTATGGGTATTGCCTTTGTGAGTCTGGTTGTTGTGGTTATTGCGGCAGTCGGCTCTTCATGGGTAAGGGCAACAATTAGTGGCCGATGGCATGCACGATTTTGCTGAAAAGAATGAATGATGCAATATATGGAAAAAAAGCTAAAAGTCTCGGTTTGCGTAGTGACCTATAACCATGAAAAATATATTCGACAGTGCCTGCAAAGCATCGTTGATCAGGAGACTGACTTTGATTTTGAAGTGATTGTTGGGGATGATTGTTCGAAAGATGGGACGCGTCAAATTGTCGAATCTTTTTTTATCAAATATCCTAAATTAATAAAACCAGTATTTCATGAAAAAAATATTGGAGCAGCTAAAAATTATTTTAAAGTTCATAGCCTAGCGACTGGTGAATTTATTGCTCATATGGACGGCGATGATTATTTACTACCAAATAAATTATTAACGCAAGCTAAATTTATGGATAAAAATATAGAGTGCGTACTTTCTGGGCACGATATGTTATTTCTAAATGAAAAGGGATCTTTTTCTACTAACCATAAGTTTTTACCTGAGATTTCTGACATTAAATCATTTTTACAATATGGAAATTTTTTAGCGCATTCGTCAACAATGTATCGTAGTATATACAAGTTATCTAATACCCTTGATCAAGAACCACTTGATTTTCAAGTGCATGTTGACAGAGTAAAAAGTGGTATTGTTGGTTATATTAATAAACCTTTAGGGGTGTACCGCGTTCATGACGGCGGTATGGTTGCATCTTATTTCAAATCAACAAAAATGTTTGAAAAAAATATTTCAGCAATATTGAGCGTTGAACGTTTTTTAAAAGGTGAAGAGAGTGAGTTGGTTAATAAAGCTTTATATTTACTTGGCATTATTTGGATTAAAAACTTCATAGTTCTTGGCGAAACGAAACTTGCTCATAAAGTTTATGAACATTCTGAATTTAAACGACTAAGAATTTTTCAAAAAATTAAACTAAAGCTGTTTATAACATTTAGGCATATTGTCAAACCTATTTATTTAATTAAAAGAGGTGTTTTTAAATGGTGATAAGTTTTGTTTCCATTTTCATACTTTTTTTTGTTTTCTATAAAAAGGGGGTAAATGTTTTTACTCTAACAGTTGGAGGTTTCTTTTTTTATTATTATCCAATAATATTTTTTAATGAAATTAATTGGTTATCGGATGGTCTATATTCTTCAAAAGTTACTGAAATTTCAAGATACTGTATTTTTATATTATTAATATTTTATGCAGTTTGGGCTTTGTGGACGCCTAAACTAAAGTACGAATACGAAGTTGACGAAGTGTTTTTAAGTAAAAACTTAAAAATAACTGCAAAAGTTTGTTTTGCAATCAGTAGCTTAATGGCTATATTGTTATTAAGAATTAATGCAAATATAGGAGCAGAATCCAAGGTTGATCTTATGGCGGGAGTGTCTTATGAGCTAAAGATTTTTGAAGTTTCATCTTGTATTTTTTTTATTACGACTTGTGTATTAAGGAAAAAGTTTTATTTTATTTTTTCGATATTTTTTGCTACGTTATCTATTTGGTTTGGCTTTAGATTTCTAATTGTTGAATTGCTTGTTATATATTTAATATTAAATCCAATTTCTGGCGTAAAAAAAACGTTTTCTTTTTTGGTGGTGATTGTTTTTTTGACCGTATTCCTCACTTTAACAAAACTTCTTTTTTATAAAATACCAAATTTAGATAGTGCGGTTGAAATAATTGGTAATCAATTAAATGGTTCTTCAGGTCTTGAGGGGCTTTCTATTGCGAATTCGGAATCATCAAGTGTCAGTGCTTTGTTTAATGAAATTATTAAAAATGAATTCCACATTGGATTAAAATATTTTTATAATATTATTATTTCGATGCTACCTGCCGGTAGATTGTTTGGTACGTCACAACTGCAAGGTTTCGGTGAAATGTACAAATCTTCCTTGGGGGTACCGGGGATGGATTCATTTGGTAGCTCAATGTACGGAATTGGCTACGCTATGTTTGGTTATGTTGGGTTATTTTTATTTTTTATTGTTCATGTTTTTTCGGTGACCTTAATATACCGTAGAATTAAAAGTAAACGTTACTTTTATTTAAAACTCGTATTAATTTTTTGGTTATCTATTTCAATTTTTTATGGTCATCGAAATGATATCATTTACAATTTAAGCTTGATTAAGGTTGCTTTGCTTGTTATTTTTGCGTGCATTTTGTATTCAAGTTTTTCAAAATTATACTCACGAAAAACTAATAGGTATAAGTCATGAAAATAATTTTACTAATTAGTTCAATGGGTGCTGGTGGCGCTGAAAGAGTGGCTGCAACTCTTTGTAATGCATGGGCTAAACGCAGTAATCAGGTTACCTTAATTTCAACATTTTCTGGTGGTGGCAAATCGTTTTATGATATTTCAAAAAATATAGAGTTGATTTTTTTGGCTGATCTTGTAGAGAATAAGAAAAAATCGTTTGTAAGTAGTTTGCAGAGACTTTATATTCTTAGACGTTTAATATCAATTAGACAAGCTGATGTGATTGTTTCTTTTTTATCTAATGTAAATATAGCTGCAGTTATAGCTTCGGCATTTTTAAAGAGTCCCTTAATTATTTGTGAAAGATCAGACCCGTCTTCACAGCCAGTGTCAAGGCTATTAAGGGTTGCTTGCAAGTTAACGTATCGGTATGCTGACATGTTGACTGTTCAAACAGATTCTGTTGTCAAGAAAGTCGATCAGATTTATTCCGGGATTAAGCTTCTTCGTGCGATACCCAACCCACTGCCGGATGCTATTGTTTCGATTAAGAAAAATTTAATTGCTAAGCGACGTAAATCATTGTTAAGTCTTGGGAGACTCTCCGATGAAAAACAAGTGGAACTGATTATTGCTGCGTTCGCTAAGCTTGCATTCCGATGTGCTGATTGGGATTTGCATGTTTATGGCGATGGCCCTTTGAAGAATAATATTCTTCAACAAATAGCAAGTCTTGATATGCAAAATCGAATTTTCTTAAAAGGGCGCACTTCTGAACCTTGGCAGATCATGGCAAATGCTGATGCTTACGTCATGGCCTCCCGATTTGAGGGCTTTCCTAACGCCTTGCTTGAAGCCATGGGCGTGGGATTGCCTTGTGTGGCCTTTGACTGTCCCAGTGGTCCTCGTGAAATTTCCAACGACGGAAAAGATGCGTTGCTTGTTGACTTAAACGATCAACAGGGCTTAATAACGGCCTTGGAAAAAGTCATGAGCGATGAAGTTTTCAGAGACGATTTGGGAAATCGGGCTAGGAAATCTGTTTTGTCGCGCTACAGTTTGGCATCGATTCTCAACCGATGGGATGAATTGTTTCAACAAGTTGGAGTGGCAATGTGAAAGTCCTTCATATCATCGTTTGCCTCAATGTCGGTGGCGCGGAGCTAATGCTCAAGCGATTGATTGAATCGCACAAGCACGATCTGGAGTATTCTCATTCAGTAATCTCCCTTACGAGTATCGGTAAAGTCGGTACGCAATTGCAAGAGTTGGGTATTGATGTGCAAGCATTAAATATGCGTTCTGCATTGGAGATACCTCGTGTCCTTTGGCAATTAGTTCGCTCAATACGTGCATCTGCGCCTGATGTTGTCCAGACCTGGATGTATCACGCAGACTTGCTAGGTGGCATTGCTGCCAGATTGGCTGGAAACCGCAATGTAATCTGGGGCATTCACTCCGTTAATTTACAAGTTAGTAGCGCTCGGGCCACACGGGCAGTACGGCTGGTATGTGCATGGTTATCTGGCAGGGTGCCACACACCATTGTGTGCGTTGCTGAGGCCTCTCGGAATATACATCTGAAAATTGGCTACGATGCTATTCGGATGATTGTAGTTCCTAACGGTGTCGATTATTCTGCTTTGGTTACTACACCAGATCAGCGGGCAATATTTCGTTCAGAATGCGGATTCTTGCCAAATGAGCTTGTTATTGGAACGGTAGGACGGTTTAATCCGGCAAAGGATTACGAGAATTTTGTTCGTGCGGCGGGTTTGCTTGCGCATCAAAATTCGAATTTACGTTTTTTGATAATTGGCCGTCAATTGGATGAGTCCAATATTGAACTTGGACGCTGGATTACTCAAACAGGGTATTCCGATCGTTTTCTGCTGTTGGGCGAACGTTCGGATGTATCAGTTTGCTTGGCCGCCATGGATATATTCTGCTTGTCTTCTCGTACCGAAGCCTTCCCTACTGTAGTATGTGAAGCAATGGCAATTGGTTTGCCTTGTGTAGTGACTGATGCTGGCGATACAGCCATGTTGGTGGCAGATACTGGTGTAGTTGTTCCTAAGGAGGATTCAGTAGCCCTCGCACAAGGTCTCAAGCGATTATTAGATATGAGTGCTGACGGACGCTCGGCATTAGGAAAAAAATCTATTGAACGAATTCAAAAAGAATTCTCTATGAATCGCCTCCGTGAGAGGTATGAGGCGATTTATACAAATGTTGTAACTAAGGTTTTTTATTAATGTGTGGATTAGTTGGCTTTCTAGGTGAGGTATCCATTCAAGGTACGCCAGAAAACGAAAAATTACTCAAGCAAATGGCTGACACTATCCAGCATCGTGGTCCCGATGATGGTGGTTATTGGTGTGATGTTGATAAGAATATTGGTTTGGGGCACCGGCGTTTATCGATTGTTGATTTGTCCCCGGCAGGGCATCAGCCGATGCATTCGACTAGCGAGCGATATGTTCTGGTCTTTAATGGTGAAATTTACAATCACTTGAATTTGCGCAGTGAGTTAGAAAAAAGTGGAAATATTGCCTGGCGCGGGCATTCGGATACTGAAACCCTACTGGCAGGTTTCACAGCGTGGGGCATTCAAGGCACGCTCGAACGTTCGATTGGCATGTTCGCCATTGCGGTATGGGACCGGCAAACCAGTAGCCTCACGCTTGCACGAGATCGTATTGGGGAAAAGCCGCTGTACTACGGCTGGCAGGGCAGTGGCAATTCAGCGGTGTTTTTGTTTGGCTCGGAGTTAAAAGCGCTGCGTGCCCATCCTGCCTTTCGGGCAGAGGTTGACCGTGGTGCATTGAGTTTGCTGCTGCGGCACAACTATGTTCCTGCGCCTTATTCAATTTTTAAAGGAATTTCCAAACTGAATCCGGGATGCTTGCTAACGGTTTCAATGCATCATCGTGAGCCTGAAGTGGTGACTTACTGGTCTGGGGCACAAGCGGCAATTTCCGGTGTAGCGAATAGGTTCACCGGCAGCGCAACGCAAGCTGTAGATGAACTGGAAACCTTGTTGAAAGATGCCGTACGCCAGCAAATGATGGCAGATGTGCCACTGGGTGCATTTTTGTCGGGCGGGGTTGATTCTTCAACTGTGGTGGCGTTAATGCAAATGCAGTCACCGCGACCGGTGAAAACATTCACCATTGGCTTTAACGAAGCGGGCTACAACGAGGCGCTACATGCCAAGGCAGTGGCAAAGCACTTGGGTACGGAGCACACCGAGTTGTATGTCACGGCTGAACAAGCCATGGCGGTGATTCCGCGCCTACCTGCTTTGTACGACGAGCCGTTTGCTGACTCGTCGCAAATTCCCACGTTTCTGGTTTCCCAATTGGCCCGGCAGCATGTCACGGTGTCGCTTTCTGGCGATGCCGGGGACGAGTTGTTTTGCGGTTATACGCGTTACCAAATGACGGCTAATCATTGGCACAAGATGTCACTGTTATCTGTCCCACTGCGCAAGCTGATAGCGCAAGGGCTGAAAGGTGTTTCGCCGCAGGCCTGGAATCGTCTGGCCGCCGTATTGCCGCGTTCTATGAATGGCACAAATATCGGCAACAAGCTGCACAAAGGGGCGAATTTGCTGGCGAGTGGCTCGGTGGATGCGCTCTATCTTGGTTTGGTGTCCCATTGGCATGATCCGGCTTCTGTGGTGATTGGCGGGCTTGAGCCCGCAACCTTGTTGACCGGCAATGCGCCCGATTTGCCCGCGCTGGATGAGATTGAGCGAATGATGGCGCTGGACATGCTCACCTATCTGCCAGACGATATTTTGGCGAAAGTCGATAGGGCGTCGATGGGGGTATCACTGGAATCGCGGGTGCCCTTTCTGGACCACCGCGTGGTGGAATTTGCATGGCGCTTGCCGCAGGCCATGAAGTTGCGAGAGGGTCAAACCAAATGGGCGTTGCGCCAGGTGCTTTACCGGCATGTACCCAAAGAGTTGATTGAACGGCCGAAGATGGGCTTTGCCGTGCCACTGCAAGATTGGCTGCGCGGCCCGTTGCGGGATTGGGCCGAGTCGCTGCTGGATGAAGCACGGTTGGAGCGCGAAGGCTACTTTCACCCGGCACCCATTCGGCAGAAGTGGGCAGAGCATTTGTCTGGCCAGCGCAACTGGACACCGCACTTATGGTGCGTGCTGATGTTTCAGGCGTGGCTTGAAGAAAATGGGCCCGCTACCTGATGCACATCGCTGTCGTTTCAAACACTGCCTGGTATCTGTTCAACTTTCGCCTCAACCTGATGCTGGCATTGCAGGCGGCCGCCCACACGGTGGTGGCGGTGGCGCCGGACGATGCCTACGCCCAGCGCATCCGCGACGCGGGCATTGCGTTTGAGGCGGTGCCAATTTCAGGCGGCGGTACGCATCCGGTGCGCGAACTGCAGTCGGTGCTGCGCCTGGGGGCGGTGTTTCGCCGTCACCAGGTGAGCCTGGTGCTGAGCTACACGCCCAAGGGCAATCTGTATTCAGCGCTGGCCTGCATTGCGCTGCGCGTTCCGTTTGTGCCCAATGTGTCGGGGCTGGGCCGGGCGTTTATCCGCAAGTCGCTGGTCACGCGGGTGGCCAAGACGCTGTACCGCCTGACCTTTGGCCGCGCGCACCGGGTGTTTTTCCAGAATCTGGATGACATGGCGGTGTTTGTCGATGGCGGGCTGGTGCGTGCAAGCCAGGCCGAGCGCTTGCCGGGCTCGGGCGTTGACTTGAGCCGTTTTTCACCCACCGCGCCTATTGCGCGGGCTGTTGATGCGCCGGTGTTTTTGCTGGTGGCGCGAATGTTGTGGGACAAGGGCGTGGGCGAGTATGTAGAGGCCGCGCGCAGCGTGCGTGCGCTGCACCCCGGCGCACGCTTTCAATTGCTGGGCTTTCTGGATGTGGCCAATCCGTCGGCCATTCCCCGCACGCAGGTGGAAGCCTGGGTGGCTGAAGGCGTGGTTGAATATCTGGGGCCGACAGACGATGTGCGGCCATTTTTGGTGCTGGCCGACTGCGTGGTGTTGCCGTCTTACCGTGAGGGCGTTCCCCGTACCTTACTGGAAGCTGCCGCCACGGCCCGCCCGGTCATCACCACCGATGCGCCGGGTTGCCGCGACACGGTGCTTGACGGTGAAACCGGCTTCTTGTGCCGTCCGGCCGATGCGCTGGATCTGGCGGACAAGCTGCTGCGTTTTGTTGCCCTGGCGCCTGAAGAACGCCAAACCATGGGCCTGCGTGGACGCGCGTTTGTCGAGCAGAACTTTGATGAGCGGCTGGTGATTGAGCGGTACTTGGCCGTGGTGGGGGATGTGGCGGCTGACCGGCCCGTAGGTCGGGTTAGCAAAGCGTAACCCGACGTGCCTGGGTGCGGGAGGCGCAGATGTCGGGTTACGCTGCGCTAACCCGACCTACGATGACGCTACTTTATTTATAGCTGCTTGCGCCCGCTGATGTTGCGCTAGAGGCTGATTTCATCATGAATTTAGCCTACTTTTGTCCTGATTGGGGTCTTTGTTTTATCTTTCAAAAATTCTCTCCCTCTTCACGCAGCCGCTCATTTGGGCGGCTGTGTCGTTTTTGCTGGCGCTGTGGTGGTGGTTCCGGCGTCCTGCCGCTGCTCGGTGTTTGTTGCTGCTCGCATTGGGCTTGACGGCATTGGTGGGCTGGTTGCCGCTGCCTGATGCCGTGCTGCGCAACCTCGAAAATCGCCACCCCGCGCCAATGGCGGTGGTGGCCGGGCAACTGCAGGCTTACACCGGGGTGGTGGTGCTGGGTGGTTCGAAGGAGCGTTTGAAAGCTGCGGTCACGCTGCTGCGTCAACACCCCCACTTGCGGCTGCTTTTTACCGGCGGCGACGGCAAGTGGTGGGCCAGTGGCCCGACTGAAGCCGACGAGGCCGAGGCGTTTTTCAAGCGCATGGGCGTGCCCGCTGATCGGGTGCTGTACGAGCGAGCTTCGCGCACCACTTATGAAAACGCCGTGCTGGGTGCGGCGGTGCCAGGTGTTGACATCACGCAGCCCTGGCTGCTGGTGACGTCGGCCCGGCACATGCCCCGGGCGCTGGCCGTTTTCAGGGCCGTCGGCTGGAATATAGCGCCGTCCCCGATGGATTACCGCAGTGTCGGGTTTTCGCGCTGGACGGACTATTCGCTGGCGCGCGGTGCTGTGCGCTGGCAGTTGGTGCTGCACGAGTGGATGGGGCTTGCCGCTTACTCGGTGGCGGCTCGGCTGTCGTTGCGGGCTTGAGACTTTAGGAATGCATTTTGCAGTTGCTTGAACTGAGCCCGTTTTATCCTTCGTTGTGTCTGCATGCACTCAGCGAGCGCTTGGCTGGTTGACAATGAAATTGCTGTCATCTCCAAATCATGAAAATGCCATTCAAATGTCATGCACAAGGTTGCAATATGAAACTGTATGGCTTTTAATTCCAACTTATTTTTGAAGAATCCAATGCCTTCAGCACTCAAGATTTCGGGCCAACTGGTGGACTCAGCCCGCCCCTGCGCAGCGGCCATGCACCGCTCGGTCACCAAGCAAATCGAGTATTGGGCACGACTTGGTAAATCCGCTGAGGACAATCCAGATCTGCCGGTGGGCATGATTCGTGAAATCCTGATCAGCCGGCAAGAGGCTGCTGCGGGCATGCTCAGCGATTGCAAGTTTGATTGAATGAAATTCCTTGTCACCCCGAGGTTCGCTCGCAACATCAAGGGCTTGCATCCGGCAGAGAAGAATGCATTGGATGAGCAGTTGCGCGCGCTTGTGGACCAACCCGAAGCCGGGGACATGAAAAAGGGTGATCTTGCTGGCGTCAGGGTTGTGAAATACAAGCACAACACGCAGCAGTGGTTGCTGGCTCATGAGGTCGGGGAAGCGGCAATAATTTTGCTCGCACACGGAAGTGACAAAAATTTTTACAGAAATTCAAAGCGATAAATGCGTATGGCTGTTGTTTCCAATAAGGCCTGGTAGCCGTTTGATCACCATGAATCCATCAAATCCTGTTGCCCTGCAACCGCGCCGCCAGCCCATCCCTTTGCTGGCCTGGCGACTGGCTTTTGGCGCGTGCGTGCTGGCCGTGCTGGTGCTGGCTCTCGTGCCGACAGACGTTCCCATTCCCAGCACCGGTTGGGACAAGTCCAACCACCTTCTGGCGTTTTCTGTCATGGCGCTGTTGGGAATGCGCGCTTTTCCGGGCCGGACAATGGCGGTGCTTGCCGGCCTGCTGGCCTATGGCGTCTTGATCGAGGTCCTGCAGTCCTTCACACCCAGCCGTTCTGCCGACTGGCGCGACGTGGTGGCCGATGCCGTGGGGCTGGCGTTGGGATGGGCGGTGGTCCATCTGGCTCGCCTTGTGATCCGGCTTCGGGCTGGTCCGCCGGCCTGAATTGACGCGCATGGACAACCGGTCCTGAAAAATCGCAACTGCTTGTTGGAATTGATGTTTCCGTTAAATCAGCAAGCCAGGCTGCTTCCTGTGGGACGCATCCCGACTCAACAGCCAAAAGATCCGGACAAGTGTTGCAGGCCGTGCATGGCCCGGAAGTGAAATGCATCGCCCGAAGCAAGACCTGAACGACCTGTTAATTCAGCGTTGAGGCAAGACTCCTTGGCAGCCGCAAGGTTTTGCCAAACTTGCAAAGTCAGGCTTTATTGCTCCTGTATTCATAGCTGTAAAACCTTGCTGGACATGCGGAAAAGCCTGATTCAATGAAAAATCGGGTTTAATTCCTGAGGTGCGCTGCTTTTGGCCTTTTTGCTTAGGCCAACTGTATTTTCAAGCCTTGAAAAATTGCAGTCCACACAATAAAAAATTAACAAATTGCTGAAATGTTTGATTTCTGCACTATTAATTTCTATTTCACTTTTAATGATTTGAATTAAATATTACACTTCAAACACGGAACTTTAATTTCTTTTCGATTTGCAGGCTGCCACTGGTTTGGTGGCCATTAAACCGCAGCAGGATCACCATGAATTTCAGGACAGGCGGCCTGCAGCGCATCCACCAGACGTCACTTGCCCTTATGGGGCTGGCCATGCTGCCTGCCGCCGCGCTGGCCGAGGGGCTGGGTGTGGCGAGTCTGGGAGCCACGGGGGGGCTGACGATTCCGTCGGCCTATGTGCTGAATTCGGGCGACCTGGCGCTGAGTATGGGTAACTATCAGGACCCGAAACTGGGGATGTTCAGCCGCCAGCAAAACTATTCGCTGGGCATTGGCCTGCTGCCCGGGGTCGAGCTTTTCGGACGGTTCGCTGAATATTCCAGCCGCCGGGCGTTGGCGCCCGGCGCGCCCAGCCTGACAGGGGGCAACGGCCTTAGCGACATCTCGGCCAATCTCAAATGGCAGTTGCCGATCGACCTGCCCGGTGTACCCACCCTGGCCGTGGGCGCGACCGACATCAGCGGCGGCGCGGTGTTTTTCAAATCCAGATATGCGGTGGCAAGCGATGAGGTCGGTCCGCTGCGCTGGTCGCTGGGCTATGCCCAGGGCAAGGCGCGGACAGGCGGGGCCAAGGTGCTCGACGGCGTGTTTGGCGGGGCCGAGCTCAAGCTGGGCAGCAGCCGCGCCACGCTGCTGGCAGAAACCGACGGCACGCAGCAGCATGCCGGCCTGCGGTATTACTCGGAGGAATTGCCCTGGCTGGGTGACGGGCAACTGGTGGGCACGCTGCAGCGCTCTTTCGGCGCCACCACCCTGGCAGGGCGTTCGGCCAATGCCACCAGCGTCAATGTGTCGCTGGTCGTGCCGCTGGGCATGGCCGACAAGGCACGCCAGCGCCGAACCGATGCGGCCATCCGGCCTTTGGCTGCGCTGGAAGATGCTGTGCCGGCGGGCGCCATGGTGGCCACGCCGCAGGACCGGCTGGACAGCCTGGCGCGGGCCTTGCGCGCCACCGGCCTGGACCGGGTACGCGTCGGGATGCGGGGCAACAACGAGTTGGTGGTGGAGTATGAAAACCATCGCTATCTGCACAACGAGGCCGATGCCCTGGGCATCGTGCTGGGGCTGGCGGCTGAAGCTGCACCAGCGGGCACCACCCGCGTGCATGTGCTAACGCGCAAGGCGGGGCTGGAGGTGCTTGAAACCTCTGTCGAGGTGGCGGCCTACCGCAGCTTTCTGCGCGATGGCGATGCGGCGCGCGTGAAAGACACCATGGACTTTGGCCGGATGCCCGGTTATGACGACGCGGCGGTGCAGTGGGCTGCAGGAGAGGCCGGGGCCGGCCGCCGCCAGAACTGGCTGCGCGTGGAAGTCAAGCCGCTGCTCAGTTACGCGCTGGGTACTGAATTCAGCGCCTTCGATTATTCGCTGGCGGCCAATGTGCGCAGCACGGCGAGCCTGTGGAAGGGCGCGGAGGTCTATGCCGACGTGGTGCAGCGCATCACCAACAGCTCCAACACCGAGCCGGGACGGGTGTTCGCCACGTCGCGACAGCGCAATGGCTTGAGAACACTGGCGCTGCAGCAGTCGTTCTGGCTGGACCCGCGCCTGTTCACCAGCGTGGGCGCAGGGAAGTTTGACCATGACGGCCTGGGCGCCGAGGGCGAATCGATCCTGTTCTTGCCCTGGCGCGCCGACACGGTTCACCTCAAGGGCAGTTACCTGCGGCGCCCGGACGATGCGCGGCCGCGCACGGTGGAGGCTTATGCGGGTTCCTATCGCTGGCGTTTCAGCCCTGAAACCTGGGTCGAGGCCGGCTACCAGCAATATACCGACCGTTCCACCGGGCCGTCGGTGGTGTTCACGCGCTGGTTTGGCGATGTGGCCGTACAGCTGTTCGCGCGCAAAGGCGGCAAAAACACCTTCGTGGGCCTGGAGCTGAACCTGCCGCTCACGCCGCGCCAGGGCATGGCGGCGGGGCCGGTTCAGCTCACCGGCACTGCCAGGTATGCGCAGTCGATCCGCACGCGTCAGACCAACGCCTCCAACGCGGGCAATTTTGTGGACAGCTCGGCCGTGCGGCCGGTGGACCTGAATTACAAGCCTGAAGTGGAACTGCTCAACTCGGGCCGCATTGCGCCGGCCGACATCACGGGCCAGGTCCAGCGTCTGCGGGAGTCTTTCTATCTTTATGCACGAGACCAGATTGATTGAATTTTCAGGAAAAGCATGGACCTTCCCGGTCCATGCTTTGGTGTGTGCTTGTATCAATATTGATATTTTTTAAGGATTTTTTATGAAGTTCAATAAAGTTTCCCTGGCCTGTCTGGTCTTGAGCGGCAGCGCCTTGCTGTCCGCCTGTGGCGGCAGCAGCGACAACGGGCAGCTTTCGCCTGCGCCCATTGCCAGCAGCAGCCTTTCAGCCGAGATCACGCCACAAACGGGCGCGACATTGGTCAACAGCGTGCTGGACAAGAGCTTTGACTTCAGCACGGGCGTTCCTGCCTTTGGCACTACTTCGGCCACATCCCTTAAGCTTTCAGGCAATGGCACAACGCCTTCGTTCGCCATCAATTCGGCTGAAGGTACGGCATCGGGTTCCATGACTTTCGGGTCATGCATTTTCACGGTGTCACAGTCCAGTTTTGCCCCCAGCCATCCTCTGGCACAGGGCAAGACGTTCACGGTTAAACCTTGCACCCTGTCCGTGGCCACCGCTGGCATCAAGGGCGATGGCATTGCCACCCCCACGACTGTCACCTTGCTGCTGGGTACTATCAATTCCAAACCCATTACTGTGTCTGTGTCGATCAGCGCCACAGGCGTGGTGACGTTGAACAGCTTCACCATTGGCAGTGTCACCCTGGTGGCAGCCACTGGCGCTACTGGCGCTGGCAATTAAGCGCATAGCGGCTTAACCCCGGTTTGGGACAATCCCCGCCTTGAGCGGGGATTTTTCTTTCCAGTTGCCAAAGTTACAGGAAAGTACTGCTTGCTGTGTATGCCCATACTCCGTGCAAGCCTGGATAGCCTGGCCCTGCAGCGCGCTGCTGATTGCATAAGATAGCGGCTTTTTCCTCAATGCCCTGCACTTTCTTGCGCTTCTCGTCGGCACGCAAATGCCCAATGCGTGGCGCAACGGGGTGGAGCACAGTCTGAACGTTCCTTTTTCGTTGTCGTCCTGGGCGCATTTCGTGGTGTTTTGCGGCATGTCGCTGCTGCTGATGATGCGGCCTCTGGCCTGTCCGGCACGGTGGGTGCTGTTGCTGGCGCTGACCCTGGCACTGCTGACCGAGGCGCTGCAGTTTTTGGCCGTTGACCGTCATCCGCGTCTGCTCGATGTGGGCATCGACATGGCGGGAGCCATTTTGGGGGTGGCCGTCATGGTGGTGTGCAGGCGTTGGGCCGACAGCGCCTGCCCATCTGCAAGATAAGGGTGCCCTGGTCAGGTTGCCTGAACACCTATGATGCGTCTCAAGAGACACATCACCATGTTCCCCAAAACAAAAATATTGCATTTTTTCGCAGGTATGGCCTGCGCGGCTTTGGCCTCGCCTTTCGGCATCATTGCGGCCGCCCTGACGCCGGTCGGGCTGGGCTTTGCCAAGGAGATGTATCTGCATTTCACCGGACAGGGTGGCGACGCTGAAAACTTTGCCTGGACGATTGCGGGGGCCGCCACTTTTGTGCTGTGGTTGCGGCTGATGCCCATACGGCTCTGAGACACGCCCAACAAAAAGGCCGCACGTCTTTGGAACTGTGCGGCCTTGTCTGTGGTGCCCGGGGCCGGAATCGAACCGGCACGCCTTTCGGCGGGGGATTTTGAGTCCCCTGCGTCTACCAATTTCACCACCCGGGCGGTAAAAAGTTTAGAACGAAATTATGGCACAGTAGTGGGCTATGAAATTTCCAACGATTGAAGACGCCATCGGAAAAACACCGCTGGTCGCACTGCAGCGAATCGCTGCCGCCGAAAACACCGTACGCGGCAACATCCTTCTGGGCAAACTGGAGGGCAACAACCCGGCCGGGTCGGTCAAGGACCGGCCGGCGCTGGCCATGATCCAGGGCGCCGAGGCGCGTGGCGAGATCCGGCCCGGCGACACGCTGATCGAGGCCACGTCGGGCAACACCGGCATTGCGCTGGCCATGGCCGCCGCGATCAAGGGCTACCGCATGATCCTGATCATGCCGGAGGACCTGAGCATCGAGCGCGCCCAGACCATGAAGGCCTTTGGCGCCGAACTGATCCTCACGCCGAAAAGCGCCGGCATTGAATATTCGCGCGATCTGGCCGAGCGGATGCAGCAGGACGGCAAGGGCCGGGTGCTGGACCAGTTTTCAAGCCCCGACAACCCGCGCGTGCATTACGACACCACCGGCCCTGAAATCTGGAACGACACCGCCGGCACGGTGACGCATTTTGTCAGCGCCATGGGCACCACCGGCACCATCACCGGCGTGTCGCGCTACCTGAAGGAAAGAAATCCGGCCATCCGCATCATTGGCGCGCAGCCGAGTGAAGGTTCGCGCATTCCGGGCATCCGCAAGTGGCCCGAAGCCTACATGCCGAAGATTTACGACCCGCGCAACGTCGATCAACTGGTCCTGGTCAGCCAGCTGGATGCCGAAGACATGTGCCGGCGCATGGCGCGCGAGGAAGGCATCTTTGCCGGCATCTCGGCCGCCGGGGCCTGCTGGGTGGCGCAGGAAATCGCCAAAACGGTGAAGGATGCGGTGATCGTGTTCATTGTTTGCGACCGGGGCGACCGCTACCTGTCCACCGGTGTGTTTCCTGCGTGAAAATAGGGTTTGGCAACAAAGACATCCATGAACATCGACAAAGAACTCGACACCCGCGGCCTGAACTGTCCGCTGCCCATCCTGAAGGCCAAGAAAGCGCTGGCAGCCATGGAAAGCGGCCAGTTGCTGCGCGTGGTGTCAACCGATGCCGGATCAGCCAGGGACTTTCAGGCGTTTGCCAAACAGACCGGCAATGACTTGCTGGATCAGCAAATCGTCGGTAACGAGTTCATTCATGTACTCAAGCGCCGCTGATCCCAGCTTGCCTTGACAAGACCGGGCAGATCGCTCCCCGACTGATTGCCGCTTTCAGGGCTTTCAGGGCATACAGGAACCAGGCCTTGCGCCGCTACTTTTGCAGGTTTTCAGCCCGGCGTTCCTTGCCCGACCAGCCGATCTGCAGGTGGTCCAGGTAGTTCCTGAAATACGCGCCGATTTCGGGGTGCTGCAAGGCAAGCTCCACCGTGGCTTCCAGGAAGCCTTCCTTGCTGCCGCAGTCGTAGCGCTTGCCCTGGTACTGGAATGCGTAAACACTTTCGTGCTGCATCAGCCCGGCAATGCCGTCGGTGAGCTGGATTTCTCCGCCTGCACCCTGGGTCTGGTTGCGGATCTGGTCGAAAACGGCTGGCGTCAGGATGTAGCGGCCGGCCACGGCCATGCGTGAAGGCGCGGCCTCGGGTGCCGGTTTCTCGACCATGTGGCTGATCTTCATCAGGTGCTCGCCCACCATTTCACCCGCCACGATGCCGTAGCGCTGTGTTTGCTCGGCCGGCACTTCCTGCACCGCCAGCACCGATTGCTGAAGCTCCCGGAACTGCTCGGCCATCTGCGCCATGATCGACACCCCGCCTTGCGGGCCGACCATGAGGTCGTCTGCCAGCAGGACGGCGAACGGCTCGTTTCCGACCAGGTGCTCGGCGCACAGCACGGCATGGCCCAGACCCAGCGAGCGGGGCTGGCGGACAAAGGCAACGGTCATGTCGTCGGGCTGGACCGAACGCACCAGCGCCAGCAATTCATGTTTGCCCGCCTTTTCCAGTTCGGTTTCCAGCTCGTACGCTGTGTCGAAATGGTCTTCGATGGCGCGCTTATTCCTTCCGGTCACAAAAATCATGTCCCGGATGCCGGCTGAATAGGCTTCTTCCACCGCGTACTGGATCAGCGGCTTGTCCACGATGGGCAGCATTTCCTTGGGGCTTGCCTTGGTTGCGGGCAGAAAGCGGGTTCCGAGGCCGGCGACAGGAAACACAGCTTTTCTCAGAATGGGTTTTTGCATGGGCGTTTCTTGAAAAATTAAGGACCGATTGTCTGGCTTTGAAGGCTTGGCCCGTGTCAGACTATGTCCCGGACCGGCCTGAGCCAACCCCGTGAAATCGTAGAAATGTGATGAGCTGTTGCATTATTGATGCCGTGCCAGCTGCTCGCGAATCTTCTCCAGCGTGCTGGTGAATTCCGTCAGCCGCCTGCGTTCCGTTTCCAGCACGGCAGGCGGCACCTTGGCGACGAAGGTTTCATTCGCCAGCTTGGCCTGCACCTTGACCAGCTCGCCTTCAAGCCGCGCCGCTTCCTTGCCCAGCCGGGCTTTTTCGGCGGCCACATCGACTTCCATGTAAAGGCAGACGCGCGCATCGCCGACCACGGCCACGGGCGCGGCCTCGGCGGCCAGCACCCATTCGGCCTCGGTAGCAAACAGCTTGACCTCGCTGAGCTTGGCCAGTGATCTGAGCACGGGCGCCACGGCATTGATGAAGGCGTTGTCGCCCACGACCAGCAGCGGCAGGCGTGTGGCGGGCGAGACCTTCATTTCGCCGCGCAGGTTGCGGCAGGCATCGACCAGTGTTTTCAGCTTCGCGACATGCGCCTCGGCCTGCGGGTCGATCTTTTCGGGCTGGCTTTGCGGGTAGGGCGCCTGGCCGATGAACGGCCCGGCCTTGCCGGCCACGGGCGCGACCTTTTGCCAGAGTTCCTCGGTGATGAACGGAATCAAGGGATGCGCCAGCCGCAGGATGCCTTCAAGCGTGCGGATCAGCGTGCGCCGCGTGGCGCGCTTTTGCGCGTCGCTGCCTTGCTGGATCTGCACCTTGGCGATTTCCAGGTACCAGTCGCAGAACTCGTCCCAGATGAACTGGTAGATGTGGCCGGCCACGTTGTCCAGGCGGTAGTCGGCAAAGCCCTTGGCGACTTCCAGCTCGACGCGCTGCATGGTCGAGGCAATCCAGCGGTCGGCCTGCGAGAAGTCAAGGTAGTTTTCCATCTCGCCGCCGGGCGCACATTGGGCTTTGGTGTGCTCGTTCAAGCCGCAGTCCTGGCCTTCGCAGTTCATCAGCGTGAAGCGGGTGGCGTTCCAGAGCTTGTTGCAAAAGTTGCGGTAGCCTTCGCAGCGCTTGCTGTCGAAGTTGATGCTGCGGCCCAGGCTGGCCAGCGACGCAAAGGTGAAACGCAGCGCATCGGCGCCGTAAGCGGGAATGCCGGCCGGGAATTCCTTTTCGGTGTTCTTGCGCACCTGCGGCGCGGTTTCGGGCTTGCGCAGGCCTTGCGAGCGCTTGTCCAGCAGCGGCGCGAGTTCAATGCCGTCGATCAGGTCCACCGGGTCAAGCACATTGCCCTCGGACTTGCTCATCTTCTTGCCCTGCGCGTCCTTCACCAGGCCGTGGATGTACACGTGCTTGAACGGCACCTGGCCGGTGAAGTGCGTCGTCATCATGATCATCCGGGCGACCCAGAAAAAGATGATGTCGTAGCCGGTGACCAGCACGCTCGAAGGCAGGAACAGATCCAGCTCTTTCGTCTTTTCCGGCCAGCCGAGGGACGAGAAGGGCACCAGCGCCGATGAATACCAGGTATCCAGCACGTCTTCATCGCGGCGCAAGGTTTTGCCTGCGGCCTGGGCTTGCGCGGCGGCTTCGTTTTCGGCCACATAAACCTTGCCGTCTTCGTCATACCAGGCCGGAATCTGGTGGCCCCACCAGAGCTGGCGCGAGATGCACCAGTCCTGGATGTTGCCCATCCACTGGTTGTAGGTGTTGACCCACTGCTCGGGCACGAACTTGACCGCGCCGCTGTCCACCGCGTCAATGGCTTTCTGGGCAATGGATTTGCCGGTCGGGTCTTGGTCGCTGACCTTGTTCACGGCGACAAACCACTGGTCGGTCAGCATCGGCTCGATGATCTGGCTGGTGCGGGTGCAGCGCGGCACCATCAGCTTGTGTTTTTTGACCTCGACCAGGAAACCCTGCGCTTCCAGGTCGGCCACGACGGCCTTGCGGGCGACGAAGCGGTCCATTCTGCGGTATTTTTCGGGTGCGTTGTCGTTGATGGCGGCGTCCAGGCTCAGCACGCAAATGATGGGCAGTTGATGGCGCTGGCCCACCGCATAGTCGTTCGCATCATGTGCGGGCGTGACCTTGACCACACCGGTGCCAAAGTCCTTGTCCACGTAATCGTCGGCAATCACCGGAATAGTGCGGTCGCACAGCGGCAGCGTGACTTGCTGGCCGATCAGGTGCATGTAGCGTTCGTCTTCCGGATGCACCATCACGGCCACGTCGCCCAGCATGGTTTCGGGGCGCGTCGTGGCGACCGTGATGTCGCCCGAGCCGTCGGCCAGCGGGTAGCGGATATGCCACATGAAGCCGTCTTCTTCCTCGCTTTCGACTTCCAGGTCGGACACGGCGGATTTCAGCACCGGGTCCCAGTTCACCAGCCGCTTGCCCCGGTAGATCAGTCCCTGTTCGTACAGCTGCACGAAGGTCGAGGTAACGACCTTGGACATTTTCGGGTCCATGGTGAAGTATTCATGCTTCCACGACACCGAGTCGCCCATGCGGCGCATCTGGCGCGTGATGGTCGAGCCGGACTCTTCCTTCCACTCCCAGACCTTGCTGACGAAGTTCTTGCGCGCCTCGGCGGGGCTGGTGCCCATGTCGTGGCGGGTCTTGCCGGTTTCGGATTGCAGCTTGCGCTCGACGACGATCTGCGTGGCAATGCCTGCGTGGTCGGTGCCGGGCACCCACAGCGTGTTGTCGCCGCACATGCGGTGGTAGCGGGCCAGCGAATCCATGATGGTCTGGTTGAACGCATGGCCCATGTGCAGCGTGCCGGTCACATTCGGCGGCGGCAGCTGGATGGCGAATGACGGTTTGGCGGCGTCCAGCGTCGGCTCGTACTGGCCGCTTTGCTCCCACAGCGGCCCCCAGTGCTTCTCAATCTCGGCAGGCTCGAAGGACTTGGCAAGGCTGTCGAGTCCCGGCGTGGGGGGAAACACCTTGACAGCGTCGGTGGCAGGGGCGGTCGGGGCAGGGGGGGCAGCTTGGGTCATGGGGCAATGAAAAACGGCATCGCAGGGATGCCGCCTTGGGTTGTGTGTGGAATGGGCGGGCGCGGGGCTGAGAAAAATAGGCCTGATTTTATTCGACCGGGCTGACCTGCATCGCGGTGCAGCGACGCTCAAGCGCAGGGCTTTGAAACCTGCCGCATGGGTTGGCGGTTGTAGCTGTGTAAAGTCAGGCCTTTTGTGTATTCTGAAGAATTCGAAACATGCTGTTTTTGCTGTCCCCCGCCAAAGCCCTCGACTACGCCACGCCCGCTGGCCATGTGCCGCACAGCCAGCCGCTGTTCATCCGGCAGGTCGCCGAGCTGATCGGCGTGATGCGCGCCAAGTCGCCGCAGGAAATCGCCTCGCTGATGAAGCTCTCGGATGCGCTGTCCGCGCTGAATGCGGCGCGCTACGAAGCCTGGTCGCCCCGCTTCACCGCCAGCAACTCGAAGCAGGCCGCGCTCGCTTTCAATGGTGATGTGTATGGGGGGCTGGACGCGAAAACCCTGAGCGAAGCGCAACTGGAGTGGGCGCAGCAGCACCTGTGCATCCTGAGCGGCCTGTATGGCGTGCTGCGGCCGCTCGACTGGATGCAGCCTTACCGGCTGGAAATGGGCACGCCGCTGGTGACGGCGCAGGGCAAGAACCTCTACCAGTTCTGGGGCGCGCAGATTGCGGACTACCTGAACGAACGCGCCGCCTCCGACGTGTCGCCCGTGATCATAAACCTGGCCAGCGAGGAATACTTCAAGTCGGTCAGCCGCAAGGTGCTGAAGGCGCGGGTGGTGACCTGCGTGTTCGAGGAATTCCGGGGCGACCGGTACAAGGTCATCAGTTTCATGGCCAAGCGCGCACGCGGCCTGATGGTGCGCTACGCTGTTGAAAACAGGCTGACCACGGTGGATCAGCTGAAGGGTTTTGAGGTGGAAGGCTATGCATTCGATGCCGGCGCGTCGGTCATCGACCGGCTGGTGTTCAGGCGCTCGCAGGGCGCTTGAATTTGCCACAGCGCCCGCTCACGATGAATATTGGTCAATCATCAAGTTTCCGCTTGTCAATACTGCATATACAGCTATGAAAAAAAGAGCAAACGGCATCGATATCGAAATCGAGGACAGCGGCCCTGGCTTTGATGCACAGGGCCGGCCGCGTCCTGCCGTACTGCTCATCATGGGCCTGGGCATGCAGCTGATTGCCTGGCCGCCGGCCCTGGTGCAGGCCTTGCTTGACGCGGGCTACCGGGTGGTGCGTTTTGACAACCGGGACGCCGGGCTGAGCCAGCATTTCGATGCGCTGGGCAAGCCCCGGGTGCTGTGGGCGGGGCTGAAATACCGGCTCGGCTGGCGCATCACGCCGCCTTACAGCCTGCGCGACATGGCGCAGGACGCGCTGGGCGTGCTTGATGCCCTGGACATCGGCAAAGCACATGTGGTCGGCGCGAGCATGGGCGGGATGATTGCCCAGCGCCTGGCCTTGCTGGCGCCGGCACGGGTGCTGAGCCTGGCCAGCGTCATGAGTTCGAGCGGCGCGCGCCCGGGCCTGGCCCCGAGGTCAGCCGCGTGTTGATGAGCCGGCCCGCCGGCAAAGGACTGGATGCGGCCATCGACCATTCGGTGCGTGTCTTCAAGGCCATTGGCAGCCCCGGCTTCCCGATGCGCGACGCCGAGTGGCGCGACCTTGTCGGCGCGGCCGCCCGGCGCAGCCTGCACCCGGTCGGCATCATGCGGCAGATGGTCGCCGTGCTGGCCGACCGCAACCGCGCCGATGAACTCGCCGGGCTGAAAACCATCCCGACGCTGGTGGTCCACGGCAAGGCCGACCCCTTGGTGCCGTTCGCCTGCGCCGAAGACACCGCCCGCCGCATTCCCGGTGCGCACCTGGCCGGCATCGACGGCATGGGCCATGACCTGCCGCCCGGCGTGGTCGAGCGCCTGCTGGCCTTGCTGATTCCGCACCTTGATGCGGCCAACCCGACAACCTCTGCACCGAAACATGAACCTTCCTGAGCATTCCGAACTTGGCAAATCGTCCGCCTACGTGGACCAGTACGACGCATCGCTGCTGTTTCCGATTCCGCGCCTGGCCAAGCGCGAGGAAATCGGTGTGGGCGCCGCGCCGCCGTTTTTCGGCGCCGACCTGTGGACCGCGTTCGAGCTGAGCTGGCTCAACCTGCGCGGCAAGCCGCAGTTGGCGCTGGCGCATTTCACCGTGCCTTGCGAGTCGTCCAACATCGTGGAAAGCAAGTCCTTCAAGCTCTACCTGAACAGCTTCAACAACACCCGGTTTGCCGATGCATCCGCCGTGCAGGCGCGGCTGCGCGCCGACATCAGCGAAGCCGCCTGGCGCGGCGCACCGCATGCCGCGACGGTGGGCGTGAGGCTGCTGCTGCCCGAGCTATTTGACCGCGAGGACGTGGCAGAACTCGACGGCTTGAGCCTCGACCGGCTCGATGTGGAATGCACCCGCTACACGCCCGCACCCGACCTGCTGAGCGCCGTGTTTGACGAGCCGCCGGTGACCGAGGTGCTGACCAGCAATTTGCTGAAAAGCAACTGCCTGGTGACCGGCCAGCCCGACTGGGGCAGCGTGCGCATCAGCTACAGCGGCCCGCAGATCAACCAGGAAGGGCTGCTGCAGTACCTCGTCAGCTACCGCAACCACAACGAATTCCACGAGCAGTGCGTCGAGCGCATCTTCATGGACCTCTGGACGCGCTGCAAGCCGGTCAAGCTGACGGTGTATGCGCGCTACACGCGACGGGGCGGGCTCGACATCAACCCGTTTCGCACCAGCCACCCGCAGGCCATGCCGCCGAATGTGCGTACGGCGCGGCAGTGATTGCTATTTAATCGATAGCTGATCACGATTATGGGGTGTGCGCAAAGTGCTGTTTTTGCTTGCAGATATCGGCTTGCGCTTCGCCAGGCCGACCTGCGAAACTGCGAAGCTCTTGCGCAGGTCGGGTTAGCCGAAGGCGTAACCCGACATTTCCCGCTTTTTTGGCCAAGTAACAATTCCAGACGTGTTCCAGCGCCAATTTGTAGGACGAATTCGCCTCTAACCCTGTTTTGAATTTCTCCTGAATCCGGTTTGCAGCTGGTTGACGTACCTTCTGGCACAGCAACCGCTGTAAACCCGAAAACAAGGAGATCAACATGAAAACGAAAATTGGGCGTATCGCCAGCGCGTGCCTGCTGCTCGCCGCCGCCGGCGGCGCCATGGCGTCTAGCCACCGCGAAGCGCCGTTCATCACCACCGCCCCCAAGGTCGATGGCACCGACTTCTACATGTTCAACAGCTACGAGGCGGGCAAGACCGGCAACGTCACGCTGATTGCCAACTACCTGCCGCTGCAGGATGCCTACGGCGGCCCCAATTATTTCTCGCTCGACCCGAACGCGCTGTATGAAATCCATCTGGACAACAACGGTGACGGCAAGGAAGACATCACCTTCCAGTTCCAGTTCAAGAACGAACTGGCCAACAATGGCGCCGGCATCACCTTGCCCATCGGCGGCAAGAACGTGTCGATTCCCCTGCGCCAGGCTGGCGCCGTGACCAATGCCCCCGACGCGCCGCTGAGCTACACCGAAAGCTTCACCCTGAACGTGGTACGCGGCGACCGCCGCAGCGGAAAACGCGAGGCCGTCACGACCGCTGGTGGCGGCAAGACCTTTGGCAAGCCGATCGACTACATCGGCACCAAGACCTTCCCCGGCGGCAGCTACGAAGGCTATGCCAACTCCTACATCCAGAGCATCAACATTCCCGGCTGCGCCACGCCCGGCAAGGTATTTGTCGGCCAGCGCAAGGAAGCGTTCTCGGTCAACCTGGGTGTGATTTTCGATTTGGTCAACGCGCCTGCTTCCTTCATCACCAACGAGGCCAATGCGGCAGCAGGCGGCAAGTTCGGCGAACTGGAAGACAAGAACGTCACCTCGCTGGCGCTTGAAGTGCCGGCCAGCTGCCTGACGCAGGGCAGTGAAAAGGTCATTGGCGGCTGGACCACGGCCAGCCTGCGCCAGGGCCGCCTGCTCAATGGCGCACCGCCGTCCGGCCTGCAGGCCAGCGAAAAAGCCGGTGGTGCCTGGACGCAGGTGTCGCGTCTGGGCATGCCGCTGGTGAACGAGGTCGTGATCGGCTTGAAGGACAAGGACAAGTTCAACGGTAACAAGCCGTTCAACGATGCCGCAAACTTTGCCGACTACGTGACCAATCCGACGCTGCCCGCGTTGCTTGAAAAGCTGTTTGGCGCCAAGGCGCCCACCAACTTCCCGCGCACCGACCTGATGAGCGCCTTCCTGACCGGACTGCCCACGGTCAACCGGCCGGCCAACATCACGGGCCTGGGCATGGGCGGTCCGCTGGCCGAGATGCTGCGGCTGAACACGTCGATTGCTGCCACGCCAGCTGCTTCGCAAAATGCGCTGGGCGTGGCGGCAGGCGACAACGCCGGCTTCCCGAACGGCCGTCGCCTGGGCGACGACGTGGTGGACGTGTCGCTGCGGGTGGCCATGGGCGCGCTGTGCGTGCTGACCGGCGACACCGACAAGCTGAAGGTGGGCTGCAAGCCCGCCGATGCACCGGCCGGCGGCGTGGCCTTTGTGGACGGTGTGCGTGCCAGCGCGACCGACTTCAAGCAGGTTTTCCCTTACCTCAACACCCCGCTTGCGGGCACCAAGTAATTGGCCCGCCAGACAAGGAAACACCATGTTCACCATTAACGCAAGACTGATGGCCGGCGCCGCGCTGTCCGCCGCGCTGCTCGCCGGCTGCGGCGGCAACAACGACGACCATGGCGCCGGTGGTCCGCCGCCCGGGCCGGTCGCCCAGACCATCACCGATGTGGTCGGCTACATCAACGGACTGATCGCCAGCAATGGCGAGAACACCGACCCGGTTGACGTCAACCCGCTGACCCTGGCGGCTGACGACACCTCGGAACCGGCACCCTTGCAGTAAACGCAAGGGGTGATGTGGCCCGGCAGTCGAGATGCATCGATTGCCGGGCCATTTTTTTTTGTAAATTTTTTGGGTGATGGCAGCGCACCGGCTTGTGGGCCGGTGTGCTGCGCCTGATGTCTGCGCCGATGAAAGCACCGAAGATGCAACGTTTTTCCAAACTCATGGCGCTGGCAGGTTTGCTGCTGGCGGTACAGATCAATGCCGCAGCGGCGACTGCGGTGCAGCCCGTGCGCGACGATGAAGTTCTGGAAGTCCTGCCGGCCGTGACGCGCCATCGTCCGGCACAGGCAACTGCGGCGTCGCCAGCCAGCGTGCAGGCCAGTGATCCGGTGGCGGCGGCAAAGCAGGCCCGGGAAGACATTGGCGTGGCCCGGCAGACCGGCGACACACGCTATTGGGGCCGTGCGCAGGCGACGCTGGCCCCGTGGTGGGACCGGCCTGATGCACCCGCCGATCTGGCCGTTTTGCAAGCCACCGTGCAGCAGGGCCGGCATGAATTTGCGGCGTCGCGAAAGGTGCTCACGGCGGCGCTGGCGCGCGCACCCGGCCACGCGCAGGGCTGGCTGAACCTGGCGTCGCTCGAACGCCTTTCGTCCCGCTATGCCGAGTCGCTGGCCGCCTGCGATGCGGTGGCGCGTGCAGGTCAGGCGCTGTATGCCGACGCCTGCCGCCTGGAGACCCAGTCGCTGCAGGGCCAGAACCCGATGGCAGGGCAAGGCTTTCAGGCGCTGATCAACCAGACCACCGATGCCGGCCAGCGCAGCTGGTTGCTGTCGCTGCTGGCGGAAAGCGATGAGCGCTCTGGGCGCGATGCGCAAGCCGCCGACGCCTACACGCGCAGCCTGGCGGCCGAGCACGATCTTTACACCGCCATTGCCTTCAGCGACCTGCTGCTGCGCACCGGCAAGACCGCCCAGGCGCTGAAGCTGCTCACGCCGCTGCCTGAAACCGATGCCGTCGTACTGCGCCAGGCCACCGCCTGGAAGCGCCTGGGGGATGCGCGCTGGAAAGCCGGGCGCCAGGTGCTGCAGTCGCGCATGGACGAGTTGGCGCGGCGCGGTGACGACACAACGCTGCACGGGCGCGAACTGGCGCTGGCGGCCTTGTGGCTGGACGACGATGCAGCAAGTGCGCTGCCATTGGCCAGGCGCAACCTCCAGCTGCAGCGCGAGCCGCTGGACTGGTGGGTCGCGCTGCAAAGCGCCAGGCAGGCCAATGACAAACTGGCGCTGGCAGAAATTGGCAGTGCCATTCAGGCGGCCGGCCTGCATGATGTGCGACTTGCGGCCATCGCCGCCACGGCCAAGGCCGCCAAATGATGCGGGCGCTGCTTCGCCCGCTGAGGCAAACCGGCTGGCTGCTGGCGCTGGCCCTGGGGCTGGCTTGCAGCCCCGCACGGGCGCACAAGGGCAGTGATGCCTACCTGGAGGTGCAGCAGCCAGCCGCCGAAAGTGCCGAAAGCGCCGGATCGCTCCGGGACCTCAGGTTCGTGCTGGCGGTGGCGATTCGGGACCTGGACCTGGTCGTGCCGATGGACGCCAATGCCGACGGCCGCGTGACCTGGGGCGAAGCCAAGGCCGCAACGCCGCAGGCGCTGGCCTTGTTCAACCAGCAGGCCAGGCTGGAGGTGCCCGCTGGCGCGCCGGGAGCGTGCCGGCTCGATTGGCAAAGCGACGGCCTGGAGCGCCGCAGCGATGGTGTTTATCTGCGCGCCGCAGCAACCGCCCGCTGCCCCGCCGGACAAGCCCTGCGCTTTCACTATGTACTGCTGAAAGACCAGGATTCGACCCATCGCCTGCTGGTGGCTGGCCGCATTGGCGGCAAGGACCTGCTGAGCACCGTGTCGCCGCAGCAGGGCAGCCTGTTGCTCAGTTCCGGGGTGACAAGCGTAGCAGTGGCCGAAGGCGGTGCGCAGGCCCAGAGCCCCGGCGCCTCCAACCGCTGGTCGGCGCTGCGCGACTATTTCAGCCTCGGGGTTCACCATTTGCTGCAGGGCTATGACCATCTGGCTTTCCTGCTGGCGCTGGTGCTGCCGCTGCAGCTGAGTTTGCAGCGCAGTCCACCCGCCGCGCTGCTGCGCGAGCATCCTGAGCGCAGGGCGGCGGTCTATGCCAACCGTGCCACCTGGATGGCCCTGCTGCGCACCGTGACGGCCTTCACGGTGGGCCATTCCATCACCCTGATATTGGCGACGTTTGGCTTGACGCAGGCGTCGCCGCTGTGGGTCGAGCCGGCGATTGCGCTGTCGATTGTGGTGACCGCGCTGCTCAACCTGCGGCCGGTGAAATGGATCCGCTTTGACGTGCTGGCGTTGCTGTTTGGCATGGTCCACGGCTTTGGCTTTGCCGGCCTGCTGCTCGAAGCCGCAGCGCCCGGCGGGCTGCTGCCCTGGGCGCTGGCCGGGTTCAACCTGGGCGTGGAAGCCGGTCAGCTGACGGCCGTGCTGGGCTGGGTGCTGGTGTCGCAGGTGCTGGTGGGCAGGTCGTGGTACGCCCAGGTGGTGGTGCGCGGCGGATCGGTGCTGCTGGTCCTGCTGGCCAGCTGGTGGTTCTGGCAACGGATCGGTTGATAGGCGGGTTAATGCTATTGAATCAATAGCTGCTTGCGCCAGCCCGGTATGCGCTACAGGCCGTTTTCATTGAAATATTGAAGTGCGGCGAGGTCGGGAAAGCTGCCGGCGCGCTTTTCCTTCATCGCCCGCATGGATTCGCGCACATGCTGGTTGCTCCAGATCGCGCCTTGCAGCCAGCCCATCTGCTTGAGCGCGTCGTCCACCGAATGGTCGCGTGCGTAATGCACCGCCTGCTTGGTGCCCCAGATGGCAACGGGCGGCTTGGCGGCAATCTCCCTGGCGCATTGCATCGCGCCAGCCAGCAGGGCTTCGGGCGAGTCGAACACTTCATTGACCAGACCATAGGCCAGCGCCCTGGCGGCGCCCAGCTTGCGGCCGGTATAGGCCAGCTCTTTCACCACCGCCAGCGGCATCAGCTTGGGCAGGCGCTGCAGCGTGCCCACGTCGGCCACCATGCCGATGTTGATTTCCTGGATGCAGAAAAACGCATCGGCCGTGGCATAGCGCAGGCAGCAGGCCGTCACCATGTCAACTGCGCCGCCAATGCAGCCGCCCTGGATCGCGGCTATCACCGGGATGCGCAGGGTTTCGAGTTGGGTAAACGTGGCCTGCATGCCGGCCAGCAGGTCGAAGATGGCGGCGCGGCCTTCGGCGCTCTGGTCGTCCAGCGTGCTGCTGCCGGCAAAGGTGTCCAGCGCCATGCCCGCGCTGAAATGCTTGCCGGTGCTGGAGATCACCAGCACGCGGGCGTCGGCCGACTTGTGCAGCTGCATCAGCACCTGGTCCAGCTCGCGCCAGAAAGCCGGGTTCATGGTGTTCAGCGTATCGGGGCGGCTGAGCACCAAGTGGGCAATGTGCCCGGAAATGGTCAGTTTGAAGCAGGTGAGATTGTTCATGTCCGCACTTTAATCAGCGAAGCAGATCAATCCAGTCACACCTGAGACGCTGCGACGCATGGGCGCGCGCACGCCAGTACACATACAGGCTGGGTGCGTACATGCCCAACAGACACAGCGGGTAGGCCCAGTCGGCGTCGAAGGCAAACGCAGGCAGCCAGCCCATCCAGCCCGTCATCCACAGCGTCAGCACCGCCTCCCAAACCTGGCGCTCCAGCGGATGCGCACCGTACTGCGCTTCACGCCACTGCTTGACGCGCTGCAGTTGCGCCAGCGTGACGCGGTCCCAGGGCCTTCTGTTCTGAAACTGGCCGGTTGATGACATGAAAACCTCCATGCGAGGCGTTCAAAGTAAGTTTCGAGAAAGTTTTTGTCAACGCCGATTGGCACCGTATTTGTGTCGGGAGGTTTAACTCCGGCGTCGGCGAGGCACCACGCCAAGCTGCATGCCCAGCTTGCCGGGCAACGCCGACACGCTGAACGACTGTGGCGCCAGGTCGATCAGCTGGTCTGCCTGCCAGACCTTCACCTGCGCTGCGCCCTCGGGCAGGTCGTCGAACACGGCCAGCCCTTCGGCGCTGGTCTTGGCGGCCCAGGGCGTCTCGCTGGCATAGACATAGCCGCGCATCGAGCCATGAATGAAGCAGCCCAGCAGCGTGGCGCTCAGCGCGCCTGCCTTGGGCAGCGTGACCTCGGCGGGTTTGGACGGCTTGCCGGCGCTCTTGCCTTCAAGGCGCAATTCAAAGCCCGCCTGCGTGGCATTGAACTGGCCCAGGCCCGCAGGCGACGAACGCACATGGTGGTCCCACGGGTCGTTGTTGATGAAACTCAGTTTGGCGCCCACGGGCACCAGCGTCACGTTGGGCAGGAACTGCATTTTTTCCTGCGTGATGGTGGCCTGCGCGGGCAACGCTGTCTTGGGCTGTGCCGATTTGTCAGATGGAAAGACCCGCACGATGGCGTCAGGCACGGGTTTGCCTTCCTTGTCAACGACCGCAACGCTCAGGCTGCCGGCCAGCGCGCCTGTGCATAGAACCAGCAAGGCGCTGGAAATCAGTAATTTTTTCATGATGCTTCCTGTTTAGCGAACCGTGATGGTGTCGCTGTGCATGGGTGCCAGCAGGGCCAGCATCTGGTTTTGCCGGGCAAAGGCAATTCCTTGCGCGTCCATGCTGCGCTGCAGTACCTCGACCAGCGCATGAAAGTCCGACTTGCGGATGTCCAGTTCGGCATGTGCGGTTTTCATGTCGGCGCCCTGGTAAACGCAGGGACCGCCGCCGAGCGCACAAAACTGCTCGACCAGTTGCTCCTTGACATGCTGCTGGTTGGCCGGCTTGAAGTGCGGGCCGGTGCGCGGGTCCGCCAGCAAACGCGTCATGAAGTCGTCCATCAGCGTCACCAAGCCGGCTTTTTCGCCAAAGGCTTTGTAGAGCTGGTCGTTCATTGAAGTCGTCTGGGCGCTGGACAGGCCAGCTGTCAGGCAGCCGGCTGCGGCCAGGATGAAAGCGAGAAGGGGTTTTTTCACGGGGATTCCTTGCGTGGGGTCGGCGGGCGTGGGTTTAGAAAGCGGCCTGTGCCGACAGGTAGTAACCGGTCTGCCGGCGGCTGCCGGTGGTGGCCGGCACGATCACGCCCAGATCGACATAGGCCAGCGTCAGCGAAAAATGCTTGTTCGGCGCCCAGGCGATGAACACATCCTTCCAGTCGCTGGCGCGCAGGCCATTGCCCAGCCCGGCGACGCGGCCGGCGTTTTCCAGCCGGTTGCGCATGAAACGGTATTCGGCGCCCACGGCAACGTTACGGCTCAGCAGATAGGCCGCTGAAAGCTCGGGCTGCAGGCGGTAGCCGCTTTCGTCGCCGCCCAGCCTGGCGCCAAAGCCCAGCAGGCCGTTCTGGTTGGCCTGGGTGGCGCGCAGCGTGCCATTGAGCAGCAGGCTCTGGCCCAGCAGCAGCTTGGTGGCGCTGACGTAAAAATCGGTGCCGTGGCGTTTGGCGCCCAGTGCATCCAGGGTGGCATCCAGGCCGGTCGAGCCGAGTTGCCGGAACTGCACGCCAACGGCCACCTGTGGCACCAGCGTGTCGCTGTCAAGCACCGCGTCGCCGAGCACGCGCAGCTTGGCGCCGACGATGGTCTGTTTCAGGTGCAGGCCGGGCAGGCCCAGCGCCGTGCCGGTGCCGCGCGTGTCCAGGTCCTGCTGCGCGATGGACAGCTCGTAGCGGTCATGAATGCCGACGGCCGCGCCGTAGCTGTTCAGGCCGTAGTCGCGCGTGCCGACTTTCGTCAGATAGGCCGAAGCGCCCACTTCGCCTTCGGTCGCATTGCTGCCTATCACCGCCCACGGCGTGAGTCCGCCACCGGCCGCGCCTTCGATCGTGCTGACGCCTCCGGTCAGCAGCAGTTTGCCGGTGTCGGCCTGTGCGTTGGCGCTGCCCAGAAGCAGGGCGCAGGCTGCAAGCAGCGCAAAGGCGGGTCGGGTGTGCATCAAGGTTCGGTCCTGGCTAGTCGTATGAAAACGTGTTTTGTGTGAGCACTTGATACGCAGTCCATGCGGGGCTGGATTCACCGGGCTGCCTGTTCAGCCTGCAAGCAACGGATCAGCTGGCAATTGGGCAGAAAATTTTTATGTCAAAAAGACATTTCCCGCTTGCTGCAATTCGATTGTTTGCTATCAGGAAAATAGCGGAAAAGATTTTTTTCGCCGATGCAGTGATCGCTTGGCAAAGATCACCGAATTTTCGTCCGTGAAGGCCATGGTAGTTGGCCAGAATTGTTGGGTTTTTTCGGCGCTCTTGATGGCCACTGCCTTGGCAGTGGCCGCATTGGCCGGCAGCTTCGGATTAGCGCAGGCGCAAACCGGACCTGCAGCTTCCAGCACCACCCCGGGCAGCACGACCGGCGCCGGCGCGACAGGCATTGGCGGGGCCTCCGGCATGGGTGGTACAGCCACGGTTTCCGGCGCCAACATGAATTCGGGTGCTGGCATGACGAGCAACAGCAGCGGCGGCACAGGCACTGGCACTGGCACGGGCTCCACCATGGCCACGCGCCTCGCCCGAGCAGACCGCAACTGAAATGGTTTTTTCAGGCGGCCTGACAGGGCACGCCGTTGACTTCCCCGAAGGCACCTTCCACCAAGGCAGATGTCTCGGGGATGTTCTTTTTTGCTGATGCAATGCTGTCAGGACAGCGCGGTGTCCAGCAGCATCATGACCACGAAGCCGACCCTGTGTATCTTGTGGATCGTCTGCGCATCCGCGGAGCAGGCCTGCACCGCCTGATCGCGTGAAATTCAACTATTCGCAGGCTAGCGGACGCCGTCTCAACAAAAATGGACTCAGGGTGATGCACCATGTGGCCCACCACCCTGGTTCTCGGGGCTTTCCCCGCCGGCTCGGCACTTTTTCCGTGTCACTGTCCAGTTGCTGCACTTTGCCGGGCATGGCGCACTGCCCCGGTTAGAAAAGTGTGTAGTTCACTATGGTTTTGGTAGCTGCCTGCGCCCGTCCGGTCTGCGCAGAAGGGCTTTTTTCTTCATAAACAGGCGCCTGACCCGCTTTTGTCAGCGCGCCGGCGCGAACCCCGAGCAATCGCAACCGCTGATCCAGCGGCACGCGCTTGAGGCACTGGCCGGCAATCTGGCGAATGGTGCGGGCGTCGTCGGTATGGGCCGGTGCTGTCTGGTCGCGCGTGGCAATCCTGAAGTCGTTGTAGCGCAGCTTAATGCCGATGGTCCTGGCGACATAGCCCTTGTGCTGCAAATCGGCTGCCACCTGCTCGCACAGACGGGTAAAGATCGCGCCCAATTCGGCCTTGTCACGCACCGCATGCAAATCGCGCTCGAAGGTGGTTTCGCGGCTCATGCTGACCGGCTCGCTGGTCGTCTCGACCGGGCTGTCGTCGCGGCCCCAGGCCACCTCGTGCATCCAGGCGCCCGAAGCCTTGCCAAACTGGCCGATCAGGAATTGCCGGTCCTGCGCGGCCAGCTCGCCGATGGTCTGGATGCCCAGGGCGGCCAGCTTTTCACCCGCCTTGGGGCCAATGCCGTTGATCTTGCGCACGTTGAGCGGCCAGATGCGGCCTTGCAGATCGGCCTGCTGGACAATCGAAATGCCGTTGGGCTTGTCGAACTCGCTCGCCATCTTGGCCAGCAGCTTGTTGGGCGCCACGCCGATGGAGCAGGTCAGGCCGGTCTTTTCAAAGATCGCCCGCTGGATCAGCCGGGCCAGCGCCCGTCCGCCCTCCCGCTGGCCACCCGGCACGTCGGTGAAGTCGATGTACACCTCGTCGATGCCCCGGTCCTGCACCAGGGGCGCGACCTCGGCAATCGTGCTTTTGAAAAGTCGCGAGAAGCGGCGAATCTCGTCGAAATCAACCGGCAGCACGATCGCCTGCGGGCACAGCCGGGCCGCCTTCATCAGGCCCATGGCTGAACCGACGCCAAATTGACGCGCAGGATAGGTGGCGGTGGTGATGACGCCCCGGCCTACGTAGTCTTTCAGCAGCGGGAATTCAGCCACCGGAATAAAGCGCAGCGCCCGCTCGCCATGCTGGGCCATCAGCGCTTCATCGACCGTGCGCCGCCCGCCGCCAATCACCACCGGCAGGCCCTTGAGCTGCGGATAGCGCAGCAGCTCGACCGATGCGAAGAAGGCATCCATGTCAAGGTGGGCAATGCGCCGGGGCAGGGCGGGGAGCTTGTGGGCGGTTGTTGCAGGCTCGGGAGTCACAGCACAGGATTGTGCCGCGCTTCGGGCGACGCTTTCGTGGCAGAAAGCCCTTGCGCCGCCGGGTGCGAATGTTCTGCAGCTTGTTTTCCGTTCAGGCGCCACGCTGCCATTGGAGTCAACGTCCTCAAGGAGTAAAAACCCTGCGGTCTGTCGGCAGATATATTTCCCGTCATCGGCTATTGATTTCATAGCTGCTTGCACAAGCCCGGCATGCGCCAAGGGCTGATTGAGGCCATGAAACCAGTTCGCCATCCACCTCGCGGGGCGACTCGTCAGTTCCGCCGCAGGTGCAGGGGTCACAATCACGGCACGCAAATTGCGCGTTGAGGCGGCGTTTTTTTTCCGGGCAACGCAGCCCCCGTTGTTGAACTTTCCAGAGGTGTTTTCGTGACCGTTCCCATTGCCTTGTCCCGCCGTTCCATGCTCCACACCGCGCTGGGCGCTGCCGCTGCGCTGGCCCTGGCCAGCCCGCAGGCGCTGGCGCAAAAGGCCTGGCCGGCCAAGCCGATCCGCTGGATCGTCGCCTACCCGGCCGGTGGCGGCCAGGATTTCCTGGCGCGCCACCTGTCCCTGCAGATGGGCAGGCAGCTCGGCCAGTCCATCATCATCGACAACCGCCCCGGCGCGGCCGGCATCATCGGCACCGACGCGGCGTCCAAGGCGCCCGCCGACGGCTACACGATGGTGACGGGCGACAACGGCGCCATGGTGCTGAACACCGCGCTGTACAAGAAGCTGCCCTACAGCCCAGACGACTTCACGCCGCTGGGCTACATGGCCGGCTTTCCGCTGATTCTGGTGGTCAACCCCGATAGCCCGTTCACCAGCGCGCGCCAGTGGCTGGCGGCGGTCAAGCGCTCTCCGGGCGTTTACAGCTATGCCTCGCCCGGCGCCGGCAGCCCGCACCACCTGGCGATGGAGCTGATCAAGGAGCGCACCGGCAGCTACATCGTGCATGTGCCCTACCGGGGCACGGCCATGGCGATCCAGGACGTGATGGGCGGGCAGTTGCCCATGATGATCGTCGATACCGCCGGCGGCCTGGCGCAGATTCGCGCCGGCAAGGTGCGCGCTCTGGCGGTGTTGTCGCCCCAGCGCATTGCCGCCTTGCCCAACGTGCCGACGCTGGCCGAGTCGGGCGTGCCGAATTTCTCGGCTGTCGCCTGGCAGGGGCTGTTTGTTCCGAAAGGCACGCCGCCCGACATCGCGGCATTGCTGTCGGCCGAGATGCAAAAAGCCATCCTGGTGCCGGAAGTGAAATCGCGGCTGGAGGAGTTTGGCCTGGAAGTCGCGCCGTCCAACGGACCACAGCTGGCCAGCTTCATCGGGCGTGAAACGAAGTTCTGGCACAAGCTGATCCGCGAACGACACCTGTCTCTCGACTGAGCAGGAGGCTGCGGGGACAGACCAGCATCCTGGCACGCTACACGCTTGCCCTTTGACCAGCGCTGGACGGGTGTTTGATTCTTGACGACGGGGGCTGACAGCCGGTGGCCGCTTTCACCGACACCGCCGGCAAGTGCATGCCTGAAGAATGAGCGGTTCAACCCTTTTCAAGGAAACCGCCGCCATGAACACCGTCACCACTCTCGACCAGACCGAGTTGTACGTCAAGGACTGGGGCAGCGGCCAGCCCGTCATCCTGCTGCATGGCTGGCCGCTGTCGGCCGACAGCTGGGACGACCATGCCATGGCACTGGCGGACGCCGGCTACCGTGCCATCGCCTATGACCGTCGGGGTTTTGGCCGTTCCTCGCAACCGTGGAGCGGCTACGACTACGACACGCTGTCCGACGACCTGGCCGCCGTGATCGAGCAGACCGGCGCGCAGGATGCGGTGCTGGCCGGCTTTTCGATGGGCGGCGGCGAGGTGGCGCGCTACATGTCGCGCCATGGCGGCAAATCGGTGGCCAAGGCGGTGCTGGTGTCGTCGGTCGTGCCGTTAATGCTGAAAACCGACGACAACCCCAAAGGCACGGCCCAGGCGGTGTTCGACAAGATGACCCGGGGCATGAAGGAAGACCGCGCCGAATTCTTCGGCAAGTTCTTCGAGGATTTCTACGGCGTCGGCATGCTGTCCAGCCCGGTCAGCGACGAAGTCATCGACTGGTCGCGCCAGGTGGCGATGCAGGCCAGCCTGAAGGCCACGCTGGCCTGCGCGGCAGCATTTGCCACCACCGACTTCCGACCGGACCTGGCCGCATTCAAGGTGCCGACACTGATCATCCACGGCACCGGCGACAAGACCGTGCCGATCGACGCCGCCGGCCGGGCAGCGGCCAAGGGCATTGCCGGGTCAACCCTGCTGGAATACGAAGGCGCGGCACATGGCCTGCTGGTCACCGAGAAGGAGCGCGTGACGCGCGATCTGCTGGATTTCCTCAAGCGCTGATCAAGCGCTGTCAACCTGGGCGCAGAGCTGCCGCCTCCAGGCTGCGGTCAAGGGTTCTTGAAGTCGAACGTCCCTGGCAGCAGGATGCTTTTGTCCACTGTGTTGATGTCGGTGCGGCCGCAAAACGCCATGGTGATGTCGAGTTCCTTGTGGATGATCTGCAGCGCCTTGGTCACGCCGGCTTCGCCCATGGCGCCCAGGCCGTACACCATGGCACGGCCAATCAGCGTGCCGCGCGCGCCCAGCGCCCAGGCCTTGAGCACATCCTGGCCGGAACGGATGCCGCCGTCCATCCACACTTCGATGTCCGGGCCCACGGCTTCGACGATCTCGGGCAGCGCCGAGATGCTTGACGGCGCGCCGTCGAGCTGGCGGCCGCCGTGGTTGCTCACGACGATGGCGTCGGCGCCGCTTTGCACCGCCAGCCGGGCGTCTTCAACATCCTGGATGCCCTTCAGAATCAGCTTGCCGCCCCATTTTTCCTTGACCCAGGCGACGTCGGCCCATGACAGGCGCGGGTCGAACTGCTCATTGGTCCAGGAGGCCAGCGAATTCATGTCGCTCACGCCCTTGACATGGCCGACCAGGTTGCCGAAGGTGTGGCGGCGCGTGCCGGCCATGCCCAGGCACCAGCGCGGCTTCATCATGAGGTTGATGATGTTGGCAATCGTCGGCCGGGGCGGTGCCGTCAGGCCGTTCTTCAGGTCCTTGTGGCGCTGGCCGATGACCTGCAGGTCCAGCGTCAGCACCAGCGCATCGCAGCCGGCCTTGCGGGTGCGCTCGATCATGGCGGCCATGGCCTCGCGGTCGCGCATCATGTAGAGCTGGAACCAGAAAGGGCGCTGCGTGTTGGCGGCGATATCCTCGATCGAGCAGATGCTCATGGTCGAGAGGATGAAGGGAATGCCGAACTTTTCAGCCGCCTTGGCCGCCTTGATCTCGCCGTCGGCATGCTGCATGCCGGTCAGGCCGACGGGCGCAATCGCCACCGGCATCTTCACGTCGATGCCGACCATTTTCGTGGCCGTGGTGCGGTTTTCCATGTTCACCGCCACGCGCTGGCGCAGCTTGATCTTCTGGAAATCCGCCTCGTTGGCGCGGTAGGTGCCCTCGGTCCACGAGCCCGAATCGGCGTAGTCGTAGAACATGCGCGGAACGCGTTTTTGCGCCAGTACGCGCAGGTCTTCGATGTTGGTGATTACGGTCATTTGGCTTGTCTCCTGAAGCATCTGATGCTAGCGGTTTGAGCGCGTTTGGCGAGTGAATAAATTTTGCAGGGAAGAAATTTATTTCAACTGTCCACGGGTGGCGGGTTTGTGGCGCACCCGGCGGTTCAAGGGGCCATGGGCTGGGTAGCGGCTTGACAAGGGCAGGTGCAGGCAAGCCTGTTGACACGCATCAGTGTTTGTTTTTCACAAGCTCGCACAATGAAATTGTCTCCACTTCAAAGAACCATCTTGCTGACAAACTCCGGATTCCTTCCGACCCTTCCTGACTCCCTGGTGCATGAAAAGCCACGGCCCAACACCCTGAGCCAGTTACTCAAGGCGGCGCAGATCCTGGAGTCGGAACCCGTCATCACGCTGGCGACGGCCCTGGAGCAGCTGGGCGTGCTCCATCCCCGCGAGATTCAGATGCTGGCCGATGAGGACCCGCAATTGTTGCGCAGCCGTTCCCACGAACTGGTCGAGCGGCTGCTGATGACGCCCGAAGACCTGCACCATGCGCTGGCGCGCACCGCCGGCATCGTCGAGGTGGATGCCGCCCACTTCATGCTGCCCGACCATGTGTTCGATGCGCAGCTGCTGCAAAAAATGCGTGCCCATGACCTGCTGTTCCTGGGAGAAGCCGATGAAACGCTGATCGTGGCAACCTGGTACCCCACCGACGAAACCATGCGCAACCGCCTGCGCAGCCTGACCAGCCGCAGCGTGCGCCTAGTCTGGGCCGACCGTGATGCGATTGCGGCGCGGCTTGAACGCATGGACCCTCATGCGCCCATGATGGCACCCGAGCATGACCTTTTCAAGATGCACCAGGCCTTTGTTCGCAAGGCATTGAACACGCCGCCTGCGGCCACCAATGCCGTCAGCGTCCACGACGAAGGCATGAAGCCACTGGTGAGTGAAACCGGGCGGGGCCAGGGACAGGGACAGGGCGAACCGCAAGCGGCTGATGAATCCGGCGTGTCGCCGGACATGGTGCAACTCGTCACGCGCCTGATCCTGGACGCGCAGGCGCTGCATGCGTCGGACATTCACATCGAGACCAATCCTGGCGAGGAATTCACCCGCATCCGCCTGCGCCGCGACGGTGACCTGGAGCTGTACCAGAAGCTTTCGCCCGCGCTGCGATCAGCCATGGTTTCGCGCATCAAGATCATGGCCCGGCTCGATATTTCAGAGCACCGCAGGCCGCAGGACGGAAAGATCAGTTTCAGCGAGCTCGGCGGCGATCCGCTGGAGCTGCGGGTGTCCATCATGCCCACGCACGACGGCATGGAAGACGTGGTGATGCGGCTCCTGGCCTCGTCAAAGCCGGTGCCGCTGGGCAAGCTGGGCCTGCAGCCGCGCGATGCCGAAGCGGTGGCGCGCATGTCGGCGCGCTCCTTCGGCCTGATCCTGGCGGCTGGTCCGACCGGGTCGGGCAAGACCACCACGCTGCATTCGATGCTGGCCGAGATCAACACCGAGGAGCGCAAGATCTGGACCGCCGAAGACCCGATCGAGATCACCCAGGCCGGCCTGCGCCAGGTGCAGGTCAATCCGAAGATCGGGTTGACGTTCGCCAGTGCCATGCGCGGGTTTTTGCGGGCCGACCCGGATGTCATCATGATTGGCGAAATCCGTGACACCGAAACCGCCAAGATCGTGATTGAAGCGTCGCTGACCGGCCACCTGGTGCTGTCAACGCTGCACACCAACAGCGCTTCCGAGAGTGTCGTGCGCCTGCTTGACCTGGGCATGGACGCGATGAACTTTGCCGATTCGCTGGTCGGCATCGTCGCCCAGCGGCTGGTCCGGTCACTGTGTCCGCATTGCGCGCAAAAGGAAGCGATGCACGCCGAGCAGTTCGCCGAACTGGTCCGGGAATATGTGCATGCCTCGCCTTTGAGCGAGGAAGAGGGTGCCCGCCGCCTGCTGGCCGCCGCCGGGGTACAGACGCCCAACGAGATCGAGGCCAGGACGGCGCAGGGCTGCGACCGCTGCGGCGGCAAGGGCTACAAAGGGCGGATGGGCATCTACGAAATCCTGGAAAACAGCCCGGCCATACGTCTGCTGATCCAGCGCAATGCCAGGCCCACCGAAATATACGAGTCCGCCATCAGCGCCGGCATGCGCAGCTTGCGCCATGACGCACTTGAAAAATACGTTCAGGGGCTGATTGATCTGCGCCAGGCGCGCATGGCCTATCTGTGATTTGGTTTCTGAATGGCGGCCCGTACACCGGCACCTCGGACCTCGATCCGGATCTCGTCAGCCACCTGGCCACCGGCGTCCAGCAGCTGCACCACATGCCGGCCCGGCCAGGGCAGCCAGCGAACCTCGGTGCCGCGCGCAAACTCCCGGCCGTCCATCCGCCAGCGCAGGCTGTGCCCCTGCGCGCTGAACGTCAGGCGCTGGTGCGCCGGCGGAATGTCCGGGTCCAGCGCGATGATGGTGCCCGACGCGGGCGCGGTGATGCGCGGCGGCGTTGCGGAATTCAAGGCTTTCAGGCCTTTTCCGCCCGTCCTGCCTACACTTTCAGCTATTGAATCCATAGCAAATAGCGATTGTTCGGTGCCCTGGATGAACCATTCGCTGCGCGCCGCTTCCAGCTGGCTGCCAAACGTCGTGCGGACCTGTAGCACACCCGGCGGCGGGATGGGCGCGCGACTGGGTTCGGTCTGGTGCAGGTGGTTCATCAGCGCCGCCCAGACCGGCGCGGCGCCACTGGTGCCGCTGACGTCCCACATCGGCGCGCCGCTGGCATTGCCGACCCACACGCCGACGGTGTAGCGTTGCGAAAAACCCATCGCCCAGTTGTCGCGCATGTCCTTGCTGGTGCCGGTTTTCACTGCTGTCCAGAAACGCGTCGCCAGGATGGAGTCGGTGCCGAAGGTGCGGGCGCGCGCCAGCGGGTCGGCCAGGATGTCGCTGACGATGAAGGCGGCGCGCGGGTCAACAGCTGCTTTCGCCCCAACCGGCTCAAGGGAGGAGCGGGCGCCAGTCGGGGAAGCGGGGTCTGAATGAATTTCGGCGGTTTTGCGCCCTCTCCCCATGGGAGAGGGCAGGGGTGAGGCTTCCCCGAATTGAACCTCGCCAAAGCGCCCGCCATTGGCCAGCGTGCGGTAGGCGTTGGCGAGCGACAGCAGCGACACCTCGGCGCTGCCCAGCGCCAGGCTGTAGCCGTAGTAGTCACCCGACTCCGTCAGCGGCAGTCCGACGGCGCGCAGCTGCCGGTGAAAGGCCTCGGGCGAGACCATCACCAGCGTGCGTACGGCCGGCACGTTGAGCGACGCGGCCAGCGCGGTGCGGCTTGAGACCAGGCCCTTGAACTGGCGGTCGTAGTTTTGCGGAATGTAGAGGCCGCCCGCCGTGGGGATTTGCGCCGAGGAGTCCTCCAGCAGCGACGCCGCCGTGAGGCGCCGCTCGGCAATCGCCTGCGCGTACAGGAAAGGCTTGAGCGTCGAGCCCGGCTGGCGCAGCGCCAGCACGCCATCGACTTCGGCGGCGGCGCTGAGCGTTCCCGAAGAACCCACCCAGGCCAGCACCTCGCCGCTGGCGTTGTCGAGCACGACGACGGCGCCGTCCTCGACATGGCGGCCGCGCAGCTCGCGCAGGTGCTGCTGCAGGGTTTGCACCGCAAAGCGCTGCAGCGGGGCGCGCAGGGTGGACGTGATGGTTTGGGGGTTCGGGTTCGGGGCCTGTCCCCGCGCCACAAGCCGGCGCGCCAGATGCGGCGCCATCCCTTCGCTGGCCTGAAAATCCCGGCGCTGCAGTGCGCCCGTGGCAAACAGGTCCAGCCCGTCGCAGTCGATCTTCGCGCCGGGCTGCATCAGTTTGAGCACACCGCAGGCGCGTTGCGCCACCTGCGCGGCCCTGGCATTGGGCGCGCGCACCAGCGCTGCGGCCACGGCGGCTTCGCGCTCGTCCAGCCCGTGCGCCGCCTTGCCAAACAGCGTGCGGCTGAGCGCGTCGATGCCGACCAGCTCGCCGCGAAACGGCACCAGGTTAAGGTACGCCTCCAGGATCTGGTCCTTGCGCCAGCGTTGCTCCAGCACCTGGGCGGCAAAGGTCTGGCCGATTTTTTGCGTGATGCTGCGTCCGCTGTTGCTGGCGCGCAGGTCGTCATCCATCAGCCCGGCCAGCTGCATGCTGAGCGTGGACGCGCCCCGCGTTTTCGTGTTCCACAGGTTGGCCCAGGCCGCACCGGACACCGCCCGCCAGTCCACGCCGCTGTGTTCGTAAAACCGCTTGTCCTCACTGAGCACCAGCGCTGTGCGCAAGGCCGGCGAGATGTCGGCCAGGGCGATCCATTGGCCGCGCCGCACACTGGCATCGGTTCGCACGCGCTGGAGCAATTCGCCGTTGCGGTCGAGTATCAGGGTGTCGGACGGCTTGAAATCGCGCTTTATTTGGTCAAAAGTGGCTGCTGCGCAAGCGGATAGGGCGCAAGAAGCTATTAAAAAAATAGCAAAAGTGCTTTTGAGGAAAAAATTTCCCTCACGGCGGGTGCCCTGTGGCCATCGAGTGCTGTGCTTCATGCAAACCTCAGGCTGGCGCGGCGGTCACAGCAGCGGCTCGGTATGGCCCGGCGCGCGATTCAGCAACTGGGTGCGCTGGTTGAGGCTGACCGAGCGGTAGCGCTCGTAGTGGCGCAGGATGTCCACGATGATTTCCTCGGGGCGCAGGTACTGGATGTCGTAGCCCTGGCGGCCGTCCTCGAAGAAGGTCATGGGCTCGAATACCTGGTCGCGCTCGGTCTCGCGCGCCGCTTCGCGCACCATGAACACCGGCACCGCGCGGCTCACGGCCTTCACGCCATAGACAAAGTCGCGCAGCGCCGGGTCGGGAATCGTCAGGCGCAGCACGCCTTCGGCCAGGCCGTCCTCGTGCACGCTGGCGGCCACGCCGCGCTGGCCCAGCTCGCGCGCCACATCGCGCATGGCCTGCAGCACGCCGGTCTGCATGAAGTTCAGCACGTCCTCGCGCGTGGACTGGTGCACGATCTGCTCCAGCCGTTTGCGCCAGTGCTGGCCGCTCCAGAAGTTGGTGGCCGGCGCCAAATCTTGCGTCGAATGCGCCACGTCGGCCTGCAGGCCGCGCCAGAGGCCGTAGCACAGCGCCAGCATGATGACCGCCACCGGCAGCGCGGCCACCAGCGTCATGGCCTGCAGCGCGCCCAGCCCGCCGGCCAGCAGCAGCACGGCGGCGGTCACGCCCAGCACCGCCGCCCAGAACAGGCGCTGCCAGACCGGCGAGCGCGGGTTGCCGCGCGAGGCAATCGCATCGACGACAAAGGCGCCGGAGTCGGCCGAGGTGACAAAAAACACGCCAATCAGCAAAATCGCCAGCCACGACACCGGCACGGTCAGCGGCAAAAAGTCAAAAAAGCGGAACAGCAGCGCATCGACATTGCCCACGGTCTGCGCCAGCGCGCCCTGCGCCACCTGCGTGTCGATCCAGATGGCGCCGTTGCCAAACGCCGTCATCCACAGCAGGTTGAAGGCCGTGGGCACCAGCAGCACGCCGATGATGAACTGGCGAATCGTGCGGCCGCGCGAGATGCGGGCGATGAACATGCCGACAAACGGCGACCAGGAAATCCACCAGGCCCAGTAGAGGATGGTCCAGCCGCCGAACCAGCCTTCGTCGCGCGTCGGCTCATAGACAAAGGTGCGCAGCGACATGTTGGCCAGGTTGGACAGGTAGCCGCCAATGTTTTCGCTCAGCGCCTGGAACAGGTAAACGGTTGGCCCGGTGATGATGACAAAGCCCAGCAGCAGGAATGACAGCGACAGGTTGAACTCGCTCAGGCGGCGCACGCCCTTGTCCAGCCCGCTGACCGCCGAGATGCCGGCCAGCGCCACCACGACGACGATGATGCCGATGCGAAAGGCGTTGGTCGAGGTGTCCCAGCCGCCGACCTTGTTCAGCCCGGCCGCCAGCTGCAGCGCGCCGTAGCCCAGCGTGGTGGCAATGCCGGCAATGGTGCCGACCAGCGCAAAGGCATCGACGCCGTGACCGATCGGGCCGTTGATGCGCTCCTTGAGCAGCGGGTACAGGCCCGAGCGCAGCGTCAGTGGCAGGTTGTAGCGAAAGCCGAAGTAGGCCAGCACCAGGCCCATGGTGCCGTACACCGCCCAGGCGTGAAAGCCCCAGTGGAAAAACGTCACCTGCAACGCCTCCTTGGCCGCTGCCGGCGTGCCGCCGAGCTGCGTCGGCGGCTTGAGGTAGTGCTGCAGCGGCTCGCCCACGCCAAAGTACATCAGGCCAATGCCCATGCCGGCGGCAAACAGCATCGCGGTCCATGACAGGAAGTTGAACTCGGGCAGGGCGTCATCGGGGCCGAGCCGGATGTCGCCAAAGCGGCTGGCCGCCACCATCAGCAGGAACACCAGAAACACCGTGACCGCGCTGGTGTAGAACCAGTCAAAGTGGCTGACCACCCAGCTCTGCGCGCCCGAGAAAAACAGGTCGGCGCGCTGCGGGAACATGCCGCAAAACACCAGCAGGCCGCCCAGCACCAGCAGCGCCGGCACGACGACCTGCGGCACCAGTGTGGTCAGCGGCGCGCTTGTCGGAGCGGGAGAATTGGGCATGATGCCGGGGGCAGCGGAAGGAGTGGAAGAAGGGACTTGCATGCGGTGGACTCCTGGATGGGCTCAAGGGCTGCCCGGCTTCAAGCGCCCTGGCGCAGCAGGGGCCAGCCGGGTGCGGCAAGGTGCAGGCGAATCGGGTGTGCGGCGCATGGTACGCCTTGCGCGGCTCCAACCGTGTCGGTCAATGGCTATTTCGCCGCCTCCACCTTCACTCGCGCATTGGGCGCCTCGCCAAACATCTCGGGCGCATACAGCGCGTCGACCCGGCTCGGCGGCAGCGCGAAGCTGCCGACGTTGTTCAGCCGCACGGTGTAGTCCATCTTCACCACGCCCTTGGGCAGGTACTCGTAATAGCTGCGATAGGCCTCGAAGCTGCGTTCCTCGAACGCCGGCCAGCCGGCCCCGGTGTTTTTCTCGCTGCGGGTGGCCATTTGCGAATCGCGCCCCAGGCCCGTGCCCAGGATCGTCGCGCCGCCCGGAATCGGGTCGGTGATGGCAACCCAGCGCATGTCGGCCGAGGCGTTGACTTCAAGCGTGATGCGCAGCACGTCGCCGCGCGTGTACTGGCCCTTCACCGCCTGCTCGACCGGCGTGATGGTCTTGCTGATCTGGTAGCCGGCATTGAACGGCGCTTTCAACGCCACCGCCGCCAGCGACTGCAGCGTGAGCCAGGGCTTGCCGCTGCCTTCATGCGTCACCGTCAGCGTGTCCTTCGCCGGGCTGCCCCAAGGTAAAAACAGGCTGTTGTTGCGCAGCATGCCGGGCGCGGCCGGTGCGCCAAAGAACGTCGTCTGGTGCGCGGAGCCTGAAGCATCGGCGGACGTGATGCGCTCGACCTTGCGCCAGTCCACGCTGGCGGGTTTGGCCGTGGCCGATGCGCTGGCCAGCGCTGCCTGGGTCATGCCCGTCACCGGCACGGCTTCAAACTTCGCCGAGAACTTGTCCAGCGCCAGCCCGCCCCAGAGGTTGGCCGTGGTGGTGTGCCACGCGCCTTTTTGCTGGCGGCCGATGAAGCCGTTGGCCAGCCGGGGCATGTCGCCCGCCCAGGCGGGGTCGTCCATCACGGCCAGCATCAGGCGTGCCGTGTTGACATCGCCGTTGACCATCAGCCACCACCAGTAATCGTCTTTTTCGGTGCTGAAGATCAGCTTGGTGCCTTGAAATGACAGGCGCGATTTCAAAATCTGGTTTGCCTCGGCCAGGCGTTCCTCGCGCTGCGGCACGTCGGACACGCGCTTGAGGATGTTCAGCCAGTCGATCACTGCATGCGTCGGCCACTGGTTGGGCGCAATGGTGATGCTGCCCGTCATGCGGCCTTGCGCCTTGCCGTAGCGCGACAGCGCTTCAAGCGCGGCCAGTTTGCGCACGTCCAGGTCTTTTCGGGGGCTCCAGAAATCGCGCTGGATGCGGCCCTCGACGAAGGCGGTCAAGCCGCGCTCCATCGCCGCACGCGCCTCGTCGGGCAGGGCAAACGCCGGACTCAATGCGGTTGCCTCGTGCGTGGCGGCCAGAAAGTAAGCCGTCAGCGTGTCGCTGCCGCGCGCCGCGTCGCCGTCACGCGGCGGAAAGTAGCTGGCCAGGCCGTCGCTGTCGAGGTAGCCGGGCAGTTGCGCCGCGACCGTTTGCCACAGCTTGCCGTCGCGCAGGCCAATCGCCTTGCTGGTTTGCTGCTCCAGGCAGACGAAAGGATAGGCCGCGAACCAGTCGCGCACGCCGTCCATGCCTTCGGCGAGTTTGGGTTGCAGCGACAGCTTCAGGCCGCCACGACCGGGCAGGGCGTCCAGCGGCGGGTTCACGTTGAGCTTGAAGCTGCCATCGACCTGCACCAGGGTGGCCTGCTGCACCGTCAGCGGTACGGCGGGAATGAGGCGCTGGCTGGCCTTGAGGCCGTCGCGCGCGCCGCCCAGCGTGTCTTTGGCCTGGATTTCCCACAGCATGGCTTCGGCGCGCGTCAGCCCGGGTTGCGCCGGGGCGGTGACACTCCAGGCGACTTCACGCGCCTCGCCGGCCGGAATATCGACCGTTTGCGGCGGCAGGTCGAGCAGCGTCGCGCGCGGGCTGACCTCGACTTTCATCGCCGTTTTCGTCGTGTTGCGCAGCGTGACTTGCGCGCGAAACTCATCGCCCTCGCGCACCAGGGGCGGCAGGCCGCTGATGATCTGCAAGTCCTGCGTCGCCTTGATCGTCGTCTGGCCGGTGCCGAACAGGCCGGTGGAGGCGTCGGCGACAGCCACGATGCGAAAGCTCGTCAGCGCATCGTTGAGCGGCACGGTCACCACCGCCCGGCCCTGGGCGTCGAGCTGCACCTTCGGGTTCCACAGCAGCAGCGTGTCGAGCAGCTCGCGCGTGTTGCTGCGCCCGCCGCCGCCGCCCGCCGCCACGGCCTTGCGGCCGTAATGCCGCCGGCCAATGATTTCCATCTGCGCCGTTGCCGTTTCCACGCCCCACGAACGGCGTTGCAGCATGGCGTCCAGCAGGTTCCACGAGGTGTTGGGCATCAGCTCCAGCAGTGCTTCATCGACGGCGGCCAGCGCCACTTCGGCATTGGCGGCGGGCTGGCCGTTGGGCAGCTTGACGTTGACCGTGACCTGCGCCTGGCCACGCACCGCATAGCTGTCCTTGTCGGCTTTCACGCTGACATCCAGCTGGTGCGCCTTCGTGCCGACGCGGATTTCCGCCAGCCCCAGCCGGAAGGCGGGCTTGCTCAGATCGACCAGCGCAGTCGGCGCCACATATTCCCGGCCTTCGTACCAGAACGAGGTCCACCACTCGCGCGGCGCCTTGAAGCCCCAGGTGAAAAAGCTGTACCACGGCACTTCGCGCAGCCGCCCGCGCAGCGCCAGCACGCTGACATAGACGTTCGGCCCCCAGCTTTCCTTGACCTGCAGGCGCACCGTCGGGTCCTGGCCGTTGAGCTGCACCACCTGCGTCTCGATGATGCCTTCGCGTTCAATCGACACCAGCGCGGTGGCAAAGCGAAACGGCATGCGCACCTGGAACACGGCCGTCTCGCCGGGCTGGTAGATTTTCTTTTCGGGCAGCACGTCCATGCGGTCGTGGTTCTCGCCGCCGAACCAGAGTTCTCCCTGCCGCGTGACATAGACCGAGCTGGCGGCCTGGATGATGTGGCCGTCCTGGTCCTTCGCCGTCACGACGAGTTCGACTTCGCCCGGCTCGCCGAGTTTGGCCTCGCACAACAGGAGCCCGCGTGCGTCGCTCTTGCCGCTGCAGACGCTGCCCAGATCCTTCAGGTTGGTCTGGTTGTCGTAGGTGTAGAAGCCACCGACCATGCGCTTGCGGCTGGTGGTGACGATGCGGGCGACGGCCTTCACGTCCAGCGCAATCCCGGCGGCAGGCTTGCCGTTCAGGTTCAGGGCCAGCGCCTGGAACTTGACTTTCTGGCTGCTAGAAGCCCAGCCTTCGGTCTTGATGCCGGCCACCACGCCGGCCGGCCATAGCGTCGAGACGCTGCGCAGCGTCTGCACTTCGCCGTTCGGGTCGGCGTAGCTGGCTTCCAGCAGCAACTCCTGCGCCTGCTTGCCGACCGGCACGTCGGGAATGGTGAGCTTGCCCGCGCCGTTGCGGTCCAGCGTCAGCGGCAGCTTGTCGGCAATCACGCGCTGGTCTTGCGCGGCGCTGGTTTCTTCCTCGCCTTCGGTGGTTTCAGAGCGTACGGCGCGCGGCGGCGAAAAGCTGAATTCCTCGTAGTCGCTGTAGCGCAGGGTTTTGCCGCGCACCAGCGCCGACACGCGCACCGGCAGGTTCACCGCCGGGCCGCCCGCCACGTAGCTGACCTGCACATCGGCAGGCACGGCCTTGACATTCACCAGCGCCTGCGGGTTGGCCGGCGTGATGCGCCCGGCCAGCACCGGCAGGCGAAATTCCTCGACGCGGAACTGGCCGCTGCTCACGATTTCCTCCTGGTTGCCGTCGGAGGTTTTGCGCTGGCCCTTGAGCTGCACCTCGTACACGCCGAGCTTGGCGGCGGGCGGAATCGAAAAGGTGTTTTCCGCACTCAGCCCGCCGGTGGCGGTCTTGCGCCAGGTGACGGCCTGCGTGGTTTGCTGGCCGCTGCCGGTGTGGGTGATGACCAAGGTGTCCGGCTTCAGCGCGGGCAGGCCGAAACCGGGGCCGGTTTCGTTGCGCAGCACATGCTTCATCGACACGGTGTCGCCAGCCCTGAAAAGCGTGCGGTCAAAAATCGTGTGGACGCGCGTATCTGGCGACGGGTCGCTGCGGGTCGGCACGTTGAAGCGCCAGGACTCGATGCCCTTGTGCCAGTCGCTCCAGGTGAACGCCATGTCCTCCATGCCGGCCTGCGCAGCGCGCGCGCTGACAAAGTAGGCATTGCCGCCCTCGTCGCCGGCGCAGCGCGGCGGGTCGGACGACAGGCCGGTGAACCGGGCAATGCCCTGCGCATCGGTCGTGGCCTTGGCCAGCTCGACGCCCTGGCAGCTGGAGACGCGCACCACCGCCCCGGCCACGGGCGCGCCCTTGTCGAGCGTGGTGACCCAGGCCAGCGCGTTCTCGCGGCCCAGCTTGAAGTGAACGCCCAGGTTGGTCACCAGCGCCGAGGTGCGCACGTACATCGTGCGGCTGGCGCCGTGGCGCTCGTCGAGCAGCGACGCGCCAAGCTGCTGCGAGGCGATCTCGACCACATGAAAGCCGGGCGACAGCGGAATGCCGATGACTTCAAACGGGCGCAGGGCACCCGCCGTTGCGGCGCTGCCGGAGGCAGTGACGGGTTTGGGCAAGTCCAGTGTCTTGACGCCCGGCTGGCCGCCCAGCAGCGACACCATGCGCGACTGCACCGCATCCCGGTCGTTTTTGTCCAGCTTCTCCAGCGGCCGGGGCAGCGGGGTTTTGCTGTCGGCGGCCGCCAGCTTGCGCTCCACCTCGTAGCGGTCATAGCGCTGCACCTTGCGGAACCAGGCAATGATGTCGGCGTCGCCTTGCGGCTGCAGGTCGCTGACCCGGCCTGGCGCCAAGTCCTTCAGCGGCAAATTCGCCTCGACATTGCGCAGCGTGACGGGCAGCAGCGCCGGGTCGCCCGCCTGGCTGCCCGGTTCGGCAAAGCGCTCCAGGATGCCGAACGGCGCAGCGGCAAACTTGGCCAGCGGCGGCATGGCGCCGGTCGCGACCTGCATCGGAAAACTGCCGGCGTTGGCCAGTGGGCGGCTTGACGCGTCCTTGAAGCCTGCGGGCAGTTGCAGCGTGAATTGGCCCCGCTCGGCAAAGAGGGGCTTGAAACTGAGTTCCGTGACCAGGCTGTCGCCATCGCCGACGTCTGCTTCAAAGGCCGGCTTGAACTCGCCGCTGGCAGACTTCAGGCGAATCGCCTCGGCCAGCTTGCGCGGCACCGGCGCATTGAAGCCCAGCCGCATGGGCCGGATGGGCAAACACGCCGACTGGGCATTTTCACGCTCGCAGCTGAAGCTGGCGGTGAAGGGCTCGCGCACCGTGAAGTCGTAACGTTTCTCGACCGAGTTGGGGATGCCGCTGGGCGTGCGCACGCCCTGGCCATAGACCAGTTGCACTTTGGTCGCGGGCGTGAGGCGCCGGTTGCAGGCCAGCGTGGCAATCCGCAGCGGGTCCTGGGCGGCAGCCTTGTCCAGGTGTTGCGACTTCAGCAGCGCGCCCCGTTCGCTGCCCTCGATCAGCCGCACCGGCACGCGCTCGCCCAGGCCTTCCATCGAACACCAGACGTTGTGCTGCAGGCTGGCCAGCGTGGCCGGCCCGTTCAGTTCCAGCACGAAATACTGTTCTTCGTCGATGGGTTGGTAGGTTCCGGGGCGCAGGTTTTTGATAAACGGCCCGCCGCTATTGAATTGATAGCTGCTGGTGCCCGTCAGCAGGGCGGAAGAGGGCGATTTGAAGCCTGACACGGCTGTGACGGTGCAGCGCACGCCGGGCGGCAGGTCCTGGTCGAACTCAAAAATCCATTCGCGGTTGCCGGTCCAGCGGCCAGTGCCTTGGGCCGCCTGCGCGTCGCTGCAGCGCAGGGCCAGCGGGGCCGGGGCTTTGGGGTCGCCGAAGTTGACCGCCGCCTCGTCGAATTTGACGACGACCTGCCGGACTTGGGCGACCTCGCCTTGGGGGGACAGGCTGGTAATTTGCAGCGCTTGCGCCTGCAGGGCCGTGGCGGCTATCAGGGCCGAGATGATTTGGGGAAGGATTTGCGCCACGTTAACTCCTGGTCAGGAGGTGGAGCGTAGCCGATTAATTTGCCAAGCTCTGCCGTGGCCGGGCGAGATTCGTCGTAAAAAAAAGGCGGACTGTTCAGTCCGCCTTTTTCAGTTGGCCGTGGCGCGACCGGATCAGCCCAAATCAACCGGCACAAAAATCCGCGTGTCGCCGCGCAGGATCAGCAGCGCCACCGATTTTTGCGATTTCGCCACGGTAGCGCGCACCTGCTCGATGTTCTTCACCGGAATGCCGTTGATCGACAGCAGCACATCGCCCGCCTGCACGCCGGCCTGGGCCGCCGGGCCGCTGGCCTGCTGCACCACCAGTCCGCTGTCGGTGCCGGCTTCCTGCTGCTCGTCGGGCTGCAGCGGACGCAATGCCAGGCCCAGTTTTCCCTGTCCCGCCGGTTCTTTCTTGCTGGCGACCTGCGCGGACTTGTCGTCGGCATTGGCCAGCTTGGCGCTCAGTTCCCTGGATGCCCCCTGGCGCCACACGCCCAGCGTGACGGTGTCGCCCGGCGTCGCCAGGCCAATCACCGCCGGCAGGTCGCCCGATGACACGATGGGCTGGCCGTTCACCTGGCGGATCACGTCGCCCGACATCAGCCCAGCCTTGTCGGCCGGGCTGCCTTTTTCGACCGACGACACCAGCGCACCTTCGGGCTTGTCGAGCTTGAAGGAGTCGGCAAAGGCCTGGTTGACCTCCTGCACCGCCACGCCCAGCTTGGCATGCTCGACCTTGCCGGTGGCGACGATCTGGTTCTTGATCTTGTTGGCGATGTCGATCGGGATGGCAAACGACACGCCCTGGTAGCCGCCGCTGCGGGTGTAGATTTGCGAGTTGATGCCGACCACTTCGCCGCGTGCGTTGAACAGCGGGCCGCCCGAGTTGCCGGGGTTGATGGCGACATCGGTCTGGATGAAGGGCACGGCGCTGTCGTCGGGCAAGGACCGGCCCTTGGCGCTGACGACGCCGGCGGTCACGGTGTTTTCAAAACCGAAGGGCGAGCCGATGGCCAGTACCCATTCGCCGACCTTCAGCTCGCTGGTCTTGCCCAGCTTGGCAACCGGCAGGTTGCTGGCCTCGATCTTCAGCACGGCAATGTCGGTCTTGGCGTCGGCCCCCAGCACCTTGGCGCGGAACTCGCGCCGGTCAGTCAGTTTGACGGTAACTTCCTTCGCGCCGCGCACCACATGCGCATTGGTCAAAATGATGCCGTCGGCGCTGACGATGAATCCCGAGCCCTGGCCGCGCGTCGGCATTTCCTGCTGTGCGCCAGGTCCGCCCCGGCCTGTACCCGGGTGCCCCTGGCCTTGCTGAAAGCGGCGGAATAATTCGCCGAGCGGGCCATTGAGCGGATCGTCCTGCGCGTCGCCGCCGCCGTCTTGCGCCAATGGCGAGTCGTTGGATACCTTGGTGGTGCCGGTGACGCTGATGTTGACCACCGACGGGCCGTAGCGCTCGGTGATCTGCGAAAAATCGGGCAGGGCCACGGGTGTGGCCCCGGGGACTGCGGCGACGAAAGCGGGCGGCGAGATGGCCGCTGCGGCTGTCGTATGCATGGCGTTGAACGCGCCGACCCCGGCGCCGCCAATGGCACCAGCGGCCAGCAGTGCGGCAACCAGGCGGGTATTGCTTGAAACGGCTGATGTCATGGGAAAGCTCCTGTCGGGTAAGGCACGCATTGGTACCGATGCAGACAAGTATGGAGACGCAGGCTTAGACGAAACTTAAAGTTGATCAGCATGGCAAGGTGTGGCGGGCGCAAATCGCACCTCCACCTTCAGGCCGCCCAGGCGGGGCGATTCGCCCAGTGTCAGCACCGCGCCGTGCCTGTCGGCAATCGCCTTGACGATGGCCAGCCCCAGGCCGCTGCCGCTTTGCTGCGCCGTGTCGCTGGCGCGAAAGAAACGGTCGAACACGCGCGGCCGGAGTTCCGGCGCAATGCCCGGTCCACTGTCTTCGACGCTCAGCACCGGGCTGCCGTCCACCAGCGCCAGCGACACATCGACCTGGCCGCCCGGCGGCGTGTACTTGACGGCGTTTTCCAGCAGGTTGCGCAGCAGGATGCACAGCGCCTCCATCTGGCCGCTGACGGGAGGCACGGCCTGCCCGGAAGGGTTTTCAACCAGCCCCAAATCGATCTGCCCCCGCCGCGCCTGCGGCAAGGTATCAGCCACGGCCAGTTGCACCACCTGATGCAGATCGACCTGCTGGGTGCCGCCGGTCGGGGCCGGACCGGCTTCCTCGCGCGCCAGCAGCAGCAGTTGCTCGACGCCCCGGATGGCCCGGTCCAGCCCCAGGTTCAGGCGCGCCACGCCCTCTTCGCGCGCGGCAGGGTCGTCGTCCACGCGGCGCAATGTTTGCGCCTGGAGCTTGAGCGCCGTCAGGGGCGAGCGCAGTTCATGCGCTGCATCGGCGACAAAGTTTTTCTGCGCCTCGAAGGCGTGCCGCACCCGGCCGAACAGCAGGTTGAGTTCATCGACCAGCGGCTGCACTTCGTCGGGCAGGCCGGCGCCTTCGAGCGGTGAAAAATCATCGGCGGCGCGGCTGGCGACGGCCAGGCGCGTGCGTTCGATGGGTGCCAGCGAGCGCTTGATGATCCACCAGACTGCCAGCATCAGCAGCGGCGTGAGCCAGGCAAGCGGCAGCACGGCGCGCAGCGCCAGCGCCCGCGCGCGGGCGGTGCGCGCGCTCAGGTCCTGCGCGATCTGCACGGTCTGCAAGGGTGTTTGCAGCGTGTACACCCGGTAGCGGTTGCCGTGCGCCTCGACATCCGAAAAGCCCAGCACTGCGCGCGGCGGCAAGGCCGAGCGGGTGGATCGGAAAATCTGCGTGCCGTCCTGACCCCAGATCTGCACGAACAGGTCGTAGCCTGAATCTTCTTCGGCCCCGGCCTGCGGCAGCCCCAGCGGAATGCCGCCGCGCAGCGAGCGCGCCATCTGCTGCAGATGGTCATCGAACAGCGCATCGGCCTGGCGCAGCGCACCCCGGTAAGCGGTGACGGCCTGCAACACCGCCGCCAGCAGGATCGCCACCAGCACGAACCACAGCAGGCGGCGTTTGAGGGAATGCGTGGCGTTCATTCCTTGGGCACCACGTAGCCCAGGCCGCGAACGTTCTGGATGAAGTCGTTGCCGAGTTTCTTGCGCAGGCCGTGGACATACACCTCGACCGCATTGCTGCTGATGTCGTCCTTCCAGCTGAACAGCTTTTCCTCCAGCTGGGCGCGCGACAGCACCGCGCCGGGCCGGGCAATCAGCGCTTCCAGCACCGCCCATTCGCGCGCCGACAGCGACACCTGCTGGCCGTGAACCATGGCTTCGCGCGTCGCCGGGTTCAGGCTGACGCCCTTGTGCGCAAACACCGGCTCGCCCCGGCCGGCACTGCGGCGCAGCAGGGCGCGGATGCGCGCCAGCAATTCGTCAATGTCATAGGGCTTGAGCACATAGTCGTCGGCGCCAGCATCCAGCCCGGCGATGCGCTCGGCCACGCCGTCGCGCGCCGTGGCCACCAGCACCGGTACCGCGTCGCGCCGCTTGCGCAAGGCGCGAAGCACCTCCAGTCCGTCGCGTTGGGGCAGGCCCAGGTCGAGCAGCACCATGTCGTATTGTTCGCTCTTGAGCGCTGCGTCGGCCATGACGCCATCGCGCACCCAATCGACGGCGTAGTGTTCGGCGCGCAGCACCTGCAGCACCGCCTCGCCAATCATCGCGTCGTCTTCAACCAGCAGTAAGCGCATGGGGGTTTCCTTGAAGTTGCACAGTCTGATGGGTGCAGCTTAGACGGGACTTAAAACGCGCGCTCCGGCTGCCTGGGTCCAGCACGGTGCCCGGACGTTGCTTGAACGCTGCTGTTTTGATAGCGTGAGGTGCAGGCGGGACGTGCGAAAAAGGCCAAAATCATTTGTGTTTCCGTAAAAATCCAGGTCGTTCATACGCCGGAACCCGAGTCTTGCCCGCCGCGCTCAGTCGCCGTTGCGCCGCCACACCAGCCCGAGCGCACTGACTTTCTGCCAGGTCGTGGCGCGCTCGTCGGACAGCACGTCCAGAAAGTCCGACAGCCGCTTGGACTTGGCCATGGTGTAGAACGTCAGCACCAGCGCCAGCACAAAGACGATGGCAAAAATCCACAGCTTGCGGCCCATCGGCGCGTCGGCCTCGGCCAGCAGGTTCATGCCCAGGAAACCCGTCGTCACCGTGCCGATGAGGCCGAAGATGGTCACCACCGTCAGGCGCACCACCGTGTTGGCCTGGCGGCGCAGGCTGTCGGCGTCCAGGTAGTTGTTCATCTCGCCAATGCGCTCCTTGACCTCCTGGTACAGGGAATCGACCTCCAGATGCCCGGCGCACAGGCGAAACAGCGCGCGCACCTGGCCCTGCTCGGAAATGTCATGAAACCAGTAGCGGTGCGTGAAGCGCAAAAAGCTGGCAAAGCTGTTGCGTATCGTGCGCTTGAAGGTGCGCACGCTGGCGGCGTCGGCAATGTCCAGGTTCTTCAGCGCCTCGGCCAGCCGGTCCGAGAACATCAAAAGCGCCGCCTTCTGGAAATGCGCAATCAGGAACAGCAAAAAATGCTGGTGCCGGAACTGCGCCAGCACGCCGCGTTCGGGGCAGACGAAAAACGGGCTGTTCGCATCGCCCAGCACCACCAGCGAATGGCCGCTGCACAGGTAGCGCGTGTGGGGTGCGGCGCCGCCTTCGCGCCAGAAGCGGTCGTAGCAAAAGCGCCTTTCAAAGTCGCCCGGCTGGGCTTCGGCGTAAGGCGTGCGGGTGTCAAGGGTAGCGTCGGGTGGCCCGAGCACCAGCGCCAGGCGGATGAAGTCGTTGCGGCTCACGGCAAGCGGGTTGTCCACGGCCAGAAAGGCCAGCTGCGGCATCCGGTAGTACTCGATCTGCCGGTAGCGCAGGCTTCCGGCCTTGCCGGAATGGTCGCCCACCAGCGGTTCGAGCAGCCAGGCCCAGTGCGCGGCCACGCGCGGCGCGCGGTGCTGGCTGACATGCGCCATGAACACCTCGCGCTGGCTGGCGTCCGACTGCGCCAGCACCTGGCCGCCCAGGCCCAGCCATTCAGCGCTGAGCAGGCAGTGCTGGGCGTTGCCGTCGGCGTCCCAGCTGGCCGGGTAGCCACGGCCAAAGCGGTACAGCAGCTCTTGCGCCTGCACCAGCGTCAGGTCGCTGGCGCTGACCTCGACATTGAGCAGCACCAGGTCCAAGTCCAGAAAAAAATACAGATCGACATGGGCAATGTCGAGCATGACGGGCGCCGCACCCGCATGCGTCACGGCGCGAAGGGCCTTGACATCGCTGCGGCGAAACACCCGCATGGGCGAGCCGGCGGTGGCGACCGCGCCGGGCTGGCTGCGCCCCTCGCCGTACAAAAACCGCTGCACATAAGGCAGAAAACTGACGAACTCGTTGTAGTGGCGCTCGTGAAAGCGGCCGCTGCCGCCGCTGTATTCATCGACCACTTCCCGCCAGGGCGACGCCTCGCCCATGCTTGCCAGCAATTCCCAGGGTTTGGCATGCCGGCCTTCGGAACCGCGAACCGGCATCAGCCGCAAAGGCCAGAGCAAGACCTGCCGGAACTGTTTGACGCAGACTTGAGAAGATTCAGCAGACATGGGAGCGGCCTTGCGGAGTGCAGGATGCGGGGCAGGCAGTGTACGGGAATGCCGGGGCTGGACAGCTTGGCCAAGGATTGAAAAAACACAATCGTGCTATTCGATTGGCGCGGTCCTCAACATCGCGCCATGAATTCTGAAATCACACCTTTGCCTGCGGTTTCCTCCACGCCGATCTACGGCAATGCATTCAGGATGCGGCTGCGGGGCTGACACCACTGCCATGACGCCAAAACCCTATCGCAAGACGTCACCGGGTGGCCTTGTCTTGACATCAGCCAGCGTGAAATAGAACACAGCGCCGTCATCTACCTTGCTTTCAGCCCAGACACGGCCGCCGTGCCGTTCAATAATGCGTTTCACAGTGGCCAGGCCGATGCCGGTTCCTTCAAAATCCGAGGGTGAATGCAGCCGCTCGAAGGTGCCAAAAAGCTTCTCGGCGTACGCCATGTCAAAGCCGGCGCCATTGTCTTTGACAAAATAGACGGTTTCGTTGTCTGCGTTCGTCGCGCAGCCGATGTCGATCCGGGTCAGTTCGCGCTTGGACGTGAATTTCCAGGCATTGCTCAGCAGGTTCTGCACCACCACCCCCAACAGGCGCCAGTCACCCGTGGCGACCATTGCGTCCTGAATGTGGATTTCTGCCCGGCGGCATGGCTCGCGTTCCTGGCACTCCTGCGCAACGCGCCTGGCCAGTGCGCTCAGGTCAACCTGGCTGAACTGCAGCGTGTCGCGTGACAGTTGCGCCAGTGACAGCAGACCATCGATCAGCTCGCCCATGTGCCGCACGCCATTGCGGATACGGTGCATGTAATGCTTGCCTTTTTCGCCCGCCTTGTCGGCCACCGCCCGCTCCAGCAAATGGCTGAATCCGTCAATCGTTTTCAGGGGTGCGCGAAGGTCGTGTGACACCGAATACGAGAACGTTTCCAGGGCCTGGTTGGCCGCTTCAAGCTGGAGGGTGCGCTGGCGCACCCGGTCTTCCAGTTCGCTGTTGAGCAAAAGGATTTCGTCTTTTGCCCGACCCAACTCGTCGCTGCGTTTTTTGAGCGAACGAATTTTGCAAAGCAATATGACCGCGAAGGCCAGCGTCAGCAAACCCTGAAAAATGTTCAGCGCAATGCTGATGTGAACCTGTTCACGCGCCACAGCATCGCGGTTTTGATTACTTTCTCCCACCACCTCAATGGTGAGCAATGACAGGTCATGGATGGGGTCGACAAGCGGCTCGACTTCGTTCAACAGGATGGCGATGACGTCCGGCGTCAGGCGGGAAGGCGAATTTTCTGAAAGGAAGGGATCGGCGCGACCAATGAATTGTGCGATCAGTTCAGAGGTATGCGGCTGGTTCGGCAGCGATACATCCGGTCTGCTGAGCTGCATGGATTGCACCAGCGAGAAGCGGCTGACGAAAATTTCATAACCCTGGCGCAGCGCCTCGGCATTGATGGCCTGGGGGTAGCGCCGTGCCTGACGCAGGCTGTCGCGAAGCGCGGTGTACTCGTATTCAAGCTGGAAGAAAATCCACGAGATATTTTCTTCCTTGTAGGCAATGGTGCCGTCGATTCGCTGGCTCTGACGCGCCTGTATCCAGCCGACAGCTACAAACACGGCTATCAGCAACGCCGTCACACCCACTGCCCAGCGGCCCGAAAACACGTAGCGTAATAGAGGATGCTGGACGGCTTCAGTCACTGCACTTCGAGAGCACGAATTTGCCAGGCAGAGCGGTTGTAATACAAGTTTGCTTGAAGCACGATGTTGCTGTCATACGGGTAAACAATGAACAGCGGCCCCTTGTCTCTTGTCGCCATCGGTTTGTCATCCATCAGGCGCGCCAGGATCACCGGGAACTGCTGGATATCCGCGACGGGAATCTCGACCTTGTAATCGTTCAGGGAGACTGCCTTGAAGGTTTTTCCCTGCGCGCCGACAGCTGCCAGAACGTCGCGCAGCAACGGCCCGGTGAACTTTTTCTTCTCCGGGTACCAGGGGGTCATGGTCAAGAAGCTGTGCTGGGGAAGGGCCGCCAGCATGTCCATGTCGAATTTGGCCAAATCACCGGCGGTTTTGACCTTGATATTGCCGCTGACGGTCAAAACGACCTTTCCTTTGGGGTCGTCCAGCGCATGGGCTGGTTTGGCAAGGAAAAAGGCCGCGACGCTCAGCAAACACAGCCGGCGATTCGGGTTTGAAAACATCGGTAATCCTGGTTATTTGCTCTGCCACAAAAGCGCATGGTTTTGACGAAGCAGCACCTCAAAAAGCAGGTGCTGACCAGAGTATTGATATGAGTATCTAATCGTGTCTTTTAGTATATGTGCGTTACATAATCAGGTCAATCGATAGCCTGTACTGCAGTTTTATGAAGCGCGAATGCAAAAAATCTGGCCTGTCGATCTATTTTGTTGAACACAGCCAGGGAGAAAAGCAACACCTCGATATGCTGACCAACCATGCTTCGCGCCAAGGCGACTGGCCAGCGGGGCGAGTCAAACCGAGTCTAAAAAAATCTGCATTCTGGCCAGCATGCGCCCAGCTTAGGCCGCAGGGTCAGCGGCCCTTCCCAGCACAGCAACCAGGTCGGACTGGGTGATCATGCCGACCAGGCGTTTGTCCTCGTCCACGATGGGAATATGGTGATGGCCCGTGCTGCCAAACAGCGGCAGCAGTTCCACCAGATACCTCTCCATGCTGGCCACCCGCACGTTGCGCGTCATGATCTGGCCGACCAGTTTGGGCTTGCTGGAGAAGACATTGGCTGTCGTGCGCACCAGATTTCGCAACTTGTCGCCAAAGCCTTCATAGACATCCAGTTCAGCCGCGCGCATGAAATCGGCCAGTGTGATGATGCCCGCGATGCGAAAGGATTTGTCCACCACCGGCAGGGCCTTGATGCGGCGTTCGCGCAGAAGCGCCCACGCCTGCTGCAGTGGCGTGTCAAACGCCACAGTCACCAGGTCGCGGGACATGATGTCTGCGCAGCGCATCTGGGTCAGCTTGCGCTCGTAAGCGCGCAGCTGGGTCTCCACCAGCAGCGCCTTGAGATCGTCACGGCTCACGTCCAGCACCTGGTTGTAACGTGCCAGCACCGCGTCCAGGTCCGCGTCGAGCATCTGGTCGGTGGGTGAAGTGGGCGCCGCGGCAGGCTTTAGCTGACTGTGCGGGTAGTGCCGGCGCGTGGCATTGTTGTAGCCAATGCCGGCCAGCACCAGCAAGAGGCAGTTGAGCAATACCGGGTACAGCGCAAATGCCGGCTCACGGATTCCCCCCATTACCATCATCAGAGCCATGGCGCCGCCGGGCGGATGCAGGCAGCGCATCGCCAGCATCACGGCAATGGCCGTAGCCACGGCCAGCGCAGCGGCCAACTCCGGCGAGCCCAGAAGGTGCATGCCGTGTACGCCGGCAATGCCCACCAGCGCCGACAAGGTGTTGCCACCCACCACGGGCCATGGCTGCGACATCGGCCCGGCAGGAACGGCAAACACCAGCACCGCGCTCGCCCCCAGCGGTGCGACCAGCCAGGGAAGTTTTTGCACCACTGAACTCTGGCCAAAATAAAAGCACAGCAGCCCGGTCAGGAAAATTCCGAAAAGCGAGCCTGCCACGATGCGAAGCCGCTCGCGGTTGTTGATACGGGTACGCGCCGGCAGGAAACCGCGCCACCAGTCAGCACTCAACAAAGCGTTGAACCCGTCACGGGAAGGCAAATTCATTGGATGTGGTTCTCATGTCTAGGACCCCTCAAGGCGTTGATACCACTCGGCATACGGTGTATTTTTGACTAGGTGCCGGTTGAAATCCCTGGCGCCATCGGTCCACCAGACCGGGCCGCGTTCGCCCAGCGCGATTTTCGCTGCGTTGACTTCTGCCCGGGCTTGCGCAAGTCTGGCTATGTCTTGGGCGCCAAGAGCCGTCTTCACGGCGCGCCGGGCGTTCATGAGTTGCTGCACCAGTGCGCCGCGCACGTCTTCAGGCAGGGATGGATGGGTGGCCCGCCACAGCCGGCCGCGAACGACAAAGTAGCGCCCGTCGGGAGTAGTGGGTGGGTTCATGGAAGCCTGACTGATCAACGCACATTCATGCGGGATTCAAAGACGGGTTGACGACACATTTAAAAGTTTAAATTCCGTTACTTGTTGATAGCTGTGATTGAAATCATTGAAATCCGGTTCCTGTTCATTCAGGAAGCCGCCAAATCAAAACGACACATGTGCCAGACACCCCTTTGCCCACAGTGTCTCAGTTCGGAGACAACACCGCTGTCAGGCCTGCTGCAGCAATGGCATACGCGACCGCAGCAAGGGTGATCACAGTGCGCGAGGCTTTTCGGTTGCTGAGCAAGGCGAGCAAGCCGATGGCAGACATGCCGTACATCGTGGCAGCCAGCAAGTAAGCCTGAGGTGCCGGGACGAAAGTTGACGGACCTCCATGGCGCGGCGACGTGCCGAACCCGGAGTAGGCCGCGATCAGAGAGCCGCCGACCATGCCCAGCATGATGAGCGCAGCGACTGCGGCCTGTGCTCCGGCGCTAAGGACAACGGGTGATTTCATAAGATCTGGGATTCAAGACAAGCGGGTGACAACGGAAGGATGCCAGGCCTGGACTGGGAGAAATGCTGCGTTTCACAGAACATGCCTGGTGGCCTGCCGTTGGCGTTTCGTTTGAGAAAGGGGTTGAGCGTTGACTTCAGTGGCAAGGGTCGTCAGTCCACTTGTTTGACTGTGAGCATGCCCTTGCCATTCGGAAGAACTTCGGGTCTGGTGCAGGTGTCGCCCTCGCACGCAAGTGTCCATTGGCGCAATTGAGGACTTTCTCCTTTCGAACACTTCAGCATGAACGACACATCGTAGCCAACCGCTGTCTTTCGAATTTCGGCCTCAACCGGATCATCATTGAAGACGCCACGTGTGCTGCAATTGTCATTTGTCTGTCGTCCGTCGAAGGAAACCTTTCCATGCATGACGCCATTCGCCGCAAGTGTGTTGACTTCAATCCGGACATCGCCGGAGTATTTGCGCCCGCTGTTTCCGCTTGTGAAGTCCCAGCCTCCGACGAGCTTGTAGGGCTTGAAGGCGTCATTTGCAGTGGTCGGATCTGCTGCGATAGCGGATGTACATCCGAGCAGGCATGAGACCAGCGTCGCTGCGATTAGTTTTGAACGATGCATTTTTGGTCCTTGTGAAAAGTCTGAATGACACAAAAGCCTTCAAATCAAATCGAAGGCGCATGGAACTCAAGCCAGAAGCAACGCAATCCCGAAAATGAAACAGGGCCCTCAAGCGGCATGCCGAAGTGGGTCCGCTCGACCAAGTGCTCAGGTCGCTCCCTGGGTGCCTGACGGTTTGAACGTGGTGCCATACAGAGCAGCGGCCATCGGGAAAAGAACCACATAGCCAATGATTCCGACGTTCCTGATGTTCATGTTGGCTAACGGTATACCCAATAGCCCAAGGAATGCAAGAGCAGAACTCGCGTAGAGCAGTTGGCGCACCCACCGCCTGCGCCCAGTGCCCGGAACTGCAAACGCAGCAAACAAGGCCCCCAGAGGAAAGAATACGTCCCACGCCAAAATGTCCAGGGCGTAGACCACAGACGGCCAGGTGAAAGAGAAGACCAGCCCTGCCCATGCGGTAGCTGCCATCTCGGGCTGGCGGCTGAGCGTCAATATCGCAAAATGAACTGATGAAGTGAGCGCGGCACACATGCTCATGAAGATCACGCCAAGCAGTGCCAAAGGTTTTCTCTCCGCAGATGCGGCCGAGTGGATGCCTACCGTGAATGCAACCATTGCTGGTGCAATTGCGAGAATCAGAATTTCCATGAGCGTGAACCAGGGATCCTGAATCTGCTTGTCTGGCGACGGCAGGGTGAGCAGTCCGACCCCCAAGACGGCCGCATAGGCCAAGCACAGAGATGCCAGCGCTTTGCCGGCTACGGTTTGCAATCGATTTGATGGGTATTCGACTTCTGGACGCATAGGGAAAAACAGGGTCGTTTATGCAACTTGACGTTTGACTTCAGTGGACCGAATCGTCGCAGGCGGGTCCGCCTGAAAAAAGGGCCAGGCGTCACTGGGGGACTCTTCGCTTTTGCTACGAACACGCAGCCGTGAGCGCTTGTAAACCAACTTCCGAATGACTTTGCGACGATAGAAGTACATGGGCGCACAGACTGCAAGTGCGCCTGGCCAGAGCAGGAAAAGTGAAGTGCCTTTGTACGCAGTCATTGCAAAGTAGGCCAGCACCAGAACGACTGCGGTGGAGACAGCCCAGGCCAGCAGAACTGACTTATTGCGCATTGCGCGCTTTGTGGACTTGGCTATGACGATTGGACGCTCCCAGGCCTCGAATGAATTGAGTTCGGGAAACCGGTACATGATCGAAACCGGGCGAGTTGCAGTGTTCTTGCGCCCGGTTTCCTGTTTTTGTGCTTCCTCTGCTACGGCATCGCAAACGACTTCTGCCTGGCTTTTGTCTATATCGCAGGCGCTCCTTGATGACTAACGTTGGAGTTTCACCGCTGTCGAAGGCAGTCCGTTGCAACGAATGGTAAGGCAACTCTACCTTGCGAAAGCACAAAGTCGTCTTGCATTTCAGAGCCAGCGCTGTACTGCCTCAGTGGTGTCAGTCGGCCCAGTGTTGAAGCACAGCTTGGCTTGAGGAGCGTGCGCGTGTACAACGTTTATCAACTTTTCAAACAATAAAAAGTTTCCTGCGATTGTTCGTATGCCTGCCCCAATGACGATGCAATCGAACCGTTTTTGTTCCAGTTGGTCCCGAACAACTGCTTCAGCAGTTTCACCAAAATCGGTAAGACACATTTGCACGTCGTAGCCTCGGTCAGTCAAGCTGTCTTCAGAAGCTTTGAGGCCGGCCAATACCTTCGCCGCGTTCATGCCAGGGTAAGCGGCGTAGTCTGGATCAGAAAAATCCATGAGCGTAGGTTGCACCCCAATCACCAGGATACTTTTCTTGTCTGTCATAACTTTCTCCACGTAGTCTATGTTTTTCAGATATCAAGCACTGTAATCGTCTTGTACGGGTAGCGGGTGTGTGAGTGTGGCATTTTTCATCTGCTTGACGTTTGAATTCAGTGGACGGCGAAGCCCATCCACTGCAATGATTGGTTAGGCGTCATTGCCACCAGAGTTGCCCTGCCGTTGCTAACGCTACACCAGGAAGAAAGGCAATGCGAAAGAACAGCGGATGGAGTACCTCGTGAAGCGCTTCGCCGCTGTATGTCTTCGCGTACCCGCCAAGCTCCCAAAGCGTGGCCCATGCCGCAAGGAAGCCGCCTGATGCACTCAAAATCTTGCCTGGATCAGCATTCATGTGCGCTCCCACCTTGCCAAGCATCCAGGCGATGGCAACACCGACACCATCGACAAGAAAAGTTGCGATGAAAGCAGATGCAATTCCTCTACGAAGCTCAGCTGCAAACTTATGCGCGGATTCCCGCGCCTCGTTCTCCCATCCCACCTTTGGAAACTGGCCTTGGTCAAAGGCTCGGCGCAAGTCTGGTGCTTGCAAGTTGACTGCCATTCCATGCGCGACCGCTAAATCGAGGTACTTTTTTTCGGCCGTGACGAACAGCAAAAGTGCCTTCAGCGTGTTTGCTTTGGCGAATGGGGAGGATGGTCTGCTCATGAGATTTAACGTTAATTGGACGACATCATCTTATTGCCACAGCACTCCCCAATGCCGTGCCATTTACTCGATAGTCCAGATTTTCCATTTGAAGCCATAGCTGTTCAGCATTCAGGCAAACCAAAAATTTCACGGACGAACTTCGCACGGCGGAATCCGCTAAATACGATGACATTGAGTTATTCGGGCGAGGACAATGCTGTCCGCATAAGCTGAACCCGAATAATCATCAGCAACAAAGCCCCGCTGACCCCAGAAAAATCACCCCAGCCGCGCCCGGTGCCGCGCAATCTGCGCCCGCACTTGCACGGGTGCCGTACCACCCAGAATATTCCGCGCATTCAGCGAACCACGCAGGCTCAGCACGTCATACACATCCTTTTCAATCGACGGGTTGAACTCCTGCAACACCGCCAGCGGCAGTTCCGACAAGTCCACCTGATGCGCCGTGGCGGCCTTGACAGCGTGGGCGACGGTTTCGTGGGCGTCGCGGAAGGGCAGGCCTTTTTTCGTCAGGTAGTCGGCCAGGTCGGTGGCGGTGGCGTAGCCGCGCAGGGCGGCGCGTTCCATCGCTTCAGGCTTGACGGTGATGCCGCCGACCATGTCGGCAAAGATGCGCAGCGTGTCCTTCAGCGTATCGACGGTGTCGAACAGCGGCTCCTTGTCTTCCTGGTTGTCCTTGTTGTAGGCCAGCGGCTGGCCCTTCATCAGCGTGATCAGGCCCATCAGGTGGCCGACGACGCGGCCGGTCTTGCCGCGTGCCAGTTCGGGCACGTCGGGGTTTTTCTTCTGCGGCATGATCGACGAGCCGGTGGTGAAGCGGTCGGCGATGTGGATGAAACTGAAGTTCTGGCTCATCCAGAGAATCAGCTCTTCGCTGAAGCGGCTGATGTGAACCATCGCCAGCGACGCAGCTGCCGTGAATTCAATCGCAAAGTCGCGGTCGCTGACGGCGTCCAGGCTGTTCTGGCAGACCTGCGGCTGGCCTTGCTCGTCAACCATGCCCAAGGTGGTGGCAACGCGCTCGCGGTCCAGCGGGTAGCTGGTGCCGGCCAGGGCGGCGGCGCCCAGCGGCAGGCGGTTCACCCGGCGACGCACTTCATTCATGCGTTCGGCGTCGCGGCTGAACATCTCGACGTAGGCCAGCATGTGGTGGCCAAAACTGACCGGCTGGGCGACCTGCAGGTGGGTGAAGCCGGGCAAAATCACTTCGACGTTTTTATCGGCCATCTCGACCAGCGCCTTTTGCAGATCAATCAGCAGGCCGCCAATCAGGTCGATCTCGCCACGAAGCCACAGTCGGACGTCGGTGGCGACCTGGTCGTTGCGCGAGCGGCCGGTGTGCAGGCGCTTGCCGGGGTCGCCCACTAATTGGGTCAGCCGCGCCTCGATGTTCAGGTGAACGTCCTCAAGGTCGAGCTTCCATTCAAATTCGCCGGCTTCGATCTCGCGCGTGATTTGCGCCATGCCGTACTGGATGGCGTCATGGTCGGCGGGGGCAATGATGCCTTGCGCGGCCAGCATGTCGGCGTGCGCCAGCGAGCCGGCAATGTCGGCCTGCCACAGCCGCTTGTCAAAAAACACGCTGGAGGTGTAGCGCTTGACCAGGTCGCTCATGGGCTCGGAAAACAGGGCAGACCAGGCTTGGGATTTTTTGTCGAATTGATTCATGGCGGGCTTTCTTGAAGGGACAGGCTCTGGGCGGGTTGAAACGAGCGCTGTGTTGGGGCTGAGCCGGTGGCTGAAATAGTCTTCAGCCCAAGGGCCTGAAAGCCTCGACCGGTGCAATACTCATCCCGGTAATTTTATCTGCGCGCCTGATGGCCTGAAAATCAACCCGGACTGAAGAACCGCAACCCTTCTTTTTAATGATGAAGCCCGCCACTGTCTCCCAGAACTTTGACGATTCCACCCTGCATGGCGGCTTGACACCGTCCGATGCGCTGGTGGCTGCCTCGCCTTTAACGCCGGGTGCCAGCCTGTTCGACGCGTGTCATGTGGGCGTCGTGCTGCGGGTGGTCCTGCTGGTACAGGCGGTTGCCGGCGTGGGTGCGATGTTTGGCACCTCGGACCCGCTGGACTGGCTGCTGCGGTTTTCGCTGCTGACCGGCGGCGTGCTGCCCGCCACACTGGCCTGGCTGATCGCCGTCTGCGCTTTCAAGGCCCGTTTGAACCGGTTGCAGGTTCCGGGGCAATGGCTGGCCGGGACCGTCCTGGGAGCTGCTGCAGGGCTCTATGCCTGCGGCCTGCTGGCGCTGATGGGCATGCTGCCCATTGCGCCGTGGTGGGCCAGCGGTGCCGCCGGCGTGCTGCTGTCGGCGCTGGTGCTGGCAGGCCTGTTCTGGCGTGCCAAGGCCAGGACGCCTGCGGCCACGGCTGCCCGTCTGGCCGAGTTGCAGTCGCGCATCCGGCCACATTTTTTGTTCAACACGCTGAACAGCGCGATTGCGCTGGTGCGTGCGGAGCCGGCCAGGGCCGAGGCGGTGCTGGAAGACCTGAGCGAGTTGTTCAGGAGCGCGCTGGCCGACCCGGCCGAGTCGGTTACGCTGGCGCAGGAAATTTTGCTGGCGCAGCGCTACCTGGACATCGAGCAGGTCCGCTTTGGCGACAGGTTGCGCGTGCAGTGGAACCTGGACCCCGGCGCAGACACGGCCCGGCTGCCACCGCTGCTCCTGCAGCCGCTGGTTGAAAATGCCGTGTTGCACGGCGTGGAGCCCAGTGCCAGCGGCGCAAGAATCCTCATCTCAACGAGCCGGCACGGCAGCACCGTGGTCATCAAGGTGACCAATTCGACACCCGCCGGAAGCGGACGGCCGGGCCATGGGCTGGCGCTGGCCAATGTACGCGAGCGTCTGTTCCTGCTGCATGATGTGCAGGCCCAGTTCAGGACGGCTTGCAAGAACGGGCTGTTTCAGGTCCGGCTGGAGATTCCCTTGTGAACGCCTTGAAAATTCTGCTGGTAGACGATGAGGCGCTGGCCAGGTTGCGCCTGCGCACCTTGCTGGGCGACTGCACGTCGCCGGCGTCGGTAGTGGCCGCCGAGGCGGGCGACGCGGTGCAGGCAATGAATGCGCTGCAGCACCAGTCGTTTGACGCGGTGCTGCTTGACATCCACATGCCCGGCGTTGACGGCCTGGCGCTGGCCCGGCTGATTGCCAGCCTGCCCCGGCCGCCTGCCGTGGTGTTCGTCACCGCGCATGCCGGCCATGCGGTGCAGGCTTTCGAGCTGGACGCAGTGGACTACCTGACCAAGCCGGTGCGGCTGGAGCGGCTGCGCCAGGCGCTACAAAAAGTAGAGCGTGTGATGCATAACAGGCTTGCGCAAGAGCCCGAAATGGCTGAAGAAACACTGCTGATCCAGGACCGGGGCCGCACCGAGCGCGTGCCGATGGCCGAAGTGCTGTATTTCAAGGCCGAATTGAAGTACATCACGGTGCGCACCCTCAGGCGCAGCTACATCCTGGACGGCTCGCTGAGCGAGCTGGAAGCGCGTTTTGGCGGCCGGTTCGTGCGGATTCACCGCAATGCGCTGATTGCCAGAAGCGCGGTGCGCGCGCTGGAAAAGCATTTCGATCCCGAGGAAGGCGAGGGCTGGGCCGTGCGGCTCAATGGCCTGGATGAGTTGCTGGCGGTGTCGCGCCGCCAGCTTGGCGCCGTCCGGGACGCCATTGCCGGCTGATTCCGTGGGTGCCTTCTGGCGGCGGATGAAGGCCTTGCCCGGCCGGATTACGGCGGCCGCTGGCAGCCGGTGACTCCTGCCACTGTCCGGTTTGCGGGGAGGCGTCCTATGGTGCGTTGCCGGCATTTCGGGTGCAATGCTTTCAACCCAAACGTACCGCTGTTGCTGACAGAATGCCGGGTGCAAGCACCCAAACCTCACGAGGATGACAAATGACCGAAGAAACCATTGCAGACGATCCGGTCGTTGCCGAACCCGATGTCACGGACTTTCCCGAACCGGAACGGTTTCTTTTGCACATGCCGGTGGATGTGCGCAACATGTCGCTGGTGCTCCTGGCCATCCTGGTCAGCCTTTTCGTGCTCCAGTGGGCGCGGGTCGTGCTCATCCCGATCATGCTCAGCGTGCTGTTCAGCTATGCCTTTTCGCCGCTCGTCAACTGGATGGAGACCAGGCGTGTGCCCCGCTGGTTGAGTTCGGCTGTGCTGCTGCTGGGCATTCTGGGCGCGATGGTTTCCGGCGCCTACCAGCTGCGGCTTGAAGCCGCGCAACTGATCGAGGCCCTGCCGGCGGCGGCGCAAAAGCTCGGGCAGGCGCTCAGGTCAGGCAGCGGCAAGTCAAACAGCGCGCTGGAAACGGTGCAGAAGGCGGCCGCCCAGATCGAGCAGGCCACGCGCGAAAGTGCCGCCGTCACCGGCCCCAACCGGGGCGCGACCCGGGTGGTGATCGAGGCGCCGCGCTTCAACATCAAGGACTACCTGTGGACCGGCACCATCGGCCTGCTGGCCCTGCTCGGACAAATTGCGGTGGTGGTGTTCCTGACCTATTTCCTGATGCTTTCGGGCGATACCTTCCGGCGCAAGCTGGTCAAGCTGGCCGGGCCGAGCCTGAGCAAGAAAAAAATCACGCTGCAGGCGCTGCATGAGATTGCCGGGCAGATCCAGCGCTACCTGCAGGTGCAGTTGCTGACCAGCCTGCTGGTCGGCGTGCTGACCGCCGTCGCGCTGATGCTCCTCGGGCTGGACAATGCCGCCGTCTGGGGCGTGGTCGCCTGCGTGCTCAACCTCATTCCCTACATCGGCTCGCTGGTCACTGCGGCCGCTTCGGCGCTGGTGGCTTTCCTGCAGTTCGGATCGATCAACATGGCGATGGCCGTGGGCGGCACGTCAATCGTCATCCACACGCTGGTGGGCAATCTGCTCACGCCCTGGCTGACCAGCCGCGCCAGCCGGCTCAGCCCGGTCGCTGTGTTCATGGGCCTGCTGGCCTGGGGTTGGCTCTGGGGGGTGTGGGGCCTGTTGCTCGGCATTCCGATCCTGATGATCGTCAAGTCGGTGTGCGACCGGGTCGAAGACCTCAAGCCTATTGGTGAATTCCTGGGTTCCTGAAATCCCTGGGCAAGGTCAGGGCGTGGACGGCCCGTTTGAATCCTGGAAACAAAGGGCTGATCAAGCACTTGTTCGCCGCCTGCAGCCCGGAGAGCCTGCCTGAGAATCATGCAGCGCAACATTCCTGTGCTGCGACGCTGCTGTCCTTTTGCATTGAATATTGACGCCTGGCGCCGGTCTTTTGCCATCCTTTGCCCGGAACAGGGCAGGGCCTGGAACACAACTGACTGCAGCCGCATAACCACACACATTCAACGCCGGATACTGCTGAACTTCAGCCCATGAACCCTGACAACTATCTTTCGCGAACGCCCCTGATCGACGCCACCCAGCGCGTGCGGGGCTACCGCCTTTCATGGCAGGACGCCCAGGTGGACACTGCGCCGCCAGACCGGACCATGCAACCTTTGCTGGCGCTGATGGCGCAGTTTCCCCATCAGGCCGGGTCCTGCCAGTTTTTCATTGACATCGATGCGGCTGCCCTGTCTGCCGATGGACTGCAATACCTCAATCCCGCCACAACGGTCCTGATGTTCGGCCAGGCGGAACTGGCCTGCCCGGAAGGCATCGAGCTGGCACTTTCGCTGCATGCCCAGGGCTTTCGACTGGCGCTGCGCCATCCGGATGTGGCGCTGTTTGATTCGAGCGACGGCCTGCTTTCGCTGATGACCTATGTCACGGCTGATCTGGCACATCCCGACCTGGCACGGATTGCCAGTCTGGCAACGCTCGCCGAGCCTGCGCTGGAACTGATGGTCGACAAGGTGTCGGACTGGAACGGGTTTGATGCCTGTGCGGCGCTTGGCCTGGCGGGGTTTTTTGAAAATCTGTGTGCGTCGCCGCGAAGCCTGCCGCGAATCGCCGAAATGGGTTCGCAAACGGTGCTGATCCTGCAGCTGATGACGATGGTCCAGAACTTCGCCGATATCCGCGAACTGGAAAAGGTTCTCCAGCGCGACGCAATGCTTTCCTACAAGCTGCTCCGCTACATCAATAGCGCCGGTTTCGGGCTTCAGATCGAAATCGAATCGCTGCGCCATGCCATCACGATGCTGGGCTACCAACCGCTGTACCGCTGGCTGGCCCTGTTGCTGGCAACCACCGGCTCGGCGGGGTCTTCGCGGGCATTGCTCCAGACGGCCATTGTGCGTGGACGGTTTGTCGAACTGCTGGGCGTGGGCCTGCTCCCATCGGGCGAAGCGGGAAACCTGTTTGTCGTGGGACTTTTCTCATTGCTGGACCAGCTTATGGGGACTCCGATGCATCAACTGATGCGCCAGGTGTCGCTGTCCGATGCGATTGTCCAGGCCTTGCTTTACCGGGGGGACATCTACGGGCCCTTGCTGGCGCTGGCAGAGGCGTGCGAGGGCGAGGGCGGCTCTGCGCCAGCCCTTGCCGACGCCTTGTTCATGGCGCCTTCGCAGGTGAACAAGGCCCACGGGTCGGCCATGGTGTGGGCGCAGGACCTGAACCTTTAACGGGAACTGGAGTGGCTGGCTGAGCCGGGTCCATGTGCAAAGATGGGCGCTGTTTGGCATGCTTTTCGGGGCATCGAAAGGAGCGTTTGCTGGCTACATTGGTGCCTGCGCATTGCTTGCCTTCGGGCAGCAATGGTGAATGATCTCCTGAACCCACAAGCCTGCCATGAATCCATCCCCCCGCGCTGCTGCGCTTTCGCCGGCAGGCCCCGATTTTCTGTTGACCGACACGGACTTTGCCCGGATTCGCCTGCTGATTCACCAGCGAGCCGGCATTTCCCTGAGCGTGCAAAAGCGGCAGATGGTCTACAGCCGCCTGTCGCGCCGCCTGCGCGAACTGGAGATGCGCGAGTTTTCGGCCTACCTGGGCTTTCTGGAGGCCGATCCGCGCAGCCACGAGTGGGAGCTGTTCACCAATGCGCTGACCACCAACCTGACGGCCTTTTTTCGCGAAGCGCACCATTTCCCCCTGCTTGCCGAGCATGTCCTCCAGTCTGCGCAGCCGGTCACCATCTGGTGCTCGGCCGCATCGACCGGTGAGGAGCCATATTCGATCGCGATGACGCTGATCGAAACACTGGGAAGCCGCGCCAGCGCTTGCAGCGTGGTGGCCACGGACATCGACACGCAGGTGCTGGCCAAGGCGGTGGACGGCATTTTCACGCTGGAACAGGCCAGCAAGCTGCCTGCGCAACGCCTGAAGCGGTTTTTCCTCAAGGGCTCCGGCGCGCATGCCGGCAAGGTGCGGATACGGCCGGAAGTGGCCGCCCTGGTCAGGTTTTCGCAACTTAACCTGCTTGATCCGAAATGGCCGCTCAAAGGCCCGTTTGATGCCATCTTTTGCCGTAATGTGATGATCTATTTCGACAAGCCGACGCAGGAAAAAATCCTGCAGCGCTTTGTCCCCCTGATGAAGCCCCATGCCCTGCTGTTTGCCGGGCATTCGGAAAACTTTTCCTTTGCCCAGCAGACCTTGCGGCTGCGCGGCCAGACGGTCTATGGCCTGGCCAACAGCCTGTCCAGAGGCGCGGCATGATCACGGCAGAAGCCGAACCCCTGGCCACGCGTCATTATTTCGACCGTGAATTCAGCCTGTCGGCAGTCAAGCTGCTGCCGGGGGAGTATTACGTCACGTCCGAAGACATGGTGCTGACGACTGTGCTCGGTTCGTGTGTGGCGGCCTGCCTGCGTGACAGCGTCTCGGGCATTGGCGGCATGAACCACTTCATGCTGCCCGATGCAGCCGACCCGCTGCTTTTTGATGCCACCGCCGCCATGCGCTATGGCGCGCATGCGATGCAGGTGCTGCTCAGCGAAGTGGTCCGGGCCGGGGCGCGGCGCGAGCGCCTGGAAGCCAAGGTTTTTGGCGGCGGGGCCGTGCTGGCCAGCATGACGCTGCTCAACATTGGCGAACGCAATGCCGACTTCGTGCTGCGCTACCTGCTGGACAAGCGTATCCGTATTGCCGCACAGGACTTGCGCGGAAAGCTGCCGCGCCGAATCAACTTTTTCCCTTTCTCCGGCCGGGTGGCGGTCAGAAAATTGCGCCAGCAGGACGATGCTTTTCTGGTGCAGCGCGAGGAGCAGGCACTGGCCAGCGCGCTGCTCAGGCAGCAAGGCAGCAGCAGGGACGGCAGACTGGCTGCAGGCGCTGCGTACACGCTTGACAAAAAGATGGGCTGGACTTTATGACGGACAAGAAAATCAGGGTGCTCTGCGTTGACGATTCGGCATTGATCCGCAGCCTGATGACCGAGATCATCAACAGCCAGAGCGACATGGTGGTGGTGGCAACGGCATCCGACCCGCTGATCGCGCGCGACCTGGTCAAGCAGCACAACCCGGACGTGATGACGCTGGACGTGGAAATGCCGCGCATGGACGGGCTGGAATTTCTGGAACGGCTGATGCGCCTGCGCCCCATGCCGGTCGTCATGGTCTCGTCGCTGACGGAACATGGCTCCGAGGCAGCGCTGCGCGCACTGGAACTGGGTGCGATCGACTTCGTGACCAAACCGCGCCTGGGCATTCGCGATGGACTGCTTTCCTACACCGAGCTGATCGCCGGCAAGATACGCATCGCCGCCGCAGCACGGCTGCTGCCGGCAAGGCGTTCGGCGCCGGGCAGCAGCGCAGGTGCCGCCGCCGAGGCGCCACTGCTGCGCAGCCCGTTGCTGAGCACCGAAAAGCTCATCATCATTGGCGCTTCCACCGGCGGGACCGAAGCCATCCGGGAGGTGCTGCAGCCCCTTCCGCCGGACTGCCCGGGCATCATGATCGCGCAGCACATGCCGGCAGGTTTCACCCATTCATTTGCCGAGCGCCTGAACGGCCTGTGCCGCATCGTGGTGTCCGAAGCGGTGCAGGGCGAGCGCATATTGCCCGGCCATGCCTACATTGCGCCGGGCGGATTTCATCTGTCGCTGGTGCGCAGCGGCGCCAACTATGTGGCCCAGGTGGACCTGGCGCCACCGGTCAACCGGCACCGGCCGTCAGTCGATGTGCTGTTCGATTCGGCAGCCCGCCATGCCGGAAAAAATGCCATCGGCGTGATCCTGACCGGCATGGGCCGCGACGGCGCCGACGGCCTGTTGCGCATGCGCCAGGCAGGCAGCTACACGCTGGCGCAGGACGAGGCGAGCTGCGTGGTCTTTGGCATGCCGCGCGAGGCCATTGCACTGGGCGCTGCGCACGAGGTCGTGCCGCTTCAGGACATGAGCCAGCGCGTGATGGCGCACCTGCGTTCGCTGGGGCTGCAGGCCAACCGGGTGTAGCGAAATGCCGGAAAGTTTTTTGCGTACAGGCAGCGTTGCTTGCCTGCAGCATGTGTTGAACAATCAATTTTTGGAGTGAACGTGGTAGACAAAAGCATAAAAATCCTGGTGGTGGATGATTTTCCGACCATGCGCCGGATCATTCGCAACCTGCTGAAAGAGCTGGAGTTCGTCAATGTCGACGAGGCCGAGGACGGCGCCATCGGCCTTGAAAAGCTCAGGGCCGGCAACTACGGCTTTGTCGTGTCCGACTGGAACATGCCGAACATGGACGGCCTGGCCATGCTGCAGGCGATTCGCGCCGATCCGTCCATGGCCAAGCTGCCGGTGCTGATGGTGACGGCCGAAGCCAAAAAGGAAAACATCATTGCCGCGGCCCAGTCAGGCGCCAACGGCTATGTGGTCAAGCCGTTCACTGCCATCACGCTGGAAGAGAAGATCACCAAGATTTTTGAAAAAATCGCGAAAGAGAGTGCGTGACATGGTGCAGGAAAATATTTCTGGCGAAACTGTTCCCGATTCAGCCGAGCAACTCATCAACCGCATTGGGCAGTTGACGCGCCAGATGCGAGAGAGCATCCGCGAGTTGGGTCTGGACAAGGGTATCGCCAAGGTGGCCGAGGCCATTCCCAATGCGCGAGACCGTCTTGGATACATCGCGCAAATGACCGAGCGCGCTGCGGAAAGGGCGCTCAATGCCATCGACGTGGCCCAGCCCATCCAGGACGGCCTGGCCAGCCAGGCCAAGGCATTGACCAGGCGCTGGGATGCCTGGTTCGAGCATCCCGTCGAACTCGATGCAGCTCGCGAACTGGTGCTCGACAACCGCGCCTACCTGGCTGCCGTGCCGCAACAGGTCAGCGCCACCAATGCCCAGTTGATGGAAATCATGATGGCGCAGGATTTTCAGGACCTGACGGGCCAGGTCATCAAGAAGATGATGCACGTGATCCAGGACATGGACACGCAGCTGCTGCAATTGCTGATCGACAATGCGCCGCCTGAAAAACGCCAGGACACCCCCCATGGGCTGCTGCACGGACCGCAGACCGTCGCCGGCCAGCCAGACGCGGTCGATGACCAGAACCAGGTGGACGACCTGCTGGCCAGCCTGGGCTTCTAGGCAGCCTGTCCTATTGACCGAGGAACAGCTTTATCGCCGGCTTGTTTGGCCTAATGGCCCGGGCCTTGCGCCTCAATAATTCTGCAAGTCGGACGGCTTTGCGTCCGAAGCTTCGGAGCATTGATGGCGGAAGAAAGTGATCTCGAAAAAACCGAACCGGCCTCGCCCCGGCGGCTGGAAAAGGCCCGTGAGGAAGGGCAGGTTGCCCGCTCGCGGGAACTCGGAACTTTTGTGATGCTGTCCACCGGGCTGGGTTGCCTGTGGGCCAGCGGCGGCTTGATGGCCGACCATCTGGGCAGCGCACTGCGCAACGGCCTGCAGTTCGAACGCGCCTCGGCATTCGACGCCTCGCACATGATGGTGCAGGCCGGCAGCACCATCGTCCATGCATTCCAGGCGCTGGCGCCGCTGCTGGCCGCCATGATGGTGGCTGCGCTGGTTGCGCCCATGCTGCTGGGCGGCTGGCTGCTCTCTGGCAAGTCGCTGATGCCGAAGTTTTCCAAGCTGAATCCGGTGGCCGGCATTGGCCGCATGTTCTCGACCGAGACGCTGGCCGAGCTGGTCAAGACCCTGGTCAAGTCCATGCTGGTCGGCAGCATTGCCTGGTGGGTGATTTCCGGCAATCTGCCCGTCATCATGGCGCTGATGGGCGAGCCGGTGCACGAGGCGCTGGCGCATACCCTGCAGCTCGTGGCCAGGACCTGCGCGATGATCATCGGCTCGCTGCTGCTGGTGGCGGGCATCGACGTGCCCTACCAGCTCTGGAGCCACCATAAAAAGCTGCGCATGTCGCGCGAGGACTTGCGCCAGGAACAAAAGGAAAGCGACGGCGACCCGCAGGTCAAGGCGCAAATCCGCCGCCAGCAACAGCAGATGGCCAAGCGCCGCATGATGGCCGAGGTGCCCAAGGCCGACATCATCGTCACCAACCCGACGCATTTTGCCGTCGCCCTCAAGTACAGCGACAAGGACATGCGCGCACCGCGCGTGATTGCCAAAGGGGCCGATCTTGTAGCCCTGCGCATCCGCGCGCTGGCACAGGAGCACAACATCCCGGTGCTTGAGGCGCCGCCGCTGACGCGTGCGCTGTACCGCCATACCCGGCTCGATGCGGAGATTCCGGTCGCCCTGTATGCCGCCGTGGCCGAAGTGCTGGCCTGGGCCTACCAGCTGCACCGCCAGACGACGCAAGGCGGCATCCTGCCGCCCATGCCGAAGAACCTGCCAGTGCCTGAAACACTCGACCCCGAAGGAAGCCCGGCATGAGCGCGATGGATTCCCTGCGACGGCTGCCGGCCATGATGATGGGCGCCGACAAGGGCAAGGGCCTGGTCGGCCCGATCCTGATCATCCTGATCCTGAGCATGATGGTGCTGCCGCTGCCGCCCTTTTTGCTGGACCTGCTGTTCACCTTCAACATCGCGCTGTCGATCATGGTGCTGCTGGTCAGCATGTACACCATGAAGGCGCTGGACTTTGCCGCCTTTCCGGCGGTGCTGCTCTTCACCACGCTGCTGCGCCTGTCGCTCAATGTCGCGTCCACCCGCGTCGTGCTGATGCAAGGCCACACCGGCCCGGATGCCGCCGGCAAGGTGATCGAGGCCTTCGGCCACTTTCTGGTGGGTGGCAACTTTGCCGTTGGCGTGATGGTGTTCATCATCCTTGTGGTGATCAACTTCATGGTCATCACCAAGGGCGCGGGCCGCATTGCCGAGGTCGGCGCGCGCTTCACGCTCGACGCCATGCCGGGCAAGCAGATGGCCATTGACGCCGACCTGAATGCCGGCCTGATCGGCGAGGACGTGGCCCGCAAGCGCCGCGCCGAGGTCTCGCAGGAGGCCGACTTCTACGGCTCGATGGATGGCGCCAGCAAGTTCGTGCGCGGCGATGCCGTGGCCGGCCTGCTGATCCTGGTCATCAACATCATCGGCGGCCTGGTGGTGGGCGTGGCCCAGCACGACATGAGCTTTTCGGATGCCGCCACCACCTACACGCTGCTGGCCATCGGCGATGGTCTGGTCGGGCAGATTCCGGCACTGGTCATTTCCACCGCCGCCGGCGTGATCGTCTCGCGCGTGACCACCGACGAGGACGTCGGCGGCCAGCTCACCGGCCAGCTGTTCGCCAATCCGCAGGTATTGTTCCTGACGGCCGGCGTCATCGGCATGATGGGCATGATTCCGGGAATGCCGAACCTGGCTTTTCTCCTGATTGCCGGCGGCCTGATCTGGATGGGGCGGCGCGTGATGCAAAAAGCGGCGGTCAGTACCGCAGCAGTTACCGCAGCACCCGCGCCTGCGCCGATTGCGGCGGAGTCGCAGGAAGCCAGCTGGGACGATGTGGCGCTGGTCGATCCGCTCGGGCTGGAAGTCGGCTACCGGCTGATTTCGCTGGTGGACATGTCCCAAAACGGCGAATTGCTGGGCCGCATCAAGAGCATCCGCAAGAAGTTTGCGCAGGACATCGGCTTCCTGGTGCCCGTGGTGCATATCCGTGACAACCTGGAGATCAAGCCGAATGCCTATGTGGTCAAGCTCAAGGGCGTCGAGATCGGGCGCGGCGAAGCGACGCCTGGCCAGTGGATGGCGATCAATCCGGGGCAGGTCAGCGCCACGCTGCCCGGCACGCCCACCAAGGACCCGGCCTTTGGCCTGCCGGCCATCTGGATCGATGCCAGCCTGCGCGAGCAGGCGCAGATTTACGGCTACACCGTGGTCGACGCGAGCACCGTGGTGGCCACGCACCTGAACCACCTGATCCATTCACATTCGGCCGAACTGCTCGGGCGCCAGGAAGTGCAGCAGCTGCTCGACCGCATCGGCAAGGAGTCGCCGATGCTGGTGCAGGACCTGGTGCCCAAGGCGCTGCCGCTGACCAGCGTTCAGAAGGTGTTGCAGAACCTGCTCGACGAGAGCGTGCCGATCCGCGACATGCGCACCATCCTGGACACGCTGGCCGAGCATGCGCCGGCCGTGTCCGACACCACAGAGCTGACCTCGCTGATCCGCCTGGCCCTGGGCCGCGCGATCATCCAGGACCTCTACCCCGGCAACGAGCAGTTGCAGGTGATCGGCCTGGACAGCGCGCTCGACCGCATGCTGCTGCAGGCGCTTTCCAACAGCAATGGCCTGGAGCCCGGCCTGGCCGACAACCTGCTGCAGCAAACCCAGGCAGCCATGGCGCGCCAGGCGCAGCTGGGCCTGCCGGCCGTGCTGGTGGTGCAGCATCCGCTGCGGGTATTGCTGGCGCGCTTTTTGCGCCGCAGCCTGCCCGAGCTCAGGGTGCTGTCGCATGCCGAGATTCCTGACACCCGCACCATCCGCGTCACCGCCACGATTGGAGGCAAGGCATGACCAGCGACAAGCCGGCAGAAGCGCAAACCCTGGCCATCGTGGCGCCTTCCATCCTGAAGGCGCTGCGGCTGATGCGCGAGCAACTGGGGCCCGATGCCTTCATCGTGTCGAGCACCGTGACCGCCGACGGGGTCGAAATAGTCGCTTCCCTGGAGGCGCCCGCCGCCCCCGCTGCGGCAGACGCCGTTTCCCTTGCGCTTGCAGCGCCGCCCCTTCCACCCCTGCCGGCGGCTGACGTTTCGCCCACTTCCCTGACTGTGCTGGATGCGGGCAGCGGCGATGCCAGCGTCCTGCGCGAAATCCATTCCATGCGCGGCATGATCGAAGAGCAGCTGGCCGGGCTGGCATGGAACAAGACCCAGCGGCGCGACCCGCTGCGCGGCCAGTTGCTGCGCACCTTGCTGGGCGCCGGTTTCAGCGCCCGCCTGGCCAGAGACCTGCTGGCCGACCTGCCGGCCGGCCTGAACCATGCCGGCGGGCTGGACTACCTCAAGTCGGCCATGGCCTGCCAGATGCCGATGCTGGAGGACGAGGACGCGCTGATGAACGAAGGCGGCGTGTATGCCCTGATGGGGCCGACCGGCGTCGGCAAGACCACCACCACGGCCAAGCTGGCAGCGCGCTGCGTGATGCGCTTCGGAGCTGACAAACTCGCGCTGATCACCACCGACAGCTACCGCATCGGCGCCTACGAGCAGTTGCGCATCTACGGGCAGATCCTGGGCGTGGCGGTGCATGCGGTCAAGGATGCGGGCGACCTGGAAACGGTGCTCGCCAGCCTGCACGACAAGCACATGGTGCTGATCGACACGGTCGGCATGAGCCAGCGCGACCGCGCCGTGTCCGACCAGATCGCCATGCTGTGCGGCGCCAGCCGCCCGGTCAAGCGCCTGCTGCTGCTCAATGCGGCCAGCCATGGCGACACGCTCAATGAAGTGGTGAAGGCCTATCGTCACGGTGCCCAGGCGTCAGGCAGCAGCAGCCTGGCCGGCTGCATCCTGACCAAGGTGGACGAAGCGACGCATCCCGGCGCGCTGATCGACATCGTGATCCGCCACCAGTTGCCGGTCCACTATGTCTCCAGCGGGCAGAAGGTGCCGGAAAACCTGGTCCTGGGCGACCGCCGGCAGCTGATCGACAGCGTCTTCGAGGCCAGGAGCCAGAGCGCCTGGTTTGTTCCGGGCGAGGCCGACCTGGACGAGCAACCCGCGCGTACCGACGAGAAAGTGGCGGCTGCCGAAGCGGTCAGCCGGCGCCTGCGTTCGCAGTGCCAGCAGCTGATCCGCACCCTGGCCCACAACGCCCAGGAACTGACCTTGAATGCGGCGGCGCTGTCGGCGGCCGACATCGGCTTTGATGCGGGCCGCGCGCTTTGCCGCCAGCTGTCCGATGAACCGGCAGAACCACCACAGGAAGAAGGCGCGATCAGCCGGATGCTGCTGTCCCGGGCCGCAGCCGACAGCCAGCGCCATTGCAGCGGCTACGTGCTGGCAAGCCACGGTGAAACCAGTCTGCCGGCCGGGAAAGAAGCCCTTGCAGGAGTGCGACTCACGGCCCTGCTGTCTGACGGCACGGGTCTGCCTTTTGCTGCCCTGCTGGCGTCTGGCGGGGCTGAAGCTGAAATGGGAGCTTGCGCTGCTTCGGAACTGCGACAGCTTGACAACAAGCCGGTGGTCCACCTGTTGCCCGGCATGGCCTCATTCGACCGCGTCCAGACATGGCACGCTTGCGGCCTGGCCTGGATGGCTTGCGCACCGGCCGGCCTGCAGGTGGCGCTGGCCGAAGACGGCGTGTCGGCAACGCTGCATGAACTGCTTCCCGGTATGACGTTCAGTGCGCCGGAGCCGGTGTCGTTTCGCGGCAGGGCCGGCCTGCTGTCGGTGGCGGAAATGATGGTCAATGTGTTTGCGCAGCCCGCATCGGGCTGCGTCGGCAGGCCCGCAGATGCGACGATGCAGCGCTGCGTGGTCCGGCGAATCGTCGATGCGGCCAGCGGCAAGCTGGTGGCGCACAGCTACCTGCTGGCCAGTGTCATGGTGCAGGCAAAAGCGCAGCAACTGATCCAGTGGGCAGGCTGGCAGGCAGACGCCAGGGCATATTTTCTGCTGCTTGAGCAGTCGCTGACCAACCCCGAAGATGACTCCGGCTCCGGCGATGCGCTCCGGCTTGACCGCCTGCGGGTGCTTGCGCACACCTGCCTGACGGTATTCAGGCTGCAGCAGTCCCCGCAGGCGTGGGCAGAACCAGCGCGCAGGGTCATTGCACAACTGGCCGGGCAGACGTTCAAGCCGGCCCAGCCGGTACCGGGTGCGGTCCTGCTGGAAGGCCTGGGCAAACTCTATGTGCTGCTGGATGCGCTGGAAAACGGCGAGTCGGCTCCGGTGTCAGCAGTTCAACACGCAGCCGATGGCGGCACAAGGAACGGCGTGTGGAAAAACCAGTGACCGACCAGGCCGACGGACTGCGGCGGCTGATGGCTGGCCATACCGCACGGCGTGTCACGCTGGTCGATGGCGCATGCAACAGCGGCGCCTGCAGCGTCGCGCTCAACCTGGCAGCAGCCCTCACGCAGCTGGGCCGGGACGTGCTGCTGCTGGATGAGCGCAACGGCCCGCAGCTGGCACCGCCGGCGCGCGGTGGCCAGCTGGTACTGGTGGATGCCGTCGTGGACAGCGACGGCGCACTGTCGCCACTGGCTGCCAGTGCCGACCATATCCTGGTGGTCTGCCCGGCCAGCAGCGAAGCGATCACGCAAACCTACCTGTGCATCAAGAAGCTGCACTATGCCCATGCGCTGGCAAACCTGCGGGTGCTGGTCAACGAGGCCGCCGACCCGGCCCAGGCCCGGCGCCTGCTCGCCAACTTGGCCTCCACCGGCAGCCGCTACCTTGGCATGGCGCTTGAACCTGCAGGATTTGTCCGGGCCGATCCCTTTCTGGCGCAGGCCGGGCGGCTCAAGCTGAGCGTCGTGCAGGCCTTCAGCGCCAGCGCCGCTGCCCGGGACTTCTTGCAGATTGCCTCGGACCTGGTGAACTGGCCGTGTCCGGCAGCCGCAGACCGTACACCCTTTCAGCCTTCCAGCCAAAGGGCGGCCCATGAAACCCAACCATCGGCCGGCCTCTACTGAAGCTGCTGCCCGTACCCCTCATCAGATTGTCAGAAATGCAGGACGCTTCCTCAATGTACACATGCCAGGGAAAAATTGACCCCGCCGGCACCGCTGGCCTGCTGACGCAATATGCGCCCCTGGTGCGGCGCCTGGCGCTGCAGCTGATTGCCAAACTGCCGGCCAGCGTGGACCTGGACGATCTGATCCAGGCCGGCATGATCGGCCTGCTTGATGCATCGAGCCGCTACCAGGACGACCAGGGCGCCAAGTTCGAGACCTACGCCGGCCAGCGCATCCGGGGCGCCATGCTCGATGAACTGCGAGCCAACGACTGGGTGTCGCGCGGTTTGCGGCAGTCTTCGCGCAGCGTGGCCAAGGCCATCCAGTCACAGGAACAAAAGCGCGGACGGCACCCCACCGAGGGCGAGATTGCCGCCGAGCTGCAGCTGCCCTTGCCAGCCTACCAGAGCCTGCTCCAGGAAATCCAGGGCTGCCAGCTGGTGTATTACGAGGACTTTGACCGCAACGAGCAGGAAAACACCTTTATTGACCAGCAGTGCGCTAGCCGGCAGGAGGGGAGTGCGCAAACCGGTGACCCTCTGGCCAGGCTGCTGGAAAACGGCCTGCGGCAGCGCCTGATCGAGGCGATCGACGCCGTGCCCGAGCGCGAACGCCTGCTGCTGAGCCTGTACTACGAGGAAGAACTCAACCTGCGCGAGATTGGCGCGGTCATGGAAGTCAGCGAGTCGCGGGTATGCCAGCTGCACAGCCAGGTGATCAGCCGCCTGCGCGGCCTGCTGGCCAAGTCGGCCTAGCGATCGTTCCTGTTGTTCAGTCAATGATTTTCAGCATTAAATAGGCCGTTTGCGCAAGAATGGTATGTGCAGGTAGCTATAAATTTAGTAGCAAAAATCTGCCGGGTGATTTGATTGCTGCGTTTTCTGTTCTTGTTCTTGTTCTTGTTCTTGTTCTTGTTCTTGTTCTTGTTCTTTGGCTTTGGCTTTGGGTGGGTTCTTTTGTGGTTTTAGGGGTGAGCGCCTTCCCTGCGGGGGGTAACTTTCTTTTCTGGCAAAAAAGAAAGTCACCAAAGAAAGTTGCCTGGGGGGCGGGAGCGGATCAGAGCTGAACGCTCTGACGGGCCTTCGCTTC
>NZ_JAAFGZ010000028.1 GCF_010365105.1 Polaromonas sp. | reverse complement strand
CGCCGCGGGCAGTGCCGCCATCAGCTTGCCGGTGGTGCCCAGCGCTGCCGCCGGCAGGCAAAGCGCAGCCAGCAGCAGGCCCGCCAGCATTCCGGCGGGGCACGGGCGATTGAACCGCTTGGCGCTTGTCAATAGTGTGGGGCTTGCAAGCCTGTACAAACGCAGGTGCATGGCAAAAATGGCGCTTTAGCGCTTGGTGACGGTGGCGTTGGCCGCCGCCGCGATGTTGTTGCTGGTCGTGTCGTAAACATACCAGCTTTCACTGGCCGAGCCCACCTGGAAATTGCCGCTGTTCACCGGCGCAGCGGCGCCCACGGTCCAATCGACCTGCTTGTAAGCGTCGAAATTGAAAGTAAAGGTGTTGTTGCTGCCGTTGATGCCCAGCGCCAGCGCATCGCCGGCCTGCTGGGTGGCGATGTTGTAGGTGTTGGCGTTGCCGGTGTTGGTGATGCCCACCGTGCTGCCTGCTGCCGCATTCACGGCATAGCTGTTGTGGGTTCCCGTATTCGTGATGGTTAGCGTGCTCAAGGCCCCCAGGGTCATCGGGGTGCCAACGGTGCCGTAGGCGTTGCTGGCACCGCTGTTGGTGATGTTCAATAAACTGCCACTTCCTGCCGTGCCGTTCTGCACGAGGTAAGCGCTCAAGTCGCTGCCATCCGTCGATTGCAGGGTACCGACATCGGCTACCGACTGCGTCCAGTGGACTGTGGCACGGCTGCCGCTGTCGATCAGCAAGGTGGCGCGGCCGCCATCGCCTTGCTGTTTGAGTGTGATGTTCTGCGTGGTGCCCGCTGTGGTCGTGCCCAGGGCGATTTTTGCCCAGACATCGCTGACCGCTGCCTGCGCGGCCGTTTCCTGCTTCAGGATGACGGTGCTGCTCGCGGCGGAACCCACCACGCTGGCATTGATTTCGGAGGCACCGTGGCTTGCACCATAGGAACCGACCTGCACCACAGTCAGCGAGAGGTTTTCGGTGCCCGTTCCCGACAGCGAGACCGGGTTGGCGAGCGTTCCGAGCCGGGCTGGCCCCGTCTGCTCAATATCAATCGTTGCCGTGCCGCCCACATTCACCACAGGCCCCGACAGCACCGACTGCGCGTGCGCGCTCGATGCCACGGCCACCAGGGCCAAGGCGGCAAGGACAACAACTTGGGAAGAGGGGGTGGGTTTCATGACGCAAAGGCAGACAACCCGGATCAGGCGCACAAGACACCTGCCCCGGGTTTAGGCGGGGAGATTACTTCTGGGCCAGCGTGAAGGTTGAACCAGAGGCAGCGGCGAAGCTGATGCCGGTGGCTGAGTTACTGGTGGCGCCCGACTGGCTGACGTTGATAACGCCCGATGGTGTGGCGTTGGTCATCTCGAGTGTCATTGCACCAGCGCCCGATTGGGCCACAGTCCAGTTGGCAAGCGATCCGGTGTTGACCAGTGTCGCTGTTTTGATGCCAGCGTCCGATTGGGTGATGGCCCACGTGCCAGAACCGCCCGTGCCTGTGATGGTTGCCTGATGGGCGCCACCCGTCTGGAGGATGGACATGCCACCCGCAGTGACCGTGCCGCCTGTGACGCTGATGGAGGAGCCGCCCGTTGCGCTGAAGTAGCCATTGCCGTTAAAGGTCACGTCATTCACAGCGACCGTCGATCCGGTGTCTGCATAAGCCGCGAGCGTCAAGCCACCTCCTTCAACGGTAACCCCGTTTGTGCCACCCATGTTGATCAGACCACCTGCACCGTAAAGTGCCAATGTGTTGCTACCCTCCCCCAGCAGTTGCACGCTGACTTTGCTGTTTATATCTGCGGTAGCAAGATCTACTTGAACTTTGTTAGTGTTACCGATAGCCATCAGATTGAAGCCAGCGGTGCTGCCCAAATTGATACCGGCAAGGGTGGACCCGGCAACACCGTTGGCCGTGGTGCGGGCGTAAGTTGCTGCGTTGTTACCACCGACGGTGTCAGTTGCAGTTGGGTTAGACGTCGTCGTCAAGGCACCGAAATCAATACCACCGAAGTTGGCCGTGACATCGCCGCCCATATCAACAGCGGTCAGCCGCAAGGTGTTGGCATCACCACTCTGTCCAATGTTGAAGGTTTTGGATGTTGTTTGACCGCTGACGGTCACATTGGCAGTGTTTGAGCTGCCTTTTTGAACGACTTGCATCACGCCTTGAAATTCGGCAGAGCCCAAAGTCAAGGCCGCAACGTTGGCATTGCCTTGTTGGGAAACGAGAATTTCTGAGGCATCAGACTTGGTGCCGCTGGAGCCAAGCGTAATAGTCGCGGTGTTCCCCGTGCTAACACCATCAACCCCGATATCGATTGACCCCGACACACCATTACCAGTAGTGCCGCCAGGACCTGTGACGTCACCACCCTGGAAGACGCGAATTTTGGTCGCGGCATTGGCTGTGTAGGCAGCCAGAGCAAGTGTGTTGGCACCAGATGTTGCTGCTACACCGACCTGCTGAATCGTCAAATTGAGTGCTCCAGTTCCGGTATCGACAACAACCGCCCCACCACCAACTTCACCATTTGAGCTCACCACGTTGCCGATGCCCACCTGGTTGATATTGACGGTTGCCGCTCCGGACGTAATTGCCGGACCCTCCAACGTATTGCCTGCAGCAGCAAACGCCCCACCCGCTGCGGCCATAGAGACAGCCAAAACGATGGCTGACCTGCGAAATTGAATCTTGCTCATGACATACCCTTCAGTTAAAAAACACATAAAGACCTGAACGACAGCGTGTGTTTTTAGTGCCGCGTCAGGCCACCCTCTAAAAGATTCAAATCCAACGGGCGTTAAATTACTTGGTACTCACGCCGGGCCTGGGCGCCGCCTGAGTCGCCAGCATCGACACTTTGTATTCCTGGAGCAGCATGTGGCCCTGAACCGGATCGGCAAACTCCCACAGCCCGGTTTCGGCGCCTTCCATGACCAGCGCATACACCGCCTTCTGGATCGCCTGGCGCACGGCGAACTGCATCGGCTCGTTCTGGCTGACGCCGCCTTCGAGCTCCAGAATGCGGTTCTCGCTGGTGTAGCGGTACACATTGCCCTGCAGCCGGGTCGAGGCGACCGACTTGCGAATCGTCACGCTGCGCATTACCTGCCCGGTCTGCACCGACACCAGGCGCAGGTTAACCGTCACCTCGTCAATGCGCGCATCGGCATTGCCGCCGATGCCCAGGAAGCGCGCGCCAAAGCCCGAGGTGCTGGTGTTGGCGTCGTAGCTGATGATGCCGCCTTCAAGCATGGCGCCGGCAAACAGCAGCGGCGCCATGGGCGTTTCGTCCTTGTACTCGGCGCGGGTGGCGCGAATCAGCTGGCGTTCTTGCAGCAGGTTGGGCAAGCCTTCGCGTTCGGCGACGCGAAACCATTTGCCCTTGGCCACGCGCATCAAGGCATCGACCAGCAGGGCGCCGCCGCCCTGGGTGACGGCGGTGGACAGGTCGGCGATGGTGTCGCTGGGCTTGCGCTGGCCGGTCAGGTCCTTGAAACCATAAACCGCCACCACGAACTCGCTGCGCGGCGGCGGCAGTGATTCCAGGTCCTGGCTGATCGGGGTGACCGCCAGGGTGGGCGGCGTGACCAGCAACGGCTGACCCGCACAGCCCGCCAGGCCAGATGAAACCAGTGCGGCCAGCGCAAGGCGCTGAACCGCTGTGCGGCCCGTTGACCAGCAAGCGGCCGATGCCCAATGGGGTGCGAGCTTCATGGCGTTTATCACGGTACGAAGGTGTTGAGGGGATAGGTGACGGTTTTGGTCTCACCGGTTTTTGTGTCGGTCATGCCCACGATCACGGTGGTGCCTTCGCGCTGGTAGTCGATCTTCAGACTGCCCAGGCTCACGGTGCCGGCCTTGTCGGCTTGGCCCGACGCCGAGAACAGCTGGTTGCTGATGTATTGCGACAGGCCGGCGCTGATGCGCGCGTCCAGGTTGCTGGTGAAGGCGCTGATGGCGCTCTGCCCGGTCACATTCGACAAGGCTTTAAGGTCTTTTTGCGCGGTGGCCGACGCCATCAGGTCAGCGCCGTTGAACGGGCTGCCGCCGAAGTGCGGGTTGGTGGGCGTGTATTTCAGCGCCTGGGCCTGCGCCGTGCCAGCCGAAAGCAACACGCACGCTGTCAGGGCCATGAAAAACAGGCACCGGCCATGGGGCTTGGGGTGAAGGTGTCGCGCAATCGACTGATGTGGCATGGTGATACGGATCCGTGGGTTGAGTTAGAGGCAAACCGAATGCAACATTTCAATTTCGATGATTCTTTCACCTGAATTGAGGTGAAGTTTTGTTTGACGGACGGATTCCTTTGGCGTAAGGAATTTTGTGTACAGTTCGACACCTGAACGGGTGCGGTTGTGCCTGGTGCCGCGTCTTGGACCATGGAACGTTGGCAATATAGGGAATGGAACCTTAACGTCGTGGCTTCTGACGTCGACCCCACCATTCGAGGAAAAATTCTGGTGTCCACCCAGCTAATTGCCTTGGCGGACCGACGCCTTGGGCGACGGCCGGCATGTCTTGCACAAAGGATAAGTTTGCTGTCGGGCTTGTAATACTTTCTTAATAGGATGACTTTGGTGTTTCCGTGCTGACTGACTGTGCGAGCCACTTCACCAGGCGATGAGAGCAGGCGACTGCACAGGAAACGCTTGGGCTTCAGGCAGGTAGTGTTTTTTAGTATCAAATAAGCCGTTTGCGCATGTTGTGTCAATTCAAACTGCTATGAATTAAATAGCAAAAAGTTGCCGGGCATTTCGGGCACTGCCGCCACGGCATGGCCAATGTCCAGCTTGTCGGTTGGGCTGGCATGACCGTTGCGTCGTCATGGATTCCGTCAAATCAAGATAACTGACTTTTAAGTAAAAATTGCTTATGAATGCTTCTGATGTCCAGGGTCGACGGATCATGGTGGTGGATGACAACGCAGACGACCGGCGGCTGCAGACCGACTACCTGCGAGGCCAGGGCTATCGCCTGTACGCGGCCGTCGACGGGCTGGACGGGGTGGAAAAAGCCCGCATCGTGCTGCCCGACCTGATCCTGATGGATGTCCACATGCCGGCCTGCGACGGGATTGCCGCCTGCCGGCTGCTCAAGGCTGATCCGCTCACTGCGGCGATCCCGCTGATATTTCTGACTTCCGCCGCCCGGCCCGATGAAAGGGTGCTGGGCCTGCTGGCGGGGGCGGTGGACTACATCACCAAGCCGTTTGATTTTGACGAGGTGCGACTGCGCGTCAGCATCCATCTGCAGGCTTGGCGGCAGCCTGAAGCGCCGCAGCCCCAAGCGCCTGCCGTTGCCGGACAGGTGTCGAATCTCGACGCCATGGTGTTTCGCGCCGCACTGCGGATCTTGCATGAAGACCTGGCGCAGCCACCCGACCTGAAGAGCCTGGCGCGCGCCGTGGGCACCAACGCCCGGCGCCTCAATGAGGCCTTTCACCAGTGCGTGGGCGCGACGGTGTTTGACTATCTGCGAGAAGTCCGCATGGAACAGGCCAGGAAACTGTTGCGCGAGACCACCCTGTCCATTCAGGTGGTCGCCAGTGACCTGGGCTATGAAAACCCGGCTAATTTTGCGACTGCGTTCAAGGAGCGATTCGGGCTTTCCCCGCGCCAGTACCGCCAAGCGCCGTCCGACCCTTTTGCCAAGGCATGGCTGGATGTACCGGTAGCCTCATGAGATGCAGGTTCCGGCGCCTGCATTGTCGCCATGCAGTCCCAGGAGAGCCGTCGACCGGGCAAAACTTGAATAAGCTGCTTTCCATTTTCCGGATGGCTGCTGCTGCGCTTTTGCTGTGTGCAAGATCATTGTTTCAGCGCAGGCGGCTGGTGCTGCATTTCGGTGTGGCGCGCCCGCTGAAGGCGCGAGCCCCTGTGGGAATGACCGCACAGCATGCCCTGCTGCAGGCCACGCAGGCCCGGCAGTTGCACTTGGAAAAAGAGCTGGAATTGCGCAACCAGGCGCTGCTCCAGGCCACCATCGCTGCCGCAGAGGCGACGCGCGCCCGGCTTGAGTTGCTGACACGAATGGGCCACGACTTGCGCGCGCCCTTGACGGCGATCATGGGCTATGCCGATCTGGTCGCGCACCGCGAGGGCCGGTGTTTCACGCCGGCGTCAGGCGTTGAGCGCAGCGCCAGAAAAATGCTGGCACTGATCGACGGGTTCATGGACTGTGCACGCGGCAGCGTCCTGACCGAGCCGCTCAAGCCACAACCGGTTTACCTGCATGCTTTCTTGGCAAATGTCGCGGCACGCGCCGCGACCGCAGCGAAGAAGAACGGCAACCGTTTCGATTGCCGGGTGGCCACAGCATTGCCGGATGTCGTGGTGGTTGATGCCAGGCGACTGCGGCAAGTGCTGGCGCATCTGCTGGCGAACGCCGCCAGGTTCACCTCGGGTGGCCAGATTGAATTGTTGGCGGACCTTTTGCCGTCCACAAACGCATCCGGTGACCGGCTGCTGCCTGTCGTCTTCACCGTGCGGGACACCGGGCCGGGCATGCCGCAGGATCAGGCCGACACACTGTTCGATCCGTGGCAGCGGCTGGCAGCCGTCCCGAATCCTGCGAACCCGGGACATGGGCTGGGGTTGGTGGTCACCTACCAGTGGGTTTTGCGCATGGACGGACACATTGAGGTCTTGACCGCGCCAGGCCAAGGCACGACGGTGCGCGTCATCGTTCCTCTCAAGCCGTCCAGCGAGCAGGCCATGCCGGTGGCGCACCTGACAAGCGGCGAGGATGCAGACCAGCCCCTGCAGGGGGCGGGACGTTTACTATGGATCGTGGACGACAGCGCGGCAATTCGGAGCCTGCTGGGCAATCGCCTTGAATTCCAGGGTTTTACCTTGCTTTGCCTGCCTTGCGGCCAGGATGCAGTAAGCCGGATGGCGCAGCCTGCCGAGCAGGTGCCCGATCTCATCCTGACCGACCTGAAAATGCCAGGTGTTGATGGCTGGGCCGTGCTGGCCTGTGCCCGTGCCACGTGGCCCGATGTCCCCGTGGTGCTGATGACCTCCGCGCCGGAACTGGTGCCGGGCGATGGGCATGGCTTTTCAGCGGTTCTGGTCAAGCCCTTGAGCATGGCCTTGCTGCAGCGCACACTGGCCCGCTTGCTGGACAGGGTCCCCAGGCCCACAGTGGGCGCCAAGGCATGACCCCCACAGACAAGACACATGCTCCGGCCGGTTTTGGCCTGGTCTGGCTCAACTGCCTTGCCGCGCATGCCGGGGAACCGGGCAGGGAATCGGTGGGCGCGCAGGGCAAACTGCTGTGGCTTATTGAACCGGCGCCGTTCGGTGGGTGGCCTACCCTTCTTTTGGTCATGATGGCTGTTTTTTGTTGCACGCTGCCTTTTCTCTACCGGCGAATTTCTCGCCTGTTCTTTCGGGTGCCAGCTTTCGCAAGAAAGCAAGCCGACTTGCTGGTGCAGGCCCGGCAAGAGGTCGGGCAACTGGAGGCGCTGCTCGAACTTCGTGCCGATGCGCTGCAAACCGCCTGGCTTTCTGCTTACGAAGCTCACCGCGACCGGGTCGACCTGCTGGGTTGCATCAACAGCCAGTTGCAAGAGCAGGCAGATGAAATCCGCGCGGATGCCAGGGCCATGGTTCGCGCTGCCGCAGGCGTTGGGGCGCATGAAAACATCATTTTGCGCAGCGCAAACCGGCTGCACGGCCTCGCCGAGGCACTGCTCGCGTATTCCCTGGAAGGCACGCAGGCGCACGAACTGACCCCTGGCGCGACAAGTCTCGGTGCTTGGCTAAAAGGGTTGGCGGCCGAGGCCGAGGCCATGGCAAAAATCAACGGCAACTGCCTGGACTTCAGCTTGGAAACTCCGCTTGCGCCGGGGATTCACATTGACCGTTCACGGGTGCGGCAGGTGTTGCTCGAACTGTTTCACAACTCGGCGAAATTCACACGAAACGGACGGATAACTTTCAAAATCGAACTCCTTCGACGTTCGGATGGGGCGCTGGCGCTGGTATTCACGGTCCAGGACACGGGCCAGGGCATGGGTTCGAGCGACCTGCAAAAGATTTTCGAGCCCTTTGCCCGCTTCAGCCACACCGACGACGGCCATGCAGCGGGTCTGGTCATGGCGCTTCACTGGGCCCGGCTGATGGACGGTGAACTGGCTGCTGCCAGCGAAGCAGGCCAGGGCACGACCCTGAAGTTCACGGTTCCGGCAAAATATCCCGCAGTCGGGCCGGACGCTCATTGCGAGCCGCAGGAACCCGTCGCCAAACTGGACATGGAAAGTATGTCAGCAACGACAGTTTCTCCAGACGCCAAAACGTTGGCACATCTCGCGGGCCTGGTCAGCATAGGCGCTATCTCGGACCTGATGGACTGGGCTCATGGCCCGGAAGCCAGAACTGCCGCCTGGAGCCGCTTTGCCTGCGTCGTGGCTGAACTGGCGGAGCATGGAAATCTGCAGGGGCTGTCAGCCCTGCTGGCTGACGCAGAGCGGGTTGAACGCCCGGTGTTCATCGACCCTGGAGCGACATCTGTGGCCCCTGTCGGTGTCAGCACTTTCAGCGCTTGATGCCATTTCCCGTTTCACCAGGGGCAGGTCCCGCCTGGCACCGCAGGCGTGGACGACGTTCCTCAGAGCGGGGTGGTTTAGCCCTCATCCTGAGGCATATTTTCCAAGATCCATGTTTTCAGGGTGTTGGGACTGACAGGTTTGATGAAGTAGGCGTCAGCGCCCAGTGTCACACCCCTTTCAAGATCAGAAAACTGGCCACGACCGGTCATCATCACCACAAGAATATGCTTCATTTGCGGGTCGGATTTGATGGCGGCCAGTACCGCCAGGCCGTCGAGCCGGGGCAGCCTGCCATCTAGAATCAGCACGTCCGGCTGCTCCTGCAGCACTATCTTCAGGGCCGTGATGCCATCGGCGGCCTCGCGTACCAGGTAGTCGTACTTGAAGGCTTCCAGCAACAGCCGGCGTGTCATCGTGTCGTCATCGACAATCAATAGCTTTTTCATTTTTGTAACGGGAAAAATATTGAAAAAATTGAAAACCATACCCTGCCTTGCTTGACAGCCGCTGTGAGGCTGGCAACGCAACGGGCGCCAGTGGCCCGGTGCCGCCTGCAGGGTGAAAAACTTGCGGATGCCCCTGTCTGCATTCAGGACAGCGCCTTCAGCGGCAGGGCGTTGGCCATCTGCTGGAAGGACACCGGCTTGATCAGAACCTGGTCAAAACCGGCGGCCATGACGGGCAGCAGCGCGTCTTCCATGCAATGCGCGGTGTAGCCCACGATCCGGATGGCGTCTTGAGGAAACAGTGACCGGATCTGGCGCACCAGTTCATCGCCCGGCAGTCCCGGCATCCGAACGTCCAGCAGCATGGCGAGCGGGCGTGCCTGTTTCAGGCAGCGCAGCACGTCGTCGCTGTTGGCAAATTCCCGGACTTCCCAGCCCAGCCGCTCCAGGTAGGCGCGCGCCAGGATACGGTTGATCTCTTCATCGTCAACAACCCAGACCTCGGGGTGAAGCTGCCTCATGCGGTTTTCCTTTTTGCAGGGATTTGGTAAGGAATAAAAATTTCGACGGTGGTGCCCTGGCCGAACTCTGACACCAGGCTGATCGTGCCGCCCATCAGGCCCAGCAGTTCCCGGCACAGGGCCAGGCCCAGGCCGCTGCCATTGTTGCTGCTGTCATCCATGGGGGCTTCAATGGTGCTGAAGCGCTCGAAAACGTGGGGAATGTCGCTGGCCTTGATGCCGATGCCGGTGTCCATGACCGAGACCAGCACGCCGGCGTCACCTGCGGATTTCAGCACCACGAAGATGGCGCCCGATCGGGTGAACTTGATGGCGTTGTGAATCACGTTGTTCAACACTTGGACCAGCTTGGTGCGGTCCGACTCGACGGTGCCCGGCACGGCGTAATCCACCGACAGTGACAGGTCGAGCTGCTTCTGGTCGGCATTGACCTTGTGGATGGACACCAGGGTTTCGAGCAGATGCGGCAGGTCAATGCTTTCCGGCATCAAGCTCATCTTGCCCGACTCGATCTTGGCCAGGTCCAGGATGGTGTTGACCAGCGCATGCAGATGCGTGCCGCTTTTGTGGATCAGGCCGGCGTACTGGCTGATCTTGGGTTCGGTGCCGGTGTCGCGGATCAGCTCGGAAAAGCCCAGGATGGAATTGAGCGGCGTGCGCAGTTCGTGCGACACCGAGGCCAGGAAGTTGGACTTGATGATGTTGCTTTCCCGGTCCTTGGCGCGGCTTTGCTGCATCAGGTCGTAAGAGCGTTTTTGCTCCGTCGCCAGCCGGGCGATGGTGGCGGCGACCATGCCCAGCACCAGCACCAGCACCAGCGTCAGACTCCAGATCAGCCGCCAGCGCATGTCAAAATTGCGCAGCTGCTCCTGGATTCCCGTGGCCACCCCCACCACCAGCGGGTAGCCATCGACCCGGTGGTAGGCAATGCGGCGATAGACCCCGTCAATCAGGCTGTTTTGTGTATAAAGCCCTGACGACAGGGTGGCGATCTCCTTCCAATGCAGCGAAGTGCGGAAATTTTGGCCTGCGCTGAAACCTTGGCTGTCCAGCCGGAACCGGGCGATTCCGTCTTCCGCCCCTACGATGGTCAGTGTGCCCTGGTTCTCAAATGCCTTCAGGTCGGTGAAATAGGTTTTGAGCAGTTCCGGGTCAATGCTGCCGATGATTGCGCCATTGAACCGGCCTTCAGGCGTCAGGATGGGCCGCACCAGTTGCAGCGAAGGCTTTCCCGACAGCCGGCCTATCACCGGCTGGCTGATGTACAGCTGGTCTTGCGGATTGTTCTTCACAGCCAGGAAATGCGGCCGGTCGGCAATGCTGACAGCCGTCTTGGGGACGCCCAGCGAACTGTCCACGACCAGGCCGTCGGCATCGGCCACGGCCACTTGCAGCAGAAGGCCGTTAAGCACTTTCATACTGAGATTGATATTCGGTTGGGCGGGCAGCTTCAGGCCCTTGACATGGTTCTCGCGCAAATCGGCGAGTTCCTGGTCAACCAAGGAGATAGTGAGTGCCACGAATTTGGCATAACCCTTGGCATTCAGGGTGATGGTGTTGTCCATCGAGTCGGTCACCTGTGACAAATCGGCCTGGCGTGCCATGAGTGCACCTGCCGTCACCGCGAAAATGCTCAGGCCGCAAGTGATCCAGGCCAGGCGCGTGATCCCGGCGGCACGGATCCGGCGCCAGCCTGATGCAGGTTTCCGGTTGCCACTGGCGGCGTTGGCAGGGAGTTCAAGAAGCAATGAAGGCATGTGTGGCGTCTCGGCTAGGGGTCAATGTCGGGAACAGATCCGGAGGAAATTTCGGCAGACGGTGTGGAAACTGTCTATTTCAGGATGCGGTGTTGTGCGCTTGGCGGGTTTCAAGCGCCGATATCAGCTTTTGCAGCGTCGCCACCCGGGACAGTGGCTTGGTCAGGCTGTCGGTCATGCCGGCCTCCAGACAGCGGGCCACGTCCTCGCTGAAGGCATGGCCGCTGATGCCGATGACAGGAAGGGTGGCCAGGTAGTGCTGGCGCTCCTGCGTGTCCTGCGCCCGGGGCTGGCGAATGTGTCGGGTGGCTGTCAATCCGTCCATCACCGGCATGGAAACGTCCATGAACACGGCGTCAAAATGGCTTTGCATTGACAACTCATCGAGCGCTTTCTGGCCATTGGCGCGGCAAACCACCGTCGCACCGGCCTGTTCCAGCCAGACCTTCAGCAGGATCTGGTTGGTCAGGTCGTCTTCCACCACCAGAATGCGGGAGCCTGCCAGGGGCTCCAATCGGGCTGGAGGGACTGTATCCACTGCGTCCACCATTGAGTGGCTGGGCTGCAGATCGACCCAGAATTCAAAGACCGAGCCCTTGCCGGACTGGCTGGCCATGGAGATTTCGCCGCCCATCAGCTCGACCAGTTTTTTGCTGATGAACAGGCCCAGACCCGATCCGCCATGGTGGCGGCTGACCGATGCGCTGGCCTGATGAAACGAGTCGAAAAGCCGCGCCTGCTGTTCGGGGGCAATGCCCATGCCGGTGTCTGTCACTGAAATCGTCAGGCGGCACAGGTCCTGGTCTGTGAGCAGCATGCGGGAAGTCGCCGCAATTTTGACGCTGCCGTGCCGGGTGAACTTGAGCGCATTGCTCACCAGGTTGTTGAGCACTTGCGACAGGCGATGCGGATCGCCGACATAGCAACCATGCGCCAAGGTTTCCTCAATCTCCAGGGCAACGCCCTTGGCGTTGGCCACCGGCGCAAAGGCCTGCACCACGGCGTCCAAGGTCTCACGCAGGTCGAAAGGCACGGATTCGGTTTCCACCATGCCCGCCTCGATTTTTGAAAAGTCCAGTACATCGTCTATCAGTGCACGCAGGGCGCGCGAGCTTTTTTTCAGGATGGACAGGTAGATGCGCTGCTCGGTATCAAGGGTTGAGGAAGCCAGCAGGTCGATCATGCCCAACACGCTGTTCAGGGGCGTCCTGATTTCGTGGCTCATGTCGGCCAGGAAACGGCTTTTGTTGTCATTGGCCTGCTTGAACTCAAGCGTCTGCTCCTGGGCCAGACGCAGTTCCAGGTCTTCAATCAAGGCCAGGCGCAGTGACAGGCAGGTGAGTCGCTCACCCTGCCAGGCAATGTGACCCGCCAATGCCTTGGCCTTTTTGACTTGCAGATTTTTGTTGAGAACCCACAGGGCAATTTCCTGCGTCGCCGGATCCGGGGCTGTGACGTTGCCCTGCAGGCTCAAAAGCGTGGAAAGTTTCTGCTGTTCGCCGGACGGGAATAACCGGGCAAGGGGGCTGCCCAGCAGGGAGTTGACAGGCCATCCAAGCAGTCGGGTGGCGGCTTGGCTGGCATGCACAATATCGCCATTGGCATTGGCCACCACGGTCACGCCTGGCAGCACATCGAGCACATCCCGCAGGTAGCCGGCCGGGCCATCGCGGTCTGTGGCGGGTGCGGCCGCAGGAGCTGAAGGCTTTGGAAAAAACAACTTGAACAACAGCTTCATGACGCGAGTTGGAAATTTTTTAAGAAAGGCTTTTGTGAATTAAATATTTGTCAATGTAGAATTCGCAAAATTCGTTTTATTGTATGTTGAATAAAAGAATTACTTACATAATTTAACTAATATTTAGAGGTTTTGTGATTTTGAGATGTTTTGCACTTTCTTCTTTTTGGCAAATACAGGGACAACTGGCCGGTGGATACAGTTGGTGTTGTTTGTTTTCAAGAAAGTTGCTCTAAAGTGAGTGAAGACTTTGTAGGCATTGGCGAGGCGTCAAGAATTCTGGGATTGTCCAGAACCTCGCTGCAAAAGCTGGTGGATTCCGGCAAAATTGCAGCGGTCAAAACCGAAGGCGGCCACCGCCGGCTGACACGTGCCGCAGTCGATGCAGCGAATCGGAAAATCGGCCCCCATGCATTGCTGAGACTGGTGCAAGGGCCTGACGCTGAAGCCAGTCCGCTGTTGGCAGATGGTCGGCCGCATGCGCTGACGGCGATGGTGGTCGAGGACGATGCCGTGACGGCAGCGCTCGTTGCCAGCCTCTTTGAAGACGGCTACCCCGGTGTGAACCTCGTGCTGGCCGCCGATGGCCTGGAGGCTGTGTTGATGCTGGAGCGCAACCGCCCCCAGATCCTGATCACCGACCTGAACATGCAGCCATTTGATGGCTTCAGGCTGCTGCGGCTGGTGGCTGGGCGGCCCGAATACCATTCCATCGCGCTGGTGGTCATCTCGAGCATGAGCGATCAGGAGATTGAGCGGCGCGGCGGACTGTCGCCGCAGGTTCTGTTTTTGCGCAAGCCGATCGAGCTGCAGCGGCTGCGGGGCTTTGTCGATGCGCATGTCCAAATTTTTTTTCGCCAACGCATAGCGTGCCCTGATGCGCAATAAGGCATGAGCCCCGCCTGCCGGGCAAGTTCATGAAAGCCGAAATCGACTTGTTGAAATTTGAGCAGTCCTCGGGCCACCTGAAGTACTTGCAGCTGGTGGGTGCTGAATTTCTTCGGCAGTTGCCCCAGTGGCGCACGGATTTTGCTGCCGCCCTGGCCCAAAACAATCTGAGCCATCAGCTCGACCTGCTGCACAAGATCAAGGGATCGTGCTATGCCGTGGCTGCGTACAACACCATCGAGGTGATCACTCAGTCCGAAGCGGCGCATGCGCTGGACAAGCCGCAGGGGTATTCCCGCCTGCTTCATCGGCTGGAATGGGTCGAGGCCGAACTGCACGCCATCGTCGCCAACGCGCCGGCGAAAAAGTAAACGGTGCGGGCCGGCCGGAGCCTGTGTACCAGCCGTTTCAGCGGCTGGTGCGGGCCAGATACTGCTTGCGCCAGAACACCGACACGACGACCACGACCAGCAGCAGCATCAGGCCGAACGTCCACCAGAAACCGGCCGAGCTGTGGATGGCGGGCAAAAACTCGAAGTTCATGCCGAAAAATCCGGTGATCAGGTTGAGCGGCAAAAACACCGCCGTCAGCGCCGTGAGGGTGCGCATGATGTCGTTGGTGCGGTTGCTCTGCGCCGAAAAATGCATCTGCACCGCCGTTTCGGCGCTTTGCTCCATGCGCCGCACATGGTGGACGACGCGCTCGATATGCTCCAGCACGTCGCGCGAACGCACCTTGAGCAGTTCGCGCTCGCGCTTGCCCGCCGGCGTGTCGGCATCGGGCCAGGTTTCAATCGAATCGATCCAGTCCTGCAGGGCGGCGCGCTGGTCTTCACAAATCTCGTCGAGCAGATGCAGCGCCAGCCGGGCATCGAGCACCGAGTTCCAGTTGGTAAAGCGTGTGCCGGGCTTGAGCAGCTCGGATTGCCAGTGGTCCATCTGGCGCGTCAGTTCGCGGCGCAGTGCCAGGTAGCCATCGACCATCTGGTTGACGACGCGCAGCATCAGGTCGGCCGGGCTGGCCGGCAGCCTGACGCCGTTGGCGCGTGCTTCGGGCGAGGTGGCATTGAGCAGCTTGAGTGCATACGCGTCGCGCACCGTGCAGCTGGCCGGATGCACCGTCAGCAGCACCCGGTCGAACACGGCAAAGCCCACCGGGCTGGTGTCGATGCGCTTGAGCACCGGCGGCCCGCTGCGCTTGGTGGGCTGGTGCAGCGGCTCGCCGGGCTGGCTCAGGTCGGTTTCCGTCAGGCCGGCTGCCAGCCGCCGAAACACCAGCATGTCGTACTGCGAGGTGTAGTCGTAGTGCGATGGCAGCTGGTTGTTCAGCAGGTCGGAGACGTGCAGATCAACCAGCTGGGTGCCGCACAACTGCTGCAGCGTCGCCTGGATGGGCGCGAGCATCACCTCGAACTCGCGCCGGGCACAGGCAATCCAGACAAAGCCCTGCGCCGGCAGTTCGGTCGGCAGGGCATCGCTTTCGGTGACGCCGTGCTGGCCGGAGAGGATGGTGAACACGCGCATGAAGGCTCAAGTCTCTGGGTTAAGCATCAAATTGGCTGCCTGCGCAGGGTGGACGGGCACAGGCAGCTATTTTTTTGATAGTGTAGGGCGGTGAGTCCGGTGAACCTGCTTCAGCCCTGGCGCAGCTTGCGGGCCGCGTCGATGGCGAAGTAGGTCAGCACGCCATCGGCGCCGGCGCGCTTGAAGGCCAGCAGGCTTTCCATCATGACCGCGTCGCCATCGAGCCAGCCGTTCAGCGCGGCGGCCTTGAGCATGGCGTATTCGCCACTGACCTGGTAGGCGAAGGTTGGCACCTGGAATTCGTCCTTGACGCGGCGCACCACGTCCAGGTAGGGCATGCCGGGCTTGACCATCACCATGTCGGCGCCCTCGGCAATGTCCATGGCGACTTCGCGCAGCGCTTCGTTGGAGTTGCCCGGGTCCATCTGGTAGACCTTCTTGTCGGCCTTGCCCAGGTTGCCGGACGAGCCGACCGCATCGCGGAAAGGGCCGTAAAAGGCGCTGGCGTACTTGGCGCTGTAGGCCATGATGCGCGTGTGGACCAGGTCCTGGCTTTCCAGCGCGGCGCGGATGGCGCCGATGCGGCCGTCCATCATGTCGCTGGGCGCGACGATGTCCACGCCGGCTTCGGCCTGCGTCAGCGCCTGCTGCACCAGCACTTCGAGCGTCTCGTCGTTCATGATGTAGCCGTTGGCGTCGGGCAGGCCGTCCTGGCCGTGGGTGGTGAACGGATCCAGCGCCACGTCGGTCATGATGCCGAGTTCGGGGAAGCGCCGCTTGAGTTCGCGCACCACATGCGGCACCAGGCCTTCGGGGTTGGTGGCTTCGTCGCCGTTTTCGGATTTGAGCGACGCGTCGATCACGGGGAACAGCGCCATCACCGGAATACCCAGCTTCACGCATTCCTCGGCCACCGGCAGCAGCAGATCCAGGCTGAGGCGCTCGACGCCGGGCATGGAGCCCACCGGCTCGCGCCGGTGCTGGCCGGCAAGCACGAACACCGGGTAGATCAGGTCATGCGGCGTGAGGGCGTTTTCACGCACCAGGTTGCGCGTGAAGCTGTCACGGCGCAGGCGACGGGGGCGACCCATCGGGAAAGAAGCGAAGTTTGAAGCGTGAAAGGTCATGGGCAAATTGTGCCAAAGCTTTGTGTCCGGACCCGAATGTTTTGCTTGGTTCCCTTGTGCACCATGAATGTGCCAGTCTTTACAAGCCCTTACGGCCGTTCGTCTCAGCGCTGCATGGCGATTTGCAGCTTCGGGGAATAGAATGAAAATGTGTGGTTACCAGCGATGGCAATTGCATCCCGCTTTTCCTCCCTGAGCGGGGCCTTTGCGTGTGACAGCAAAGAGGCGTTTCAATCCCGGCAGGCCATCAGGTCGCCGGGATTTTTTTTGACCATTGATTTCGCCGTGACGCACTCGCAAGGCTGCGTGGTGCGTCGCCTGGCCCGGGGCGACACCATTTTTCGCTATGGTGAACCGTGCGAGGAATTGCATGCGGTGATCCGCGGTTTTCCCTGCGCATGCTGGCCGGTATTTCGCGGCGCATGCATGGGCTGGTCAAGGACATCGGGGCCGATGCGCTGCACAGCGGCCTGCAGCGCGTCATCGGCAGCCTGCTGCGCGAAAATGAAGTCCAGGGCTGTGATACCGGAGAGGTGTTCACCGTGTCGCTGCCTGTCAGCAAGGCGACCCTGGCCTCGCGCGTGTCGCTCACGCCGGAGTATTTTTCCAGGGTGCTGCACGAGCTGGAAGCGCATCAGCTGATCAGCATCGACAGGCGTGAAATCCACATCATCGACGCGGCGCGCCTGAAGCATTACGGCGTGCGCTGAAGGCCGCGCCGCGATCAGCTCCAGCGTCGCTCAGTGCGAGGTGCCTTCGGAGCGGCTGATCTTGTTCCAGACGTTGTACTTGCCGATGGGCTTGCTCATGGGCAGGCGCTTGACTTCCTTCAATGTCAAGGCGTCATAGACGATGAGGGCTCCCTCGTTTTCCATCAGGCTGGCCAGTGCATAGCGTCCGTCACGCGTGAACTCGATGTGCGACAGCGTATGGCCTGGCTCGCGCACCTGGGCCACCGGCTCGAGCGTGCGCTTGTCGATGATGGTCAGCGTGTCCCTGGCCTGCGGGCTCATCATGGAGTCCACCCAGGCGTAGGGCGAGTTTTCGTGGCTGCGCATGAAGAAGCCGGGTCCGGGCGTGGCAATGGTCTTGACCACCTGCCAGGTCTTCATGTCGACCACGGTCACGGCACCGTCCTTCAGGTTGGGCGAGGCCAGCACCGTCGTGCCGTTCCAGGCAAAGGTGATGCCCGAGCCCAGGTGCGGCATGCCGGGCAGCGGGAAACTGGCGATGCGCCGCCGCACATCGAGGTTGACGACCTGCGCCTCCGGCACACGGCCCTCGCGGGGCCGGGGCGTGCCGATGGCGTGGCGGTAGCTCTGGTCGAAGAAAAAGTCATCCAGCGGCTCTTCCAGCGGGGTGCGACGCACGCCCAGAAAACCGGGCGTTGCAATGGCCTCGCCCATTTTGTAGTCATGCACCAGGCCATCGAAGATTGGCTTGGCCTGGGGGTCGTAGGAGATTTCCCAGAGTTCGGCAATGTCCTTGAGCGCCACGACAAAGCTCTGGCGCGGCGCGGCGTCATAGACCGCCGAAACGCGCGAACTGCTCTTGCCGTCCAGTGTGCTCGCAGGGTAGGTGCGCCTGAGGTTCAGGTCGGCATCGAACAACACCACCGTGTGCGGCAGGAAATTTGCGGCCATGACCCAGCGGCCGTCGCCCGAGACCGCCACGTTGCGCATGTTCAGGCCGGCGCGCACCTCGGCCACCACGGTCAGGTTCCACAGGTCGTATTTGGTGATCCAGCCGTCGCGCGAGCCAAAAAACACAAAGCGCCCGTCGGGCGTGAACTTCGGGCCGCCATGCAGGGCAAAGCGCGAGGTGAAGCGGTGGATGGGCTCGAAGCGGTCGCCATCGACCAGCGACACATGGTGGTCGCCGCCCTCCACCACGACAAACAGGTTCATCGGGTCGGCGCGCCAGGCCGGTTTGGCTGGCAGGTCGCGGGTGCCGGGGGTTTCGGTGCGTGATGCCTTGCTATCGGCTTCGCTCCACGCCGGCGCCGGGCTGACCGGTGTATAGATCCACTGCGCCAGCGCTGCGATGGCCTCGGGCGGGAGCTTGTCGCCAAAGCCCGGCATCTGCGTGGCCACCCGGCCCTGTGCGATGACTTTTTGCGCCTCGGGCTTGCGCAGGCGCTCCAGGCTTTCGGGCAACAGCGCCGGACCCATGCCGCCAATGCGCTGCGCGCCGTGGCAGGCAACGCAATGCTCGCCATAAAGCGCGGCCGGGTTGATTTCCTGCGCCAGCGCCAGGCCGGCGCCCAGCGTCAAGAGACCGAGTACCAGCGCCGCGCGGGATGCACGCCATGCCGGCGACAAAAGGGTGATCCGTGCGTGCATGGTCAGTGGGCGCGGTGCGCGAAGGGGGTGACGGCAACGCGTTCGCCGACTGTCGTGACGCCGATCTCGGCATCGTCCAGGTAGCAGCCCGGGTCTTCGGCCCAGGCGCTGCCGGTGACCTGCTGCGCGCGCACGCGGGTATTGCCGCCGCAGATGGGCAGGTGGATGCAGGCTGCGCAGCGCCCCTTGACCGGCCGGGGGCGTGCCTTCAGGCCGGCCATCAGCGGCTCGCTGGTGTCGGACCAGATGTCGGAGAACGGCCGCTCGCGGACATTGCCCAGCGTGTGGTGCCACCACATGGTGTCGGGGTGGACGTTGCCCAGGTTGTCAATATTGGCGACGTTCACGCCGCTGGAGTTGCCGCCCCACGCCACCAGGTGTTCGCGCAGCGCATCGTGCCATTGCGGAAAACGCTGCTGGACCCATTGCAGCAGGTACGGTCCGTCGGCGTCGTTATTGCCGGTGACATATTCCTCATCGAGGCCATCGCGGGCTGCGGCCCAGGCGGTTTCAAACAGCAGGTCGAGCGCATCGCGGGTGGCCTGGAATTGCGCGTCACGGGCACGGTGGATGTTGCCGCGACCGGCATAGTTCAGGTGCGAGAAATAGAACTTGTTGGCGCCTTCGGCACGCATCAGGCCGAGCAGCGGCACCAGGTCGTGGGCATTGAGCGCCGTCATGGTGAAGCGCAGCCCGACCTTCACGCCGCGCGCGCCCAGCAGGCGCACGGCGGCCAGGCTCTTGTCGAACGCGCCCGTCATGCGGCGAAAGCGGTCATGCGTTTCGGCCAGGCCGTCCAGGCTGATGCCGACGTAGTTGAAACCGGCTGCATCGACGCGTTCGGCCATGGCCTCGTCGATCAGTGTGCCGTTGGTGGACAGGCCGACATAAAAGCGCTGCGCCTTGGCGCGCGCCGCAATCTCGAACAGGTCGGGCCGCAGCAGCGGCTCGCCGCCCGAGAGGATCAGCACCGGCACGCGGTAGGCCTTCAGGTCGTCCATGACGGTGAACACCTCGTCCGTGCTCAGTTCGCCGGCGTAATCATGGTCGGCCGACAGCGCATAGCAGTGCTTGCAGGTCAGGTTGCAGCGGCGGATCAGGTTCCAGATGACGACCGGGCCGGGTTGCCGGGCCGGTTTGGCCCCGGGCATGGCGCCGCTACGCTCGGCATCGGCAATCAGGCGCATGAAGTGGGAAATACGGAACATGTCAGTGGTCTTTCAGTCTTAAGCCGGTCTTTTTGAGGATCGCGCTTGAATACAGGATGTCGTCGGTACGGCAGGCGTCGCCCAGCAGTGCGCGCACCTGCACCCGCTGGCGCTCGACTTCTTCGCGCGAGCGGCCATGCAGCATCGCAAACAGGTTGTAGGGCCAGCGCGGCAGCTCGCGCGGGCGGCGGTAGCAGTGGCTGACGCCGGGCAGGGCGCCGACCTGCTCGCCGAGCTGATCCACCCGTGCGTCGTCGATATCCCAGACCGTCATGCCGTTGGCGGTCCAGCCCAGCCGGTAATGGTTGGGCACGGCGCCAATGCGGCGGATCAGGCCGCTTTCCAGCATCTGCGCCAGGCGCTCGCGCACCATCGTTCCGCTGATGCCCAGCAGGGCGCCCACGGCTTCGTAGGGCTGCGGGACCAGCGGCAGGCCGCCCTGGGTGGCGGCGATCAGGCGGCGGTCGAGTTCATCGAGCGTCATGGCGCGCTCCGGTCATGGTCAGGTCGGGCTTCATCGTCAGGCTGCATCGGCAGGCGCAGCTCGACAAAGAACTCGCGCTCTTTCGGAAAGGCATGCACCTGCAGGCCGGTCTGCGCCTCGATGCGCGCCAGGGCCGCGCTGGCGGCTGCGGGTGAATCGGTGGCGGTCACGAACCACATGTTGAAGTCATGCTCGCGCCGGTAGTTGTGCGCCACTTCGGGCATGGCGTTGACAATCGCCGCAACCTCGCTGAAACGCGCTTCGGGCACCTCCAGCGCGGCCAGCACGAAACGCCCGCCGGCGCGCTCGATATGGTAGAGCGGGCCAAAGCGCGTCAGCACGCCTTCCTTGAGCAGGCGCTGCAGTCGATCAATCACCTCGTCCTCGGGCATGCCCAGCGCCACGCCTGCATCGGCAAACGGGCGGTCGCTCAGCGGCAGGCCGCCATGCAGGTGGTCGATCAGCCGCAGGTCGGCCGATTCCAGGCGGCGGCCGGACTCAGGCCGGGGCATGCTCGGCTCCGGCGGGAAGTTGCCTGAAGTAGCGCGCCCCGGCCTGCTTGAAGCGGCGCCGGCTGAACAGCACGGTGTGCGGGTGGTCTTGCAGGCCGCTGCCGGCGATGGCCGTGGCCAGCGCCGCCTGCACGGCGTCGCGGTTGCGGCCATGCACCATGCAGTACAGGTTGTAGCGCCAGCCCGGCGCACGTTCGCGGCGGTAGGCCAGGGTGATGCCGTGCTGCGCGGCCAGCGCCGCGCCATAGCCGTCCACCTGCGCATCGGGCACATCGAAGACCGTCATGGCGTTGTGCAAGAAACCGGCCTCGTGGTGGCGGACCACCACGCCAAAGCGTCGCAGCGTGCCGCCCTGCAACCAGTGCTGCAGGGTAGCCAGCACTTCTTCCAGCGGCTGGCCAAGTGCCTGCGCCCAGGCCTCGAAAGGCCGGGGCAGCAGCGGCAGGCCGCCTTCCACCAGTCCGGCCAGGGCCGCGTCGGCCTTGGCCACTGGCACGGCAGCGCACTGCACGGTGCCGCCGTGGGCAAGTTCCTTGCGCAGGTCGAAGCCGAGGTCGATGCGATAGGCGCGGCGCATCGGCAGGCGCAGCGCGGGCAGACCGGTTTGCGCTTCAAGCTGGTCGATGCCGGCTCGCACCGCCGTGATGTTGCATCCGGTGATGACGAACCACAGGTTGTGATGGTTTTCGCGTTCGTAGTTGTGGTTGACGCCCGGGTGCGCCGACACCAGCGCGGCCACGGCTTCAAGCTGCGCCGGCGCTACCGCAAAAGCGCACAGCAGGGCCGCGCCGCCTGCGCCGGCGCCCCAGACGCCGCCGATCCGGCTGATGGCGCCTTCTGACTGCAGCGCGGCATAGCCGTCAAGCACGTCGCCTTCGCTGCAGCCGCACGCATCGGCCAGCAATGCGAAGGGCGTGGCCACCAGCGGGAAGTCGCGCTGCCAGTCGTTCAGCAGGCGAAAGGGAAGTGTGCCCATGGTCAAAATCCCATGCGCGCGGCGCGCGACGTGAAGAACACGCCGCTGGGCGCATCCATGGACAAAGTGGCCAGCGTCGTGAAATTCTGCGTGTCGATGACCGACACGCGGTTGTCGTCACGGGCGCTGATCCACACCGCCTCGCCGCGCGGCGTGAACTCCATGTGCAGCACCGCCTTGCCGGGCTGCAGCGTACGCACGACCTGGCGTGTCTTCGTGTCGATGACCTGCACCTGGTGGTAATCAGGCACGGCGAAATTGACCCATACCTGGCGACCGTCCGGGCGCGCGATCACGAACACCGGCTGGCCGGCGACGGCAATGCGGCCGGTTTCCTGCCAGGTTGCGGTGTCCACCACCAGCACCTCGTGCCGGCCGATGGCCGGCAGGTAGGCTTGGCGACCGGCCACGGCCCAGCCGCGCAGGTGCGGCATCTTGTATACCGGCAGCGGGGCTTCGCCGCGCCCGTAGCCACCCAGGATGCGGCGCGCCCGGGGCTTGTCGTCCCACAGGTCGACCAGCGCCAGACCGTCTTCGCCGAACAGGCCGGCGATGTAGTGCCGGCCGTCGGGGGTGACCAGCCCGTCGTAAGGCTGGTGCCCGATGTTTTCTATCTTGGTGATGACGGGCCGGCTGCGCTCCGACAGGTCGGCGATCCAGATGGCGTCGGCGTCAAACAGCGAAAAGATGAAACGGTTGCCCGGCAGGTCGGCCAGTCCCACGACGCGCGAAGCCTTGCCATTGACCACGGCGGGAATGTCGGCCACCAGCGCGAGCGTGGTGGCGTCAAACACCTTGACGCCGCCGGGCGTGTAGTTTTGCGCGGCCACCAGCGTGCCGTCCTGCGAGATGGCGCCGCCAATCGAGTTGCCAGCCTGCAGCACGCGCGCGGTGATGCGGCGCGACAGCAGGTTCACGCGCGTGAGCGCGCCGTCGCGGCCAAACACAAAAGCGCTGGCGCCGCCGCGCGAGAACACCACCGAGGCATGCGACAGGTCGCCCAGGCCGCCGATTTCGGCAAGCAGCGTGCGCGAGCTGGTGTTGACCAGCGCCAGCGTGCCGCGCGCACGTTCGACCACAAGGCCCAGGTCGCCAGTGCCGACCGGGGCATCGTTTGACGACAGTGCGGCGCAGCCGGGCAGCAGGGCCAGTGCCGGCACGGCAGCCAGACCAGAAAGCAGGTGGCGGCGTTTCATGGGGTGATTTTCTTTTCTTCCGGAAAACCGGCAACGAGTTGGCTGGCGATCCACTGCGCATCGTCAGCGCTCAGCATGGCGCGCCACGGCGGCATGGGGGTGCCGGGCCGGCCGTGGTAGATCGTCGCGGCCAGGGCTTCGACCGGCTTGCCCGCCAGCGCCTGGCGCGTCAGCGCCGGGCCCAGGCCGCCGGTCAGGCGCATGCCGTGGCATGAGCCGCAGTCCTGTCGCACCATGCGGATCAGCGACTGCTCATGGTCGGCATCCAGCGCAAAGGCCGGCGTCGTCATGAGCAGTGCAGCAGCCAGGGCCGTGAAGCGTGTCAAGGCAGGCTTTCAGGTCTTGAGGATGTATTCGATCGTTGCTTTGAGGTCTGCGTCGTTGATTTTCTCGGGTGGGTTTGGCGGCATCGGAATCGGGCCATACACTCCAGAGCCGCCCTTGCGGACCTTTTCCATCAACGCGGCCGTCGCGTCCTGGCCCTTGTATTTGGCCGCAATGTCCTTGAAGGCAGGGCCCAGGATTTTCTTGTCCTTGGCGTGGCAGGCCACGCAGCCCCCATTGTTCAGCGCTTCTTCGGGGGTAGCTGCATGCGCGCCAAAGGCCATCAAGGCTGCGCCGGCAAACAGTAATGCTTTCATATCGCTCTCCAGTTATGCCGGGGGCCGCAAAGGCCCCCGTCTCAGCGTGCGCTGAGGTTGATGATGTTCAGTAAATGTCGTTCTGCGTGTTGTTCACGTTGAAGTGACCGGTCGGCGTGATGATGCGCGGGTCCTTGATCACCGCTTTCAGCTTGAGCGTCTTGTCATCGACCACGACCAGTGCCGACTGCTTGTCCTTGGCCGACCACACCGAAAACCACACCTCATCGCCCGCCACGTTGAATTCAGGCTGCACCACGCGCTTGGCGCCGCCGTCTGCTGCAAGCCCCGCCCATTCGGCGATCGGCAGCACGGTGAAACCCTTCTCCAGGTTCTTGATGTCGTACACCGCAACCGACTGCGAGATCTTGGGATCAGGGTTCAGCGGCGTGTCCGAATACAAATGCTGTGATTTCGGATGGCTCTTGATGAACAGCGCACCGCCGCCCTGGCCCTTGAGCGTCTGCACCACCTTGAAGGCCTGGGCCTTGTGCTTGACCGGGTCGGTGCCGATCAGGGAAATGGTTTCATCGCCCAGGTGGCCGGTGGCCCAGACAGGTCCGAACTTGGGATGCACAAAGTTGGCGCCACGGCCGGGATGCGGGATCTTGCCCACATCGACAATCGCCGCCACCTTGTCTTCCTTGGCATCGATCACGCCGATCTTGTTGCTGTTGTTGGCCGCCACCATGAAGTAGCGCTTGGTGGAGTCCCAGCCGCCGTCGTGCAGGAAGCGGGCAGAGCCGAGTTCGGTGATTTTCAGCGAGTCGAGGTCGGCATAGTTGACCATCAGCGTCTTGCCGGTTTCCTTGACGTTGACGATGAACTCGGGCTTGTAGTGCGAAGCCACGATGGACGCCACGCGAGGCTCGGGATGGTATTCCTGGGTATCGACCGTCATGCCGCGCGTGGAAACGATCTTCAGCGGCTCCAGCGTGTCGCCGTTCATCAGCACGAACTGAGGCGGCCAGTAGGCGCCTGCAATCACCAGCTTGTCGGTAAAGTCGCCTTCCTTGCCCTTGTACTTGGAAGAGTCCACGGAACGCGCTTCCAGGCCAATGCGGACTTCAGCCACGTTGTCGGGCTTGGGCATCCACAGGTCGATCATGTTCACGCGGCCATCGCGGCCAATCACGAACAGGTAGCGGCCCGACGCCGAGGTGCGGGAAATATGTACCGCGTAGCCGGTCTTGATGATGTTGATGATCTGCTTGGTGTCACCGTCAATCAGCGCCACTTCTCCGGTGTCGCGCAGCGTGGTGGAGAAGATGTTGCCAATGTTGAAATTGTTCATCTTCCGGGTGGGCCGGTCTTTCGGCTGCACCGTGACTTTCCAGGTGTTTTTCATGTCCGCCATGCCCCACTCGGGCGGCTGCGGTGCATCGTGCTGGATGTAGCGCGCCATCAGGTCCACCTGCGCTTCGGTCAGCTCGCCGGAGGTTTGCCAGTTGGGCATGCCGGCGGGCGAGCCGTAGGCAATGAACACCTTGAGGTAGTCGGTGCCCTTGCCGACCGTGATGTCCGGCGTCAGGGGCTTGCCGGTGGCACCCTTGCGCAGCACGCCGTGGCAGCCCGCGCAACGCTCAAAATAGATTTTTCGTGCCACGTCGAATTCGGCCACGGTCATGGGCGGGGCCTTGGGGTTGAGGCTGTTGACCATGGGCTCCTTGCCCACCGGCGAAGCGCCGGCGTTCTCGTAAGCCTTTTCCACCGGGTTCACGTGAGCTTCCGGTACTTGCGCCGTAGCTTTGACCGGGGCCTGCGCCTGAGCGGCCAGTGCCATGCTGGTCAGCAGGACGGCGGCAACTGCAGACAGTCTTAAATTCTTCATGATTTTCACTCCGTGTTATTTCGCAACAGCAAATAAGAAACCCGGTCGAGTCACCAGATTAACTGCCGATGGCTGCAAAACTTCGACGCGAGCATGGCGATTTTGGGTTCGGACATAAAACATGTCCTTAATCTACATCAATTAAAAAGCATAAAAAAACGCCTGCGTTGCGCCGTTGGGGAAACGCTGTTTTTTACCTGAGGCCATGCCGTGTGTGTAGCGAAATCGCCAGACTAAACTACATGCATGCTCTGGATCAAATCCTTTCACATCGTTTTCATCGCCAGCTGGTTCGCCGGACTTTTTTACCTGCCGCGCATTTTTGTCAACCTGGCCATGGTGCCGCCGCAAAGCATGGCCGAGCGTGAGCGACTGTTGCTGATGGCGCGCAAGCTGATGCGCTTCACCACCATCCTGGCGGTGCCGGCCATCGCCCTGGGCCTGTGGCTGTGGCTGGGTTACGGCATCGGGCGCGGCAGTGGCTGGATGCATGCCAAGCTGGCCGTGGTGGTGCTGGTGATCGGTTACCACCATGCCTGCGGCCGCATGCTGGCGAAGTTCGCTGCCAACCGCAACACCCGCAGCCATGTCTGGATGCGCTGGTTCAATGAAGTTCCCGTGCTGTTGCTGGTGGCCGCCGTCATCCTGGTGGTCGTCAAGCCGTTCTGACGGCCAACCACTTCGACAAGGCGTGGCAAACCCTTCTTCCCCAGCAGACGCAGGCAGCCCGGCTTCGCCGGATGCCCAGCGTCGCCCCCTGCAAGGGGGAAAGGAAGTACACGAAGCGAAGCGAAGTGACGACGATGGGGGTGTGCCAAAGACTACCGCCTGGCCGCTGGCGCTGGCGCTGGTCTGCCTGATCATTTACGCCAGCCTGTATCCGTTTTCAGAGTGGCGCAACCAGGGTATTTCGCCGCTGCGCTTCCTGGCCTCGCCCCTGCCGAAATACTGGACCGGCTTTGATGTCGGCATCAATTTGATGGGTTATGCGCCGCTCGGCTTCTTGCTGGCCGTGTCGGCGCTGCGCAGCCGGCGTGTAGCCTGGGCGGCCAGTGTTGCAGTCCTGAGCGCCGGACTGCTGTCGCTGGCGATGGAAACGCTGCAAAACTACCTGCCGTCGCGTATTCCTTCGAATGTCGACCTGGCGCTGAACACGCTGGGCGCCTGGCTCGGGGCCTGCTGCGCGCTGGCGCTGGAGCGGTCCGGGCTGATCGACCGCTGGAGCCGGTTGCGGGCGCGCTGGTTTTCAGCCGATGCGCGCAGTGTGCTGGTGCTGCTGCTGCTCTGGCCGCTGGCCCTGCTGTTTCCGGCGTCGGTCCCCATGGGGCTGGGGCAGGTCTTCGAACGGCTGGAGTCGGCGCTGGCCGATGCGCTGGCCGACACGCCCTTTCTTGAATGGCTGCCGGTGCGCGAGGTCGAACTCCAGCCCCTCGTGCCACTGGCCGAACTGGTCTGCGTGGCGCTGGGCGCGCTGATTCCCTGCCTGCTGGGCTATTGCGTGATCCGTGCACTGCGCCAGCGCGCCGTGTTTGCCGCCGCTGCCCTGGCCGTTGGCCTGGCGGCGTCGGCACTGTCCGCCGCCCTCAGCTACGGACCCGAACATGCCTGGGCCTGGCTGGATGTGCCGGTCCAGGCCGGCATCGGCCTGGCCGTGGTGCTGGCCGCGCTGATGCTGGCCGCGCCGCCCCGCGCCGCTGCCGCGCTCACACTGCTGGCGCTGGCGATTCACCTGGGCCTGCTCAACCAGGCGCCCGCCGACCCCTACTTTGCCCAGACATTGCAGATATGGGAGCAGGGCCGCTTCATCCAGTTTTACGGTCTGGTGCAGTGGCTGGGCTGGCTCTGGCCCTATGCCGCGCTGGCCGGCGTGCTGGCGCGGCTTTCCAGCCCGGAGCCGAAGGCGCCGGCCGGTGAAAAGTAAAATTGCCGCATGACTCATTCCACTGCCCCGAACCCTTCGCCGGATGGCGTCCAACCCGCCCCGGCGGCTTCCTACTATGAACGGCACATCTTCTTTTGCCTGAACCAGCGCGGCAAGGGCGAAGAATGCTGCGCCGACCAGGGCGCCGAGAAGGCTTTTGACCGCTGCAAGAAGCTGGTCAAGGCCGCCGGGCTGTCCGGGCCGGGCCAGGTGCGGGTCAACAAGGCCGGTTGCCTGGACCGCTGCGCCGCCGGGCCGGTGGCGGTGGTGTACCCGGAAGGCGTCTGGTACAGCTATGTGGACGTCAGCGACATTGACGAGATTGTCGAGTCGCACCTGAAAAACGGCCAGGTGGTCGAACGCCTGCTGACGCCACCGCACCTGGGGCGCTAAGGGCCAGCCAGGCGGCTGAATCTGTAAAAATGACATGATTCAAGCCTTTTCCGCAATAAGGATGGGCATAAGCAGCTATTATTTATATAGCAACTGACTGCCACAAAAAAGAAAGAGAGAAAGCGGTTTCCATGAACTCAAAAACCCAGAAGTCCAGCATTGCCGGTCCGGCCGGCGCGCTGGACATTGCCCTGGACCTGCCGGCGGGCGCATCGCGCGGCATCGCCGTCATTGCCCATCCGCATCCGCTGTTTGGCGGTACGCTGGACAACAAGGTGGTGCAGACGCTGGCGCGTGCCTTCGTGCAGTCTGGCTGGACCGCCGTGCGCTTCAACTTTCGCGGCGTCGGCGGCAGTGCCGGCAGCCATGACGAAGGTCGGGGCGAACTGGAAGACCTGCTGGCGGTGGTGCAGCATGCGGCGCCCGCCGGTGAAGGACAGTCGGCGCTGGCGCTGGCCGGTTTCTCGTTCGGCGCTTTTGTCACCACGCATGCGTTTGCCCGCCTGCAGGCCAGCCGGCCGATTGAAAAACTGGTGCTGGTCGGCACCAGCGTCAGCCGCGCGCCCGCCGCACCGGTCGATGCGGCCGCGCACCAGCGCACGCTGGTGGTGCATGGCGAGCAGGACGACACCGTGCTGCTGTCGGCGGTGATGGACTGGGCGCGTCCGCAGGCACTGCCTGTTACGGTTGTCCCCGGGGTGGGGCATTTCTTTCATGGACAATTGCCGCTGCTGAAAAACCTGGTGATCCGCCATCTGGCGTCGCCCGTGCATTGAATCTTTTGGGGCGAGCGCGGTCCATCGCCTCTGCCCTGCGTTTTCCCGCTTTTTTCTTCCTTGTTTTCTACCGGTTTTTTTGATATGCAATGCTTCTTCAAGGCCCCTGCCGGCCTGCGCTCTCTTGCCTCTTCCCTGGTCCTGTTCGTCTCGGTGGCGCTTCCGGCAGCGCATGCCCAGGCACCGCAAGTGCCTGAAATCGCTGCCCGTTCGTATCTGCTGCTCGATGTGACGGCCAACCAGATCCTCGCCGCCAAGGACATCGACTCGCCGGTCGAGCCCGCGTCGCTGACCAAGCTGATGACCGAATACCTGGTGTTCGACGCGCTCAAGTCGAAAAAAATCACCTTGACGCAAACCTTCGGCGTCAGCCCGCGTGCCTGGAAAATGCCGGGTTCGCGCATGTTCATCGACCCCAAGATGCAGGTGCCGGTCGAAGACCTGATCAAGGGCATGATCGTGCAGTCGGGCAACGACGCCACCATGGCGCTGGCCGAGGGCGTGGGCGGCACGGCCGAGCATTTCGTCGAGCTGATGAACCAGCAGGCCAAGGCGCTGGGCATGAAGTCAACCAGCTACAAGAACCCCGAAGGCCTGACCGAAGCCGGCCACACCACCACGGCGCGCGACCTGAGCATCCTGTCCACGCGCCTGATGACCGATTTTCCCGACTACATCGGCTACTCGGCGATCAAGAAATACCGCTATCCCGGAACGCCGGCGACCAACGACACGAACCGCAACACATTGCTGTTCCGCGATCCGACCGTTGACGGCCTGAAAACCGGCCATACGAATGCCGCTGGCTACTGCATGATTGCCACGGCCAAGCGCGAATTTCCCAACCTGGGCGCGGCCGGCAAGGCCGGCGAACGGCGCCTGGTGGCCATCGTGCTGGGCGCTTCGAGCGACAGTGCCCGCGCCAATGAAACACAAAAGCTGCTGAACTGGGGCTATACCGCGTTTGAGGCGGTCAAGCTGTTCGACGCGGGCCAGGCGGTGGTCACGCCGGCGGTCTGGAAGGGCAAGGACGCCGTCGTCAAGCTCGGCCGGCCTGAAGCCATCGTGGTGGCAGTGCCCGCCGGCACGGCGTCCCGGCTCAAGACCCAGGTGGCCCGTCCCGAACCGCTGGTCGCGCCTTTCAAGAAGGGCCAGCTGGTCGGCAGCCTGAAGATCATGAACGGCGACGACCCCGCCCCCATGGCCGAGGTGCCGCTGGTGGCGCTGGACGCTGTGGAAGAGGCCGGCATCATCGGTCGGGCATGGGATTCGATCCGGCTCTGGATCAAGTGATTTTTTGTAGCTGCAAAGACGATTTTTCGGGTTGATTCGCGCCTGAGACTTTGCTGGGGGCCGGCTGGCCGGGAGTGGCCCGGCGGCCAGTAACTTTCTTTTGCTTCGCCAAAAGAAAGTCACCAAAGAAAAGGCGACCCGGCTGTCTGGGTCCCTGCGCTTCGCTACGGGCAACCTGTGATGAGGGGCAAAAGCGGGGGTCCGCGCAAACTCGCTTCACTGCGTTTCGCTCAAACAGCGCGCGGCCCTGATCCCGCTTTTGCCCCTCATCACAGGCCCAGCCAGAACGGGACTGACGGGAGCGGATTCGGATTCGGATTCGAGGCGAAGCCCATCCGCACCTCCCCCAACGCCGGAAAGCACCCATCGGGAAGGCCTTGTAGTTACAGTTTTTATGTAAAAAAGGCATTTTGCGCACGCAGAGCATTCGATGGTAGCTATGAATTAAGTAGCATCAAGCTGCTGGACACCCTGAATGCCAGCGCTACGTACCAGCGTTTGCCTCAGGCACTGGCTGGCGCATGGCTGCCGCCCAGCCCGAGGTAGGTGTCGATGATGCGGCGGTCGTGCAGCAGCTCATGCGCCGGGCCGCTAAGCGCGACGGCACCGGTTTCCAGCACATAGGCCTGGTCGGCCACCTGCAGGGCGGCGCGCGCATTCTGCTCGACCAGCAGCACCGACACGCCATGGCTTCGCAGCGACGACACCACCTGCAGCACTTCGCGCACGATCAGCGGCGCCAGTCCGAGCGACGGCTCGTCGAGCATCAGGAGGCGCGGCCGTGCCATCAGCGCCCGGCCGATGGCCAGCATCTGGCGCTCCCCGCCCGACAGCGTGGCGGCCAGTTGCGCCCGGCGTTCCTGCAGGCGCGGAAAGATTTCAAACACCTCCTGCATGCGGCTTTTCTGGTCGCGCTGGCCCCGGCGCCAGCGCGAAAAGCCGCCCAGCAGCAGGTTGTCCTCGACCGACATGCCGGCGAACAGCTCGCGCTTTTCCGGCACCAGCGCCACGCCGCGCGCCACCATCGCCTCGACGGTGGGCCGCGCGATGCGCTCGCCTGCCAGGGTGAGGCTGCCCTGCGAAGGCAGCAGCCCCATGGCCGCGCCCAGCAGCGTGGTCTTGCCTGCGCCGTTGGGGCCGATGACGGTGACGATCTCGCCCTCGCCAACGCGCAGCCCGACCTGGTGCACGGCCTGCACCGCGCCGTAGGACACACAGAAACCGTCCAGTTCCAGCAGCGGCGCGCTCATGCGGCCATGCCTCCGAAGTCATCGGCGCCACCTAAGTAAGCCTCCAGCACTCGCGGGTTGGCCTGCACCTGGGCCGGCGTGCCCTCGGCAATCACGGCCCCGAACTCCAGCACGGTGATGCGGTCAGCCAGTTTCATGACGAACTCCATGTCGTGTTCCACCACCAGAATGCCCAGCCCTTCGGCGCGCAACTGGCCGAGCAGCGTGGCCAGTGCCTGCTTTTCAAGGTGCCGCAGCCCGGCGGCCGGCTCGTCGAGCAGCAGCACGCTGGGCTGGCCCGCCAGCGCGCGGGCAATTTCAATGATGCGCTGCTGGCCCAGCGCCAGCGACGCGGCGGGCTGGTCAGCCAGCGCGGCCAGGCCGCAGCGTTCCAGCTGCCGGCGCGCCTCCAGCATCAGCGCCGCCTCTTCGGCGCGGTCCAGGCGCAGCATGCACGCCAGCCAGCCGCTGCGGCCGCGCCGGTGCGCGCCCAGAGCCACGTTTTCCAGCACGCTGCGCTGGCCAAGCAGCCGGACATGCTGGAAGGTCCGGCCCATGCCGAGCGCGGCAAAGTGGCGCGACGGCTGGCCCTGCATCGGCTTGCCGGCCAGCAGCACCTCGCCCGAACTCGGGTCGTCCACGCCCGAGATCATGTTGAAGAAGGTGCTTTTGCCGGCGCCGTTCGGGCCGATCAGCGCATGCACCTCGCCGGCCTTCACGTTCATGTGGATGTCGTTGTTAGCGACCAGGCCGCCAAAGCGCTTGCTGACATGGCTGGCCTGCAGCACGACCTGTCCGGCCGGGGGCAGGGCACGCGTGGCCAGCGGGACGGCGGGGGTACGGGCTGACGGCGTACCGGCGCTTGCAGCGTTGGCAGGCCGTACCCAGCGCTGCGTCCAGCCTGCCAGGCGCGGCCACAGGCCATCGGCAAAGCGTTGCAGCACCAGCAGCATCAGCAGGCCGAAGACCACGATCTCGAAATTCCCGCTGGTGCCCAGCAGCCTGGGCAGGATGTCCTGCAACTGCTCTTTCAGCAGCGTGATCAGCGCTGCGCCCAGCACCGCGCCCCACAGGTGGCCGGCGCCGCCGACCACCGCCATGAACAGGTACTCGATGCCGATGTTGATGTTGAACGGCGTCGGGTTCACAAAGCGCTGCAAATGCGCATACAGCCAGCCCGAGATGGCCGCCAGCAGGGCCGCCAGCACAAACAGCTTGATGCGGTAATGCGCCGTGTCAATGCCCATGGATTCGGCCATCACCCGGCCGCCCTTGAGCGCGCGAATTGCCCGGCCCTCGCGCGAATCGAGCAGGTTGTGCAGCGCCCACAGCGCCAGCAGCAGCACGCCCCAAATGAGCGGCCCGAGCCGCATCGGCGTTGCCAGCGAGAACCCGCCCAGCACCAACGGCGGCAGGCCGGACAGGCCGGTGAAGCCGCCCAGTCCTTCAATGTTGCCGAACAGGTAGTACAGGCTCAGGCCCCAGGCCAGCGTGCCCAGCGGCAGGTAGTGCCCCGACAGCCGCAGCGTGATCGCGCCCAGCATCCAGGCCAGCGCAAAGGTCGTCGCCAGCCCCAGCGCCAGTCCGACCCACGGCAGCCAGGCACTGCCCGCCAGCGCCGCTGGCAAATACTGCGCCGCCAGTGGCGAGGTGCAGACCCACGCCGTGGCATAGGCGCCCATGCCGACAAAGGCGGCCTGGCCGAACGAGGTCATGCCGCCGACGCCGGTCAGCATCACCAGGCCGGCGGCGACGAGCGCATACAGGGCGATGTAGCTGAGCAGGGTCAGCGTGAAGTCGGGCAGCAGGCCCCAGCTGAGCGCCAGCGCGGCCACGGCGGCCAGGGTCAGGTGGCGGGTGTTCATTCCTCATCCTCCACATGGCGGCTTTGCAGCGAACGCCACCACAGCACCGGAATGATCAGGGTGAAGACCAGCACTTCCTTGAAGGCGCTGGCCCAGAACGAGGAAAACGATTCCAGCTGGCCGACGATCAGGGCGCCGGCCAATGCCAGCGGATAGCTTGCCAGCCCGCCGACAATCGCCGCGACGAAGCCTTTGAGGCCGATCAGGAAGCCGGTGTCGTAATACACCGTGGTCAGCGGCGCGATCAGCAGCCCCGACACCGCGCCGATCAAGGCGGCCAGCGCAAAGCTCACGTCGCCCGACAATTCGGTCGGAATGCCCATCAGCCGCGCACCGACCCGGTTCATGGCGGTCGCGCGCAATGCCTTGCCGACGATGGAGCGGCCAAAAAACAGGAACATGGCCACCACCAGCAGGGCAGTAACGGCGACCACCACCAGCGACTGTCCGGTGACCGGAATGCCACCCAGCTCGAACCGGGCTTCCGAGAACGCCGGCGTGCGCGAGCCCTCGGCTCCGAAAAACAGCAGTCCCAGCCCGACCAGCACGCCATGCAGCGCCACCGAAACAATCAACAGCACCAGCACCGTCCCGTCCGCCAGCGGCCGGTACACCAGCCGATACAGCAGTGGCCCGAGCGGCGTGATCAGCACCAGCGTGGTCAGCGCCTGCAGGTAGATCGACGCTGGCCGAATCAACAGCACCAGCGTGCAGGCGGCAGCCGGCATGGCCACCGCCCACACCGCCGTGGACGCCCAGTCCACAGTCGTGCCGCGATGGTGGCGCCAGGCCTCGGCCACCAGCGTCATCAGCGCCAAGGCCAGCAGCAGCCACAGCGTGGCAGGCACCTTTCCGGCCTGCAGCATGGCCATCGACAGCGCGCCGAAGGCCACGAACTCGCCCTGCGGAATGAAAATGACGCGGGTGACCGAGAACACCAGCACCAGCGCCAGCGCGATCAGTCCGTAAATGGCGCCGTTCACGAGGCCGTCCTGCCCCAGCATCAGGGCAATTTGCAGGTCCATGATGAAATCCGGTTCGGGCCGCCAGCGGCCCGTGGAGGGTTGCAAGCCGCGCGCAATAGGCGCGGGTCAGCTTTTATCGAAGGCGAAGGCTCAGGGCTGGTATTTCCAGGCGCCGTTTTCGATCTTGACCATGACACGGCCGCGCTGGTCGAGGCCCAGGTGGTCGGTGGGCGACATGCTGAAAATACCGTGGGCGCCCGGCATGTCGCGCACGTTTTCCAGCGCATCGCGCAAGGCTGCGCGGAACTCGGGCGTTCCGGGCTTGGCTTTTTTCAGCGCCTGCGGCACGGCGGCGCTCATCAGCAGGCCGGCATCCCAGGCATGGGCGCCGAAGGTGGACACGCTGCCCTTGCCGTAGGCTGCTTCATACGCATCGACATAGGCCATCGCGGACTTGCGCACCGGATGCGTGGCGGGAAGCTGCGTGGCGACGAGCACCGGGCCGGACGGCAGGAAGGTGCCTTCGACGTCCTTGCCGCCGACGCGCAGGAAGTCGGCATTGGCCACGCCATGCGTCTGGTACATCTTGCCGGCGTAGCCGCGTTCCTTCAGGGTTTTCTGCGGCAGCGCAGCAGGGGTTCCCGAGCCGGCGACCAGCACGGCGTCTGGCTTGGTGGACATGATCTTGAGCACCTGGCCGGTCACCGAGGTGTCGTTGCGCGCATAACGCTCGTTGCCGACGATGCGCAGCTTTTTCAATTCGGCTGCCTTGGAAAACTCGTTGAACCAGCCTTCGCCGTAGGCATCGGAAAAGCCGATGAAGGCGACGGTCTTGACGCCCGCATTGGCCATGTGCTCTGCAATGGCCAGCGACATCATGATGTCATTTTGCGGGGTCTTGAAGACCCAGCGCTTCTTGGCATCCTGCGGCTCGACGATGCGCGCCGACGCGGCAATCGAGATCATCGGCGTCTGCGCCTCGGCGGCGACGTCGATCATCGCCAGCGACGCCGGGGTGGTGGTCGAGCCCAGGATGATGTCCACCTTGTTCTCGCTGATCAGCTTGCGGGTGTTGCTGACCGCCGCCGTCGTGTCGGAGGCATCGTCGAGCACGATGTAGTTGATTTTTTCACCGCCGATGGTCTTGGGCATCAGCGCAATGGTGTTTTTCTCGGGAATGCCGAGCGAAGCGGCCGGGCCGGTGGCCGACAGCGTCACGCCGACATTGATGTCGGCCTGTGCCAGCGCACTGGCCAGCAGCGCTGCAGCCAGTGCCAGGGGTTTGAGAATGTTCATGCTTGTCTCCTTCTTATGGTTGAAAAACTGGTTGCCAGGTCAAGCCTGGCCAGGCGCTAGGGGCGCCTGAAGCGAACAGGCTACACATCGTAATGAGATCGTCCTGTGCTGCACAGCGGGTTTACAGGGAGTGCGAACCCCAGCCGGGTGAGCGGAAATAAAAGGGCTGGCGACATCATTCGGCCAGCAGTTCGGTCGTGAGGGGAGGCTTGACTGCAGCCAACCCTCCCACGAACAAGTCGGCCACCACGACGGCCATGGCGTCATGGTCGAGCTTGCCGTCGGGTTTCATCCACATGAACATCCAGTTGACCATGCCGAACAGCAGCATGGTCAGCGGCTTGCTCAAGGCGACCTGCTCCAGTTCGGGCCGCAGCGCGGCCACGGTGCGGGCAAAACCGGCCACCACCTCGCGTTCCTTGCCGAGCACCCGCTCCCGGTCGTCGGGTTCGAGAAATTTCACGTCTTCGGTCAGCACCCGGTGCGCATCCTGGGCGTCGGCGTACTCCTCGACGATGCGGCGAATCAGTTCGCGCAGCTGCAGATCGGGCGCCGCTGCCTCGCGCACCACGTCGGCGACCAGCACCTGCAGCCGGGACACATGGCCGTCGGCAATGCTGACGAGCAAGGCGTACTTGTCGCGGAAGTAGTGGTAGATCGTGGCCTTGGACAGGCCGCAGGCCTCGGCCACCTGGTTCATCGAGGTCGCCGGGTAGCCGCGCCGCGCAAACAGGCGTGCCGCATGCGCCAGGATCATCTCGCGCTGGTCGTCGTAGCCGGAGGCACGTCCGCGAGCCATCAGGTTAGGCCTTCAGCGTTCGTCAAAAGACAGCACCACGCGTTCGGTCAGGGGGTGCGACTGGCAGGCCAGCACGAAGCCGGCCTCGACATCGCGCTTGTCCAGCGCATAGTTGCGCGCCATGCGCACTTCGCCCTCGACCAGCTTGGCGCGACAGGTGCCGCAAACGCCCGAGGTGCAGGAAAACGGCACTTCCAGGCCTGCGGCCGAGGCGCAATCGAGGATGCTCGGCTGGCCCTTGCTGAATTCAATTTCCCGGCTGACGCCATCGAGGATGATCACGACGCGCGCCTTTTCCGCATCGCCCGCCTGCGCTTCATGAACGATGGCGCCGACTTCGCCGGCTGCTTTTTGTGCCACCGCAAAACGTTCGATGTGGATGCGTTCTTCGGGCACGCCGGCCGCCAGCAGCGCCGCCTCGGCTTCGTCGTTCATCTGGAACGGTCCGCAAACAAACACGTGGTCGATATCGTCCGGCGTCAAAAGGGTTGCCAGAAAAACGCCGAGCTTTTGCTGGTCGATGCGGCCGCTGAACAGCGGGGAGTCGCCCTGTTCCTGCGTGAACACATGGTGGATTGACAACCGCGCCATGTAGCGGTTCTTCAGGTCTTCGAGTTCTTCCTTGAACATCGTCGAGGCGGGCGAGCGGTTGCTGTAGATCAGGGTGAAACGGCTGTGGGGCTCTCGTGCCAGCACGGTCTTCATGATGGACAAAATGGGCGTGATGCCGCTGCCGCCGGCAATCGCCACATGGTGGTGATGTGCCGCAGGGTCCAGCGCGACGAAGAAGCGGCCCTGGGGCGCCATGACTTCAAGCGTCTGGCCGGGCTGCAGGCTGGAATGGATCCAGCTTGAAAAAGCGCCGCCCCGGACCTTGCGCACGCCGACGCGCAATTCGCCATCGTCAATGCCGGCGCATATCGAGTAGGAACGGCGCATTTCCTGGCCGTCCAGCTGGGTGCGCAGCGTCAGGTACTGGCCCTGGGTGAAGCCGAACACGCTGCGCAGGGCGTCGGGCACGTCAAACGACACGATCACCGCCTCGGCGGTGTCCGGTGCAATGGAACGCACGCGCAAGGGATGAAAGGTGACGCTCATGGTGCTGCTTTGGCTGGAGGTTAGAGGGGCTTGAAATGCTCGAACGGTTCCTTGCAGTCCAGGCAGCGGTGCAAGGCCTTGCAGGCGGTGCTGCCAAAGGCCGACAGCAGGGCGGTGTGCAGGCTGCCGCAGCGCGGGCAGGCCAGCGGCGCATCATCCACCGCGCGCCGGCCGGCAAAGCGGATGGGCATGGCGCCGCCCTGCGCGACCGGGCCGGGCGGGGCAATGCCGTGGTCGCGCAGCTTGTCGCGGCCTTCCTGGCTCATCCAGTCGGTGGTCCAGGCCGGCGCCCGCTGCATGCGCACCCGCGTCGGCCCGAGCCCTGCGGAGTCCAGCGCTTCAATGATGCTGTTTGCTATGTATTCAGTAGCAGGGCATCCAGAGTAGGTGGGCGTAACCACCACTTCCAGTTCATTTTCGACGAGTAAAACATTGCGCACCAGCCCCAGGTCGCACACCGACACCACCGGCACCTCCGGGTCGGGAACGCTTTGAAGTACGTCCCAGGCACGGGCCATGCGCGCTTCTGCGGCCATGACCGCCAGCGTGGTCACCACACGCCCCCGGGATAGGCGCGCTGCAGGTACTGCATTTCGGTCAGGATGTAGCCCATGTGTTCGCTGTGGATGCCGCGCTTGCCGCTGCTGCGAAACGCGCTGTCTTTCGGCACGGCCAGCGTGGCTTCCTCCAGCAGCTGGGTCATTTCCGCCAGCCATGGCGCGTGCAGGCTGCTCCAGTCGGGACCGATGCCGCTCTGCTGCGCCTGCACGTCGATCGCATCGCCCTCGAACAGCTCGGGAACGTAGCGCCACAGCTCTTCCAGTGCGCTTTCCATGCGCTGGCGCGACTCGGCCGTGCCGTCGCCCAGCCGCACCACCCAGTCGCCGGCATGGCGCTGGTGGTAGCGCGCTTCCTTCACCGCCTTGCCGGCAATCGCTGCCAGTTCGCCGTCGCCGGAACTGGCCAGGCGTTCCCAGACCAGCTTGAGAAAGGTGGACATCATCGCGTTGCGCAGCGAGGTGAAAGCAAAGTCGCCACGCGGCAGCTCGACCAGCGTCACATTGACGTAGTCGCGCTCCTCGCGCAGGAAGGCCAGCTGGTCCTCGTCATGGCCTGTTCCGCTGACTTGACCAATGTGGGCAAACAGCGCGCGTGCCTGGCCGATCAGGTCGAGCGCCGTGTTGGTCAGCGCGATGTCTTCTTCCAGGATGGGCGCATGGCCGCACCATTCGCCCAGGCGCTGGCCCAGGATCAGGCAGGTGTCGGCCAGGCGCAGCATGTACTGCACCTCAGGATCGCGGCTCGGTTGGATCGATGGATTCATCATCATGCTTACATGTGGTTCACGGCTTCGGGCAGCTTGTAGAAGGTCGGGTGTCGATACACCTTGTCTTCCATCGGGTCGAAATACATGCCCTTGTCGCCCGGGTCGCTGGCCGTGATCTGGTCGGAGCGCATGACCCAGATGCTGGTGCCTTCCTGGCGCCGGGTGTACACGTCGCGGGCGAGTTGTATCGCCATCTTCGCGTCGGCCGCATGCAGGCTGCCGCTGTGCTTGTGGTCCAGGCCCGCGCGGCTGCGCACGAAAACTTCCCACAAAGGCCATTCGGTTGCTTGTGTCATGTCAGGTTCCTTTGGGTTGGGATTCAGGCCGCCTGGGCCACTGGCATATGTTTGGCCGAATGCGCCAGCGCCGCCTCGCGCACCCAGGCGCCGTCTTCCCAGGCCTTGACGCGGGCGCTCAGGCGTTCACGGTTGCACGGGCCGTCGCCGCCGATCACGCGCCAGAATTCGCTCCAGTCGATCGCGCCGAAGTCGTAATGCTGGCGCTCCTCGTTCCATTTCAGGTCCGGGTCGGGCAGGGTGATGCCCAGCACCTTGGCCTGCTCTGCCGTGGCGTCAATGAACTTTTGCCGCAGCTCGTCGTTGCTCATGCGCTTGATGCCCCAGCGCATCGACTGCGCGGTGTTGGGCGACTGGTCATCGGGCGGGCCGAACATCATGATCGACGGCCACCACCAGCGATTCACCGAATCCTGCACCATGGCGCGCTGGGCGTCGGTGCCTTGCTGCATCATGGTCAGCAGGGCTTCGTAGCCCTGGCGCTGGTGAAAGCTCTCCTCGCGGCAGATGCGGATCATGGCGCGCGAATACGGTGCATACGAGCAGCGGCACAGCGGCACCTGGTTCATGATCGCCGCGCCATCGACCAGCCAGCCGACCGTGCCCATGTCGGCCCAGCTCAGTGTCGGGTAGTTGAAGATCGAGCTGTACTTGGCCTTGCCGGTGTGCAGGGCATCGAGCAGTTCGTCGCGCGTCTTGCCCAGCGTTTCGGCAGCGGCGTAGAGGTACAGGCCGTGGCCGCCTTCGTCCTGCACCTTGGCCAGCAGGATGAGCTTGCGCTTGAGCGTGGGCGCCCGCGAGATCCAGTTGCCCTCGGGCAGCATGCCGACGATCTCGCTGTGCGCATGCTGGCTGATCTGGCGGATCAGCGTCTTGCGGTAATGCTCGGGCATCCAGTCTTTGGCTTCAATGAAGTCGCCGGCGTCGATGCGTGCCTCGAAGCGCTCCTCCCGCTGCATTTCCTCGGTTGAACGGACGGCTTTCCTGTCGTCGCCCGGCTCGGGGTTCATCGTGTCCATGGCTTGCGTGTACATGTAGTGATTCCTTTCCTGTGGTGGATGGACTGGCTGCGGCTAGCGCGGCCGCGAGTCGATGACCCGCCTGGCCTTGCCCGTCAGCGTGCGCTCGATGGATTCCGGGGCCATGACCGACACCTGGGTGGAAATGCCCACCAGCGTCTTGATGCGGTGCTGCAGCCAGGCGGCGACCTCGTCGATGTCATTCTGGCTGAATCCCGTGTCCGAATGCCGCCATTCGCAATGCACATTCACCTGGTCGAGCGGCCCCTGGCGGTTGACATGGATCTGGTACATGCCCGAGAGCCTCGGATGCTGCAGCACGACTTCCTCGATCTGCGTCGGGAACACGTTGACGCCGCGAATGATCAGCATGTCGTCGCTGCGTCCGACGATCTTGCCCATGCGCCGGAACGACCGCGCCGTGGGCGGCAGCAGCCGCGTCAGGTCTCGCGTGCGGTAACGGATGATGGGCAGCGCTTCCTTGGTCAGCGAGGTGAACACCAGTTCGCCTTCCTCGCCGTCGGGCAGCACCTCGCCAGTGTCGGGATTCACGATTTCAGGATAGAAATGGTCTTCCCAGATGACCGGGCCATCCTTGGCTTCGATGCATTCGCTGGCCACGCCGGGCCCCATGACCTCGGACAGGCCATAGATATCGACCGCATCCATTGCGGTCTTGCCTTCAATGTCCCGGCGCATGGCCTCGGTCCAGGGTTCGGCGCCGAATATGCCGACCTTGAGCGAACTTCCCCGGGGATCCAGGCCCTGCCGCGCAAACTCCTCGATGATCACCTGCATGTAGCTCGGCGTGACCATGATGATGTCCGGCTGGAAGTCGTGGATCAGCTGCACCTGCCGCTCGGTCTGGCCGCCCGACATCGGGATGACCATGCAGCCCGCCAGTTCGGCGCCGTAATGCGCGCCCAGTCCGCCGGTGAACAGTCCGTAGCCGTAGGCAATGTGGATGCTGTCGCCCGCCCGTCCACCTGCGGCGCGGATCGAGCGTGCCACCAGCCGCGCCCAGGTATCGATGTCATTTCGGGTGTAGCCGACGACTGTCGGCTTGCCGGTGGTGCCTGACGACGCATGAATACGCGCCACCTGGCTGCGCGGCACGGCAAACATGCCGAACGGGTAGTTCTGGCGCAGGTCGTTCTTGACGGTGAACGGGAATTTCGACAGGTCGCCGAGCTGCTTCAGGTCGCCAGGATGAATTCCCCTGGCATCGAATGCCTTGCGGTAATGCGGCACATGGTCATACGCCTGCTGCAGCGTGGCCTGCAGGCGCTGCAGTTGCAAGGCGGTGATCTCGTCGCGGCTGGCCTGCTCGATGGGTTCAAGGTCGCCAGGGGCAGGGCGTTTGACGGTCATCCGTTCTCCCGGGGGTTTGAGTCAGGGGCCACGGCCGGCTTGCCTTTGAAGGTGTGGGAGCGGCCGCGAAACAAGGCGATGCGTTCACCCCGCTGGTTGCTGACGCTTGTGTCATAAATGCCGGTGCGGCCGGCCCTCGACACTTCGACGCATCGGGCGGTCAGCAGGTCGCCCAGATGCGCCGGGGCTGTGAAGTCGATGCTGAAGCCCGATGCCACGGTCATTTCGTTGTAGGAGTTGCAGGCAAACGCGAAAGCCGAATCGGCGAGTGCCGAAATCAACCCGCCATGGCAGGTCTGATGGCCGTTGAGCATGTCTTCGCGCACCGTCATCGACAGCAGCGCCGTCCCCGGCATGGTTTCCAGCAATTGCATCCCCAGCGCCTGTGAGGCCCGGTCACTGGCAAACATGCGCTCACCCACCCGCTGGGCGGTTTCTTGCTGCAAATGCTCTGTCATGGGCGCTTCCTTATGTTGTGTCAACATCAAAGCCAGCTGTCTTTTGACCGACCGGTCGGTAGATAGTAATCTTTGCGCATGACTGACTCAAGTCAAATATCGTAGGAATAAACCCTTAGCGGCGGTCATGATCACCGTGTGAAGGCAGCAGTTTTTGGCTGGACCTCAAGACCCGCACGGCCTTGGCCAGGACAACTGCTTGAGCTTTTTTGGCAACCCGCATATACTCGAAGGCTTTTCCGCTTTTGGTGCGGGGAAGTTTTTCGCAGTTTTATACCGTTTTCAGACGTTTAGGGACGTTTTCAATGCCAACCATCAATCAGTTAGTCCGTCAGGGGCGCGAGGTCGAAAAGATCAAGTCAAAAAGCCCTGCGATGGAAAATTCTCCACAGCGCCGTGGCGTATGCACCCGTGTGTACACCACCACGCCTAAAAAGCCAAACTCCGCTTTGCGTAAAGTCGCCAAGGTGCGCCTGACCAACGGATTCGAGATCATTTCCTACATCGGCGGCGAAGGCCACAACCTGCAGGAACACAGCGTCGTGCTGGTTCGCGGCGGTCGTGTCAAGGACTTGCCGGGTGTGCGTTACCACATCGTTCGTGGCTCGCTCGACTTGCAAGGCGTGAAAGACCGCAAGCAGTCGCGTTCCAAGTACGGCGCGAAGCGTCCAAAAGCCAAGTAATTGGCCTATCGGTTCGAACTTCACTGTTCGCACCCGAAAAAGCTGTCAAGGTTTTTTCAAAAAACAGGTGCTTGACTCACCCTGGCCGGTGTTTTGAGCGAAGTGACCCAAGTGCAAGTTTTTTGCGCCGGTCGAGTAAGTGAGAGTTTGCTAACTCTCGCGGTGTTGCCGAAAGCAGCGCCAACTGAAGCAAAGAGGTGAAAAAATGCCACGTGTCGCGAAGTCCCTAAACGTGAAATTCTTCCTGATCCAAAATTTGGCGATGTCGATCTTGCCAAATTCATGAACGTGATCATGCAAGGCGGCAAGAAAGCCGTCGCAGAGCGCATCATTTATGGCGCCCTGGAGCAAATCGAGAAAAAGAACCCTGGCAAAGATCCGCTGGAGGCTTTTCACATGGCCATCGGCAACATCAAGCCCATGGTTGAAGTGAAGTCCCGCCGCGTCGGTGGTGCCAATTACCAGGTACCGGTTGAAGTGCGTCCTGTCCGCCGTATGGCCCTGGCTATGCGCTGGTTGAAAGAAGCCGCCAAGAAGCGTGGCGAAAAATCAATGTCATTGCGCCTCGCCAATGAATTGATGGAAGCCACCGAAGGCCGTGGCGGCGCCATGAAAAAGCGTGACGAAGTTCACCGCATGGCCGAAGCCAACAAGGCGTTCAGCCACTTCCGCTTCTGATCGATGGTTTGCAGTGTTGACTGCGCTTCATTGACGGGTTGCCGCCGGTCGTTCAAGGTGACCAAAACACCTTGATTCCTGGCGGTTCAACCCCAACTCCTGCCGGCTTGGTGCCAAAAGCGCCCTGCCGGCAGACGCGTAGAAAAACAAGAGAAATATCTTGGCACCACGTGTCATTGTTCGTAACACCGAACTGAAAGTAATTTATGTCCCGCGCTACCCCCATTAAAAACTACCGCAATATCGGTATTTCCGCGCACATCGATGCCGGCAAGACCACCACCACCGAGCGGATTCTTTTCTACACCGGCGTGAGCCACAAGATTGGTGAAGTCCATGACGGCGCCGCAACCATGGACTGGATGGAGCAGGAGCAGGAGCGTGGCATCACGATCACTTCCGCCGCCACCACCTGTTTCTGGAAAGGCATGGACAAGTCCTTTCCCGAGCACCGTATCAACATCATCGACACGCCTGGCCACGTTGACTTCACGATTGAAGTCGAGCGGTCCATGCGCGTGCTTGACGGCGCCTGCATGGTTTACTGCGCCGTGGGTGGCGTGCAACCCCAGTCCGAGACGGTCTGGCGTCAGGCCAACAAGTACAAGGTGCCACGTCTGGCTTTCGTCAACAAGATGGACCGCACCGGCGCGAACTTCTTCAAGGTGGTCGAGGGCATGAAGCTGCGCCTGAAAGCCAACCCTGTGCCCATGGTGATCCCCATCGGTGCTGAAGAAAACTTCACTGGCGTCGTGGACCTGATCATGATGAAAGCCATCATCTGGGATGAAGCTTCACAAGGCATGAAGTTCGAATACCGCGAGATTCCAGCTGATTTGCTGCAGTCCGCCAAGGAATGGCGCGAAAAAATGGTCGAGGCTGCTGCCGAAGCCAACGAAGATCTCATGAACAAATACCTTGAAGAAGGTGACTTGTCTGAAGAAGAGATCAAGTTAGGCATTCGCACGCGCACCATTGCCAGCGAAATCCAGCCAATGTATTGCGGCTCTGCTTTCAAGAACAAGGGCGTGCAGCGCATGCTGGACGCCGTGATTGACTTCATGCCTTCACCGATCGACATCCCGCCAGTCAAGGGCACCGATGATGATGAAGAGCCTGTTACCCGCAAGGCAGACGACTCGGAGAAATTCTCGGCGCTGGCCTTCAAACTGATGACCGACCCTTTCGTGGGCCAGTTGACCTTTGTGCGCGTCTATTCCGGTGTGCTGAAAAAGGGCGATACCGTCTACAACCCCATCAAGGGCAAGAAAGAGCGTATTGGCCGTATCGTGCAGATGCACGCCAACGAACGTCAGGAAGTCAGCGAAATCGTCGCTGGTGACATCGCCGCCTGCGTGGGCCTGAAAGACGTGACCACCGGCGAAACCCTGTGCGATCCGGATGCCATCATCATGCTGGAGCGCATGGTCTTCCCCGAGCCTGTGATTGCACAGGCGGTCGAGCCAAAAACCAAGGCTGACCAGGAAAAAATGGGCATTGCCCTGCAGCGCCTGGCCGCAGAAGATCCATCGTTCCGCGTCAAGACCGACGAAGAATCTGGCCAGACCATCATTGCCGGCATGGGCGAGCTGCACCTGGAAATCATCGTTGACCGCATGAAGCGCGAATTCGGTGTGGAAGCCAACGTCGGCAAGCCGCAGGTGGCTTACCGCGAAACCATCCGCAAGACCATCGAAGATGCCGAAGGCAAGTTCGTCCGTCAATCCGGCGGCAAGGGGCAGTACGGTCACGTGGTGCTCAAGATCGAGCCGAATGAACCCGGCAAGGGCATCGAATTCGTCGATGCCATCAAGGGTGGCGTGGTGCCGCGCGAGTACATTCCTGCGGTTGAAAAAGGCATCAACGAAGCTGTGACGGCTGGCGTGCTTGCCGGCTACCCGGTGGTCGATGTCAAGGTGACGCTGCATTTCGGCTCTTACCACGACGTGGACTCGAACGAACTCGCGTTCAAGATGGCTGCCATCTTCGGTTTCAAGGAAGGCTGCCGCAAGGCCAGCCCGGTCATTCTGGAGCCCATGATGGCTGTGGAAGTCGAGACGCCTGAAGACTATGCCGGCAACGTGATGGGCGATCTGGCCTCACGCCGCGGCATGGTCCAAGGTATGGAGGACATGCTCGGTGGCGGCAAGGTCATCAAGGCAGAAGTGCCTTTGTCCGAGATGTTCGGCTACTCGACCACGCTGCGCTCTGCAACGCAAGGCCGTGCGACTTACTCGATGGAGTTCAAGCACTACACCGAAGCACCACGCAATGTGTCCGAAGCCATCATGGCTGCGAGAGCCAAGTAAAGAAATTGCGGGGCAGACCGAAGGACGCGCGAAGCGCCCTTTCGCTCTGTCCCCAAACTGATCAGTCCCCGAATTAGATTCCCTGTCTGCGATTACGCGCCTTTCACTGCCCGTGGTGAGAAATAAAGCAGCGTAGTGCAAACATTAAACCGTACACGGGCATGTTCTTTTATTGGAGTTGGAAATGGGTAAAGAGAAATTTTCGCGGACCAAACCGCACGTCAACGTCGGCACGATCGGTCACGTTGACCATGGCAAGACCACGCTGACGGCGGCAATCGCCACCGTGCTGGCCGCCAAGTTCGGCGGCGAAGCCAAGGCCTACGACCAGATCGACGCGGCACCGGAAGAAAAAGCGCGCGGCATCACCATCAATACCGCCCACGTAGAGTACGAAACGGCTGCCCGCCACTACGCGCACGTTGACTGCCCGGGCCACGCTGACTATGTGAAGAACATGATCACGGGCGCTGCACAAATGGACGGCGCCATTTTGGTCTGCTCGGCCGCTG
>NZ_JAAFGZ010000027.1 GCF_010365105.1 Polaromonas sp. | reverse complement strand
TGCCCGGCGACAACGTGTCGATCACGGTCAAGCTGATCAACCCGATCGCCATGGAAGAAGGTCTGCGTTTCGCCATCCGCGAAGGCGGCCGTACTGTGGGCGCTGGCGTTGTGGCCAAGATCCTCGCGTAATTAATTTTTTTCCGGGGTGCGCCAAAAAATGCAGGGCATTTTTGTTCCGTCCTCAGCTGTTTTAGAGGTTTGATGCAGGGGTATAGCTCAATTGGCAGAGCGTCGGTCTCCAAAACCGAAGGTTGATGGTTCGATTCCTTCTGCCCCTGCCACCCGATTGTTGAGGTGGTCAACGCCGACGACGGTGTGAAAACATAACAAGCAAGCCCGCCAGGAGTTGAAAGCTTCGGGTGGGCTTAAGCGTCTGCAAGGGCGCATGAAGATTGAACAGGAAATTCGGCAGCCATGGCCTCTACACAAGTTGAAACCGTCAGTACCAATGCGGACAAAGCCAAGCTGGGTTTGGCTGTGGTGTTGGTGCTCGCATCCCTTGTCGGTTTTTATTTGCTGGCCAAGCAAGGCCAGGTTGCGCAGTGGGGCGCCCTGCTTGCAGGTCTGGTTGCTGCCGTCCTTATTTTTGTATCTTCCGAACTTGGCAGGCAGTTTCTGGCTTTTGGCCGCGACTCGGTTCGCGAAGTTAAAAAAGTCGTTTGGCCAGAGCGCAGGGAGGCCATCCAGATGACGGCTTACGTGTTCGGCTTCGTGGTGGTGATGGCATTGTTTTTATGGCTGACGGACAAGACGCTTGAATGGGTGTTTTACGACCTGATCCTGGGATGGAAAAGATAATGAGCGATCTGAACGATACGGCATCGAGAGATGTTGTGACTGATGCATCCCATGCATTGGCGCCTGGCATGCAATGGTATGTTGTGCATGCGTATTCCGGCATGGAAAAAGCCGCTGAGCGCAATATTGTCGAGCGCATCAACCGCTCAGGGATGCAGTCCAAGTTTGGGCGTTTCCTGGTGCCTACCGAAGAAGTGGTAGAGATCAAGAATGGCCAAAAGAAAACGACCGAACGCCGTTTCTTTCCGGGTTATGTGCTGGTTGAAATGGTCATGGACGACGAAACCTGGCATCTGGTGAAGCACACCAACAAGGTCACGGGTTTTGTGGGCGGCGCAAAAAATCGTCCAGCACCCATTTCTGAGGAAGAGGTGCAAAAGATCGTCAGCCAGATGCAGGTCGGCACTGACAAGCCGCGTCACAAGGTCGAGTTTGAAACGGGTGAATATGTTCGTGTCAAGGACGGCCCCTTCACCGATTTCAATGGCACCGTGGAAGAAGTCAATTACGAAAAGAACAAAGTCCGCGTGTCGGTCACGATCTTCGGACGTGCGACGCCGGTTGAGCTTGAATTCAGCCAGATCGAAAAGACCTGATTTCCGTTTCTTCTCGTAAGAAATCACAGTAAACACTGTGGGCTGAGCAGATAAAATTTTGCGTCTTGCAACTCGGCGTGAAGGATTTCCAGGAATCCATTTTGAGTTGTGTAACCCCCGGGAAGCTTGAGAGCTGTTGTTTGACAGTTTTCAGGCGTTATGACCCGCAAGGAGAAAAGTATGGCGAAAAAAATCGTCGGCTTCGTCAAGCTGCAAGTACCAGCTGGCAAGGCCAATCCATCCCCACCGATCGGACCCGCTTTGGGTCAACGTGGTCTGAACATCATGGAGTTCTGCAAGGCATTCAATGCCCAGACCCAGGGCATTGAGCCGGGTACACCACTGCCTGTGGTGATTACGGCTTATGCTGACAAGAGCTTTACCTTCATCATCAAGACACCTCCTGCTGTCTCCATGATCAAGAAAGCCATCAAACTCGACAAGGGATCGGCTACGCCGCATTCCGCCAAGGTTGGCAAGATCACCCGCGCACAGCTGGAAGATATCGCCAAGGCCAAGATGAAAGATTTGACTGCCGCCGATCTGGATGCTGCAGTCCGTACTATTGCCGGTTCCGCCCGTTCCATGGGTGTGACGGTGGAGGGTGTTGTATGAGCAAGCTGACCAAACGTCAAAAAACCGTCGGCGACAAAGTTGACAGCAACAAGCTGTACGCATTGCCTGACGCACTCGGACTTGTCAAAGAGTTCGCTGTCGCCAAGTTCGATGAGTCCATCGATGTGGCTGTGCAACTCGGTATCGATGCCAAGAAATCCGACCAGGTTGTGCGTGGCGCAGTCGTGATGCCCAACGGCACCGGCAAGACCAAGCGCGTTGCCGTATTTGCCCAGGGTGCCAAGGCTGAAGAAGCCAAGGCTGCCGGTGCAGACATCGTCGGCATGGACGATCTGGCTGCCGACATCAAGGCCGGCAAGATGGACTTTGACGTGGTGATCGCTTCCCCTGATGCCATGCGCATCGTCGGTACGCTGGGCCAGATTCTTGGCCCACGTGGCCTGATGCCCAATCCCAAGGTCGGTACCGTGACGCCTGACGTTGCGACGGCTGTACGCAACGCAAAAGCTGGTCAGGTCCAGTTCCGCGTTGACAAGGCCGGTATCGTGCATGGCACCATCGGTCGTCGTTCGTTCGATACTGAAAAGCTGCAAGGCAATCTGGCTGCACTGATCGACGCACTGATCAAGGCCAAGCCTGCTACCAGCAAGGGTGTATACCTGAAGAAAGTCGCCGTATCCTCGACGATGGGTGTGGGCGTTCGCGTTGACACGCAAACCATCGCGGCTTAAAGGCAAAAATTTGAACGACGCGCAGGCGTTGTTCAGAGTGGTGGGCTGCCGGGGTTTTCCCCTGCAGGTCATCCAGGACCGTTGGTGTGCACAGCTTGAATAAATCAATCAGGGTGTGCGCTTAATCGAAAGACAGCCAACGCAGATGGCGGTCCCGCTGCTTGAATGGTTTTGAAAAGAATCTGAAAACAGTTGGTCGCTGAACATGAGCGTGTTGAAGGGTTGAAAGCAGGTGCAAGCTTGCCAAAACCCGACAGTACATTTTTAAGGAGTAGACCTTGAGTCTCAACCGCAGTGAGAAACAAGCCGTCATTGATGAAGTGACAGGCCTCGCCGCTAAAGCTCAAACGCTCGTGATGGCGGAATACCGTGGCATCACGGTCGCTGACATGACCAAGCTGCGCAGCCAAGCCCGCGAAAAAGGCGTGACCCTGAGTGTTCTGAAGAACACCCTGGCTCGCCGTGCCGTGGCAGGTAGCGCATTCGAAGTCTTGTCCGACCAGATGACCGGTCCGCTGATCTACGGCTTTTCCATTGATGCCGTCGCTGCTGCAAAAGTAGTGGCTGACTTCGCAAAAACCAACGACAAGCTGGTGATTCGCGCAGGTGCATTTGCTGGGAAAACCCTGGATATCGAAGGCGTTAAGCAACTGGCCAGCATTCCTTCCAAGGAAGTGTTGCTGGCCCAGTTGTGTGGCTTGCTGATGTCGCCTATTTCGCGAACCGCTGCCGTGCTGGCAGCGCTGTCCGCGCAACGTGGCGCTGGCGCAGAAGAAGTGGCCGAGGCTGCAGAACCTGCCGCAGAAGTCACCGAAGCCGCAGCGGCGTAAACAGCAGACCTTTGAGGGACAGGTTGCAGCGCCCAGGCGCCAAGCCTTGTCCCCAACTGTTAAAGAAATTTTTTTAGGAATTCAAAATGGCATTCGATAAAGACGCATTTTTGACCGTGCTGGACAGCATGACGGTCCTCGAACTCAACGATCTGGTGAAAGCCATCGAAGAGAAGTTTGGCGTGAGCGCAGCTTCCATGGCTGCTCCCGCTGCTGGTGGCGGCGGTGCAGGTGCTGCTGTTGCTGAAGAGAAGACCGAATTCAATGTCGTTCTGCTCGAAGCTGGCGCGCAAAAAGTGCAGGTCATCAAGGCCGTGCGCGAACTGACCGGTCTGGGCCTGAAAGAAGCCAAGGATCTGGTGGACGGCGCTCCGAAGAACGTCAAGGAAGGCGCCAACAAGGCCGACGCAGAAGCCGCCAAGAAGAAGCTGGAAGATGCCGGCGCGAAAGTCGAACTCAAGTAATTCTTGCGGTTCGAAAAGGCTGGAAGACCTCTACGGGCTTCCAGCCTTTCCCCGTTTAAGGCTCAGCCCGACACACCGGCCTGAGCCACCTCTAACTCCCCAAAAGACAAGTGTCTTTTACGCCGGACGAAAAAAATACTGGAAAAAGGATTAAAAGTCTTTTTCCCAGTGTTTTCTGAATCCCCGACTGCAGAAACGCCTTGGTCCGGGTGCTGTGCAATGCATCACCGTCCGCCATGGTTGGTAGTGGCCAACCACCAAGTTGCCTGAATACGTGGTGTATTCGGGTTCGAGAGTCCCAGAGCCCATCATGACGGAGAACTCATGGCCCTAACTTCTAGTTACAGTTTCACCGAACGCAAACGCATCCGTAAAAGCTTCGGAAACCGCGAAAGCGTGTTGACGGTTCCCTACTTGCTGCAAATGCAGAAAGATGCGTACATCGCATTCCTGCAAGCCGATCGCGCGCCCCAAAAACGCATGCTTGAAGGCCTTCAGGCCGCCTTTCAAAACGCTTTTCCCATTGTCTCGCACAACGGTTTTGTCGAGATGAAATTCATCGAGTACAACCTGGCCAAACCGGCCTTCGATGTACGCGAATGCCAGACCCGCGGACTGACCTTTGCCTCGGCCGTGCGCGCCAAGGTTCAACTGATCATTTATGACCGCGAGTCATCGACATCGCAGTCCAAGGTCGTCAAGGAAGTCAAGGAGCAGGAAGTCTACATGGGCGAAGTGCCGCTCATGACCGACAAAGGCTCTTTTGTCATCAACGGCACTGAGCGCGTCATTGTGTCGCAGCTGCACCGTTCGCCAGGCGTGTTTTTCGAACATGACAAGGGCAAAACGCACAGCTCGGGAAAACTGCTGTTTTCGGCACGCATCATCCCTTACCGTGGCTCTTGGCTCGATTTCGAGTTCGATCCGAAAGACATCCTGTACTTCCGCGTTGACCGTCGCCGCAAGATGCCGGTCACGATCCTGCTCAAGGCCATTGGCCTGAACCACGAATCGATCCTGGCCAACTTCTTTGTCTTTGACAATTTCCGCCTGATGGACAGTGGTGCACAGATGGAGTTCGTGGCCGAGCGCATGCGCGGCGAAGTCGCCCGCTTTGACCTGACCGACAAGTCGGGCAAGGTCGTCGTGGCGAAAGACAAGCGCATCACGGTTCGACATACCCGCGAACTGGAGCAAAGTGGCACCACCAGCATCAGCGTGCCGGAAGATTTCCTGATCGGCCGTGTCGTTGCCAAGAACATCATCGACACGGACACCGGCGAGATCATTGCCAAGGCCAATGACGAGTTGACCGAAGCGTTGCTGAAAAAGCTGCGCGTCGCCGGCATCCATGATGTCCAGGTGCTGTACACCAACGAACTCGACCAGGGTGCCTACATTTCGCAAACCCTGCGCGCCGACGAAACGGCTGACGAGTTTGCGGCACGTGTCGCCATTTACCGCATGATGCGCCCCGGCGAGCCACCCACGGAAGACGCGGTTCAGGCCCTGTTCCAGCGCCTGTTCTACAACCCGGACACCTACGACCTGTCGCGCGTGGGGCGCATGAAGTTCAATGCCCGTGTGGGCCGCGATGAATCCACCGGCCCGATGGTCATGACCAACGAGGACATCCTCGCCGTCGTCAAGATCCTGGTCGATCTGCGCAATGGCAACGGTGAAGTCGATGACATTGACCACCTCGGCAACCGCCGGGTACGTTGTGTCGGCGAACTCGCTGAAAACCAGTACCGCACCGGTCTGGCGCGTATCGAAAAGGCCGTGAAGGAACGTCTGGGCCAGGCCGAGCAAGAGCCGCTGATGCCGCATGACCTGATCAACAGCAAACCGATCTCGGCCGCCCTGAAGGAATTCTTCGGCGCCTCGCAGCTGTCTCAGTTCATGGACCAGACCAATCCGCTGGCCGAGATCACCCACAAGCGCCGTGTTTCGGCCCTTGGCCCCGGTGGTCTGACCCGCGAGCGTGCTGGTTTTGAAGTGCGTGACGTGCACGTGACCCATTACGGCCGCGTCTGCCCGATTGAAACGCCTGAAGGCCCGAACATCGGCCTGATCAACTCGCTGGCCCTGTACGCCCGCCTGAACGAATACGGTTTCATTGAAACGCCGTACCGCCGGGTGGCTGACAGCAAGGTGACGATGGACATCGATTACTTGTCGGCCATCGAAGAAGGCAAGTATGTGATCGCCCAGGCCAATGCCGCGCTGGACAAGGAAGGCCGCCTGACCGGCGACCTGGTATCCGCCCGTGAAAAAGGCGAGTCCATCCTGGTAAGTGCCGAGCGCGTCCAGTACATGGACGTGTCGCCGGCGCAGATCGTGTCGGTCGCTGCTTCGCTGGTTCCGTTCCTGGAGCATGACGATGCGAACCGCGCGCTGATGGGCGCCAACATGTCGCGTCAGGCCGTTCCCGTGCTGCGTCCGGAAAAGCCGCTCGTCGGCACCGGTATCGAGCGCGTGGCGGCAGTGGACTCGGGCACGGTGGTCACGGCCACCCGTGGCGGTATCGTTGACTATGTCGATGCCACCCGCATCGTGGTACGCGTCAACGATGCGGAAGCCCTTGCCGGTGAAATCGGCGTGGACATCTACAACCTGATCAAGTACCAGCGTTCCAACCAGAACACCAACATCCACCAGCGTCCCATCGTCAAGATGGGTGACCATCTGGCCAAGGGTGACGTGGTGGCTGACGGTGCATCGACCGACTTGGGCGAAATCGCCATTGGCCAGAACATGCTGATCGGCTTCATGCCGTGGAATGGCTACAACTTCGAGGATTCGATCCTGATATCCGAGCGCGTGGTGGCCGAAGACCGCTACACCTCGATCCATATCGAAGAACTCGTGGTGATGGCGCGTGACACCAAGCTCGGTTCCGAAGAAATCACCCGCGACATCCCCAACCTGTCCGAGCAGCAGCTCAACCGTCTGGACGAATCCGGCATCATCTATGTCGGTGCCGAAGTCCAGCCGGGCGACACGCTGGTGGGCAAGGTCACGCCAAAAGGCGAGACCACGCTGACGCCCGAAGAAAAACTGCTGCGCGCCATCTTCGGCGAAAAAGCCAGCGATGTGAAAGACACCTCGCTGCGCGTCAGCCAGGGTTCGTCGGGCACCGTCATTGACGTGCAGGTCTTCACACGTGAAGGCATCGTGCGCGACAAGCGTGCCCAGCAGATCATCGACGACGAGCTCAAGCGCTACCGCCTGGACCTGAATGACCAGCTGCGTATCGTGGAAGCCGATGCCTTCGACCGTATCGAAAAGCTGCTGATCGGCAAGATCGCCAATGGCGGCCCGAAAAAGCTGGCCAAGGGCACAAAACTCGACAAGGCCTACCTGACCGACGTCGAGAAGTATCACTGGTTCGATATCCGTCCTGCTGATGACGAAGTCGCTTCGCAACTCGAAAGCATCAAGAATTCGATGGAGCAGACGCGCCATAGTTTCGATTTGTCTTTCGAGGAAAAGCGCAAGAAGCTGACGCAGGGCGACGAGCTGCCATCCGGCGTGCTCAAGATGGTCAAGGTTTACCTGGCTGTCAAGCGCCGCTTGCAGCCCGGCGACAAGATGGCCGGCCGCCACGGCAACAAGGGTGTCGTGTCCAAGATCGTTCCGGTCGAAGACATGCCGCACATGGCCGATGGCACGCCGTGCGACATCGTGCTGAACCCGCTGGGCGTGCCTTCGCGCATGAACGTGGGTCAGGTGCTCGAGGTCCATCTGGGCTGGGCCGCCAAGGGCCTGGGCCAGCGGATTGGCGACATGCTGCAGGCCGAGTCCAAGGTGGCCGAATTGCGCCAGTTCATGGACACGCTGTACAACAAGTCGGGCCGTACGGAAGACCTGGCCTCGCTGTCGGACGAGCAGGTCGTCGAGATGGCCCAGAACCTGACCGCTGGCGTGCCTTTTGCCACGCCGGTGTTTGACGGCGCCTCGGAAGAAGACATCATGACCATGCTGCAACTGGCTTATCCCGATGCAGTGGCCAAGGCCAAGGGCTTGAGCCCGACGCGTACCCAGGCGCAGCTGTATGACGGACGTACCGGTGATGCCTTCGAACGCACGACGACGGTCGGCTACATGCACTTCCTGAAGCTTCACCACCTGGTGGACGACAAGATGCACGCACGTTCGACCGGTCCCTACAGCCTGGTCACGCAGCAGCCGCTGGGCGGCAAGGCCCAGTTCGGTGGCCAGCGTTTCGGCGAAATGGAAGTGTGGGCGCTGGAAGCCTACGGCGCGGCTTACGTGTTGCAGGAAATGCTCACGGTCAAGTCCGATGACGTGGTGGGCCGTACCAAGGTGTACGAAAGCATCGTCAAGGGCGAACACGCGATCACCGCCGGTATGCCGGAGTCGTTCAACGTGCTGGTGAAGGAAATTCGCTCGCTCGGCATCGACATGGAACTCGAACGCAGCTAGTCCAGTGGCCTTGCGGGACAGGGCAGGATTGCGACGCAATCTGCCCTGTCCTCAACTGATTAAGAGGATTTACACATGAAATCGTTACTAGACCTGTTCAAGCAGTTCACGCCCGATGAGCATTTCGATGCCATCAAGATTGGCATGGCTTCGCCCGAGAAGATCCGTTCGTGGTCTTTCGGCGAGGTCAAAAAACCCGAGACGATCAACTACCGCACCTTCAAGCCAGAGCGCGACGGTCTTTTTTGCGCCAAGATCTTTGGCCCGATCAAGGACTACGAATGCCTGTGCGGCAAGTACAAGCGCCTCAAGCACCGCGGCGTGATCTGCGAGAAGTGCGGCGTTGAAGTCACGCAGACGAAGGTTCGCCGCGAGCGCATGGGTCACATCGACCTGGCCGCGCCGTGCGCGCACATCTGGTTCTTGAAGTCGCTGCCATCGCGTCTGGGCCTGGTGCTCGACATGACATTGCGCGACATCGAGCGCGTGCTGTACTTTGAAGCGTATGTGGTGACCGATCCCGGCATGACCCCGCTGAAGAAATTCAGCATCATGTCGGAAGACGATTTCGACGCCAAGCGCAAGGAATACGGCGACGAGTACACCGCCAAGATGGGCGCCGAAGGCATCAAGGACCTGCTCGAAGGGCTGGACCTCGATGTTGAGATAGACAAGCTGCGCAATGACCTGACCGGCTCCGAGATCAAGATCAAGAAAAACGCCAAGCGCTTGAAATTGATGGAAGGATTCAAGAAATCCGGCATCAAGCCCGAATGGATGGTGCTCGACGTGCTGCCGGTGCTGCCGCCGGACCTGCGTCCCCTGGTGCCGCTGGACGGTGGCCGCTTTGCGACCTCTGATCTGAACGATTTGTACCGCCGCGTCATCAACCGCAACAGCCGTCTGCGCCGCTTGCTGGAATTGAAAGCGCCTGAAATCATTGCGCGCAACGAAAAGCGCATGCTGCAGGAAGCTGTCGACAGCTTGCTGGACAACGGCCGCCGTGGCAAGGCCATGACCGGTGCCAACAAACGCGCACTCAAGTCGCTGGCCGACATGATCAAGGGCAAGTCAGGCCGTTTCCGCCAGAACTTGCTGGGCAAGCGCGTCGATTACTCGGGTCGTTCCGTGATCACCGTGGGCCCGACGCTCAAGCTGCACCAGTGCGGCTTGCCCAAGCTGATGGCGCTGGAACTGTTCAAGCCCTTTATCTTTGCGCAGCTCGAAGTGCGTGGCATTGCCACCACCATCAAGGCGGCCAAGAAGGAAGTCGAAACCGGCACGCCAGTGGTCTGGGACATTCTGGAAGAGGTCATCAAGGAGCATCCGGTGATGCTCAACCGTGCGCCTACGCTGCACCGTCTGGGTATCCAGGCGTTTGAGCCGATCCTGATCGAAGGCAAGGCGATCCAGTTGCACCCGCTGGTTTGCTCGGCCTTCAACGCCGACTTTGACGGTGACCAGATGGCCGTTCACGTGCCGCTGTCGGTCGAGGCGCAGATGGAAGCCCGCACCCTGATGCTGGCGTCGAACAACATCCTGTTCCCGGCCAACGGCGAGCCTTCCATCGTGCCTTCGCAAGACGTGGTGCTGGGCCTGTACTACACGACCCGCGACCGCACCAACGGCAAGGGCGAAGGCCTGGTGTTTTCGGACACCGGCGAAGTGCGCCGCGCCTTTGACGCGGGTGAACTCGACCTGAACGCCCGCATCAGCGTGCGCCTGACCGAGTGGAGCAAGGACAAGGAAACCAACGAGTTCGTGCCCTCGACCAAGCTGTGGGAAACCACCGGCGGCCGTGCACTCCTGTCGGAAATCCTGCCCAAGGGACTGCCTTTCTCCAACATCAACAAGGCGTTGAAGAAAAAGGAAATCTCCAAGCTGATCAACGTGTCTTTCCGCAAGTGCGGCTTGAAAGAGACCGTTGTATTTGCCGACAAGCTGCTCCAGTCGGGTTTCCGCCTGGCGACCCGGGCCGGCATTTCGATCTGTATCGAAGACATGCTGGTGCCCAAGGAAAAGACCGCGATCATTGCGCACGCCCAGAAGGAAGTCAAAGAGATCGAGCAGCAGTACACCTCGGGTCTGGTGACGGCCGGCGAGCGCTACAACAAGGTGGTGGACATCTGGGGCAAGTCGGGCGACGACGTGTCGAAGGCCATGATGGCCCAGCTGTCCAAGGAAAAGGTCATTGACCGCCACGGCAATCTGGTCGAGCAGGATTCGTTCAATTCGATCTACATGATGGCCGACTCCGGCGCGCGCGGTTCCGCCGCGCAGATTCGCCAGGTGGCTGGTATGCGGGGTCTGATGGCCAAGCCTGACGGCTCGATCATCGAGACGCCCATCACCGCGAACTTCCGCGAAGGCCTGAACGTGCTGGAGTACTTCATCTCCACCCACGGCGCCCGCAAGGGTCTGGCTGACACGGCGCTGAAAACTGCCAACTCGGGCTACCTGACCCGCCGTCTGTGCGACGTGGTGCAGGATCTGGTCGTGACCGAACACGACTGCGGCACGCTTGATGGCTCGGTCATGCGCGCCATTGTCGAAGGCGGCGAAGTCATCGAATCGCTTCGCGACCGGGTTCTGGGCCGCACCATCGTCGAGGACGTGCTGCACCCCGAGAACCGCTCGGTGCTGACCAAGGCCGGCGTCATGCTGGACGAGGACATCATCGACGGGCTCGAAGCCGCTGGCGTTGACGAAGTCAAGGTACGCACCGCGCTGACCTGCGAAACCCGCTTCGGCCTGTGCGCCAGTTGCTACGGCCGTGACCTGGGTCGCGGCGGCCTGATCAACATCGGCGAGGCGGTCGGCATCATTGCTGCCCAGTCGATCGGCGAGCCCGGCACGCAGCTGACGATGCGGACCTTCCACATCGGTGGCGCAGCATCGCGCGCCGCCATTGCTTCGAGCGTCGAAGCAAAGTCCAACGGTGTGATCGGTTTCAACGCACCGATGCGCTATGTGACCAACGGCAAGGGCGACCTGGTGGTGATTGCCCGTTCCGGCGAGATCGTCATTCATGACGAGCATGGCCGCGAGCGCGAGCGCCACAAGGTGCCTTACGGCGCGACGCTGACGGTCAAGATCGACCAGACCATCAAGGCTGGCGCGATCCTGGCCAACTGGGACCCGCTGACACGCCCCATCATCACCGAATTCGCCGGCAAGGTGCAGTTCGAGAATGTGGAAGAAGGCGTGACCGTGGCCAAGCAGGTCGATGACGTGACCGGTCTGTCCACCCTGGTGGTGATCGATCCGAAGCGTCGCGGCGCGACCAAGGTGATTCGTCCTGGCGTCAAGCTGATCGATGCGACAGGCAACGAAGTAAAAATCCCCGGCACCGACCATTCGGTGACGATCGGCTTCCAGATCGGCGCGCTGGTTCAGGTGCGTGACGGCCAGGACGTGGGCCCAGGCGAAGTGCTGGCCCGCATCCCGATCGAAGGCCAGAAAACGCGAGACATCACCGGCGGTCTGCCGCGTGTCGCCGAGTTGTTCGAAGCCCGTACGCCGAAAGACAAGGGCACGCTGGCCGAGATGACCGGCACCGTGTCGTTCGGCAAAGAGACCAAGGGCAAGATTCGCCTGCAGATCACCGATCCCGAAGGCAAGGTCTGGGAAGACCTGGTTCCGAAGGAAAAGAACATTCTGGTGCACGAAGGCCAGGTGGTCAACAAGGGCGAGTCGATTGTCGATGGCCCGGCCGATCCGCAGGACATCCTGCGCCTGCTGGGCGTGGCCGAACTGGCCCGTTACATCGTCGATGAAGTGCAGGACGTTTACCGCCTGCAGGGCGTGAAGATCAACGACAAGCACATTGAAGTGATTGTTCGCCAGATGCTGCGCCGCGTGGTCGTTGAAAACGTCGGCGACACCACCTACATCGCCGGTGAACAGGTCGAGCGTTCGGCGCTGCTGGATGTCAACGACGCCCTGCGCGCCGATGGCAAGATTCCGGCCACCTTCAGCAACCTGCTGCTCGGTATCACCAAGGCATCGCTGTCCACCGATTCTTTCATCTCGGCGGCTTCCTTCCAGGAAACCACCCGCGTTCTCACCGAGGCGGCCATCATGGGCAAGCGCGACGAGTTGCGCGGTTTGAAAGAAAACGTGATCGTCGGTCGTCTGATTCCTGCCGGTACCGGCATGGCCTACCACGAAGCGCGCAAGGCCAAGGACCTGATGGACGACTCCGAGCGTCGCGCCATTGCCGAGTCCGAAGCCGCCGAACTGGAAGCCTCGCAGGCTGAAACCAGCGATGAAAACGCCGCCGCCGAGTAACTTCTGCGAACGCACGGTGCCTTGACAGGCACCCGGCCCCGCCCTTGAAAAAGTGCGGGGCTTTTTTTCATGGCTGGAAAACCGCTTTTTCTTAATGAAATCAGGTTTTCGCGCAATCTGGGCGTGCATTGACAGCTATTAAAAAAGTAGCGATGCGACGGTGGGATGTGTTCAAGGCGTAGAAAAACTGGCGTCAACCTTGCACCTGTCGCCCCTGATGGCTAGATAAAAGACTGATTTCAGTGCGAAACTGTCCTGCTTCACAAGGAATTTGCCCATGTCATTGCAAACAATTGTTTCCCTTACCCTGCTGGCCATGCTGGTGTTCTGGGCGGTGGGTGCCTACAACCGGCTGGTGCGGCTCAAGAACGTCATTGCCAATGCGTTCGGCCAGATCGATGTCCAGCTCAAGCGCCGCTACGACCTGATTCCCAACCTGGTGGAGGCGGCCAAAAAATACCTGGAGCATGAGCAAGTCACGCTGGAAGCGGTGATTGCCGCCCGCAACCAGGCCCGCAGTGCCAGCGATGCCGTGCGAAGCCGTCCCGGCCAGGCCGATGCGGTCATCGCGCTGGCCGCCGCCGAGCAGACGCTGGACGGCAGCCTGGGCCGGCTGTTTGCGCTGGCCGAGGCCTATCCCGACCTGAAGGCCGACCAGACGATCCGCGAACTCAGCGAAGAACTCACCAGCACCGAAAACAAGGTCGGCTTTGCCCGCCAGGCCTACAACGACGCCGTGCTTGACTACAACAATGCGCAGGGCCAGTTTCCTGCGCTGCTGCTCGCCCGTGCTTTCGGTTTCGCGCCCTCCGTGATGCTGCAGGCCACCGAGAACGCCACAGAGCGCCAGGCGGTTCGCATCCAGATGTGAGCGACCTGGGGGATCAATAAATGCGGTTTTTTCAAGCGCAGGAAAAGGCCCGGGCGCAAACCCTGCGTCTGCTGATGCTGTTTGGCCTGGCCGTGCTGGCACTGGTGCTGTCGGTCAATGGCGCGCTGGCGCTGACCTGGAGGCTGGTGACGCCGGGCTGGACCGGCTATCCGGCGTATTTTTTCAGTGTCAACACCGGCATGACGCTGCTGTTCGTGCTGGGCGGCTGGTGGCTGGAAACCTCGGTGCTGGACGGCGGTGGCCAGGCGCTGGCGCGTCAGGCGGGCGCCCGGGAAGCCTGGCCGGCCAGTCGCGAGGCCGAGCAGCGCCTGTGCAACATCGTCCATGAGCTGGCAATTGCCGCCAGCATGAAGCCGCCCCAGGCGATGGTGCTGCCGCGCGAGGACAGCATCAACGCCTTTGCCGCCGGCTGGGACGAAGACGACGCCATCGTGGCGGTCACGCAGGGCGCGCTCGATCGTCTGAGCCGCGATGAACTGCAAGGCCTGCTGGCACACGAGTTCAGCCATCTGCGCGAAGGCGATACCCGGCTGAACATGCGGCTGGCGGGCATGGTGTGCGGGCTGGAGATGATTTTTAGCCTGGGCCAGCGCATGTGCGAAATTGATGAAAACGGCAACCGCTCCTTTCTGGCGCTGCCGGGCTTTGCCATCATGAGCACCGGCTCGCTGGGCTGGCTGGCGGGCCGGGCGCTGAAGGCTGCCGTCTCGCGCCAGCGCGAATTCCTGGCCGATGCGCGCGCCGTGCAATTCACCCGCAGCAAGGACGGGTTGGGCGGCGTGCTGCGCAAGGTCGCCGGGGAAAGGGCCAGCGCCGGACGGCGGCCGGGTGGCAGGACGCATCATCTGCACCCGGCGGTGCACCATATGCTGCTGGTCAGCGACGCCGCCCCGACGCGCTGGTTTGCCAGCCACCCGCCACTGGCCGAACGCATCCGCCGGATTTACGGCCGGTCGATGCCGATGCTGTCTGCCCGGCACGACGAGGCCGTGACGCGGCCCGACGCCCTGTTCTAGAGTGCATTCATTCTGACCAGAAAATGTTTTTTGACATCAAACAGGCTTCTTGCGCACGCTGCGTATGCGCTGGAAGCTATGGTTTAAGTAGCAAAAATACGGTATTTCCTGCCTGCCGTGAGGGTCGGTCAAACCGGTTCCGCTCTGGCCTGGCCCCCTTTTCGTGCACCCGGCCCTGCCGGTGCTGCACAAGGGCTTTGTCCCGACCGGGGCCGGGGCTGGTCTAATAGGGCGAAATTGCCGCCCGCCGTCCGGGCGGATTCACGCCGGCCGGTGCAAGGCCGGCCTTGACCACACCGAACCGATGCAACCTCAACCGAATTCTTCCCCGTCCGCCCAAGTCCCGTTATGGCGCCAGCTTCAAGGCGCCGCTTCCATATTACTGGCCGTGCGCGACGGCCAGTCGATGACGCCGGCGCTGGAAGACGTCGATGCGCAACTCCGTCCCGGCGTCCAGGCGCTGGCCTTTCATGCGCTGCGCTGGCTGGGCCGGGCCGAAGCGCTGCGCCAGCAACTCGCCAAGCGCCCGCCGCCGCCTGAAGCCGATGCGCTGCTGTGCGTGGCGCTGGCATTGGCCTGCGGCGAGGAAGCGGCGCCTTACACCGCGCACACGCTGGTTGACCAGGCGGTGGAAGCGGCCAAGCGCAGCGACGCCACGCTGCACCAGGCCAGTTTCATCAACGGCTGCCTGCGCCGCTTCCTGCGCGAGCGCGACGCCTTGATGGCGCTGACCGAAAAAAGTCCGCTGGCGGTCTGGAACCATCCGCAGTGGTGGATAGACCGGGTGCGCAAGGACCATCCAACGCAGTGGCAGGACATCTTGCGCGCCAACAACAGCCGCGCCCCGCTGATTTTGCGGATTAATGAACGAAAAACGACTCCTGCGCAATACGTGCAAGCGTTGTTAGCTATGGATATAGGAGCGTTCCCCATCGGGGAACATGGCGTGGTCCTGACCGAGGCGCGGTCGGTGATGTCGCTGCCGGGGTTTGCCGAAGGCCATTTTTCGGTGCAGGATGCCGCTGCCCAGCTGGCCGCGCCCTTGCTGCTCGATGGCCTCATGGCCGCTGGCGAGGGCCAGCCCCGCCTGCGCATCCTGGATGCCTGCGCCGCGCCCGGCGGCAAGACCGCGCACCTGCTGGAACTGGCTGACTGCGAGGTCACCGCGCTGGACATCGACGCCAGGCGCTGCGAGCGTATTGCACAAAACCTGAAGCGACTGGGCCTGCAGGCGAACATCGTCGTGGGCGACGCCAGCCGGCCCAACGACTGGTGGGATGGCCGGCCGTACGACGGCATCCTGCTCGACGCGCCGTGCACCGCCTCGGGCATCGTGCGCCGCCATCCCGACGTGCGCTGGCTGCGCCGGCCCACCGACATTGCCCAGCTGGCGGCCATCCAGGCGCGGCTGTTGGCCACGCTCTGGCCGCTGCTCAAATCGGGTGGCAGGATGGTGTACTGCACCTGCTCGGTGTTCAGGGCAGAAGGCGAGCAGCAGGCGCAGGCGTTTGCCGCGGACCACCCGGATGCGGTGTTGATGCCTTCGCCCGGGCATTTGCTGCCGCAGGGGAGTGTCAAAGGTGCCGTATTCCCCGACAATTTGATGCGTGAACACGATGGTTTTTACTACGCAGTCGTTGAAAAACGCAGCGCTTGAAGCGATTGCGCATTGCCTGCTGGCTGCAATCCTGTGCCTGCTGTGGGTGCCAGCGACCTGGGCGGCAGCACCGACCGAGATCACCCAGCTGCGCACCGAGCGCACCGAAGACGGGGTTTACCTCTCGGCGGTGGTGCGGTTTGAGGTTCCGCCCGTCGTGGAGGACGCGCTGCTCAAGGGGATTGCGGTCTATTTCGTCGTCGAAGCCGATGTTTACCGCGACCGCTGGTACTGGACCGACCTGCGCGTGGCCAGCGCTGCCCGCACCCTGCGACTGGCCTACCAGCCCCTGACCGGCCGCTGGCGCGTGAACATCGTTTCCGGCCTCATCACCAGCTCGTCGGGCCTGCGCGCCACGCTGAGCCAGAACTATGAAAGCCTGCCCGAAGCGCTTTCGGCCATCCAGCGCGTGACCCACTGGAAAATTGCCGATGCCTCCGAGGTCGATCCGGGCGAACAATACATGCTCAACCTGAATTTCTGGCTTGATTTGTCGCAGTTGCCGCGTCCTTTCCAGATCGGCGTCGCCGGGCAGCGCGACTGGACCATTTCTGCCCAGTTCAGGGACCGGCTTCGCCTGACGCCTGCGCCTCCCGCTGCCGAGGGCGGTAAATGAGCCGCACCGTCAAGCTGATTGCCCTGAAAAGCAGTCCTGCGTTTCGCTGGACCGTCGGCGTGGGGGCCGGTGTGATCGTGGCGCTGGGCCTGGTCCTGCTTTATCTGCTGACCCAGGCGACCGACAACCGCGAACTGTACGAGCGCAATTACGCCTTGCTTTTCGGCCTGAATGTCGCCGTCGCCGTCCTGCTGCTCGGCGTCGTCGCGTGGATCACCCTGCGCCTGGTGCTGCGGGTGCGCCAGGGGCGTTTTGGCAGCCGCCTGCTGGTCAAGCTGGCCGCCATCTTTGCGCTGGTCGGCCTGATGCCGGGCCTGATGATCTATGTGGTGTCTTACCAGTTCGTTTCGCGTTCGATTGAAAGCTGGTTCGATGTCGAGGTGGAGTCCGCGCTTGCAGCCGGCCTGAACCTGGGGCGCGCAACCCTTGACACCCTCGCCGCAGACACGGGAAACAAGACGCGCCAGGCTGCCACGCAACTGGCGGAAACGCCGGACGCCACGGTAGGCCTGGCGCTGGAGCGCCTGCGTGAGCAGCTTGGCGCCAGCGACGTGGTGCTCTGGAGCGCCTCCGGCCAGCTGATTGCCAATGCCGGTGAATCGCGCTTCCTGATCCAGCCTGAACGGCCGTCGGTGCAGCAGTTGCGCAGCGCGCGCAGCCAGCAGGTGACGACCCAGATCGAAGGGCTGGATGAAGTCGTGCCGGGCGGCAATGGCGAACTCGGCGCCAGCACCGGTCCGCCTGCGCCCGGCGTCACCACGGCGGCCCGGGTCAAGGCGATTGCCGTCGTCAACAACCCGAGCCTGAATGTGCTCGGGCAATCGCGTTTCCTGCAGATTACCACGGTGCTGCCCGCCAGCCTGGTGGCCAATGCGATCGCCGTGCAGGAGGCCAACCGCCAGTACCAGGAGCGGGCGCTGGCGCGCGGCGGGCTGCAGAAAATGTACATCGGCACGCTGACGCTCAGCCTGTTCCTGGCGGTGTTCAGCGCGGTGCTGCTGGCCGTCATTCTGGGCAACCAGCTGGCCAAGCCGCTGCTGCTGCTTGCCGAAGGTGTCAAGCAGGTGGCCCAGGGCGACCTGACGCCCAAGGCCGCGCTCAAGGGCAAGGACGAGTTGGGCGGGCTGACGCGCTCGTTTGCAGACATGACGCAGCAGCTGGCCGATGCGCGGTCGGCGGTGCAGCACAGCATGAGCCAGGTGGACGCCTCGCGCGCCAATTTGCAGACCATCCTGGATAACCTCACCGCCGGCGTCATCGTGCTCGATGTACAGGGCCGCATCCAGTCGAGCAATCCGGGCGCCACCCGCATCCTGCGCGCCCCCCTGCACGACTATCAGGGCCAGCCGCTCGGGCAGGTTCCGGGGCTGGAAGTATTCGCAAAGGACGTGCTGGCGCAGTTTGCCGACTACCTCAGCAATGCGGCCCAGACGCTGGCGCACTGGCAGCAGTCGTTTGAACTGCATGGCGCGGGACACGGCGCCAGCGACAACGCCATCACGCTGATTGCGCGCGGCGCCAAGATGCCCGGCACCGAGGAATACCTGCTGGTGTTCGACGATATTTCCGACATGGTGTCGGCGCAGCGTGCGCAGGCCTGGGGCGAGGTGGCACGCCGCCTGGCGCACGAGATCAAGAACCCGCTCACGCCCATCCAGCTGTCGGCCGAACGGCTGGAAATGAAGCTCAATGGAAAACTGGCGCCGGTCGAACAGGCGCTGCTGACCAAGTCGGTCAAGACGATTGTTGACCAGGTGGACGCCATGAAGCGGCTGGTCAACGAGTTCCGCGACTATGCCCGCCTGCCGGCCGCCGAACTGGTGGCGGTGGACCTCAATGCGCTGGTGGGCGACGTGCTGCAGCTCTACCACGGCGATGCGGCAGGTCCGGTGGTGCCCGTGGTGGCCGAGCTCGATCCCCGCGCGCCACCCATCCGGGGCGATGCCCAGTTGTTGCGCCAGGTCATCCACAACCTTCTGCAAAACGCGCAGGATGCACAGGAAGGCAGGGAACATGCCCTGGTCACCCTCAAGACCGACTATTCCGACAGCTCGCACCGGGTACGCCTGACGGTACGTGACAATGGGGCGGGTTTTCCGGAATACATCCTCAAGCGTGCCTTCGAGCCTTACGTCACCACCAAGGTCAAAGGCACCGGCCTGGGCCTGGCAGTGGTCAAGAAAATTGCCGACGAACATGGCGCGCGGATTGATATTTCAAACCGTGTGGTGGAGGGGATCGTGCAGGGCGCGCAAGTGTCGTTATCATTTGGCGTTGCGACTTGACCGCGACCCGGACAATTCAGGCGCAAAACCTTCATATTGGCAGCAAACATATCAACAACAGGCAGGCAGCAATTCAATCATGGCAAATATTCTGGTGGTCGATGACGAGCTCGGCATACGCGACCTTCTCTCAGAAATTCTCAATGATGAGGGACACCAGGTCGATCTGGCTGAAAATGCCGCCCAGGCCCGTGCTGCCCGTGCCCTGGCGCGGCCCGATCTGGTGTTGCTCGATATCTGGATGCCCGACACTGATGGCGTGACCCTGCTCAAGGAATGGTCGTCCAGCGGGCTGCTGACCATGCCCGTCATCATGATGAGCGGACATGCCACCATCGACACGGCGGTTGAAGCCACCAAGATCGGCGCCATGGCCTTCCTGGAAAAGCCCATCACGCTGCAAAAGCTGCTCAAGGCCGTCGAACAGGGCCTTGCCCGAACGGTGGCCCGGCCGCCCGCCAATGCGCTGAAGGCGACTTCGCCCCTGGTTGATTTTGTGCCTGAAGTCATCATGGCCGGCAGTGTTTTGATGGCCACCGCCGACAGGGGTCTGCAGTCAACCCAGAGCTTCATGCTCGAAAAGCCGCTGCGCGACGCGCGCGACGAGTTTGAAAAAGCGTACTTTGAATTCCACCTGGCCAAGGAAGGCGGCTCCATGACCCGTGTGGCTGAAAAAACCGGTCTGGAGCGAACCCATCTTTACCGAAAACTCAAGCAGCTCGGCGTTGACCTGACACGCGGCAAGCGCAACCTGTGAATTTTGGCGCCGGAGCGGGGCAAAACCGCCCTGCAGGTGATATATACTCATGTGCTCAGGCCCGGTAGCTCAGTCGGTAGAGCAGAGGATTGAAAATCCTTGTGTCGGTGGTTCGATTCCGCCCCAGGCCACCAGTGTTCATGCGCCCCAGCGCCCTTTTCGGGTTCTGGGGCGTTTCTACAATCATGTCAGAATTTCTACATTTCGTGATGGCACCTGAAGCATTAGAAACGAATCTGGCACCTCTTTTCCTCGAGTTGATCCGCAAAAACTCGAAGCTGGAGCCTTCGACACCTCTTTACCGCATTACCGACTTTTTCTCACTTGCGCAAACGTTGAGTGAAAGAAGGCTTTGGATGACCAGGGTGAGCACCTACCCAGATCAAAACGAGGGGGTGGACCGGCTTGTGAAAACCCTATATGCGTCTGCAAGAGGTGAAGGATGCGGAGGTTTCGGGGCGCATGATGAGTTCTCGGCCGCAAAAATGGTTCATGCGGAGCGAAATTGCCGATTCGTGTCGTGTTGGTCAAAAAATCCTGAGTCACATGCGATGTGGTCGATGTACTCGCCTGATCAGGCATCTGTGAAGGTTCAAACGTCTGTAGGTAAGCTACAAGAGCTTTGCGCCCTAGCACTAGCCGAGCAATGGAGTCAGTACTACTATCGCGATAGGGGATGAGGAGCGTAAGCAGACTGCATTCTTGTGTGTTGCGGAAGTTTTGCCAGCACGCTATGAGGATTTGCAGCACCTCTTGAAGCGCCTGGCCCGACGAACGCGACTGGCTCGTCGCGTCGTGAAAAACACAAAGTTCTCGCTCGAAAATGTGAGCTTTAATGGCAGAAAAAGATCATCGCAATGGACGGGCTTTTTGGAACCATCAGTTCTCAAACACAAAGCATTTGAGTATGAGTATGAGGATGAGGTCCGAGTGGCACTCCGATTCGGGTGGGAGCCCTCGTTGCAATCTGGCCTTGATGAAATTAAAAATTCTGTTTTGGAAGCCGCCAAGGGATCGGTAGACATATTAAGAATGCTTCAATCGGTGAACAGTGCTACACAGCCGAACGTCGACGATACGAACTTCAAGTACTACTCGGCACCTACGCCAGACGGAATGATAAGCGCAGCATTCATTGATCCAAGAGCACCCGCGCACAAGCGGAACTTCATTGCTAAATCTTTGCGTGAGTGGGGCATCGAGGTGAAAAATTCAGAAGCGTTTGGGCTGTCCTATACCGGACTCGAGGCTTATCCAGACAAACCCTTTTCTTTCACCTGAGCGGTTTAACGCGTTCACCTATCCGCGTTCGAACGTAGTGCTCGGTCATCTCGCGATTCTTGTGAGCAAGTAACTTTTGTGAATGTGCAAGGTCACCGGTATCTGTAGCTGCTTTCGCTCGAATATCCCGAAACTGGAAATCCACCTTCGCCAGCGTGCGCGCTTTGTCGAAGCGTAAGCGCAGGGCAAACTGAGTCAACAGCTGGCCATTTTCATCTTGGATCAAGTAAGCGCTGATTGCGCGCCGTGGACGCTCATTGATTCGGGTTATCGTGGACGCCAGTTCACCGGTGACCTGAAAGCAATATGACGCACAGGCACGACTTGCACACCGACACGTATCGAGCGTGATCACCGTGCTGGTGTGTCGGCTGTGCCAGAAGAAATTATCAATTGCCGCGTCCTACGGCCAGATGCTATTTTTCCCACAGCGCAGCGCTTGGCACCTGCCTACAGTGTATTGACCGGTTGAAAGGGTTCAGCCGCATGACCCAAGGAATGAAGATGCCTCAAAACACCAAAGACTCCCAAGGTGGGAAAAAGCATTCACCGACGAAATCCGCAGATACCGGCCAGACCGGCGACAAGGCGCAGGCCAAAAAGAGTTCGGCCAACTCGCCGACTGGACCGCATAAACATGGCGAGAAAAAGACCATACCTTGAGCCCTATCGGCCGATTCTCAGCAGTGAACCACTCACTTTTACCCGCAGCTCACTGCATCCCTAAAGCCTGCCACGTGCGGGCTTTTTGCTGACTTTTTGTTGCCGCAGATGCCGATTCGACTAGGCGCCCCTGGTCAAACCGGCGCCGGCGCCGACAGGCATGAAAAACTGTGTGGGTAAATTTTGGCGCAGATCGGGGTCGCTCTCTTCTGTCCCGCTGCGCAGTCTGCTCGAATCAGATCAGCCGAGCAGGCCGATGATGATGTCCACGATCAGGTTGTTTTGTTGCTGCACCAGAACGATATCGCCGCCGATTCGGGCGTAGCGATAACCGTATGGGGCAGGCGGCAGCAGGCGAATCACGGGCTGGGGTACCGCGTAAACGACCACGCCTCTGGGCACACGCTGGCCGACTTGCCAGTTCCGGGCTTGTCCCGGAGGCATGCAGCCGTTGTGCTTTTTGGCCAGTCCCGGCGGGCAGTTTTTGCCATTGCCGTAGTTATGGGTGTAGTACTGCTGCACAGCGATGCGTTGCCGGTCATCGAAGTAGCGGCCTTGCCTGATGTCTTCACGCTGACGCTTTTCGGCCTGCTTGTGCGCCTTTTCGTACTGCTTCTGATCATCCTTTCGATCCTTGGCATATTCTTTTTCAGCGTGTTTTTGCGCCTTTTGGTATTCCTTCTGCGCGTGTTTTCCCTGGCCGTTTCCTTCATCGCCATGGTCCTTGGCAAAGCCGGGGGCTGCCGCAAGGAAAAGCGAGGCCATGGCCAGCGCGACGAGGCGCCGTGGGGTGGGGGAGGGCAGGAAGTGGGTCATTGTGTATTCCATCAAGCTCAAAACAAGCTCATCAGTTAGTATCACGCCGTCGCTGACAGGCTTCTGTAGGATGCGCCCGCATGTTGCTGCCCCACTTGGCTTGACTTGCTCGGGCACGGGGCAAGGGGTAACTGGCACACTCACTGGAGCAATGGTCCCGCAACGACGCTTCATTTCCGTCATAGTTGCCCACCAGCATTGCCCATACTTGTTCACCACCCCGAAAATTTTGCCAGCCCGCAGCCCGAACATGGCTTTCTCCCTGAAGCGAATTGCATCGGTCGTGCCTTCAGGACGTGTCCGTACGTCGAACGTACCGATACTGTCGGCGCAGCATCAGGTATGCGCATTCGACTGTGGGCCGAATCGTCTCAGCCCACCGAATGGCGCGGCAGGTCGATGGTGAAAATGCATCCCGTGCCCGGCCTGTCCTGAACGCTCAGGGTGCCGCCGTCAGCCTCGACGTTTTTTCGGGCAATCGACAGGCCAAGGCCGACGCCCGTCCTGTCATCGCTGCGCTGACTGAAGGGCGTGAACAGCTTTTCGGGGTTGCCGGAGGGCAGGCCGCCGCAGTGGTCTTTCACCTCGATCAGGATGCGCTCGCCCGCTGCGTACGCCTCCAGCGTCACCTCCGTGTGCTGGTGCGTGAACTTGAAGGCGTTGTGCAGCAAGTTCATCAGCGCGGCCAGCATCAGGTCGTGGTTGACCTCGATTCCCAGCCGTGGGTCCACGTCGGCCACGGTGAAACGGCACCCTCGCGTGGCCGCATCCAGGTCGGCGTCGCTTTTGGCGTCGGCGATGAAAGCCGCCAGCGAGAGGGGCTGCTGTTGACGGAGTGGCCCGCCCTCGACTGCCACCTCGGCCAGGGCGTTGCTGATCAGCCTGGCCATCGACACATGGCTGCGCTTCAACACGGCGCCGGTGGCTCCGGCCGGTGTCAGGTTGCCCATCTCCATGGCCGTGACCGCAAGGATGGCTGTCCCAAGCGCGTTGCGCAACTCGTGCATCAAAAAGCCCAGCTGCTCGTTCTCACGCAGGCCTTGCTGCACCGTGATGACGGCATCGCGCTGGGCGCTGAATTCGCTCACGGCGTCCGCAATGGCATTGTCCAGGCAACGGTTCAGGGTGCGGTATTCGTCGATGCTGAAAGGCGCATCCCGCTCAAAGGCCAGGTCCGTGATGGCCTGGCAGAGGTCGCCGTAATCATGCACGACCTGGTCCACGCTGTAGCCCAGGTGCAGCAACGCCTTGCCATGTGCCGCCGCACTGAGCCCCATTTCGGACAATTTGGACGCATCACCGCCCGACGGGCCGGAAATTTGAAGGCTGGTGCCGTCTTGATTGTTTTGCTCGGCCGCCAGTGTTCTGGTCAACTGGTCGATGAACATCGGGATGCCGTTTTTAAGCTGCAGTGAGGTAGCAGCCCGTTTCGGTCTTTTGGCAACCTTTTCGATGCACCTGGCAATCAGGTCGGCCCGATTGTTGGCTAAAAAGTCGTTCATCATGGAGTCAATCCTCGTGGCGTTTCAAGCCTTTTATTTGCGATGGACGGGCTCTACCGGTTATTCGCTGACCCAGCACGCACGCTGCATCAATACTGTGAAAGCCAGCGTGGTATCAACTTGAGCTTGTCTCGCGGCGCGCAGGACATCAGAAATTTTGCTACTGAATTTATAGCTCTTCGCGCCTTCTGCGCATGCGCCAGAGGCCTGTTTGGTACCAAAAAAAGCTTGGCTGTTCAAAACGAATACCGCCAACCCTGTCGCGTCGAAATTTAGCCGCCCAAGTTAACACGTTGAAATGAAACCGTATGTGCGTTGCCGCACACAGTGTTTGAATAGGCTGTGCCGCGTGCGCAGCCAGTGCCCTGCATGCACAGGGAAAAGGCGGAACGGGCGTATCAGCCTTAGGCGCAGGAAGGCCGGTGTCCTACCTGCGCCTGCAGGCCACTGGTTACCCTTGTTCATGCAATTGAGAATCTACCTTGTTGAAGACAACCCGATCATTCTGGAGTGGCTTGCCGAAGCCCTGGAGGAACTGACCGATACGCGTGTGATCGGCTCGTCGGGAACCGAATGCGAAGCATGCCGCTGGCTGAGCACGCACCAGTGTTGCTGGGACGTGGTGGTGGTGGACCTGTGGCTTGCCCAGGGCAATGGGCTTGAGGTGATCAGGCAACTGAGTCCGACGCTTGCGCAGAAAGTGGTCGTGCTGACGAACTATCCGACCCCGCAAATGCGCGAACTTTGCATGTCTGCGGGTGCCGATGCGTTTTTCGACAAGTCAACGGAACTTGATGAGTTCACGACTTACGTGTTTGAGGAGAGCGCGAATCATCAAGACTAGCGAGAAATCGAAATGCCCATGTCCCTGGTGAACTGGAATCACCGTCATGGGCCCGCTATTTCAGACCGGAGGAATGCCCAAAGTTCTTCATCAGACTTTGGGTCTTCTGCATTCCTGTGCCCGCGTTTGAACACGGGTCCAGGCCGGACTCAAATCCTTCAACAAAAATACTGCGACCAGTAGTAGGTGCTGATGGTCGGGTTGTAGCCGGGGTTGGCAAATTTGGCGACATACATCTTGTTGTCCTGATAGGACACGATGCTGCCCGCCGCATACTGCTTGCCCTGGTTCCAGCTTCCAGCGCTGCAGCTTCCCGCCACAACAGCTGCCTGCGCCGGGGCTGGGGCCGGGGTGGCAGCAGCGGCCACAGCGCCGCCGGAAGACTTGAAGATGTTGTAGAACTGGAAGTCAGTTTGCGCCACACCGCTGAACGATGCCAGATTGGTCGATCCATTGCTGGATTGCGCGCGGTCTCTCTGAAAAGACCAGTAAGAAATCAGGCCCACGCCGTTTTGCCTGACAAAGTTGGCAACCATTTGCGCGTCATCGAGCGTGAAGGTCGAACCATCATCGTTCTTTCCAATCATGGGCGTGATCCCCATCATGGCGTGAAGCTGTCCCTGGGTCTTGCCGCGAAAGACCGACGCCATCTGGTTGGCGGCAGCACGGAACGTCGTGAGTGACGCTTCGCCTACGGTGGAAGGTGACACCATGGTGCGCAGGTTCTCGACGCCGAAGCTCATCGTCATCACATTGACCATGTCGATTCGCACGCCGGCTGCCACGCTCGTGTTCAACAAATTCATGGAATCGGTGCTGAAGCCCCGCAGCCAGCCAGGCAAGGTAAAGGAAACATACAGGTCGGGATACTTCGCCTGTAGCCGCGCCAGAACACGCGCTCTGCGGGCCGTGCCTTCCACATCCTTCAACTGCTGGCCTTCAATGTCGAAGTCGAAGCGGCGGGTATTCGCGTCGCTCATCAGCTTTTCCATCAGGTTGAACAGCTGGTCGTCGTCCTTGCAGGCAATCTCTGCATACACGCCGTTTTGACCACCGAACGAAATCATCAGCTGGCCGCCTGACCCGACATAGGTGCGCGCATCCGCCAGCTTGTTCATCAGATCGGGGACCAGCGCGCAACTGCCGTTGGTGACGGCAAAGGCAAGGATGGCACTGTTCATGCCGGCGGATTGTTTCGCATCATTCAACGAGCCGCCCCATGAATGAAAATACGGGGCTACCTCGGCCGCGCTGGCTGCCTGGCCCAGGCAAAGGACAAGGGCGCCAGTCAGGGCTTTGGTGATCGAATTGAATTGGGGACGTGAATGCATCATGTTGAATTTTGGGCGTGAAAGGATCATTTGATCCAATGAATGAACCGAATAACTGCGGATTGAACGGGAGCCTGGCGACCAGAAAGTGCTGAAATTCACACTGGCGCCGGACGGCGAAGCCAGGGCAGGGCACGCGTCATCTGGCAATGCTTCCCCGGGCTGCAATTCATTCGAAAGCGGCACAACAGGCCGGTGAACGAAAAGTCAGCGGATTTTGACGGTCGAGCTAATAAGGGTCAACCCGTGTGAAGTAACACACAGTTTCGAGCGAAATAGCAAGTAACAGCGCACCGGCGGGCTGCGTCGCGGCTCATTCAGCCGGCCGCCAAAGGTGCTGAAACGGTTGGTAAAACGGCTGTTCAGGGGAGAGAACTGCCCTGCAGCGAGTCGGCCTTGCTTTTTTCAGTGCCTGCAAAACAAGGCTTTTTTGGCTGCGACTGTGTTAACGCAACGTGAACTGCCAGCAACAACTTGTTGCGAACACGTCGAAATGAAGCGCGACGATACGACGCGCCGGCCGGTCTTCAGCCCGTCTTTCGTCGGGATGACCGGAGCCGGCATGAACAGCCTGGCCTTGCTTGCACAAAGCGCTGGCGGCGCCGGGTTTCATGCCGGCAGCACGGCCGTCACCTCGATCTCGACCTTGGCCTGGGTCTCGACCAGCGCCGCGACCTGCACGCAGGTCATCGCCGGAAAGTTCCGGCCCATGACTTCGCGGTAAACCGCGCCAATGTCTTTCAGCCGGGCGTTGTATTCGACCCGGTCAACGATGTACCAGGTCATGCGCACCATGTGCTCGGGACCGGCGCCGCCGGCTTTCAGGACAGCGCCGATGTTTTGCAGGGCCTGCCGGGTCTGGGCGACAAAATCGTCGCTTTCAAAGCGCTGCTGCGCGTTCCAGCCGATCTGGCCGCCGACAAACAGCAGGGCGCCACGCGCCAAAATGCCGTTGGCATAGCCCCTGGGTTCGGCCCAGTCGGGCGGCTGGAGTCTGGTGATCATGGTGTTTCCGACAGGGTCTGGAGGTAGGGCCGCAGGGCCAGGCGCAAATCGTCAGGGATGCGCACCGGTTTGCCCTGCGGAACGGTTGAATGGACGACCACGCCTTGCGCTCTTAATTTAATAGCGGTTGACCCGCCTGGGGTAAGCGGGGAAGCATGAATTTCATAGTGCATGCCCAAGCTGGCGCCACCGAGGCGCGTCAGCTCCAGCGTCAGGCTGAGTGCATCGCCATGGCGGCACATGCCGAGGAATTCGGTCTTCATGTCAACGATGGGCAGGCCCATGCCTCTGGCAATCAGGTCATGCTCGGGGAACCCGATATGCGCCAGGAAGTCTTCCTGCACCTCGTGCAGCAGCACATAGAACTGCGGGTAAAAAACAATGCCCGCCGGGTCGCAATGCTGAAAGCGTACGCGCTTGTGGACGGTGAACTTCATGGCTGGCGCAGCTTGAAGCGCTGAAGCTTGCCGGTTTCGGTGCGCGGCAATTGCAGGAGGAAGGCGATCTGGCGCGGGTACTTGAACGGCGCCAGCATCGCCTTGACATGCGCCTGCAGGGCCTTGACCTGGGCGGCGTCGCCCGTATGGCCGGGCCTGAGCACCACAAAGGCCTTCACGACCATGCCCCGGTCGGCATCGGGAACGCCGACCACGCCGCATTCGGCCACTGCCGGGTGCTTGAGCAGCGCGTCCTCGACCTCCGGGCCGGCGACGTTGTAGCCGGCGGTGATGATCAGGTCGTCATCGCGTGCCTGGTAGAAAAAATAGCCGTCCGCGTCCTGCGTGAAGGCGTCGCCGGGGAAGTTCCAGCCGTCTTTCACATAGTTGCGCTGGCGCTCGTCGTCCAGGTAGCGGCAGCCGGTCGGACCGATCACTGCCAGCCGGCCGATGTGTCCGTGCGGCACTTCCGCGCCGCTGTCATCCACCACTTTCGCGGTGTAGCCGGGCACGACCTTGCCGATGGCGCCCGGCCGCACCTCGCCGGGAGATGAGGAAATGAAGATGTGGAACATCTCGGTCGCGCCGATGCCGTCGATGATCTCGATGCCGGTGGCGTCCTTCCAGAGCTGGCGCGTGGCGTCTGGCAGGCTTTCACCGGCGCTCACGCAAAGGCGCAAATCCGGTACGCCATGCAGCCGGGCAAACGCGGCCATCTGCCGGTAGAACGTCGGTGCGGTGTAGCAGATCGTCGCGCCGACCTGCTGGATCAGCTGGACCATCGCTTCGGGTGTGTAGGGAATCGACGGGTAGTACACCGACGCGCCGGCCCACATCGGAAAGATCAGCAGGCCGCCCAGCCCGAAGGTGAAGGCCAGTGGCGGCGAGCCCATGACGATGTCGTCGGGCCGTGCCTGCAGCACATGGCGCGGCCAGGCTTCGCACGCGGCCAGCACGTCGCGGTGGCTGTGCACCGCCGCCTTGGGGCTGCCGGTGGTGCCCGAGGTGAAGGCCATCAGGGCGATGTCGTCGCTGGCGGTCGGGCAGGGCGTGAAATGGCCGTCCTTTTGCGCCGACAGCACCGCCATCGAGCCGGGTGCGTTCATCAGGTTGAAGGGAATGATGGTCTGCAGCGTGCCGCCTCGCGACTGGGCAATCTCCAGTTCTTCCAGCAGTGCGCCGTCGCACAGCGCCAGCAGGGGCTGGGCCTTGGCAATGATTTCGCCAAGTTCCTTGGCGCGCAGCAGCGGCATGCCGGCGACCGCCACCCCGCCGGCCAGCACCACCGCCAGCCAGGCCAGCGCCATGCCGATCGAGTTGCCGCCGCGCAGCAGCACGCGGTTGCCGGGGACCAGCCCGAAATCCTCGGTCAGCACCTGCGCGATGCGCTTGACACGGTCCAGGGCATCGGCATAGCTCAGCGTGATGCGGTCCGAGCGCAGCATCGGCCGGTCGGCATGGCCGTTTTGAAAAGCCCGGCTGAACAGCACCTCGACCAGGTTGGCCTGTTCCGGGATGTCGCTGCCCGGCAGATAGACGCGCCGGGGCCACTGGTCCGGCGGCGGCAGGCGGTCGTGCACGAAGCGGTCGGTCTGCGCAGACGCTGCGCTGTGAGCCGGAGCGGACGTTGACGCGGAAGTGGTGTTCATGATTGCAGTACCGCCTTGCCAATGATGAGTTGCTGAACTTCGGTGGCGCCTTCGTAAATGCGCAATGCGCGGATGTCGCGGTACAGGCTTTCGACCTTGGTGCCGACCTTCACGCCCAGGCCACCGTGCAATTGCAGCGCCATGTCGATGACGCGCTGGGCGTTTTCGGTGGCGGTCATCTTGGCCATGGCGGCTTCCGCTGTCACCCGCACCGGGTTGCCCTGGCGTTCGCCTTCGTCGCGCAGCCAGGCGGCGCGGTAGGTCAGCAGCGCCGCCGCATCGACCAGCGCGGCCATTTCGCCGACTTTGGCCTGCGTCAGTTGAAAGTCGGCGAGCGTCTGGCCGAACATCTGGCGGGTCCTGGCATGCCGCACCGCCTCTTGCAGTGCGCGCCGCGCCATGCCCAGCGCCGCGCCCGCCACCGAGGCGCGGAAAATGTCCAGCGTCTGCATCGCCAGCCGGAAGCCGCCGTTGAGCAGCCCGAGTTGCGCGCCGCCGTCCAGCCGGCAATCGGTGAACTGAAGCGTCGCCAGCGGGTGCGGCGACATCACGGCGATGTGCTCGCTGGCGTCCAGGCCGGGCGCGTCGGCGTCGATGATGAAGGCGGTGATGCCGCGCGTGCCCGCGCCGGGGTCGGTCTTGGCAAAGGTGACGTAGAAATCTGCGATGCCGCCGTTGCTGATCCAGGTCTTGCTGCCGTTGACGGCCCAGCCGCCCTCGGCCTGGGTCGCACGTGTCGTCATCGCGCCGGCGTCCGACCCGGCATCGGCTTCGCTCAGTGCGAAGGCGGCTATTTTTGCGCCGCTGGCGACCAGCGGCAGGTAAGCGGCCTGCTGCGCCGGCGTGCCTGCCAGCGTGATCGCGCCGCTGCCCAGACCCTGCATGGCGAACGCAAAATCGGCCAGCGGCGAGTGAAAGGCGAGTGTCTCGCGCAGGATGACCAGCGCCCGCGAGTCGAGCGCGGGCAGCGCGCCACCCAATGCGCCGTCGATGCCGCTAGGCACGCAATAGCGCAGCCAGCCCGCGTCGGCCAGCCGTTTCACCCATGCACGGCAGGCCTGCCTGTCGTCGCGTTCATCGACCTGCTGGTCTGGAATCCAGCCGGCCAGCCGCGCGCCGAGTTCGCGGTGAACGTCGTCAAAGAAAGGCAGCGTCAGGTGGGTGGTCGTGGGGGTCATGGGCTAGATCTTTCTGCGGGCGTGATGCTCGGGTTCAGTCGCCCTGAAACACCGGTTTTTCTTTGGCGGCAAAGGCTTCGTAGGCGCGGGTGAAGTCCTGCGTCTGCATGCAGATCGCCTGTGCCTGCGCCTCGGCCTCGATGGCCTGGTCCAGCGTCATGGCCCACTCCTGGTGCAGCATGGTCTTGGTCATGGCGTGTGCGAAGCTCGGGCCGCTGGCCAGGTCGCGCGCCAGCTTTTGCGCAGCTTCCATCAACGCTTCGGGCGCATGCAGCGCATTGAAAAAGCCCCACTGCAGACCTTCGTCGGCGTTCATGGCGCGGCCGGTGAACAGCAGCTCCGACGCCCGGCCCTGGCCGATCAGGCGCGGCAGCAGCGCGCAGGCGCCCATGTCGGCGCCGGCCAGGCCGACGCGGGTGAACAAAAAGGCGGTGCGCGCCTGCGCCGTTCCCAGCCGCAGGTCGGACGCCAGCGCCATCATCGCGCCGGCACCGGCGCAGATGCCGTCAATCGCCGCCACGATGGGCTGCGGGCAGGCGCGCATCGCCTTGACCAGGTCGCCCGTCATGCGGGTGAATTCGAGCAGTTCGGGCATCGTCATTTTCGTCAGCGGCCCGATGATTTCATGCACGTCGCCGCCCGAGCAAAAGTTGCCACCGGCGCCGGTCAGCACGATGACCTTCACGTCGGTGGCGTAGTTCAGCGCGCGAAACAGGTCGCGCAGCTCGGCATAGGATTCAAAGGTCAGCGGATTCTTGCGCTCCGGGCGATTCAGCGTCAGTGTGGCAACGCCGCTGTCAAAGGCGTAGGCGAAATGCTGCGCCTGGTAGGCAGCCAGCGCATCGAACTGCGCATGCATGGGATTGGCCGGGCCGATGTAGTGTTTCATGCACTTTCCAATGGGGTTTCGAGTGAAGTGTCGAGGTGGTAATGCTGCTTGACCTTGCCGAGCAGCTGGTGCAGGGCTTCGACCTCGGCGGGCGACAGGCCTTCAAAAGCGGCGACGATCCAGCCTTCATGCTGGCGCGCCATGTCTGCAAACAGGCTGCGGCCGCGCGTCGTCAGGCACACCCGGTAGGCGCGGCGGTCGCCTTCAACCTCGATGCGTTCGACCAGCCCTTCGGCCACCAGCTGGTCGGTGATCCCGGTGACGTTGCCGCCGGTCACCATCATGCGGCGCGACAGCTCGTTCATCTTCAGGCCATCGGGCTTGCGTTCGAGCTGCGCCATGAGGTCAAAGCGCGGCAGCGTGGTGCCGAACTGCTCGCGCAACTGGGTGCGCACCTGCTTTTCAATCAGCTGCGTCAGCGTCAGCATGCGCAGCCACAGGCGCAGGGCTTCGGGGTGCTCGCTGTGGCCGCGTGCTTCCATGTCCATCGGTTTGTTCCTGTTGTCCATTGAGCGCTACTTATTCGATAGCTGTCTGGGTAGATGGAGCTTGCGCAATTGCCGTTTTCTGCTTGAAAACCTCGCGGTAGAGCTGGTCCCGGCCGCTCAGGTACGGCTTGGGCCAGTCCAGCTGCCGGCTTTGCAGTCTGGCTCCTTCATGCAGCGTCCAGGCCGGGTCGGCCAGGTGCGGGCGGGCAATGGCGCACAGGTCGGCGCGACCGGCGGCAATGATGCTGTTGACCTGGTCGGCCTCGGAAATCGCGCCAACCGCCATCGTCCGGATGCCGACCTCGTTGCGGATGCGGTCGGCAAACGGCGTCTGGTACATGCGGCCATAGACCGGCTGGGCCGCGCGCGTGGTCTGGCCCGACGACACGTCGATGACATCGCAACCGGCGGCCTTGAACAGCCGGGCAATTTGCACCGCGTCGTCGTCGGTATTGCCGCCGGGTGCCCAGTCGTGGGCGGAAATGCGCACGCTCATCGGCAGGTGCGCGGGCCACACCGCACGCAGGGCGCTGAACACTTCGAGCGGGTAGCGGCAGCGGTTTTCCAGACTGCCGCCGTAGTCGTCGCTGCGCTGGTTGGTCAGCGGCGTGATGAAACTCGACAGCAGATAGCCGTGCGCGCAGTGCAGTTCCAGCCAGTCAAAACCGGCTTCGACTGCGCGCCGCGCGGACTGCACAAACTTGTCCTTCAGGCGCTGCATGTCGCCGAGCGTCATGGCCTGCGGCACCTGGTTGGTCGGGCCATACGCCACGGCGCTGGCGGCCAGCAGCGGCCAGTTGCCTTCAGGCAATGGTTCGTCGGGCGATTCCCAGCCGACCTGGGTCGAGCCCTTGGGGCCGCTGTGGCCGAGCTGCAGCCCGATCTTCGCGCCCGTGCCCGAGGCATGGACGAAATCGGCAATCCGCTTGAAGGCCAGCATCTGCGTGTCGTTCCACAGGCCGGTGCAGGCCGGCGTGATGCGGCCCTCGGGCTCGGGCGACGTCATTTCCACGAACACCAGCGCCGCGCCGCCCAGCGCCCGCGCGCCCAAGTGCACCAGGTGAAAGTCCTGCGGCACGCCCTCGACCGCGCTGTACATCGCCATGGGCGAGACGACGATGCGGTTTTTCAGCGTCAAGCCACGCACCGTCAGCGGCAGCAACATGGGTGGCACGGACCTGGACTTGGCGCTCGCCACACTTTCGCGGTTTTCCTCAGCCTGTCCAAGGCCGTCCTTCAACGGCGCCTCGTCTTTCAAGCCGGGGCCGCGGGACCGGCTTTGCCGGACCGCAGGCGCAGCGGCCCCCTCGGGGGGCAGCGCATGACACGAAGTGAAAAGCGTGGGGGCTTTTTCAGCCAGCCACTGCTCATAGCCTTGCAGCCAGGTGGCATCGCGCACGCGCAGATTCTCGTGGCTGATGCGCTGCGAACGGGTCATCATCGAATAGAAGAACTGCTCGGCTTCCAGGCTGCTGTAGCGTTCGACGTTTTCAAACCATTCGGTCGAGTTGCGTGCGGCGTTCTGGATCTTCAGCACCTCGACCGAGCGCACGGCTTCGTAAGTCTGCAGCGCGGCTTCGAGGTCGGGTTGCCCGGCCAGGCAGCGCGCCAGCTCGATCGCGTCTTCGAGCGCCAGCTTGGTGCCGCTGCCGATCGAAAAGTGCGCGGTGTGCGCCGCGTCGCCCATCAGCACGATGGGCACGCGTTTGCCTTGTATGGTTTCGTGGTGCACCCAATGCCCGCAGACCACGCGCGGAAAGCGGATCCAGATGGCCGAGCCGCGCACATGCGTGGCATTGTTCATGAGTGCGTGGCCGCCGAGGTACCTGGCAAACAGCCGCTCGCAAAACGCAATGCCGTCCTGCTGGCTCATCTGGTCCAGGCCGTGTGCCTTCCAGACCGCTTCGGGCGTTTCGACGATGAAGGTCGAGGTGGTGGCGTCGAACTGGTAGGCATGGGCGGCAAACCAGCCGTGCTCGGTCTGCTCGAAGGCAAAGGTGAAGGCGTCAAAGGTCTGGTGCGTGCCAAGCCAGACAAAGCGGCAGTTTCGCAATTCCACATCGGGCTGGAAGCTGTCGGCATAGCGGCTGCGGATTCGGCTGTTCAGCCCGTCGCAGGCAATCACCAGGTCGGCGTCGTACTGCGCGGCGATTGCCTGGTCGTCGCTCACGTCAGTCTCGAACACCAGATCGACGCCGAGCGCCAGGCAGCGGTCCTGCAGGATGTTGAGCAGCCGCTTGCGGCCAATGCCGCAAAACCCGTGACCGCCCGAACGCACTGCGGTGCCCTTGAAGAACATCTCGACGTCGTCCCAGTGGTTGAAGGCGTCGCCGATCAGCTTCGCGCTGTCCGGGTCGGCCGCCTGCAGGTTGGCCAGTGTCTGGTCCGACAGCACCACGCCCCAGCCAAAGGTGTCGAAAGGGCGGTTGCGCTCGACCACCGTGACCTGGAGGGAAGGGTCTTGCCGCTTCATCAGCAGGCTGAAATACAAACCGGCGGGACCGCCGCCCAGGCAAAGGATGTGCATGCAATACGTGCCTCGTGAATTGATACAGCCTTAATTGTTTAGGTTTAAAGTAAATTCGTCAAGCGGGTTTCTTGACTGAATGCCTCCCGCGGCCGCGCGAAAAATGCTTGTGGCGCAAAGCTACACTCAAAACAGGCAGCCGCCGCTGCAAACCTTTTGACGATGGACTCCCTGGCATGACTTCAAGCAACCGACCGTTTCCCCTTTCTCTTTTGCGTATGTCGCTGATCAGCCAGATCGTCATCGGCCTAATCTGCGGCATCGCGCTGGCGCTGCTGGCGCCTGCCGCTGCGCGCGCTGTTGCCTTGCTGGGTGACCTGTTCATCGCCGCGCTGAAGGCCGTAGCGCCGGTGCTGGTGTTCGTGCTCGTGGCGGCGTCCATTGCCGGTCACCAGCGCGGCCAGCCGACGCACATCCGGCCCATCTTGCTGCTCTACCTGATCGGCACGCTGGGTGCGGCTGTGGTGGCCGTGATGGCCAGCTTTGCCTTTCCGACGACCTTGGTGCTCAACGCGCCACCCGCTGTCGGCGCGCCGCCCGGCGACATTCTGGGCGTTTTGCGCAACCTGCTGCTGAGCGCGGTCGCCAACCCGGTCCAGGCGCTGGCCGAGGCGAATTTCATCGGCATCCTGACCTGGTCCATCGGGCTGGGCATGGCGTTCAGGCATGCCAGCCTGAGCACGCGCACCCTGCTGCTGGACCTGTCCGGGGCGGTGTCGCGCATTGTCAGGGTGGTGATTGGTTTTGCCCCGCTGGGTATTTTCGGCCTGGTGGCCGGCACGCTGGCCACGTCGGGCCTGGGCGCGCTGCTGGGCTACGGCCGGCTGCTGCTGGTGCTGGTGGGTTGCATGCTGTTCGTCGCGCTGGTCATGAACCCGTTCATTGTCTTTCTGGCCATGCGCCGCAACCCTTACCCGCTGGTGTTCACCTGCCTGCGCGAAAGCGCCGTCACGGCCTTTTTCACGCGCAGCTCGGCGGCCAACATTCCGGTCAACATGGCGCTGTGCAAACGCCTGAACCTGCATGCCGACACCTACTCGATCTCGATTCCCCTGGGCGCAACCATCAACATGGCGGGCGCGGCCATCACCATCACCGTGATGACGCTCGCGGCCGTCCACACGGTAGGCCTTGGCGTTGACATTCCTACGGCGTTGCTGCTGTGCGTGGTGGCTTCGCTGGCTGCGTGCGGGGTCTCTGGCGTGGCGGGCGGCTCGCTGCTGCTGATTCCGATGGCGCTGAGCCTGTTTGGTATTTCGGCGGATGTGGCCATGCAGGTGGTGGCAATTGGTTTTGTCATCAGCGTGGTGCAGGATGCGGCGGAAACCGCGCTCAATTCATCGACCGACGTGCTGTTCACCGCCGCTGCCTGTCCGCGCGAGGTGGACCTGCCCGCCACCCCGCTTTCATGAGCCTGTTGCTGTGTTGACGCTGACCGCCGGCCTGGCGGTGTCAGCGGCCGCTGAACAGCGATTTGCGTCATTTCAGATTTTCAGGGCGCCTGGAAGCCGTCTGCCCGGTAGGTCAGCACCAGCGTGTCGCGCACGCCGCCTTGCCGGTCCTGGCCGTCGGCCGGGAAGATCGGCGTGGTTTCGTGGATCACCCGCTCGTCGTCCATGAGCAGCGCCGTCAGCGGCTCCTGCATCAAGAAGCGCATGCCATGCGGGCCGTGGGCATCGAAAACGCGGGTTTCGCCACCCTTGACGCCGCGCCGCGCCACCAGCAGCACGACGACAAAATCCACGCCGTCGCGGTGCGCGCCCTCGGGCGTCGGCCGGCCCACGCCTTCGGTGGTGTCGATGCGGAACTGGTGCGCTTCGATGTACCAGCGCGGCACCGCCTTGACCTGCGCAAACAGCCGGCCCAGGCTGGCCAGCAGCTCCTGCCAGGCCGGTGCTTCGGCGATGGCCGGCTCGACCGGGTCGAACCAGCGCTCGAACCCGCCATGCAGCGCGTTGTAGTCGGTCGGCTGCCAGTGCGCCCGGTGCGGCGTCTGCTCAAGCGCGCCGCTGTCCAGTGTCTGAACGAAGCAGGCATGGCGGCGGCGGCGGTAGTGGCCGCCATCCTTGAGGTGCGCGTCGGGCGGCAGCCGGTTCCAGGAAGCGGTCAGGTCATTCCAGCCGTGCTGCCACTGCGGCACTTCAAGCTTCAGGCTGGCGGGGAAATCAGCCGGCAGCAGCAGGCTCAGTCCGTCCTGGCGCAGGGCCTGGTCGGCGGGTTTTTGAACGGTGGCAATATTGAACATGTCCGCTATTTTGCTTGATGCCCGTCGGCCTGAAGGGCGCGCGCCTGGCGCCGCCTGCGGGCGGCTGCAGGACGTGGCAGTCACCTACATACAGGCGCGCAAAAGCTGCGGATAATCACGCCAGTGTTTCAACCTGAGGAGGCGTATTCGATGCTGTACAGATTCAAGTCAAAAAATATGGGCGATGTGATCATGCTGGAGCCCAACGGCCGGCAGGTGCTGGAAATCATCGGCAAGACGCCCGGCCCGCGCGGCATCATCCTGCCCGAGCAGATGCCCGCCGCCGTCAAGGCGCTGGAGGCCGCCATCAAGCTCGAAGAGTCGGGCGACGACAAGGACGGCGAGGGCCTGCCCGAAGGCGTTGGCCTGCATCAGCGCGCCAAGCCCTTCATCGACATGCTGCGCTGGAACATCCAGGCCGGCCAGGAAGTGGTCTGGGGCGTTTAAGCCTGTCCAGGCCGCTACTTGCGCCGAATTGAAAAAGCCCCGGCAACGGGGCTTTTTTGCGTCTGGCGGCAAGAGCCGCGTCAATCGACCTTGGCTCCCGAGGTCTTCACCACCTGCGCCCATTTCTTGTGTTCGGCGTTGATGAAAGCGGTGAACTGCTCGGGCGTGTTGCCACCGGGAATGGCGCCCTGCGCCAGCAGCTTTTCCTTGATGGCCGGCGTGCCGAGCGATTTGGCTGCCTCCTGCTGGATGCGGTTGATGATGTCAGGCGGCGTGCCGGCAGGCGCCAGCAGGCCGAACCAGGAACTGGCCTCGAAGCCCTTGAGCGCCGGGCCGCCGGCTTCCTCGACCGTCGGCACGTCGGGCAGCGCGGCCGAACGCTGCGCGCTGGTCACGGCCAGCGCCTTGAGCTTGCCCGACTTGATCAGCTGCATCGACGACGGCAGGTTGTCGAACATCACATCGATGTCGCCGCCCACCATCGCCATCAGGGCCGGGCCCGAGCCACCGTAGGGGAAATGAACCATGTGGATGCCGCTCATGGTCTTGAACAGCTCGCCGGCCATGTGGATCGAGGTGCCGTTGCCGCTGGACGCCATGTTGAACTTGCCAGGGTTCGCCTTGGCCGCGCGAATGAAGTCGGTCACGTTGTTGATGCCCGCCGCCTTGGCTTTTTCGGCATTGACCACCATCACGTTGGGCACGCCGGCCACCAGCGTGATCGGCGCAAAGTCCTTTTGCGGGTCAAAGGCAAGCTTGCTGTACAGCGCCTTGTTGATGCCGTGCGTGCCGACGGTTCCCATCAGCAGCGTGTAGCCGTCGGGCGCCGACTTGGCCACCACGTCGGCGCCGATGTTGCCGCCCGCGCCAGCGCGGTTTTCCACCACGAAGGGCTGGCCAAAGGCCTTCTGCAATTCGGGTGCCATGGCGCGGGCCAGGATGTCGGTGGTGCCGCCGGGCGCAAACGGCACGACGATCTTGACCGGGCGGGCCGGCCAGGGCGTCTGGCTCCAGGCCGGGTTTGCTGCGAAAATAGTAGCAATAAGTGCTGTGCAGGCAAGCGCAGAGCGGCGATTCGGCTTGAAATTTGGCATCAACAGGGTCTCCGTGTGTAGTCTGGCTTTCACCATAGCGGTACGGGGCTGCAGTTTCAACCGGGTTAATCCGGGAGCCCATGAAAAAAGCCGCCGGGCTTGTGCCGGGCGGCTTTGCAGCACAGCGTGCCAAAGGCGATCAGTCGGCGAACTTGCCGCCGGCTTCAATCACCGGCTTGAGCTTGTTGATCTCGGCCGTCACGAAAGCCTTGTGCGCGGCGGGATCGACGCGCTTGTCGGTCACCACGACGGCGCCCAGGCCTTCCTGCTTTTTGATGAAGTCAGGGTCTTTGAGTGCCAGTTTCAAGGCGGTATTGATCTGGGCCAGCACGGCGGGTGGCGTGCCCTTGGGCGCGTACAGGCCGTGCCAGATCGTCAGGTCAAAGCCCTTCAGGCCCATTTCCTGCAGGGTCGGCAGGTCCTTGAGCACTTTGTTGCTTTTCAGGGGTTTGGAGGTTGTCACGGCATAGGCCTTGACGCGGCCGGCTTCGATCTGGCCGGTGGTGTTGGTGGTCTGGTCGCACATCATGTCAACCTGGCCGCCGACCAGTGCATTCATCGCCGGCGCCGTGCCGCCGAACGGAATGGTGGTCATCGGTTCCTTGGCATTGATGGCCGATTGCCACATCAGGCCGCACAGGTGCGAGGCTGATCCCAGCCCGGCATGCGCGATGTTGAGCTTTCCGGCATTGACGCGAATGTAGTTTTCCAGGTCGCGGTAGTTGTTGGCCTCCAGCTGGGGCTTGCCGATCAGCGTCATGGGCACTTCATTGATCATGCCGAGGTATTCAAAGTCTTCCAGCGGCTTGTACTGCAGCTTGCGGTACAGGCCTGGCGCAGCGGCCATGCCGATGTGGTGCAGCAGCAGCGTGTGGCCGTCGGGCGAGGCCTTGGCGACCTTGTTGGCGCCGATGGTGCCACCGGCACCGTTCACGTTTTCAACGACGAAGTTGGCGCCGCCGCCCATGGACTTGCGCATCGCTTCGGCCAGGTCGCGCGCCACGCGGTCGGTCGGGCCGCCTGCGGCAAACGGCACGACAAAGGTGATGGGCTTGGAGCCGGGAAAGGTCTGTGCGCTGGCCGGGAAAGCTGAGAAGAGGGTGGCCGCAGCGGCGGCAAGAACTAACAGGCGTTTCATGAACTTGTCCTTTGAATGAAGGATGTAGTCTAGATGCCGAGCTCATCCGGCACATGGCGGAAACTACTTAGAAATCCGTATTCTGCCGGCGGCAAACCCTTGCGCAGGACGCCAGCAAGGACGCTGCGCGGAGCCGGGGTGCGTGCCCCGTACGCACGTGAATTTTCCTCAGCGCATTTCGAACAGTTCCTGGTGAAAATCGTCAGGCGCCAGCCCGGCGGCCATGAAGTCCCGGCGCAGTGCCTGTCCAAAAGCGCCCGGACCACAGAACCAGACGCTGGCCGACTGCCACTCGGGCACGGCAGTGCGGATGCGCGCTGCATCCAGCCTGCCATCCCTCTTGTTGACCAGCAGGTGCAGGCGAACATTGGCGGCCCGGGCATCGGCTTCGAGCTTGTCGATGGCGGCTTGCTCGTAGTCGGCGGTGGTGTGGAAAAGGTCGATGACCTGGTGCCCCGGCGTGTTGGCCAGGGCCTTCAGGCGGGCGACAAAAGGCGTGATGCCGATGCCGCCGCCCACCCATATCTGGCGCGGATGCTGGTCGGTAAAAGTGAAGCATCCATAGGGGCCTTCGACCTTCACCTCGTCGCCTGTTTTCAAGCGCTGCTGCAGGCGGCTGGTGTGGTCGCCCAGCGCCTTGGTGATGAACACGATGCGCCCGTCGCCGGTCCATGCGGAGGCGATGGTGTAGGGGTGCGCGCCTTCGCGGCGGTCGGAGGTCACGAAGGCGAATTGCCCGGCCTCATGACCGCGCCAGCCGTCCTGCAGTTTGATGGCGGTTTCGAGCACGCGCAATTCGGGGTAGTAGGTCAGCGATTCGATCGTGCCCCGGGTCCGCCGGCCCGCGCCGATGCGGCCGGACAAGGCCAGCAGCGCCGCCACCACGCCGCCTGCCATCAACAGCGCCATGACAACGCCGATTGGCTGGGTCCAGTAGCTGAACTTCATCAGCACCACCGAGTGAAATACCAGCACCAGATAAACCACGGCCAGCCACTGGTGCAGCTTGACGAACTGGCGGTACGGAAAGCGCTTGATCAGGGCCAGTGCAATCAGCACCACGGCCGCATAAAACGCCCATTCACCCAGCGACTCGGCCAGGCCGCGCTGGCTGCGCAGGAACTGCTCAACCGGACCCAGTCCCTCGCCCTGCACCCGTGGCCCACGCGCCGGACGGACCAGCCAGCCCCAGCCCACCATCCATTTCGCCCCCTGCGCCCATAACCAGTGCGTGACGGCCAGGACCAGGGCCGCGATGCCCAGCCATTTGTGCAGGCGGTACATCTTGTCAAGCCCGTCAAGCCGAGGCTCCAGCCATTTCGGTCTGGCGGCGAGCCACATGGCCGCGCTCATGGCGCCGATGCCGAGGACGCCGGTGAATTGGATGAATACGCTGCGCAGCGAAAAGAAGTCAAGCGTGGCAGGCAGCAAGGTGTCGGCCAGTAGCCATAACGCCGAGCACATGGCCAGCAAGGCCCAGAAAGTGAGTTTGATGCGTTTCATGTTCGGTCTTTCATGGCTTGTGACGGGCGTCTGCGCACGCCAGGCAAGCCGGCATACCCGGTTCAGGATGCGTGCTTCAGGGGCGTGCGTGTTTGCTTGAGCGGCCAAATAGGCCAGCAGGGCGTTTGACCGCCGTTGGGTAGCGCCACCCCCTCTGCCGGTTGGGGACATGGGCCGCCAGATGACAAGCAGGTTGTGCGATGGCAAAGGGGCATCGTGCAAGACCGGCTTGCGGGTATCGAAGCACTACGGCGTTCACCCGTGGCTGGGGACGAGTGTATGCACAGGCATCCTGGCGCGCATTGATGTATCTCAACGCCAGGCAAGCGCCATTTCCTTCTGCACAGGAAGGACGCGAGCCAAGGGGAGGTTTTCGCAAGTCCCGATTGAAACGGAAACGAAGTTATTGATAGCTGCGCGCGTCTTCGATGACCTTGCCGTCGTTGGGCAGGCTGCCGGGTGCCAGCAGCTCGACCTGGCCGCGCAGCTTGGTGACATCGCGGATCGCGTCGCCGATGCGCTGGTCCAGCCCGTCCGGCGAAGAGCGGGTCTCGACCTGCAGGCTCATGGTGTCATTCGCCATCTCGCCGCTGACCACCAGCCGGGCCTTGATGACTTCGGGAAAGCGCCGGGCAATCTCGGCGACCTGCGCCGGATGCACGAACATGCCGCGCACCTTGGTGGTCTGGTCGGCCCGGCCCATCCAGCCCTTGATGCGGGTGTTGGTGCGACCGCTGGGGCATTGGCCCGGCAGCACCGCCGACAGGTCGCCGGTGCCAAAACGGATCAGCGGGTAGTCGGGGTTCAGCGTGGTCACGACCAGTTCGCCGACTTCGCCCTCGGCCACCGGGTCGCCGGTGCCGGGACGCACGATCTCTACGATCACGCCTTCGTCAATCACCAGGCCTTCGCGGGCCTCGGTTTCATAGGCAATCAGCCCCAGGTCGGCGGTGGCATAGCACTGGTAGCCGGTAATGCCGCGCTCGGCCAGCCAGTCGCGCAAGCTGGGCGGAAAGGCTTCGGCCGACACCAGCGCCTTGGTCACGCTGGGCAGCGCCACGTTCATTTCGGCGGCTTTTTCGACGATGATTTTCAGGAAGCTCGGTGTGCCGATGTAGCCTGCCGGCTTGAGTTCGGCCATCGCCTGGACCTGTTGCTCGGTCTGTCCGGTGCCGCCGGGGAACACACTGCAGCCCAGCGCGTGCGCGCCGCTTTCCATCATCGAGCCGGCCGGTACGAAGTGGTAGCTGAAGCTGTTGTGAACCAGTTCGCCAGGCCTGAAACCCGCCGCAAACAGTGCGCGTGCCATGCGCCAATAGTCGCGCCGCGTGCCTTCCGGCTCGTACATCGGGCCGGGGCTGGAAAAGACGCGCGGCATGGCAGCGCCAAAACCAATCGTGCTGAAGCCGCCGAACACGTTGTGCCCACGCTGTGCCTGCTGGCGCGCCAGCAGTTCGGACTTGCGTGTGACCGGCAGCGTGGCCAGGGCCGCGCGGCTGGTGATGGCGGCCGGGTCAATACCCGCCAGGATTTCGGCAAAAGCCGGCGAGGCGGTGCGAGCATGGGCGATCTGCGCGGGCAGGGCGGCCAGCAACGCGGCTTCGCGTTCGGCGGGGGCGCGGGTTTCCAGCGCATCCATGTGGAGTGATGTCATGAAAGGGTGTTGGGTTGAGCGTTAAAGCACGCGGTGAAGCGGGTTAAATTCATTGGCGCAAGGGAACCAGGCAGGGACAGAGAACCAGCTTTGCGAGGGTGCAGAGGCAGCAACTTCATTCTGGAGAAGCGCAATACGCCAAGCGACAAGCGTGGGGACAAGTCCAACCCAGCCAGGGCCGCGGGACTGGCTTCGCCAGACTGCAGGCGCAGCGGCCCCCTCGGGGGGCAGCGCAGTACGCGAAGCGACAAGCGTGGGGGCCATCAAGCCAACCAGCGCTTGCGGCGCTTGTAGCTTTTCACGTCCTTGAAGCTCTTGCGTTCACCGCCGCCGACGCCGAGGTAGAACTCTTTCACGTCCTCGTTGTTGGCCAGGTCGCTGGCGATGCCGTCCATCACCACGCGGCCCGACTCCATGATGTAGCCGTAGTCAGAGTATTTCAGCGCCATGTTGGTGTTCTGCTCGGCCAGCAAAAAGGTGACTTTTTCCTTGGTGTTCAGGTCTTTCACAATGTTGAACACTTCCTCGACGATCTGCGGCGCCAGCCCCATCGACGGCTCGTCGAGCAGCACCATGCTCGGGTTGGTCATGATGGCGCGGCCAATCGCGCACATCTGCTGCTCGCCGCCCGAGGTGTAGGCGGCCTGCGAGGTGCGGCGCGTCTTCAGGCGCGGAAAGTAGTTGTAGACCTTTTCCAGGTTGGCGGCAATCTCGCCCTTGTCGCTGCGGGTGTAGGCACCGGTCATCAGGTTTTCCTCGATGGTCAGGTGGGCAAAGCAGTGCCGCCCTTCCATGACCTGCACCACGCCGCGCTGCACCAGGTCGGCCGGCGACAGGCTCTCGATGCGCTCGCCGCGCAGCTCGATCGAGCCCTTGGTGACTTCGCCTCGCTCGCCCTGAAGCAGGTTGGAGATGGCGCGCAGCGTCGTGGTCTTGCCCGCTCCGTTGCCGCCCAGGATGGCCACGATCTTGCCTTCGGGCACCTGCAGCGAGACCCCCTTGAGCACCAGGATCACATGGTTGTAGATAACCTCGATGCCGTTGACGTTGAGAACGATTTTTTTGGGTTCCATGGGGTTTCTCCGTATCGGTGTCTGTCTGTGTCGGTGCCAGGCGGGAGGGCTGCTCGCAAGCCTCTCGCCTGGCAGCTACCACGCGCCGGTGCGGCCAGGCCGCACCGGCGCGAATGTCATCTCAGGACTGGCAGTCCGCTGCGGTGCGGCGCGTCAGCTTCTTGTCGGCCAGGTACTTGTCGGCACCGGCCTTGACCAGCGGCTTGATGATCTGGTCATCCGACTGGTACCAGTCGGAGGTCATGTTCCACTTCTTGCCGTCCCAGGTCTGCACGCGTGCCCAGGTCGAGCCCATGTGGTCGGCGCAGCTGGTGGAGAGCGGACGCATCAGGCCGCTAAAGCCCAGCGCGTCCAGCTTTTTCTGGTCAAGGGCCAGGTTTTCCAGGCCCCAGCGCACCTGTTCGCCCGTCATGACCTTGCCCTTGCCATAGCGTTCCTGCGCGCGGCGCACCGCTTCGATACTCAGCATCTGGATGATCGCGCCGCGGGTGTACAGCACCGAGCCCACTTCGTCCTTCGGACCCGAGCCTTCGCCCTTGTCGTGCACCAGCTTGAGGATGTCCTTCATGACCTTGGATTCGGTGCCCGAGCCGTTGAGCGCCAGCGCCTGGTAGCCCTTGGCACCATCGCCAACGTCGCGCACATCAGGCTCTGCACCGGCCCACCACACGCCATACAGCTTGTCGCGCGGGAAGCCGGTGGCTTGGGCTTCCTTCAGGGCGGTGGAATTCATCACGCCCCAGCCCCACAGCAGCACATAGTCAGGGCGCGCCTGGCGCACCTGCAGCCAGGTGGCTTTCTGCTCGACACCGGGTGCCGTCACGGGCAGCAGCTGCAACTCGAAGCCGTGCATCTTGGCGCGTTCCTGCAGCAGTGGAATCGGCTCCTTGCCGAACGGGCTGTCGTGGTAGACCAGCGCAATTTTCTTGCCCTTGAGCTTGTCCAGGCCGCCGGCGCTCTTGCCGATGTGCTGGATCAGGATGTCGGCAGCGGTCCAGTAGCTGCCCATGAGCGGAAAGTTCCACTTGAACGCCATGCCGTCCTGCGCCACCGACAGGCCATAGCCCAGCGTGAGCAGCGGAATCTTGTCCACCGGGGCTTTTTCGGTCAGCGCAAAGGTGATGCCGGTGGCCTGCGGGTCGATCAGCGCCACGCCGGGGCGATTTTTCAGGCGTTCGTAGCATTCCACACCGCGGTCGGTGGCATAACCGGTTTCACATTCTTCATAGGTGATCTTGACGCCGTTGATGCCGCCGTCGCGCGCATTGACCATCTTGATGTAGTCCTGCTTGCCGTTGGCCCAGGGTGTGCCGTTGGGCGCGTAGGGGCCGGTACGGTAGGACAGCAGCGGGAAGAACTGCTCCTTGGCCTGCGCAAAGGCGCTGGTGGACAGCGATGCTGCCCCTGCAGCGACCACGGCCGCAGCGATCACGAGTTTCGAAAGCTTCATGGATGTCTCCTTGGAATAAAAGTGTTGAAGCACGGTGAAAAAACGAGGGTCTTGCAATGAATGCATTCAGTGGGGGAAGGGCCAGAGGCGCAGTTTCTGTTTGGCCATCGACCACAGCCGGGCCAGGCCATGCGGCTCGACGATCAGGAACCAGACGATCAGCCCGCCAAAAATCATCAGCTCGGCATGCGACACGCCGGCGGTGGAAATATCGATGCCGAACAGGCCCATGAAAGCCGGCAGGAAGCGGTTCAGTGCAATCGGCAGCACGACGATGAAGGCCGCGCCGAAGAAGGCGCCCATGATCGAGCCCAGGCCGCCGATGATCACCATGAACAGCAGGCGAAACGAGATTTCGACCGAAAACGCCGCCGGCTCCCACGAACCCAGGTGCACAAAGGCCCAGAGCGCACCGGCCATGCCGATGATGAAGGAGCTGACCGCAAAGGCGCTGAGCTTGGCGTACATGGGACGAATGCCGATGACCGAGGCTGCCACGTCCATGTCGCGGATCGCCATCCACTCGCGGCCGATGGCGCCGCGCACCAGGTTCTTGGCCAGCAGGGCGACGACGACCAGAATGGCCAGGCAGAGCAGGTATTTGGACACCGGACTCTGGATCGGCAGGCCGAACACCTGCAGCTGGCTGACCGACACCGAGCCCGATGCCGAATCGTTGGTCAGCCACTTGATGCGCAAGAACATCCAGTCGCTGAAGAATTGCGCCGCCAGCGTGGCCACGGCCAGGTACAGGCCCTTGACGCGCAGGCTCGGCAAGCCAAACAAAATGCCGAAGGCCATGGCACAAAAACCACCCAATATGACCGTCGGAATCAGCGGCATGCCCGGAATGCGCACAAAGAAGTTGTACGCGCCGTAAGCCCCGACCGCCATGAATGCGCCCGAGCCGAGCGAAATCTGGCCGCAGTAACCGACCAGGATATTCACCCCGATGGCCGCCAGCGACATGATGACCAGCGGAATCAGGATCGAGGCGTAGAGATAGTCACTGGCCATCAGCGGCACGGCGACAAAGGCAAACAGCAGCATCAGGCCGATGGCGACGCGGTCCTGCGTGATCGGGAATATCTGCTGGTCGGCCCGGTAGGTCGTCTTGAACTGGCCGTTTTCGCGGTAGAGCATTGGGTTTCCTTATTCTTCTTGTGGCTTAAACACGATCAATGATCTTCTCGCCGAACAGCCCTTGCGGACGGAACAGCAAAAACACCAGTGCCAGCACGTAAGCAAACCAGATCTCGATGCCGCCGCCCACATACGGGCCAAGGTAGACCTCGGACAGCTTTTCGCCGACGCCGATGATCAGGCCGCCCAGAATCGCTCCGGGCACCGAAGTCAGGCCGCCCAGGATCACCACCGGCAGGGCGCGCAGCGCAATGGTTGTCAGCGAGAACTGCACGCCCAGCTTGGAGCCCCAGATCATTCCGGAGACCAGCGCGACCAGACCGGCCACGCACCAGACAATGACCCAGATGCGGTTGAGCGGAATGCCGATGGACTGTGCGGCCTGGTGGTCATCGGCCACGGCGCGCAGGGCGCGGCCGGTGGTGGTTTTCTGAAAGAAGATGCTCAGCAGGATGACCAGGCCGGCGGCGATGGCGGCGGCAATCACGTCTTCCTTGTTCACCAGGATGCCGCCCGGAAACACCGTATCGAACATGAAGATCGGGTCCTTCGGCATGCCGATGTCGATCTTGTAGATGTCGCTGCCGAACAGCGTCTGGCCCAGCCCTTCAAGAAAATAGGCAATGCCCAGCGTGGCCATCAGCAGCGTCGCGCCTTCCTGGTTGACCAGGTGGCGCAGCACCAGACGCTCGATCAGCCAGGCGACGACGAACATCAGCACACCGGCAATCGCAAAGGCGATCAGGTTGGCGACGAACAGGTTGTTGATGCCGGTCCAGACCGGAATCCACTCTGAAAACCGGGCCATTGCCAGCGCCGCGAACAGCACCATCGCGCCCTGCGCAAAGTTGAACACGCCCGACGCCTTGTAGATCAGCACGAAGCCGAGTGCCACCAGCGAATACAGCATGCCGGCCATGAGGCCGCCAATCAAGGTTTCAAGAAAAAATGCCATGAAATCAAACTCCTAAAGATTCAATGCGGAGCAGCGCAGCAAGCGTGAGGGCATCCGTTCCCCACCAGCAGGGGCCGCGGGGCTGGCTTTGCCAGACCGCAGGCGCAGCGGCCCCCTCGGGGGGCAGTGCAGCACACGAAGTGGCAAGCGTGGGGGTCATATCAATGGCTGGTGCCGAGGTAGGCGCTGATCACGTCCGGGTTGGCACGGACTTCTTCGGGCTCGCCGTCGCCGATCTTCTTGCCGTAGTCGAGCACCACCACGCGGTCGGAAATGTCCATCACCACGCCCATGTCGTGCTCGATCAGCACGATGGTGGTGCCGAATTCCTCGTTCACGTCGAGGATGAAGCGGCACATGTCCTGCTTTTCCTCGACGTTCATGCCGGCCATCGGCTCGTCGAGCAGCAGCACCTGCGGCTCCATCGCCAGCGCGCGGCCCAGGTCGACGCGCTTTTGCAGGCCGTAGGGCAGCTGGCCAACCGGTGTCTTGCGAAAGGCCTGGATTTCCAGAAAATCGATGATGCCTTCGACATATTCGCGGTGGCGTGTTTCCTCGCGCTCGGCCGGACCGATGCGCAGCGCCTGCATGAAGATGTTGCTTTTGATCTTCAGGTTGCGCCCGGTCATGATGTTGTCGATCACGCTCATGCCCTTGAACAGCGCCAGATTCTGGAAGGTTCTGGCCACGCCCATCTCGGCCACCTGGCGCGAAGACATGTGCGAGAACTTCTTGCCGCGAAAGGTGATCGAGCCTTCCTGCGGCGTGTAGACGCCGTTGATGCAGTTGAGCATCGAGCTTTTGCCGGCGCCGTTGGGGCCGATGATGGAGCGAATTTCATGCTCCTTCACATTGAAGGAAATGTCGGTCAGCGCCTTGACGCCGCCAAAGCGCAGGCTGATGTTGTTGACGTCCAGGATGACGTCGCCGGTCTTCTTTTTTGTCATGGTTTTTATGTTCAGGCCGCAGCTTTGACCGGGGAAAAGGTTTTGGCGTCCGACAGCTTGAGCGTGGCGCTGACGCTGCCGGTTCGGCCGTCCTCGAACTTGACGACGGTTTCGATGAACTGCTCGGTGCGCCCGGCATACAACGCCTCGACCAACACGCCGTACTTGTCGGCGATGAAGCCGCGCCGCACCTTGTTGGTCCGTGTCAGTTCACCGTCGTCGGCATCGAGTTCCTTGTGCAGGATCAGAAAGCGGCTGACCTGGCTGCCCGCCAGCAGCGCGTCGGTCGCCAGGTCGGCATTGACCTTTTCGACGCATTCCTGCATCAGCTGGTAAACCTCCGGCTTTTGCGCCAGGTCGGTGTAGCCGGCGTAGGGCAGGTTGCGCCGCTCGGCCCAGTTGCCGACGGCATCGAAGTCGATGTTGATCATGACGCAGACGCGATCGCGCCCGTCGCCCAGTGCCACGACTTCCTTGATGAAGGGGAAGAACTTGAGCTTGTTCTCGACGTACTTCGGCGCGAACATGGCGCCGTCATTCGGGCCGCCCTTGATGCGTCCGACGTCCTTCACGCGGTCGATGATCTTGAGGTGGCCGTGCGCGTCGAGGAAACCGGCGTCGCTGGTGTGGTACCAGCCGTCAGCGGTCAACACCTCGGCCGTTGCTGCCGGGTTTTTGTAGTATTCCTTGAGCAGCCCGGCCGACTTGACCATGATCTCGCCGTTGTCGGCGACCTTGATCTCGACGCCGCGAATCGGCACGCCCACGGTGTCGGCGCGTGCCTGGTTGTCTGGCTGCAGGCAGACGAACACGGCGGTTTCGGTCGAGCCGTAGAGCTGCTTGAGGTTGATGCCGATGGAGCGGTAAAAGCTGAACAGGTCGGGGCCGATGGCCTCGCCGGCGGTGTAGGCCACGCGCACCCGGCTGAACCCCAGGTTGTTGCGCAGCGGTCCATAGACCAGCACATTGCCAATCGCATACTTCAGCCGGTCCAGGCTGCCTACGGCTTCGCCGTTCATGAGTGCAGGGCCGACGCGCCGGGCGACATTCATGCAGGCTTCGAACATCTTGCGCTTGAGCGTTCCGGCGTCTTCCATGCGGATCATCACGCTGGTCAGCAGGCCTTCGAACACACGCGGCGGCGCAAAATAATAGGTCGGGCCGATTTCCTTCAGGTCGATGGTCACGGTGCTGGCCGACTCGGGGCAGTTCACCACGTAGCCGCAGGCCAGCCACTGGGCGTAGCTGAAGATGTTCTGGCCAATCCAGGCCGGCGGCAAATAGGCCAGCACTTCTTCGGCGGAAGTCAGTTTGTCGAACTCGGCGCCGGCCGTGGCGCGGTCGAGCAGCGTGCTGTGGGTATGCACCACGCCCTTGGGGTTGCCGGTGGTGCCGGAGGTGAAGAACATGGCGGCCACGTCGCCCGGCTGGACCTTGGCGACTTCGGCGGCAAACCACTGCGGGTGTTGGGCGATAAAGGCCTTGCCTGACTCGATCAGCGCATCGAGCGAATCAAGTCCCGGCTCGCTGTAGGTGCGCAGACCGCGCGGGTCGTCGTAATAAATGTTCGAGATTTGCGGGCAGCTTTCGCGGATTTCGACCAGCTTGTCGACCTGCTCCTGGTCTTCGACCATGGCAAAGCGCACTTCGGCGTTGTTCAGCGGAAAGACGCATTCAGCGCCGACCGCATCCTGGTACAGCGGAATCGGAATGGCGCCCAGTGACTGCACCGCCAGCATGGTGGCATACAGGCGCGGGCGGTTGGCGCCAATCACCACCATGTGCTCGCCACGCCTGAGACCGGCCTGGCTCAGCCCGGCGGCCAGCTGCCCGACCAGGCCGGCCAGGGCCGACCAGCTGTGCGCCTGCCAGATGCCGTATTCTTTCTCGCGCATGGCCGGTGCGTCCGGACGGTCGGCGGCATGCTTGAGCAGCAATTGGGGAAATGTGGTCTGCATCCGGTCCGTGTCTCCAGGTTGGGCTGCCTTTTTGAGAAAGGCTGCTGTTGTGTATTCGATAGTACGGCTGCGTTTGACGTCCGGGTGTCGTTGTAACGACAATTTAGGGGTAAGTCCCACTGGGGACAGCCCGGGGTTAACCGCTTTTACCGGATGAAACGGCCATCGCGCGAAACCATGTTGAGTTCCACGAAGCGCGAAGCGTTTTTGGATGAATCGGTAAAGCTCACTTCGAAGCCGCCGAGGTCGTAATGTTTCATGGCCCAGACGCTGTCGATGAAACTGGCCTGCGTCGGGTTGCGGCCTGCCCGGCGCAGCGCTTCGGCAAACACCCTGGCATTGACGTAGCCTTCCAGCGCCAGGTGGGACGGCTCCAGCGTCACGCCTGCGGCTTTCCAGGCCTGCTGGAATTCGCGCACCAGCGGCAGCATGTTGTTGGCAGGCAAGGGCATGACCTGCGACACGGTGATGCCGGCGGCGTCCGTGCCCATGGCTTTCAGGGTGGCTGCGGCGCCCATGACCGACAGGGCGTACAGCGGCAGTCCCTTGCGCTCCTTGCGGATGGCCTTGACAAATTCGACTGTCGGCTGGCCTGCCAGTCCCATCAGCACGGCTTCAGGCTGGGAAGCAGCAATTTTCGCAGCCGCTGCGGCGGCATCCGACGAGTTGTTTTCCACTGTGGCGATGGCGGTTTCGGTCAACTTGCTGCTGGCCATGAATTGCCGGGCTACGCTGGCAACGTCCTTGCCGAAGCCGTTGTTCTGGTGGACGATGGCAATGCGCTTGATCCCGATGGTCGCCAGATGCTGCACCAGGTGCTCTGTTTCATCGGCGTAACCGGCTCGGATATTGAACACATTGCGGGCATTTTTGGGCCGGGCCGATGAAGCCCCGGTAAATGGCGCAAAAAATGGAATGCCCGACGCCATCACCGGCGCCAGCATGGCTTCGACCATGGGGGTGCCCAGGCAGTTGAAGATGGCAAAGCAGTTGCGGTCGGCCACAAAACCCCTGGCATTGGTCAATGCGCGCTGTGTGTCGTAGCCATCGTCCAGAGCGTTCAGTTCAATGCTGCGGCCATTGACACCGCCCTTGGCATTGAGGGCTGAAAAGTAAACCCTGGCGCCCTGGTTCATGGCCAGGCCAAGGTCGGCCAGCGGTCCGGTCAGCGAGGTTGACTGGAAGATTTTCAGGGCGCCAGCGTCCTGTGCCCGCTCGGTTGCGTGAATGGCCAGGGGCAGGGATGCGAGGGCGCCCAGCACGCTGCGCCGGGACAGCGTGCCCCGGGCAATGGTGCGGGAATCAGGGTTCAGGGACGATGGAAAGTGGGTCATGCGCTCTTGTTCCGGGTGAGGTTGCGGGGAGGTTCAACTGAAGCCGCGCCGATGGTAGGTTTTCAATTGACAATAAATTGTCAATTCGCCGACAATTTAAGGGTTTAACTTGACGCCTGCATGACGCCGGAGTGTTTTTATGAGCCATGTCAACTGATCTGACCCTTCACCAGCGCCGAAGAACTCCCACACCGGACGAGTTGCGGGGCATTCCCTGGCTGCCCTTGCTGCTTCCCGACGAGCGGGCGCGTGCCGTGGCAAGCCTGCAGGTCGGCGATGCGGCGGCGGGTGACTATGTCTGCCGTGTGGGCAAACCGGTGACCTACTGGTTTGGCGTGGTCGAAGGCCTGCTCAAGATGAGTTCGGACAATGCCCAGGGCATCACCATGACCTTTGCCGGCATGCCGCCCGGCGGCTGGTTCGGCGAAGGCACGGCGCTCAAGCGCGAGCCTTACCGCTACAACATCCAGGCGCTGCGCAAAAGCGTGGTGGCCGGCCTGCCCATTGAGAGTTTTCACTGGCTGCTCGACCACTCCATCGGCTTTAACCGTTTTGTGATGAACCAGCTCAACGAGCGCCTGGGCCAGTTCATTGCGGCGCGCGAGATCGACCGCATGAACAACCCCGACCTGCGCGTGGGGCGCAGCCTGGCCGCGCTGTTCAATCCGGTGCTCTATCCGGGCGTCGGGGAAGTGCTGCGCATCACGCAGCAGGAGCTGGCCTACCTGGTGGGCCTGTCGCGCCAGCGCGTCAACGAAGCGCTGCGAACCCTGGAGGCGCAGGGAACGATTCGCGTCGAATACGGCGGCCTGCGCGTGCTCGACATTGCGGCGCTGCGCTCCAGCATTTATCAGGATAAAAACAGCCATAGCGCTTGATGGACGAGCGATTACAGCTATTAAAAAAGTAGCTATTATTTCATCCTGAATACCGTCGGTGCCAGGTGGCGTTTACGCTTTTTTTACAGGCAATGGCTCAATCTCATCCCTGTTTTTACACGCCCATCTCGATACTTTGCTCCATTCATTTGAATCAGGAGTGGTGTATGGACATGGTATTTTTGGCCGCAGCCGGCGCGCTGTGGGGCGTGATGGTGTTGCTGGTCTGGGGGTTTGAAAAGCTCGAAGTTTTAGCAGGAGGCCGGTCATGATCAGCCTTGCCGTGATTTATGGCTTTGGCGGCTTTTGCGCCGTCTTGCTGCTGGCCTATCTGGTCTATGCGCTGATCTGCGCGGAGGAGTTTTGATGACTTCTTCAAGCTCGGGCCTGCTGGCCCTTTTTCTGGGATTGCTGCTGGTGCTTTCGTGGCCGCTGGGCATCTGGCTGTCACGCCTGGCCTCGGGCCAGTTGCCGCTCTGGATGCAGCGGGTCGAAGCGCCGCTGTACAAACTCGCCGGCACTTCTGCCGACAAATCCATGCCGTGGGGCCAGTACGCACTGGCGGTGCTGGCTTTCAACCTGATCGGCGTGGCGGCGGTTTACGCCCTGCAGCGTTTGCAGGTTGCGCTGCCGCTCAATCCGGCCGGCATGGGCACTATTTCGCCGGACTCGGCGTTCAACACCGCCATCAGTTTTGTCACCAACACCAACTGGCAAGGTTACGGCGGCGAGTCCAGCATGAGCTACCTCACGCAGATGCTGGGGCTGGCGGTGCAAAACTTTTTGTCGGCGGCGACCGGCATTGCCGTGGTGTTTGCCTTGTTTCGCGGCTTTATTGCCCGCTCGACCCGCGTGATTGGCAACTTCTGGGTCGATGTGACGCGTATTACGGCATGGCTGCTGGTGCCGCTGTCGCTGGTGGTGGCGCTGCTGTTCGTGGGCCAGGGCGTGATCCAGAATTTTGACGCCTACAAGGATGTCAACACGCTGGAAACGACCAGCTACCAGGTCGCCAAAAATGGCCCGGACGGTCAGCCCTTGAAGGACGCCAAAGGCAACGCCGTTATGGAAGACGCCAAAACGCGCACGCAAACGCTGGCCATGGGCCCGGTGGCGTCGCAAGAAGCGATCAAGATGCTGGGCACCAACGGCGGCGGTTTCTTCAACGCCAACTCGTCCCATCCGTACGAAAACCCGACCCCGCTGTCCAATTTGTTGCAGATGCTGTCGATCTTCCTGATCCCGGCGGCGCTGTGTTTTGCCTTTGGCCGGGTGGTCGGTGACCAACGCCAGGGCTGGGCCGTGCTGGCCGCCATGACGGTGATGTTTGTCGTGGCCGTCATCGCCATCACGCCCGCCGAGCAGGCAGGCAACCCCTTGCTGCCGGCGCTGGGCGTGGACCAGACGGCCAGCGTGATGCAGTCGGGCGGCAACATGGAAGGCAAGGAAACGCGCTTCGGCATCAACGGCTCTACTTTGTTTGCCGTGGTGACGACCGGCGCTTCGTGCGGTGCCGTCAATTCGATGCACGACTCCTACACGCCGCTGGGCGGCATGGTGCCGATGGTGATGATGCAACTCGGCGAAGTGGTGTTTGGCGGCGTCGGCACCGGCCTGTACGGCATGCTGATCTTCGCTATTTTGGCGGTGTTCATTGCGGGGCTGATGATTGGCCGCACGCCGGAATACCTGGGTAAAAAGATTGAAGCGCATGAGATGAAGCTGACCTCGATCGCCATTCTGGTGACACCGATTGTGGTGCTGGCCGGCACGGCCATCGCGGTGATGACGGGGGCCGGAAAGCTCGGCGTGGCCAACCCTGGCGCGCACGGTTTTTCTGAAATTCTTTACGCCTTTACCTCGGCTGCCAACAACAACGGCAGCGCGTTTGCCGGGCTGTCTGCCAACACGCCGTTCTACAACACCGCGCTGGGGCTGGCGATGTGGCTGGGCCGCTTTGGCGTGATCGTGCCGGTGCTGGCCGTGGCCGGGGCGCTGGCGCGCAAGCAGCGCCTGCCGGTGACCGCCGGCACCATGCCGACGCACGGGCCGCTGTTTGTGCTGCTGCTGGTGGGCACCGTGCTGATGGTCGGCCTGCTCAATTACGTGCCTGCGCTAGCCCTGGGCCCGCTGGTGGAGCACCTGATGCTTTGGGCCGGAAAGTAAGGAGAAAAGACCATGAATACAACTGTCAAAAAACCGTTTGTCCTGCTTGACCCGGCGCTCCTCAAGCCCGCCATCGTGTCGTCGTTTGCCAAGCTCAGCCCGCGTGTCCAGTGGCGCAACCCGGTGATGTTTGTTGTCTATATCGGCAGCATCCTGACGACCTTGCTGGGCCTGCAGGCCTTGCAGGGCAACAGCGACACGCCGGCCAGCTTTATTTTTGCCGTGTCGGTGTGGCTCTGGTTCACCGTGCTGTTCGCCAACTTTGCCGAAAGCCTGGCCGAAGGCCGCAGCAAGGCGCAGGCGGCTTCCCTGCGCGGGCTGAAGAAAAGCACCTGGGCCAAAAAGCTCAAGGAACCCAAACATGGCGCTACCTTTTTGCCCGAGCAGGCCGAGAACCTGCGCAAGGGCGACGTGGTGCTGGTCGAAGCCAACGACATGATTCCGCTTGACGGCGAAGTGATTGAAGGCGTGGCGTCGGTCGATGAAAGCGCCATCACCGGCGAATCGGCGCCCGTCGTGCGTGAATCGGGCGGTGACTTTTCATCGGTCACTGGCGGCACACGCGTGCTGTCGGACTGGCTGGTGGTGCGCATCACCGTCAATCCGGGCGAATCGTTTCTGGACCGCATGATCAGCATGGTCGAAGGGGCCAAACGCCAGAAGACGCCGAATGAAATTGCGCTGACGATTCTGCTGGTGGCGCTGACCATCGTGTTTTTGGTGGTCACGGTGACCTTGCTGCCGTTCTCGATTTTCAGCGTTGCCGCCGCAGGCACGGGCACGGTGGTCAGCCTGACCGCGCTGGTGGCCTTGCTGGTGTGCCTGATTCCGACCACCATCGGCGGGCTGCTGTCCGCCGTGGGCGTGGCCGGCATGAGCCGCATGATGCAGGCCAACGTGATTGCCACGTCGGGCCGCGCGGTGGAAGCCGCCGGCGACGTGGATGTGCTGCTGCTCGACAAGACCGGCACCATCACCCACGGCAACCGCCAGGCGTCCAGTTTCGTGCCCGCACCCGGTGTACTGGAGGCCACGCTGGCGCTGTGTGCCATGCAGGCCTCAATGGCCGATGAAACCCCCGAAGGCCGCAGCATCGTGACGCTGGCGCAGCGCGCGGGCAACGCCGAGCCGCTGGTGGGCGACGTGCATGAAGTGCCTTTCACCGCCCAGACCCGGATGAGCGGCGTCGATGTGCAAAAAGCCGACGGCACGACCCGCCAGTTGCGCAAGGGCGCGGTGGATGCGGTTCGCAAATACGTCGAGGCGCATGGCGGCAGCGTGCCCGCTGAAGTCATGCGCGCCGCCGACGAGGTCGCGCGCCGTGGCAGCACGCCCCTGGCCGTGGCAGACGGCAACATGGTGCTGGGCATCGTCGAGCTGAAAGACATCGTGAAAGCCGGCATCAAGGAGCGCTTTGGCGAACTTCGCCGCATGGGCATCAAGACGGTGATGATCACCGGCGACAACAAGCTGACCGCCGCCGCCATTGCCGCTGAAGCGGGTGTCGATGACTTCCTGGCCGAAGCCACGCCCGAACAAAAGCTCGCGCTGATCCGCCAGTACCAGGCCGAAGGCCGGCTGGTGGCAATGACCGGCGACGGCACCAATGACGCCCCGGCGCTGGCGCAGGCCGACGTGGCGGTGGCCATGAACAGCGGCACGCAAGCCGCCAAGGAAGCGGGCAACATGGTTGATCTGGACTCGAACCCGACCAAGCTGCTGGAAATTGTCGAAACCGGCAAGGCGCTGCTCATGACGCGCGGCTCGCTGACGACGTTTTCGATTGCCAACGACGTGGCCAAGTATTTCGCCATCATTCCGGCGATTTTCGTGACGACTTACCCGCAGCTGGGCGCACTCAACGTGATGCAGCTGGGCAGCCCGTCGTCGGCGATCTTGTCGGCAGTGATCTTCAATGCGCTGATCATCATGTTTTTGATCCCGCTGGCGCTCAAGGGCGTGAAATACCGCGCGGTGGGCGCGGCCGCGCTGCTGCGCCGCAACCTGTTGATTTACGGCCTGGGCGGCCTGATCGTGCCCTTCATCGGCATCAAGGCTATTGACCTGCTGCTGGTCGCCATGCACCTCGTTTAAGGAAATAAAACCATGAAAACCATTCTTCGTCCGGCCCTGGTGCTGTTTGTCTTGCTGACGCTGCTGACCGGCGTGGCGTATCCGCTGGTGGTGACGGGCGCGGCCCAGGCGCTGTTTCCGGCGCAGGCCGCAGGCAGCCTGATCCTGCGGAACGGCCAGCCGGTCGGCTCCAGCCTGATCGGCCAGAACTTCACCGACCCGGGTTATTTCTGGGGCCGTCCTTCAGCCACCGGCCCGATGCCCTACAACGCTTCCGCGTCCGGCGGCTCCAACCAGGGGCCGCTGAACCCGGCGCTGACGGATGCCGTCAAGGCGCGCATCGAGGCCTTGCGCGCCGCCGATCCCGGCAACACGTCGCCGGTTCCGGTTGATCTGGTCACGGCATCGGCGAGCGGACTGGACCCGCACATCAGCCCGGCCGCTGCCCGCTACCAGGCCGCGCGCGTGGCCCGGGTGCGCGGCCTGCCGCTGGAAAAGGTGGAGCAACTGGTCGCGCAGGAAACCGAAACGCCTTGGCTCGGCCTGCTGGGCGAGGCGCGGGTGCAGGTGCTGCGGCTCAACCTGGCGCTTGATGCCTTGACGACCGCCCATGCGCCCGGCTGATTGCCGTAAGCTGACGCCATGAACCTGCCCGCCGACCAGCGCCCCGACCCCGACGCGCTGCTGCAGCGGCTGCAGCAACAGGAAGCGCAGGGCGCGCGTGGCCGGCTGCGCATTTATTTCGGCGCCAGCGCCGGCGTCGGCAAGACCTACGCCATGCTCGGCGCCGCCCAGCGCGAACTCAAAGACGGCCGCGACATCGTGGTCGGGGTCATCGAAACCCACGGCCGCAGCGAAACCGCCGAACTGCTGGCCGGGCTGGAGCAGCTGCCGCTGCGCCAGGTGCCTTACCGTGGCCGAACCTTGCAGGAATTCGACCTGGACGGCGCGCTGGCGCGCAAGCCGGCCGTCCTGCTGGTCGATGAACTGGCGCACAGCAACGTCGAGGGCTCGCGCCACCCCAAGCGCTGGCAGGACGTGCAGGAGCTGCTGGACGCCGGCATCGATGTCTGGTCGGCCATCAACGTGCAGCACCTGGAAAGCCTGAACGGCACGGTGGGCGCCATCACCGGCATCCGCGTCAATGAAACCGTGCCTGACACCGTGCTGGACGCCGCCGACGAGATCATCCTGGTCGATGTCACGCCCGACGAGCTGACGGCGCGCCTGAAGGCCGGCAAGGTCTATCTGCCGCAGCAGGCCGAGCGCGCGGCGCAGAACTTTTTTCGCAAGGGCAACCTGATCGCCCTGCGCGAAATTGCCCTGCGCCGCACCGCCGAGCATGTCGAGGACGATGTGCGCAGCTACCGCGCCGAAAAATCCATTGCTTCGGTGTGGAACACCGAAGGCGCCCTGCTGGCCTGCATCGGCCCGCGTGAAGGCGCCGAACAGACGGTGCGCACGGCGGCGCGGCTGGCCGGCCAGCTCAATGTGCGCTGGCATGCGGTGTATGTCGAGACCCCGCGCCTGCAGCGGCTCGGCGAGGCCGGGCGCGACCGGATTCTGGCCGTCATCAAGCTGGCCGACGAACTGGGCGCGGCGACCGCCGTGCTGGCCGCCAGCGATGTCGCCGCCGAACTGGTGGCACAGGCGCAGGCGCTCAACTGCGCCACGCTGGTCGTCGGGCGGCCCGCACCGCCGGACTGGCACACGCTGTGGCGCGGCCGCAGCCTGACGCGCCGGCTGGCCCGTCTGGCGCCCACGCTGGACATCGTGGAAGTGGGCGATGCCCGCAGCAGCCGGCGCCTGGTACCGGCCGTGCCGCGCAGCGACGAAGACGCTGCAGCCGCCTGGTATGGCAGCCTGCCGCGCTATGCCTGGGCGGTGGCCGGCAGCGTGGCCGTCACGCTGCTGGCCACGCCGCTGCTCGATGTCTTCGACCTGGCCAACATCGTGATGCTGTTTTTGCTCGGCACGGTGCTGGTGGCGCTGAAGTTCGGGCGCGGCCCGGCGGCGCTGGCGGCGTTTCTCAATGTCGCTGCGTTTGACTATTTTTTTGTCGCGCCGCGCCTGTCGCTGGCGGTCAGCGACCTGCAGTATGTGGTGACGTTCGCCGTCATGCTGGTGGTCGGGCTGCTGACCGGCCAGTTGACGGCGGGCCTGCGTTTTCAGGTGCGCATCTCCAGCAGCCGCGAGCGCCGCGCGCAGTCGCTGTTCGAGCTGACGCGCGATTTGTCAGCCGCCTTGCTGCACTCGCAGGTGGCCGAACTCGGCGAGGCTGCCGTGCAGCGCGACTTCGGCGGCCAGGCGCTGGTGCTCACCACCGATGCCCGGGACCAGCTGGTGCTGCCCGGCCAGGCGCCGCCGGGCTTTGACGCCAGCGTGGCCGACTGGGCGTTTCGGCATGGGCAGGCCGCCGGGCTGGCCACGTCCACGCTGTCCGCCCAGCCCTGGCATTACGTGCCGCTGAAGGCGCCCATGCGGGTGCGCGGCGTGCTGGCGCTGCAGCCCGCCAGGCCCCGCTGGCTCGTGATTCCCGAGCAATTGCAGCAGCTCGACACGCTGGCGCGGCAAGTCGCCATTGCGCTGGAGCGCGTGCATTACGTGGACATTGCCCAGCAGGCGGTGGTCGAGATGGAGTCGGAACGGCTGCGCAACACGCTGCTGGCAGCCCTGTCGCACGACGTGCGCACGCCGCTGACCGCGCTGATCGGGCTGGCCGAATCGCTGCAGCGCTCGCAGCCGCCACTGGCGCCGCAGCAGGCCGGCATGGCGCAGGCCATGACACAGCAGGCGCGCCAGCTCAATGCGCTGGTGAGCAACCTGCTGGACATGGCGCGACTGCAAAACGGCGCGGTCATCCTGCGCAGCGAATGGCAGTCGGTCGAAGAGGTGGCGGGCTCGGCGATTCGCGCCGCGCAACCCGCGCTCGATGGTCTGCCCGTGCAGGCCGACATTCCGCCGGACTTGCCGCTGGTCGAGTTTGACGCCGTGCTGATGGAGCGCGTGCTGGTGAACCTGCTGGAAAACGCGGCCAAATACGGCGCGCCTCCGCTTGAAATCCACGCGCACGCAACACCTGACAGCCTGGTGATGAGCGTGCGCGACCACGGCACTGGCCTGCCGCCCGCGCTGCGCGGGCGCGAGGCCGAACTGTTCAATAAATTCACCCGGGGCCAGGCCGAATCCGCCACGCCGGGTGTCGGGCTGGGGCTGGCGATTTGCAAGGCCATCGTCGATGCACATCGTGGCAGCATCGTGGCGCGCAATGCCCAGGGCGGCGGGGCAGAGTTCAGCGTGACGCTGCCGCGCAGCACGCCGCCCGAGCCGGCGCCGGAAAATGAATGACGCTGTGCGCCTGTCAGCACGCGCCCTGCGCTGCCCGGCACTGCGCAGGCTCTAAACTGCGCTGATGGTCACTCCCGTTGTTGTCATCATTGAAGACGAACCGCAAATCCGCCGTTTTGTCCGCAGCGCACTGGAGGCCGAGGGCTGGCAGGTGTTCGAGGCCGACACGGCCAGAAAAGGCCTGAGCGAAGCCGGCACCCGCAAGCCCGACCTGCTGGTGCTCGACCTGGGACTGCCCGACGGCGACGGGCTGGAGGTGATCCGCGACGTGCGTGGCTGGTCGGGCGTGCCCATCATCGTGCTGTCGGCCCGCAGCAGCGAAGACGAGAAGATCGCCGCGCTGGACGCCGGTGCCGACGACTACCTGACCAAGCCCTTCGGCGTCGGCGAGCTGCTGGCCCGGGTGCGCGCCAACCTGCGCCGCCCGCGCGCTGCCGCGGGTGGCGGCGCGGCGGTGGAAGTGGCCGATCCGGTGTTCCGGTTTGGCCAAGTCGAGGTGGACCGGCAGGCACGTTTGGTGCGTTGCGCCGGCGCGGAAGTCCACCTCACGCCCATCGAATACCGGCTGCTCGGCGTGCTGGTCGCCAACGCCGGCCGGGTGCTGACGCACCGCCAACTGCTGCGCGAGGTGTGGGGACCGTCGCATGCCGGGCAAAGCCATTACCTGCGCATCTACATGGGCCACCTGCGGCAAAAGCTGGAGCTTGACCCGGCCCAGCCGCAGCACCTGCTGACGGAAACCGCCGTGGGCTACCGGCTGGTCGCGACGTGAAGCCGAAGGCCTCTTCCATTCGGAACGGCTCAGCCTGGCCGGTGGTTTTTGCCTTCGGCTCCGGACTTCTCTTTTCGCCCAAGGCGGGAGGGAGCAATCCGGATGCAGGACAAGGGTCGCCTGAACCTCTGCACAGGGACTGAATTTCAAGCGAAAAATGCCATTTCGGCACGTCCATCATGCGCGGGCAGCTATGAATTCAGGAGTAAACCATGGGCCGGCTCTTGCGCTTGGCTGAACGTGCAGCGCAACGCATCGCATCGCGAACAAGCCCTGTCCGGTTGAGCCCGGGGCATGCAGAGTCAGCTTGCGCAAAGACAAGCTTCAAAAACCACCACTGACAGTCAACACGCCCGCACAAGCGCCAAAAACTTCATTGGCCGGATCAATCGTCCGGTTTGAGTGCCGTGATCCGCAGCCGCAGTGCATTGCTGATCACCGAGACCGAGCTGAGGCTCATCGCCACCGCGCCGACCATCGGCGACAGCAGCCAGCCGGTGAACGGAAACAGCACGCCGGCGGCCAGCGGCACGCCCAGCAGGTTGTAGACAAAGGCAAAGCCGAGGTTCTGCTTCATGTTGGCCACCGTGGCGACCGACAAGGCCCGCGCCGTCGCAATGCCGCGCAGGTCGCCTTTGACCAGCGTGAGCTGCGCGCTGTTCATGGCCACGTCGGTGCCGGTGCCCATGGCGATGCCGACATCGGCTCTGGCCAGCGCCGGGGCGTCGTTGATGCCGTCGCCGGCCATGGCGACGATGCGGCCTTCCTTTTGCAGGCGTTCGACCAGTTGCAGCTTGTCCTGCGGCTTGACCTCACCATGCACCTCGTCGATGCCCAGGCGCTTGCCCACGGCCTGCGCGGTGGTCAGGCCGTCGCCGGTGGCCATGATGATGCGCAGGCCCGACTTGCGCAGCGACGTCAGGGCTTCTTCGGTGCTGGCCTTGATGGGATCGGACACCGCCAGCAGCCCCGCCAGCTGGCCATCCACCGCCAGGTGCATGACGCTGGCGCCCGTGCCGCGCAGTTGCTCGGCCCGGTCGGCCAGGGGTGCCATGTCGATGCCGAGCTGCTCCATCAGTGTTGCATTGCCAATGGCAAGCGACTTGCCGCCGACCACGCCCTTCACGCCGATGCCCGACGCGGAATCGAAATCCTCGGCTTTTTCCAGGGACAGCTTGCGCTCCCGTGCCGCGTTGACGATGGCGGCCGCCAACGGATGCTCGCTGCCCTGGTCCAGGCTGGCGGCCAGGCGCAGCACCTCGTCTTCGCTGAAGCCATGGGCGCCCACTGCCACCTCGAACGCCGGCTTGCCTTCGGTCAGCGTGCCGGTCTTGTCAACGATCAGCGTGTCAACCTTGCACAGGTTCTCGATGGCGGCGGCGTCCCGGAACAGCACACCTTGCGTGGCGGCCCGGCCGGTGGCGACCATGATCGACATGGGCGTGGCCAGCCCCAGCGCACACGGGCAGGCAATGATCAGCACCGTCACCGCCGTGATCAGGCCATAGACCCAGCTCGGCTGCGGGCCGAAGAAGCCCCAGGCAAAGAAGGTCAGCAGCGCGATGCCCACGACGCCATAGACAAAATACGCGGCCACCACATCGGCCATGCGCTGCATCGGCGCCCTGGAGCGCTGCGCCTGCGCCACCATCTGGACGATCTGCGACAGCACGGTCGCCGACCCCACATGCTCGGAGCGCATCAGCAAGGAGCCGCTGGTGTTGAGCGTGGCGCCGATCAGTTTGTCGCCGACCCGCTTGGTCACCGGCAACGGCTCGCCGGTCAGCATGGATTCGTCCAGGGCGCTGCTGCCCTCCAGCACCACGCCATCGACCGGCACCTTCTCGCCGGGACGCACGCGCAGGCTGTCGCCTTCGTGTACCTCGGCCAGGGGAATGTCTTCCTCGCTGCCGTCCGGCTTCACGCGACGCGCCGTCTTGGGTGAAAGCCCAAGCAGTGACTTGATGGCCGCCGAGGTCTTGGACCGCGCCTTCAGTTCGAGCAGCTGGCCGAACAGCGTCAGCGAGATGATGACCACGGCCGCCTCGAAATACACCGCCACGCGGCCCATCGAGATGAAGGAGGCCGGAAAGACACCAGGCGCCAGCGTCGCCACCACGCTGTAGACAAAGGCGGCGCCCGTGCCCAGGCTGATCAGCGTCCACATGTTGGGGCTCCGGTTCACCACCGACTGTGCGCCGCGCACGAAAAACGGCCAGCCGGCCCACAGCACCACCGGCAAGGACAGGACCAGCTCGACCCAGCTTTGCGTGGCCATGTCGAACCAGCCCAGCCGGTGGCCGAACATGGACAGCGTTGCCACGGTCACGGTCAGCGGCAGCGTCCACCAGAAGCGGCGGGTGAAGGACGCGAGTTCGGGGTTCTCGTCGTCGTCCAGAGTGGGCATGACGGGCTCCAGCGTCATGCCGCATATCGGGCAATTGCCCGGATGGTCCTGCCGGATCTCGGGATGCATTGGGCAGGTGTAAATCGTGCCGGGATCTGCTGGTTCAGATGCCTCGGGCGCCTCTGAACCAGCTGCACCGTCGTTTGTTGTGTAAGTAGCCGGCGCTGCCTCGAACTTCGACTTGCACTTGGCGCTGCAAAAGTAGAAGGATCGTCCGTCGTGCTCCAGGTGGTGCTGCGATGCAGTCGTCACCGTCATGCCGCATACGGAGTCTTTCAGCGGGCCGTCCCTGCCGGAGGCAGCGCCGTGAACGCCGTGGCCGTGGTCCGAATGACCAACTGGGTTGTGCTTGGAAGGTAAATCCATGGTGTAAGTCCTCGTCGAATTCGATGGTTTGTCCGCAATCCCTGTTGGGGGGTATCCGGGGCGATCCACTCGGTGAGCGTCAGGGTCATCATTCCCAAAAGTTCAATCTGCGGCGCGGCCTCAGTTGGCATGTCTGATACCTTCGCCTTTGCCGATACAGACACTTTTAGATTTCAGGATTTGCGCGCACGTCCACGGCAACGAAAGCAAGCGAAAGTGCGGTCAGCGCGAGCCACATCAGCATGACGCCTTCCAGCAAAAACCCTTCCGAATCTCAATGCAATAACGCCGACCGCAAACCCAGGGGTTCCCAACAAATAACCGCGTCGCCGGTCCGTGAGGGGAGGGCACGCCGCTGCTTGAAGTCGAGTGGGCCACCCATGAACAGACAGTCGCTGTTCTTCCCGGATGTCATGGCCAGCGACTGGCGAAAGCACCGGTCGCTGGTATCAGGACCTGGTGCCATCCCGATCAAGCAGCGCTTTGCGCTTTTCATACTCTTCGGGGGTGAGCTCGCCGTCGGCCAGCCGCCGCTGCAACACCGCGTGCGGCGTCTCCCGCGAAGAGGGCTGCCGATTTTTTGACCGGCCCCATCCATAGAATGCAAGCACGCCAACCAGAAAAATCCAGAAAATCCACCAGAAATAGTGCATTCCGCCCATGTGATGACCACCACCAGAGAACATGTGCATTTCAGTCAGCCATGCCTGTGGAGGGTTTCAGCGCCACCGGATACCTGAAACCCACCGCCTGACTGCGTGGCAGCCGAAAGGTGTGAGATGTTCATTTCATCTTCCTTCAAGGCTTGGCCGGGGCTGGCGGCATGCGGTCCGTCATCATTTGCATCATGGACTGCATCATCTGCATGCACTTTTCCATCATCTGACGGTCCATGCCCATGTTGCCCTCCATCGCGCCTTTGCCATGCATGCCGGGCATGCCGGGCTTTGCATCCATGCTGCCTTGGCCCATCATGCCGCCACGGCTCATGCCGCCCATACCGCCCATGCCTCCCATCATGGCCATGCTGTCCTGCATGACGTTCATGTGTTCAGCCATCAAGGCGTTGCGCTGTTCCGGCGTCCTGGCCTTCATCATCTTGTCGTGCATGGCCTGCATGGCTTTTATCTGCTCGTCCATGCGGGCCATGGAGGCACCCTGGCCGTCCATGGGCATGCCTGCCGTAGGCGAGGCATAAGGATGGTGTGCATCCTCATGAACGGGCGTCTGGGCACATCCGGCAAGGCCCAAGGTGAAAGTGGCGGCTATAAACGCAACGGTGCGAAGTGACAGCATGTGAAAGCTCCTGTGGTTGGCATGAAGAACGGAATCGCTGCGATGCAAGCAAGACTTCCGGGATTTGTCAGAAACTGAATCGAGGTTTTAGGCCAAGCTTTTTTGTAAACCTGAAAACTTGCGGCGTCTGTGCGGCAGCGAACACCCGGGCAGCTCAAGCAACGCTGACCACAAGGCTTAGCCGCAGCAGCAGCCCTTGCGTGCTGGCGTGGCAGCTGGTGTTGAGGCTTGGGCTGTGCCCTGAATCGCGATGGGGGTGTAGCCTGCTTGCGTGATGACATCGCTCCACTGCGCGGCAGAGGCGTCACTGGATTCGATCCCGACGCGGTGCGTTGCCAGGTCGATCTGCACCCTGGCGTCAGGGTCCATTGCTTTTACGGCCTGGGTGATGGTGCTGACGCAATGGCCACAGGTCATGTCCTTGACTTCAAACGTATTCATTTGCAGGTCCTTGATGAGGTTGGATGGAGGAAAAGCATACTTTCCACCTTGCCATTGTGGGAAGGTCAAACGACATCTACGGGTAACCCGCCTGGCCGCGCGGATATTGGATTGAGGGATGCTGGGCCTGTCCTCTCGATGGAACCCTACAGTCTTCACCGCCATTCAGCTACGCCAGACCCTGTTGGCCAGCGCGATGATTCTATTTTTGGCCGGAGGATGAAAATGAACCCCTATCGACGTTTTATTGCCATGGTCCTGGTGTCGACCCTCGTGATGTTCGGTTTGATGTACCTGAACACCTACGAGCTGGGCCATGTGTTTTTTAGCGAGACGCGGGCGTATATGGCGCTGGTCATGGGTGCAACGATGGCCATCGTCATGCTGATGTTCATGACCCACATGCTCAAAAACCGCAGCGCAAACTGGGGCATCGCGATTGCCAGTTCGCTGATCTTTGCGGTGTCGCTGTGGCTGGTCCGAAGCCAGGCAACGGTCGACGACGTGTCGTACATGCGCGCGATGATTCCGCACCATTCAATCGCCATCATGACCAGCACGCGGGCGCGGATCACCGACCCCCGCGTTCGCAAGCTGGCCGATGGAATCGCTGAAACACAGGTTCGGGAGATTGCAGAGATGGAGCAATTGATCCGGGACATCGACGCACGGCGCTGAGCCGAATCCGGAAAGCCGGCCGGCATCCGGACGGGCGCTGCCATGAGGGCTGCGAACACCGCATTGACGCCTGCTGCGATGCACGGAATGCCTTCAACCCAAGCGGAATCATCGGATTCAGGCTTGTGAACGGCTTGAAAATTTCCCGGAATTCAAATAAAAAAAGGCTGTACCGCACATTCGGCAACACTTTGCAGCTATTGATTCAGGAGTGACTCACAACTTGCTGAACGGGCGGTTGCATGTCCGGCGTACGGCCCATGCCGGTCCGTCTTTCGGCCAGCGCCAGCTTGAGCTCGCGTTCCACCCGGCGCTTTTCACCAAAGCCCAGTTGCGTGGCGACCTCGATCCGCAACGGGCTGCAGCACAGCCACAACCGGTCATTGCGGGCACCGCCGCGTTCCAGGCGCGCCCAGGCCGTGTTCATGCAGTAATGCTGGGTATTCAGGCCGCGCACCACCTCGATGGCCAGTTCGCCTTCCGGGCTGAAGCTGATCTGCTCGCCGTCGGCCGCATGCACCATGTAAAAAAGGTACAGCGTTCCGGCGATGGTGATTTCCACCAGGCACCACAGCGGAATCATCCAGACGCCATGCAAACCAAAGGGCAGGGCAACGGCAGCGCTGAACACCGCCAGCGTGGCAAAGCTGAGCAGCATTTGCCGCGGGGTGAGCGCACAGCGCCGTTTCAGGCGCCAGCGGGGCGGTTCGTCGTCCGCAGTTGCCGCAGGTTGACTGCCGGCATCGGTCGATGAAAAAGTGTTCATGGCGTGAGGCGGCAGTAAGGTGGATGCGGCGGGGCCGGCTTCATGACGGGCCGGTATCTGCGCAGGGAAAAGCAAAATATACCTGTGCCGGGTAAAAAGTAAATGCGCTGCCGGCAACAGCCCCAAGACATACGGCATGGCGGGTTGCCGCCGCGCCGCGCCGCCCGCGCCTGGCCCAAAAGCCGCGTTGCGCGTGCAGTCAACGCCCGTCCTAAAATACCGCCCAGCCATGTCCGATCAAAATTTCCCCAAACCTCCCGCTTCCGGCGCCGTGCGTGTACGCGCCGTGCCGGCCGACGCC